>CAMPKA010000001.1 GCA_946887075.1 uncultured Salinimicrobium sp.
AAAGCCATTCTTAAGAAGTCGATAACTACTCCAAACCACCTACTGGGAAAACCACCTACTGGGAAATTATTTATTCAGGAAAAGGAATGTACGTAACTTATAAGGAATTCAACCGTTATTTTTTAAGCTTTTCAAATTCCTAAAGTTGTGGATTCTGGGATTTTCAAAATCTGTACTATCCTCTGCGCCTATTCTTCTGCTTTTGGACATATTTTCAACGTTAAAAAAGCACCGGAACCTGTGAATGAAGAATACTTATAAGATGTCCTTCGTGAGCTTCGACGGGGGAAAATCAATGGCAATGAACTGAAATAGCCCCAAAGTTTATTCTCCTAAATTTAACATTTGTTTGGTTCCAAGTCCGTTAAAGCCCTTCGATTATCGTTTCCATTTCTGCTTGGCCTACCATATATAGTGGGAATGTCATTTTTAGAATCGACCAATATATCCTGATACTGTAAAATTAACCAATGCCTTGCCAACGCTGCCGATCTTTCTAGGGATCTTTCCCGTCCTATCATAGACAAACACGATTTTGCAATATCCTTATCGAGAATAACAATATTTTCTTTAGTAAAAAGCACTTGGATTTTCCGACTCTTCTTTAGTTAAAGGCTTTTACTAAATCATAATCTTCTACAACATCCAAGAAATTTAGTTTCTATTGTTGTTTCTTCCAGCACGTAGATGGAATATGGGTAATTAAGACTCAAAATTTGGATTCTTTTTGTGTCTTCGACACAAGAGCTCAATCGGCCTGCCAATACTATCAAACATGTTCCTATCATTTATTTTCTCTTTTATTTGTTCAAGCACCACAAAATGATTTTACTGCCTTATTAATGGTTAGCTACAATATCCCCAACTCCTCATACGTAGGATATTTACAGATTGATGTCTTACAAATGTGCTTTCTGAAGACTCATTAAAATTCTGTCGTTTCCAAGGAATATCAAGCTTGTAAACCAGGGTACAACAAAACCGATTTTGTTCATTATTTCCCTAATGACTTACCTTCAACTGGATGATCAACCTTATACCTCCAATTGATGAATAACGGAAGATAGACAAGTATGCCAATTAGAGAAAATATTACTCCTCCAATAGATCCCACCGCAAAGGAAAACCAGAAAGTTTCCCGTTGTCCTGCCCACACAAAAGGTATCAACCCGGCGAGGGTAGAGAAGATTGTAATAAGGATCGGGGTAACCTTTTTATTAAAAGCTTTTAAATAGATTCTCAGGGTATCCCTGCACGGAGACGCCTTTTTTAAGTTGTTAACATCGTTGATGATGTATAAAGCCGCATTAACGCTTATTCCACACAACAATATCAAAGAGGCATACCCCCCCTGGTCGAAATTGAACCCAAACAGGTAAAAGGTTAGGAAAGTGCCGATGAATGAAATTGGTATCATCGCTATGATCGCCAAGGGCTGCAACAAGGATTCCAGCAAGATTGCGCAGATAAAAAAAATGATGCCCACAACGACCAGAATATAGAGATAATTCTTCTTTTCTCCTTTATCCCATCTCGCATAAGAAGCTTCGGCAATACTATAGCCAACCGGCATAATATTCTTCAATTCTTCTGTCATTTTATCTTTGAACCTGTTCCCCAAGGGACCAGGTCCGATGAAATCATAGCTCAAAACCAGATGATAATTCTGATTTTCCTTTACGATAGGATTACCTGTTTTCCTGCGAGTGATCTCCGCTAACTGGTCCAGCTTAAATTGCTGTAATCCAATTATCCATGGGGCATTCTGAAGATCCCACACGTGCAACTTATCATGCTGATCAGATACCAACTTTACATCCTGCGCTTCACTCTCCTGGACCACATTTGCTATCATACCAGAATACAGCTTATTCCGGAGTTCGTCGTAAAAAAGCCTCGGCCCTACATTAGCAAAAGCCATTAACTCAGGATCGAATTCCAGATAGAACTCGAAGGGTGAGGCATTTCGGTAACCTCCTGCACCAATATCCACTTCTTTTACCCGGCCATTAGATTCCTCCATCAGTTTCATTCGAAGGAGTTCCGCATATTCATACAAAAGATCGTAATTATACCCTTGCAGTTCTATACGCTGTCTACCTGTATTGGAGCCCAGAGCATTCGAAAATCCTCTACCCACACCACTAATCGTCCAATCCATCCCTCCCAGGCTATTGACTTTGGCTTCTAACAGAGTTTTTAGTATAAAGGGAAAACTATTATTTTCACTTTCCTCGGTGAAATATATGTTTATAACGGAAAAATTGTTACTGTTAATGCTGGTTTCGTAAAGCCTTACCTCCTCAAAAGAGGAGATATAATGTTCCAGTTTTTGCACTGCCTGGTTATGTTGCTTGATAGTACTACCCTCCGGCATGGTCCCAGTTACTCTCAAGCTGGTCCTTGAGGGTTCGGCATAATAGGAGGTTTCATAGACATTATCGGTGAAAAGTTTTAGGGTTCCTCCGAGATACGGCTCCAGGACAGGTCTGATTTCTTGCCTAAACAATTCACTCCCGAGCGTTTTGTTGTAGACTGAGGCCCAGATTCCTCCACCTTCCATCTCCCCCGGTGCAAGGTGCAGTGGGAGACCGAACCCCACCAGTACGGCCAGAAGTAAAATCCATTTTAGAAACGGTTTTGTAAAAGAAAGTAATATCCTGTAGTAAACTCTGGTACTCCAAACCACCCGCCGTTTTCTTTTGACCGAAAACCTGTCCCTCCAGTGCCCCAGGTTGAACTTCTCCAGCAGCGCCGGTACAAAATAGTAAGCCACCAGTAAAGATACACCAAGATTAATGGCAATCACTATGGCGAAATCTTCCAAATTGACACGCTGGCTTTTTTCAAGTAGAAAAATTACCATTACAGCCCCAATAGTCGTAAGGCTGGCTGCCAGAATGGCTAGAAAGGCCTTTCTGTTTTTTTGCTTGCTCAAATGATCTATCATGATGATGGTGTTGTCGATGATAATCCCAAATGAGATCGTTATACCTGCAAAAGAATATAATTGGAGTTCTACCTCTAGCAGATAAAAGAGAATGACCGCAATCAATAAGTTGATTGCTATACTCAGGAAGAGCACCAGCAGGTACTTCAAGTTCCGGTAAACAATAGTTGTAAGTGCCAATAGGATCAACAGTGAAAATAGGCTTCTCAGCTTGATCTTTTGAAGTTCCTGGCTCAGCGGCTCCACCCGATCATTTACGAGCTTTACCTGATACTGGGAGGGGATATCTAGCCTCACTTCCTCCATCTTTTCCTTAATTGCCTCCCCCAGGCGCAAGGTATTGACTCCGTTTTCAGGGTACAGTGTCATGGTGAGATTATTCTTTCCATTCACACGGTAGTAGGCCTGCACCTCTGCCTCCTGAAACCTGGCCTGGCCGATGTCGGCCAACCTAATTATCCTCTCTTCCACTTTTCCAACAGGGATATTCTGCCAGTCAATCTCCTCTTTTGGCCGATAAAATAGGTTGACAGAAATCTGCTTCGCAAAATCACTTCCCGCTGTCACTAGATTCCCTTTCCCCAGTTCCTTTTTTCCAAGATAGGTTTTAATGGAGGATATAACCTGATCCACTGGAATCCCTAGCTGAAAGAGCAGATTGGCATCATATGAGATCACCCACTCATAAGGCTCTGCTCCGTATACGTTTACCCGTCCCACTCCATCCATCGTCGCAAATTCAGCCACCAGGTAACGGTCGACATACCTCTTGATAAAATAGGGACTCTCATGGGAGTTAATGCTATAGGAGAGCACAGGAGAGGTGTTCTCAGAGGCAATATTCATCGAAAGATACGGGAAACTGACTCCCTCAGGTAGTTCCGGATAAATCCTTCGGACAAGATTTGCTATTTCAAAGCGAGCAGCATCTGGATTTACATTCCTTTTAAGAGTTACCCTAATGCTCCCGCTACCCTTTGTAGAGGTAGATGAGATTGACTCCACTCCTTTCATGGCATTGAACATTCCTTCCAATCTCGAGGTCACCTCCTGTTCAAGCACCTTTGCTGACGCATTTGGCCAGGAGTAGTATATCTGAATGGAGGAGGTTGAAGGGGAGGGGGTAAATTGGACACTCAGCATCGGAACAAGGCCGGCCCCTATCAAAGCAAGGCAGATAAAAATGGTTATCACACTAAAAGAATTGAATTTTTGCCTTTGCATGATATACTCAAATTACAAGCTTAATGAGGTGGTTCGAATTGAACAAAATGCCGTGATTGAAAACAATACATAATCTACTTTTCCTATTATTTTTTCTTCTGGTATACATCCTCCACCCATTAGGAATCCGTAAAACTTCAGTAAAAAAAACTTAATCCAATCGCATAGGGGAAAAATTCGTGGGAATGAACATCCAGTATAATTCATTAAGAAGAGCGCCAGATTCATAGGGATGCATTCCCAATTGTTCCTCAGCCATTTTGGACAAATGATTTCGCTTCTCATGCTATTTCAACAATTTTACAAAGTCTTGTGTGAGGGGTCTGTTCTGTATAAAATTGTAGAGGGTAAGTCGTTGAACTTGGTAATAATACTCCCAGTACTTTTTCAGGCTGAGTATATACTGCTCAATAGCTGTCTGCCATGCATTTCTTGCGTTACTTAGACGCAGTAGATCCACCTGTCCCGACAGGAACCGCTTTTCCGTAATTTCGAAGGATTCTTTGGCTATAACTTGCGCTCGCTGTGCCGCAACTACTTGTTCTTCCTGTAAATTGAAATTATTCACGATTAAAAGAAGCTGTCTAGAAACCTCATTTTGTGCCTGCTCGATTTGTGCCTCGACAAGATCTCGGGTCATTCGTGCCATTTGAATGTTTCCCTTGCGCTCCCCCCAGTCCAACAGAGGCATACTAAAATTGATGGCTACAATTTGCTGATCGAGAAACTGTTGGTAGGCTTTTTCGAGATCATTTGACTGTTGATTGAGTCCGTAGCTTGCGACCACAGAAAGATCGAAACGGTTTTCTTTGATAACCCGGTCCAAATCTCTCTCCGCCTGTATCTCCTGAATTAACGTCTCCAGAAGTTTAGGATTGTTTTTTTTTGCCAACTCCATCGCCTTATCAAGGTCGATTTCCATTTGCAGTACCATTTTGGGGAGCAGGGGGGCGTATCCCGATAAATTCTGGAGGTTAAGGAACAGCTTCAGATCTGAAATAGCCACTTCCATTTCTTGTTCTGCCTTTGCAAGACTGGTGGTAAAGGTGAAATTCTCCAGTTCGAGGTTTAAAAGCTCATCTCGCTCAATAGATCCCAATTTATATCGTTCCTGACCAATCTCAAAAAGCCGCTGAGCATTTTCCTTGTTTTCTTGAATAATAGCAACTCGTTCACTAGCCAAAGCCCAGGAAAAGAATAGTTCAACGGCCCGCAAGTTGATTTCTTGCTGATCAGCGAGGAATTCCTTTTCAGCTTTCTCCAATTCAAGAGCTGCGGTTCGATCCTGCCATTTAAGTTCATTGAAGGCCATGATAGGCTGCACCAAACCTATCCGTATGGGAACGGTGCTATAATTCTCAATAGTGGTTTCCCCAAAATTTACCAATCGATTGAAACTGGAGCTGACAAAAATCTGAGCCCCGGTCAAAAGAATATTTTGATTAACAGATATCCTGGCAAAACTGTTTAAGTTTTGTTGGAGGCGGTAAATATCCACGTTGAGATCCGCGTCATAACGCTCTACGAAGGCGCGATTATAGGTAAAAGGTTCCATATCCAGGCTCACTTGGGGCAATAGTCTAGACCTGAAGGACCGAAAACGCCAGTATTCCAGGGCGTACTGACGCTTAGCCATAAAAATTTGCAAGGATTTCTCTCGGGCAATAGCCACAGTTTCCTCAAGAGACAGAGGCTCCTTCTTCTCCTGAGAAAAAGCAGAAAAGATGCGGAAAAAAATCGCAGTAAACAGGATATACTTGAACAAATTATTCATGTGGATAACGCTTCTTTCGGGCTAGTTGATAGTAAAACAGTGGGATAAAATAGAGGCTAACAATGGTACCCACCAACATTCCTCCAATAAGGGCTACCGCAAGAGGGGCTTGCAACTCCCCGCCCAGACCGCCTGTCAACAGAATCGGCAAAAGTGCGAGGATGGTCGTAATACTGGTCATGAGAATAGGCTTTAATCTTCTTTGACCTGCCACCAAAAGCGCCCTCAAGAGGCTGTAGCCCCTCTTTTGCAGTTGTATGATCGTGTCTATCTTCAAAATGGAGTCGTTTATGATGATCCCGCTCATAACTACTATGCCTATCATAGACATGAGGTTCAGGCTCATGCCCGATAGTTGCAGTAGAAGTAAGGAACCGGCTATCGACAGCGGAATCTCTGCAAGTATGATTAAGGGCACAGTAAGTGATTCAAACTGAGAAGCTAGTATAAAATACAGTAAAGCCACCGTAATGGAGAAAACTATTATCAGTTCCCTTACGAGTTCCCGGCCTTGAAAGAGACTGCCGGTGAAACTGACGTCATACGAGTCTGCTTCTTTTACAATTTCCTTGACTTTATGAATGATCTCTTCTTCCTGCGCCTCGGCAATCCCCAGATCGATGGGATAATATTCCCCAGCTTTTCCGGCAGTGATAGTTTGAAGACCCCGTAGTTGGGTTCTCGTAAGGAAATGACCGACATGTATAAAGGTGCTGTCGCTCGTTCTCAATAGTGTCTCCTGTAATACTTCATTCACTGCCTTTTCTTCACTACCTATTACTACCGGAATAAATTCCTGGTTTCCAGTAATGGATAACACTTCTCTTTCGTTAAAAGCCTTTTCGAGGGCAGTATTCAACTCAGAGGTGCTGATGTCGTATAATTTCATCTTCTCGATATCCGCCCGTAATCCGATCTGTTCTTCCCAAACTATTGGCGTCAAAATTATCCCAGGTAATCCGGCTTGCAAACGCTTCCATACCTGTTCTAGCCCGTCATATCGGTCGTTGTCTGTAACGCCCATCCCCCGCAGCCTCGCCGTAAGCGGTGCTTCGCTTCCGGTGAAAATTAGGTTGAAGAGATTGTCCACTTCTTCGTAGGTCACCACTGCATCCGGATAAAGCTGTTGCAGGTAAGGTTTCACTTCTCTTTTTATGTGATTTAGGTCCTGCGGACTTTCAGCCTCTATATACACTGATGCCTCGGAAGATTTGGCCTCGGTGTTCCTTTCTAATAAAAATTGATGCTGTCCTACCTGAGCGTTGTAATTTTCCCGCCAGGGATCAATTTTATTTGCAAGCTGCAGTATCCTACGTTTGTTTTCCTCCAGATTAATAGGTTCATTCCAATCGATTGTCAGCATGGTTTCCGCGGTGGTCAGTTTTGGCATTTGCCTCTTTGGAAGAGTGAAATAAATCAGGATGCTCAGCATGATCAAGGCGATGAAAATCAGTGACATATGGCTCTGTTTTCTCATGGCAATCCTGAACCCTTTTTTATAGAATCTCAAATAGGCTGGAGTGTCAGGTTTTTTAAGACCTAAGGAAAAGGCATTCTTCTTTCTTTTCAGGTACATCAGCCTGTACAGGAGCGGCAGCAGGCTCACGGAGACAAACAAGGAAACAAAGAGACCAATAGTAATAGCCATCGCCTGATCATAAAATATTGCTCCCGCCACGCCACTAAGAAAAACAAGTGGAATAAAAACCGCGCAGGTGGTAAGAACCGAACTTAACATAGGCTTTGTGACTTCATTGGTCCCCTGAATACAGGCCTCTGAAAGGGAGTAGCCTTTTTCATTGTACTGCGTGATGTTGTCGATCACAATAATGGCATTGTCTATCATCAGTCCTGAGCCCAGGATGAGTCCCGATAGGGAGATGATGTTTATGGAAATATCGAGAAGGTGAAAGAACAGCAGGCTCACCACTAAAGATATGGGAACACTAATCCCGATCAGGACAGGCGACCTCAGATCCCTGAGAAACAAGAACATCACCAGAAAAGCCAACGAAATTCCCCATAGCAGGCTTTGGATCAGATTCCCTATAGCGTAATCTAACAGCTTAGTCTGGTCACGCACAATCGTAAAGGTTACCTCGGGGTAATCTTCCTTCATTTGGGCCACCAAATGATTAAGCGATCTTTTCAGGGCCCCCATCCGTTGATCTTCCTGCTTGATGACAGCCATAGTCACAGCCTCTCTGCCGTTGAAAAGTACCAGACCAGTTCTTTTGGCGGGCTGCTCATGGACCTCTGCCAATTCTTTTAGTTGGAAAAGACGATTTCCGGTTTTTATGTAGATATTCTGCAGGTCCTCAATTGTCTTCAGGCTTGACCCTAGCCTCAGATTGTATTGGTACTGGTTGTTTTTCACCAGAATACTTCCAATCTCCACGTCTTGTTGAATAATCGCAGACTCTATTTCCCGCAGACTTACCCCCAGGGCGATCATCTTTTGGGTGTGCGGCTCTATCAGGATTTCCGTTGAGACAAGTCCATTTACATCCACCATGGCCACTTCAGGAAGCTGCTCGATACGATTTCGAACTACCTGTTTCACGAATCGATTAAAGTCGATGAATTTTTGATTCACCCTTCCATTCTTCCCGGTAGCTTTGGTGCCCCTCAACGTAAGGTTTAGATAAAAAACCGGAACGTCCGACGCACTAGCCTTAATTACGCGCGGCCTTTTGATATCCCGAGGCAAATATGCCATCGCCCTGTCAATTTTTTCATTTACCTCTACAAATGAATAATCTATATCAGTCCCATAGGCTAAATCCAATTTTATTACTGCATTGCCATTGGAAGTCTCACTTCTCAAATCCTCCAGATAATTTACCTGCATTAATTCCCTGCGCATCCGGCTAACCACTGCGTCCTCTAGTTCACGGGCCGACATATCGTCGGCATCGACCTGCACAGTGATTTCCGGAATATCAATATCAGGCATCAAAGAGACGGGAATTTGTCCGGAGGCCATTAGGCCCAAGATAAGGATGGCGAGAGTCGTCATTAAAACGGCAATGGGCCTTTGGATTATAAATTTTACCATAACCGGGCTGTCAGCGATTAACTTTTCTTGCCGTTTTGGGATTATTTGGGTTTAGAACCTAAACCGTCAGCATTCCCGATAAAGATTTCATCCCATTCTTTTCTGCTGATGATTTTCAGATCACTGTCATGCGCCAAGTTGAGATTACCTGAAATTACAATGGTATCTCCCACTGTTAGACTGGCACTACTTTTTCCAGGATGGGGTATTATCGCGTAGGAGGAGCTATTTTCACTGGTGGTTTCCACATATGTCCAGAATGCTTTCCCTCTCTGGTACTTAAACAGCACTTCCTGGTTTTGCCGTAAAATAACTGCGGATTTGGGCACCACAAATTTTCCCGGTAGCTCTTTTTGAATCCAAACCTTTACATTCATCCCCTCTAAAAGATTTCCGTCATTTTTAATCCGGGCTTTCACCTGTACCATTCCATTTTCCTGTACCACAGGATTAATAGATGTAATATTGCCTCTATATGTTTGATTGGTATCAAATGGACGTACTTCCACGTCTTCCCCTTCCTTAACAATACCAATTTCCGATTCAATAAGATAAAATTCAACTTCGAAAACGGAATCGTCTATTAAGGTAAGGAATTCCGCACCTTGATTGACTTGCTCATAAAGCTTAAATTTTATATTGGCGATCTTGCCGCTAAAGGGTGCCCTCAAGGTAGTGGAAATAACGTCGGCCCGGGCGTTTTCCAGCTGGTTTTCTGCTTCCATGTAGCCACTTCTCAGGGCAGCCATTTGGTAGAGATTATCCGGAATACCCTCTCTTTTTCCAGAATCGTATCCTCGGCTAACTAGCATATCCCGGAACTCCAGTTCAGCCCTTTTCAGAGAGATCTCTGCACTCGAGAGTGCCTGACGGTACGGAAAGGGATCAATAGATGCCAACACTTGTCCCTTTTGTACCCAGTCCCCATTTTCCACTGATAAATTTTTAAGTTCTCCGCTGACCTCAAATCGCAATGTGCTTTGCCTGTCAGCCATCAACCGGCCATTGGAAACCAATTCTTTGTAAAAGAGGCCTTTTTCCAGAATCATGATGCCCACCTCATTAGGAGGAGGAAGGTATTGCTCCTTTGCAAGCGCCTCCTCTTCTTCTTTTTTCTCTTGGGGTTCAGCGCAAAAGAGGAAAAGAAGAAATAAGTGAAACAGTAAAAACCTTCTGGTTATTTCTACTACGATGAATTCCTTTTTTATCATTTAAAATTACCTTGGTTATCATACTGGCAGCTCATATTCCTAATTTCGATCAATAAAATAAACTTGTCCTGTTTTCGCCTTTTTTCCCAATCTTCTATGTGTTGAACACTTCTAAAGAATTAGCACTTATACAATTATACGAGGACCTGATCCAGAAAATTTCAGAGCCAAGAAACATTACCTTAAAAGGATAAATAGATTACAATGCTCAAAGGTGTTCCCTGTGTTCGCTTTAATTACTGAGCCGTTGCGAATCAGTAGGTTTAGGAGGTAATATACAAAAGAATGTTAATGTTTTGTTTCTGAGACAGTTTTTTTAAAAAAGAAATTCCGCTCCTGGAATTTCCTACTGAAATAAAACCGCCGCCTCTTCTAGTTTTTTAAATCCAATATTCAGTAGGTCCCTAGTCCTCCTGATTTTGGAGAGAGTAACTATCTCACATCCTCAAAAATTTAGCATATGTTTAGAGATTTTTAATCCAAATACAGCTAAGTTGATGCATTATTCCACAGCCGATAGATGATAAACAAACAAAACATTTCCCTGGCCACTTTAGGTGTTATTGCTAGTCTGTTGTTCCTCCTTTTTGGGGCCAGCATCTTTATCACTTCGCGGGTTGAGAACAAAATAGAAGAACTTCTGGCGGATAAAGCAACTTATGAAGAGATCGAGGTCAATCTCTGGTTGGGACAGATCATCATTAAAGACTTGGCTTTTAGAGACGGAGAAGGGCACCTTTATACAAATAAAATGGTCATTCAAGGATTTGAATACCTCGATTATTTCTTCAATGACCGCATTATTGTCGATGACCTCACTCTAAAAAATCCCGAGATCAGCCTGAATCAGAATCAATCAAAAACCTCATTTTTTTCAGGACAGACCAAACGGTTCAGTCAAGAGATCTTGATCCGTAATTTTAAAGCCTCCTCTGGTACCCTGAAAATTCCGCAGGGGACAGGCACAAATATTAAAAACAAACTATTTGTCAGCTTTCCAGAAATCATTATTCGTGAGGTCCGGATTGATTCCACCACCGTGAACAAACCTATTCCTTTCGCTTTTTCTTCGTACAAGATAAGTGCAGACTCCCTAAGGCTGCATATGAATCCAGAGCATTTCATCACGGCTAATGAAGTGAGATGGGATTCGAGTACTTTGAGGATGATGGACTTCAGGATCATTCCGTACTACACAAAATTGGAATTCGATCAAAACGTCGATCACGAAATGGATCGTATCGCTTTGAGCGTGGACAGCATAAAATTAAAGAACCCTGACCTGGCTTTTCTGCATGATTCGCTATATCTGAAAAGTCCTTTGATGACTATTGGTAATGTTGACCTGCAAATTTACAGGAACAGGCTTTTACCAGACACAGCCTACAAAAAGCCACTGTACAACGAACTGATAAGGACCTTACCAATTAAGATCGATCTGGAAAAAATAAGCATCAGCGACTCCAGAGTGGTATATGAGGAAAAGTTGAAAAGGGCTGCGGATCCCGCAAAGATAGGTTTTTATGGGATCGGAGGAGAAATAGAGAATTTGACGAACATAAATCTGGATCGAAGGGATTTTCCGAAGACGACAATTCAGTTAAACGCCAGTTTTGAAAAGGTGGTCCCTGTGAAGATTTTCATGTCCTTTGATATCAGCAATACTGCGGACGAATTCTTGTTCAAAGGAGATGTGGGCACCGTTCCAGCGGAAGCGCTTAATGAATTTCTGAGGCCGGCAATGAATGTAAAGGCCACTGGAAAACTCCAGTCTGTCAGTTTTACTTTTTCCGGCGACCCAAATTCTGCCATCGGTGATGTCAAAGTGAAATACAACCAGTTCAAGGTCCAGCTCCTCAAGGAAAATGGGGAGAAGAAAGATGTTATCTCAGCGATTGCCAATCTGTTTATTGACAATGACGGGCTGTCGGAGGATGCTGTCCAGGAGAATATCCGGGTCTTCAGGGATCCCACCAAATCCTTTTGGAGCTTTGTCTGGAGCGCACTCAGGAAGGGTCTCAGGCAAGGACTAAGTCAAATCTAAATTCTTACTCCATCCTTAAATTCTTTACCGGGTTGGCCATTGCCGATTTGATGGCCTGGAAACTTACGGTGATAAAGGCAATCAGTACAGCCAAAATGGTGGTAAAGACGAAAACCTGCCAACCGATTTCTACACGAAAAGCAAAAGTCTGCAACCATTGATTCATGACGTACCATGCAATGGGGGAGGCTATGAGAACCGAAAGCAATACCAGTTTCAGAAAGTCCAAAGAGAGCAGGGCGATCAGATTGGACATACTTGCTCCGAGAATCTTCCTAAGCCCGATTTCTTTGATCCGCTGTTCCGCGCTAAAGGTGACCAATCCAAAAAGCCCCAAGCAGGAAATCAGGATAGCCAAAATGGTAAAGTACCTGATCATAGCGGCCAACCTGTATTCCGCTTCATAATTTTTTTGGAAATCCTGATCCAGAAAAGTGTATTCGAAAGGCTCATCAGGAATAAGGCTTTCCCAGGCAGATTGAATGGCTGAAATACTTTCTCCAATATCCCCGGCACCGAGTTGAGCGATCAGGTAATTTTGATCACTGGTGTTGTTCAACAGGAACCCGTACGGCTCGATCTCTTCGTGCAGGTCCTTAAAATGAAAATCCTTTACTACCCCGACCACGCCAAACCTTATCTGCTGACCTTCCCAATCGAAAGCGATCCATTTTCCTACGGCTTCCTCGGCAGAAGAAAATCCCAGTTCCTCAATTGCCGTTTTATTTAGGACCATACTGTTTGCACTGTCAGCGGAAAATTCCCTGGAAAAAATCCTACCGGCCAAGGGCGCTATTTCCAGCGTTTGGAGAAAAGATTCGTCCACGCGATTGATAAAAACTGACTTCGCGTTTTTCATACTGTTACCCTCTTTATACATGAGCCAGTCTGTGGGGTTGTCGATACCGGGATAATGGAAGGAAGCGCCAACGGCTTCTACCGAAGACTGAGAATTCAACAGCGATTTAAGATTCTCGTAGTTGGATTTGGCATTTTCGCTTCTCAAGGGAACAATAAGCTGATGCTCCTTTTGAAAACCCAGATCCTTGGACCTCAAATAATCCATCTGATCGGAAATCACCAAGGAAGCGATGATCAGCACTACGGAAATTACAAACTGTACTACAACCAACCCTTTTCTCAGCGATACCGCTGCAAAGGTGTTTGAAAATCTCCCCTTGAGCACCCTTACCGGCTTAAAGGAAGACAGAAAGAAAGCGGGATAGCTACCGGCCAGAATCCCGGTTATCACTGCAAGACCGAGAAAAAAAAGATAAAGGTAGAACTGTTGTTCAATGGCCAGAGTTATTTGTTTGCCCGCCATTTGTTCAAAAAGGGGCAGCAGAAGCTGAACAAGAAAGGCCCCTATGATAAAAGCGATCAGGGAAAGGACAAGGGATTCCCCCAAAAATTGATATACCAGATTCTTCTTTTCTGCGCCCAAAACCTTTCTCACTCCCACCTCGACACTTCGTTTTGAAGAGCGGGAGGTAGAAAGGTTCATGAAGTTTATACAGGCGATAAGCAGTGTAAGAATAGCTATAGAAGCAAGAATTCTGATGTACTTCACACTGCCAGCCGGGGTGATGTTTTGCTGGACATCCGAAGCCAGATGAATATCCTCCAGGGCAGTCAGGAATAAATTTCGTTCTGCCCCTCTGGCCTTTAATTCGGCTCCGATGTTTCTTTCGATAAAGGAGTCAAATTTTTCCTCCAAACTGGCTGGATCTGAACCTTTCCTCAATAACAGGTAGGTGAAAAACATGTTATTGTTGAGCAAAGTAGTCGCCTCCGTAATAAACTCCTCTAGCCCCCCGCCTTCTACGGACAGAAAAAATCTCGCATCGATATGCGACGGTCTCGGGTTGGGACGAAATACCCCAGCTATGCTGTAATAATGGTCTCCGTTCGAACTGCTGCTTACCAGAATCTGTTTTCCTAGGGCTGGTTGATCTCCAAATAGTTTTTTCGCGATTTCTTCAGTGACCACTATTGTACTGGGATTCTCTAGAGCGGTTTTGGGATCCCCTTCGATGAAATCATAATCAAAAATTTCGAAAAAGGAGGAGTCTGCAATAAAACCGGAGGTCTCATAAAAAGCTCTTGCCGGACCGTTGGAGGGCTCATATTTTAACAGCGTCTTGTCATCGCGGAAGAGCGGCAATAATCTGGCGCTTTTTTCTATCTCCGGATACTCCTGTCTCAGCATTCCTGCCATGGCAGCAGGTACAGTAGCGCCTTTTTCAGCTTCCCCCGGAACGCCCATGATAGAATTAAGCTGAAATATCCGCTCTGCTTTAGAATGGTATTTGTCATAGCTGTACTCATGGTAAATATATAATGATATCAACATACAGCAAATAAAACCCATAGCTAACCCGAAGATATTGATGAAGGAAAACACCTTGTGTTTCATCAGATTTCTGGTGGCGAGTTTGAGATAACTTTTGAACATGACACTTTGGCTTTTTCAAGGGAAAGAGAAACTCCTGCACTCTTACCGGAACTTCGAGAGAGAATTTGATGCCAAAATCACAATTTGCTGATAACCTGATATTTGTCCTATGGACTTCCGGATTCGGTGTCCATTTTTGATACATGAACTGTTCAGAATAGGACAATTGAGATCCTTTCCTCAGGCTCCTCTTACCCCTTTTCATATCCAACTGCGAAACCCCAATACGACAGCAATATTCGATTTGGTTGTCCGATGAGGAAGAAGGCCCACCCCTTAAATCCCCGCACGTTCCTTTAAAAAAAGCCACTTATCGATTATCTTGCACTAAAACAGCCATATGTTATATCTCCTTCATAAGGCATCCGACCTCGACGTCATAAAGGGAAAAATTGTACCTCTCTTTTCAGCGACCCGGGTTCAGCTGAAAGAATATCCCCTGGAGGAGAATTTCAATATAAATAAGGATGATGTGCTGATTACACATTTGTCCGACAAGGAACTCCGGGAGTTCGTCCTGACGGCGGTCCAAAAAGATTGGAAATTTGCCGTATTACCGCACGGTGAGAACCTGTACATTTCTGAGGGTCTTGGACTTTCCAAAAATCTGGAGGAGGTAATTTCTGACATTGTAAACCGGCAGAAACCTCACAAGCTGGATCTGCTCCTGTGTAATGGCCAGCCGGTGTTTCAATCTGTGAAGGCGGGTCATATCTTTGCGCTCGACCGCAAGGAATCTGGTAGGCACCTCATTAAGGAAGTAATGAGCATTATAAGGAGAATGAAACGCGCCTCCTCACGATCCCACATCCCCTTTGAAATCACTTCCGGAGAGGAAAAGATCGTCAATACTTCAGCATTGGGTATTGTGGCCGGGGATTACGCATCCAGTTCTGTAATTGCCAACAGGCTGATTGAGAAAAATGCACTGAACGATGGAAAGTTCTCTACCTTCATTCTGTCTCCACAAAATCTAATGAGTCTGTTGTGGTTCTTTCTGAAGAGCCTCTGGACCAAAGAAAGAGCAGCCTCCAAAACCCCGTCCTTTATCGGAAGCATCAGAGCGGAAGACCTCACCTTAAAGACATATGATGAAACTGAATTTACTATCGACGGGCGAAAATTTCTGGGGAACACCCTGGACTTTCATGTTAAGAAAAAGGCGATTCAGCTGTTTCAGGACAGTGCTTTCCTGACAAACCAGGGAGAGAATGACAACAAAACGCTGAAGATAGGAGGATTGCCTACAGGGGAGGCCAAAGAGGAGTTGATACAGCGCAGAATTCCCATTCTTCCTCGAGCCTCATCCGAGCAGTTCGAAGAGCTTTTTAAGGTGCTTCGGAAAAATTCAGAAACCAGTGCGGCTTATCTTATGATGATGATACTCTCCACCCTCATCGCGACTTTCGGGCTTTATGGAGACTCGTCCCCCGTCATCATCGGAGCCATGATTCTTGCCCCAATCATTTCTCCGGTGGTTTCTTTTGCCATGGGAATGGTACGTTCGGATTTGCCCATGCTGAAAAAGAGCCTAGTGACAATCATTATCGGCACCGTGGTAGCGCTTTTTATTGCAGCAGGGGTGACCATTGTCATCCCTTTGAAACTGATCACTCCTGAGGTGGAGGCCAGGCTTTCTCCCAATCTCCTCGATTTGGGAATAGCCGTGGCATCAGGAGTCGCAGCAGCTTATGCCCATGCAAAAGAAGGCATCGCAAAGAGTCTGGCCGGCGTCGCGATCGCGGTTGCTCTTGTACCACCATTAGCCGTTTCTGGGATCGGGTTGGGATGGATGGACTGGAATGTTTTTTCGGGAGCCATTTTACTATATGCGACGAATCTGGCCGGGATCATCATGTTCGCCGGGCTCACCTTTTTGCTGCTAGGGTACGCCCCGTTCAAGAGAGCTAAAATCGGCCTGACCTATATGCTGGTTATGGTAGCTTTAGTCGCCATTCCCCTGACGTTATCCTTCAACCGAATCATGAAGGAAGCCCAGATCACAAAGAACCTTGAAGGAATTGCTATAGACAAGATCGTGTTACGGGATGTAAAGGTGCGTTTTGGAGATCCCCTGGTGATCTCCCTGAATCTGGTCGGGAGTGAAGCGATGGAACCGGAGAAGATCGCCGAAATCAAGGAGGAAATTGAATGGAGGGTGGGCGAACCGGTAGCTCTTGAGGTGGTTTCCGTTCTCGCCTACTGAACCCACGACTTTTCAACTCTGCCTTTTGATTTTCTTCCTTTCACCCCGGAAAGGCATAACCTCTAGTCCCGTCCTAGGCAACCGAAATATTAACCCGGTCGCCGCTACGACGAGAACTCGAACCTGATCTCCTGGTTTTAATTTTTGAGGTATCATTCTTTCGATTAAGGTGGTCATACCATTCCCATGAGGTTTTCAAAAAGGAAAACCATGTGCATACGTACTCCAGAATGCAGCCGGGATCCATGTTGTGGTTTCATCTGAAGGCTTTGACAAACCGCCTGATTCCTGATCCTCGCATTCTCATCAGTTTCAGAACGAGAATGGCAAAGGCAGTGATCAAAACAGTATTCATACAAAACATTCCAAGGGATTCCAAGGGTCTATCCGCCGGCTCAAAACCATAAACCCACTTCAGACCGAACCAAACAGGATATACAGAAAGATGGGCCGTCGCTGCCAAACCTATGAGTTCCCTTCTTCCGGCGTCATCGATCGCTCCAAAACCTGCAGCACCACCTATGATTGCCGAGATCAGAATGCTGAATCCGAAACGAGCTTCTGTGAACTGAGTAAACCCTATCCCTTTATCCGTCAGAAGCCCCACCACAACTCCGGATAGCAAAATCAATAGAGTTCCGAGAAAGAAAGCCAATCCGGCCTTCTTCAGTAGTTTCCATTCCCCTGTAGCTGCCCCGACTCCGATTCCAAGAAGAAAATGATGATAAGGCAGGAAAAGCAGCCCTGCAATGATCAGAGGCATATAATCTTCTCTGATGCCGTAGGCGACCAGGAGGGCAGCGAGAAATACCCGGCAGATCAGGCTAAGGGTAATTTGAGAGAACTGCCAGAGTTCTTCATATACCTCTGCCGTGGGTCTTGTAAGGGGGTACGTGGCCTTCTGAACCGGTTCGCGTCCGAAAAGAGATTGGGGATGTCTCGTTGAGAAACTAAAGGTTTTGGGATCATAATATGCTGCATCCATCAGGGTTTCCACAAATTCCTTGGTATTCCGGGTGTTCGATTGGAAGGTGACGACCTCAAGAGGGGTTTCTGAATTCCCCTGCATCCTTCTCGCCTCGCTGATGGAAACTTCAGAGATATCATGCTGCAGGGCCAGATCCCCTATCTTTTGACCGAAACCTTTAGGAACAAACACTGTGGTAACCCGCATAAAAGCTGTTTTTTAGTAATTACCTTGAAGATAACCGAATTTACACGGCACTCCTGTTAACAGAAATCTAAAGGTGAAGAAACGGCCCTAGATATACTGGGGGTGAGCAGCTATGCGGCGAACTCAGCTTTTCTGAATGGTTTCGCCGGCTTCCCTGAGCTTTTTAAAAATGTCAATGGCCACCGTCGGGCCGAAGATGCGCTCTGCAAGCCGGGCCACTTCGTCGTCGAACAGGGACCAGTATTGCTGCTCGGTCGCAAATTGCCTCCATCTGTCAAACAAGGCCATCCTATGAGAGCTTCCTGAAAAATCTGTTCCATCAAAAGAGCTCCCTCCGGCTACCGAGGGGACCTGCTCAAATCCTGTATCGTGAAAAGGCACCCGAAGTTCCCTGCAGAGCTGCCTTCGATAGCTTTTATCAGAGCACCACATGTTGAAGTTGATCAGAACCTTATTTTGCAGGTAATGTTTTTCTCCAAGGAATTCCCGTGCATGTTGTTTGTATATCCTCAGGAGTGTAGCCGTCGTAATGGGCCTGACCCCGTGATGGGTATAATGCCCGTTAATAAGCCCGGCTTTCATCCTGCTGGCAAAAAGATTAAAGGGATCCCGAAGAATGAGAATATCCCTCTGCACCCTGGAGGAACCCAACCATTTCTCCATTTTCTTCTTTTGCGAGGCTCTGTTCACAGGACCGAGGAAACAATCCTCGTGGTTATAGATCAGGTAATCTTTTCGAAAAAATCTTCCTTTCTGCTCCTCCTGCAAATCGTAACCTTCGAGATTAGTCAAAAAAGATCTACCCTCGTTGTCCAAAGGCCGGGAGGTATCAAAGGGATTAAATTTGGGTTCTGTGCAATTCAGGAAAAGGTATTTTCCTTCGATCTGGTTGATGAGCCAGTTGATGATGGCATGATTCCCACTTCTGGACAGACCAAGAATTCTGAATTCCTGTTGCTGTATGTACTTGTTCTCCACATTTTTTCATTTGCTTCGATAATATAAAAAAAGAAGCAGCGAGCCATGACAGGTGCAGCATGGTTAGGGACTATCGTACCGCAGGACAGGTACAGTCATACCTTCTTCTATTCTTCCCGAAGTCGTAGCCAAGGGTAATCTGATGGAAGCCCCCGTTACTGAGGATTATCCGGTTGGTCTGATAGCTGTACGTATAGGCAAAGAGCAGCTTCCCAAGGTCAAAACCAACAAATGGGATCAGATATTGACTGCCCCCCAGTTTCCGGTCACCGTTTCCCTGGTTCAGGGCCGATTCAAGGCTTCTCCTGTAGGAAATCCCTCCGAAAAATCCGTTCCTGTGATAGGCTTTCGCATTAAAGTCCACGGCCAGTTCCCCAGTGCTCTCCCGTAGGTTGATCAGGAAGGAAGGTTCATAGCCCCAGGGAGATTGTTCCCTGGTAATCACATAACCCGCAGAGAAAAAATATTGTCTGTAATTGGGCAAATAACTTTCGGCAGCCATGGATCTCCCTGCTATGGAAAGCAATCCCTTCGCAGTAATATGGGCAAAGAATTCATGGTAATAATAGGATAAGCCGAGATCGAGGCTTCCGAAACTAGCGTCAGGACCAGTCCCATTCAAAATCGGGTCGTATGCTTGAAAGACCTCCGCATTAAGCTGATGCTGGAGAAATCCACCACTGATCCCGAAGGACAACTGGTTGAGCTCAACTTCGCTTCGCGAAAACATCAGATGATAGGCAAAGGTCGCAAAAGCCCCACGGGTGGCGTAATTTCCGTTATGGTCATTAAACATGATGCCTCCGATCCCGATTTTGTCCTTGATCCTTCCATGGATACTGAGGGTTTGAAGGCCAGGGGCATCTTTCAGATCAAACCATTGCTGCCTCGCAGTTAATCGGATCCGGTTCGACTCAGAAGCCCCTGCCATTGAAGGATGGAGCAGGTATAGATTTTCCGTCAGATAATCGGAATAGACGGGAAGCATCTCCTGTGCGCCTGATTTTTCGGAGACGCAAACAACAAGGGTTACAAGGAATATTAAGGCCCTTCTCATGTTCAGCTACCTCACCAGGCTGAAATGCCCTTTTACAATCTGTTCATAAGGGAGTATCAGGCTAAACCAGTAATCATCTGCTGGCATCGGTTTTCCGCGAAAGGTACCATCCCACCCACGGGAACCGGGGATCACCTCGGCCAATAGTTTCCCATACCGATCAAAGATTCTGACCGGTGCGGTTACCTCCTGATCACCGAAAACCTCAACGTTCCAGAAATCGTGGTATCCGTCGTTATCAGGAGTAAAGAATTTCTGATAGGCTGGAACAAGGACTTCAATCGATGACCGTTCACAAGTAGTTCTGTCAAGGATGTAAAGGAGGTGAACGCCGCCGTCGACAGAGGCGAAATATGATTCCTTTTGGTATGGGCCTTCCATGCGATCCAATGAAAAATGGAATTTTCCTTCTCCTGGAAAATGAAAGTCCAGGCTTTCTGAATCAATGGTAAAGCTGATCCTGTCTATAACCTTAACGACTGGGGGAACTGGAGGATTTATTTTAAGCTCCATCTCAGAAATACTGAAACACATGGCATTACCCCTTTCCTCAGAACGAACAAAGATTACTTCCCCGGCGGAAAAATATGGATCGGGCAAAGGTTCCTCAGCATTTTCTGCCTGTTGCTTACTCCTATAAAAGCTCAGTTCCACTTCTTCCAGGTCCCCTGACTCCACAATGGAATCTTTCTGTGAATTCATGAAAAATTCCTCCTCCCCATCCAAATTAGCATCACAAAGACTATAAGAGAGGTAGTCTCTTACATCCGGACCCTCGGGTATAACGAGATCGAAATCCACGAGTTCAAAACAATCGGTCTGATCGTTGTTCACTCTGGCAAATATCGTCTTCCTGGGCTCGGAACTTATAAAGTTCCCGGAAATTGGATTCGATTCGTCAACGGCATCTTCAAGTTCAGCGTAGTACTGAACTTCCGTACCAGGATCCGGAGAGATCTGCATCCGGGTTTGTTCAAGATCGAATTCTGCCGTACCCGTGTAACTGCATTTTATGAGATCCTCAGGCTGAGATATTTCCACACCATCAGGGAAGGGGGAACCAGAAGTAGTAGCACTTCCTGTCCAAACGAGTTCAAACGGGCTTTTTCCAATTGGTCGATCTATAACGATGAAATAAGATTCCCCTGGTAAGACATCAAGAGATCTGACGAAACTATTTCCGTTAGGTCCCGGACCTTCGGAAAGATCGGTTTCCTCATCCCGCATCCCAGTATGGTTATCCTGAAGGTTTGCCTGTAGGGGATTGGTCGTAGAACAGCGAATCGCGGAACCAAGATCTGTACATACTGACTCCGGACCGAAGACGTAGAAATCATAATCCACGTCTATATCCGAACGTACCGGTTTTAAAGTAAATCCCAAAGTACCTGATCTTACGATATCAACTTTGATCCAGAGGCTATTATGTTCCTTTCCAGAACAGGAATTAAATGCACCTATCTCCTGCTTTCCGAAACCCTCAGCATTGCTGGATATCGGCCCATTTCCACACACCACAATAGCACCTGAACAATCCCCCAGGCCAGATTGCGCGTAGGAATCCACTGCGGCCGAAAGACAGAGAACCTGGAGAAAAAAGAGAAATCTACTGATATGGTAACTTTAAAATTAAACGGAATCCTTCGGGGGCAGGAAGTCAAAATTAACAAAAAATTATGAATCCAAGCCCTGGTATCAGAAGAAAACCTTCCAATCCTTGATTTCCATTACTAATGTAATCTCCGAAGAAGCCATCCCATTTTTCCGGGAATTCATCCCATTTTTTTCATTAGCCCCGACACAATTCCTAATCTTGCTACATTATGGAAATAAAAATGAAAGACCTGATCACCAAGATAAACCTCGATAGAAGATTTACCAGGCTCGAAAGAATAGAATTCTTCTTGTCCAGCTTTCTCCTCTTTACAGTTCTGATGATCATAATTGGCGAAGGGCCCTCCGCGGAAGGTTCTTTGGCAGGAATATACTACGTGTACCATATCTTACTGGCACTCGTGTTTTACCTTTCCTTTCTGCTGATCAATTTCGTGGTCATACCTAATTTCCGTCGCCGGGAAATGGTGTTGCCAAACCTTATCATCATAGCCGGGGTCATCACCGGCTCCTTCCTGATCTTTCGCAGTTTTGATAACAATATCCTGCTGATCTTCCTATCCTGCTACTTTTTTTTGAAATTCCTTTTGATATTCCTCTTGAGGGGCATCCGAACCTTCAGGAAGGAAAGAGGAAGCTTCTCCACCGGTATCCTTCTGGCCGGGATATTTTATCTGGTCTTTATGTTGCTTATGATTATCGGGGATGCAAGACGATTCGCCATAGTCATCCCAGCAATATTGATCCCTTATTCCATTGCCTTTTATAGTTTTGCCTTTCA
Organism: uncultured Salinimicrobium sp.; assembly: GCA_946887075.1. The sequence goes on from CAMPKA010000001.1 coordinate 22,527, forward strand.
CTCCCTGATCCCGTCTTCCAGGACCAAGAAGCGGCCCCTCCTTATCCTGCTTTGGAAGGTGTTTCTCATTCTCCTGGTCTCGGCCATCCCCCTGGGACTGCTGAATTTCGTTTTCACAGGAGATGAAGAATTATCCTCGGTCATTCCTGTACTGAACTTTCCAATTCAGATCCTGATCAGCCTGCCTATGGCCTGGCTGACCTACAGGCGTTACCACAAAAATAAAGAGCAGGTACAGACCCTACAGAAAGAGCTGGGCCATTCAACGGCAAAATTCGATTTCTTACGATCCCAGATCAACCCACATTTCCTGTTCAATGCTTTAAACACGATTTATGGAACGGCGATTCAGGAAAAAGCGGAGCGGACCGGGGAGGGAGTTCAAAAACTCGGGGATATGATGAGATTCATGCTGCATGAAAATATGCAGGAAAAGATTTCTCTCGAACGTGAAATCGAATACCTTCAGAACTATATCAGCCTTCAAAAACTCCGGACTGACCCCAGCCCACAGATCAGAATAGAGGAGGACATCCAAAAACATGTCGGGAACTGCCAGATTTCTCCGATGCTACTCATCCCTTTCGTGGAAAATGCCTTTAAACATGGGATCAGTTTCCGGGAGCCTTCTCATATCAAGATTGCTCTTGAAGTAAGGCAGGAGGTTCTGAATTTCGACGTATACAACAGCAAACACCCTGGCAGGGATAAGGACCCCGAAAAGGATCATGGGGGTATTGGTCTGAACAATGTAAAACAAAGACTTGAACTATTATATCCCAAAAAACACGATCTTGTCATCAGAGAAAGCACCAGAGAATACTTTGTGCACCTTTCCCTGCAACTCAACTCAAAGACCTGAGAAGATTGAAAGCGATAGCAATAGATGATGAACCACTGGCCCTGGAGGTGATTAAGGCCCATGCCTCAAAGGTACCCTTTGTAGAGCTTGCCCATGTTTTTACCGATGCTTTGAAGGCCCTGGAATTCATGCAGAAGGAAAAGGTGGACCTCCTTTTCCTGGACATCAAAATGCCCGATATTTCCGGGATCGAATTCTTTGAGAGTCTAAGCCATAAACCTCTTGTGATTTTTACAACGGCTTATTCCGACCACGCGGTCACCAGTTTTGACCTTGACGCCGTGGATTACCTGTTAAAACCTTTCTCCCTGGCCCGCTTTATCAAGGGCTGTAACAAAGCCCAGGAGCGATTTCACTTCAGACAGGATTCCGCCCCTGTACACGAAAATTTTATTTTCATCAAAGATGGTTATGACCAGCTCAAGGTCATGTTCGATAATATCCTGTATTTGGAGGCTGCTGGGAATTATGTCACCTTCCAACTGAAGGATAGAAAAATCCTGACCAGAAGTACACTGAATGAAGCGATGAACCTGCTCCCAAAGGAAAGGTTCATCAGAGTTCACCGCTCCTACGCGGTGGCTTTGGAAAAGGTACAGAAGATCGAACGCCATCAGGTTACTTTGGAGAACAAGCGGATTCCCATCAGCGGAGCCTTTAGAAAAAGTCTCCAGACGGCTGTGGAGAATTCCTCCGGCAAAAGAAACTGACGTGGATCTATGGAAGCGAGATTTCCATATCGTTTTCCGCCATTAAACTGCTTGGTCCTGTTTTATCCTCAGGAAAACATATCACCGCTCCATGGCCATTATAGTTGTAGGATCCGAATTAGTCCGTTTGGCCTACGATAAAGTAATTGTCCTCGATGTTCTGATCGATCAGGAGCCGGTTGGGATCTATAGCGACTAAGCCAGGCTCCTCCTTTACCCTTATCTGCAGTTTGTGTTTTCCCGAAGATATCCGGTGTTTCCGAAGATAAAGCTGATCTCCAATTCTACCTTCTGGAGCCTTGCCATAAAGGCCAATTTCTATGTAGTCCTCCATCGGGAGAACTGTTTTGGATCCACGCTGGTCAATGGCTGATTTGGAGGCGGTAAATTCAAAGCTTATTTCCCACACTCCTTCAGAAATCTTTTGCATAATAGCCTTCTCAGCTTTAAGGTCCCAATAGGTGTTCCTGATAAAAAAATCCTTCAGCAGGTAACCCAGGCTATCAGGGGTAACCTGTTTTAGTTCCTGAACTAAGTCCAGGGAAACCGGAAGAAGGGAATCCTCTGGCTTGAACTTCCCCTGTAAACGCCTCAGGGCTTTGTTGATCTTCTGTTCCCCTAAATATCCTTTCAGGCCAAACATGGCGAAGGGGCCTTTCCGGTAAGCCTCAAATTTATCGGAAGCACGAATCAGGGGCACGTCCGCCGGGGATCTTGGCGTAAGGTATTCCTGCCGCATTACAAGGACCAGCCTTTTCAGCGCCTCTACCCCAAAGACCTTTTCAACCACGAGCATAGCACTGTACCAGGCGAGGCTTTCGGTAAGTAATGGAGCACCTTCGACCGGTGCAGGAGAAAGGGTATTTCCCCACCACTGGTGCGCAACTTCATGACCTATAACTGCAAAAGGAAAATCAAAGGCCCTCCTGTCGGGTTTTGTTCCCATCGCATAGAAAGATTCGGAATAGGACATGGTCACGGGATTACCGTTCAGACCTCCCTTTCCGGGATATTCCACAAGACGGAGGACCTCGTGCTGATAAGGGCTGAATATCTCCGAAAAATAAGCCAGGGAGTTTTCCATCCCGTCGGCCAAATGATCCAGTCCCTGGTCATGACCGGGCAGATGCAGGATTTCGAGATTAACATCCTTCCATTGTGACCTGCGAACCTGATAGCCCGCTGAGAGAAATTCGATATTCATTCTGATCGGGACATCGGTTTTGTAATGGAAATACCTGCGCCCGTCGCTGATCCAGCTCTTTTGTAAGGTCCCGGCTGTAACTGCTATCTGGTTTTCGGAGGTACCCAACACCGCCTCAAATCTCACTGGTTGGCTTCCCTCACGCAGCTGACGGGCATTTTCTTTAAAAACAGATTCCAGTTTCAGTCTTGGACCGAGATTGTGTTCATTCCGAACGAGAGTGTCGGTAATTTCATTGAAAGTATCATACCCGATATCCGGCATGATATTGAAATCAAAGTAGGTCCCATTGCGCACTACCCGGTTGTCCACTCCGGAATTTGAAAAACCTTTGGACTGAAGTAGCACCTTGAATCCCATCAACAACGAATCGCCCTGCTGCAGGGGAGCCTGCAATCGATAAATTGTATAACCCAGTCGCGCATCAGCAAGGACGTTTTCAGCCTTTCTGCTGAAGGAAAATTTGCCGGAGGCCAGATCTGTAGAAATGTGAATGGAATCGAGTGGGCCGTTGCTCCTGTTGACCAGGGTATATTCTCCTGAAAAGTAAGCCATACGGTCGCGGGGGTAGATCTCACCCTCTAACTTGATCCCACTGATCATGGGTTGCGGGACATTTCTGAACCGCCCGTAACGTTTCTCATATGCCACCTTCTCCTGGGTGATCTCCAGTGGCGTAGCATAATGGTTGAGCACATTGGTGTTATAGAAAATATAACCTCCGGTTATTAAAATCAAGGTAAGCAAACCTACTCCTGAGGCAATGGTGGCATTCGAACTCCGACAGGCACGGGTCGATCGCTTCCCTAAAGAACTTTCCTTTCCTCTGTTCCAGAGGGCTGAAGCCGCCAGCATGAGAAAAGCAACCCAGCAAATCCAGTAAAATCGGAACCAAATCCACGGTACAAGATCCGGTCCGAACCCGTTGAAGCCGTTGTAATCGAGAGTAGGACCTCCACCAAATATCAACAGGTTATGATGGACTCCCAGGCTTCCAGGTAATACGGTGTAAAAATAGAAACATAGAAACACCAGGTGAGCCATGTATTTTTGGTTGATCAGGATTTGAATGCCAAGGCCGGCAAATCCCAAAAGCAGTAAATCGGTAAGCCGCGTTCCCAGCAGTACGGGTACATACAGGTCAATTCTGAACTCAGAATAACCCTGAAGGATTTGGACAGAGATCCCGGCAATCAGGATCATGATCTGAAACAGGAGAATCAAAAGGGCAAGGGATCCCATCTTACCGAGGAGAAGCATCCAATCTGGAACCGGGGCTGTATCGGTCAATTCATCGATCCTGCAGTCTCGCTCCCTCCAGAAGAGTTCCCCTGCATAGTAGCCGAGAAGTACTGCCAAGACCACCCTCAATGCGAAAATATCAAAAAGCTGGAGAACTGTCCAGGTTGTGGGTAGCACGGGCACTCCCAATTGACCCTCGATCATTTCTTCACTAATGATAACAAGGAAAACGGCAATTGCAGGCAGGAGAAGCCAAACCCTGGTTTTAAGAATTTCCCGAAATCCGCTACTGGCAATTGCGAGGAACTGTTTCATTTTGGAAAGAAGGCCAAAACTTCTATACACTGTGGGAGTAAGTACCTCCTCGGCTGATTCAATATGAACCGCCATAGAAGGGGCGGTCTCTGACCGGCTTTTCCCTGAACCCTTATGAGAGAAACTGAATCTCCTGTATACCAACACAAGCAGGCTTGCAGCAAACCCAGACCAGATCAGACGGTTTTCGACAAGGGACTGGCTTAAATTAAGATAGCCGGTTTTCAGATCCTGAGGCGTTCTCACCAGTCTGGATTCTTTCAAGGCCGTCAGGCCTGAGAGGTCAAGCTTCTTTCCCAATTCCCACATTCCCATTTCTCCTGCAAGAAGATCCATGGAAAAGAGCGCAAGAAAAAAAAGTGCTGCAGCTGTGAGATAACCTACAGCAGCTTTCCTTGTCATTAATGCAATTGCAAAAAGTACTGCCGAAAAAATGAACGCATTGGGTAGGGCAATGAAAGCAATGGCTTCCACATAGGATTTCATTTCGAATCCAATAAATAGTTCAGCCAGACCAGGAAGAAAGGAACTTGCCACCAAGACTCCCAGCCCAATCAGGATAACGAGCAGGTTAATAAGAAAACAGGCTATAAACCTGCCTCCAAGGTAACTGACCTTGGTCAGCGACGTAGTGTAAAAAAGGGGTGCTAATATTGCTTCTGTGTCTCGGACAGCAATGTTACCAGATATTGCTGCAGTAAGGGCAAGAGAGAAAAGGCTAATGATGGAAACCGTTGAGGCAATCACCAGGGGAGAGTCTAAAAAATAGTCCCCTTTATAAACATTGTCTGTCATCCCTGTAATGGCAACGGCCGAAAGACAAAGAACAGCTAAAAGATAAATCCATGGTACGATTCTTTTGGACTGAAAGCCAAGCTCAAATCTGAAAATTTCTAAAAATCTCATAATGCCACCTCCTTTCTTTTTTCAAAGCCATTCCAAAGGTATCCCGCCATGGTGGAGAAGTAGACATCTTCCAGATCAGGATGAACAGGTTCAAAACCATTCCCGGGGTCGGATTGGCTGAATATGTGGGCTACAGTGCGACCTGCGAGCAACTTCGTGGAAATTACGTTGTACCTGCTGCTAAGGTTCGGGAAATCCTTTTTTTCTACAACCTGTCTCCAGATCTTTCCCTTGAGGAACTCCATCGACTGGAGTGGTTCCCCCTCAAGAAGAATTTTTCCTTTGTTGATGATGGCCATCCTGGTACAAAGTTCAGAGACATCCTCCACGATATGTGTGGAAAGAATCACCACGCTTTGCTCTCCCAGTTCACTCAGAAGATTTAAAAATCGAACTCTTTCGGCAGGATCGAGACCCGCAGTTGGCTCATCTACAATCATTAGGGAAGGATTACCGATTAGCGCCACTGCTACCCCGAACCTTTGCCGCATCCCTCCCGAATATCCACCGAGTTTCTGTTTCCTGACATCCCAGAGATTGGTCTTCTTCAACAACATTTCCACTACCGCCATTCGTTCCGTACCTGAAGTGATCCCCTTGAGCACAGCGAAATGCCTAAGGAGATTTTCAGCACTTACGTTTTTGTACACGCCGAATTCCTGCGGGAGGTAACCCAGAGTCTTTCGGAGTTCATTCTTCCTTTTCAGAACATCCGTTTCCCCGAAAAATATAGCACCCTGATCAGGTTCCTGGAGTGTGGCCAGGATGCGCATCAGGGTGGATTTCCCGGCCCCATTGGGACCTAGCAGGCCGTACATCCCGGGGGGAATGGTCAGGCTGACATCGTCCAGAGCCTGAGTGCCTGTGGGATAGCGTTTGGAAACATTTCTGATTTTCAGGGTGACATTGTTCATGGTACTGCGAATTATCATTCTGAAACAAGAGTAGCTCATCTGAGACTGTGGGGAAACAAAATGTGATGGAGGCACAGAGAAATGTGATGACCTGCCAAATACAGGAAATATATGCCATCCCTATCGCCGGATTTTGTAAATTGAGGATATCATCTTGAAAAGAGACGCGCAATGAAAAAGCAGGACAAAAAGGAGATCATCGAGGAAGCAAACCAAAGCAAGGGAATGAGTAATCCCGGGGGCAGTCAAAGTGGAGGCACTGCGGAGAAGGAAACAGTTGCGCAACTCAAGGACAAAAGCAAAAAGGAGAAGCAGAAAAGGAGGAATTCCGCGAAATAAGCTTTATCAGCAGCTTTCTCCTGAAGAGCGGCAGGGTCTTCCGTGCCTAAAATCAGTTTTTTTCGGGTCCGGTACCACCATCCTTTTTTTTGAACTCTGGAAGGAATTCCGTTATGGAAGGCCAGTCCGGAAATTTTTCTATTTTTGTCCCATATCAAGAATCTCATGCGAGATAGCAACCTGCAAGGCGAGCAAGGTGCTAAAATGATAAGCCAGTCTTTGGAAAAAACGCAGCATTTCTTCAAGACGCTTCCCTCAACTCCATGATGTTCACGACAAAAAATAATGCTATAACCCCTAACCTAATATCATGTCGGAATTTGAAACCAGGGCAGTCCGAGATCAACTGGAACGCACACCCTTTCAGGAACACTCCTCACCGCTTTTTCTTACCTCCAGTTATGTCTTTGAGGATGCCGAGGAAATGAGAGCCTCCTTTTCGGAGGAGAAAGAGCGAAACATCTACAGCAGGTTCTCCAATCCAAACACTTCAGAATTTGTGGAGAAGGTCGTAAATATGGAGGGAGCTGAGGCAGGATTTGCGTTTGCGACGGGAATGTCAGCGGTGTTCTCTACCCTGGCCGCACTCCTCAATAGCGGGGACCATATTCTTTCTTCCAGATCCATCTTTGGCTCCACACACTCGCTCCTGACTAAATATTTTCCAAAGTGGAATATTTCCCATAGCTATTTCAGGGTGTCGGAAGTGGATAAGATCGAATCCCTAATCAGACCGGAGACCAGGGTTCTCTTTGCGGAGTCACCCACCAATCCCGGCGTCGATGTTCTCGATCTTGAGCTTTTGGGGAATATCGCGAGAAAGCACCAACTCTTACTGATCATCGATAATTGTTTCGCAACCCCCTATTTGCAGAATCCGATAAAGTTCGGGGCTGATCTGGTCATCCATTCCGCTACCAAACTGATGGACGGTCAGGGCCGCGTTTTGGGAGGAGTAACCGTGGGGAGGGAAGACCTTATCAGGGAAATTTTCCTTTTTTCCCGAAACACTGGTCCATCCCTATCCCCCTTTAATGCCTGGATCCTTTCTAAAAGCCTTGAAACTCTTCCGGTTCGCGTGGATCGGCATTGTGAAAACGCACAGAGAATCGCGGAAGAGTTGGAACAGGTACCAGCCGTTCAGAACGTAAAGTATCCCTTCCTGAAATCCCACCCTCAGTACAAGGTGGCAAGGAAACAAATGAAACTGGGAGGGAATATCATTGCCTTTGAGGTCCGGGGAGGCCTTCCTGCGGGCAGGGACTTCATCGATCGCCTGAAACTCTGCTCCAGGACTGCCAACCTGGGCGATACCCGAAGTATTGTGACTCATCCTGCCTCAACGACTCATGGCAAGCTTACGGAGGAGGAAAGATTGGAAAGCGGGATCACCCCCGGCTTGGTAAGAATTTCAGTGGGATTGGAACACTGGAAGGATATCCTTGAAGATCTGAAACAGGCACTGGCTTAGGTTTCTGGATGCAGGATATAATCCCTGAAGTAGTTGTCGGGATCAGCATAAAAGCGCGATACTTTAAATCCTGCTTGCTCCGCTATGAAGGTAATCGTCTCATGATCGTACTTCTGTGATATCTCAGTATGAATGGCTTCGTAGGGACGGAAATGGTATTCCTGACCCAGCTCCTTCAGCCTGACCTTCTGTTCTTCCTGGCTTACCAAAAAACTTAACATCGTTCCTTTCTGGGGATCATAGGTCGGCCAGTGGAAGAATTTGGAAATATCAAAATCGCCACCCAGCTCCCCATTGATTCTCCTAAGGAGATTCAAGTTGAATTCAGCCGTAATTCCGTGACGGTCGTTATAGGCATCTAAGATGGTCTGCGGGTTCTTTTTTTGGTCGAAGCCGATAAATAACAAATCCTGCCCAGTCATTCCTTTTTTCACGGCATGAAGAAATTCAGCTGCCTGCTCGTGGCTCATATTCCCAATGTTGGAGCCCAGCATCATGATGATCCTTCTCTTGTTTGAACGCCCCAGCCCATCCAGAACTTCCAGGTATGTCCCCGGCAGTCCTTGAACACGGATCCCACTGAAATTCCTTTTCAGATCCCCCTCAAGACTCCGGAGTACCTCGGGGCTGATGTCGATCGGATAATAATGGAATCCTATTCCCTGCTTGTACCACAGCTCAAGAAGAATTTTTGTTTTTTGACCATCTCCCGCACCCAGTTCGATCAGTTCAAATTCCCCGTGCTCTGCAAAAACATCGGTAATTGCCTTTTTAAAGGTCCTGATAATTGTCTCCTCCCGACGTGTGATGTAGTACTCAGGCATTGCCATGATATCCTGAAAAATTCGGCTCCCTCTGTCGTCATAGAAGAATCTTGACGAAAGGGCTTTCGGGCTGGCGGAAAGACCTTTGTGGACTTCCGCGGCGAAATCTGAAAGCGCCTTGTCACTCATGGCGCTTCCTTTTGACAAGCCTGATTCCACTGTACTGCCAGCGGGTTTCTGGAGGAAAGAAATTGCGATAGGTCGGTCGAATATGATCCGCAGGCGAAGCCACAGAAGCACCTCTGAGCACCATCTGGTTCACCATGAATTTTCCATTGTATTCCCCGATCGCACCGGGATCCTTGGTAAATCCTGGATAAGGAAGGTAGGCGCTTGAGGTCCATTCCCAGCGACTACCCCAATCCAAGTCCTCCTGAGCAGCTTCCCATTCAAATTCTGTTGGCAGTCTCGCCCCTTTCCACTGTGAATAGGCGAAGGCCTCGTAAAAAGAAATGTGCCTCAGGGGAGCCTCCAGATCGACTTCTTTCAGACCATAAAACGTATAATAATACCATTTTCCCTTCCGGAAAAACCAGTAGAGAGGTGCCTTTATCTGATCGCGCAACTTCCAGTCCCAGCCATCGGCGTGCCATAACAGTACATCTTCGTACCCCCCTGCATTGATGAATTCCAAATATTCCCCATTGGTGACCAGCCCTTTGGAGATCTCATACTCCTGTAGGTACACCTTGTGACTTTCCAGTTCATTATCAAAGCAAAATTCCCCCGGATGCCGATGACCGATGTTGTAGAGGCCTTCAGGTACCTTTAGCCAGCCGGCTTCGTTTTCGCAACTCCGGTCTTCCTCACACACTGCGTTGCAGGCAGGAAACAAAGGATTGTGTCCAAGGATATACTTGATATCAGTCACAAGCAGCTCCTGGTGTTGTTTTTCGTGTTGAATTCCAGTCAAGATGATCTGTTTAAGATTCCCGGAAAGATCCGTCTGGAGGAATTTTGACATGGCCCTTGTAACATGATCTCTGTATCGAAATACCTCCCTAACGGTCGGCCTGGAGAGGTTTCCCCGTTCCTCCCGGCATACCCTTTCCCCCACAGCCTCATAATAACTATTGAAGAGGTACCCAAAGTCGGAGTCAAAAAGAGGATACCCTGTATTGAATTTCTTCAGGACGAATTCTTCGAAGAACCAGGAGGAGTGAGCCAGATGCCACTTAGGAGGTGAGACAAATACAACCGGCTGCACGACAAAATCCTCCGTCTCCAACGAGGAACAGATCTCCTCCGTTTTTTTACGTGTGCTTAAAAAGAGTTGGTGAAGTACGTCGGATTTCATTTTGCCTAAAGTCATCTGAGACCGATTACTATTCAAAGCAGGAGTTTGCCCAGGGTGTTCCCCTGCTACATACGCCTAATGTAACGGATCTTGAAGTGACCTCACGTTAAAGCAATATTAATTCAGATCCTGACCCACTGATCCAACCGGCAGGGGTAAAAATACCTTCCAAAAGCATTTCTATATTGGTGGGATTTGCCTAAATTGAAAGGTATTAATCCCTTAGATATGGAACCCGAACTAAACGATCATACCGAGAATAAAAAATCCACGCCGGTCGAAAACAAAAAACCGGAAGTCAAGTATCACCGAAACCAGTCTACTGAGGAAGACGGGAAAGGAAACATGGGTTGGATCGCGGTCTTGATTTTTATAGCCATTGTGGTTCTGGGGATCCTGTTATTCGGGAACTTTTGGAACTAACCGGGCATATTGACTACTTTAGGGGCTAAAACCTCTAACAATGTCCAAAACCTATTACGATCCTTCAGACCTTCGAAAATTTGCTGATATAAGCCAGTGGAGCGAGGAACTGGGAGAAAAATTCTTCGACTACTATAACAAAGTGTTCGAGGAAGGCAAACTCAGCGCCCGTGAAAAATCCTTGATCGCCCTGGCAGTCTCGCATGTGGTACAGTGTCCTTATTGTATCGATGCCTATACCCAGGACGGGCTTCAAAGGGGGATCGACAAGGAGGAAATGATGGAAGCGCTGCATGTAGGGGCAGCTATTAAAGGAGGTGCCAGCCTCGTCCATGGTGTTCAGATGATGAACAAATACAACAAATTGTCCATGTAGACCCCCTGCAAATGCAACAGAATAAATCGCTTTCAGCCCGAAGAAATGAACTGGCGGATCCCCTGAAGCAGCTCGAATTCCTGAACAACGGAATCTTCGGCAAGGATGGCCTTCCGCGATTCCGTCAAACGCTGCAGGAGACGGGATTCCCGCGTTTACAACCTAGAGGTTTGGAAATCCTTCAGTTGAACCTCGGCTACATGTGTAACCAAACCTGTAGTCACTGCCATGTGGATGCAGGACCCGACAGAAAAGAAATGATGACACGAGAGGTGATGCAATATTGCCTGGAGACCATCAGGAAGAGCGGGGTCCATACGGTGGACCTGACAGGGGGTGCTCCCGAAATGCATCCGGATTTCCGATGGTTTGTCGAACAGCTGTCCAACACGGGAATAAACCACATCATGGTCAGGAGCAATCTTACCATTCTCAGGGCCAATCCCAAATATTTTGATCTCCCCCACTTTTTTCAAAGCCATAATATCCATGTCATATCCTCCCTGCCTTTTTACAGGCAGGAGAAGACGGACCGGCAAAGGGGAAGCGGTGTCTTCAACAAATCCATAGAGGCCCTGAAGGAACTCAATAGGGTGGGCTATGGACAGGCAGGAGATGATCTCCGTCTCGATCTGGTCTACAACCCATCGGGGGCTTTCCTTCCGGGAAATCAGAAATCCCTGGAAAAGGATTTCAAGGAATCTCTTGGTTCGGCATTCGGGATCAGTTTCAACAACCTCCTTACCATAACCAATCTTCCGATCAGCAGGTTTTTAGAATATTTGATAGCTTCCGAAAATTATGAGGACTATATGACCACCCTTGTGGGGGCATACAATCCTGCAGCAGTACGCAACCTGATGTGCACCAATACCCTTTCCGTGAGCTGGGATGGATGGCTGTACGACTGCGATTTCAACCAAATGCTGGACTTGAAGGTAGATGCCTCCTCGAGGCACATCAAGGACTATAACTCCGCTGATCTAGGAAACAGGGAAATCAGGATTTCCCAACATTGTTACGGCTGTACAGCCGGGGCAGGCAGCAGCTGCCAGGGAAGCATTGTCTGAAAATTTTTCCACATGCGGGATCTACTCCTTATCTTTACTCGAAACCCTGAACTGGGAAAGGTCAAAACAAGACTCGCCGCCGATGTTGGCCAGGAAACAGCATTACGCATCTATGAAACCCTGCTACACCATACCAGATCGGTGACAGAACAACTCAGAGTAGACCGACAGGTGCTTTTTTCGGAAGTACTGGAGAAAGACGGCATCTGGAGAAGTTCCCGGTTTCAAAAAGGCCTGCAGCGGGGAAACGATCTGGGGGATCGAATGGCCAATGCCTTTGCGGACGGGTTCTCACGGGGATATGAAAAAGTGGTCATAATCGGCACCGATCTCTATGGGCTTCAGCAGAAGGACCTGGAGGATGCCTTTGATACCCTGGACGAATCGGAAGTTGTCATTGGGCCGGCCGAAGATGGAGGGTATTATCTGTTGGGCATGAGATCCATGAGAAGGGAGCTGTTTTCACAGAAAGACTGGGGAACTTCACGAGTACTCGACCAGACCTTAAAAGACCTCATTGGGATACCCATAAGCCTGCTGAGGCGACAGAATGATATCGATGTGCTGGAAGACCTGACAGGCCTTCCGGACCTGGAAAAACTTATAACACCAACAGGGAAATGATCAAATCTTTAGAAGAAACCGTAGAATTTCTTGAGAACAGGGGCTTCGACAAACCTGAGATCGGCATTATCCTCGGAACCGGCCTGGGAAAACTTGTCGATGAGCTCAAAATCATCGCTGAGGTAAGCTACAACCACATTCCAAATTTTCCGACTGCCACCGTAGAATTTCATAAAGGAAAACTCATCTTCGGTAAACTCGATGATAAAAAGGTGGTGGTGATGCAGGGGCGTTTTCACATTTACGAAGGATACAGCCTGTGGGACGTCACCTATCCGGTGAGAATAATGAAGCGCCTGGGAATTAGGAAGCTTCTGATTTCCAATGCTGCAGGTGCAATTAACCCAGAATTTAACCAGGGTGAAATCATGATTATCGAAGATCATATCAATCTGCAGGGAAACTCTCCCCTGGCATTTCGGGGAGTGGAACACCTCGGTACGAGATTCACGGACATGAGCGCACCTTATGACCAGGAAAGCATCAGGCTTCTTGAGGGGATCGCCCGGGAAAAAAAGATTCCCTTAAGAAAAGGCGTATATGCCTCTGTAGTTGGCCCACAATTAGAGACCAGAGCGGAATACCGTTATCTGAAGATCATCGGAGCCGATGCAGTCGGAATGAGTACAGTTCCTGAAGTTATTGTGGCCAACCATCTTGATATACCGGTAGCAGCGGTTTCAGTACTTACCGACAAGGCAGATCCGGAACATCTTGAGCCTGTGGACATCCAGGATATTATACGAACCGCAGAAGCGGCAGAACCCAACATGATTATGCTGTTCAGGGAGCTAATCAAAAGACTGAATCTGAAGCCGGTATCCTGATGCAACAGGAAAATGGAGTACTTATTATTGGGAACGGAATCGCAGGAATAACAGCTGCCCGTCATATCCGGAGAAACTCTGACAGGAAAATCACAGTGATCTCAGGAGAATCTGAATATTTCTTCTCCCGGACGGCCTTGATGTATGTCTATATGGGCCAGCTTGACTGGAATGGACTTAAACCCTACGAGGATGATTTTTGGCAGAAGAACCGAATTTCGTTGAAGAGGTCCTGGGTTACCGGGGTGGATCCGAATTCCAGAACGGTCAGGTTGGAAGATGGATCAGAGATATCTTATGAGGATCTTATCCTGGCTACAGGGTCACTTCCCAGGCGGATCGGATGTCCCGGAGAGGAGCTTCAGGGAGTTCAGGGACTTGTATCGAAACAGGACCTGGAACTCCTGGAGCAAAACTCCGCAGGATGTACCCACGCGATTATTGTCGGAGGAGGTCTGATCGGAGTGGAGCTGGCGGAAATGCTCCACAGCCGTAAGATACCTGTCAGTATGATCCTCCGGGAAGACAACTTCTGGGGAAATGTTCTCCCGGAGCCCGATGCGGCCCTGATTTCACGAGAGGTGAGGTCCCAGGGTATCAGGCTCTATACTGCTTCCGAGCTGGAGGAAATTTTGGGGGACGGCGAGCGCATCACCGGAATCAGGCTAAAAAGCGGGAAGGAATTCCGCTGCGGCTTGCTGGGAGTGACCATAGGGGTGAGGCCAAATATCGATTTTCTGAGATCCTCTGGTCTGGAAATTGCCACAGGAATACTTGTGGATGAATACCTCCGAACCAGCATAGAGCACATCTACGCCATCGGGGATTGCGCACAGCACCGCCAGGTGCGTCCCGGCCGCGAACCTGTAGAGGCATTATGGTATACGGCACGCATGATGGGAGAAACCGTGGCGCAGACGATCTGCGGAACCCCTTTCCCCTACAGACCGGGAAACTGGTTCAACAGTGCTAAGTTTTTCGACATAGAATACCAGACATATGGACGGGTTTCCTCTTTGCCTACGGGATCAGAGAGGCAGGTTCATTGGGAACATCGGGACGGGAAAAAGGCCATCACGGTTGCATACGACCATGATACAGGTTTCCTTCTGGGGATCAATGCCTTCGGCATCAGGTTGCGTCACCAGGTATTGGACTCCTGGCTCAGCCAAAAACGGGGATTTCATTATTTCCTCGACCATTTCCCAGAGGCTAATTTCGATCCGGAATTCTTCAGGAGGCATCAGAAGGAAATAATCCTTAGCTTTAGGAAGGCGGAAACTCCGTGGCTGTCTGCCCGGGAGCAGGAAAATTGATCCTATGTATCACGCACACTCCGACATATCTCTCACCAGAGCCGCATCAGAACTTACGGCTATTCAGAAGTTGGGCACGGGAATTTCCTGGACCGGAATTTTCCTCCTGATCCTTTCATTATTTGACCAGAACCTTCCAGACTCCTTATTATGGGTAGCCCTTACCACAATTCCCGCCGGGGTAATTCTGTTTGCGATAAGCGCGTACAGGGGCCGATCCTACGGAAGAAGGAATATTGGGATCCTGTTTCGCTCCATGACCTCCAGAGGAAGTCTGGCCTGGGGTACCGCTGTTCTGCTTACCGTCTTTTACATCACGCTGTACTGGTTTCCCCGGTTTCTTGGAATGAACTCCGAGGGAGCAAATAGCGGGTTGGTGGATTTTTTTGATCCGCTCAGCAGCATGATCAGCGGAGCCCCAGCTACGCAATGGTTCGTCTACGGCACGTTATATACCCTCGCAATTCTTGCCTTCGGTGTTAAATTCCTGTTCAAGTATCGTAGAAACAGGTATGAGACGCTCCGTACCCTCTCGGTCATGTTCTTTCAGCTCGGATTCGCTTTCCTGATTCCCGAACTACTGATGCGTCTTAACCAGCCTTACTTCAATCCCACTGTCATCTGGCCCCTGAATTACGATCTTTTTTCAGAATACCGGCTGGAAGATTTTTTCTCTGCAGGAAACATCGGTATGTTCATGTTACTTTTTGGGATCGCCTCCATTTTTGTAATCACACCAGTGCTCACCTTTTTTTATGGAAAAAGATGGTACTGCTCCTGGGTCTGTGGCTGCGGAGGTCTTGCCGAGACAGCGGGAGATCCTTACAGACACCTTTCCGACAAAAGTTTAAAGGCGTGGAGACTGGAAAGGTGGATGATTCACACCGTGCTGGTTCTTGTAATCATTATGACGATAGCTGTAGTGTCCAGCTACTTGGATGAAAATACAGGGATGTTCTGGCTTTCTAAAGAAATGTTTCTGGCCGGGACGGCTGTCTTGTTCATCCTGCTGTACGCTCTGATCATCATTTTCCGGGGGAAGCAAATTGCCCGTGACGCCCGACGTGCAGCCGTGGGTTTTCTTATGATCCTCCTGGCAATCCTCGCACTTTACTGGTTCAGTGGAATTACCTACGGATATCTACTGCGCCAGTGGTATGGGTTCTTGATCGGAGCAGCCTTTTCCGGGGTGATCGGGGTCGGTTTTTACCCGATCTTCGGAAACAGGGTCTGGTGCCGGTTCGGCTGCCCGATGGCAGCCATCCTTGGAATGCAGCAAAGGCTTTTCTCGCGCTTCCGGATCACGACCAACGGGGGACAATGCATCTCCTGTGGTAATTGTTCCACCTATTGTGAAATGGGAATCGATGTTCGGTCATATGCGCAGAAAGGAGAGAATATTGTCCGATCCAGCTGCGTAGGTTGCGGAATATGCAGTGATGTCTGTCCCAGAGGAGTGCTTAAACTTGAAAACGGCCCCCTTAAGGGAAGGATCAATTCCGATGCTGTCCTCCTGGGAAACAATATCGATTTACTTGAACATCTTCGCCAGGAAAAAATCAGAACCAGAAATGAGGCAATCTCCCCCTTTAAAAATACCTGATTTCAGATTTCCTCCTGAGATCAGGGTCGTGATCCCGGCTTATAACGAGGAGAAGTCAATAGGCCTGGTTGTCCAAGACATTCCAGGAATGGTCCAGGAGATCATTGTAGTGAACAATGGCTCCACGGACAGCACTGCGCGGCGGGCCACCCTTGCAGGGGCTACTGTGCTTACAGAAGAACGGAAAGGATATGGTCGTGCCTGCCTCACTGCTCTGGAGTATATCTCCCGAAATGGCCTTACCCCGGATATCGTGGTTTTTCTTGATGGGGATTACAGCGACTTTCCCGAGGAGCTCCCGAAATTGATCATCCCAATTCTGGAGGAAGGAATGGACATGGTGGTCGGGGCAAGGGTTTCCCGGTGGCGAGAGAAGGGAGCGATGACGCCGCCACAGAGATTCGGAAATCGTCTGGCGTGCACGCTGATGGGAGTGCTTTTCCAATCTCCATTCACAGACTTGGGTCCCTTTCGGGCCATCCGTTACGACAGACTGACCGGATTGGGCATGCAGGACCTGACCTATGGATGGACAATAGAAATGCAGTTGAAGGCCTTGAAGAAAGGATATAAATGTAGGGAGGTGCCGGTGCATTACCGCAACCGGATTGGCACTTCGAAGGTCTCCGGAACAGTAAAAGGAGCGACCCTTGCAGGAGTTAAAATATTGAGTTGGATTTTCAAATACAGTCTCAGGTAATGGAAGAAAGCATAATCATCCTGTTCTCCCTGGTCCTTTTCTTCATCTTTCTTTACAGCCTTTCTGTGCTGCACCTGCTTATCAATTACCTGCGATGCCGGAGAAGAGAACAGCCCTCCCTGATCATGACTGCGGAATCCTTGCCCTTTGTGACCATTCAACTGCCGATTTTCAATGAACGGCCTGTGGTGGAACGGCTCTTAAGGAACATTGCGAAGATGGACTATCCACGGGAAAAACTCGAAGTTCAGGTTCTCGACGACTCGGATGACGATTCTCCTGAATTCACCTCTAAACTGATCGCAGAAATGTGCGAATCCGGAATCCGGTTCCGGCATATCCGCCGTGAATCAAGAAGTGGATTCAAAGCCGGCGCCTTAAAGAGGGGGCTGGAAACAGCAATTGGGGATTTTGTGGCCATTTTTGATGCCGATTTCCTACCGGAAAGGGACTGGCTCAAGAAAACCTTACCCGCCTTTGAGAACCCGCAAATAGGAGTGGTGCAGACGCGATGGGGGCATCTAAATGACAACTATTCGCTGCTCACCCGGCTCCAGGCTTTCCTGCTGGATTATCATTTTATCCTGGAACAAAATGGCAGGAATTACGGCAATCATTTTATCAACTTCAATGGAACGGCGGGAATCTGGAGAAGGTCCTGTATTCTGGATGCCGGAGACTGGCAGGGGGATACGCTCACAGAAGATCTCGATCTCAGTTACCGGGCACAGCTTAGGGGATGGCGCATAAAATATCTCAGTAACATCAGGACCATGGCAGAGATACCCATCACACTTCAGGCTGCCCGAGCTCAGCAATTCCGATGGAACAAGGGAGCAGCAGAGAACTTCAGAAAGAACTTCAAGAAGGTGATTTCAGCCTCGGGTTTATCGTGGACCACGCGGATCCATGCCTTCTTTCATCTTTTCAACAGCAGTCTTTTTGTTTTACTCCTCCTCCTGGGGCTTCTGAGTTTCCTCGTCCTCTTTACAGGATTTCAAGGCGCGCCAGCTCCCTTGCGATCCTTACTGCCTGTTTTCAGTATTTGCCCTCTGATTTTTTTCTTATCCTATTGGGTTGCTTATTCTGAAGCCAATGGCGGGGGATGGAAAAATTTTCTGCGTTACGTCCCCTTGTTTTTCGGATTCTTCTCAATCGCGATGGGTTTGTCGGTCAGCAATTCGGTTGCCGTAATCGAAGGACATCTCGGTAAAAAAAGCCCTTTTATCCGAACCAGGAAGTTCAACCTGGGAAAAGAGGAAAAGCTAAAGAAACAGCAGCCGACAAAGATGGATTTCCGCATGTTGTTGGAAACCCTATTCATGCTTCTTTTCGGTGCTGCTCTTGTAATCGGGATTGCCCAACAGACCTACAGTTTGATTCTATTTCATCTCATGCTTTTCCTGGGGTTCAGCTATGTGACGGGCCTTTCCATCTCTGAAGGAATCTCCTTCCGCCGAAAATCTCCGCGATGACACGGATCAAATTCCATAAATTTCCTTTTCTGCTGGCACTGACTGCAGCGGCCTTCTACTGGAC
This sequence comes from uncultured Salinimicrobium sp., assembly GCA_946887075.1. The sequence continues at coordinate 41,089 of CAMPKA010000001.1, forward strand.
CTTCGGATATGATTTATTACGGGCAGATCTTTGGAGATTGCTGATGCTTTACGGAGCCTTGTTCTTCATCACCTGGAAGTTCCTTCAACTCGAGAAGAACCCAAAGATCCTCTTGTTATCCGCCGTGATCTTCAGGCTGGTCTTTTTGGTTTCCTTACCTGCCCTGTCACCGGATTTCTACAGGTTTATATGGGACGGCAGTCTTTTGCTGCAAGGGAACAATCCCCTACTCGCTACCCCTTCGGAATGGATGGCCCGCCTTCCGGAGATCCCTCCCCTCCTTGCCGAGAGCTATACAGGAATGACTTCCCTGAGCCGAGAAAACCCGAGCAGCTATCCTCCTCTGAAACAGGTTCTGTTCGCGGGGTCTGTGGCATTAGGAGGCGGAACGGTACTCGGCACTATTGTTGCCACTCGGATGCTGCTGCTGTTTGCCGATTTGGGCACCTGGTTTTTCGGGAGCCGGTTGCTGCGGTATTTCCACCTGCCATCAGAAAGGATTTATTGGTATCTGCTCAATCCGCTCATCATCATTGAACTCACGGGAAATCTGCATTTCGAAGGACTCATGGTGTTTTTCCTCTCTGCTGCCCTCTGGCTTCTGACAAGGAATAAGGTAATCCCGAGCAGCCTGGTGTTCAGTCTTTCTGTACTGATTAAACTATTGCCATTGCTCCTGCTGCCCGCGCTGTTCCGGTTTTTAAGACCTCGGAAAGCGGTCGTGTTTTATGCGATTAATGTTGCCGTGGTTTTCCTGGCATTTCTTCCCTTCCTCTCCTGGGACTCCCTTTGGAACTACGGCGCCAGTCTACGACTATGGTTCCAGGATTTCGAATTTAATGCAAGCTTGTGGTACATCATCCGGTGGATCGGCTTTCAGATGGAAGGCTACAATACCTTGGTTTATGTGGGACCTGTGATGGCCATGACCGCTGCAGTTGTCATACTGGGAATCGGACTGATCAGAAAAAATGCCACTCTCAAGGAGGTGATGACTTCAATGTTATTCAGCCTTAGCGTCTATTTCTTTCTATCCAGTACAGTGCATCCCTGGTACCTTTGTACCCTGGTATTCCTGAGCATCTTTACGCGGTACAGATTTCCGATCGTCTGGAGTCTGATGGTCTTTTTAAGCTATGGCGCCTACTCCAGGGCCGGCCATGAAGAAAACCTGTGGCTGATTGCAGCAGAATATCTTGTGGTGTTCCTTGTCCTTATTTCAGAAATGCGGATCGGACCCCGTGACCTGATCTTTCGCAGCAAATCTCTTTCCGGATAGGGGAAAGCATTTCCATCCTCTTGCTCGGAATGATTCCACTTTCTGCGCTCACATTCCGAGTATGTACGCAAACATAAGCGGTGCCACGATGGTGGCATCGCTCTCCACAATGAATTTTGGCGTATTGATATCAAGCTTGCCCCAGGTAATCTTTTCATTCGGTACCGCTCCTGAATAGCTTCCGTAACTGGTAGTCGAATCCGAAATCTGGCAGAAGTAACTCCAGAAGGGAGTATCGGTACGTTCCATATCCTGGTAAAGCATAGGCACCACGCAAATCGGGAAATCTCCGGCTATACCCCCCCCGACTTGGAAAAAGCCAATCCCCTTATCGGAATGGTCGGTATACCAGTCAGCAAGGTACACCATGTACTCGATACCCGATTTCATGGTACTCGCCTTTAATTCTCCTTTCAGCACGTATGAGGCAAATATATTTCCCATGGTACTATCCTCCCATCCCGGCACTACCATGGGAAGATTTTTTTCGGCAGCTGCATATACCCAGGAATCCTTCAGGTCGATCTCATAGTACTCTTCGAGAGCGCCTGAAAGAAGCAACTTGTACATGAACTCATGTGGGAAATATCGTTCTCCTGCAGCTTCGGCATCCTTCCATATCTTCACGATATGTTTCTGAATCCTGCGGAAAGCCTCCTCCTCAGGAATACACGTATCGGTCACCCGGTTAAGTCCCTTTTCCAGTAGGTCCCACTCGTCCTTGGCTGTCAGGTCCCTGTAATGCGGGATTCTTTCATAGTGCGAATGAGCCACCAGATTCATCACATCCTCCTCCAGATTCGCTCCAGTACAGGAAACGATATGGACTTTGTCCTGCCGAATCATTTCCGCAAAGATTTTTCCCAGTTCGGCTGTACTCATTGCACCGGCCAGGGTAACCATCATCCTGGAGCCCTTCTCAAGTTGCTCCCTATAGGAAGCTGAAGCGTCCACAAGGGCGGCGGCATTAAAATGTTTATAGTATTTTTCTACGAAACCTGTTATTTCTCCTTTACTCATCTTCTTCGTCTTCTTCATTATAATTTTGGTACTTGAACTTGTAGCTCAGCATTTTGTAGTACAGTTTGGCGGCAAGAAAATCAGAGGATTTGTCCTTCTCATTTGGCTTCAGCTCTACAATATCGAATCCGACCACGTTCTTCTTCTTAAACATCAGCTTGAGAAATTCCAGGGTCTCGTACCAGAACATGCCTCCTGGCTCAGGCGTACCTGTGGAAGGAACCACTGAAGGATCAAAGACATCAAGATCTATAGTGATAAACACGTTGGGGGTCATTTGTCCGATCGCATCATCCATCCAGTCCTCATAAAGGTCATGTGCAAAATAGGTCTGATTCTCATCCATATGGTCGACCTCTGAAATGTCCATAGAACGGATCCCTACCTGAATAAGATTGGTCGTTTTGCTGGCCTCATGAACTGCGCAGGCATGATTACAGGAGGAGCCCTGGTAGCTTTCCCGGAGATCAGCGTGCGCATCGAGTTGCACAACAGTTAAATCTTCAAAGGTTTCATTAAAAGCTCTGATGCTACCGATAGAAATCGAATGCTCTCCCCCGAAAAGGGTCACAAATTTTTCCTGTTTCAGGTAGTTTCGTGTCGTTTTATGGACGGCTTCCACCATTTTTTCCGGAGAAGCATCTTCTGTGACAGGAGGAGCCAGATAAACCCCTTTCTTATATACCTCCGACCTGGTCTCGATATCATAGAGCTCCATATTCTCAGAAGCCTCCAGGAAAGCCTCCGGTCCTTTGTCTGCTCCCTTACCCCACGTACTCGTTCCATCATATGGTACCGGGATCAACACTACTTTTGCGTCATCCAAGCGGGTATACTTGTCTGGAATGCCGGCATAATTCGTTTTACTCATTGGTTGGCGATTGTTGAATTCTGGTTTCTAAGATTAATGAAAATAAATTTATAAAAAAACCTTTACCCGTTATACCCAAGAATCCTTAAGAAGTCCTCGGGCTCCTGTTGCTCTCTGAAAAGGCTGGTCTGAAGATCACCGTTTTCATCTTTATTGATCAGCAACTGTTTGGGTTGGGGGATCAGGCAGTGCTGGAGCCCGCCGTACCCACCGATGGTATCCTGGTAGGCTCCGGTGTTAAAGAAGCCAATGTACAGCGGCCTGTCCTTTTTGTATTTGGGCAGATAAATCGCATTGGTGTTCTGTTCGCTGTTGTAATAGTCATCGCTGTCACAGGTCAGTCCCCCCAGCAGAACCCTTTCGTATTCATCATTCCAGCGGTTGATTGCGAGCATGACGAACTTCTTGCTGATCGCCCAGGTATCCGGCAGGGTCGTAATAAATGAGGAATTAATCATATTCCACTTCTCCCTGTCGTTCTGCTGTTTCTGATACAGGATCTCGTATATCGCGCCACCGCTTTCCCCCACTGTGAAGGATCCGAATTCGGTGAAGATATGGGGAACCTCAACCTCTGCCTCATCACAGGCGATCTTGATCTGGTTCACGATCTCTTCCACCATGTACTGATAGTCATAGTCAAAGGCCAGGGAATTCTTCACAGGAAATCCTCCTCCGATATTAAGACTGTCCAGACTTGGGCTTATCCGCTTGAGATTGATATACACCTTAAGACACTTCAACAGCTCATTCCAGTAATACGAGGTATCCCGGATCCCTGTGTTGATGAAGAAGTGCAGCATCTTAAGTTCCACCTGCTCATTTTCCCGTATCTGTTTGTTGTAGAATGGCACGATATTCTTGTATCCTATTCCAAGTCTTGAGGTGTAGAATTCGAACTTCGGTTCCTCTTCAGAGGCAATACGGATCCCTATTTTAAATTTACCTTCTATGGCATCGGTCAACAGATCGATCTCCTCGTAATTGTCGATGATCGGAATACAATTATTGTGTCCGTTGTTGATCAGGTTGGCGATGTTGGAGACATAGCTGTTCCGTTTAAAGCCGTTACAGATGACATAGGTGTCATCGGTGATCTTCCCCTTATTCTTTAGGTTCTCCACAATGTCGATATCAACTGCTGCAGAGGTCTCGATATGGATGTCATTCTTCAGAGCTTCATTTAAGACATGCTCAAAATGAGAACTTTTGGTGCAATAGCAGTAATTGTAACTACCGGGGTAGTCATGTTTTGCCAGGGCATCGCTGAACCATTTTTTTGCTTTGATAATATTCTCTGAAATCTTTGGGAGATAGGTGAATTTTAAGGGGGCTCCGTATTCTCTAACGAGTTCCATTAGATCTATTCCATGGAAGTGGAGCTCGCTGTCTTCCACTTTGAATTCCTCCTGGGGAAAATAGTAGGTCTGGTCGATCAGGTCGCTGTATTTCGTATTCAATTTGTTGAATAAGTTTGAAAGTTAAAAATTAGAAATTCTGAACCAATGCTCGAAAAATACTGTGATAAAAATTTGTTAAGGCTCCTGCCGGTCAGCGTAGAAATCGGCACGAGCAATCGAGATCCAAAAGAAAGGTCCCGCGGTGGTCTTTTCATCAATCCGGATTAAAAAGAAGCAAATGTATTAAAAAGAGAAACGGATCGAGATTTTTTTTACCCCTTTGGTGCTGTTGTGGTTTTCGTAAATCACTGGTTGGCAAGATTGATGATTTCCTGTTTGGAGAGGACCCTCCAGTTTCCTCTGGGGAGGTCCTTTTTGGTCAAGCCACCAAAAACTACCCTGTCCAAATTGATGATCTCATAGCCCAGGCTCTTGAACAGGCGTTGCACAATATGGTTTCTGGTGCTGCTTATTTCCAGACCAACCTCCCGCTTCGACCGGTTTTCGACATAGCTTATCTCCGTAATATTTACCTTGCCATCTTCAAGAGAAATTCCCTCCCGAATCTTATGCAAGTCCTCATACGCCAGTTCCTTGTCCAGCTCAATATGATAGATCTGCCTGATTCCGTGTCGAGGATTGGCCAGTTTTTTAGCCAGGGTGCCGTCATTGGTAAAAAGGAGCAGCCCGCTGGCCTGCGTATCCAATTTACCCACTGGATCGAGCTTGGCCTTCGTAGCATTGGCAATAAGATCCATCACCGTCCGGTTATTTTTTTCCAGGCTGCCGGTGACATAGAAACCGCGCGGCTTATTGAGTAGAATGTATTCCGGCTTCTCAGGGTAGAGGCGGCGACCGTCAAACCTTACCTCGTCAGATCTTTTGACCTTCTTTCCCAGTTCCGTTACCACTTTTCCGTTGACGGTCACATTCCCTGCTGCAATATAGATATCTGCATCCCTGCGGGAGCACACACCGGAATTGGAGAGGAATTTGTTCAGCCTGATCTCCTCTTTTTCAGTCTTAGCAGCTTTTTTTACCGGGGCATTACCCCGGGACAGCTCCCTTGGCCCCTTGCTTTCTTTTCCGATGGGAGCGTTACCCCGGCTTGTGGATTTTTTCATCGTACCACCACCCTGTCTGCCGCTCCTTTTATTTCCGGCGTCCTTACCCGTTCTGCTCCCCAGGGATTTTTTATCTCTGCTCATTCCTTTATTTTTTGTAAAGGTAGTGGATTCTGAAACAAAGGGAGAAATTTAAAGCCTTCTACAATACCCTTCCCAGGACTGCCTGAGGGTCGATCAGCAATATACTGAAAACCCCCGCCACAATGATGAACTTCAACAGGTTATGGAGAAGCAGGTATTGCCATTTCGCCCTGCTGAAATACAGGATGAGGAGGAATACGACAAGAAGGACCACTGCCCCATAAAAGAAGAGATACATCAGGCCGATTTCAAACCTGTTGATCAGAAAATAAACCGGAATCATCGCAAGAAATGTGAGGGCCGTAAGTAAGATCTTACTGAGTTTCTCCCCATAGACGATCGGGATGGTCCGGTAACCCTGAACAAGGTCTCCCTTGATGTTCTCCAGGTCCTTCACCAGTTCCCGCATCAGAATGATAAGATACAGGAATACAGCATGTACCAGGATAACGGTATCAAAGTTCTTATAGTAAAGAAACACGGCAAAAAAAGGCGTAATCGTGATGATCGAGGCAATAAAGTTATTGAGAAAGAGGATCTTCTTGAGCCTGTGTGAATAGAACCAGATCCCGAAACTATAGGCAGAAAAGAACACCACGGCCCGAAAGGAGATATAGCTCGCAAAGAAAATGCCGCAAATATTGAGTAAAAAATATACGGAAAGCTTGGTACGTTGACTCACGAAACGGTCCAACATGGTCTTCTGGGGTCTGTTGATCAGGTCCTTCTCGCTGTCATAGAAGTTATTGATAATGTAGCCGGCAGCAACTATGGACGCCGTCGAAAGTACCATAAAAAACAAATTCGGGTCCAGCAGGACCTCTCCCAGGGGGAGATCCGGTGCCAGGATGAACATCGAAGTCAGGTATTGGGCAATGACAAGGATCAGAATGTTATATCCCCTGATAACGGAGATAAAACTGAGAATTTTGAGAAGTAATCGCTTTTTCGAAAGAGAGCTCATGGATGCCTCAGAAGTTGTACACCACTTCCAGACGGTAGTCCTTTAAAGCTTTTCTGGCCTTTTCAATGTCCTGCGTGAATCCAAGAATATAACCTCCCCCTCCCGATCCGCAGAGTTTAAGGTAATAATCATTGGTCTCGATACCTCTTTTCCAAAGGTTATGAAACTTTGCGGGAATCATCGGTTTGAAATGATCCAACACCACATGGGAAAGCTTTTTTATATTCCCAAAGAGGGATTTAACATCCCCTTTCAGGAAGTCATCTACACAGGCGTCCGTGTGCTTGACGAACTGGGTCTTAAGCATTTTTCTGAAGGGCTCCTGTTTCATATTTTCCATGAAGATGTTCACCATTGGCGCAGTCTCTCCAACGGAACCGCTGTCGAGCAGAAAGACGGCACCTTTTCCGTTCTCTGTCTGGGACGGGATTCCGGCAGGTTCAATGTTATCCCTGGAGTTGATCAGGATCGGGATGCTCAGGTAAGAGTTCAAAGGATCAAGACCAGAGGATTTCCCGTGGAAGAAGGATTCCATTTCTCCGAAGATCTTTTTTAACCTCAGCAGCTTTTCCCTGGTGAGATTCTCGAGAACCGTTATTTTGTCCTTTGCATATTCATCATAAATGGCGGCCACAAGGGCTCCACTGCTTCCGACGCCATATCCCTGGGGAATGCTGGAGTCAAAATACATCCCTTTATCAATATCTGAATGTAAGGTTTCCATATCGAATTGAACAAGATCCGGCTGGTCCTGGCACAGGTTTTCGAGGTATGAAGCGAACATTCTGAGCCTACTGTTGGAGATCTTCGCATCCTCGGAAGGCTCAGGATCGACTTTAAGAGCCCCGTTATAGAAATTATAAGGAATAGAGAGTCCTTTGGAATCTTTAATGATCCCATACTCTCCAAAAAGAAGAATCTTAGAGTAAAATAGAGGTCCTTTCATAATACACAATTCTGGGGCGTGAACTTCAAAACAACACTTTCAGGCCATATTCAAAGTTACGGAATCTCCGATAATTGTCCGGCTAAATCTCGATCCGCCTATCGGGCAAATATATAATGGTTTTCGGGAATCCACAACTATTTGAGTCTCAGCAAGTAAATTGATTCCCAGAACTCCTTCACTATACCCTCTGGGCTCCTAGACCAACCTGGTCATGGATGTGTCCGCCCTCCTCGCAATACTGCAGCAGATCAGCCTGAATAAAATCCTGTACTCCCTCTGAGTAATTCCCCGGGTACAGCAAATGGACATTAGCTCCAGCGTCCAAAGTAAAGCATAGCGGAACCTTCGTCGCTTCTCGGAACTCCAGGACCTTTTGTATCACAGAAAGCGTGCCCGGTTTCATCAGGATGAAATAGCGGCTCCCAGTCATCATCATGCTATGGAGACTCAAGGCCTCACTCTCCGTAATGCGGATAAATTGGTCGAGATCGCCGCTACCGAAGATTTCCTTCAAAAGTGCGATATGTCCCCTTGCCTGTCGGAACCGGGAATCGGCGTAAGGATGTCCCTTCATCAGCTCATGTCCTATTGAACTGCTGACTTTTTTCTCTCCCCGGTCCACCAGAAGGATAGTATCGCGATAGGAGCGGAAAATCTCATGTATCTTCTCCGGATATCTGATCCCATACAGATCACTACTCCCCTCCAACTCGTCCTGTCGGCCCCATACCACAACCGGTCCTTCTAGGCTTCTACAGGCACTACCTGAGCCGAGCCTGGCCAGGAAGGAGGCCTTGCGAAGAAAAAAATCAGCGTCCATTCCCGGGTTCAGCGATTTCTCCAGGTCCATCAGGCAAAGGGCCAGGGCACTCATTCCACTTGCCGAGGAAGCAATTCCGCTGCTATGTGGAAAGGAGTTGGAGGTATCAATGCGCAAGTGATAGTTTCTCAGAAACGGGAGATAAGGAAGACACCTCTGGAAAAACTGGTGTGTCTTTCTGGTAAAACGGTCTTTCCTTTCTCCTTCGAAATAGAGGTCAAAATCAAAATCTTCTGTTTCCTGCTCAAGTCTCTGAAAGGACATCCTGGTGGTGGTCCGGCAGGTATCGAGGGTGAAACTCACTGAGGGATTGGCAGGAATCTGTTCCGGCAGTTTCCCCCAATACTTCACCAGGGCAATATTACTGGGACTGTGCCAGCCGACAGTTCCAGCTGTGGCATCTCCCTGGTACCTTCCTGGAATAAAATCGTTTTCAGTCATAAATCCGGTTTGGGCAAAGATAACCTTTAGTTTGAAAGCCTTGGGGGTTCCCCTGGATCCTTAGCCGTCATCGCGCGGGCGGCAAGAAAGGCTCCAGTCCAGGCATTTTGAAAGTTGAATCCTCCCGTGACTGCGTCGACATTGAGCACCTCCCCCGCAAGGAACAGGCCGGGCTGGCGCCGACTTTCAAAGGTTCTCAGGTTCACCTCCTTGAGTTCAACTCCCCCGGCTGTTACGAATTCCTCCTTGAAAGTGCTTTTACCATGGACTTCGAAGCGGCCTGAACTCAGCTGCTCCAAAAGGGCAGATAACTCTTTTTTTCGCAGATCTCCCCATTTTTTGGAGGGATCTATTCCAGCAGCCTGCACCAGACTCTGCCATAGCCTCCTGGGAAGACCCAGTTCAACTGTCCTTGTCACCCGGAGCTTTCCCTGCTTTTCCCGCAATTCGCTCATCGTCCGGATAATTTCAGCATCAGTAAGGTCCGGAAGCCAGTTTATCCTTATCCGGAAATTTTTCTGCGAACTTAATTCCCGGGCAGCCCATGCACTCAACTTCAGGACGGCAGGCCCGCTCAACCCCCAGTGGGTAATAAGGAGGGGCCCTTGGCTACGCAAGTCAGTTCCTTCCAACGCGATTTCAGCTGAAACGGAAACCCCGGGCAAATCCGTAATTCTGGTATCCTTGATATTGAAGGTAAAAAGCGAAGGAACCCCTGGAATAATGCTGTGACCCAATTCTTCCAGAATCTTCCAGATCCTGGTACTACTTCCCGCGGCGATAAGTATTTTTCCAGCCCTGAATCTTTCCATGCCTGCCTCGACCTCCCACTGATCTCCGGCTCTCCGGATATGTTGAACTCCGGTCTTCTTGTACAGCTCGATGCCCAGACGGGCCGATTCTTTTAAGAACAGGTCAATCACGGATTGAGAGGAATCGGAGACCGGGAAGACCCTTCCGTCCTCCTCGACCTTCAGCGGAACACCGCGTTTCTCAAACCATTCCATGACATCACCGGTCATAAATTTGTGGAAAGGACCTAGCAGTTCCCTACGGCCTCTGGGGTAATGCCGTACAAGTTCCGAAGGTACAAATTCTGCGTGGGTGAGGTTGCATCGTCCGCCTCCAGAGATTTTCACCTTGCCCAGTACTTCCTTGCCCCGTTCGAGAATGCATATACGCATTCCCGGGGCGAACTCTGCAGCATTGATCGCACAAAAAAATCCTGCGGCCCCCCCGCCTATGATGATAATGTCTGCCTGGTGGTTCTTCAGAACTTGTGATTATAGCGTCACAAAGATATTTAAATCCCTGAAGCATTTTTGGAGTTATTCTTTCTACAAACCTGCCCTAAAGCTTTCTTAAACCAATTTTCCCTGAACCCGATCTTCTCTAAATTTAAGTTCTAAATCAAGCGAATATGAGCAAACCCAAGGAATTTCCGAAACAGCATCAGGGGCAACCCGGCGTAGAGAAAAGGATGCATCCAGAACCTGAGATCATCCGGAAGACCTACAAGGGCAGTGAAAAACTGAAAGGAAAAGTCGCTCTGATTACCGGTGGGGACAGCGGAATAGGCCGTAGCATAGCGGTTCATTTTGCACATGAGGGTGCAGATGTGGCCATAGCTTATCTGGCCGAAGATCAGGATGCTCTGGAAACCAGGAGAATGATCGAAGCAGCAGGTGCCAGGGCGTCTATCATCGAAGGCGATCTTAAAGACGAAAATTTTGCAAGGGAGGTAGTTCGGCGTACCGTGAAAGAACTGGGAGGCCTCAACATTCTGGTTAATAATGCCGCCATGCAGTTCCCTAAAGAAACTCCAGAGGAGCTCAGATCTGAGGACATCCATACCACTTTCCGAACGAACATTTATCCCTATTTTTTCACTGTCCAGGAAGCCTTGAAGCACCTTGGGGAGGGTGACGCCATTATCAATACCACTTCAGTGACCGCTTACCGTGGAAGCACCCATCTTCTGGACTACTCCAGTACTAAGGGTGCCATCACAGCCTTCACAAGATCTTTGTCGAAGATGCTTGCAGAGCGAAAGATCCGAGTAAATGGCGTCGCACCCGGCCCGATCTGGACTCCTCTTATCCCGGCGAGTTTTCCAGAGGAACATGTGAAAAATTTTGGAAAGAACGTCCCCTTGGGAAGGGCAGGCCAGCCCAGTGAGGTCGGTCCGGCCTATGTTTTTCTCGCCTGTGAGGACAGCAGCTATATGACCGGACAAATCATCCACGTGAACGGGGGTGAAATCGTAGGAGCCTAGCATGGGATCCTGGACGGCCGCCTTAGGCATCTTGGCGGGAATACTGACGACCTCAGCGGTAGTACCTCAAATTTGGAAAGCCTGGAGAACCAAGGAGGTGGAAGATGTCTCTCCGGGAATGTTCTTTGTGCTGATCACCGGTCTGGCTCTCTGGGTTGCTTATGGTGTAATCAAAAGTGATATTCCCATTATTGCCACCAACGGGGTTGCTTTTTTACTGAACACTTTTATGATTTATCTCATTTACAGGTATCGGGAGAAATAATTCTGCTGCACCTATCTCAGCTTCCCAAACCAAGAAGAGCAATCGGTAATTCAAACAAGAGAGAAAAGATACTGGAAATAGGCGGCTGCCAGAATACAAAAAAGAAGAACAGCCAGTATGATTCCTTTGTTGATCTTGAACTTCATATATCCGACGGAAAGTTTTTTAAATGTAAGCAATCCGTATGAAGCCTCCATGACATTAACAAAAGCTTTGGTATAGCAGAAGTCCCTTTCCGATGAAAGGACATAAATATCGATCAATGACCTTTTGGAGGCTCTTCCAGGGTCCTGGTCTGCTTTTTCCTAAACCTGATATTGAGCATTTCAATGACCAGGGAGAAGAAGACCGCAAAGTAAATATAACCTTTCGGAACATGGTACTCAAGTCCTTCCATAATCAGCATGAATCCGATCAGGATCAGAAATGAAAGTGCCAGAATTTGAATTGTAGGATATTTGTTCACGAAGTCCCCAACAGCCTTGGCAAATATCATCATGATGACTATCGAAACGATCACCGCTATGACCATTAGAATGATCTCTTCGGTAAGCCCGACGGCTGTCAGGATGGAATCAAAAGAGAAAATAAGGTCCAGCAGGACGATTTGAACAATTGCAAAGCCAAAAGAAGAAACTTTCTTCACCTCTTTATCGTGCTCCTCTCCTTCCACTTTGGTGTGTATTTCAAGAATGGATTTGATCAATAGGAAGATTCCTCCTCCGGCAAGGATGATATCCCGCCAACTGAACTCGATATCGAACACGGTGATTACCGGCTGTGTCAGGCCTATCAGCCAGGTGATGCTGAGCAGGAGTAGGATCCGCATGATCAGGGCCAATGCGAGTCCCCCCAGTCGGGCCTTTTTCTGCTGGTGTTCAGGAAGCTTTCCTGCGACTATGGAAATAAAGATGATATTGTCTATTCCCAGAACAATCTCCATAAAAGTCAACGTAAGGAGTGCGACCCAGGTATCGAGTTCCATAAAAATTTCCATAGTACTTCCGCTTTTTATTAGACGCCCTGAAGATAGTGTTTTTTTAAACTTCTGGGAATGCTCCGGGAATTCTCTTTTAACACCTCTTAGCTACTGTAGCATCAATTTTGGCACAATTATTCCATTATATAGGTATATTAAGTAAAATTTAATAAATTCAGTAAATGGCTGTTCGCCCTGGTATTTTTTTGGTTTTTCTTGGTCTTTTGTTCATCAGTTTTTCCTGTAGTAAGGAAGAAGCTGAAAATACGACAGATCCAGATGCTGACTCCTGCACGCTTCCTGCGCCTGGGACCAGTTGCGCTGCAATATTCCTGCAGGGGAGCAGTGGTTGGACAGAGATCATAGACCCGGGAGAATTGGAGGATCCGTATTTTCTTTATTCCCCAGGAAGCATGACCCCAAGGGGAACGGTTACAATCTCTCTGAACAGTGGATCTGTTCTGGTGAGGATAAATGATTCTGAAATCAGGGATCTTCAGGTCCAGGTTGCTCAAAATAAGGAAGGGGATGGGCTGGTTTGCGAGGTTTTGACAGGGCTCTCAGATCCAGGATCAGATCAGGAGGCGGACGCAATGATAACACTACAGGGGGAATTCAGTTATCCCTTCCAACTAAAGATAAAAGCAAATGAATGCATATAGGATGATGATCAAAAACACATTATTAAAAATCTTACTTCTGGCCCTTGGCCTCACAGGCTTTTTCCATGCCTGTAGCCGGGAAGCCCCCGGAGAGGACGCTGTGGACGCACTTCTTCCTGAGGAACAGAACAGCGCTTCTGTGAACCCAGTGGAAAAGGCTTTTACATCAGACGCCCCTGTTCGCGATGTGTATTTCGCCGGACAGAAAATACCGGTCGAGCTTCATGACGATAAGTTTGTCTATCAGGGTGATATCCTGCTTCCCGAAAACCTTGTTACCCTGGAGTATGTTCAGCGGGTTTTTGAAAAAAACGATGCACCGCCGTCCCAGAAAAGTGTAGGAAGAACCTCTGGCAGATGGCCTTACAACACCGTCTATTATGCCATTGATGAGGAACTCCCCAACCAGCAGAGGGTTCACGATGCGATCGCGCATTGGGAACGCAAGACAAATCTGAAATTTGTCAAAAGAACCAGTCAACCCAACTATCTTTATTTTGAGAGTGGAGAAGGTTGCTCTTCCTACGTGGGAATGGTAGGTGGTAAACAGGAGGTCACTCTTGCAAGAGGCTGTTCAACCGGGAATACCATCCATGAAATTGGTCATGCTGTAGGGCTTTGGCACGAGCACAGCAGAATTGACCGTAACGACTATATCACCGTCAACTTCGACAACATTGAGGAAGGAGAGGAACATAATTTCCAGACCTATGCGCAACAGAATGTGGATGGTGCAGAATATACCGGAACACTTGATTTTCAGTCCATCATGATGTACAACTCTTACGCCTGGTCAAAGAATGACCTGCCGACAATAGTTACTAAGGATGGAAGTACTTTTAATACCCAAAGAAGTGTACTTTCTGAAGGGGACGTCATAGGCGTTAACAACATGTATCCATACGCTTCTGAAGGCCAGACCGCAGCTCATTACTCCAATGGCAATTATTATGTCGTAAGTGAAGTTTTAGTTTACAGGATGCACGATCGCTGGTATTTCTTCAGTGAAAGCGGATGGAGAGAGATCGAACTTCAGGGGGATTACTGGATTTATGTCTGAGATTTACTGAGGCGATGTCCTGAGCAGTTGAGGCTTCCGGATTTTGGCTAACTTTGTCGAAAATCAAAAGCCTTTAAGATGCCTGACAACTACCCGGATGGGAGGACCACCGGTAATGACAGTGAATTACCAAGCCTTTACTCCAAAACCCTTATCCTGGTTTTCGCCGTCCTTTTCTCGGTGATTTTTGCAGCGGTCTTGTTGATAATAAATCTCCGAAGCCTCGGTAAGAGAAAGGCTGCCTGGATCATACTTCTCTTTAGTTTTATCTATTTAATCTTTACGGCGGTCATGCTTCAGGTTTTTTCCCTGGATCCCTCCCTCACTTTTGTCTTCAATGTAATTGGAGCTGCGATTCTCAACGAAGTATTCTGGAACAGGTTTATCGGAAAGGAGGCGGAGTTCCGCAAAAGAGGCTGGATCAAACCCATTCTTATTGCTTTGATGATCGCAATGGCTTTTTTCCTCCTTGTCCTATACAGTCTTCCGCAGTAGGTAATCTACGCGTTGGACTCCCAGAAAGGATCGTTCCACTGGTCATCAGAGATGGAAAGAGGGTGATGTTGCTTTTTTAGATTTTCCAGTTGATCCGGAGTAGCTATTTTCTGAATTTCGTTGAACAGCACACGTTCCTCGAATCGAATGTGCAGATCAAGTTCCTCCTCAATCAGCCATAGGGCTTTGCTGATTTCGGTCCTCTGGTTGAAGAGTCTCTTCAAACGCCGATGTTCCGCCAGAGCTCTTTTCACGAGTACATGTTCGTTCCCCAGAACTGGAAAAAGATAGCGCTCTTCGATAAAAAAATGGGGATCCAGATATTCCTTGCTAAACCAGTCGAGGTAACTTTTAATCCGATCAACGGACACTTGTTGTCTCAAACCCTGACGTATTTTCCAGCATAGCAACAGACCGTGATGATGTTCCCTGCTGATTGGTTTGAGCGCCTCTGTGCGCTTTATGGGTGATTTCATAGGCTTCGTGTATTTCCTTTTTCAACTGGTATTTTAGATAACGGGCTGGATGCAAATTTCGACACTGCGGTAGCTAAAGGATATGATGAGGGTTAGTTTTTCCATAGTTTGAGGAAATTTCTTCTAATCTTCCTAAAGTATGGGCTTCATCCTGCTATAAGACTTTGCTTTATATTAGCCAGAGGAGCAGCTAAAAACGTCTAAGGGTGAAAATGCTTTCTTTCCGATTCAGCCATTTGAAGTTCAGAAATGATCTGGAATGGAACCTGCTGGGCTTTGCGGTGATCGCGATATGTGGGCTTCTGATCAATATTCTGATCATCTGGTTCTACGACTTTTCCTTTCTGGGATTCTTCAACCTGCTTCTGATTTTTTTCCTGGTACTGTCTCAGATCACCTCGTGGGGGGTTGGTCTTTCTGTACAGAAACTGATACCTGAATTTCAGGATCACAAAGCAATGTGTTGCAAGATTTTATCTTCAGCCCTTTTAATTTCAATTCTTTTGGGACTTTTCTGGACCCTGATCTGGCTTCTACTCCGGGATCTTCCGGGCCAAATGATGCGGGATCCCCTGCTGCGCACCGGTTTTGTTTACCTGATTCCCGGCATCTTCCTCTCCGCTATCAATAGGATCTTTCTGGCTTTCCTCAATGGCATGAGGCTGATGAAAAGCTTTGCCCTCTTCAATGCTCTGAGGGTTGTTCTCATGTTGGGTTTTCTCACCGGGTTCCTCCTTCTCGATCTTGAAAGAGAGCACCTGGGCCTTATCTTTAGCATTCCAGAGCTCCTGCTCTGTCCCATCCTGATGGTCACCAACAGAAATTTTCTGCACCCCCTGAACACCCAAGATTTCAAAAAATTTGGAATCCTCCATCTCAGATACGGAAACAAGGCTCTGCTAGGGTCAGTTGTGACCAACTTTCAATCGAAGGTGGATATTTTCATTCTTGGCTTTTTTGTCTCAAACACCATGCTGGGGGTCTATAGTTTCGCCGCTTTTGTAGCAGATGGTTTCCAGCAGATCTTTTATGTCTTTAGAGGTGTAGTGAACCCCGTGATCACCGAAATCCGCTTCCATCGTTCAAAAGCCTTGTTAAGGCGGTTCTTTCTCAGAACAGTCAGGGGCTTTTATCGCATCTTTCTCGTGCTTGGAACCCTCCTGGCAATCCTATACCCGGTTCTGCTCCTTGTTCTGAATCTCAGGGATCACGTGAAGATCAACCTGTCCCTCTTTTACATCTTTTTAATAGGTATCCTGGTTTCCAGTGGGTGGAGTCCTTTTCAGTTCTTCTTCAACCAGATAGGAAGGCCAAAGGAACAGTCAAATTTCCTGGTCCTGCTCTTCCTCCTGACCATTCTCCTGAGCCTGATGCTGGTCCCATATTGGGGGGTATATGGCGCTGCCATTGCCAATCTTTTGGTTAATCTCTTTCAGCTGTTCTATATCAGGAGAGCAGTCAGGAAATTGTTTTGACCCTCATCTAAACCCCGGGCCTTCCTCAAAACCAGCTCCCCCTGACGGATGGATTAGGCAGGACCTGGAGTTCAAGATAAGAATTGGCGGCGGAAATCATCGCTCAGAAAAGATAGATGATACTGGCACAGGCCACAGCCAGTACACAAGTAATCAGGACGGCCCCAGAGGCAAGGTCCTTCACCTGTCTTATAAGAGGATCTTCTTTAAAGGTCACCCGATCTGATAATCTTTCTATAGCGGTGTTGAAGAA
Source organism: uncultured Salinimicrobium sp. (assembly GCA_946887075.1). The sequence goes on from CAMPKA010000001.1 coordinate 57,981, forward strand.
TTCCGCCGTCAGGACCATTCCAATGAGCATCAGGGTAATTAACCATTCGGTTTGGGTAACCTCCAATACGATGTTCATCAAAATTACACCTACCGCACCGACAAGATGAAGGCTCATATTTCGCTCCAGGCGGAATCCAATGGCGATGCCGTTGATGCCGTAGCGATAACTGTTGATATGATCTCTAAAGTTTTTCATGATCCCACTTTTTTAGGATTAAATTATGGTGATTTTTACGATTTCCCTTGGGCAGTTTATTCGGATAGGCAGGGTGTCCCCTATACCTCGACTAACGATAAGAGTAGTATCATCAATCTGAAACCTGTCACCGCAGAACTTGTATAGAAGACATCCCGGAAAATGGCGCCGGTTTCTGGTTTTGAAAAAGATGACCTGCCCGCCATGCAAATGTCCCGCCAGGATCAGGTCCACATTAGAAAAACCCGCAGGATTCAGCCGTTCCGGATTATGTATGAGAATGATATTTTTCTCCCCAGGAATCCTCTTCAACCGAACTCTGTTCTCCCAAGAAGTGATGTTATAAAAAAAACCGCTTTTGGACCGGTAGCGGAAACACTCTTTTTCAACACAGGTTGCACCCTGGATATTCAGAAGGAGTTGGGCGGTCTTTTTTCCGTAAAATCTGTCGTGGTTGCCCCGGATAAAGATCACTGTTATACCGGAAGAAATTCGTATAAGGAAATCCCGGAAATTTCGCGCACCCACAGGAAAATCATAGTAGTCTCCGGTAAAGGCTACAAGATCGGGGTCATTTAGTTTTATCAGCAGTTCCAGTCTTTCCAGAATACCGGTTGAAAACCAGAGATGGATGTCACTGATATGGAGCATGGTCAAATGCTCATGACCTCCGAAATAATCAATTATTTCTTCCCTTTGGACTATTTCCATACATGAGCAAAATACACGATAAGATAGCTTAGGATACAGACCAAGCCCTCGGTTGTAAAAGGTCTAAATAAGTCAGCTTTTCGGGCTTTTGGCGTCAGGTATAGTGCCAGGACCCAAAAGAAAAGGGAAAAACCGATATCCCAGAAATCGAAATTTCCATTGGTGATCTGAAAAAGCTGAAGAAATTCGAGTCCTATTGAAAATACGATCGGCAGGATCATAAGAGGGAAAAAATACCGTTTCCATCTGAGGTAAAAGGAACTTGAAGTAAGCGTAATGCAGAAGACCCATAACCCTTCGGGAAGGGAAAAGATCACCATTTCGTGGAGGGGAAATTGGCCGCGAACGGCTTCCTTGACTTCTATAAAAAGACTATCGGAAAGAAGCAGTAGGATAAACCTCGTTATCACGGTATCCTCTGTTCTGTAAAAAACATAAATAAACAGGCAAATTGCCAGGAATCCGGCAATAACATTATATCGTCTCTTCAGCACTTCTGGAAAATTAAAAGTTTGAAATATCCCACGGGCCATAAAGAGATTTCCTCCTGAAGCGCAAATTTTCTCAGCCCTTTGAGCCCATGTAAATAGAAAACGGATCTGAACCTCAGCAATTTGCTAAAATACCGAAAACAGAGATCCAGATATCTGAGGGGATTCCGGGGGGTAAAGTGATTGAGAACAAACAATTTCCCGCCCGTTTTCAGAACCCGATGTGTTTCCTGTAGCACCTTCTCAGGATTGTCCACTACTGCAAGAACATGGGATATGACCACATAGTCAAAGGTTGCGGCTTTAAAGGAGAGTTTTTCTGCATCCATCCTGATAAGGGTGATATTGTCCCTTCCATTGCATCTCGCGGTTCGGAGCATTCCTGCAGAATTGTCAATTCCTGTCACCTGGTGCTTTCCGTAGTCCTTACAGTGGCGACCGGTTCCCACCCCGAGTTCGAGCAGCCTTCCAGTCGGAAGGCGATTGATTTCTTTAATGAGTCTCCGCTTTTGGGGAAGAAGAACCTGGTCCACCAGGGGATACAGATTACAGATAATGTCGTAGAAATTAGACTTTGATCGAATCATAAGGCATGAACTGTTTCAGCTAATTAAAACTTTTTGTTTCCTATGAAAATATTCAGATTCCCCCGGAGGAATTTTGGTATTCCTCAAGGCAGGTTTCCAGCGGTTTTCCCTGCTCATGAATACAGTCACAGAACCTCCTCGCTGCTGGGCCAGTACCTGCTTCTCCGAATTGCCCAATACAGTCGTCTGGAGTGTTCCTAGGCATCACATCAAATGCATTAAACGAAAAAGTGATGACTGACAAGAAGGTGAGTGCTACAGCTGTAAAAAAGGCAAAAGGGAACTTTCGATTTAGACTTTGCTTTGGGAGCGCGCACGGCAAAATGGATCTCCCCACAGGAAGAATATATCTTATCCGGTCAAAATGCCACCAAAGAAGGTATAGGTTAGCGATGACCATCAGGGGTGCAGTCATCAGAGAACCCTCAAAGCGCACTGAAAAGGAAAGAATGGTGATATTTAGAATAATAGGCAGATAAATCAGGACCCCTAGAATAACTGTACGTGGAATCAGCAGCAAAATGGCGGCTAAAACCTGAAAGATTCCAATCGACGTATAATAATAGCCCGTATGAAAAAGGGCCTCCAGATAATGTCCCATAGGTTGGTTATTGGAGAGGTCGGTGAAACGCTCTCCCAGGATCTTCACGATACCTGCAGCGAAGAATCCGATGAAAAGAAGGAATCTTGTAAAAAGAGTAAATAACCATAGCCACCAGTTCCGTCGGAACCAGATGTGCAATTTTTCTAATTTCGATATTAATGCCATCCTAAGACTGCCTCTAAAGTGCCCGCACCAAGTCACGGACTTAATTATTAAAAGTTCTTTGTTTTTCAAAGTAAAAATAATAAAAAAATTTAATCTGCCTTCTCCACCACATTTAAAGCACCGATTGTACATCTTGATGAACCATATCTTTTTAAAAAATACTTTTCGGTGGCCGTATTATTCTTATTTTTGCCCCACTTCTATGACAAACGACAGAAAAATAACGAATTCTCCAGTTACTCCGCCCTGAGGGCTTCCTGTCGATTTTTTTTCCTATTGCTTTTTTCCCGGATGCCCGGCACAACTTTTTATACATCATAGATGAAAAATATTTTTAACCTCTTTGACTTTTCCCAGAAAGTAAACTATAAAACTGAAGTTCTGGCAGGATTGACTGTTGCCTTGGCATTGATTCCCGAAGCCGTCGCCTTTGCCTTCATAGCAGAATTGTCCCCGCTCACTGGCATTTATGCCGCCTTTGTTATGTGTCTGGTGACTTCCGTTCTCGGAGGACGACCGGGAATGATTTCCGGGGCAACCGGAGCAGTGGCTGTAGTTATCGTTGCCCTCTCCATTTCTCATGGCCCCGAATACATATTTGCTACTGTGATCCTGGCAGGACTGTTTCAGATTCTGGCGGGAATACTCAGGTTGGGCAAATTGATACGCCTGGTACCTCAATCCGTAATATTTGGTTTTGTCAATGGGCTGGCCATTATCATCTTTACCTCACAACTTGATCACTTCAAGATGGTAGACGCAGCAGGAGAGCTAGTTTGGATGAAAGGCACTGACCTTTATGTCCTTTTAGGGCTCGTCATTCTGACGATGCTCATTATTTGGGGGCTGCCAAAACTTACAAAGGTTTTCCCTTCCTCCCTGGCCGCTATTTTAGCCATTTTTGGGGTTGTAGCATTGTTCGGAATTGAAACAAAAACCGTCGGAGACTTGGCAGACATCAGTGGAGGATTTCCCCCCTTTCACATACCTGTTGTCCCCATAACCTGGGAAGCTCTGAGCGTCATTTTCCCATACGCTCTGATAATGGCCGGGGTGGGACTGATCGAAAGCCTTTTAACCCTCAATATTCTGGATGAAATCACCGAAACAAGAGGTCGGGGCAACAAGGAATGTGTGGCGCAGGGCACCGGCAACATTCTTTCCGGTTTCTTCTCAGGTATGGGCGGATGTGCCATGCTCGGGCAAAGCCTGATCAATGTATCTTCTGGCGCCAGAGCCAGATTATCCGGAATCGTGGCTGCGGTAATGTTACTGATCTTTGTGATGTTTATGGCAGATATAATTGAACTGCTACCGATTGCTGCACTTACCGGCCTAATGATAATGGTCGCAGTGGGAACTTTTGAATGGGCCAGTTTGAGAACGATCCGACGAATGCCCAAGAGCGATGTACTGGTAATGGTCCTGGTAACGCTCGTGACGGTGATACTGCACAATTTGGCTTTGGCCGTTCTGGTAGGAGTCATCATTTCGGCGCTCGTCTTTGCATGGGATAACGCCAAGCGGATCCGCGCCCGCAAATATCTGGATGATGAGGGTGTAAAGCACTATGAAATGTACGGTCCACTTTTCTTCGGTAGTGTAGCTGCATTCAATCAGAAATTCGATATTCTTGGAGATCCGAATGAAGTAATAATAGATTTTTCCGAAAGTAGGATTGTTGACATGTCGGGAATCGAAGCTGTAAACCGATTGACGGAGCGCTACCTAAAACAGGGAAAAAAGCTTCATCTGAGGCATCTGAGTTCGGATTGCCGGAGATTGCTGAAAAATGCCGAGGACATAATCGAAGTGAATATTCTTGAAGATCCAACCTACAAAGTGGCCGTTGATCAAATCTGACAATATAGTGGAGTATTTACAGGGCAAAAGCCATAGAAAAAGCCTGACACATCGAGTATAAAAGGCTTTTATCGGAAAACAATAAGCAGCTCCTTGAATTTCAAACAGAGAAGAAGGATTATTCTCTCAGACAGATTAAAAAGAAATCTCTATTTCAGAGGTATGCTGTGTATAAGGCTCATTTTGAGAAATAGCGATTAACGTCAGTGTTCGGCATGAAGCACACGGAATTGGCACCTTGTTGTTTCGTTGTTTGAAGTTCCAGGTTATTCTTTTTCCAAAAAACCGCATATTGGTCCCTTAATCCTGCTAAATGTGCGGAATGATTCGCAGGAAACCCTGCGCTGCGAGCTTACGCCCAGTTTTACATTGGAGTTGTCCCCAAATGATAGCTTTTTGATTCAATAAAAATGAAAAAATATAGAGAGGAGGAGTTTACAAAACTATTGTACCTATGTTGTACCAGTAATAAAAAAGCCGACTCGTAAAAGTCGGCTTTTCCCTTGGTGCGGGCGGAGAGACTCGAACTCTCACACCGTAAGGCACTAGATCCTAAGTCTAGCGTGTCTACCAATTCCACCACGCCCGCATTTCAAAAAGTATTTTTTCGCTTAAAGCGGATGCAAATATAACCAATAGTTTCAGAATTCAAACGGAGAAGAAAAAAAAATTCATTTCGTTACCTTTACATTGCAAAAAGAACATAAATGGACAACATCAAAGGATATATTGAAAAAAACAAGGATCGTTTCCTGGAAGAATTGACTGACCTTCTCAAGATTCCATCAGTAAGTGCTGATTCCAGACATAAACAGGATATGATTACCACTGCCCGTGCAGTAAAGGAACGTCTCCTGGAAGCTGGTTGTGAGACTGCAGAATTAATAGAAACCCCCGGGCACCCGGTAGTCTACGGAGAAAAACTCCTGGATAAGGATCTTCCAACGGTCCTGGTTTATGGTCATTACGATGTACAGCCTCCTGATCCGCTTGACCTGTGGAACAGTCCTCCGTTCGAACCGATCATCAAAAAAACAGAAATTCATCCTGAAGGGGCCATATTCGCAAGAGGGGCGTGTGATGACAAGGGCCAGATGTATATGCATATAAAAGCTCTGGAGTATATGACCAGATCCGGGACCCTCCCCTGTAATGTCAAATTTATGATTGAAGGAGAGGAAGAAATGGGCAGTGAGAATCTAGACTGGTTCATTGAGCGTAACAAAGAAAGGCTCAAAAACGACGTGATTCTAATCAGTGACACCGGCATGATCTCAAAAGAAGTACCTTCCATCACCATAGGACTGAGAGGGATGAGCTATATGCAGGTAGAGGTGACGGGGCCTAACAGGGATCTTCACAGTGGGCTTTATGGTGGTGCAGTAGCAAATCCTATAAATGTACTGACCAAAATGATCGCTTCACTGCAGGATGATGATAACAGGATCACCATTCCTGGCTTTTATGACAAGGTAAAAGAATACAGCCAGGAAGAGCGTGCTAAAATGGCCGAAGCTCCATTCGATCTGGATGATTATAAGAAGAAACTCGACATTGCGGAGGTACAGGGGGAAGCCGGTTACACCACCCTTGAAAGAAGTTCGATTCGGCCCACGCTGGATGTCAACGGAATATGGGGAGGCTATATCGGTGAGGGAGCAAAGACAGTACTTCCTTCAAAGGCATATGCCAAAATCAGCATGCGCCTTGTTCCAGACCAGGATTGGCAGGAAATCGGGAAATTGTTCAAAAGCCACTTTGAAAAAATAGCACCCAAAAGCGTCAAGGTCAAAGTAGATCTACATCATGGCGGCCAGGCCTATGTCACTCCGACTGATACGCTCGAATATCAGGCAGCGCACCTGGCCTATACAGAGGCCTTCGAAAAGCAGCCTATTCCACAGCACGGTGGAGGAAGCATCCCTATTGTTTCCCTGTTTGAACAAAAGCTAGACAGCAAAACCATTATGATGGGATTTGGCCTCGATACGGATGCGATCCATTCCCCTAATGAACATTTCGGGGTTTGGAATTATCTGAAGGGGATAGAAACAATACCCCTTTTTTATAAGCATTTTGCACGTTTAAAGTTGCAGAAATAAATGAAGGATTCATAGCGCCCTCTTTTCCACATGGAGGGTTCTGTGAAACTCATTTTCGAAGGGCTTCCTGAATATATTTGTTTACCCGTTCCTCCATAATCGGTAAAGTCACCGTTCCCTGCCCGAGGATGACCTGATGGAATTCCCGAATATCAAAATCGGGCCCAAGTGTTTCCTCGGCGAGTCGTCTGAGTTCCCTTATCTTCATCTCTCCGATTTTGTAGGACACGGCCTGGCCAGGCCAGGAGATGTACCGATCGACCTCAGTATTGATGTTGTGAAGTGAAAGGGCCGTGTTCCGCCGAAGAAAATCAACCGCCTCCTCTCTGGTCCAGCCAAAGGCATGGATCCCGGTATCAACCACCAGCCGGACAGCACGCCATTGTTCATAAGTGAGCTTACCAAACCGTTCATAAGGAGTGGTATAAATTCCCATTTCACCCGCCAGGGTCTCCGAATACAATCCCCAACCTTCTCCGAATGCAGAAAGGTAAAAATCTCTTCGGAAGCTGGGTATACTATCCCCGAGCTCATCATTGAGGGAAATTTGCAGGTGATGTCCGGGAACCGCCTCATGTGCGGTCAATGCCGGCAAAACGTAAAGCGGTCGATTCGGAAGATTATAGGTGTTTACCCAGTAGTAACCTGCCTGGGTGTCCGATGAGGCTCCGATATACCGGCCGGTAGTATATTTCGGGGCGATAGCTGCAGGGACCGGTGCTACGCCATAGGGTTTCCTGGGCAAGGTTTTGAAGAAGGCGGGAAGCTGAGCGTCAATTCTCTTTGCAATGTCCCGGGCTTCCTTCAGAAGGGCTTCTCCACTCTTCGCATAAAAGCGGGGATCTGTCCTGAGGAACTGTAGGAATGCTGCGAAATCTCCCTTGAAATCCACTTCCTCTATGATTTTCTTCATCTCTGAATTTATACGATCTACCTCCCCGAGCCCAATCTGGTGGATCTCCTCCGGGGTTAGATCAAGAGTGGTATAATAATTCAACCTGTTCTGGTAGTATTCCCTTCCTCCTGGAATCCCCGAAATTCCAATGCTCCGCCGTGTCGCCGGAAGGTATTCCTCCTCGAAAAACCTCTTGATCCGTCTGAACTCGGGAATCACCTTATCCTGAATCACCACCCGGGCAGCCAGGAGGACTGAATCCTCCTGTTCTGGTGTCAGTATGGGAGGAAGTTCTAAAAAAGGTGTGAAATAGTAGCTTTTTTCGGGATCCTCCACGATCTGGTCGTCATAGGTGCTTTCATAGCCTTTGAAGATCACTCTGGGTTGGACGATCCCTTCTTTTATCCCTGCTCGTAGAAGGGCCAGATGCTGGTTCACAAAGAGGGGAAATGCCCTCAATTTCTTGAGATACTGACGGACCTCCGGATAGTTGTTTAGTTGCCGGACATGATAAGGCATGCTTACATGAAATCCGGCGTCGGACAGGAGTGGGTTCAGATATGCCTTATATTCATAGTGATCCACATCTTCCTGTAGTTTGTATCGCAGTAGTTCCAGTGAAATCTTTTCGGTCTCGGAAAGCTCTTCGATATCGATGCTCTTAAGTTCATCAAGGCGATTCCGAGCAAAATCAGCCTCCTTTTTATAGATCTCTTCTGAATAATTTCCCAGCGGGTATTCTTCCCTGTCATAACTGTCAAAGGATTGAACGGTATCTACAATATGCTGTAATCTTTGGGAAGCGGTTTGAGCGAAGACCGAACCAGTCATCAGCAGGATTAGGATCAGGACGTACTTCTTCATTTTCTTGTTTTTTAAATACTAGTTTCCTTTGATGCGGGTCCACAAATAGTGAAGGACTCCCTTGACATCCCCGGGTTCCTTATCTACCTCCTCCACCCGCACCCCGTTTTCTGTGGGAACCAACCTGTAACTGAAGGTAAACGGTGCATTGGGATCCCCGGGATTTATTTTACCGAACCTGAGATCATTGAAGTACAGCTGACCTTTCTGAGAGGAGAGGGTGAACCACCCTTGGGAAATTTCAATAAGCCGCTGCACATTTCTGGCGTCCTTTAAGTGTCCGAGATAATGATGGTTCTTGGGGTACGCTTCGAAACGGATCAGGTCTTCATCTAGCAGGGAATAGTCCCCGGTAAGAAAGGCGTCTCCAACCTCCACGTTCGCATTCCACAATACGATATTGAAAGGTGCAGGCCGAACATCCATTCTGGAATAGAAAATACCCTGCTTTTCCAGGCTATCCGAAAATCGTTCAAAGGCAACAGCCTTGACCATCAGACTCAATATCAGGTAACTTGTGCTAAGGATCAGCCCCATCCGGTTCCATTTTTGTCTTTTAGGATCCTGTCTTTTGCGCCTCATGGCCAGAACAACAAAAATGAGCAGTGGAACCGTATAAAGCGGATCAATCACAAAGATGCTCTTCAGGGCGACCTCGTAATCGAGCGGCCAGAAAAGCTGTGTCCCCCAGGTGGTAAAGGAATCCAGGAGAGGGTGAGTAAAGAGACACCAGAACATCAGTTTTGACCACGCCTTCCATCCTACACCGGCTTTCCTCTCAATTTTGCTGATCCCCCAGCCGAAGAGTGGGGCAGACAGCAGGGAGAAAACGATAGAATGTGTGAAGGCGCGGTGTACCTCGATGGCAGTAACCGTGTCCGTGACTAGACCTGCCAGGGCATCCAAGTCGGGAATGGTTCCAGCGATAGCTCCATAGAACATCGCTTTGTTCCCGGCTCTTTTCCCGAGAACCGCTTCCCCCACGGCCGCTCCAAGCACGATTTGCGTAAGTGAATCCAAAAATGATGTTTCCTTTTATGATGACCTACTCGACGATTCCCATTTTTTTTAGCAAGAAGGAAGCATTCATATTCCGGCAGATTCCCTCCTTAAGCTTGTAATCAAAATTTAATTCCGCACCGCTGATTTCCGCGTCGAAGTAATAGTTTTTCACCTGGGCGAACTCCTCCGATACTTCACAAAGACTCAGATCATGGGTTGCGATGATACCCGTAGATCTCGATTCCACCAGTCTTTGAACAAATTTTTTAGATCCGATGGCTTTATCTGTACTGTTGGTTCCTTTCAGGATCTCATCCAATATGATAAAGTACCTTTCCTGACTGATTTCCTCTACAATGAATTTAAGCCGTTTCAGTTCCGAAAAGAAATAGGATTCCTCATCGGTGAGGGAGTCGGAGGTTCGCATACTGGTAATAAGCTTTACCGGGCTGTATAGGCAGAAATCGGCGCAGACAGGAAGCCCGGAATTGGCCATCATAATCTGCAGGCTTATCGTTCTTAAAAAAGTGCTCTTTCCGGCCATGTTCGCTCCGGTAATGATAAAGAACTCCTCCTTTTCAATCCTGAAGTCGTTTCGAGCCATCTTGTCCGGATCGAGCAAGGGATGGCCCAGACCTTTTGCCTCTGTCGTGGCAGTATTACGGTTTAATTCAGGAAAAACATATGAAGGATGATTAAAGGCAAAATTCCCCAGGGAGTTCATCGCATCCAGATGTTCGATGGAGGTGAACCAATCCCGGACTTCCGAATGATGTTGACTTATCCAACGTTCGAGTCGGTAGGATTGCATCAGATCCCATAGTAGAAAACCATTGATCAGGAGTCCAAATATCATGGAGTTCCGCTGGTCCAGTGCATCGATCGTCTTGGAAAATTTTCGGAGTACAGCTGAGGCTTTCCGGTCCCGGGCGGTAATCTTCTCCCGGTATTTTTTAAGTATCTGGGATGAGAATGGAGTATTTTCAACGAGGAGCAGCAGCCGATGGTATTGATGGAAGATCTCCTGCGTTTTGCTTACCGCCGAACTGAGTTGATTTACCTTTTTCAGGTGGATTCCGCTCAGGGTGAGACCCAGCAGGAACCAAAACAGAAGCACAACCCAGGGAATCAAATCCAAAATAAGGGCGGTGACAAGACCCACGGAAATAGCCCCGAAGGCCCAGGGAAGCCAGTATCCTGTCCTGCTGGTAAAAGGGCTATAGCCTTCGAGCCATTTTAGGATGGCTGCTGTACTCTCGTCGGTTTTCACCAGGTTTGCTGTTGCCGTGAAATCCTGCCTCCAGTCATCCATAGCTGCGAGTTCCTTCACCGCCTCCTGCCTTTCGAGGATTTTCTCAGTGTTGTTGGATAGGAACATCTGAGCCAGGTAACCTGTCCCTTCTGCCAAGGCGGTTCTGTTGACGTACTGGAAGAAGGATCCTCTGCCGAACAGATCAACATCACTGCTAAAGAAATGGGTGGGATCTTCGAACTGAACACCCGTAGGGAGTTCTGAAAAATCCCTATTTAGTGCCCTGATTTCAACTTCATTGATCCTGATCAGTTCCCGAACTTTATCCCGTTCATATCTTAAGTCCGCATGTCGGGACACCAGAAGGAGGAAGATTGCCAATCCTCCCAGGAAGATCAGAATAAAGGCTATAGAGGCTCCAAAGCTCCAGTATAAGAGATAAGCCGTGACTAAGAAAATGATCAATCGGAAAAAACCGATTATGCCCATCCTTCTTGAGATTAGCCCAAGCCTGACTTGATTCTCATCACGTCGTGAGGTATAATATTGAAAGGGATCTCTCATCCCATTCCGGCTTTTCCTGAAAGCTGATCCCGAAATTTTTTGGGTAGCCCCATTAGGACGAGATCATAAGAATGGTTGACCAGCTCCTTTAATAAATATTCTGGAAGATGCTCGGGGAGCAGACTGTTCCAGTGCTTCTTGTTCATGTGATAGGCTCCGGTAATCTCCTGTGGAAATTCCTCCCTAAGTTCCAGGGCTCTCTCTGGATCGCATTTGAGATTGAGCCTGAAAGGAGTATCGTCGAGGCTACATAAGGCAAACATCTTTCCTCCTACCTTAAAAACCAGGGTGTGATCTCCAAAGGGAAAATCCTCAGTAGCTCCCTCCTTTGAGAGACAGAGCCTTCTTACAGCCTCGATATCCATTACGTTTCATTTTTTTCAAATATAGAAAGAAGCTGAGATTCAGGAGGGATTGGTTCGGCTAATTTGCCTTTCTGGTAATCCGACCCTTTCCGATCATACCTATACGGATGGGAGCCTTGGATGCCACTGAATGCGCCATTAGAAAAAAGCAGCAAAATTGTAGGATGTCAACAATTTATCCTTTAGGTCCTTTGGAATGGAGCCGATGGAAAACCATCTGGTTCAAGTGCATACTCTGGTCCGGGATGAAAGCAGGAATCTCCTAATTTTCTTGCAGTCTTCCCATTCTCCTTTGTTAAGGCACAACACCAGGACACTGATCACGGCTAAGTTGCCTCATCCCTTTGGCCTGAAATTACGAGGTTTTTCGCTCAGAGAATACAAGACCGGCCTGGATGGCGCAGCATCGTTCTCAATTGATGGGGGACATAAATTCAGCAGGTATTCTCCGTCGGGTATCTTTGTAGGCACATAGATCAGTTCTGTGATCGTAGCATCCAGGCGCGCCTTCTTAGGATAGTTCCAGAATGCCTTGTGGGCCAGAAGCTTTCCATCATCCTTTTCCTTATCGATCGAAGGAAGGTCGATCAGCAGATGATCGATTCCGCTTTCCCGGAGAAATCTGGCAGCACTTTCAGTGAGATAAGGCCAGTTCGTATGGGAATAATGCCTGCTTCTCTTTGCTATTGTATTCGGGAGCGTCCTGATTACAAGAGCTTGCACGTTGGGAACTCCGAGTGCCTCACTGAGCATTTTTTCCGTGAGGAGCTCATCCGCTCCGGATCGCTCGGGAGTGAGGCTGATCAATTTTGCATGAAAAAAGAAGGTTTTCAGGCTATCATTGAGACCATGGAATTCCGGGGTGATGTGTCCCACGCACTCCGTGTGAGTAGTATGGGCATGGGGGTTGAAACTAATATTGTTGAAATTGACAGCGCCTCCCGCACTGACCTGTCCGGTCCAACCCGCTTCCTTGACGGGTGTAATTCTCGGGGGATCCAGATACCAGGCCTCGGGGTTCTTTTGATCTCCCCGTAGACTGAGGGAAATATCCTGAGGCTGGGAAAGATCAATTCTAAATTCCCTGTGGTCGATTTGGACTGTAGCTATCATGATAAAGCTTTAGCCTCCGAAGTTAAAGAGGAATTCTCTAAAAATGATGAAAATTGCTTTTCCATATGGAGACTTTCCTTTAATTTTGGAATATTTCCAATATAAAGGAATATTTCCATGTTTCTGAATTGCCACACCTACTATTCTCTCAGATACGGTACTTTTCCGGTAGAAGCCTTGTGTGAGCTGGCAGAACAAAATCAGGCAGAGAGCATAGCCCTGACAGATATCAATTCGTCTTCAGCCTGTTTAAATTTCCTCAAAATAGCTGCCAAGTATCTTTTCAGACCAATCTTAGGAATAGACTTCAGAAATGGGGTAGAGCAGCAGTATGTAGGCCTGGCTAAAAATAATCGGGGCTTTCGACAACTCAATGAGCATCTTTCCCTCCATCTCCATGAAGAAAGAAATTTTCTTCCCGATGCACCTTCGCTCGAAGAATGTTTTGTGATTTATCCTTTGGAACGCATCATGGAACGACGCAAAAAAGCTTTCAGAGAGAATGAGTTCATCGGAATTTCCATTGCAGGCCTGCGGAAATTAAAATTTTCTGAGTACTCCCAGTGGCAGGACAAGCTGGTACTGCTTCAGACTGTAAGTTTCCGCAGCAAAAGAGACTATAATGCCCACCGACTCTTAAGGGCAATCGACAAAAATAGCTTGCTGAGCAAACTCCCCCGACAGGAACAGGGGGAATTTACACACAGGATGTTTCCACCACATGTCCTTGCGGATGCTTTCGTCGATTATCCCTTTATTCTGGAGAATACCCGGAACCTCGTCGAAGCCTGTAATGTCGACTTCGAATTTGGAAAGGCACGGAAAAACCGAAATCTGCAGGTATTCGGGCAGAACAGGGAAGAAGACGCTAAAAGGCTTCGGGATCTTTGCTACAAAAACCTTCCACGGCGCTATCCGGAACCTTCCGAGTTGATCCATAAACGTGTGGAGAAGGAACTTCAGTCGATCATTAGCCTGGGATTTGTTTCCTATTTTCTGATCAATCATGATATCATCTGTTACGCCCGATCCAAAAACTATCCCTTTATAGGCAGGGGCAGCGGCGCCAATTCCATCGTAGCTTATATCATTGGAATCACCAATGTGGACCCCATAGAACTCGATCTTTATTTTGAGCGGTTCATCAATGCCCACCGGCATTCTCCTCCGGATTTTGATATCGATTTCTCCTGGAAGGACAGAGAGGATGTGACTTCCTACATCTTTAGCCGATACGCCCATACCGCCCTCCTGGCTACCTATGTAACCTTTAAGCGCCGGGCCGTCATCAGGGAACTCGGAAAGGTTTTCGGTCTTCCCAAGGCCGAAATTGACAAACTCTCCGGTGGTTACTTTACTCCCGGGGACCTGGATGAAACTGAAAATCTCGTATTCAGGTACAGCAACCTTATTGCTGGTTTTCCCAACTATCTGAGCGTCCATGCTGGGGGTATTCTAATCACGGAGGAACCGGCACATCAATATGCGGCCACTTTCCTGCCGCCTAAAGGATTTCCGACCATACAATTCGATATGCACATCGCCGAGGATGTGGGAATATTCAAATTTGATATTCTGGGACAGCGTGGGCTTCCTAAGATCACCGATGCCATAGAGATCATCAGGAAAAATCAACCCACTGCTACCTTACAGGATATCGAGCAGGTCCAGGTTTTTAAGCATGATGCCAATATCAACAACCTCCTTAAGAAAGGCGACTGTATGGGGGTCTTTTATGTAGAATCACCGGCGATGAGAGGACTCCTCCAGAAGTTGCAAACATCGGATTATTTAGGTCTGGTAGCGGCAAGCTCCATTATTCGGCCCGGGGTAGCCAATGGAGGAATGAAAGAGGAATATATCAGGCGTCATCGCGATCCAACAAGACGCAAACAGGCCCATCCCGTACTAAGAGAAGTACTTGCTGACACTTACGGGGTGATGGTTTATCAGGAAGATGTTTTAAAGGTGGCCCATTTCTTTGGAGGACTCTCTCTCGAAGAAGCTGATGTTCTGCGCCGCGGAATGAGTGGGAAAAAACTTGGAGAAGGAGAATTTGAGAGTCTGGAACAGAAATTCAGGAGCAACTGTCAGGGCAGAGGATATTCCCCCCACTTAACGGAGGAAGTCTGGAACCAGATTTTATCCTTTGCAGGTTATGCCTTCCCTAAAGGCCATTCGGCTTCCTATGCAGTAGAAAGCTATCAAAGCCTTTACCTGAAATGTTATTTTCCTCTTGAATTCATGGTGGCATGCCTTAATAACGGCGGCGGATTCTATGATGTCGAGACTTATATTCAGGAAATCAGGAACTGCGGAGGTACCGTCCATCCCCCCTGTATCAATAAGAGTGAACATCATACCGTGATCTACGGGAAAGACATTTACCTGGGGCTCGGTTATATCAAAGACCTGGAGACAAAGGTGGTGCAACGTATCCTGGAAAACCGGAATTTTTTTGGCCCTTTTGGGTCCTTTGATGATTTCATTGACCGGATCCATATCTCTATCGAGCAGCTTAGCCTGCTTCTTAGAATCGGGGCTTTTCGGTTTACAGGAATCGATAAGCATCATCTGCTCTGGAAAGCCTTTTTTAAACTCCGTAAGAGTAGAACCCAGATGCACCAACACCTGCTCTTCCGGCCGGCCCATCGTGATTTTGAACTTCCTGAACTCGAATACTCTTTCCTGATTGACGCGTACGATCAGATGGAGCTGCTTGGTTTTTCCCTGTATAATCATTTTAGACTTCTGAGGAATCCTATAGATCCCTCAGCGATACGAGCAAAAGATCTTGAGAAGTATACAGGTAAGGAAGTGCTGATCTATGGGAATCTCATCACCTCAAAATTCACCTCTACCAAAGACCGAAAGCAGATGTGTTTTGGGACTTTCTTTGATCCCGAAGGGAATATCTTTGATACCGTACAATTTCCCGGTACGGCAGAAAGATATCCCCTACACAGTAAGGGAATCTATATATGTCGCGGAAGGGTGATGGATGATCTTGGATATCACTATATCACCATTGAGATTCTGGAAAGACAGGACACAATGGGGGATCCCAGACATATCGATGGAAAATATTCCTTAAGAAAGATTCCTGCCAAAAGAGACTATTCCTAAGGGAATAATTTCTCAGCCATTGGCATTTTTCCAGGTATACTTTTCGATTTCAGAATTCAGTTCAGCTCCCAAAAGAACCGTAAAACAGGTGATAAACAGCCACATCAGAAGGACCACGACTGCCGAGATCGAACCATATACTTCTCCATAACTGCCAAAGTTCTTCACATAGAAGGAAAAGCCCCAGGAGGTAAGCAACCACAGCAAGGTAGCTAAAAACGCTCCGGCAAAAACCCATCTGAAATCAGGTGTGTTCCGATCAGGGCCATACCGGTACACCGATGCCAGAAACCAGATCAGCACAGCACCTATAAGTAGCCATCTTCCCCAGCTAATAACCGTCTTTATCTGCTCCGGTATCGGGAGGAAATCCACGACTGCAGGAAAAATAATGATCAGCCCCAGGCAAAGGATGAGCAAGATTATGGCTCCGAGGGTAAAAAGCAGGCTAAGACTATTAAGCGGCACAAAACCTCGCCGTTCAGGAGTATCATAAGCAATCCCGACACCGGTAAAAAGGGATTTGGTGCCCTTGTTGGCACTCCATATACTGATCAGGATACCAAAAGCCATCCCCCAGCCCAATGCAGAACCAGATACCCGTCCCAGCTTCTCCAGCTGATCCCGTAAGATCCCAAAAGCTTCCTTAGGCATGATCTCCGCCAGTCCAGCCAGCTGATCCTGGAGGTTCTGCGGATCCATAGCCAACCCATATATGGAAACAAGGGCTGCAATGGCAGGGAAAATAGCGAGGAAAGCATAGAAAGCAACGCCGGCTGAAACAATGGAGACGTTGTCTTTCCCAATTTCTTTGATAACATTTTTGAGGATTCTTTTCCAGCCCTGGAAGGAAATATCGCGTGGTGATCCCGAACCTGTATACGGCATATGTTATTAAAATAGCTGTTCCCTCCAAATTAGAAAAAACCCCAGAGAGGACACCCCAAACATTTGTTAAGACTCAGGACCTGATGGATCCCTAATTTGCTCTTCCTGACCATCCGAATTCTTCTTCTTGCCAAAATAACCCATAACGGTGGGAGCCGTGAGGCCATGGACAATGATGGAGATCAGGATAATGTAGGCAGTGATCGAATAAAGTTCCGCCTTGCCCTGAAGTCCATCAATCTGAAGAATTGCCCAGGAAAGGTAGAAAACGGTCCCCACTCCCCTGATCCCGAAGAAACTGATGGCCAATTTGCTTTTCCAGGACTCCCGGACGCCACTCATGGCGATCATACCACTTAAGGGACGTATCACCAGAACGAAAAGGAAGGCGAACACGATTCCTTTCCAATCCGTTATAGTCAGCATCCCATTCATGATGGACCCTCCGAATAAAATAATCCAGATCACCAGGAGAAGATGTTCAAATTCATGAACAAAATCATGAAGCTTCTTTTTATAAGACCCGCTAACCTTTTCATAGAACCTAAGGCTGAACCCGGAAAAGAACACCGCAAGAAAGCCATACCCGTGTAATAGTTCCGCCAGTCCATACGATAAGAAGGTGAGCGAGAGCGCCAGAAATCCGACGAATGACACCACTCCCATATAAATATGAAGACGATCGAGCAACAACCCGATCAATCGACCGAGGATAAGTCCTACAATAACACCAATGATGATTTTCAGCAAAAAGGTATCGAAAAACCATTGCCGCCAGTTCACTGCTGCCCACCCCCCAGCCTGTGCAACCGTAACCGCGAGGTAAGAGAACGGAAAGGCCACGCCATCGTTGAGACCGGCCTCAGTAGTGAGGGTGAATCTGATGTCATTATAATCCTCCCCTTGTTCCTCAGGCTCATCAAGCTGCACCTCTGCTGCCAGTACGGGATCAGTCGGCGCCAGGACAGCAGCCAAGAGGAGGCTTGAAGGAACGCTCAAAAGCAAAAAATGATTCCCAAGAAGATAAGCACAAACCATGCAAAGCGGCATCGTGATAAGGAGTAGCAGCAAAGGTTTCCGCCAGCTTTTCCACGAATAGTGTTTTCCTATTTTGAGTCCGGCACCCATAAGGGAGACTATTACCACCACCTCTGAGAACAACATGAGATAGGCATCGTTCCACAGCGGGTCCGGCCATTTGAGAGGGATGTCCACCTTGAAAAGTATAAAGCCGACAAGCAGAAGAATGATTGGGGAACTCACCTGGATCTTTTTGGACATCGAGGGGAGCCAGGCCATAATAAGGGTAGCAAAACCCAGAGCAGCAAAAATGAGGAAGTGGTCCTTCATACACCTTTAAAAATAATGGATTTTTGCACATCGCTTCTTCCTGCTTCGTTAAATGAATTCGAAAAATATTAGGAATTATTCCTAATGATCGTATGGAGATTTTCCAAAATGGAATATATTTGGAATATGGGAACAGAATTGCCTATTGAATCGAAAAGATTCCGTTTAATCCGGGAGGAGCACCAGTATACCCAGACAGATTTTGCCGACCTGCTCGGGATACGGAACTCCACGGCAGACATCGAAAGGGGAAAGACTCGTCTGTCCGGTAAGGTAGTTGCAAAACTCCTGCAACAGTTCCGGATCAATCCTTTGTGGCTTTTCGGAGAAAGCAACCAAAAATTCCTTCAGATCAGCCAGGGGGACGTCAGTCCGAAGGTGATCAGCCTGGACAGTGGAGAGAAAGAGAATATCATGCTGGTCAATGTGAAGGCCGCTGCAGGATACCCCCATAATCTTCAGGATGTGGAATGGTACCAGCAGCTTCCGGCATTTGACCTACCTCTTCCTGAATATCGCAATGCGACCCACAGAGGCTTTCAGATAGAAGGGGATAGCATGTTGCCCAATTTTCGGGAGGGAGAATGGGTGCTAGGCAAAGCCGTACCTACTTTAGAGGACATTACTAATAACCGGGTTTATGTCATTGTCATGACAGATTCTGTCCTGGTAAAGAAGATCCAAAAACTAGAGGATCCTTCTCGCCTGTTGCTGGTTTCGTTAAATGAAGCGTATTTTCCAATAGAGATCGCAGTCAATGAGATTCAGGAACTTTGGCAGGTGAACAGCAAACTGACCTTTAACCTTGAGGCAGCCTCCGAGTCCAGTCTTCTCAAACAACTCCAGAAGTCTATGGACGAGCTTAAGAGCGAATTCAGGACGATTCGCCGGTAAAAAAAAAGCCCGGAAGACCGGGCTGATATTGGGTCCTTAGGATCCCGTTCCTATTTGGTTATTTTAGATTTAGTCATCTTCACCGTCTACACCGGTGTTTTCTCCAACCTCCTCGACTCCTTCCTCAACAGCTTCTCCAGTTTCTTCCGCTACATCCATAGTTTCGCGACAGGACACGAAGGAAGAAGAAAGCGCAAAGGAGAACAACATTAAAAGAATATACTTTTTCATAATTTTCGAATTAAAGTTTTACAGGTAAAAGGAGGGATTACATTCCCTCCTCATCTTCAAGTTCCACGTCTTCAGCCTCGTCTTGCACCTCTACATCGTCCACATCTTCTGTGGTATCTCTACAAGAGACAAATGAGGAGCTGATACCGAGTGACAACGCCAGTAATAACATTAGCTTTTTCATATCTATATCAATTAAGGTTGGTTACGCTATGAATACGACTAAGATCTGGATTAATTATTATCATCCCCGATCTGCTCGATTTCCTCATCGATTTCCTCATTTACCTCCTTATCTACTTCTTCACCAGCCTGCTCCAGGATTCCCTCCTCCTCCTCAACTTCAGAGGCGTCCTCTTCAACGCGGTTTACCTCTACCTCTCTTACGATCTTTTCTTCATCCCGACAGGAGGTAAAGAACATCCCGGTTAGGATCATCAGAAAGAACACATTCTTGAGTTTCATAAGTCTGAATTTAAAAGTTTTTATCAAGCCAAATTACTTAAGAAATCCACCTTGATAATACGTTTTGGCAATAATTTAGCAATAAATCTGAAATTTCTCTAAAAAATAACTGCGAATCCCCCCAGTCTCGAATTATTTTCAAAACAGCGAAAAATGCCCGGTCTGAACCGGGCATTTTAAATTCGGATCCTCAGCGGAAGTGTTATTCTTCCCAGGAGGCGTCATATTCTTCCCATTCGGTCTCGTCCAGGTAACCGTCATCATCAAGATCCCAATCACCAAACCAACCTAGGTCCCATTCCTCATCATCGATGAACTCATTATCATCGGCGTCGTAGGTTCCGAACCATTCCGAATCAGCCAGCCCGGTATTCCATTCCTCACTGTCGATCATATTGTCGTCATTGGCGTCGAAAAGATCCCAGTCATCCTCAGCTATATAGTCTCCATACCGATTCTCGCGTGCCTCATTCCATTCGGTTTCATCTAGGTTGCTGTCCCGGTTGACGTCCACCGTATTAAAAGTTGCGGTATAGAATTCGTTCTGGTCCAAAGAGTCATCCTGGTTTTCATCCCATTCCGCAATTCCCCGGGTGTTTGAGGCTGTGAATTCTTCTTCGTTCCACCGGCTGTCATCATCCTGGTCGAACTCCGCGAATCCTTCAGCCACTTCTGGCTCGTCCTCAAGGGCGTCAGTGTTCAGCTCATCCTCAGCTACACCATTTTCAGCCTCATTATTATCCCTGCAGGAAGTGAATGCACTGCTAAGGGTGAATAAAAAAGTCAATAAAAAAATCGTACGTTTCATAATTTCAATTTTTAGTTGTTGTTCCGTTAGGATTATTTATCTGCAATTAAAGTATTCCTTCTAAGGCCAGCATTCCACCTGCTGCCGATGCGGCCGCCGACACCACGGCTGTGGCCACAAGCCACCAGGCAGCAGCTGCGGCTGCTTTCCTCGATTCTTCTGCAGCGATAACTGCTTTTTCTTTCGCTTCGGCCATCTTCTGATTCACCTGAAGTTCGAGATGGTCAACCTTTTCCAAAACCGTATCCCGGGCGGCGACTATGCGTTCCGCTATCGGTTCGGCTTCTGCTCTGGTCATCGAGGTTCTGTTAACCAGCATAGCTGTCAGCTCTTCCTGATTGTAATGCTTGAGTTTATATTTAAGATCAGGTCCGCCGTCAGATTCCTGGAAGATGTGAATGAAGTCGCTATAGACTCTGTTAAGATCACTGCCCGCTCCGCTGAACATACTGCTGACGCGTGCTTTTAAATCGTCTGCTTTGGTTCCCAGCTCTCCTTTTTTCTGTTGCGTTTTTTGCTGATTTTCCGCAAAGAAAGCCCTCACCTTTTCCAGCACCTTCTCCGCCTGCGATACGCGCTTTTCCGCCTCTTCACGGCTCATATTCTGCGAAGAAAGCACTTTCACCAGAGTCTCCCGGTCCACAGCGCTCGCTTTAGCTTTAATAACGTCTGTTGCCTGGCCTGGTTCCCTGAACACCCTACGAAGATCCTCCTCCAGCTTCTCAGGTTGAAGTTCTTCCTTCTGAGTGTTGCGCAGCGTATCTATGATCCTTTCCTGGTATCGTTCGATTTGTTCCCGGTCTGCAGAAGTCAGGGCCTCAATCCCTTGTTTGGCCTTCTCCTGGTTTGGAGCGTCACTCCTGGCAATGTCCTTAAGGCTGTGGACATGTTCTTTTATCGCTTCTTTATCCTCTTTCGAAAGCGAACTTTTATCCGCCTCTTCCAGGATCATTTTCTTTACGGAATTGGGATAGTCGAAATCCGCCTTTTCTGTCACCTGTAAGTGAGTCAGAAGATCCTTGATCTCCTTTTTCAATTTCTTGATATCGAGTTGTTGCGGCTTGAGTTCCCTTACGTAATGTTCAATCTTTCGGTCTATATGATGGGAATTGAATAGTTTCTCAAGCTGCTTTCTCATCTGTTTGGCCTCCGCTTTAGCCTGGGTCTTTGCAACTTCCTTGGCCCGATGTTCCTCAGAAGTAGAAAAAACCGAGGTTGCAGAGGAAAGGCTGTGTTTCACAGTTGAAACCAATCCTCCCACCAGGGAAGAGATCATGTTGACCTCGAGGTAAGTCACGATCATAAAGAAGGCAGCCCATATTACCAGGCCAAGACTTGCTCCTATAAAATTGATTCCAGTGAGCCCCAGCTTTACGGCCAGAAGACTGGAAAAGAACAGTGCCACAGAGGTGGTGATCAGCGTCCATAAACCAAGTCCCGCCGAGACCTTCTGCCCCATATTCAGTCCACCATGATGATCGTGAGAATCATGAACCTGTGAATGTGAGGAACTCGAATGGGCTTTTTTCCTGATATTTCCTACTGCTGTTATCCCTGCAGCCACGGATAAAGCGGTCAGGAATAACTGGAAACCCAGGGCCAATATAACCCCTGCAACGACACATACGAAAAAATTAGTGTCTTCTACAAGCAATGCCGTCTCGGCCTCCTGTGCGGTGAGCGATCCAGGCAGTGCGAGTAAAACCATTAAGATTGCTTCTTTCATACCTGCTCCTGATTTTAAATTCACTCTAAATTAAGCCATTGAAAACCGGTTTCTTATAAAAAATTGCTAAATGAGGCTTTTTTAGCAGTAAAAAAGGGGAATCTTAAGGAATTTTAGGAGAATTTAAGAGGAGAGATTTTGGAGCTTGATTTTCAGCTGACAATGCAGGTTTGAACAGTCGGTTTTGGAGAGTGGTTTTTCCAGATAATCCAGGACAAGGGGATACTGCATGGCCTTTTGTCTATCGCTGCTGTTAATCGATGAGGTGACCACAACAACAAAGATGTTGCTCTTGGGTGCCTCATCCTGAAGCCGCTCTAAAAATTCCCACCCGCTCATGCCGGGCATATTGATATCCAACAGGATCAAAATGGGCTGAGGGCTCTTCCACTGGCCTAGCAGAAAATTCAGGGCGTCACTTGCATCTTTAAACTCAAAAATATCCCCTGAAAGGTCACTCTTCCTGACCAGTATTTTATGCAGGAAGAGAATAACTCCATCGTCATCAATAATAACAACGTCAATGTTCATAGGTCAGTTCAGTGTGGGTACAGGTATCAAACAACTGTGGTTCTTGGGAGATTCTAATAAAGGTAAAAAATATTCGGGTTTAACCCGCAAAAAATTCCGCTCGGAACTCCCAGGTCTTATAAAGGAATAAAAGGAGAAACATGAAGGTGACGACGAATTCCATGAAGGTGGATGCCAGAAGTCCTATAAAAGAACCCGAAGCCGCCTTCAAGGCGCTCCTGTTATCCGCCTTGTTAAGAATTTCTCCAATAAAGGCCCCTACAAATGGAACGAAAAGAACTGCGAAGGGCACCGGAATGAAAATCCCCACTACAAGTCCGATGGTTGCACCGATCATCCCCTTCCTGCTGCCACCCAAATAGCGAGTGCCCAGGGCGGGAATGGCATATTGCAAGGCAAAAATGATGATCGTGATCACGAGGGTGATTCCAAGAAAAGTATAGTTCATCGGAACAGCTTTACTCAGGTGAAATACAAGCAGTCCACACCAACTCAGGGGGATGCCGGGCAAGATGGGAAGAAAACTTCCGAGTACTCCGGCAACCATAAGAAGAGAGGCAAGGATCAATATGATGATGTCCATGGGCGCTTTTCCGCTAATATAGAAAAAGAAGAAGAATTTTTTCACTAAATATTTAGTTGCAACTAATTTTTTAGTTATATTAGCCATAACAAAGAAGAATCATGAAACAGCTAACCAAAGCAGAAGAAGAAATTATGCAGGTTCTATGGGATCTGGAAGAGGCAAATGTCGCTACCGTAATCGAACAGCTTGCTGAACCCAAACCTGCTTACAATACGGTCTCCACCATAATCCGGATTCTTGAGTCCAAGGGTTTTGTGGATCACCGAAAAGCCGGTAAGGGTTATATCTACTTTCCGGTAGTCTCCCGGGAGACCTATTCCAACCATAGTATGACCAAATTGATTGATTCCTACTTCAACGGCTCCTTCAAAAGCATGGTGTCCTTCTTTGTCAAGAACAACCAGATGGATGTAAAAGAATTGGAGTCCATCTTAAAAGAGATCAATAAAAACCAAAGCAAATGACGGCGTATATCACAATGACAATGATGTTCCAGGCGATATTTCTCCTGGCTTACGATATCCTGCTCAAAAAAGAAACCTTTTTCACCTACAACAGGATTTACCTGATTCTGGCGCCCCTGATCGGTTTGGCGCTACCCTTCCTGGAAATCCCACTCCTACAGCAGAACATTTCTTCAATGGGCTTTGTCAGTCTTCCCGAAATCATAATAGGTGCAGAAAGTAATTCAGCAATAGGGCAGCCGGAAGGAACGGAGGAGGCATTTTTGCTTTTCGATATGTGGTGGATGATATACGGGCTGGGGGTGCTGGGAAGTCTGTGTATTTTCACCTACAAGATCACAAAGCTCCGAGCCCTGGTTAACAGCGGAAAACCGACCCGGATAAAGGGATTTCCCGTCATTGAAATCCCCGGGTCCACTGAAGCCTGCACCTTTTTTAATACCATTCTTTTAGGAGAGGATCTGACACCGCAGGAGCGGCAACAGATCCTACTTCATGAAGCAGTTCATGTTCGGCATAGACATACCTGGGACCTGTTATTCTTCGAATTCCTAAGGATGTCAATGTGGTTCAATCCCCTCGTGTATCTCTTCCAACGAAGAGTCGGAGTGCTTCATGAGTTTATCGCAGATGCAGGAGTGGTGCAACAAGTGAAAAAACAGACCTATTATGAACAACTACTCAACTTGAGCTTTGATACCCGCAACATTACCTTCATCAATCAATTTTTCAATCATTCAATAATCAAAAAACGAATCGTTATGCTACAAAAATCAAAATCAAAATCAACAGCAAAATGGAAATACCTTGTGCTCATACCACTCATCGCATGCATGTTGACTTCCGTCGCCTGCACCCAGGATGAAACTATGGCGACCCCGAACCTCCCTGAGGAGGTTGTAACTGTGAATGTG
The DNA here is from genome assembly GCA_946887075.1 of uncultured Salinimicrobium sp. The sequence goes on from CAMPKA010000001.1 coordinate 82,740, forward strand.
AAGGATCTCGATAAAATGACCACAGCGGAAAAGGCGCTGGTTGAAACTGCAATGGCTCAAGTGACCCAAGAGGGGAAATATCAAACTTTAATTGTGACAGACGGCGATGAAACCTTGGAACTTTCCGTCAATGCAACCCCGCGAGCCACTGTAGCAGTTCAGAAAAAGGACCTGAGGGCAGATCAGAAAATAGATGTTCCCTTTGCAGTAATTGAGGAGGTTCCAGTATTTCCGGGATGTAACGTACTTGCTTCAAACAAGGACCGTAAGGAATGCATGTCTGGCAAAATAAGTGAATTTGTAAGTGCAAACTTTAATACAGCTCTCGGAAAGGAACTCGGATTGACGGGAATAAACCGCATCTATGTACAATTTCGGATAAACAGGGAGGGTATCGTGGAAGTCCTGGGGGTGAGGGCCCCCCATCCGGCTCTTAAAGCTGAGGCGGAAAGAGTGGTAAACGCGCTGCCGGTAATGAAGCCGGGGAAACAACGGGGTCAAGAGGTAGGGGTTCTTTATTCTCTCCCAATTGTTTTCCAGGTTGACAAGTAAGTATTTTTGGATAATCCTTTTGATGGGTATTAGGACCGGTGCGCAGGCACCGGCTTCTGACCCCGCGGACAGCCTGCTTGCCTTAGGGGAATATGAAAAGGCTGCTGCATCTGTGTCAGACGCGGGATCATCTATAACTATGCACCTGAAACTGGCGCACATATACACGGTCTGGGGAAAAACGGAACAGGCGCTTTGGCACCATCGTAAGGTCCTGTCCCGGCAACCCCATCGCATCCTGAGTCAGGTCGCCTACGCGGATCTCCTGCTAAAATCGGAAAGACTATCTGAGGCGGATAGTATATATAAGAGGCTTTCGAAACAATTCCCCGATAACCCGAAATTCTATTTCTCCCGGGGTTTAATACGGGAACATCAGCGGGATTCAACCGCCCTTTCTTTCTTCGAGGCAGCTGCAAAAGCAGACAATGGGTACTACATGGCATATTTCAAGATCTCCGGTATGCTCCTGAACAACCAGGATCTCCCGGGAGCCGGGCGAACAGCCAGGAAGGGATTAAGAACTGCCCCCAACCACACCGGTCTTCTTCTTATCCTGGCTCAGGCCCAATTGCACCAGGGCTACTTCCTTAAGGCCATAGATCAGTTCCAGAAACTCATACTTCTCGGTGAAGAAAGCAGTTTTATTCACACTAATCTCGGGTATCTCTATTATCGTACGGGAAAACCGCAAAAAGCCATTGATCATTATCGGCTATCTTTGGCGTTAGAGCCAAAAGACCCAGCTGTACATCATGCCCTTGGAAAATTATACGCCGAGAAAGGGGAGCTGCGAAAATCCGAAGGCCATCTTCTGAGGGCCATCATTCTTCAGTCCCCTCAGCTGGATCAGGAGTACCTAAGTCTGGGAATTACTTACACCCGCCTTGGAACATACCAAAAAGCTTTGGAGGCATTTGAACATGCACTGGCAGAAGATCCGGACAACCAGAGGGCGCTTTATGAACGTGCCATCGCCGCAGACAATTTTTTCAAGGACCGCGCCTCTGTTATACGGTTTTACCAGGCTTACCTGAACCAGTATGCCACTCGAGGTGATCCCGCCCTGATAAACTTCTCTAAAAGAAGGATCTCCCAAATCAAAAGAGAAATGCACCTGGAAAAATAATTCGCTCTGGTAGGAGCTCAAAAGTTTTGAACCTCCCATATTTCTTTTACTTTTGAAATCAGACATCCTGGCCTCCCTGTGTCCTGACATTATGAAAAAAGTATTTTTCCTGCTGATTGCTTTGAGCCTGGCTTCCTGTGAGGGAATGCATAAGCGAAAAATCTCTTCCGAAGAGATCCTTTCCCAGGAAACTCGCGAGCTGAACTGGCACGAGGTAGATAACTACCCAGCTTTTGAGGAATGCAGGAGATATATCGACGAGGAAAATTCCAAACGTTGTTTCGGGGAAAAAGTCGCTGCCTACTTCTACGCTCATCTTGACCATAGAAAACCTGTTGTGACAACAGCACTTCACGATACCATCTTTCTCCACCTTAAAATTTCCGAAACGGGTCATCCAAAGATCGATTCAATGGAGATCGACTCAATAGTGAGCAGGCAGCTTCCTGAGATCGCTTCCTGGCTCGAACAGAGTGTGGATTCTCTTCCAAAGATCTACCCGGCAACAAAAAGAGGAATTCCGGTAGTGACCACCTTCAGAATGCCGATCGTAATCCAGGCAGAATAAATCGCTCACAGATCATATTTGTATCCGATTGTGAAATCAATCGGAAAAGACCCGTTAGCGTCAAGAACCAGGGAAACCACATCATTGTATGAAAAAGTGATGAAACTGCGGTCGGTAATTCTGATATCACTGCCTACCCCAAAGCTGAATGGGGCGGTGAAGGTGAATCCGGTGTCATCCTTTATCGCCGAGATATTGCCCTGGTCATCATACAACACCACCTTATCCTGGGAATAAAGGAAAGTGGCCAGTTCCGCATCAAAATGAATATCGAACCCGTTCCCATATATGGCCCTGAACCTGTAATTCAGCGAAAGCTGTGTGGAACTGTAGGCATATTCCTCCCGACGAAACGACTGCCTGAGTTGGAGGAAAGCCGCGTGCCTCGGAGCCAGATTAGGGTCAAAGAATTCATATTCAAGACCCAGAACAGGAACGATTGTGTTTCCGGGATTTTCGGTGTAGATATTATTGGAGAGCCCTACAAACAACCCGATTCTCTGATGAATGTCCGGTGTGGATTCGTTTGCGACATAATCCGCCTGTACAAGCGCGTTATACGTGTTGACGAAATGCCTCAGGCTGTACAACACGAATTTGAGGTCTTCAGTCCGGATATCGGCCTCCTGGGTCAAGTCCTCCAACTGACCTCTAAAATCCTTTTTCTCAGCCACCGCAACTTCCCTGAGCTCGATAAGCCTATCCTTCTTTTGGACGAAATATCTGAAGTTTCTGCCCTCCTCAGTCCAAAAAAGACTTAGCGGCCCCTTGACCTCATGATGAAGCAATATGGTATCTCCCTCAATGATATAGGGCTGCTCCTGAGCCGTGGCCAGGCCGCTAAAAAAAAGGAACAATGCAAAAAATAAGATCCGGGTTTGTCGCATATTTGGGCGCTGGTAAAAAATTAAAGATAATAAAATATTCCCTCCCTCACTTCTTAAAGCTCCTGCCCTTCCAGGTATAGCTCATAAAAAATGCAGCTAATCCAATGGCACAACTAAAGAAGGGATACAGTACACCACACCAGATGTAATGTTTCAGTAAATGCTTTTGAAAAACCAAATTGGCCGAGGGATATATAAATACCAGGTCAGTAAGCCCCTTTCCGACGAAAGCCAGCAGAACGATCTTCCAGTCGAGAGCTGAAAGGGCTACGCCAAACAGGCCGCCCACCAGAAACAAATTCATCAAGAGAACGATCCCGGCTGTTATCATTGACAAAGGCTCTGTCGAGGCTGAGGCTTTGGAAACCCATCTCAGCCTTTGTTGCATAAGAGAATTCAGGTCCGGCTGTGGTGCTGTGGTCACCACTGCCCTCCTGGAGCGGCGAAATACTGCGAGGAGTTGATTTTTTCTGAAAGCCTCCAGCAGAAAGACATCATCCCCGCTGGTGAATGAACTATTTCCTCCGTAGGCTCCAACCTTCCAGAAAGCTTCCCTGGAATAGCAGAGATTGGCTCCATTGCAGAGAAAGGGACGTCTTAATCCAAAGCCTCCGATGGTCGCACTCTGAAGGCTAAGGACATCGATTGCCTCGAAGACATTCAGAAAACCTATACCTGGAGAGCAGATCAACGGGGCGGAGACCATCTTTGCCCCGGTTGCAAGAATAGTCGAGCTGAATTCCTGCAACCAGGACTGTGGTACGGTGCAGTCGCCGTCCGTGGTGACGATATATTCAAAATCCGCATTCCTTACCCCTGTCGTAATGGCATCTTTCTTTGGACTTCCCGTAATGGTTTGTTTCGGGATACACCTGATATCGAGCTGGCTTTTTTTAATGTGCTCCTCGCACAGGACAGCGGAATCATCCTCTGATTCATCATCAACCAGTAAGACCTGAAAGCTTTCCCGCGGATAATCCAATGCTTCGAGAGATTCGAGCAAAGCTGGAAGATGCTTTTTTTCGTTCCGGAAAGGGATGACCACTGAAAAACCAATCCAAGGCCTCCCTCTCCCATGTAGGGAGCTAATTTTTGTGATTCCGTACAGCAAATAGAAAAGTAGACCACAATAAATCAGCAAGACTCCTCCAAGGACAGCCGCCATTACTCAAGGGCAATTTTGTTCTTCCTGTATTGTAGCACATAGAAACTCCCGGCAAGTCCCGGAAGTCCAAAATTAAGGATCCACACAGCCAGTACAATAGTCAGGACCACGATTTCAGGCACCTCCAGAAAACCAAAAATCCAGACTGCGAATCCACCCTTGATCAGGGCATCGAATATGATCATGGTCGGTATCACAGAAGCCAAAACATAGGTGCTGAAAACCGCTGAGATCAGCAGGGGATAATCTACCTCTACTCCAAAGATCCGGAGAAAGAAGTAAAACTGATGGGTGAAAATCAAAAACCTGAAGCAAGCATAGATGCCGGTTTTCCATCGAATTTCCTCCGACACCTTAAAAAACGATTCCTCCAGACGCTGGACGGAATATCCTTTGAGCCGGATCCGGAATTTTTTCATGATCCAGTACAACACAAAAGGTCCGAAGAGCAACCCCGCGACCAGGACAGCATTAAATAGCGGGAGGGGAAGATCAAGGGAAGTAATCAAAAATAGAAGTCCCGCAATTCCAAAGAAATAGGTAGTAAAAAGCTGAGCGATGTTCCCAAGAAAATTCAAAAAGATGACTTTCCGCCAGGATTTCCTGCGGTAATACAGGCATTTTGCACCATACTCCCCGATGCGGCTTGGTGTAAAGATCGCGGCCGTAAAGGAAGCCAAAGTCTCCCGGGCAGCTTCGCGATAGCTGTTCTCCCGGACATGCCGGCTCAGATTTTGCCACTTGAGCACTTCAAAATACCAGTTAAACAAGGTGAATATTAGCAGTAAGAGGACGTTCCTGAATGAAAAAACCTGGTTCTCATGCAGGATCCCCAGAAAGCTTTCGAAATTCATTTGGTCATCCGAGGTAATCTTCCTCCAGATGAAGAACCCTGCGAGCAAGACCACAGCAATCTTGATAACTAGTGACAGGAATTGATTAGCTTTGTGCGAGGTGATCCTCATGCAATTTTGAGAAGAGCCAATGGGCGGTTAAGAATATCCTGCAATATTACGAAGTTTTGACAAGTGAAAAAATCATTTTAGGGATTGACCCGGGGACGACTATAATGGGTTTTGGACTCATCCGCGTGGTCAAGAAGGAAATGAGTTTTCTCCAACTCAATGAATTGCATTTGCAAAAGTATCCCGATCCTTATCTGAAGTTAAAACTGATTTTCGAGCGCACCACCGAGATCATCGAAACCTGGAACCCCGATGAGATCGCCATTGAGGCACCTTTCTATGGTAAAAATGTCCAGTCCATGCTCAAACTAGGGCGCGCTCAGGGAGTTGCGATGGCTGCAGGACTTCAGAAAGAAATTCCAGTCACCGAGTACTCCCCGAAAAAAATTAAGATGGCCATCACCGGGAGCGGAAACGCCAGCAAGGAACAAGTTGCCCGCATGCTCCAGAACCTGTTGTCCCTGAAGAGCCTCCCAAAGAACCTTGATGCGACGGATGGTCTCGCAGCAGCAGTCTGCCACTTCTACAACTCGGGGGGCATGGAGATCGGAAAGACCTATTCCGGATGGGAAGCCTTTATCAGGCAAAACCCTGGAAAGGTCAAATAAAGACATCCGAAAACAAAAATGGCTGGTATTTATATACATATTCCCTTCTGTAAACAGGCATGCCATTACTGTGATTTCCATTTCTCCACTTCTTTGAAAAAGAGACCTCAAATGATTCATGCGCTCTGTCGGGAGCTGGTGCTGAGAAAGAAAGAAATCGAGCAGCAGGTTGAAACTATATATTTCGGAGGGGGAACTCCTTCTTTACTGGAGGACCAGGACCTGCGACAGATTTTTAGAGTCCTCTACGAAAATTTTGATATTGCGGAAAATGCAGAGATTACCCTTGAGGCCAATCCAGATGATCTGTCGGCCCCCCGGCTAAAAAAAATGGCGGACGTCGGCATTAACAGGCTCAGCATTGGGGTTCAATCCTTTTTTGAGGAAGACCTGAAACTGATGAACCGGGCCCATAATGCAAAGGAAGCCCTGGAATCTGTACAGGAAGCCATGCATTATTTCAAAAACATCTCCATTGACCTGATCTATGGAATTCCCGGAATGGATCACCATCGGTGGCATAAAAATCTGGAGATTGCCCTTGAGCTTCAGGTACCTCATCTTTCGGCCTACGCCCTTACCGTAGAAAACGGAACGGCTCTTAAGACCTTGATCGAAAAAGGAAAAATATCACCGGTTGAAGAAGATCTTGCGCGTGAACATTATGATATATTAACTGCAGTTTTAACTGCTGCGGGATACGAAAATTATGAATTTTCCAATTTTGGAAAACCAGGTTTCCACTCCAGGAACAACACCGGGTACTGGTTTGGCAAACCTTATTTAGGAATTGGACCCTCGGCACATTCCTATATCCGGGGAGTCCGGTTTTGGAATGTAAGCCATAACACGCACTATATTAAAGCCCTTGAGGAAGACACCCTGCCTTTGGAACGGGAAGAGCTTTCACCGGAGAGCCAGTATAATGAACTCATCATGACCCGGCTCCGAACGCGATGGGGAGTAAATCCCGCAGAGGTTAAGGAAAAATTCGGATCCGGACTCCATCGGCATCTGTTGAAAGAAGCGGCTCCGCTTCTTAAACAGCATAAACTGATATGGTCAGAGGGACATCTGAAAATCGCTCCCGAAGCCAGATTCCTAGGGGATGGAATTGCCGCCGCACTTTTTTTTGTTGATTAATTCACTGTTGTCTATGTGCATGTAACATGGGGGGAGCTCCATTAAAAGGATTTTCCATCCGGGATACATTTACACCCCCAATAGTTGAGGCTCTCATGATACTTTCTTCTCCGAACCGGCTGCGGATCCGATCTATAGAATTGTAGAGATCCAGCATTTCCTGTGAATCATCAAAAAGATTGATCTGATAATGTCCTCCCACAAGGCCACTGAATTTTACTCCGATCAACCGAATCAACAATCTGCGGTTATAAAGTTTTCGGAAAAGCTCCTCTATCTTCGGAATCAGGATATGATCTGCGCTGGTGTAGGGAATTTGCGTCTGCTTTGTATAGGTATTAAAATCAGAATACCTGATCTTCACACTGATGGAAGAAGTAAGCTTATCCCCTCTTCTCAACTGGTAGGCAAGGCTTTCCACCATAGCAGTCAGAGACGCATTGAGCTGGACCATATCAATGGTGTCCCGATGGAAGGTACGTTCGGCAGAAATGGATTTGCGTTCATGGAAAGGAATGATTGGAGTATCATCTATTCCATGCGCCCTCTTCCAGATGGTACGTCCGTTTTTCCCCAATACGCTCTCCAGCATATCTACTGGCATCTCCTGTATGGTTTTTATCTGCCTCACTCCCAATCCCAGTAAAGTCTGAAAGGTCTTGCTGCCAATCATGGGAATTTTCTTTACGGATAAAGGGGCTAAAAAACTTCTTTCCCTTCCATTCTCGACGAGCAACTGACTATTAGGCTTGGCCTCCCCTGTAGCGATCTTAGAAACGATCTTGTTCTTAGAAAGTCCAAAGGAGATGGGAAGTCCGCTTTCCTTCATTATATTCTGCCGCAATTCTGAAGCAAATCGATAGGTTCCGAAGAACTTATCCATTCCGCTCAGATCAGCGTAAAATTCATCAATACTCGCTTTCTCAAAAGCCGGCACACAATTCTGAATGATTTCCGTCACCTCATGGGAATACTTACTGTATGTAGCGGAATTTCCTTTAATAACTGTCGCCATAGGACAAAGTTGCCGCGCAACTTTCATCGACATTCCTGAATGTACTCCAAAGCGACGTGTCTCATAACTGCATGCTGCAACCACACCTCTGTCCCCCAAACCTCCTACCAATAAAGGCCTATCCTTTAGTTCCGGATGCAGCAGCCGCTCCACAGAAACAAAGAAGGTATCAAGATCAAGATGTAATATAGACTGTTCTTTCATTTTAGGAAAATATCCAAGTAGATGGATTATTTCCAAAATTAGAAAATAAACACGCATGGAAATATGAGGAGATTGTTAAATGCAGAAAAAACCCGACAAAGAGATTGTTTTCTGTAACATATCCAGGATATTAGCGTCTCTTAACCAAGGCTGGCAACATCCTCCTAATCCAGTTTAATACTAAATGAAGAACGCGAGAGTCTATTCTGAATCACGAGAACTAAGCCTAGATCAAAAAAACTTCCTTAGTCTGAGTCTGCTTCTCATGCTCGCTTTGAATTTTACCCTGAGTTACCTGACCTTTACTTACTACGCAGAAACCATTTTAGATCCAGAAACTCCGGGTTTTTGGATCAATCTCGCCAGCTATATGGTCATTTTTGGAATCGTCCTCCTCAATAAAAAAGCCCTAAGCTGGAACTGGAGTATTCTTGGCCTGGCCAGGCCGAAAAGTTGGGGAAGACCACTCTTTACTTTTATCGGATGTTTCGCAGCTATCCTGCTCTTGTCCCAGTTCCTGGTCCCTTCAATCATAGAAACCTTTGGAGAACACAGAAACATATCTTTTATATACACTGTGAAGCAGGATTTATCAAACCTCATCCTGGCACTCACTGTGGTATGGATAACTGCTGCCTTTATTGAAGAACTTGTTTTCAGAGCTTTTCTAATCAATTCCCTGGACTACCTGTTCGGGGGCAACAAGATTTCAGTGTGGGTTGCCGTAATTCTAAGTTCCCTGATCTTCGGAATGATCCATTCTTATCAAGGAATTACGGGGATTCTTATTACGACTTTTGTGGGCCTGATATTTGGGATAGGCTATATCTTCAACAAAAGGAGAATTTTGCCCCTTATTCTTGTTCATGGCATTATAGATTCTCTCACGCTCATCAGCGTATACAACAGCTAAAATCCTGCAGCCGCATCGTCTCCCCTTGGATCTGCCCCGGCTTCCAATCGGCCGTCCGGGAGCACCAAGATGGCATCCACTTTTCCTATGATCACAGAGTGGCCTTCATAAACCTCGTATCCTTTTGCTGTGAGCGCCTTGAGTACCTCCCTCTCAAACCTTCCGGTTTCAAAGGTCACTCCTTCGGGTAACCACTGGTGATGAAAACGGCCAGCGTTTACTGCCTGTTGCATGGTCATATCGTGTTCCGCCACATTAAGAAATGTCTGCAGTACCGAAGTTATAATCGTTGAACCACCCGGACTCCCCAATACCATCCATAACTCCCCATCCTGCTCTACGATGGTAGGCGTCATAGAGCTCAACATTCGTTTTTCCGGAACTATCGCGTTTGCTTCCGCACCTATAAGTCCAAACATATTCGGTACCCCGGGTTTTGCGCTGAAATCATCCATTTCATTGTTGAGAAAGATCCCGAGATCTTCAACATAGAGTTTAGAACCATAAGCCCCGTTAAGCGTAGTGGTAACTGCTACGGCATTCCCGGCAGGATCCACAATGGAATAATGAGTGGTTTCCATGCTTTCATACCCAGGAATTATACCATGGCTAACAGCCTCAGATGGTGTGGCATGCTCAAAAGTAAAGGTCTCCATCCTTTCCTCTAGATATTCTTCTCTGAGCAGGGTTTCGACAGGAATTTCTACGAAGTCAGGATCTCCCAAATAGTAGCTGCGGTCGGCATAGGCCCTGCGCTCTGCTTCTGTCACGACCTGAACGTATCGTGTGCCGTTATGTTCATACTCATGAAGCGGAAAAGGTTCTATCATTTGTAATATCTGTCCCAGGACAATGCCTCCACTGGAAGGAGGAGACATGGAAATGACATTGAAATCATCATAGGCTATTTTTACAGGATTTCTCCATTTGGCCTCATAGGCCGCGAGGTCCTTCATCGTCATAATCCCTCCCTTCTCCTTCAGGTACGACACTATCTTCTTCCCTGTCTCACCTGAGTAGAATTCTTTCCTGCCATTTTTGAGTAATCTTCTAAGGGTTTCTGCCAGGGCGATGTTTCGAATCGTATCTCCTGCTTGGTAAGCCTTTGTAAACAGCACTTCCCCATTCGCTTCAAGAATGGCATCGCGATGTCTATCCAGATGGTCCTGCTGGTGTGGGGTTACCACAAATCCCTTTTCGGCAAGCTTTATTACTGGATCAAGAATGGTTTTCAAAGGAAGGCTTCCAAACTTCTCGTGCACGGCAAAAATACCCGCTACTGTTCCAGGGACCCCTACGGCTAAACTTCCGAACCTGCTCTTCTCCGGAATTACATTTCCAGCGCTGTCCTGATACATGGTCCGGGTTGCCCGAAGCGGGGCTTTTTCTCGGAAATCGAGAGCTCCCGTTTCTCCTGAATTAAGACGATATACCATGAAACCCCCTCCTCCGAGATTTCCTGCATAGGGATAAACGACTGCTAGAGCCATCTCGGTTGCAATCATGGCATCAAACGCGGATCCTCCTTGAAGCATGATCTTTTTGGCGATTTCAGAAGCCTCTCTACGGGCCGCAACTACCATGGCTTTTTCAGCTACCAGGCCTCGACCCTCCGGGGTAGAAATCGGAATTTCGGGGGTGCTTTTACAGGAAACAATAAGGAAGGCAAGGGTAAGGACAATTATTCTTCTCATCCGTTGGTTCATTAGATAACAATCATCGGAAACAAGATAGCAATTTTAACTGCCACCACACAAGAATGGGCTGAAAGTGGGTTAAAACTATGTTATTTCAAAATGCTTTAACGTGCACCGGAGTGTATTCTGGGTATCTTGAGAAAGAACCATAAAAAACAGGAAAATGAACTTGAAAAGAGATGCTAAGGAATTTGGAGAAAAAGCAGCAGAATTATGGGCTGCAAAAAAAGGACTTGAAATGACCGGTAGTCTGCTCAAATGGGGAGCAATCGCTGGTGCAGGTTATTTAGGATACAAGTACTACAGGCGGAATGAGGATTGCATCAAGGCAAAATTCTCCTGATCCGGAAGGCCGTTTAAAATATAGCAATCATTTTCTTGAGAAATGATTGGAAAAGAGGATTTAGCCTGAACTGCTGAATCCTCTTTTTTTATTACAATCTCAATCTTTCCTAAAGGATTCATTCTTTTCCTTTTCTATTTGAAGAAGTTCCTTTTGAGCAGCTAAAAGTCGTTCGTAAAGCCTCTTATTCTCTTCGAAAGCTTCAATTAACTTTTCTATTGGGTTTATCGTACAGGCATAATTGACTGCCGAGGAATTATCAACGTGATAGGTATTCCCAATTATGTTCAGGACCGCCTCCTCGGAAAAATTTTCTATTCCTTCCCTGGTTACTCCCAACGCATCTGCCACTTTTTGGAGCCTCTCTTCCTCAATAAATTCACTGTTCTCCAGATTTGACACGCTCTGTTGGCTGATACCCAGTTCTTCCGCAAGGGTTTCCTGTTTCATTCCTTTTATTTCTCTGATCCGACTAATTTTATAACCAAGGTGTCTGTTTTTTGTACCCGTATCCATAGAATAAAAATTTTCCCTGTTTTCTCAAAAGTAAGGATAAGTGGTTAACTATTCTCGATCAGGTCTGAATTTCGTATAAGGACAATTCCCCAACAGTAAGGAAACTTTCCTGGACACTCAGGTTTCCCATCGATGGAAATTCTGTTTCGGGATCCGAAAGCTACTATCTATACCATTATTAATCCGCCACCTTCAGATTCATCACATTAACATAACTATAACTTTTTTCACAAAATGTTGGCTAAATTGATTTTTGATTTATATTTAGCCGATTTATTGAACTTTAATCCATAGGGAATTGAGCCCTACGTAGATAGACCTATGAAACACGCTCCTATTCTTTTCCTATTCCTGCTGAACTTTACCGTCTGTCTCCCAGTTTGGGCCCAGACCGCAGGAAGCGGAACTGTTTCTGCCATTGAAGCCAAGGCGAAGCAGATCAGCAACAATGATACTCAGGTCTCTGACCTGAATCGACAACACCTGGCCTCCTATAGCGAAGAACAGAACAAATTTTATCAGCTAAAGGTTGAATTGGACGCCTTATTGAAAGAAAAGGCCCAGGCCATGGCAGAAATGCGGAGAGGAGAATTCTGCAATGGCTGTGATCGAACCGCCACCCAACTCCGGAATTCAGGGGTATACAATGTGATACAACATTTTAACGAAAACGGAGGGACCTATTCCGCTTCTCCCGCGCAGTTGGACGCTAAAGAGGCGGAATACGACGCCAAGATAGCTGCAAAGGAGGAAGAGATTCGAAAATTTACGGAGGAGCAGAACGAATTCAGCAAAAAGAGGGATCAGCTTACTGAAAAGATGAACCGACTTCAGGCCGACAATGACAGGTTGCGCCAAGAAATAGCCGAGCTGAGTACCCAGTTCAAGGATAAAGTCTTTGAGGAGGCCAAAGATATGCACAATACCTGGGCCGGCAGCCTAATGGCCTTGATTGCAGAGAAACATTATGTAGAGGACCAAATAAATATTCTGCAAGTTAAAATATCTGATCTGGCTCTGGAAGAGACCAAGGCATTGGCTGCTTTTGAAGAAAAACTACGTGCTAAGAATGATCAGGAGATAGCCGATCTAGAGAATAAAGTATCCATGACTACAGAACGGGGAATGACTTTAGAACAAAACTATCAGAACAGAATTGATCCAATTAATCAGGACCTGCGAGCACTCAAACAACGCCTTCAGGAAATAGAACTATCCCTGAAATATGAAACCCCAGAGGAAGAGAGGGTTAAAGAACTGCAACAGGAAAAATCAAATGTCGAGAGCCGTATCTCGACTTTGGAAAACCTGCTGACAGAATATGAGGCTTCATATGAGCAGGAGGCTTCCGCCCTCAAACAGGAGATCAGCTCCCTGAACGATAAAATCTGGAACTTAAAAACAACTGCTTTCTCCGACCTGCTTCAGGAAGGCCTGGCAAACCTTAAAAAAGCCTTTCTAACAAGGAGGAACATTTTTAACGATGCGATCTCAGCCAAGAAGACTTCCCTTCAGGATGTGAGCAGAGAACTTCAAAACAAGAAGGAGGAATATCGTCAGAAAAATATCACCTATACCAACAAGGTGGACGCAGAGCGAATCCGGATGCTCCGGGCATGTAGTGAAGCGGGCGCTTCGTGTGCAGGGACAGATGCAGTCGGCGCTATCAATATGAACTGGAGCAAAGTTTCCGGATGTGTTTCAGAAATGGAAGGAGCACATCATTCGGGAGATCCAGTCTATGGTTGTGAGGAACAATCCGCGACCTACATGGAACACTATCGAACAAGAAAAAGCGGAATGAGCGATTCAGATTTGGAAGCCTTGAGCCGCACCAATACCCGTACAAGGTTCGATCTCATTTTAAATAAAGTAACTGATTAATAACTTCAATATGAAAAGAGCAATACTATTTATTTTCTGCCTAAGTTCCAGTTTATCATTTGCTCAGAGCGCGGCATATAAAAAAATCGAGCAGGATATCCAGCAACGGATCCAGCAGGGTCAATGGGATGAAGTGCTTGTTAAAGCAACGGATCTCCTGATCGAAGAACCCGGCCGGGGAGAAGGCTATTATTATACAGCGCTTGCTTTTTACAAGCAGGATCATTTTGATAAGGCGCAGGAATATCTTCAGCAATCCACTCCTCTGGCCGACGCTGCGCTGAATGAAAAAATCGTAGTTCTTGGTCAGGATATTGAGAAATCCAGCAAACAAAAACAACTGATTGGATCTGCAGAGGAACAACTGCGATCAGGCAACGATTTGGCTGCTGCTGAAGCTTATCAGAAGGTTTGGAGTAATAACAAGACCGATGTTGAGGCAGCCTTAAACGCCGTGGAGATCTACCTGGAGAACGAAGCCTTTGAACAAGCCCTATCTATACTGAAAGATCCTTCACTTTCTAAGGATCCTGGAGCTCTTGCTTTAATTAGACGTATTAATGATACTCCAGAAATGATGAAGATCAATGGCTACAATGCAGCTATGAACGAAGCCGAAGCTCAGGTCAACAGTGAAAACTTCGGCTCCGCTATCCTGTTGTATGACAAGGCCCTTGTCTTTCAACCCAATGATCAGGAGGCTATGCGAGCCAGGAAAACAGCAGAAGATGAATTAGCCTGGAAAACTGCCCGTACTGAACACTCTATTCCGGGCTACCAGTCCTATCTGGCAGGATCTACTTTGAAAAAACATAAGGATGAGGCCGTCAATCTCATTAGAGAGGGCCTTTACTTCCACGGAGAGAAGGCTGCAATGTCTAATGATATTGCATCGATGGAGTATTATTTGCTTCAATACCTGAATTCTTACGGGGGCACTGCGGAAGATGATAAGGTAAAACAGGTGCTGTGTACCACCTATAGAGCTAATGCTGAAAAACTTGAGCAGGACAAGAACGCCTATAGCCAGAAGAGGGCGATCGAATACTATAATTCGGTGAAGAAGTATTGTCCGAGTGAGGATTTGGATGAAAAAATCAAAACTGCAGAGAAGAAGGAACTGAGATACGGGAGACCGGACCGCGGCTATCTCTCCTATGTCTATGATAGCATTGCTCCAATAGGACTTTCTATGGGATCCATTAACAACCGGACCGTAGGAATGTATATGGCAGGAAGCTTGAATAAGGATCTGTTCACTGAAGGAGCTCTTTATACCGTAGATAACGAAGGTAATTTCGACGGCAGTCCTGGTTCAAGTACCGCCACAGGAGAAACTAAAGTAGGTTACGGAGATGCCATTCTTGGTCTCACCAAAAAAATTGCTTATCCGATCTGGATATACGCCGGAGGTGGGGCAGCATTCCGGGATGTCTATGAGGGCCGAGAGGAATCGAGCGTTACGGAATGGGTAAAGAATACTGACGAATCAGAAATAGCAATGATAGGAGACGCTGGAATCATTGTAGATTTTTCCGGCTTGTTTCTTAGGGCAGGAGTAAAAAGTGATTTTGCAGAGTTTAGATTTGCTGGGGGAGTTGGTTTCTCCTGGTAGAAATCACATCAGCAGCACGTAAAAACCAGCAAATAGAAAGGATCTGAGAAGCTCAGGTCCTTTTCTTTTTAAAAAACTTTGAGATCGATTAGATTTTCTTATAGCATTTACGTAACTTTTTGGTCCTCATGTGTTTATATAACCCCATAAAACGTGAAGGCTCTAAAGAAAAATATCTTGATCCTCGTGGTGCTCTGCACCCTCCCCGGAGTAGTTCCAATGAAATTGTATGGACAAAATGCTCCTATTATCGATATGCATATGCACACTGGGTTACCCCATGAGGTTCCAGCGGGAGCACCTGCTTTGTGCAGACCGGAACCATGTGAAGGTAGCGGCCAGGCAACCGCAAATTCTGATGAGAATCTGAGAAAGACTCTCGCACAGATGGAACAGCACAACATCGTGAAGGGTTTTCTGAGTGGAGTAGACTATGAGGCAGTAAAAAAATGGGCAGAGACTGCGCCTGATCGATTTCTTCCATCCCCTTTTATCCTTCATGTCGGCGATAAAGAATTCAAGAGATTGGAAGAGGAATACGAATCCGGGAATTTTCTCGGAATGGGTGAAATCGGGACACAGCTTACAGGTACCGCGCCGACGGACCCAGCCCTGGAGCCCTTTTTTGCACTAGCTGAAAAGTTAGATGTTCCTGTCTTGATTCATACTTTGGGTATCGGCCCCTACATGCCACATTTCAGTTCAGCTGCGGGCAGTCCGCTACTTTTGGAAGAGGTATTGAAAAAGCATCCGGATATGAGAATATTTGTCGAAAACGCTGGTTTTCCGTTTCAGGATGAAATAATTGCAATGATGTACCAATACCCTCAGCTTTACGCAGATGTTTCTACTATTCTATGGGTTATTCCCAGGAAAGCCTGCTATGATTATCTGGAAGGCCTCGTGAGGGCGGGTCTGGGAAAACGGATCATGTTTGGTTCTGACCAGATGGTATGGCCAGAAAAAATAGGTGAAGCAGTTGAAACCATAAAACAGGCACCATTTCTGACCGAAGAACAGAAGCGGGACATCTTCTATAATAACGCCGCTCGATTTTTAGAACTTAACGAGGAAGAAATCGAACTACATCAGGTGGACAACCGATAAGCAGCAAAAATTCATATTTGGGTGATGGAGAACCATTCACTTCTCGCGGGCTAATTCCGACTGACAAAAACGCGGTCAAAATTATTGAGGAACTTTTTTACAAAAACAGCAATGATTCGGTAGGCCTATTATGATATTTAAGTTAGAAAATGGTGATGTCGTGAACGGAAGTTATAATGGAAATTTCAGATTCCTCGACAGAAGTAAAAATTGTGGAACAGTCCGTAATCTCTGAAAAAATAAATATTCTACGAGTTCCTCTCAACTCACAAGACATAAAGTCCCCTGTCGGCTACTGGATACTACTGATTAAATTACTTTCCTTGGTTTATTCCATCATCCAGTCCTAGTTTTTGATCAGCAAAAACTTTAGAGCATCAAAATTAAAGTCATAGCGTTCATTAACTAATTCCGCAGTTTGTACTGCATTACAGGTTATACGGTCGTCAACTGCTAAACCTTCACAACCAGGGAAAGCAGGAATATCTGTGATAATTTTCTCTTCGGAGGTCGACGATAATTTGGAGCGATTGTACCCCGAATTGTTGCTTATAAAAATACTGCGCTTTCCTTGGGAATTTTTGGAAAAGACTATAATTTCCCTTCCATCCTTTACCTTGATCTCGCCATATATGGAATCCGCATCCAATCTTTTAATAGCCCCTTTCACAGTTTCTTTTTCCTTTGAAGTCTGATCGCGAAGGTTTTGGACTTTAATGGTGAGAATTTCAGATTTTTGGTCTGGCTTATTTATCTCCTGAGCATAAGCTACCGAGGATAAGATAAGCAGCACAATGGAGAGAATCCGGGAAGCGATATGCTTTGAACTTGAATTTGACTTCAATTTTCGTATCATGATAATTCAGTTTAATGAATAAATACCTGCTCAAGAAAATAAAACAACCATATTAAAATAACAGAGCATAGTGTACAAAATCAACAATAACCTTGCCCTTTTTAAAAACTCACTTTCAAGAGTTCTTCTAACACAGATTCATTTTATTTCCTAAACTTAAAACGGAATTGAATTACAGAGATTCTGACAGAAAAGGAATTGTAAGATATGCGCAGCCAGATTAGTATATTGCCAAAACAGAACATTGGACAGACTGGTATAATGGCACTACAGGAGAATACACAGGCTCAACTATGGAGTCGCTCCTGAGGCACAGTGAAAATTAGTGGTCAGCACTTTCTATCGAAGAACAAGAAAAAGAAACAAAGTAATATCAAATTATATTCTGCGATGTGCCTATGACTCGTGTAACTAAAATATTGGCCAAAGGAAAATGTATATTTTCAACAATATTATTTCTTTCCCTGACCGCTCATTTAGCGGGGCAGGACTCTGCGGAAGAGATAATTTATATTGGTTTCAATGAACACAGTAGCTCCTCCTATATTAGCGAAGGGGAATTAGATAAAAAATATAAGTCAAGAAGTTATCTTAAGAACATCTCAGCCCAAGGTGTTATTAAATTTTATGTAGAAGGCCTATTATTTTTACATGATCCAGATAAAATGGAATCTACTACCCTCGGAGATATAGCAGAAATTCGATGTGAAATTTTAAGTCCTGCAGGAATCAAGGAACATATAGACCAAATAAGGGAGGTATATCCAATGGGATACAATTTCGATTTAAAGGAATTTCCAAGATTATTCATAGTCGATAAAAGTGAGGGAAATGCTCGTTTATATGAGGTAAGGTGGCAACCATATATTAAAAATTAGAAGGAACAACTATAGTCTGAAAAAATAGTAAGGATGCAATCCATCAGAATAATGCCCGGAATAAAGGAAAATAGTGGCGTCCTCATTTTTACAAACCGGTTAGCGACAAAATAATTTTCCCCGTAGCCAAATGGGTACTCCATTCTTTTCACTGGTTCATATGAAATCAGGTGAACTGATATGAATTCAAAGAAAAGGTTCATAAAACAAAAAAGCCCCTCCTGAATCAGGAAAAGCTTCTCATTGGTTTACTTCTAAACCCGGGTAAATCAAAGACTTACCCTAAAAACAACACAACTACTCTTTATTGCCAAAAAAGCTCCTTTTCAAGAGGAGCTTTTTTACAATCTGCGGTCTGGACGAGACTCGAACTCGCGACCCCCTGCGTGACAGGCAGGTATTCTAACCAACTGAACTACCAGACCGTTGCTTAATTGCGAGGGCAAATATACACCCGATTTTAAATTCCACAAACCTTTTTGAAATAATTTTGGTTGGTATTATATCCCTTCACACAAACTTCTGACGCTCCACCAGAAAGGTCGACAAAATCCTATTGAAATTTTCATTGATGTCGGCTTCGACATATTTTATTCCATATCTGGAACAACTCATTTTCAACTTATTAAAATACTGGGAAACGGCCTTCTGGTAATCCTCCCTAATATTCGGGGCAAAAAGATCTATTTTTTCACCGGTTTCAACATCAATAAAAGATTTAGGCTGTTCTCCAAAATCAAAATTCAATTCCTTCTTTCGATCGGTGACGTGAAAAAGGATTACCTCATGTTTATTATATTTCAAGTGCCTTAATGCCTCAAGTAACTGTCCCTCCTCCACCTCCGTCTGAAACATATCGCTGAAAAGGAACACGAGGGAACGTCTTTTTAATTTCTCGGCAATCTGATGAAGGAAGGTGTAGGTGTTTGTCTGTCTTAAATCTGTTACCGGGGTCAAGGCTTCCTGCAGTACATTTAACAGCATCTTGCGGTGTCGTTCACTTCCCTTTTCGGGGGCATAGAAACTATACTGATCACTGTATATGCTCATGCCCACGGCATCCCTTTGTTTTTTTAAGATTTGCATGATACAGGCCGATGCCATCACGGAGAACCCGATCTTATTAAGAGAACCGATCTTCTGAACAGGTACAGCAGGAAAATGCATTGAGGATGAATTGTCTATAATAAGATGGCACCTGAGATTTGTCTCCTCCTCATATCGTTTGGTGTAATACTTGTCCGTACGCGCATAAAGTTTCCAATCTATATGACGGGTGCTCTCGCCAGTGTTATAAATGCGGTGTTCTGCAAATTCAGCTGAGAACCCATGGAAAGGGCTCTTATGTAGCCCGGAAATAAATCCCTCTACCAACTGCTTAGAAAGCAGGTCAAGATTCAGAAGACTACCGGTTTCCTGGATTTCGCGTTCCAGATCCATATCAGAAGAGTTGTGCTACACAATATAATAAAAAACCCGGCGCCAGGCCGGGTCTATATTCCAATGCAAAAATTTCTTATAACACCTGATCCAGTGCCTCCGCATAAGTATTCTTAGGTGCCACACCCACCTGTCTGCCTACAACTTCTCCATTCTGGAAAATCAGTACAGTTGGAATGTTTCTAACGCCGTATTTCGCCGCGTACTCCTGATTTGCATCCACATCGAGTTTCCCAACCACTGCCTTTCCCTCATACTCTTTGCTGAGTTCATCAATTATTGGTCCCACTAATCGGCACGGGCCACACCAGGCTGCCCAAAAATCTACCATGACAGGTTTGTCACTTTTCAGTACTTGTTCTTCGAAGGTCGAATCCGTTATCTCTAAAGCCATAATCTTGATTTTATTTCTAAAGTTCTAATGTAAAATTAGTCAATTATTTTTCCAAAACTTACAGTTACCATCATATTTGCCTATTCCCGGATAGTCTGTTGTCAGAAAGACCCTTAGTTTAGTTTATATAGGACCTGTTCCTCTTCCAGCGAATCAAGAAGCTCC
This sequence comes from uncultured Salinimicrobium sp., assembly GCA_946887075.1. The sequence goes on from CAMPKA010000001.1 coordinate 102,784, forward strand.
TGAGAGATCTTTATTTTCTGTTTCCGGCTGGGCATATGGAGTTTTATCCTATCCTTCATTTCATAAACAACAAAATTCAGCTTATCCTTACCCGAGTGGCTCCTGAACAATTCCCTTAGCTTCTCTATCTTTTCCTCTCTCAGCTCATTGATGTTAAGCTGAACGGTAAGCTTTTTGGCATAGGTCTCCATGACATCGTGAAGAAGCTGCATGTGATTGAACTTAAGCTTTGGATCCCCTTTCTTTCCAGTCTCTTTGTTGGTCCAGCCCTCATTCACAAAAATCTTGGCGTGAACAAAAGAGTTAGGAACCAAAAAATGGCGGTATTTCAGGTACTCTTCCTTGAATATCTTGAACTCGTAAGAATCCCCGTAATCTTCAATGGTGAAGGATGCCCACCCCTGTCCGTTCTTAGAAATCCTGTGCTGCACATCGCTTATTACGCCTCCTATGGTCAATTCTCTATTGAGAATATTGTCCATGTGATGAAAGTCCGCCAGTACCGCATTGCAGAAATACTTCATTTCGAATCTGAAGTCATCCAGGGGATGGCCTGATATATAAATCCCTACAACTTCCCGCTCGCGCCTCAGTTTTTCCATTGTACCCCATTGCTCACATGGCGGGACAACAGGTTCCGGTATCTGCACTTCACTGGCATCTCCAAATAAACTGACCTGTGCGGAATTTTCATTCTCCTGAAATTTGATCCCATATTTTACCGCCTTCTCCAAGAAACTCACCCCGTCCCCTTCGTGGTGGAAATACTGAGCCCTGTGGGTGGTGCTAAAACTATCGAATCCTCCTGCCAGTGCGAGATTTTCAAGGGCCTTTTTATTGGCCGCCCGCAGGTCGATCCGTTTCGCCAGATCGAATATAGACAAGTAAGGACCCTTTTCTTTTCGATTCTCAACTATGGTTGCCACAGCACTTGCCCCAACTCCTTTGATCGCCCCCATTCCAAATCTCACCGCATTATCTTTGTTTACAGAGAATTTATAGTACGATTCATTGACATCCGGTCCGAGCACTTTTAGCTTCATCCGTTTACACTCCTCCATGAAGAAGGTCACCTGTTTGATGTCATTCATGTTATTGGAAAGCACAGCTGCCATGTACTCTGCAGGATAATGTGCCTTTAAGTAGGCTGTTTGATAAGCAATCCAAGCGTAGCAGGTAGAGTGGGATTTGTTGAAAGCATAAGCCGCAAAAGCTTCCCAGTCTTTCCAGATTTTTTCCAAAACGGTTCTGGGATGTCCTTTTGCTTCTCCACCGTCCAGGAATTTCGGCTTTAGTTCGTTGAGCAGCGCAAAAATCTTTTTCCCCATCGCCTTCCGCAGAACGTCTGCTTCGCCCTTAGTGAAACCGGCCAACTTTTGTGAAAGCAGCATCACCTGCTCCTGATATACTGTAATCCCATAAGTCTCCTTGAGATACTCCTCCATTTCAGGAAGATCATAAGAGATTTCCTCTTCCCCGTGTTTCCGGGCAATAAAGCTCGGAATGTATTCCATAGGCCCAGGGCGATAAAGCGCGTTCATAGCGATCAGATCATCAAAGACTGTGGGTTTCAGATCTTTCATGTGCTTTTGCATCCCAGGAGATTCATACTGAAATATCCCGATGGTCTCCCCGCGCTGGAAAAGTTCATAGGTCTTGTCATCATTCAGAGGGAAATCATCAGGATTCAGTTCAATTCCATGTCTCTCCCTGACAATTTTTACGGTGTCCTTGATCAGGGTAAGGGTTTTAAGACCCAGAAAATCCATTTTTAGCAATCCTGCACTTTCCACTACGGAGTTGTCAAACTGGGTAACATAAAGGTCGGAGTCCTTTGCCACCGCTACCGGAACAAAATTGGTGATATCGCTGGGGGTGATAATGACCCCGCAGGCGTGAATCCCGGTGTTGCGGACAGAACCTTCGAGGACCCGGGCCTGATTTACGGTCTGAGCCTCAAGGTCCTCACCCTCAGCAATGTTCAACAGCTCGTTGACCTTTTCCAGTTCGTCTCCCCTAAAGCTGTCTTTAAGATTTTTCTCATCCATTCCGAAAATCTTGGAAAGCTTCGTATTGGGAATGAGTTTGGCAATGCGATCCGCCTCGCTCAGCGGAAGGTCCAGAACCCTGGCTGTATCCCGGATGGAGGACTTTGCTGCCATAGTACCATATGTGATGATCTGTGCCACTTGATTCGATCCATATTTTCCGATAACATAATCCATGACCCGGCTTCTTCCTTCATCATCAAAATCAATATCAATATCTGGCATACTCACCCGGTCCGGGTTCAAGAATCGCTCAAACAGCAGATCGTATTTAATTGGATCTATATTGGTAATCCCTAGGCAGTAAGCTACGGCACTTCCCGCGGCTGAACCTCTCCCGGGACCGACCGAAACGTCCATTTTTCGGGCCTCACGAATGAAATCTTCAACGATAAGAAAATATCCCGGGTATCCGGTGTTTTCGATGACGGAAAGTTCGAAGTTCAGGCGATCCTCTATTTCAGGGGTCAATTCTTTGTAACGCTCTTTAGCTCCTCTAAAGGTGATATGCTTCAAATAAGCGTTTTCTCCCCGCTTACCGCCATCTATGGCGTCCTCGGGATTTATGAATTCTTCCGGAATGGTAAACGCCGGCAAAAGTACATCTCGTGCGAGTTCATAGGGTTCCACCTTGTCAACCACCTCCTGTATATTGGAAATGGCATCTGGTAAGTCTTTAAAGAGCCGCTTCATCTCATCTCCGCTCTTAAAGTAATATTCACTATTGGGGAGGCCGTAGCGATAGCCCCGTCCTCTTCCGATAGGGGTAGCCTGCTTTTCACCATCCTTGACGCAAAGCAAGATATCATGTGCATTGGCATCCTCCTTTTCACAATAGTAGGTGTTGTTGGTAGCGACAAACTTGATGTTGTGTTTCTTTGCAAGGGAAACGAGTACCGGATTCACCCGATCCTCATCTTCCTGTCCATGCCGCATTAACTCGATATATAGATCCTGTCCAAACTGCTCCTTCCACCATAAAAGGGCTTCTTCCGCCTGATTCTCTCCGACATTAAGGATCTTACCAGGAATCTCTCCATAGAGGTTCCCGGTCAGGACAATCAATCCCTCTTTGTATTGCTTGATGACCTCCCTGTCGATCCGTGGAACGTAATAGAACCCCTCGGTATAGCCGATGGATGACATCTTTGCCAAGTTGTGATAACCCTGTTTGTTCTTCGCCAGGAACACGATCTGATAGCCGTTATCTTTTCTGGTCTTGTCTCGGTGATCTTCACAGACAAAAAATTCGCAGCCCACTATGGCCTTTAGCTCCTCTACGTCGATCCTCTCCCCATCGGAGGCGGCCTCAGCAGCTTTTGCTTTAAGGCCCTTGTTATACGCACTTACTTCCCGAACAAAATGGAAAGCCCCCATCATATTAGCGTGGTCGGTAAGGGCGACTGCAGGCATCTTAAATTTTCCTGCAGCACTGACTAAATCCCTGGTGCTGATCGTAGACTGAAGAATGGAAAATTGACTGTGGTTATGAAGGTGTGAAAACGGGAACTCGTCCATCATTTCCAGGTTTTCGGACAGCTCCTCTGACGATATCCCGGCTCCAGCCTGGGATTTCTGTATTCTTTTTCTGATCTCTCTGGACTCCTGCTTCAGGTTGATATGTTGGATTCCGATCAGCATTATCGGCTGAGGGTTAGATCTTGAAAACCGTTCAAAATAATCCGGAGATACGTCCAGCTCTTCAGCGGTGAAGACTCTTCTTCTTACCAGTTCCAGGAAACATCTCGTTGTCGCTTCCACATCGGCGGTAGCATTATGGGCTTCAGCAAAGGGTTCCTGGAAAAGGTATTCGTGCAATTCGGTCAGGGTAGGAAGCTTATACTTCCCACCTCTCCCTCCAGGAAGACAGCAAAGCTGAGCCGTCACTTCCGTGCAGGTATCCAGAACCCGAAGACCCGGGAGAGGATTCTCAATTCCCATCCTGTGGAATTCGGCTCCCATGATATTGATATCAAAGCCGATGTTCTGACCCACGACAAATTTGGATCTCGCAAGGGCATTTTTGAATTCCCCCAGCACCTCCTTTAATTCCGCCCCGCGTTCCAAGGCAAGTTCGGTACTGATCCCATGCACTTTCTCCGCATCATAGGGAATATTGAAATCCTGTGGCCGCACCAGGAATTCATGGTGCTCGACAACAGCTCCCATGTCGTCATGTAGCTGCCAGGCCAGTTGAATACATCTCGGCCAGTTATCGGAATCGGAAAGAGGAGCATCCCACCGCCTGGGAAGTCCTGTGGTTTCGGTATCGAAGATCAGGTACATAGAAGGGCTTTAACTAGATTTACGAACTCAGAATCAGAGATTAAGAGTCCTGTGGGAAGACCTAAGATGGTAAAATTATCACATTCCTAACATCCTGCAAAGCAAAAGTTATCCCGACTTTTCAACCCATAAAAAACCGGCCAGTTGGCCGGTTCCATTTACAAAAGAAATTTTCTTCTAATCAAACACATCTTCCAGTTCAGTTGCCTGTCTCAGTGTCCGCTCAATGGCATTCCTCTGTTTGATAAGCAGGTTCTCAGTAGAGGGAGGAAAATCATGCTCCTTTATCACCTCGTTGTATTCCGCTACTGTCTTTTTCTCCCCTTTGACGATCTCTTCCAATACCGCCTCCTCTTTATTAGAGGATAGGGCAGTTTTAAGATCTGCCCAGGTTCGGCGAAGGTCCCCTCCGGTCGAAGATTCATCTTTGATGTCCTCTCCGAAATTTCTGATCTCGGACCTGAGTTCCTGCCGGAAATCATATCGCTGAAGGGCCCGATCCATCAAAAACTCCCTTAGCTTTCCATTTCTCACGTCCTCAGCTGCCTGTCGGAAATGCTTTTCGGCATCCATACTCCGCTGCAACAGATCATTCAGTTTTTCTGCCATTTTCCTAGACTCGTTCATAATCCTTCTTCTTTTTGATTAGCAATTCGCTGTAAGATAGCCCTTTAGCATAAAATCCTCAATGAGTTTAACAGGGTTTAGCACAGGTTAACGCCATGTTGGGAGGGAAGTATTGGCCCTGAGACAAGGAAATAAATTTGTCTGACTGCCTGATTCTCAATTAAAAAATAATGGTATCTTTGCACCTCATTAATAACAGGGGTCGGGTACCCCACAATTTAATATCTATGCCAGTAAAAATCAGATTACAGCGACACGGAAAAAAGGGAAAGCCTTTCTTCTGGATCGTAGCGGCCGACGGACGTGCGAAAAGAGATGGTAAATTCTTGGAAAAATTGGGAATTTATAATCCTACTACCAATCCGGCAACCATCGAACTGAATGTCGAAAATTCGGTAAAATGGCTGCAGAATGGTGCACAACCTACAGATACCGCGAGAGCAATCCTTTCTTATAAGGGTGCGCTATTGAAGAACCACCTTCAAGGAGGGGTAAGAAAAGGAGCCCTGACTCAGGAACAAGCTGATGAAAAATTCAACAGCTGGCTTCAGGAAAAGGAAAACAAAGTTGAGGCCAAGAAGGAGGCACTGACCAAGGAGCAGGAAGCCGCTAAGGCAAAAGCACTGGAAGCAGAGAAAGAGAGTAACTCTAAGCGCGAGGCTGAAGCCGCTGAGGAAGCGGAAAAAGCTGCTGCAGCTGAAAGAGAAGCCTCTGCGACAGAGGTTGCTGAAGCTGTTGAAGCAGGGGATGCCGCAGAAAAAGTGGACAACGCCGTCGATGCCGAAACCGCAAAGGAGGCAGAAGCCAACGAAAAACAGGATCGGGCCGATTCTTAATTCCGCTTTCTTGACGTGAGATGACAAAAGAAGAATGCTTCTATCTTGGCAAGATCGTCAGTAAGTTTAGCTTCAAAGGGGAGGTATTGATCAAACTCGATACCGATGAACCCGAAACCTATTTAAAAATGGAATCAGTGTTTGTCGAATATGACGGCAACCTGGTTCCATTTTTTATTGAGAAAAGCACGCTTCATAAAAGCAGTCTTCTGCGAGTGAAATTCGAAGAAGTCGATACCGAGGAGGATGCAGAAGACCTGCTCAGATGCGACCTGTATCTCCCCCTGAACCTGCTTCCTGAACTTGGTGATGATCAATTTTACTTTCACGAGATCATCGGTTATAGTGTGGAGGATGCGGCCTTCGGCTATGTGGGGATCATCACAGGGGTGAATGATCACTCTTCCCAGATCCTCTTCGAGATAGAACGGGATGGGAAGGAAATCCTGATCCCGATGAACGATACCTTTTTAGATCGTGTGGATAAAAAGTCCGGAACCGTCCATGTCAAAACGCCTGAAGGTCTCATCGATCTCTATCTGTGATTTCTGCAAACAGACCTATGTCCAAGCCCTTCCGATTTAAAGCCTTTATTGTCCAGCAGGACCAAACTGCCATGAAGGTTGGTACTGACGGAGTGTTATTGGGAGCCTGGACAGGAATAGCCCATGAACCTGATTCCATTCTGGACATCGGGACGGGTACGGGACTGATCGCCCTGATGCTCGCCCAGCGCAGCTCCGCAGGCCTCATCGATGCCGTGGAAATCGAACAGGATGCATTTGAACAGGCAGTCCAGAACTTCGAGAACAGTCCCTGGCCAGATCGACTTTATTGTTATCATGCCTCCTTTATTGATTTTGTTGAAGAGATGAAGGATGAGATGAAATATGATCTTATCCTCTCCAATCCTCCCTTTTTTCAAGAAGGTCAGACCTCCGGAGATCTCAGGAGGGATATCGCGCGGTATCGAGCAAGTATGAATTTCCCAGAACTCCTAAGCGGATCCAGTCGTCTTTTGGCGGAATATGGCAGGATCTCTCTGATCCTTCCCTTTTCTCTCGAGCAGGAAGTACTGGAACTGGCACTTGAGCAATCTTTATTCCCACAGCGGATCACAAGGGTTAAAGGCACTCCGGACTCACCCGTAAAGCGGGTGCTCCTCGAACTAGGTCGGAGACGGAATGCACCGTTGGTCGACCAGCTTATTCTCGAAACCTCCCGGCACCAGTATACGGAGGAGTGCCGACACCTTTTAAAGGATTTTTACCTGAATTTCTGAATCGATCCCGGGCGGATTCTCCTGAGAATCGCAGGACCCGAAAACCAAAGCCGCCTTCTCATGGAAGAGTTTTGTGCCAAAGGACGCAAGTCTCTCGAAGGGATTGACTAAATTTATCCATTGTCCAAACAAACCAGAAAATGAAACAAGATCAATTTAAGGCTCCGGATTATTACCAGTTAGATGACCTCCTCTCCGAGGAGCAGAAACTGGTCCGGGATGCGGTACGAGTATGGGTGAAAAAAGAGGTCTCACCTATTATTGAGGAAGCAGCACAGCAAGCGCAATTTCCAAAAGATCTCATTAAAGGACTCGCTGAGATAGGAGCGTTCGGGCCATATATCCCGGAGGAGTTTGGTGGTGCAGGTCTGGACCAGATCTGTTATGGACTGATCATGCAGGAAATCGAAAGAGGAGATAGTGGAATCCGTTCAACTGCATCGGTGCAATCCTCCCTTGTCATGTACCCGATCTGGAAGTATGGAACCGAGGAACAAAAAAAGAAATACCTGCCCAAACTGGCGTCTGGTGCCCAGATGGGATGTTTTGGCCTGACAGAACCCGACCACGGTTCTAATCCGGGTGGCATGACTTCGAATTTCAAAGACAAAGGAGACCACTATCTTCTCAATGGGGCAAAAATGTGGATTTCCAATGCTCCTTTTGCCGATATCGCCATTGTGTGGGCCAAAAACGAAGAAGGCAGGATTTACGGTCTGATTGTCGAACGCGGAATGGAGGGGTTTACCACGCCGGAAACCCACAATAAGTGGTCCCTGCGCGCCAGTGCAACGGGGGAACTTATATTTCATGACGTCAAGGTTCCAAAGCAGAACCTGATGCCCAATAAAAGCGGACTTGGTGCGCCCCTGGGATGCCTGGATTCGGCGCGGTATGGCATAGCATGGGGTGCTCTAGGTGCTGCAATGGACTGCTACGATACTGCTCTGCGGTATTCCCTGGAAAGAAAACAGTTTGGAAAACCTATAGCAGGCTTTCAGCTCCAACAGAAAAAATTGGCTGAGATGATCACAGAAATAACCAAAGGCCAGCTCCTGGCCTGGCGACTCGGGGTACTCAGAAATGAAGGGAAAGCCACTTCCGCACAGATCTCCATGGCCAAAAGAAATAATGTACAAATGGCAATAAATATAGCCAGGGAAGCTAGACAGATATTAGGGGGAATGGGCATCACAGGGGACTACAGTATTATGCGCCATATGATGAACCTGGAAAGCGTCATCACCTACGAAGGCACTCACGATATCCACCTCCTGATCACCGGTAATGATATTACCGGAATCCCTGCCTTTGTTTAGGCTTTGACCTTCACCCGAAAGGGCATCGCTTACAGCGTTTGCCCTTCCTGAAGCTCTCACAACAAGTCGCTTTAAGACGCTTGTGAGATTTTTTGCTCGGTTTGATTACCTCTTGGTCCGGACCCAGATAGAAAACAATGACATTCAACAACATGGGATTCTTCAATTCATTCCGCCTGATACGGAGCGATCTTCACTTCAAGACCCTCCAGTTCCTTTTCGATTGGGATTTGGCAGCTTAGCCTGCTGTTTTCCTTTACAAAAAATGCCTGATCCAGCATATCCTCCTCTTCATAACCGGTTTCAGGGAGAACGTGTTGTTTGTTCAGGATATAGCACTGGCAGGAAGCGCACATGGCCATACCCCCGCAGATCCCGACCGTTCCTTCGGGAGCCAATTCATACAGCCTGATCACTTCCATCAGATTCATATTCATATCGGTTGGAGCGTCGACAACATGAGCTTCCCCTTCCCGATCAATGATCGTAATCTTTATATCACTCATAGCGAATTTACTTATGATCAGCTAATGCTCTTGACAACTTCTCGCTTGGCCTCTTTCCGGCTTCCGTCGAATCCATTGACCCCGCTGACGGTGGTGTATTTCATCACATATTTCTTATCAGGAAAAATCCTCTGATATGCGCTCTGGCACATCACTGCAGCCTCGTGAAATCCGCAAAGGATCAACTTGAGCTTCCCGGGATAGGTATTGACATCTCCAATGGCATAGATGCCGGGAATATTGGTCTGATAGTCATAACTGTTGTCCACCTTGATCGCGTTCTTCTCGATTTCCAGCCCCCAATCCGCGATAGGTCCCAGTTTGGGGGAAAGACCAAACAAAGGGATAAAATAATCGACCTCTTTGCGTTCTTCTTCGGGATGGTCACCACCTTTACGGATCACCACCTGTTCCAGTTTTCCGTCGCCTCCCAGTCCTATAACCTCAGCCTCGGTGATAAGATTGATCCTTCCCAGCTTCGAGAGTTCCGAAACCTTCTCAACTGAATCCAGGGCCCCTCTGAACTCGTTGCGCCGGTGAACCAGGGTAACCTCCGAAGCCACTTCTGAGAGGAAAATCGCCCAGTCAAGGGCCGAATCACCTCCTCCAGCAATCACGATTTTTTTCCCTCTGTAGTCCTCTGGCTCCTTAATCATATAGGAAACCCCTTTATTCTCGTATCTCGAGATGTTAGGAATCGGAGGTTTTCTCGGCTCAAAACTGCCCAAGCCTCCTGCGATCACCACGACAGGGGCATGATGTTTCGTTCCCTCAGAGGTCGTCACAATGAAATTCCCGTCTTCGAGCTTTTCGATTTTTTCCGCACGTTCCCCCAGAGTGAATCCCGGTTCAAAAGGTTTGATCTGTTCCATCAGATTGTCGACCAAATCCCCTGCCAGGATTTCCGGAAACGCAGGAATATCATAGATCGGTTTTTTCGGATAGATCTCGGAACACTGGCCACCGGGCTGTGGGAGGGCATCGATAAGATGGCATTTCAATTTCAACAAACCGGCTTCAAATACGGCAAAGAGGCCCGTGGGCCCCGCACCGATAATCAACATATCAGTCTTTATCATTTTTCTTTTTCATTTTTAAGAGGCCGCTACTCCTCTATACTGACTACCTGTTCTATCTGGGGCACATATTTCCTGATGGTCATTTCTACTCCGGTTCTCAGGGTCATGGTATTGACCGAGCAACCCACACAGGCCCCTTTGAGCTGAACCTTTACCACCCGGTCATCCTCGATTCCGAGCAGGGATATATCTCCCCCATCGCTTTGGAGAAAAGGTCGGATCTCCTCGAGAGCCCTTTCCACTTCTGTTTTGATCTCTTCGCTTGTCATGATTGCTTTTTTATGGCACTGCATCCGGCCATAGTAGTGATTTTGATCGCTTCTGTAGGAGGAAGATTCTTATTGCGATCCACCGTTTCCTGAACCACTTCTTGTGTTAGCCGTTCAAAAGCCTTCGAAAGAATGGTTTCATCCTGAAGCGCAGCAGGATGACCGATGTCTCCAGCCTCTCTGATGCTCTGGACCAAAGGGATCTCTCCCAGGAAAGGAACCTGAAGGTCCTCTGCCAGTATTTTAGCTCCCTCCTTGCCAAAGATATAATATTTGTTTTCAGGAAGTTCTTCCGGGGTGAAGTATGACATATTTTCAATTATACCGAGCACAGGCACGTTAATGGCGTCCTGCTGGAACATGGCCACCGCTTTTCGGGCATCGGCAAGGGCAACATTTTGGGGAGTGCTCACTACCACCGCCCCGGTCAAAGGGAGACTCTGCATAATGGAAAGGTGAATATCTCCAGTACCCGGTGGAAGGTCTACCAACAGAAAATCCAGTTCCCCCCAGGCAGCATCAAATATCATTTGGTTCAATGCCTTTGAGGCCATTGGACCTCTCCAGATAACAGCTTGATTCGGCTTTGTAAAAAACCCGATGGATAAGATTTTCACCCCATGGTTCTCTACGGGTTTCATTTTGGATTTTCCATCCACATTCACTGAAAAAGGCCGCTCTGTGACTACGTCGAACATGATCGGCACCGATGGGCCGTAAATATCCGCATCCAAAAGCCCCACCTTCAGGCCCATTTTGGCCAGACTGACAGCAAGATTAGCCGTAACAGTGGATTTCCCTACCCCACCTTTTCCGGATGCAACGGCCACAATGTTTTTGATTCCTGGAATGGCCTTACCTTTTATTTCCGGTTTAGCAGGAGCATCCACCTTGATATTTACCTTCACCTTTGCTTTTTCGTACACCTGGTCATGAATGGCTTTCATGATTCCGACTTCCGCCTTCTTCTTTATATGTAAGGCAGGCGTAGAAAGCACCAGATCCACCACAACCTCGTCTCCGAAAATCATGATATTCTGTATCCTTTCCTTCTCCACTATATTTTTATCCTCTCCTGAAACAGTTACTGTTTCAAGAGCCTCCAGAATTGCTTTCTTTTCAAGTTTCATGCTGCTTTGCTGACTTAGGGCAATCTCTTATGTAGATTGATTCTAAATGCAAATATAAGTTGAAAAGCTAAGATTACGAACTTATAATCAAGATAATCCGAACCCAGCGACCGAAAGCTAAAGTTCGCGAGAGGGATCCCATAAAAGTTCCTTAAAATCCACCACCTGGTCTGATTGAATCCTTACCCCCTCGGCCTCCAGTAGTTGTTGCATCGCGTAGGTTCCCGGAAAATGATGTTTTCCGGTGAGAAGACCGTTGCGATTGACCACTCTGTGGGCGGGCACATCTTCCATCCTGGAGGCCTGGTTCATCGCCCATCCGACCATTCGGGAGCTCCCCGAAGCTCCGAGGTACTTTGCTATAGCGCCATAGGTGGTAACACGACCTTCAGGAATTCGCCTGGTCACCTCGTATACCTTCTCGTAGAATCCTTTTTCCATTAGGTGAAAATCCTGATAAGGGTAATGATCACCAGAATAAGCATCAGACCCGCCATGAAATAATTGGAATACTTCGAGAAATAGGTTTCCCTGTCCTGAATCCTGGCAAAGAAGAGGGCATAGAGGTACAGCGTGGAAAAAGTTCCAAGGGACGCAGCCACGACAAAGACCGCATTGTTCAGCAGATGGTAATTTACTTTGCCGTTGATATTCAAAGCAGCTCCCAGCGCTACAAAATAAGGAATCGGAAAAACGTTCAGTACCGCAAGCATAGCTCCTCTGAAGATGCTTTGTACCCCTGTTACAGGATTGATCTCCACCTCCTTCTTCCGGCCTTTTCCCATAATAAAGAAGTAGATGGCCAGCAGGCAGAAAATTACGAGTCCGGCCCGTAGCAGGACATTTTTGACGAAAGGATTGTCAAAAATGTACCGGGCCAGAAACAGCGCTATGATCGCCTGTAGGAGCACTACAAAGGAAGCCCCTATGGCGAAATATATTCCATTTTTCTTACCCCTTTTAACACTGATCTTTGCCACGCTCATGTTGATCAGTCCCGGAGGGATGACTCCAAACAGCGCAGCAAAATAGGTTATCAGGAAGATCTTTGTTTCTTCCAAAAACGTTCTAATTGATCCTAAACCGGATGTAAGTTATAGGTTTTCCCTTTTCAAGATACTGTTTTTCATAAAAAGTTTGTATACCGGTCACTTCCTCCGGGGAATAGGTGTTTTTGTAGACATCGTGAATCGCCTGAAGGACTTCATGGCCCTCCCCGTGCAGGAGACCCAACGTATATCCATGAAGGAATTCACTATCGGTCTTTAGGTGGATCATCCCTTCTGGCCTGAGAATGCGCTTATACTTCTGCATAAAATCAGAATTGGTAAGCCGGTGTTTGGTCCGCTTGTATTTGATCTGCGGATCGGGAAAGGTGATCCATATCTCATCGACTTCCTCCGAGGCAAACAACAAATCGACCAGTTCAATCTGGCTCCTTAAGAACCCGACGTTTTGCAGATTTTCCTCAAGCGCGGTTTTGGCTCCTCTCCAGAAGCGGGCCCCTTTGATGTCGATCCCAAGAAAATTTTTTTCCGGGTATTTTCGGGCGAGCGCTACTGCATATTCCCCTTTCCCACAACCCAGTTCTATCACCAGCGGATTCTCGTTTTTGAAAAACTCCCGGCTCCAGTTTCCCCTCATGGTAAATTCACCTTGAATGACCTCTCCGCGAGAGGGTTGAATGACGTTGGAAAATTGTTCATTCTCCCTGAAACGACGCAATTTATTCTTACTTCCCACGCAAAAATTTTATAATTTCGGTAAAACTAATAAATTCTACTGGAGCCCCCTTTTTTAATCGCGATGTATGATGCGGAGAAAACGTATTTTGGTGGCTCCGATAAACTGGGGACTCGGCCATGCTACCCGTTGCATTCCTCTGATCCGGGAACTGGAGAAGAAGGGATTCGAACCTGTGCTTGCCTCAGATCAGCAAGCATTGCTGCTACTCCAGGAGGAATTCCCTAACCTGCGCAGCTATACATTGCCTCCCTACAACATTACCTATTCCCAAAAAGGAAGTGGCCTTAAATGGAAGCTCCTCCGGGATTCCCCTCACATCTTAAAAACGATTCGCAGGGAAAATGCTGTAACCGAAGAATTGGTCAGAAAAGAGCGACTCCAGGGGATCATCTCCGACAACAGGTTTGGCGTTCACTACCCCCATCTCAGGAATGTTTTTATCACCCATCAGCTTAACGTCCTTTCTGGAAGAACGACTTTTCTGAGCAGTCGTATACATAGGAACTATATCCGCAAGTTCGATCAATGTTGGGTTCCGGATTCCCCCGGAAAGAGGAATCTCAGCGGACTTCTGGGACATCCGAGACAAATACCTGACAATGTGAAGTATATCGGGCTCCTGAGCCGCTTTCAGAAAAAAAAGCTTCCCCTGGAATACGAAATCACCGTTCTGCTCTCCGGACCGGAACCTCAGCGCGGACGACTGGAGGCTATCCTGATGAAGGAGCTCAGAGGATGTGACAAAAAAGTCCTGTTTCTCCGAGGAGTGGTCGGTCCTAATCCGCAAACTTTGCAGCAGGACAATATCACTGTTAGGGATTATTTGTCCGGAACAGATCTGGAGCATGCCCTGAACAGCAGCCAGATAGTGATCAGCAGATCAGGATATACCACTTTAATGGACCTGAGCAGGCTGGGTAAAAAGGCATTTTTTATCCCTACTCCCGGCCAGTACGAACAGGAGTATCTGGCAGGAAGGATGATGAATATGGGAATGGCCCCTTTCTGTGATCAGGAAGAATTCTGTCTTAAAAAACTGGAAGAACTCAAGAACTACAGCGGTCTTAAAGACATCAACTTCGTAGGAGACAGTGCTGCCCTCTTTAGCATTTTTGAAGGCTGAATTGGAGAGGAAAGGCGGTGCTTCGAACAAGGGAAACGGGAATTATATGCCGGGACCGAATCAGGTCAGATCCTGGGGGTATAGCTGACATTTCCGCCTTTTCTGGCTTTTTTGAGTGTAAACGAGAATTCACTCCCCATGCCATAGGAACTTTCGACGAATACCTTCTCCTTGTGAGCCTCTAGAAGATGCTTCACTATGGCAAGACCCAAACCAGAGCCGCCTTCTTTTCGGGAGCCTGTTTTATCTACCCGGTAAAACCGCTCGAAAAGGCGTGGCAGATGTTCTTTCTGAATTCCTTCTCCATTATCACTTACTTTCACCAGGACCTTCTTTCTTGAAAGGTCTTCGATAGCCACCTCTGTGGTACCCTCCCGTCTGCCGTATTTGATGGAGTTCACTATGAGGTTGATCAACACCTGCTGTATTCTTTCCTTGTCGGCCCGGACCATGACTGGTTGATATTCCGTATCGAACAGCAAACTTATATGTTTTTTTGCAGCCTTCATCTCGAAAAGTTCGAATACCCCCTGAACCACCTCAACAAGGTTGAATTCCTCTGTCTTCAGACGGAGTTCCCCTGTTTCAAGCCGGGTTATCATATCCAGGTCCCTCACGATGTAAACCAGCCTTTCCACTCCTTTGGCCGCCCTGGACAAATACTGCTTTCTTACCTTCTTGTCATCCATTGCCCCATCCAACAGCGTAAGGATATACCCCTGTACTGTGAATAAAGGAGTTTTCAGCTCATGGGATATGTTGCCCATAAACTCCTTCCGATAACTGTCGCGAACCTTTAAGGCCTCTATTTCGAGTTTTTTTCCCTGTGCAAATTTCTCCACCTCCTTGGAGAGACTTGTCATATCGGTTGTTACCTGGCCGGGTTTAAGGGTGGCGGCATCAAGCAGGCTCACCTGCTCATAAATCTTTTTGATGTTTTTGTAGATGAATTTTTCGAGCCGATACTGAATGATCAGAAAGGAAAAGCCAAAGCACGCTATACCATACAGGAAGAACTGAAGTGGTCCCTGAATCGAGAAATCGATGAGCCATAACAAAACGATAAGGAAGGAGGTCAGGTATAAAGATGTCCTTGCCGCAAACTTGTACGATCTTCTGAAATTCTTGGCCATTACTCCACAAATTTGTACCCCACCCCTTTTACGGTCTGAAACTTGTCTTCACCCAGCTTCTCCCTCAGTTTACGAATGTGTACATCGATCGTCCTACCCCCTACGACAACTTCATTTCCCCAAACGTTATGCAGAATCTCCTCCCGCTTAAATACCCTACCGGGCTGGGATGCTAATAGGTACAGCAATTCGAATTCCTTACGGGGCAACACGATTTCCTGGGTACCAAGGGTGACCTTGTATGCTTCCCGATTGACTACCAAATCCGATATTCTCAGGATATCAGGAGGATTCTGATCAGTGGAGGGGTATCTCCGAAGCAGGGCTTTAACCTTGGAGGTCAGAATTTTAGGTTTGATCGGTTTGGTGATATAATCATCTGCCCCGGCATCAAATCCAGCCATTTGGGAATAATCCTCGGCCCGCGCCGTAAGAAAAGTGATAACAGCATCCTTGAGTTCCGGAGTTTGTCTCATTTTCTGGCAGGTTTCCACTCCGTCCATCTCGGGCATCATGACATCGAGCAGGATGAGTTGTGGCTTTATCTTTCTGGCCATTTTTAAAGCCTCTTTTCCATTCTCGGCGGTCGCTACGCGATAACCCTCAGATGAGAGATTGTAACGAATGATCTCCAATATATCCGGTTCATCATCGACCAAGAGGATACAGATGTCTTTGTTTTCCATCTTAAAGGTTTTTACCCAGTCCCCAAAAGTACAGATAATATCCCATGCGTCCCTTGACTCAACCGGTTTCATAACCAAAGCATAACACTGAGTCTAAAGGAAATGCATCAACCCTGTAGTGTTCCGCCCCCCCGACTCAGGAAGAATCTAAAAAAGCGGAGAACAACGGACATTCTTTTCTCTTTATTGTCCTAACACTCAAATTTTAACGCTTAAATCTGAAAATTTTTGGTCCGGTTTTTGAAATTTTGTTGTAGTTTTGAACTAACAGTTGCCGAATATGAAACAACGCTACTTGTATTCCTTACTTATTATTGGGCTACTGCTTTTCAGCGTACCAGCTCAAGCACAAGTGTCGTCGCCTCAACCTCCTCCACAGGAAGTTGAGATTGAAGGCTTGTCCATATTTCCAAATCCGGCTTCTGGACAGAAAATATACATCAATACCCGAACAGGAAGTCCAAAAACGGTAGAGGTCTATAATGTGTTGGGGAAAAATATCCTTTCCGCCAACCTGACCGGAAATGAATTGAATATCTCCTCTCTGGAACCCGGAATCTACATTCTCCGGATCCGGGAAGGAAAAGCCACTGCCACCAGAAAGCTGGTTGTCCGGTAACATTCCTAAATTTCAAGACGCTTTTCTGTACCTTTGTACCTTTCTCCAAAGGAATGCATAGGCCGGAAGAAATTTTCTCCATATCGGGACCTAAAGAATTCGACAGGCTTTGTCTGCAGACCTTTCGGTACCAGTACCAAAATAATGAGGTATACCGAGAATTCTGCAATTACCTTCACCGGGATCCTTCCCAGGTGCAGGAGCTAGAGCAGATTCCTTTTCTTCCCGTTGAATTCTTCAAATCACGGGAAGTGGTTTCCGGCAATTTCACCCCGGACCTAGTTTTTACCAGCAGCGGCACTACCGGTCAGAGCAAGAGCAGGCATCTTGTCCGTGACCAGAGGCTCTACGAGGAAAGTTTTCGAAAAGGTTTCGAATTCTTCTACGGTGATATCAGGCAATACACCATCCTCGCACTTCTGCCTTCCCATCTCGAACGAAGCGGGTCTTCCCTGATCTATATGGTGCGGGACCTCATCAGTCAAAGTATGGACCCCCTCAGCGGTTTTTACCTCCATGACCACAAAAATCTACTGGAAAAACTGAAAGAGCTTCAGGACAATCAGAAGAAAATACTCCTGATCGGGGTCTCTTACGCGCTTCTTGACCTGGCTCAGGAGTGTTACTTCCCCCTGACAAATGCTATTGTCATGGAAACAGGAGGAATGAAGGGAAGGAGGAAAGAAATGGTTCGGGAAGAACTTCACAGGCTTCTGAAAACCGGCCTTGGATGTGAAAATATTCACAGTGAATACGGTATGACCGAACTCCTGTCTCAGGCCTATGCCAGGAAAAAGGGAATTTTCCAGTGCCCCCCCTGGATGAAAATACTTATCCGTGATCCTGAAGATGCGCTGACCTACGCTCCTTTAAATGCTTCAGGAGGGATCAATGTGATCGACCTGGCCAACATCTATTCCTGTTCCTTCCTGGCCACCCAGGATCTGGGCAGACAGGAACATCCGGAGAAAACACAAATTCTTGGCAGGTTTGACAACAGTGATATCCGGGGATGCAACCTCCTTATTTTTTAACAAAAAAAAAATTCGGACTCCTGTAAGGTTCTGGATTTAGGGCGACTTACCTTACGGTTAGATTATGTTTTCATAATTGGTTGGTTAGTTAAGAACCCTCTTAAGGCCCTAAAGCTGCGAGAGGGTTTTTGCATTCTGACCAGCCATGGACAGGCTACTCCGCAACAATGATATAGGTGTTTCGCTTTCCCTTATTCAGGATGATATACTTCTGATTTAGGAGATCTTCAGAAGTGAGAATCCTGTCTTCGGTGACTTTTTCCTTGTTGACCATAATGGAATTTTCCTTAAGAGCTCTTCTCGCCTCTGAATTTGAGCCGAGGAAACCGGTTCTTGCGGAAAGCGCAGCGATCATATCCAAACCTGAATGTATTTCCTCGGGAGCAACCTTTGCCTGGGGCACCCCTTCAAAGACGTCTAAAAACATGGCTTCTGATAAATCTCTTAGATCCTGCGCAGTACTCCTACCGAACAATATTTCTGAAGCTTTTACCGCGTTCTGATAATCCTCCCGGGAATGCACCAGGATAGTAATCTCCTCAGCCAGTTTTTTCTGAAGCTGTCTTAAATGTGGAGAATCTTTATGCTCCCTGACCAGATCAGATATCTCTTCTCTTGAGAGGAACGTAAAGATCTTAATGAAGCGTTCGGCATCCTCATCACTGGTGTTGAGCCAGTACTGATAGAATTTGTAAGGAGAGGTGCGGTGGGGATCCAGCCAGATATTCCCGGATTCCGTCTTACCGAATTTGGTGCCATCAGCCTTGGTGATTAAAGGGCATGTCAAGGCATAGCCTTTTCCATCCGCAATTCTTCTGATCAGTTCAGTGCCGGTTGTGATATTGCCCCACTGGTCACTTCCGCCCATCTGAAGCGTACAGTCGTGTTCTCTGTAGAGATGAAGAAAATCATATCCCTGCACGAGCTGGTAGGTGAATTCGGTAAAAGACATTCCTTCGGAGGAATCGGCAGAAAGTCTTTTCTTTACACTGTCTTTGGACATCATGTAATTCACGGTCATGTGTTTGCCGACATCACGGATAAATTCCAGAAAAGTGAATTTTTTTATCCAGTCGTAATTGTTAACCATGACTGCCGGGTTTCCAGATTCCTGGGAAAAGTCCAGAAAGCGCATTAATTGCTGTTTCAGGGCATGCTGATTATGCAACAGGGTGGCCTCATCCAAAAGATTTCTTTCGTTGGATTTTCCGGAGGGATCCCCTATCATTCCGGTCGCACCCCCTACAAGGGCCACAGGCTTATGCCCTGCCAGCTGAAAATGTCTCAACATCATGACCCCGACCAGGTGCCCGATATGCAGTGAATCTGCAGTTGGATCAATTCCGACATAAGCGGAACGCACTCCTTCCATGAGATGCTCCTCTGTTCCCGGCATTACATCGTGGATCATTCCCCGCCAGGTAAGTTCTTCAATGAAATTTTTCTCCATGCTGGATATTTTTGGCACAAAACAGCAGTAAAGATACCACATCGGTTGATTTATCATAATTGCTTTTGGCTATATTTACCAAATGATTCTAGTAACCGGAGGTACAGGTCTTGTGGGCTCCCACCTACTACTCGAGCTGAGGGATTCCCAGGAAAAAATCAGGGCGATCTACAGGGACCCGGAAAAACGGCAGGAGACCAAAAGAACCTTCTCCTATTATCTCCCGGAAGCCGAAAGCCAATCTCTTTTTGAAAGAATCGAATGGAAGCAGGCGGATATTACCGACATTCCAGCTCTTGAAACCGCTTTTGAAGGGGTGACACGGGTCTACCATGCCGCAGCCCTGGTCAGTCTGGATCCTTCGAGGGAAGGGCAGATGCGCAAATACAATATCGAGGGAACTGCCAATATTGTAAACTGTTGCATCGCCCACGGAGTGGAAAAACTTTGCTTTGTCAGTTCCATTGCGACACTCGACTCGGATTTAGGAAAAACCATTAGCGAAACCTCCTATTGGAATAAAGAGAAAGACCACTCCGCCTACGCCATTTCAAAATACGGTGCGGAGACTGAAGTATGGCGGGGAGGACAGGAGGGCCTGGAGGTGGTAATCGTTCATCCCGGTGTGATCATAGGGCCGGGGTCGTGGGATCGCGGAACTGGCCTCATCTTCAAAAAGATCAGCAATGGGCTATCATGGTATGTGCCGAAAATAACAGGTTTCGTGGGGGCAGTGGATGTCGCCAGAATAATGCGGCTTGTCATGGATGCACCGATTCGAAATGAAAATTTTGTTCTGGTGGCCGAGAGCCTATCCCTGAAAAATATTTTCGAAAAGGTTGCGGCCCCTCTCGGTCGAAAAGCTCCAACACACCGGGTTCGACCCTGGATGTTGCTTACAGCGTGGGCATTGGAAAGGATGTTTGGCCTGGTACTGAATAGAGAACAAAGGCTGAATCGAAGATCCTGGAAATCCCTTTACGGAACTGAGGTATACAGCAGTGAAAAATTATCCGGGGTCTTAGCATATAGATTCACGCCCATTGGGGAGGTTATTCGTTTTACTGCTGAATGCTTTAGAAGTGACTTCAACGGTTCTTATCCAGCCGGCCGGAAGCCTTCTGACTGACCGGGGCTATCAGACTGTCTCTCACGGCGTCAAGACTATCCTTCAGCTCGATGGCTCTTATGGAATCTCTTTTTCTTTCTTCGCGCTCACGGATGGTGTCGTAAAGCACCATCAGTCTTTCCAGCCGAATTTTGACACTGTCATAAATCTGCTTGTACAGATCATATCGCTGCCCGTAGTACGCATTGCTCCTTAGAAGTTGCACACTATCTATGTCATATTTTTCCCATAGATACTCCTCAAGCCGGATTCCCTTGGATTCCATCATGTCCCGGTTATAGGTACGGGCCCCGTGTAGCAGGGCAGCTTCCGTAAGCACATCTACCATCTTTTCCGGAGGGATCAGATCCTCAGGCCGGGACACCTCCTCGATGTCCTGACAGGAGGAAACCAGGCACAGGAAAATTATGGCAAAGTAGTTTTTCATTTTCGATTGAAACTCAGGCGTTCCGCCTTGTGGAATGGCTGAAATTTAAAATTTTTATACATCAAATTTCCATTGACGAAGGTGTGGGTAATCCTGGATTTAAAAGTGGTTCCCTCAAAGGGAGACCATCCACACTTGTAAAGCGTATTGCCGGGTTGAACAGCCCAGGGAGCATTTAAGTCTACCAGAACCAAATCCGCCTTATACCCTTCCCTGATAAAACCACGATTTTCTATATCAAACAGAATGGCCGGGTTGTGACACATCTTTTCCGCGATCTTTTCAAGGCTGATCTTACCCTGGTGATACAGCTGCAACATGGCCGGTAGGGCATGTTGGACAAGGGGACCGCCGCTCGGTGCTTCTGTATAGGGATTTTCCTTTTCTTTTCGCGTGTGAGGAGCATGATCCGTAGCGATGACGTCAAGCCTGTCCTCCAGCAAACCTTTGAGCAGAGCTTCCTGATCCTTCTCTGTCTTGATAGCAGGATTCCACTTGATAAAGGTGCCTTTACGTGCGTAGTCCTGGTCGTTGAACCAAAGGTGATGAATGCAGACTTCTGCTGTTATTTTTTTGTCCTTAAGCGATTTTCTTCCGTCGAATAACTTCAGTTCCTTCGCAGTTGAAATATGAAAAACATGGAGGCGGGCACCTGTTTTTTTGGCAAGGGCAACCGCTTTGGAAGAGGAGAGATAACAGGCTTCCTCGCTTCGTATCTTAGGGTGCAGTTCAATAGGGATGTCCTTCCCATACCTTTCCACACATTCCTGAAGGTTCTTTTGGATGATACCCTCGTCCTCACAGTGGGTAGCGATCAGCACCGGAGATTCTTTGAAGATCTTTTCAAGCACCTTTTCATTGTCTACCAGCATATTTCCCGTGGAGGAACCCAGGAATAACTTAAGACCGGGAACCCTTTTTGGATCGATCTTTTTTATCTCCTCAAGATTATCATTGGTCCCGCCGAGCATAAACCCATAATTGGCATATGAGCAATTTTCCGCCATTTTGTACTTCTCTTCAAGCAGGTCTATGGTCGTGGTCTGCGGTTGCGTGTTGGGCATTTCGATAAAGGAAGTAATGCCTCCTGCCACAGCTGCCCTGGAGCCACTTTCCAAGGTTTCTTTATGTGTTAGCCCCGGCTCCCGAAAATGAACCTGATCATCGATGACTCCTGGAAAAAGATGGGTTCCTTCTGCATCGATTATGGTCAGATCAGGAGATTTGGCGCTTATACTCGAAGCGATTTCCCTGATGATCCCGTCCTCGATAAAGAGATCTCCCTCGGTTACCGCGCCTTCGTTGACTATTCTTGCATTTTTTATCAGTACCTTCTTCATTGTCTTATATGGTCATTCTATTAAAAAGACTGTAGATCTTCATTTTTATCACGCCGAACACGGCTTCCCAGATAATCGAGCCGCTCATCTTTGAGGTCCCACGGGTTCTATCGGTAAAAACCACCGGCACTTCAGTGATCCTGAACTTGGCCAGGTAAGCCTTGAATTTCATTTCGATCTGAAAGGCATAACCCACGAACTTGATTCTGTTCAAATGGATCGTCTCCAGCACTTCCCTTTTATAGCAAACGAAGCCTGCCGTGGTATCTTGTATCGGCATCGCAGTAATCCACCTGACATATTTGGAGGCGAGCCAGGAAAGCAAAACCCTGCTCATCGGCCAGTTGACCACATTCACTCCGGTGATATACCTGGAACCCACTGCAAGATCGGCCCCTTCCCTCTTACAGGCGTTATAGAGCCGGATTAGATCGTTGGGATTATGTGAAAAATCCGCATCCATTTGAAAAATGTACCGGTAATCCCGTTTAAGGACCCATTTGAATCCTTTGATATAGGCCGTTCCCAGTCCCGACTTTCCTATCCGCTGAAGGAGAAAAAGCCTCTCCGGAAATTCCTTCTGCAGCGCACTCACTATTGCCGCTGTCCCATCCGGGGAATTGTCATCCACAACCAGGATATGAAACTTGCGCTGAAGAGAAAAGACATTCCTGATAATCCGCTCGATGTTCTCCTTTTCATTGTAGGTGGGTATAATAACAATCCCATCGGGCATACATTTCTTTTGTGGCAAATGTAGTTATTTTTGAGGTTCAGATTTTCATTTGGCCCTGCTTTTAAACCGATAAATTCTACCTTTGCTGAAATGTCTGATCTGTGGAAGGTATAGAAAGATTCGTCGAGCCGCAGGACTGGATCACAACGCTCCTCCTTTTGGTTTTACTCATCCTGGTGATCGTGAAACAGTCCTACTCGCAGCACTTTTCACAGTTCATCATGTTGCTGGTCACAGACAAGTACCTTCTTTTAAAGGGGAAGGACCCCAATATTTTCCATCCCTTCAATCTGCTCCTCTTTCTGGTGAACGTTATCACCGCCGGATTGTTTATCTTCCTTTTTATTGCCGCTTATCAGGAGGATCCCATAGTCAGGCCCAAGGTTCTTTTCCTCAGGGTGATTACCGCTTACACCACCTTCGTACTGCTCAAGTTCGGTCTTGAGAAAATTCTGGCCAACATCCTTGCTTTAGATCATAAGCTGGATTATTATCTTTTTTATAAGCTGAGTTACCGCAATTTCCTCGCTCTGCTCCTGCTCCCGATGTGCATCCTGTTTATCTATGCATGGGAGCCCAATCTGGTGCAACTTTACATCGTCCTGGGGATCATCCTGTTCCTGAACCTGGTGACTCTGCTTGGCGTCTACCGCAAAAATCAGCAGTTCATCATCCACAATTGGTTCTATTTTATTTTGTATCTTTGCGCACTTGAAATTGGCCCCTACTTTATATTATACAAGCTGATTACTAAGCTGTAAGGCGAATAAAAGAAAACTATATGAAAGTGAAGACAATTTTGGTTTCGCAGCCAGAACCGAAGGTAGAGAATTCCCCTTATTTTGAACTTGAGGAAAAGCAAAAAGTAAAGATTGATTTCATTCCGTTTATCCATGTTGAAGGGGTATCCGCTAAGGATGTGAGGCAGCA
Organism: uncultured Salinimicrobium sp.; assembly: GCA_946887075.1. Next base: position 126,519 of record CAMPKA010000001.1, read on the forward strand.
AAAAATCGATCTCAACCATTATAGCGCCATCATTCTCACCAGCAGGAACTCTGTGGACCACTTCTTCAGGATCGCGGAGGAGATGCGATATAAGGTTCCCGATACCCTGAAGTATTTTTGTCAGAGTGAAGCTGTGGCCTATTATCTTCAGAAATATGTCGTTTACCGCAAGCGGAAAATATACGTGGGAAAAAGGACATTTGCAGAACTGTCCCCCCTGATCAAGAAGTACAAGAATGAAAAGTTTCTCCTGCCTTCTTCCGATATGCTGAAACCCGATGTTCCGAAAACCCTGAATAAGCTGGGTGTAGACTGGAAAAAGGCGGTATTTTACAAAACGGTCGTAAGCGATCTATCGCACCTCCGGGAGGTTTTTTATGATATCCTCGTCTTTTTCAGCCCTAGCGGAATCAAATCCCTTTTTGAGAATTTTCCTGATTTCAAGCAGAATAATACCAAGATTGCTGTTTTTGGCAATACTACTGTCAAAGCTGCCAAAGAACATGGCCTGGAGGTAAACATCCTGGCCCCGACTCCTGAAACCCCGTCGATGACGATGGCCCTGGAAAAGTATATCAAGGAAGCCAATAAAAAGGCGCACTGATTCCAGATCTGTTGGATAATGCAAAATGCCCCTTTCCAGGGGCATTTTTCTTAAGTAAAGTTTCAAAGGTTTCAGGAAATCTTAGGAGCCCCTGAAAGTATGTCTTCACTCGCCTGCTCCTCGAATTTTGCAAAATTCCGTTGAAAGGATTCTGCGAGTGTCTTTGCCTTCCTGTCGTAAGCTTTCCTGTCCTCCCAGGTATTTCTGGGATCAAGGATTTTGGCGGGGACATCCTCACAAGTTACAGGCATAGCCAGTCCGAAAACTGGATGTGTATGGTAGTCCACATTATCCAGCTTTCCTTCAAGCGCGGCGGAGATCATGGCACGGGTATAGGAGAGTTTCATCCTGCTTCCGACCCCATATGGACCTCCGGTCCAGCCCGTATTCACAAGCCAAACATTTACTTCGTTCTCCTGCATCTTTTTCCGTAACATTTCCGCATACTCCGTTGGGTGAAGCGGCATGAACGGGGCTCCGAAGCACGCGGAGAAGTTTGGTTGTGGCTCGTTAACCCCTGCCTCAGTCCCCGCGACCTTGGCTGTATAGCCGCTGATGAAATGATAGGCGGCCTGTCCTGGAGTCAATTTGCTGATGGGAGGAAGAACCCCAAAGGCGTCTGCCGTCAGAAAGAAAATATTCCTGGGATTTCTTCCTATGGAAGATTCTTGAATATTTTTGATGTGATAAATCGGATAGCTGACCCTTGTGTTCTGTGTGATGGAGGTGTCTTGGAAATCGACCTCTCCATCCTCGTCCAGAATGACATTTTCCAGAATGGCTCCAGGCTTGATCGCTCTGTAGATATCAGGTTCATTCTCCTCTGTGAGATTGATCACCTTAGCATAACATCCCCCTTCAAAGTTAAAGATCGTGTTCTCCTTGGTCCAACCGTGCTCATCATCCCCTATCAGTTTCCGCTCCGGATCTGCAGATAAGGTGGTTTTTCCTGTCCCGGAAAGACCGAAGAAAATCGCAGTATCTCCATCCTCCCCAACATTGGCCGAACAGTGCATCGGAAGTGCTCCCTCAAATTCTGGAAGAATAAAATTCAGCGCAGAAAAGATCCCCTTTTTGATCTCCCCGGTGTATCCAGTTCCCCCAATCAGGGCAATTTTCCGGCTAAAATTCAGGATAGCAAAGTTGTGTTGCCGGGTTCCATCAACCTCTGGATCTGCCATGAATCCCGGAGCATTGACAATGAGCCAATCTTCTTTAAATCCTTCGAGTTCCTCTTCATCAAACCGGAGAAACATGTTATAGGCAAAAAGGTTGGACCAGGGGTATTCATTAATCACGCGGATGTTAAGGCGGTAATTCGGATCAGAACAGGCGTAACAGTCGCGGGCGAAGACCTCTTTGCCCGAAAGGTAATCCGTCACCCTATCATATAGCGCGTCAAATTTTTGGGGATCAAAAGGAAGGTTGATATCTCCCCACCAGATGCGGTTTTCAGTTATCTCATCCTTTACGATGAACCGGTCTTTTGGTGACCTGCCGGTAAATTCACCGGTATTAACAGCCAGGGCTCCGGAAGAAGCTTCAACCCCCTGGTCCTTTTCCAAGGTGATTTCATGTAGCTCTTCTGGAGAAAGCTGATAATAGACTTCAGCATTGTGAATGCCATACTTCTCAAGCGCAATCGTTTTCGTAAGTGGTTTTTTTGCCAACATAAAAATCGGGTTGTGTGTTTCATTACCTCAGCAAAAGTAGAAAATCTTGTATAGATAAAGAGGAGAGCCCCTGCTTTTATGAGAAATTTATCAAAGGTTTTTCATTTGATAACGGTCCGAATTCATTTGCTCTTGATCCTTATTACACTGACCAGAACGACCGACCAGGCGATGATCAGGAGCAATCCACCTATGGGGGTGACAAAGGCAATTCGCGTGAAATCATAAGAAGTCAGTGCATTGGTGGCGAGAAAATAAATCGATCCTGAAAACAGGAGAATACCGGCTACGGTCAGATAGAAACAGATATTCCGCGCCTTGTCAGAAGCTATCGGCAGGCCTCCAAGGACCAGCATGAAAAGTGCCGTATACATCTGGTACCTCACTCCGGTTTCAAAACTGGATAGCGCGTCTTGCTTCAGAGCCTGCTCCAGCCCATGGGCTGCAAAAGCTCCGAGAATGACCGCGGTGAGGCCGAAAAAGGCTCCGCCAATCAATAACAGCTTGTTCATAATGTGTTTTTAAAGCCGAGGCAAATTAGGTACATTCGTGTGGTATTACAACAAAATTAGATAAAAAACTTGCTCCTATGCGTACGCTGCTTATCATCGGTGCTGGAAAATCCACAGCCGTCCTGATCGATTACCTACTAAATAAGGCAGCATCGGAAGATCTGGAGCTGATTGTCTGTGATATCGACCTCGATAATGCCAGGAAAATGACAGGGGCCCATCCGCGTGCAAGGGCCATCCAACTGGATGTTTTCAGGCCAGAAGATCGGCAACAGGCAATCCGGCAGGCGGATATTGTGGTTTCAATGCTTCCAGCAAGGTTCCATATCGAAGTCGCACGGGATTGTGTTTCCCTTGGAAAAAACCTTGTCACTGCCTCCTACATCAGCCCCGAAATGCAGGAGCTCGACGAGGAGGTTCGGGAAAAAAACCTCGTTTTCATGAACGAGATAGGGGTGGATCCGGGGATTGATCATATGAGCGCCATGCAGGTGATCGACCGGATCAGGGATTCAGGGGGTAAAATGATCCTTTTCGAATCTTTCACGGGAGGGCTGGTTGCTCCGGAAAGCGACACCAACCTCTGGAACTATAAGTTCACCTGGAATCCGAGAAATGTGGTGGTCGCGGGACAAGGCGGCGTCGCCAAATTTCTTCAGGAGGGGAAATTCAAATACATCCCTTATAACAGGCTCTTCAGGAGAACCGAATTCATCGAAGTCAAGAACTACGGAAAATTTGAGGTTTACGCCAACCGCAACTCTTTAAAGTACAAGGAAATATATGGGCTCAACGATATCCTTACCTTGTACAGGGGTACCATAAGGAGGGTCGGCTTCAGCAAGGCCTGGAATACCTTCGTCCAGCTCGGGATGACCGACGACAGCTATGTCATGGAGCATTCCGAGGAGATGAGCTATCGGGATTTCGTCAATTCATTTCTGCCTTATTCTCCGACAGATTCAGTAGAACTCAAGTTCCGTCACAATCTGAAAATCGACCAGGACGATATCATCTGGGAAAAGCTCCTGGAGCTCGATCTGTTCAGCCCCAAAAAGAAGATCGGTCTTAAGAACGCTACCCCGGCCCAGATGCTTCAGAAAATCCTAGAGGATAAATGGAGCCTCGAGGAATCGGATCGGGATATGATCGTCATGTATCACAAGTTCGGATATGAAAAAGACGGTGAAAAGAAACAGATAGATGCCACCATGGTCAATATCGGAAAAGACAGAAGAGAAACGGCTATGGCGCGAACCGTGGGGCTTCCAGTAGCCATCGCCAGCCTTAAAATACTCAATGGCACCATCTCCACTCCGGGCGTCCAATTACCTACCAGCAGGGAAGTATATCGACCTATCCTGGAGGAACTCGCTAAGAACGGTATCGTTTTCCGCGAGGAGGAGAAGGAATACTTAGGCTACAATCCTTTTGGGGAGGTCGGCAACTAAAAGTTATTTCTTTGAATTATTTGGAACCATTCTGAATAAGACATACATTTGTGGGCAGAATGCATCTCCTATACCAAACACAGTTCTTCAGTTCCTACCAGTGCGATCGGCAGAGGTGTTTTTACGTAGACTTCGGTCATAAAAAGGTACGCCTGGATTTTTGCCAGCTGCTTTCCCTTCGACACAGGCTGAACCGCATTCGAATCGAGGCCCATCTGGAAGGAAACCATCCGGGACTTGAGATCCTTTGCCTCTGTAATAAAGCACATCTCTTTGTCTTCAATACAACCGAAATTCTGGAGCTGATGGATCTGATTAAAGGGACTCTGGGAATACTGGAGCTAAATTCCATGGTCTCCTGCTGATCCACCTTTAGATGCTCCCTCGATACCCGCAAGACTACTAAAAAGGAGAGAAATCTCTGGGTTACTGTAGTTTAATTCCTTAATTTTAGAAAAAGGAATCTCATGAAGGATCTGGTACGTCAAAAAATTGGAATCAATGTGGAAGTCATGGATCTGCTAAACGAGCAGATTTCAAAAGAGGCGCATTCTTCAGCCGCTTATCTGGCCATGGCCTCCTGGTGTGATCATAATGGATTGGGAAACAGTGCCCATTTTTTCTATAGACAGTCAGCCGAAGAACGGGAGCATATGATGAGGATCTTCAAGTTCATCAATGAAAATGGTGGAACGGCCTATTCTCCGGAGGTCAAGAATATTGAACATGATTTCAATTCCCTACAGGAGATCTTTGAGACCGCGCTCGACCAGGAGATCTCAATCTCAAAATCCATTCATCAGATTCTTGGAAAATGCAGGAATCTTCAGGATTACGGTACCGAAAATTTTCTGCAGTGGTTCGTCCGGGAACAGCTTGAGGAGGAGAATAAAATGCGCCGTGTTCTGGAACTGTTCGACCTGATGGGCACTGACGGAATAGCGCTCAAACTGATCGATGAACGGATCCCGGTCCCCGAACAAGGATAACCATCGGATACAAGGCTCCAGGACCTTATTACCCTTCGACTTTGTGGTCTTTCGTCCGGTCCTGTTCCAAAAAAAGGAAGCCGGTCCTTTCAGGACCGGCTTTCAAGCTTTTTCCAATCTATTTCCTATTCCCTCCCCAGATATATGCTCAGGAAGTACAACAGCGTAGCCAGGGAACCTACGGCAGCTACCACGTAGGTACGGGCTGCCCATTTGAGCGAATCTTCTGCAGCCTTATGTTCCTGGGGATTCAGCATATTGGAGGTTTCCAACCACACGAGCGCTCTTTTACTGGCATCATATTCCACAGGTAGGGTGATGAAACTGAAAAGGGTTCCCATAGCATACAGGATGATCCCGATGAGAAGAACCGTCTGGCCTACACCAACAGAGACCATAGTCATCAGGATAAGCCCTCCAAAAATTGCCCATTGTGAAAACCTTGAAGCCACACTTACTACCGGTACCAGCTTGCTTCTCATCTGTAGCCAGCTGTAGGCCTTAGCGTGCTGGACGGCATGGCCGCACTCATGGGCCGCAACTGCAGCTGCAGCTGCGTTGCGTTGCGTATATACCGCCTCACTAAGGTTCACCGTCCTCTTGGCCGGGTTATAATGGTCCGTAAGTCGTCCAGGAGTTGAAATCACCTTCACATCCGTAATTCCATTGTCATGGAGCATCTTTTCGGCGATCTCCCTGCCACTCATACCATTCTCGAGATGAACTTTGGAATAATGCTTAAACTTGCTCTTAAGCCTGTTGCTTACGTACAGGCTCACAACAAAGATGGCGATGGCTATAATATAGTATCCTAACATTTTTTTTCGTTTTAGGTCTTTGCGATTCTATAGCAAATATCCGACCAATTTAGTCATTTTCCTGTGATGTCAGTCGAACTTTTCATCCGACGATATTAACGATTCTTCCGGGGACTACGATGACTTTTTTTGGTTTCCTCCCGTCGAGATGCTGCCGGGTTCTTTCATGCTCCAGCACCACCTTTTCGATCTCCTCCTTTGCCATATCCAGGGGGAGTTCGAGAGTGAATCTGGTTTTCCCATTAAAGGAAATGGGATATTCCTTGGTCTTCTCCACAAGATACCGATCCTGATAAACTGGAAACGGCACAGTACTGATGGATTCCTGATGACCCAGACGCTGCCAGAGTTCCTCTGCAATATGGGGAGCGTAGGGAGAGAGCAGGACCGTCAGGGGCTCCAGGACTTCCCGCTGATTACACTTTTCTGCCGCCAGTTCATTAACGCAGATCATAAAGCTACTGACGGCCGTATTAAAACTAAACTGTTCGATATCCTCTGAGACCTTCTTGATCGTTTTATGTAAGGTCCGCATCGCGCTTGCCGTTGGTTTGTCCTCAGAAACAGCGAATTCCTCCCGGCTGTGGAAAAGCTTCCAGAATTTCTTCAAAAAGCTATGGACCCCCGTAATTCCGGCCGTATTCCATGGCTTGGCCTGCTCCAGAGGACCGAGAAACATTTCATACATTCGGAGCGTATCTGCACCAAAGTCTTCACAGATCTGGTCCGGATTCACGACGTTGTACTTTGATTTCGACATCTTTTCCACTTCCCTGCCTACCAAAAATTGACCGCTGTCTCCCGTCCGGAATTCCGAATTCCTAAACTCCGGTCTCCATTCTTTGAAAGCAGAAATGTCCAGTTCATCCGAAGCGTCTACCATACTCACATCGACATGGATCGGCTGTACCTTCCGATCTGCTATCAGCTCCCTTGACAGAAGGGTGTCTGAACCTTCGAGTCTGTAGACAAAGGCACTGGTCCCCAGGATCATTCCTTGGTTGATCAGTTTTTTAAAGGGCTCGTCCACTGTGATATATCCCCGATCCTTCAGGAATTTCGTCCAGAACCTGGAGTACAACAGATGGCCCGTGGCATGCTCACTTCCTCCTATATACAGGTCCACATTCTCCCAATACCGCTGCGCTTCTTTGGAAACAAATCGGTCCGGGTTACCGGCATCCATGTACCGGAACAGATACCATGAACTCCCCGCCCATCCAGGCATGGTGTTCAGCTCAAGAGGGAATACGGTGTCATGATCGATCATCCCATTGGAGACTACTTCATTCTTGCTGACGTCCCAGGCCCATTCGGTAGCATTGCCCAGGGGAGGTTCTCCAGTTTCTGTCGGGAGGTATTTCTCAACCTCCGGCAATCGGAGAGGCAGATATTTTTCGTCTATGGTCCGAGGAAGCCCATCAACGTAAAAAACAGGAAAAGGTTCTCCCCAGTAGCGTTGCCTGCTGAACACCGCATCACGAAGCCTGTAATTTGTTTTTCCTCTTCCTCGACCGGTTCTTTCGAGTTCCAGGATCACTTTGTTCAGGGCCTCCTTGTATTCCAGTCCTGACAAAAAGTCGGAGGCTGTGATCACCGTTCCTTCTTTTCCGGAAAAAGCCTGCTCTGAAATGTCGGCATCCTGAAAGATATTTCTGATCTGGAGCCCGTAATGGCGCGCGAAGTCATAGTCCCGCTGATCCCCGCAGGGCACTGCCATCACTGCCCCGGTTCCATATCCTGCCAATACATAATCCCCGATCCAGATCGGGACAGCCTCCCCCGTGAAGGGATGCTCAGCATAAGCCCCGGTAAACACGCCGCTTATCGTTTTGACATCGGCCATCCGGTCTCTTTCACTTCTTTTGGCAGTTGCCTCAATATAAGCCTGGACTTGATCACGCTGTCCACTGGTGGTGATCTCCGGAACGAGTTCATGTTCCGGGGCCAGGGTCATAAAAGTCACTCCAAAAATGGTATCCGGTCTGGTGGTGAATACCTCAATCTCCTTTTCTGAATCCTGGATCTGGAACTTTACGGTTGCCCCGACCGATTTTCCAATCCAGTTCCTTTGGCTCTCCTTGAGACTTTCCGGCCAGTCCAGCTCATTCAAGGAGCGAAGCAAACGTTCTGCATAGGCGGAGATGCGCATGCTCCACTGGGTCATTTTTTTCCGGATTACCGGAAATCCTCCCCTTTCGGAAACGCCATTGACGATCTCGTCGTTGGCAAGAACGGTTCCCAACCTGGGACACCAATTGACCTCTGTCTCTGCCAAATATGTCAATCGGTACTTCAGAAGGACGCTTTCCTTTTCCTCCGACGAGTAAGAATTCCAGACACTGGCGCCGAACGACTCGACACCTTCATCGCAGGCCGCCTGTGCGCCCGCACTTCCTTCGGAGGCAAATATCTCGACGAGTTCTGCAATCGGTCTGGCCTTGTCAGATGCTATGTCGTACCAGGAATCAAAGAGCCTGATAAAAATCCATTGGGTCCATTTATAATAATCTGGGTCACTTGTCCGGACTTCCCGGCTCCAATCGAAAGAGAAACCGATTTGATCCAGCTGCTCCCGATATCTGGCGATATTTTCTTCTGTGGTGAGGGCCGGATGCTGCCCCGTCTGGATCGCATATTGCTCTGCCGGAAGCCCGAAACTGTCGTAACCCTGCGGATGCAAGACATTAAACCCCTTATGCCTTTTATACCTGGCGTAGATATCACTGGCAATATACCCCAGGGGATGACCCACGTGCAGCCCCGCTCCGGAAGGATACGGAAACATATCTAACACATAGAACTTTGGCTTTTCTGAATCATTCTGGGCTTGAAAGGTCTTTCGGGAAGCCCAATAGTCCTGCCATTTTTTCTCGATATCGTTAAAATTATAACGCGTCATAAAGGGTGTTTCTTGATTATCAGATCTGGAAAAAAGATTACAGAACTGCAAAAATAAGCTTAATGTACGAAAGTGAAAAGTTTGGGCGTTTTAAAGAGCAGGAACGATATACTTTATTATTTTTACGCAAACTTACGCAGCCCGAACATGAGTTCATCTTTTGAAAAGTATCAGAAAAGACGCCTGATTTCCTCCTATTTTTCTGTGGTGATAAGCATTGGGCTCGTGCTGTTTCTCTTGGGATTACTCGGGCTCCTTGTCCTCAACACCAAAAAGATCGCTGACCATTTCAAGGAACAGATTGCCCTGACGATTTATCTCAAGGATACCGCAAGAGAGGTGGAAATCGAACAACTGAACAAGACCTTGGCTCTGGCAGAGTATACAAAATCAGTAACCTTTGTCTCTAAGGAGGAAGCTGCTGAAGCGCACAGCAAGGAAATCGGAGAGGATTTTATGGATTTCCTGGGTTACAATCCGCTTCAGAACTCCATAGACGTGTATCTGAAAGCCGATTATATCAGCTCGGGAGAAGTGGATACCATCGCTACCGACATTGCGTCTAAAAATTTTGTAGATGAGGTCGTATATGATAAACCCCTGATTTCCCTGCTTAACGAAAATGTAAGGAAAATCAGCTTCTGGATTCTTGTGGTTAGCGGTATCTTCACCTTTATCGCCGTTCTGTTGATCAACAGCTCTATCCGGCTGGCTGTTTATTCCAAAAGGTTTACGATCAAAACGATGCAGATGGTGGGAGCAACCAAATCTTTTATCCGGAGACCTTTTATCTGGAAGAGCGTTAAACTCGGTATGATCGGCGCCCTCCTGGCTTTAATCGGGATGGGAATTGTCCTGTATTACCTGAACCGGAGTTTTTCGGAACTCGGCCTTCTCGAGGACCTCTACCTTCTTGCCGGATTGTTTGTAGCGGTTTTTCTGATGGGCGTTTTGATCACCTGGCTCAGCACCTTCTTTGCCACCCAAAGGTTCCTGAATCTCCAGACCGACGAGCTTTATTATTAAGGCGGATCAGCGGTGCCGGGAAAACAGGTAAAAAATTGTATTTTTGGAACCGCCGGATCGGACCGCATAAATGATCGATTATGAAGCAGCAGAAAAAACCCCTTCACAAACAGGAACTGGACTTTGTCTTCGGGAGAAAGAACTACATCGTCATGGCCATAGGCCTGGCAGTGATCGCTTTGGGATTTCTTCTGATGTCCGGAGGTGGCAGTGACGATCCTAACGTGTTCAATCCGGAAATATATAACTTCAGAAGAATACGCCTGGCTCCTACCCTGGTGCTCCTTGGTTTTGCCATCGAGGTGTATGCCATCCTTCTCAATCCCCGAAAATAAAAGATGGATATATTAGATGCCATTCTCCTTGGAGTGATCCAGGGCCTCACTGAATTTTTACCGGTTTCTTCCAGTGGACACCTGGAAATAGCCAAGGCACTTCTTGGTAGCACCAGCGTTCCCGAAGAATCCCTGATGATAACGGTAGTACTCCATTTCGCTACTGCGCTGAGTACCCTCGTGGTATTCAGGAAGGACATTATGGACATTTTCAAGGGATTGTTCAGGTTCCAGTGGAATGAAGAAACCCGGTTCTCGCTAAAGATCATCATATCGATGATTCCCGCTGCCTTCATCGGAGTATTCTACGAGGCAGAACTTGAAATGCTCTTCGGTGGCCAGGTGCTTTTCGTGGGGTTCATGCTTCTGATTACAGGACTTCTGTTGTGGCTCGCAGATAAAGCAAGGGACACCGGAAAACCGGTCAGCTATAAGGATTCGTTGATCATCGGATTGTCCCAGGCCGTGGCCATGCTTCCCGGAATTTCCAGGAGCGGCGCCACGATCTCTACCTCAGTTCTACTGGGCAATGACAAAGGTAAGGCGGCGAGGTTCTCCTTTCTTATGGTGGTACCCCTGATCTTCGGCAAGATTGCCAAGGACCTGATCAGCGGTGATCTTGCAGAAAGCTCCGTGGAAACCATTCCCCTGATAGCAGGATTTATCGCAGCATTCATCGCGGGTTATTTTGCCTGCACCTGGATGATCGAACTCGTCAAACGGAGCAAATTGAAGTACTTCGCTATTTATTGTTTTGTGGTCGGACTAATCGCCATTACCTACGAATACTTTTTCGCCACCTTATGAGCCTTGAAGAGCTTCAATCGGGACAGATCCTGCTTTTCGACAAGCCGCTGAACTGGACTTCTTTTCAATTGGTCAACAAGATCCGATGGCAGATCAAGAAAAATTTTGGAATAAAAAAGATCAAAGTGGGCCATGCAGGTACTCTGGATCCCCTGGCAAGTGGTCTGCTCATCCTCTGTACCGGGAGAGCGACCAAGGAGATTGATGCCCTTCAGGGACTTGAGAAGGAGTACACTGGCAGCTTTACCCTTGGGGCAACGACCCCCTCCTACGACATGGAAAGCGACATCGACAGGACTTTTGCGATCAATCATGTTACGGAAAGGGATATCCTGGAGGCGACTAAGGCGTTTACAGGTGAAATAGCCCAGCTCCCACCCGTATTCTCCGCCCTGAAAAAAGACGGGAAAAGACTTTACGAATATGCGCGCAAAGGAGAGGAAGTTTCCATTGAACCCAGAATGGTAAATATTTCTGAATTCGAAATCACCGGAATTTCTCTCCCGGAGGTCTATTTCCGGGTAACCTGTAGCAAAGGCACCTACATCAGGAGCCTGGCCCATGATTTTGGATTAGCACTCTCCTCCGGAGCTTATCTCTCGTCCTTGCGCCGCACCCGAATTGGCACCCATAAAGTGGAGGATGCCCTGACACCGGATTCCTTTGCAAATGAGTATCTTGCAACGGAAGAATAATCTCAGAACATGGACTTTTTCGACCGACATAAAGCGCTCATCATCACCCTGCTCTTTTATTCGGTCCTGATGCTCGCCCTGTATAACATCAACATCTCCAATCGGAATGATAAGGTCCGGGAGACCCTGATCCAACTGCAGGAACTTCAGCAGCAGCCCAAGGAGGAACCGGACCTGTCCGAATCAAAGGAGGAGGAGCAACAGGAGGTTTCACGCCAGAAGCTCCAGACCCATCAGGCCTTCGACCAGACTAAGAAGGAACAGGACGTGGATTCAAGACTTGAGGACATATTTGAAAAAAATGCAGCGGAGCAGGAGGCTTCTGATGAGCCCACAGGGGAGACATCAGGAGCGTTCCAGACCGCAACGCCTCAAAAGGAAAAAAAAGAATCCTCCAGGGGAAATGATTCCGAGAAAAAGATTTCGGGATCGGAGGGGGATCTTGCAAGTAGTTCGATAGCGTATTCCCTGGTGGGGCGCAAGGCCATCGAGATCCCCAATCCTGTTTATACCTGTGATACCCGCGGGAAGATCGTAATCAACATCACGGTAAATGCTGAGGGTGAAGTGACCGCTACCTCTGTCAATGAAGCGAGTTCGACTTCTGACAATGAATGTATCAAGACAAAGGCACTCCAGTATGCAAGGGGAGCCCGATTTTCCAAACTCCCCGGTAGGAGTGTCCAGCCGGGTACCATAACCTATTATTTCCAGGACTGATGGAAGAACAAATCAACCGTTGCGGCTGGTGTAAGGGAGATTCTCTTTATGAGGCTTACCATGACCAGGAATGGGGGGTTCCCCTTTATGACGAGGATCGGCTTTTCGAATTCCTGATCCTGGAAACCTTTCAGGCAGGACTTAGCTGGATCACCATCCTTCGGAAAAGGGAAAACTTCAGAAAATCCCTGGATGGTTTCGATCCCCAGAAGATTGCCCTGTATGGGGAAGAAAAATTAGAGGAACTCCTCCAGGATTCAGGAATTATCAGGAACCGAATGAAAATCGAGGCCACGGTTTCTAATGCCCAGGCCTTTCTGAAAGTCCAAAAAGAATTTGGTTCCTTTTCCCGATATATCTGGGGGTTTGTGGATCATCAACCTATACAGAGCCGCCTGAGCAGTTACCGTGATGCCCCTTCAAAAACCGATATGAGCATCCGGATCAGCAAGGATCTTAAGAAAAGAGGGTTTAAATTTGTCGGACCTACAGTGGTATATGCTCATATGCAAGCCACCGGAATGGTCAATGATCATGAAACGACCTGCCACAGATATCTGGCAGTTCAGGATAACAACGCATCTCGATGAAATCAGGTAAAACCATTTTGCGATTGCTGATTCTGTTTCTTACCCTGGCGGGGATACAAGAGACCCGGGCACAGCAGTCTACAACGCTTTTCTGGGAACCCGAATTCAGCCTTGAGATCCCGACCAACGGCAGGTGGGCCTTTTCGGTGGGCGCGGCCAACAGAACGCAGTATTTTGTAAAACAGCAAGGGCAAAGGATCGAGGGCCGAAACCAGGAGCATATCGAACTCAACCAGTTTACCAGCTACAGGAGTGGAGCAAGAACCATCTTGTCTCTGGGGTTCAGGTATCGTTTTACAGAGGCCTTCAATCCGGGAAGTTACGATGAGTTCAGAATTGTACAACAACTCAATTATGCCAATCCCGGAGCATTTCTCGGACTTGCCCATCGCTTCAGACTGGAGGAACGCTTTCGGAATGTCGTGACCATTCTCAGGTCAAGATATCAGATATCGGTTTCGAAGCCGCTGGGAGGTGGATTTGAGGCGGGATTGGGCACGGAGATTCTCTACAGCCTTGCCGGCGGAATGGAGCCTGAGCTCGACCAGCGGTTTTCGGTGGGTCTGTCAAATTCCGCTATCCAGGGAGTGGAGATCAGCATAGGTTTTGAATACCAGTATGAGAATTATCTCAACACCCCAGAGAATGAGCTGTTCCTTCAATCGGGAATCTCACTGGAGCTGTGATTGGCGAAGGTACTGCAGAAAATGACTTCTGCTGATTTCTTCCGCTCCGAGACTTTCAAGATGTTCCGTGTAAACCTGGCAGTCAATAAGACGGATATCCATGGTTTTCAGCTCTTCCACCAGCTTGATAAATCCGTACTTGGAGGCATTGCTCATTCTGGAGAACATGCTCTCTCCACAGAAGATTTTCTTGTCCCGAAGATGAACCCCATATAGACCTCCTACCAATCGCTCCCCCTGCCACACCTCTACGGAAATCGCCTCCCCCCTTTGATGTAGCTCCAGATAGGCTTTCTGAATCTCTGCGGTAATCCAGGTGCCCTTCTGCCCTTTTCTCCGGGCATTGGCGCAGTTTTTCATGACCTCCCAGAAGCGTTGATTGAATGTGACATTGAACAGCTCCTTCTTTAGGATCTGCCGCATGCTTTTTGAAATTTTGAGCTTATTCGGAAACAGGACCATCCTGGGATCCGGACTCCACCAAAGAATAGGCTGGCCTTCCTCATACCATGGAAAAATTCCCTCTCGATAAGCTGTGATTACACGATCGGGGTCAAGGTCCGCCCCGTACGCAACCAGCCCTTCCGCCGTGGCGGTTTCCGGAGGTGGGAACCTGTCGTATGGGCCGAGATATTTCACTGTGGAAAATGATTACTCCAAACAATGGCTACAATAAAGTCCAGACCTTTTAGAAAGGCAGGTCATCATAGTCCTCCTCATTGAGGTTTTCTGCCGGCGGAAAATCGGGGGGAGGTACAGAACCTGCTGCGTCCTGACTTGCAAGATTTTCGATCCTCCAACCCTGTATGGAGTTAAAGTATTTGGTTTCACCCTGTGGATTCACCCACTCTCTTCCCCTGAGGTTTACCCCTATCTTTACGGGCTGACCAACGGAGTAATTGTCCAGCAGGTCGCATTTGTCCTGCACGAACTCCACCAGAATATGCTGTGGATACTGCTCCTCTGTAGTCACCACTACCTCCCTTTTCCTGAACCCATTGTTCCCAAAGGTCTTGGTGTCTCCTATCATCTTGATTTTTCCTTGTACTTCCATTTGTTCTTAAATATACATGATTTTATTGTGCGAGTAGAATCTTCCATGCCGTGATCACATCATCCTTTTCGAGGCATTCCTGGGCCAGCTGATGCAACTGTTCAACCTCCTCCTCCTCGACCATTCTTTTGATTTCAGGTTCTTCCTTGAGAAAGTCCTCAATATCCTCAGGAGAGGGCAATTCCTCTGTATTTCCAAGCTTTCCGAGATCATTTCCGGTAAGCACCCGGCTTTCCCGGATCTCCGCAGGAATCGCATCCACACCAATTCCAAGCCTTGTCAGGGGCTTGGGTACCTCGAACAGTCCTGGAGCAGCCCTGGTATACCAATTTCCACCCATTCTGGCAACCAGATCTATCTTCCGTTGATCAATCATCCCATCTTCATCCAGCACCTCTTCCCTGACGTGCATTCTCAGGATCTCACAGATTACGAGATTTCCGGCTCCCCCCTGATCTCCCAATTCGATCACCTGTTTCACCCGACACTCAAACTGTACCGGAGACTCTGCGACACGAAAAGGTCTCACAAGTTCGGAATCCAGCATGGTAAAACCCGCCTTTTCAAATTCATTTACCCCTTCGGGATATTCGGTACTGGAGAGGGAGGTCTGTTGAACCATATTATAGCTCACCACATTGATCACCACCTCTCCTGTCGCTTTGACGTTGTTATAGGTATGCTTCACCGTATTGTCCCTGCCCCTGCGGGCAGGAGAGAAAATTAACGTGGGAGGATTAGAACCAAAAGCATTGAAAAAACTGAACGGGGAAAGATTGGGTCTTCCCTTTGCATCGATTGTACTGGCAAAAGCGATCGGTCTGGGGCCTACGGCTCCCAGCATATACTGGTGGAGTTTTGGCACCCCTACCCCCTCTGGATTGATGCTTAGCATGGCGGACTGGATTTGAGCAAAGGTAGGCAAACCTCCATGGAATGAAAAGACATATTGTGGGTGAAAAAACTTATATTTAGTCGCAAATAAGCCCTAGTTTCATGAGGTTTTCAGACAAGAGGAACTTCCGCAGATGGTTCATCATTATTTCTTCTCTTCTTATTGTGGGTCTCATCGTTTGGAATGCCGTGGTTTTTTTCCAGCGCATCAAGGAGGAGGAACGCAGGAAAATGAATATCTGGGTCTCAGCACAGGTCTACCTGGACCAGGTGGACACTGACACCGGGCTTGACCTCTACCTGACAATCATCAACAGTAATTCGACCATCCCGACCATCCTGGTGAACGAGAATGGAGAAATCGTCGACGCAATGAACCTGCCTCCTGAGGTGAAAGATGATGAGCAGCAGCTACAACAGTACCTTCTGGAACTCAAAAATGAAAACAAGCCCATTGAAATGGATCTTGGCCAGGGACATGTTAACATGGTCTACTATGGCAATTCCCCTATGCTCAACAAACTGAAGTACTATCCGCTGGTCCTCATCGTAATGATCATCCTCTTTATTGCCGCAATCTACTTCTTTTACAAAACGACCAAGACCAGTGAACAAAATAAACTTTGGGCCGGAATGGCCAAGGAGACAGCTCATCAGATCGGAACACCATTGTCTTCCCTGATCGGATGGACTGAAATTCTCAAAGCCGAACAGGTCAGCCCTGAATACCTTATTGAAATGGAGAAGGATGTAGAACGGCTCAAAACGATCACCGAGCGCTTCTCCAAGATCGGTTCCGCTCCCATTCTCAGTCCAACAGACGTAGTTGCGAAAACCCGGGAATCCTATGAATATCTCAGGACCAGGAGCTCCAAACTGGTCACCTTTAGTCTCGATTTGCCTCAAAAGAGCATCCTGGTCAACCTCAATGAACAGCTATACAGCTGGACCATTGAGAACCTTGTCCGAAATGCGATAGATGCCATGAAGGGCAAGGGAAATCTGAAAATAAGTTTACTGCAGGACCATAGGAATGTGCATATCCTGGTCCAGGACTCAGGAAAAGGAATTTCCAAGAATAAATTCCACCAGGTTTTTGAGCCAGGTTACACCACCAAGAAAAGGGGCTGGGGGCTAGGATTATCGCTGGCCCGTCGTATCATTGAAAAGTACCACAGGGGCAAAATCAGGGTACTTCGAAGTGAGATCGGAAAGGGAACTACCATAGAGATTGTGCTGCAAAGGTTTCCTGATGAGCACCTTCCTTAAGAATTATCCGCTACAGCATTTGCAATTTTATCTGCCAAATCCTGAAATTCCTTCTCATTAAGGGATTGAACCTGGGAGAAATCCATGTCCCGCATGGAATGAAGCGGGATGAGATGAACATGTACATGAGGAACTTCCAGTCCGACGACGGCCATTCCTACTCTTTTGCAGGGAATTACCTGTTCGATACCCTTGGCCACCTTTCTGGTAAAAGCCATGAGGCCCATAAAAGTTTCCTCCTCAAGATCGAATATTTTGTCAATTTCCATCTTCGGAATACACAGCGTGTGGCCCCTTGTATTGGGTCGTATATCGAGAAAAGCGAGAAACTCTTCGGTTTCTGCCACCTTGTAGGCTGGGATCTCCCCCTTGATGATTTTGGTGAAAAGCGTAGGCATAATTTTCTGTTTTATGAATCCGGAGGCTACAGAGAGATCAGACGGGAGAAGCGATTAAATCAGTTACTTCAGTCCCTGTTGATTTCCAGGATTTCGAATTTCAGCTTCCCATTGGGCACCTGAACTTCGGCGACGTCCCCCACTTTTTTCCCCAGGAGTCCTTTGCCGATCGGGCTGTCCACGGATATCTTCCCGGATTTCAGATCGGCTTCGCTCTGGGCAACCAGTTTGTATTTCATTTCGGTGCCATTGGTCAGGTTCTTGATCCTGACAGTGGAATGAACCAGCACTTTGGAAGTATCCAACTGAGATTCATCGATCAGTCGGGCATTGGCATAAACTTCCTCAAGTTTGGATATTTTCATTTCCAGCAACCCCTGCGCCTCCTTGGCTGCATCATACTCCGCGTTTTCACTAAGATCCCCCTTGTCTCTTGCTTCCGCAATCGCCTGGGAAGCCCTGGGACGCTCCACATCCTTGAGATGGTTAAGCTCATCCTTCAGTTTCTTTAATCCCTCAGCCGTATAGTATGATATCTTAGTCATAACTTTATCATTTACACAAATAGAAAAAATCCCATTCGGTGACGGGATTTCTAACAAATATAAGAAATTAAAAATTTCTCCGACAATATTAATCCTGTAGCTTTGGGGAAATATGACTTATGAAGAACACAGCGATCCTCCTCATTCTGTTCCTGCTCCTGGGTGGGTGTTCCGGTGATGATCAGGTGCAAAGAAATCCTTATTTACCGGATCTCAACTTCAGCTTTCAGCTGAACCTTAACCTCCCGCAATACAACCCGCTGAACTATCCGGGAAATAGTTTTGTCACTTACAATTACGGCATCAACGGCATAGTGATCTACAATCTTAATAATGAACAGTACCTCGCCTTCGAGCTTACGGATCCCAACCACATTCCCACAGAATGCTCCTATCTTGAGGTCGATCAGACCAGAGCAGCTTGCGCCTGTGAGGACGGCAACACCTACACCATCATCACCGGCCAGTTGCTGACGGGAGAGGGTCCCTACTCCTTAAAACCTTACCGCATTTCCCGAACAGGTAATGTCCTTGAGGTCTGGAACTGATTTTTTCAGAATCTGAAGGAGGCTCCCATCAGGAAATTTCGTGTTGCCTGGGGATAGTATCCAGCCCCTTCCACCGTCCGAACCCCGGCAGGCTGATCCGGATCCGGAATGTCATAGGTATAGTAGTATCCGTTGGAAACATATTCCACGCTGAAAACGTTGTTAACCAGTCCCGTGAAGACCACCTGTTCGAATAACGGAGGATTTCTCCAGGTATACTGAATGTTGAAATCGTTGACGAAGTAGCTATCCAGCCGGGAGCCTATATTTTGAAGGTTGCTCAGGTATTGTGCGCCTAAATATTTCGAAAGCCATTTAAGTTCCAGACCGGAAATCGGAGCGTATTCCAGGATGCTCCCTGTTATGATCTCCGGAGAATAGGAGATGTCAGTGCTTCCAAAATTCCGAAGCTCTCCGTTCCAGGGGGCGATCCATTCCGCATTTTTGTTTCGGCTCAGCGCAATGTTTGGTCGCCACCACAGGTCCGGGCTCAAACGCAGCCTTGCATCCACCTCGAGTCCCAGACGATAGCTGTTCCCACTGTTCCTCCTGATCGGAGCGCCCACATCATTGAGCTCCCCGGTCAGCACAAGTTGGTTCCTGTACTTCATGTAATACAAATTCGTATTGAGTTCAAATCCCGGGCTGCTATACCTCCAGCCGAGCTCAAAATCATTGAGCTCTTCCGGCTCCGGATTACCATTCTGATAATCTGTGCGATTCGGCTCTCTATGCGCGCGAGCGAAGGAAAAGTAAAGCTGGTGAAGCGGATTAATGGTGAAGGTCAATCCAGCCTTCGGATTGAAAAAGGTATGGGCATCATCCACAACGAAAGGCACTTCCTCCTCTTGCACCCCGTCTACCTGGTAATGAATACGCCGCACCTGAAGGTCCCCGTAAAGTGCCAGTCTGTCCCCTAACTGTAAAGTCGCCTTTCCAAAAAGATTGGAGTCGCTCTTTTCAGCCTGGTTCTCATAATAACGTTGAAAAGGTCGGGTCAGGGGAGCGAAGCTCGCATAGACAATCTCACCGAAATGATCACCGACATAGTTGTTCCAGCCTCCTCCGAAAATGACCTCCAGGGTCTCTTCCTCGTAACTGAGACTAAAGGTTGTCCCATAGAAATCGTTATCCAGCCATTTCCGGGTAACCAGGTCGGAGGTGGAAACCATTTGTCCTTCGCTGAGGAAAGCGGTTAATCCGTAAGCCTCCAGCTCACTATCCTCCCGAAAGGATTCGTAATAGCCCCTACCATAGGTATAGTGAAGGGCAAGATTGGAAGACCATCTCCTGTTGTAATCCTGATTCCACAATAACTGGACGTGATCCTGCATATAGTTGTCCGTATGGTCCTCGTAGAATCGAAGATTGCCCTCCTCATCTTCGTATGCACCTGCGGGATTGAACCTGCGGTTCTTCTTCAGGGTCTCCGCATCTATGCCGTCCCACGCCTGATAGGTCACTTCGCTTCCCCCGAAGACCAAGGCCTTGATAAGACTGTTTTCCCCCACATGCGTCCCCTGCAGAAAATAAGACTTCAGATCACTTGATGCACGGTCGATATAGCCATCGCTTTTGATCACGGAAGCCCTTCCTGAGAACGCCCACCGATCCTTGAGCAGCCCAGTGCTGAATTCGAGGGTGTTTTTTCGGGTACTATAGGAGCCCACGCTCGCGGATATCTCAGCAAAGGGTTCCGGATTGTAAGAGTCCGTCAGAATGTTCAGACTGGCTCCAAAAGCCCCCGCCCCGTTTGTGGAAGTACCGACACCCCGCTGGAGCTGCAGGCTCTCTACCGAAGATGCAAAATCTCCCAGGTTTACCCAAAAGGTTCCCTGGCTTTCCGCATCGTTATAGGGGACTCCATTTATCGTAACATTTACCCTGGTGGCATCACTGCCGCGAACCCGAATTCCGGTATATCCGATCCCGGCTCCGGCATCACTGGTGGTGGTCACCGACGGCATAAATTTCATGAGACTGGGAATGTCCTGGCCCAGATTTCGGTCGGCGATTTCCTCACTTCCAAGGTTGGAAAAAGTCACGGGGGCATCCTCAGATACTCTTACTGCGGAAAGAAATACCTCATCGAGTACCTCCTCTGCCTCCGCCATGTTGATGTTGATCTCCAGGTCTTCATTCAGGCTTATCCGAACTTCCTTTTTGTTCCCGTATGAAAATATCAGGGTGTATTTTCCCTCAGGCAGGAGTAGGGTATAACTGCCATCAGCACCGGTTTGTGTGAAACGGGAGGTATTCTCCGCCCTAACCAGCACATCAGCCAGGGGCTTCCCGTTGAAGTGGACCTCCCCCGAAACCCGATACTCCTGGGATGATAGTCCTGTAATCATAAAAAGGAAAAGCATGAAAAAAAATACGGTTTTCATTCGTAAAAGTTTTTACGAATAAAAGGGGCGATTATTCTGGTGACTGATTAAAAAAAAACCTGAAAGCAATTCTAAAAGAATAGCGATCAGGAGTGCGTTACTTGTGGTGCTATTTGCACCGAATCCCTTGGCAGCATTACCTGCCCAGGTTCCTTGGGTATGATCTCAGCTTTTTCCGACGGAAAAGGCACCCCTTTGAGATGGTACAAATGTAAAATCTTTTGCGGATTTAGCATTACTTTTATCACAGGAATCTTTCCGATAGAATCTTTTTGTAATCTGATGCCCAAAAAAAGAACCTCCCTTACCTTCACGATCTTTGCCGGCTATTTTCTGCTGAGCCTGCTGGCTGTTGCCGCGGTTTGGTTCATCTACGAAGAGGTCATCCGTTATACTTCAATGGCGCAGCAGAACAGGGAAGGGAATGAAAAACTCATCGAGGTGGGAGAGGCGGCGGCAAAGCTTTACGAGGCAGAAAGCCTCAGCCGACAGATCATTCAGTCGCAGGATACTGCGATGTTACCATTGTACAACGCGAAAATCGATTCCATTAAGGCTGCTCTAGACGCGCTTCAGGACTTCCGCGACGACAGTCTTCTGGATGCAGAGATTGACAGCATTAACAGTCTCCTTTCCCAAAAGACGGAAAATCTGGCGGAGCTCCTGAAGATCCGTGCCCGGGGTGCCACAGAAAGTTACTATTCCCGGGCGTTGTCGGAACTCAGAAAAGTGGACGAAACCTTTGATGATCCTGACTATGAGGAACGATTCCGGGATCTTGAGCCGCACCAGAGAAGAGTCCTGATCAAACTCCTGGAGTACGCGGAGATGGAAAGTCCTGATTCCGCCGATATCTCGGTTGATTCCCTGGTAACCTCCGTAAAAAGTGTTCTGCTGGAACTGGAATCTCAGGAGCGAAGATACAGGCAGGCCCTGAGAACTCAGGAGGAGACTCTTCTGACCAATGAAATCCAGATCAACAACAGGCTACGGGGATTGCTTTCCACCATCGAGGCAGCAGAGCGGGAATCCTCTCTGGCAAGGGTGGAGGCCTGGCAGAGCACCGTGGAGAAAACCTCGAAAGTCATTGCCGTCCTGGGTGCGGCAAGTCTCCTAGTAATTTTCATCTCTGTCCTGCTGGTCCTGCGAGATCTTTCGAAGAGCCAGGAATACCGTCGCAGACTTGAACAGGCAAAATCCTACGCGGAAGCGCTACTCAAGAGCAGAGAGCAATTTATGAATACGGTGACTCATGATCTACGTTCCCCACTCAACGCAGTAGTGGGATATCTTTCCCTCCTGGAAAAGACTGAAGTCAACAGGACCCAGAATCGCTATCTAGGACAGATCAGGAAAGCTTCGGATTTCATCCTGCACCTGGTAAACGACCTCCTGGACCTCTCTAAGCTCGATGCAGGGAAAATGCATATAGACATGTTGCCCTTTAACGCCAAACAACTTATCGAGGAGACGGTAGAAAATTCCATCCCTCCTGAAAAATCTCCCGCTGTCCGGGCAGTAGTTAAAATCTCACCTGAACTCAACAGGAGAATTACGGCTGATCCGTTCCGGATCAAACAGATCCTGATGAACCTGGTTAGCAACGCCTTTAAATTCACCGATCAGGGAGAAGTGCGGGTTACAGCGGATCTGCTTTCCCGGGACAAGGATCCGGTATTGCGGGTGTCGGTGAAGGATACCGGAATCGGAATTTCAGAAAGTCAGAAGGAAAAAATATTCGAAGAATTCTCCCAGGAGGACAGCACTATCGAGAAGAGATATGGAGGCTCGGGTCTGGGGCTCGCCATCAGTAAAAAACTGACCCAGCTACTCGGAGGCAACATTTCGGTTGAAAGCACGCCTGGAGAGGGAAGTAATTTCACCGTGACCTTACCGGTCACGACAGCCTCAGAGGAAGAGGAGACCGTTCTTCCAGCGCCCGGAACTAAGGCTGCAATGCCGCCGATTCTGGTGGTCGATGATGAGCCATCACAGCGGGATCTTATCGGCCAGCTTCTGAAGAACAACGGAATTCCAGTTTTCAGCGCAGCTGACGGAAAGCAGGCCCTGCAAATCCTTGACCAGGAGGAAATCGCTCTTGTCCTGACCGATATTCAGATGCCGGAAATGGACGGAGTAGAACTGCTTCAGGCGATGCAAACCAGGAGTGATCTTAAAGGTATTCCTGTTATAGCAGTGTCGGGACAGGCCCAGGTGTCCCGGGAAGAGTATCTCTCCAGGGGCTTCTCGGGAAGCCTCCTTAAACCCTATTCGTCGGAAGCCTTGATCAGTATCATTGAAAAATTGCTTCGGATTGACCTTAAAAGAAGTGGAGATATTCCCGATCAGGATACCGGAAAATCCTACAGTCTTTTCCAAATCCGGAAGTTTTCCGGGGAGGACCGGGAAGCCCTGGGAAATATCCTCAAGACCTTTATCACGAGCACAAAGGAAAACCTGGAAAAGATGAACTACTTCCGGACCCGGGGAGAATGGGAGAAAATTCCTGCCCTTGCACACCGTATGCTCCCCATGTTCCGGCAGCTCGGTGCTACGCCTGTCGTAACGGAACTCGAATTTCTGGAGGAGGCCAAACCAGAAGAACTCAGGCAGAAGGACCTTAGGCAACTGGAAGAGCGAATAAATGTACTCCTGGACGAGTTACAGCAGGAGGTTACATCCTGATCCCGTACTGCTTGAGCTTGTTATACAGTGTCTTCCTGTCGATGGAAAGCAACCTTGCTGCCTTGCTCTTATTGCCTCGGGACTTTTCCAGTGCGTCCAGGATAAGTTCCTGTTCGTTGCGGTTCTTGAACAGGCTGTAATCGGCCTCCTCCTGCTCCCTTGTTCCCTTTACCAGGAGTTCCGTTGGCAGGACATTGGGTTCAATACTTTCGCCTTCTGTTAAGAGAACTGCTCGTTTGACGACATTCTTGAGCTCTCTTAGATTGCCCGGCCATGGATAATTCCGGAAAGCTGTCACCGCCTCCTGGGAAAACTCCAAAACCTCTTTCTCAAGCTCCTGATTGGCGGTATCCAGGAAATAATTGGCAAAGATCATGAGGTCCTCCTGCCGATCCTTAAGGGCGGGTACCTTAATGGAAAATTCATTGAGTCTGTGGTACAAATCCTCCCGAAAGTTCCCCTTCTGGACAAGTTCAGAAAGATCTTCGTTGGTCGCCGCAACCACACGAATATCCACCTGGATCTCCTCATTACTACCCACCGGTTTTACCTTCCTCTCCTGCAGTGCCCGGAGGAGCTGGACCTGAAGTTCATAGTTCAAATTTCCGATCTCATCGAGGAAAATAGTGCCTTTGTTGGCGGCCTCAAAATGCCCCGTCTTATTGGTCACCGCACCAGTGAAGGAGCCTTTGATGTGCCCGAAGAATTCGCTTGACGCCAGCTCTTTAGGAATGGCTCCACAATCGACGGCAACAAAAGCTGCCTGACTCCTTTTGCTTTTGTTATGGATGCTTTTTGCGATCTGTTCCTTTCCTGTTCCGCTCTCTCCCATGATCAGAACCGACATATTTGTCGGTGCGACAAGATCGATGTAATTGTTTAATTTGGCCGAAGCTTCACTGACCCCTTTGATATAGGAATCGTTTTCCTGTGATTTGATCGTCCTTTTCGGAGAGTCCGGCAATTTTTTCTCCTTTGGGGATTCCTCCTGCGCATTTCTTATAGCCTCCAGGATGGCCTCGGGATGGAATGGCTTGGCCATGTAATCTACTGCGCCCTCTTTGATGGCATTGACAGCCATGCTGATCTCTGCATAACTGGTCATCATGATCACCTTGGCTCCACTCCCGCCCTGGTTTACCTCCCGAAGGACCTCAAGACCTCCCTGGTCGGGAAGGCGAACGTCAGAGATCACAATGTCATACTCCTTGTCCCGAAGCAAGGCTTTGGCCTCCGAGGCAGTAAAAACCGAGTCCACTTCAAATTCCTTCTTCACAAGAAAAGTCTTCAGCATCGTGCAGAAGGGAACATCGTCTTCAACCAATAATATCCGGGCCATAAAAGATCTTGAAATATTCACAAAATTAGAACAAACTCCCCCTGAAATCCTAAAAATAAGCATAAAAAAAGGAGCTGCAAAAACAGCTCCTTCTCCCGAAAATTTCAACCCCGGAAGGTTGAAAATCTGATCCCGTTTTACCGATGCACTGGATCTTTCTGTTAGAGGGTCTGGCCTCAAGTTCCGTGCACCCACACCAGGAGTCGGTCTCTCCTATATCAGCGGCGTGTGATCTACTCCTGCTCCACCTCTTTTTCCTTTTCGATCCAGTTGCCCTGGGCGTCGGCAAAGAGTTCCTGTTGAGCTCCGTCAGCGGTCTGGACAACAAGTTTGAACTTCTTGGCTCCTTCTTTCTCTTTTACAAAAGCTTCGGAAACCACAGCTCCGGCATGATCTCTTTCAAGGGC
This sequence comes from uncultured Salinimicrobium sp., assembly GCA_946887075.1. The sequence continues at coordinate 151,853 of CAMPKA010000001.1, forward strand.
TTGCTGTACTTCAGCAGGCAATTCGGTGATCTCGATACTTCTCCAGTCAGCTGTTTCCTGAACCGCAACCTCAGCCTTATCTGTTTTTGCATTTTCGGGAGCTACCTGGGCTGAAACATTCTGTGCGGAAAACAACATTGCCGCTGCGGCAACCATTGATAGGCAAATCTTTTTCATGATGTAAAGTTTTTTTGTTAGTGATTGTTGTTTATCCCTATTGAAAAGAACGTGCCCATTTGAGCCGTTATGGCTAAAACCCTGTAAATATGGTGGTTTAGGAGATTCCAGGAATTTGTCCATTGGGGAAAGCTGGGATTTTTCCACAGGAACAGTGTGGAAAACTTCCTCAACCCAAAAGAATATCAGCTATTCTTTTAGGGGGTCCCTCCGTGCATTCTTTTTTTCGGAAAGCAATTTTTTTTCCCGCAGCCGTTTTTCTTCCACTGCCCGGGGAATTCTGGTTTTTTTCCTTGGACGGGCCTTTTTCAATCCCTGCTCAATCAGCTCGAGAAATCTTTGAGTGACGATTTGCTTATTCTTATGCTGGCTACGGGACTCCTCACATTGTAGAATGAGCTCCTGGCCGGTGGTGAGGCGAGAGGCCAGTTTCCGTAGAAGGCGCTGTTTCTCCTCCTCCCCTAATGCCTGGGAGTCGGGAACAACAAAGTGCAGTTCTACCTTGGAGGCAACCTTGTTGACATGTTGGCCGCCGGCTCCAGAACTTCGGACTGCCCTATATGTCACTTCCCGGAGCAACTGTTGATCATCCACGTTGTACCTGATGTGAAGGTTTCAGAAGGTCCGCCACAGTCTTCACGGGATTGAAGGTTTCCACAGGCACTTCAACAAAGATGGTATTCCAGAAGGCCATACCGCCATTCCACAGTCCGGGTAGCTCCAGAGCCTTCAGTTTCTTCCCATTTTTGGTCTTACTGGAAATGAAGCTTGTCTGCGGATCAATATATTTTTGCAGGTCGTATTTATCACCGCCTGGTTTTCTGAAAGAACAGACGATGTCTACAGGATTGAAATGTGTGGCTTCCTGGGCGATCTTGCTCTGCTGATAATTCTGGTGATCGATCTGGGAGGCCTCGACGATCTGCAGGGAAATCTCTCCCCCCGGATGTTGGACCCAGAAGGGACCTCCTCCGGGTTCCCCTTCATTTCTTACCATACCACATACCCTGACAGGACGGTCCAACTTTTCCCTAAGGAGTTGTATACGGTCGTCCCGGCCCAGGGATTCGAAATCCATTGATCTGACAGCATTGAGCTCCTTTTGAAGAAAATGCTGTATCTCCAGAAGCATCTCCTCTCCCGGATCGCCACCCAAAACTTCAAGATATCGGAAGGTCCTGTCCCGAAGTGCGATTAATTTTCCCGCGAGAATTTTTTTGTTCTTCGCCAGGAGAGCCCGGTTTTTCGGAATGACCACGTTATCGATGTTCTTGATGAAAATGATATCGGCATTCTGATCGTTGAGATTTCCTATCAGGGCACCATGGCCGCCAGGCCTGAAGAATATACGCCCATTTTCCTCCCGGAAAAGCTCGTTCTCCGGAGTCACTGCGACCGTATCGGTTTTTGGGTCCTGAAAGGAATAACTGATCTCGAAATTCTTTCCGGTTTGAACAGAGAGTCTCGGTACAATCTCCTCGGCTTCTGCCTGGAATTTTTCAAGGTGCTCCCTTGCTACCGTGAAATGGACACGTACCGTATCCCCGGAAACCGCGTAATCCACGGCCTCCGACAAATGCTCCTCAAAGGGAGTAGCAAGATGGTCATCATAACGATGGAAAGGCACCAATCCTTTCGGTTTGTTTCCGAGATTAAGACCTTTTTCACGGAGCATAGTCTCCACGAAAAGCAACTGACGTTTTTCTTCGGACAAGGAGTCAAGATCCGGATATGCCTCCTCCAGTGCCCTCCGGACCACTCCGTAGAAGGGAAGGTCCTTCATCCGGCTGAAGAAGAGCTCAAGCTTGGGATTATTCTTTCGCTCCACGTAATCTTCAACGGATTCACACTGCGGATCGAATTCTGCCAGGAAGGCATAAAGACTTTTGAACATCCGGGTTGCCGCCCCTGATGCTGGCACGAACTTTAGAATCCTGAGGTCATTTTTCCTTTGCTCATATTGAGCGATCAGCTGCTCTTCTTCTTCCTCAGACAGGCTGATGATCCCATTTCGCAAAGTAGCTGCTTCTATGATATTCACGGCTGTATTGCCGCGTTGGAATAGCCTTATCTGCTCCTGTACTTGTTCCGGGGATAACCCTCTTTCCCTAATCTGGGAAAAGTCGTTTTCGCTAAAGTCCAATCTACTTGTCTTTAATTAGTTCTTCCACCTTCTTCACTGCTGTTTCCAACCGCTCCTCCATTTTGCCCCTGAGTACCTGGTAAGGCTGTTCGTAATGATCTAGTGCATCCTTGAATCGGTTGAACATCGGATGCCGCTGGTGAGGCCGGTCGCGCAGATCATCCTGGATCCAGGGAACGTCAATATACGTTAAAAAATAAAAATCGTACCGGGCTTTTAACGCATGTTTAAGAAGCGTGGGGTCGCAGTACCCGTCATAATAGGCACGGGAATAAACAACGGTTTCCAGCAGATTGGTATCACAGAATAACACCCGGTCTGCCTTTTGTGCCGCCATATTCTCAAGTTCCATCTGACCCCTGGCAATTGGCAACAGATCTGACGGCTGACACACCTCCCGTCCCAAATCCCATTTCTTCTGAAGATAAGACCTGGAATATTCGGGTACCCATTGTGTATGAAAGTGCTTTGCCAGTTGACTTGCCAAGGTGGTTTTTCCAGTACACTCCGGACCGAACAGGACCACTCTTAGGAGGTCACATGACCGCTGCTCAAGCTTCGTTTCCATGTTCGATAACCGTAAATTGCTATTATTGTAAAAATGAGATACTGCAGACTTGTGAAGGTAAGGCCTTTGTAAAAATAGAGGGGCACGGAAATGACGTCCCCGACGATCCAGTAAATCCAATTCTCTAGCTTTTTCTTGGCCATCAACCACATCCCCACGAAAAAGATGCCGGTTGTCAATGCATCAACGTAGGCCGTCCAGTTGTCCCACTTATCGAAAGCGGAGTAAACCATTATTGTGAAAAGCACGGTTCCGGCAAAAATCAGGACGCTGAGCAGGTTTTGCCGTCGGCTGGTTGTAGTGATCGGAATATAATGGACGGCATCAACCTTCCGGGTCCAGACATACCACCCGTATATGCTCATGGAGGAATAATAGATATTGATCATCATGTCTCCGAGCAATTCCCATTTCCATAGAAGATAAACAAATATTACCGTACTGATGATTCCGGTAGGGTACACCAGGATATTTTCCTGTTTCGAATACCAAACTGAAAGAAATCCGAAGATTACTGCGATAACCTCCAGGATAATAAAATGGGTGGGATAATCCCGGTATTGCTGAAAGAGGAATTCAAAAATCGGCTGCATAGTCGCTTCTGTTCCCTTTCAAGATCCTGATGTTGATGAGAACGTGATCCAAGGCCTGAAAACTTTCCCTTACCTCCTCGGTAAGGAATTCCATTATTTTATCATAATCCCCATAAATCTGGGTCGCCAGTGGATTTTCAATTACTTTGAACCCCGAATTCCTCAGTTTCCGAATAAAAGCTTTAATGGGGCTTTCGAAATCATCCTGTAAGGGGGTAAGGGAGAGTTCTACGGATACCTGCATATTGGTTGAATTTTTTCCTTCTTATCAAAATTAAGAAGATTATAGGCCGCATGGGTCTTAAATCTCTTTTTTTTGCCAGAGGCGGTTTAACTGGTCCGGATATTGGTTTTCGAAAGCAGTGCCGATCACCACCATATCCGCACCTGCCTCCCACGCCGCTTCGTACTGCGAGGCGCTTCTGATCCCTCCCCCGACTACAACAGGAATAGCAACTGCCTGTTTCACCGCACTGATGATTTCCGGAGCCACCGGCACCTTGGCCCCGCTGCCTGCCTCAAGATAAATAAGTCGATGCCCCAAAAACTGGCCAGCAAGGGCCGTATTCACTATCATCTCAGGTTCTCTCTGGCTGATCGGCCTGGTCCCACTCACCCTTTCCACGGCCGTCCGCGTGCCTCCATCTACCAGGATATAACCCGTCGGAATTACATCCAGGGACATTCCCGTGAGTTTCCGGGCGGCCACAATCTGCTGCCCGATCAGGTATTCGGGATTCCTGCCGGAAATCAGACTGAGAAAAAGCAATCCATCCGCTCCATCTGAAATCTGTTCCTGATCTCCTGGAAAAATCACGACGGGCAACCTGGTATCCCGTCTGATCTGTCGGATACATTTCTGCGTCGCCCCGGGAGCAACCTGGCTACCCCCGATAAAGATATGGGTAATCTTCACCGGAAGTTGTGAAAGAAAGGAACCAATGTTGCCGGAGGGAAACCGATCCGGGTCCAGAAGTACCGCCGTAAGTCGATTTCCCTTTATTGAACTGGTGGAGATCTGATCCAATATTTTCATACCTGCATCCCGACTTCAGAACGTGGTACGGCGTATACACAGGTATAGCCGTCAAATTCCAGAAATTCGAAATCATACCAGGATATCCTGCCGTTAAAACGAATCCTGCCCGAGGTTTTCTGATCATCAAAATCGAAATCCGTAATGTATATGTGCTGCAGAAAACTCACCCGGGGTTGGGCGTACAGCTTATATACCGCCTCTTTGGCCCCCCACACAATGGTAAGCTTTCGAATAAGGGCATCTGCATTGGCCAGGGTACGGTATTCCTCTATCGGTGTAAATTTATGGGCGATTAGAAGAATCTTCTCCCGCTGTTTTTCGATGTCAATTCCCACTGGTGCATCTCCGAGAATAATGGTAGAATACGCAAAGGAGTGTGAAATGGAAATGTACCTGCTGTCGCGCAGATGTGGTTTCCCCTCCTGGTCATAATGCAGATCGTGATCCGTATATCCCTCTGCTGCCAATAGATGCCTTACACTGAGAAAACCGCGCCTGTGGATATCGCTTTTCATGCCTTCCACTCTCTCTGTGGAATTCCCGCATAAATCCAATCCTTTTCGGAGGTCGTCATAAGGCTCTTCTATCTTCCAAATGAGGGCTTTAGTACCTGGATTTATTGTTATTCTTTTGTAAAGTGGCATAAAAAACTCTTAGGTTTTGTGTACTTTTGCCGTTCTGAAAATGGTAATCAAATATAGGAATATGTCAACGAAAACAGCACCTTACACAGCTTATAAAGTTAAGGATATTTCCCTGGCAGACTGGGGAAGAAAGGAGATCGAACTCGCCGAAGCGGAAATGCCTGGTCTGATGGCCCTGAGGGAAGAATATAATGATGAACAGCCACTGCGCGGGGCACGAATTGCAGGTTGTCTGCACATGACCATCCAGACTGCCGTTCTTATTGAAACCCTCGTTTCTCTCGGAGCGGAGGTAACCTGGAGCTCCTGTAACATCTTCTCCACCCAGGATCATGCAGCAGCAGCCATTGCCGCAGCCGGTATTCCTGTTTACGCCTGGAAGGGAATGACAGCTGAAGAATTCGACTGGTGTATTGAACAAACCCTGTTTTTCGGGGAGGAACGAAAACCGCTTAATATGATCCTCGATGATGGCGGGGACCTGACCAATATGGTCCTGGATAAGTATCCGGAATTGGCAGAAGGCGTCAGGGGTCTTTCCGAGGAAACAACAACCGGGGTACATCGCCTGTACGAAAGGATGAAAAATGGTAGCTTGCCAATGCCCGCCATTAATGTCAATGATTCCGTTACGAAATCAAAATTCGACAATAAGTATGGTTGTCGGGAAAGTGCCGTGGATGCGATCCGAAGAGCTACCGATCTTATGCTCGCCGGAAAACGGGTGGTCGTATGTGGGTACGGGGATGTTGGAAAAGGGACCGCAGCTTCCTTCCGAGGTGCCGGGGCAATAGTCACCGTAACGGAAATCGACCCGATCTGCGCCCTCCAGGCTGCTATGGACGGATTTGAGGTCAAGAAGCTGGAAACGGTACTTCCAAAGGCTGACATAGTCATCACCACAACTGGAAACAAGGATATTGTACGGGGAGAACACTTCCTGGCGATGAAGGACAAAACGGTGGTCTGTAACATCGGACACTTCGATAATGAAATCGCGGTCAGCTGGCTTAACAGTAACTACGGAAATAGTCGGGTCACCATAAAGCCTCAGGTAGATAAGTACACCATTGACGGAAAAGACATTATTCTTCTGGCGGAGGGGAGACTCGTCAACCTTGGTTGTGCCACAGGTCATCCGAGTTTTGTGATGAGTAATTCCTTTACCAACCAGACCCTGGCTCAGATCGAACTTTGGAATAACTCGGGAGAGTACGAAAACAAGGTCTATATGTTGCCCAAGCACCTTGATGAAAAGGTGGCGAGGTTGCACCTTGAAAAAATTGGAGTCGAACTAACAGAACTATCGGCTGATCAGGCTGCTTATATTGGAGTTGAAGTGGAAGGCCCCTTTAAGCCGGAATATTACAGATACTAGGTTCTCCACCAGGTCCTGAAAAAGCCCCTGTTGTCTTTCAACAGGGGCTTTTTATATTCCCGTTTCCAGATCAGGAGTTCAGGCTATATTCTTCCAGGCTGAATGAATTCCGGATCCGTTCACACAGATCTGGGAGGCGGGTGATTTTCAGGCATAAAAAAACCGTCCCTACCGTATTTCGGAGGAGACGGTTTCAATTCTTCAGGGAAGAGAACTAAGCCTGGAACGGTTCGATCGACACGTAAGACTTGTTATCCTTCTTCTTTGTGAACTTCACGATGCCGTCAACCCCGGCATGTAAGGTATGATCTTTTCCCGCGTACACATTTTCTCCTGGTTTGTGCGCAGTACCTCTTTGTCTGACAATGATATTTCCCGCTACGGCAGCCTGTCCTCCAAATATTTTGACACCGAGTCGTTTTGATTCGGATTCTCTACCGTTCTTGGAACTACCAACTCCTTTTTTGTGAGCCATTTCCTTGCGTTTTTCTTGTTAAACTTCTAGCTAAGAGCCGCTACCAATTCCGCCTTTTTCATCGAGGAATATCCCTCGAGTCCTCTTTCCTTTGCCAATTCCCTGAGTTCGGGAACGGTTTTGGAGTTGAGATCTTCCCCTTCAGGTGAAGATTCGGCCTTAGAAGCCTTGGGCTCCTCTTTTTTGGCTGAAGCTGATTTTTTACCAGACAGTGAGATTCCTTCAATGGATATCTCAGTCAATGCCTGACGATGACCGTTCTTTACACGGTAACCTTTCCTTCTCTTCTTTTTGAAGACAATTACTTTGTCTCCTTTCAGGTGCCTGGTGATCTTGGCATCAACAATAGCACCGTCTATAGCCGGGGCGCCCAAAGTAATGTCGTTACCGTCTCCAGCAAGAAGAACTCTGTCAAAAGACACACTGTCTCCCTCTTCTCCCTGAAGTCTGTGAACGAAAACCTTCTGGTCTTTCGCAACTTTAAATTGCTGCCCTGCTATCTCTACGATTGCGTACATAGCGTTTAATTAAGGGTTTGTTTCGCAGCCTAAATTTTTTTAGGCGGGTGCAAATATAATCCTAATTAATTAATCTGCAAAGGCTTTGTTTAATATGTGTGTTTCCTGCCCTCACTGGTGTTCCATGACGGCTTATATAGCTGCATAATGGCCAGGGAGACCACAAAGGTGCTCGCAAAGCCCATCAAAGCGACCGTAAACACGAGCATGCCGAGGTTCACGAACCAGTCGGTTTCCCACATGGTAATCAGTTCCTGTGGAAATCCCGGCTGAATCTCTGTAGCATAGATCGCAAAGAAGAAGGTGAAGAGGATCGTAGCGATAAACCCCGAGGTCAGGCCTACCACAAAACCTTTCTGGTATTTAAATTTGGGGCCTTTGTTATACATATACTTTCTGACAGCCAGGAATATTCCTACGGCCGTAATCACCATGTTGAAAATACTGAATGCGGGGTTGGTATGCAATCCAAACAGGGAAAGCAACAAAAAGTAGGCAATCAATCCGATCGCAATGAATACCCCATAAAGTAAAGGAACCGACAACTTTTTCATGGTTCAGGTTTTGTTTAAGAGATAAATTTCCAAAAATATTAGAGAATTCTCCCTTAATGGCTTGTTAATTCAGGGCGGACTTTGTTTTATATTGTAACACAGCTAAGAAACCTCCTACTAATCAGACATCCTAAATATTAAATCGATTTGAAAATGATTAACAGATTAAAACTGGCAGCCTGGGTCTTCGTGTTCTCTATTGCGGGCACTGCCCAGGAAGTGGAATTCACGCAGTACACCCTTGACAACGGGCTTGATGTGATTCTCCATAAAGACAATTCGGCTCCTGTCGTAGCGACGACGGTTATGTACCATGTGGGTGCCAAAAATGAAGACCCGGACAGAACAGGATTTGCTCATTTTTTCGAGCATTTGCTCTTTGAAGGGACAGAGAATATAGAAAAGGGGGAATGGTTCAAGATTGTCTCATCCAACGGCGGAACCAACAATGCGACCACCAATGATGATCGTACTTATTATTACGAGATCTTCCCAAGTAACAATCTCGAACTCGGGCTTTGGATGGAATCTGAAAGAATGATGCACCCCACTATCGACCAGCAGGGCGTTGAGACCCAGAATGAGGTAGTAAAGGAAGAAAAGCGTCTTAGGGTAGATAACGCACCCTACGGAAATCTGCTTACCCAGGTGAAAAAACACCTTTTTGAAAAGCATCCCTACCGCTGGTCAACCATTGGGTCCATGGAACACCTTGATGCTGCCACCCTCGAGGAATTCCTGGCTTTTTATGATAAATACTACGTCCCGAACAACGCCACCCTTGTAGTCGCGGGGGATATCGATATTGACGAAACCAAAGAACTTGTAAAAGCCTACTTCGGACCCATCGAAAAAGGGGAGGCTGTTCCTCAGATAACCATCAAGGAAGAACCTATCACCAAGGAGAAGCATGCGACCTATACCGATCCCAACATTCAGATTCCTGCAGTTGCACTTGCATGGCGCACCCCTTCTATGAAAAGCAGGGATGCTTATGTTCTGGATATGATCTCTACACTTCTATCCGACGGGAAATCCTCCCGCCTTTACAAGAAACTTGTGGACGACCAAAAACAAGCCCTGCAGATAGGGGCCTTCAATCTTGCGCAGGAAGACTATGGGATGTACATCGTTTTCGGGTTACCTATGGGGCAAACTGCCCTTGACACCCTGGTTTCAGAAATAGATGAGGAAATCAAGCGCCTTCAGACAGAACCGATCAGTAAGAGAGAATATGAAAAACTCCAAAACATCTTCGAGAATAGGTTTGTCAACTCCAATAGTAGCATTGAAGGGATTGCCGGTTCTCTGGCCACCTACAATGAACTCTACGGTGATACGGATCTGATCAACGAAGAGATCGAAATATACCGGTCCATCACGCGGGAGGATATCCAACGCGTGGCCAAAAAATATCTCAATCCGAACCAGAGACTTGTCCTGGATTACCTTCCAGAACAGCCCTCCGGTCAATCAACCTCAAAAGAATAGTCGTAATGAACAAGTTAATAGCAATAGCATTTTTCTTCCTGCTTTCCGCAGGAATGGAAGCCCAGATAGATCGGAGCAAGCAACCTGAGCCGGGACCGGCCCCAGAAATTAACCTCGGAAAGCCTGAGACCTTCAGCCTGGACAATGGCCTGAAGGTCCTTGTTGTTGAAGATCATAAACTGCCAAGAGTAGCCATGACGCTGACCATGGATAATCCGCCGCATGCCGAGGGGAACAAAGCGGGGGTATCAAGCCTTCTGGGCGGGATGCTGGGAGAAGGCACAAAGGACATTCCCAAGGATGAATTTAACGAAGAGATAGATTACCTTGGTGCTAATGTCAGTTTCTATTCCACGGGAGCTTCAGCCAATACGCTGTCGAAGTACTTCCCCAGGATTCTCGAACTCATGGCCAAAGGAGCGCTTAATCCGCGATTTACGGAGGAAGAATTTGAGGTGCAAAAGGAACGTACCCTGGAAAATCTTAGGGCTTCTGAAAAGGATGTCAGCGCCAATGCCTCAAAAATTTCCCGCGCTCTGGCATTTGGAAAGGAGCATCCCTATGGGGAATTTGCTACGGAGGAGACCCTAAGTGCGCTTACCCTGGAAGATGTCAGGAAGTACTATAACCATTATTTTGTCCCCCAGAATGCCTATCTGGTTGTGGTGGGAGATGTGGAGACCGATGAGGTGGAGGAAATGGTTTCCCGCCATTTCAGCTCATGGGAAAAAACAGCGATTCCGACTTATGAGATGCCAGAAGTATCCAATCTGCCAGAGACCCGGATTAATTTTGTCGATTTTCCCAATGCGGTCCAGAGTGAGATCCAGGTGACCAACACCATTGAACTCCAAAAGAATGACCCTGATTATTTTCCTCTGCTTATAGCCAACCAAATCCTGGGTGGGGGTGGAGAAGCACGTCTGTTCCTGAATTTGCGGGAGGATAAAGGCTATACCTATGGGGCCTACTCCAGTACCGGAAGTGACAAATATGTGGCGCGTTTTGTAGCGAGTGCCAGCGTGCGAAATGAAGTGACGGATTCTGCCGTGATCGCCTTTCTTGACGAGCTCCACAGGATCAGGGAAGCCAAAGTCACTCCTGAAGAACTCGAAATGGCAAAGGCCAAATACACAGGGGATTTCGTCCGGGCCCTGGAAAACCCCTCCACCATAGCCAGGTACGCGCTAAACATCGAAACCGAAAATCTCCCGGAGGATTTTTATCGGACTTACCTGCAAAAAATCGAGGCTGTCACCGCTGCCGATATTCAACGGGTGGCCAATGCTTATTACCTGGCGGACCAGGCCCGTATTGTTGTGGTTGGAAAGGGGAGTGAGGTTGCACAGGACCTTGAAAATCTAACCTACCAGGGAAAGGAGATCCCAGTGCTCTATTTTAATAAAGATGCTGATCCCATGGCGGCGCCGGACTACGACCAGACCTTAGCTCCTGGAATGACAGCTGAAAAAGTCCTGGAGGCCTACATCCAGGCTATAGGAGGAGAAGAAGCCGCAAAAAAGGTGGAAAGTGTCTATATGACCGCCACTGGAGAGGTGCAGGGCCAACAACTCGACCTCAGCACCAAGGTGACGAGTTCCGGGAAGTCGCTGACTGAAGTCTCTGTGGGCGGCAACATTGTTCAGCAACAGATCTTCAATGGCGAGGAAGGATTCGTCATGGCTCAGGGTACAAAAATACCTTTTACGGAGGAGCAGATGATCGCGGCCAGGGCTGAAGCACATCCTTTCCCAGAAATGAATGCGAAAAACGCCACCCTGGAAGGACTGGAGACCGTGGAAGGAAGAGAGGCCTACGCAATCCGGATGAACGAAACGACCGTCAATTACTACGACAAGGAGAGCGGACTGAAATTACAAACGATCCGCACCGTCAAGCAAGGTCCACAGACCATGACAGTTACCATCAATTTCCAGGATTATCAAGAGGTTGCAGGGGTCAAGTTCCCTTTCACCCTGGTCCAAAACATGGGACCTATGACCATCGACTTTAAAGTGAATTTCATCAAGGTTAATCAGGAGGTTTCAGAGGGTGATTTCCAGTAGGAAAAGCCCGAAAACACTTCATACAAAAATGCCCCGAGGTGACTTCTCCCGGGGCATTTTTTTATTTGCAGATCAAAATCAAGGCATCGCTGTACAAACTGTTAAAAAATTAACCCAGCCTCCTGAAGATGAGCATTGGAGTAATGGTAAAAAGGGTCAGGAAAAAACGATCTTCGAAGAAATTTTTTTGGTACTGTGTTCCTGTTTCGACTGGATTTCAGCAAGTTCCGCTTCTGCAAATTGCCAGGTCACCAGCAGAAACATCGAGACAAAAAGGGCACAACCGTAAAAAAGCTTTTTTCTCATAACTCCAGAATTTGAATTAGAAACCTATGATAAAGTTAAGAAGAAGTTAAAAAGTAACCAAAACTATTATTCGGTTTTCCGAGAAGTGTTGACAATTATTACTCCAAGCAGGATAATCAGACCTGAAAAAAGTTGCACAATGGTGAAGTCCTCTCCGTCCAGATAGCCCCAGCCGAGGGCTACAATGGGAACGAGGTAGGTCACTGAGGTTGAAAATACCGGATCCGAAATCTGAATCAATTTGTTGAAAACTACCAGAGCGACCCCTGTTCCAAGGATTCCAAGCAGGGCCACATAGAGCAATGACATGCCCGTTTCTTCCGAGTGCAGCACCTCAGGGGAGAAAAAACCCGTCCAACTCAGGACGGCCAGGGCAGGCAACAGGATCACCATGAAATTCCCCGTAGTAATGGCCAGAGCAGGAAGTTCCTGAAGATGTTGCTTGATGATGTTGGCATTGAATCCGTAGAAAAGTGAGGCCAGGATCACCAAAAGGGCATACCAGTAGTTCTGACCTGGATTGACTACAGCCCCACTCAGTATAAGGGCACCGGTTCCGATTAGTCCGATGATCACCCCTGTAAATTTTCGATGGACAAACCGGTTTCCAAAAAGAAAAATCCCCAGTAGCATCGATAGCAATGGCGTGGTGGAATTCAGAATGGAAACGATGGCGCTGTCGATTTCCGTTTCAGCAAAAGCAAAGAGGTAGGCCGGGAAAAAGGTTCCGAAAAAACCGGACAGGAGAATCCATTTCCAGTGTTTCCTGCCGACCTTCCTCAGGCTGGGCAGACCGACTAGCAATAGAAAAAGAGCAGCAAAAACGGTTCTGAGAGATCCCACCTGTAATGCCGAGAGGCCCACTAGTCCTTTCTTGATGAGAATGAAGGAACTCCCCCATACCAAAGCAAGGCTCAGAAGGTAGAACCATTTTAGATTTTTTGAGGCCATAGCGGTTTTTGAAGCCCCAAAAATACATAATGAAAGTTATTCCGTCCATCTTACGGTTTCCATAAGATGCCGGATGTCCTGTTTGAGGTAATCGGCAGCCGGAAAAATGGAGTCGAAATTGGGGCGAACGTTAAAATATACAGAGCCTGTTATGAAATGGTTTACGCTGTCTGTCAGGTAAAACTGGGCCTGAGATGCGGCATCTCCCTGGACTTCGTAGAACATCCCGTATGTGCGCCTATAAGGATTGACATAAACATCACCTTCTATGGCCTCAGCCTTGATGGTATGCTGCAGAGGGAGTTTCTGTGCGTCTGACAACAGAGAGTCCAGATTGTTCCGAATCGGCTGGTAGGTCAGAAAAATGGTGCCTCCCAACAAATCATATTCCAGATTGAGCCAGCAGTATTTTCCCCCAACCGGCTTTTTTGGGGTCGCTATCTCGTTCTTTTCGAAAACGTACGGGCATTTCGTCCTGAGAATCTCATAATCCGCTTCCGGATATTCCAGGGAGAGGAATGCCTTTGGCCGCGGTTGGATCTCCTCCTCACATGAAGCCAACATTATTATGATCAGGAAGATATTTAGCTTCTTCATATTCCTGTGATACTTACCTTGATCTGCTTGATCCTGCGTTTGTCCACTACCTCAATCGTAAAACTGTACCGGTCAAAAAAGATCACCTCGTTCTTTTTTGGAAAATTTCCCGAGATTTCAAGCAAGAAACCGGCAAGTGTCTCTGCCTCTCCCCTGCTTTCCTCGAAAAGAACTGGATCCTCCAGTTTAATCACCCGATAAAAATCTTTCAACGGGGTTTTCCCTTCAAAGATATAGTTGTTTTCATCCAGTTTGGAGAAAATGAGGTCCTCATCGTCAAATTCGTCACTGATGTCTCCAACTATTTCCTCGATAATGTCCTCCAGGGAAATAAGTCCACTGGTCCCTCCGTATTCATCCACTACAATGGCCAGGTGGTTCTTTTTGGTTTTAAAGTCATTGAGCAGGTCATCCAGCTTCTTGTTCTCGGGTACGAAATACGGCTCCCTGAGAAGATCCCTCCAGTCATACGATTTTACGTTAAGGTAGGGAAGCAGATCTTTGACATACAGGATCCCCGTGATCCTGTCTATGTTTTCGCGATAAACGGGAATCCTGGAGTACCCATTCTCAATGATCTCGGGAATGATTTCCTGAAAGGACTGCTCCTCGTTCAGAGCGAAAATATCCATCCGGGGTTTCATCACCTGTTTGGTATCTGTATTTCCGAAGGAGACAATTCCCCTGAGAATTTTCTGTTCTTCCTTTGTCGTATCATGTTTGCTCGTCAGCTCCAGTGCCTGGGAAAGCTGATCTACGCTTAGGCCCGCCTTCTGATTCCCCAGTCGCTGGTGGATCTTAAGGGTGATATTGCGCATCGGAAGGCTCAGGGGGGAAAATAGGGTGTCCAGGACATTAAGGGGATAAGCCATAAAATGTGAAAAGGCGATCTTATTCCGGCTGGCATACACTTTTGGCAGGATTTCTCCGAAAAGGAGAATCAAAAAGGTAACGATAACAACCTCCAGCAGAAACTGGACGTCTATACCCAGGAAACTGGTCCTGACATTGGAGAAAAGGTCATCGGTCAGGGTATCGAACAACAGGATGAGCGCGATGTTCACCATATTGTTGGAAACCAGGATTGTGGCCAGCAATTTTTTCGGCCTGTCCAACAGCTTAATGATCATTTGCTCTTTGACGCTCCTCCTGGACTCTTCCACCTGGAAATCCGTAGGGGTCAGGGAAAACATGGCCACTTCGGCTCCTGATATAAGCGCAGAGCACATCAGGAGCATAAGGAGGGCAACCACTCCGAAAATCTCGGCAAGGTCAATAGCTAAAACAAAAGATTCAAAACTGGCAGGATCAGGATCCAAATGTTTCGGTTTAGATTAGACTTAGAAAGGAAGGTCATCTTCCTGCTCCTCCTCTTGCGGAGGATTATTCTGTGGCCGCTGTGGTCTGGCTGGTTGAGAAGATCTGTTCTGCGTCCTTTCATTGGCTCCTGGCCCAGGGGAAGCAGACTGCTCCTTGGGTGTCAGGAATGTAAAGTCGGTGCAGTATATTTCCGTGGAATATCGGTCTATGCCTCGGTCATCTTGATATTTTCGGGTCTTTATCCTTCCTTCGATATATACCTTATCCCCTTTCTTGAGGTATTTTTCACAGACCTCTGCAGCTTTGTTCCGCACCACGATATTATGCCATTCCGTATTGGAAACCCTTTCTCCTGTCGTCCGGTTGGTATATTCTTCGTTGGTGGCAAGGGGAAATCTCCCGATGACCCCACCTCCTTCAAAATAGTGCATTTTGACGTCATCACCTGTGTGGCCTATCAACATAACTTTATTAAGGGTTCCGGACATTGTCTAAAATTTAAATGATATAAAAATAGGTAAAAATTTCTCGTTAGACCTGCTTCCTCGATTTCTCTTTACAGGATAATAAAACCGGCCTAAAATTCAAATTTACCGATAAATTTTTCGATCAGTACGGGAACGGGTAAATTATTTACCTCTTCCCTGGAAAGAGATCTGGATGGCAGTTTTTCACAGCAGCAGATCCAGAAGGTGGTATGGATATGCTGATGAGTGAGTTTATGGACAATTGGTTGAGGGTTATACCTCACTGGATTCATAGAGCCTGATCCCTGGTGTTGCCGGAAAGCCTTTTCATTGATAAGGTTTTCCCTGGAGACCGCACCGGAGGTCTCCACAAGCGGAAATTCGTATAAGCCCTCCCAGATTCCCTTTCCTTTTCGTTGTTCGAGATAGGTCCTTCCGGCGGAATCCACCATTACCAGGTAATTGAAATGCCGTTTTCGGATCTTCTTTCCCTTTTTCTTTACCGGTAGTTCCGCAATCCGGTCCTGCTGATAGGCTTTGCAACTCGTTTTGAAGATGCAATTCGGGCATAAGGGCTGCCTTGGCCGGCATTGCTCCGAACCGAATTCGATAAGGGCCTGATTAAAGTTTCCCGGATCCTCATGATCCATCAGGCGCTGTGCAAGCTGCTTGAAAACCTTGAATCCTGCCGGTGTGTTTATAGGGGTGCTGATCCCAAAGATCCGAGCAAGGACCCGAAAGACATTCCCGTCCACAGCTGCTTCTGCCTCTCCGTAGCACACAGAGGCTATAGCACTAGCAGTATAATCTCCCACGCCCTTCAGCCGGAGCAATTCCTTATAATTACTAGGAAACCTCCCTCCGAGTTCGGTGACTACATGACGAGCAGTAAAAAGCAGATTTCTTGCTCGCGAATAATATCCCAGTCCCTGCCATAGCTTCAGGACCTCCTCTTCGGACGCCGCAGCAAGACTTTCTACATCGGGAAAGCGCTCGAGAAAACGAAAATAATAGGGGCTTCCCTGGGTAACCCGGGTTTGCTGGAGGATGATCTCGCTAAGCCAAATCCGGTATGGATCACGGGTTGCTCTCCAGGGTAAATCCCGTTTATACACTAAATACCAATCCGTCAGTTCTTTGGCAAAATTCATTGAGTATTTGTATTTCCTGCAATAATAATTGTTTAGCGACTATTATTTAGTGATTTAGGATTGAAAGATTGCGGATTTTATTCCTATATTTGCACCTCGAAAATTTACAAACCCCAATTTTTTAAATCATACGACAATGACTAAAGCAGATATCGTGGCAAAAATCTCCGAGAAATTAGGAATGGAAAAAGGAGATGTACAGGCGACTGTTGAATCCTTTATGGAAGAGGTTAAAACTTCACTGGAGGCAGGAGACAATGTCTATCTGAGAGGTTTCGGAAGCTTTATTATCAAAACCAGAGCTGAGAAAACCGGAAGAAATATTTCTAAGAATACCACTATCAAAATCCCTGCACATAATATCCCAGCATTCAAGCCAGCCAAAGTATTTGTTGAAGGTGTGAAGTCGAGCGTGGAGGTGAAGTAATCCCTTCATCGGCCGTGGAAATAAATCAGTAATTTAAAAGTCTCACTATGCCAAGTGGTAAAAAAAGAAAAAGACATAAGGTAGCGACGCATAAGCGCAAGAAAAGAAGAAGAGCTAACCGTCATAAGAAAAAGTAGTTTTGACACTACTTTTTTAGTTTAAGATCGTTCTTTGAAATCGAGATTGGTTCCGTATGGAATGAAATCTCTTCAGGATTACCAAAAAACCTGTGAATTTTATTGTTTAATCCATCCGCCCAGGCGGATATAAATCAAAAAGAGTGAACAAAGAGTTAATCATTAGAACTGGTTCCTCTGCTGTAGATTTTGCCTTATTAAAAGATGGAAAACTGATAGAACTCAACAAGGAAGAAGACGACAGCAACTTTGCGGTAGGTGACATTTTTCTCGCCAAGATCCGGAAAACTGTCCCCGGTCTCAATGCCGGATTTGTAAATGTTGGCTATACCAAGGATGCATTTTTGCATTACCATGATTTGGGCCCGCAGGTACTTTCTTTGTTGAAGTTCATAAAACGTGTAAGCACAGGTAAATTGAAGGATTACTCCCTAAAGGATTTTTCCTTCGAAAAGGACATTGACAAGGATGGCAGCATTGCTGACGTTCTAAAGTCAAATCAATCGCTACTGGTACAGGTAGTAAAAGAGCCCATTTCCACCAAAGGCCCCCGAATAAGTTCAGAACTTTCCCTTCCGGGCCGTTATATCGTTCTGGTGCCATTCTCAAACCGCATTTCGGTTTCTCAAAAGATCGAAAGCAAAGAGGAGAAGGACAGACTGAAACGATTGGTAAAAAGTATAAGACCTAAGGGCTTTGGAATTATTGTGCGTACCGTAGCGGAAGGCAGAAAAGTAGCAGAACTGGACAACGACCTTCAGAATTTAATGAGTCGCTGGACAGGAATGTGCAAAAAGCTTTACAAAGCACCCCAACCATCAAAGGTCCTTGGTGAGGTAAACAGAGCATCCTCTATTCTTAGAGATGTCTTTAATGACTCGTTCTCTTCCATCTGTGTGGACGACGAGACGCTGTATACCCAACTAAAGGATTATGTGAGCGAAATCGCTCCAAAAAAAGAATCTATCGTAAAATTGTACGACTCGAACATTCCCATCTTTGAAAAATTCGGCATCGAAAGACAGATCAAAACCACTTTCGGCCGTACGGTTTCAATGAGTAAGGGAGCATACCTGATCATCGAACACACCGAGGCGATGCACGTCATCGATGTCAACAGTGGCAACCGGTCCAACCGTTCTAAAAATCAGGAGGACACTGCTCTTGAGGTCAACCTCATCAGTGCTACCGAAATCGCTCGTCAGCTTCGCCTGCGAGACATGGGAGGGATCATCGTGGTCGATTTTATCGACATGAACCGGGCCGAAAACCGGAAAGCGCTTTACGATCGACTCAGAAATGAAATGAGCGATGATCGCGCCAAACACAAGATCCTGCCTCCGAGTAAATTCGGGCTGGTGCAAATTACGAGACAAAGGGTCCGTCCTGAGATGAATATCAAAACAAGGGAAGAAAATCCAAATCGGAAGGGAGAAGAAATCGAAGCTCCGATCGTTTTGGTAAACAAGATCACGACAGACCTCGAAAAATTGATTAAAAAAGACTATAAAAAGATCACGCTTAGCACACATCCTTTTATAGCAGCCTTTCTTACGAAAGGTTTTCCATCGCCCCGCTCCAAGTGGTTCTTTGACCACAAACGCTGGGTAAGAATAGTTCCAAGAGATGCTTACACGTACCTTGAATATCATTTTCACGACAAAAACGGGGAAATGATTCACTAGAAGAAACGCCTTTCAACAAAAATGAAAGGCGTTTTTTTTTGCCCTCCTGTTTTCCGCCGCTCCCGGATTTCTTTTCTACTTTTGTCTCAATGAAACCAGACCAGAGGACCTATACCGTCGAACAGGCCTTGCAGAAGCTAATGCAATTTTGCGCTTACCGGGATCGTTCGCACAAGGAAGTTGAGGAGAAGCTGGAAAGAATGCGCATGATTCCTGCTGCCCGGGAACTGATCATTATCAGATTGATGGAAGATGGATTCCTTAGCGAAGAACGCTTTGCGCGGAGTTTTGCCCGGGGAAAGTTTCGTATCAAGGGCTGGGGGAGACGTAAAATAAAACAGGAATTAGCCTTACGGGATATCTCGAAACCGATTATCACGCTCGCCATGAGCGAGATCCAGGAAGAAGATTACCTGGAAAAGCTGCGGGAATTGGCCGGAAAAAAATCGGCGACTATCGCGGAAAAGAATCCGTTAAAACGGAAAAAAAAGCTTCAGGACTACTTGCTGCGGAAAGGCTATGAGCCGGAACTGGTTTATCAATTGACGGAAGGGCTATAAGCCGCTGAGCGGCGGGTTCAGGATAAGCGGTTTTTTCTGTGCGTTCTTTTGATGGCCAGCTCGTTCTTCCGGTCTATCCAATCCTGCCCTTTAAGTTTGCGCATAGCATTATCGAAGTGGCGCATCCATAGTAGGTTATACAAAGCTCTGGTAAGATTCGGAAGATGACGGGGTGCCGCCCGAAGGCTCATCGAGAAGCCCGCAGTGAGGTAAGTCATCTGGTGCCAGTAACCCTCTGGCATGAATAAGGTATCCCCGTGCCCGAGTTCAGCGACAAAACCACGGGCCTTTTTCAGGGCGGGAAATTTCAGGTAATCCGGGGCTAAAAAATCGATGTCCTCCAACGCAATAAGGGAATGGGGCACCTTGTAAAGAAACCTGGTCTGGGAGGGAGGAAAGAGGATGCACCGCTTTTCGCCATGGAAGTGAAAGTGTAGAATGTTGGCCAGATCGATATCATAATGCATAAAAACGCTCGCGCCTTCACCACCAAAGAACAGCATCGGGATCTGCCGTAAAATACGTAGGCCTATTTCGGGAAAGCTGAAATCCTTCTGAAGCTCCGGAACCTCCTTCAGGAGATGGTAGAGAAAAATCCTGTATGAGGTCGGACCTTGCTGCAGGAGATCGACATACCGGCCCATCCGCATATATTCATGGGGCTGATTCACCTTGTATCGGGAGGAGATCGGACGGTCATCGAACACCGGAACCACACGGTCTCCTGCAACCTCTTTGATGTAATCCAGAGACCACCTCTGATAGGCCGGCCAGTCCCGGCAGAGATCCTCAATGATCAGCGGCCGCTGTGGCTTCAGGTAATCCGTAATGAATTCCTTTCTCGAGATGCTCTTCACCCTGGGTACAACAGTCAACTGCATCCTTTCCATCCTCTTTCCCAATTTAGAATTCCGAGAAAACCGGAGATTCCTTAGCGCTTTCGTCTTGCCTCCTGGGCAGCCAAATTGCGTTCTATAGTATGTCCGGGCCTGGACCACTTCGGCTTTTCCCCAAGGCTCTGGAACTTCGATTCCGTTGCAGGGACACTTTCAGGCTTGGGCTTTTTCTCGAAAGGCAACTGGGGATTCAGTCCGAGATTACGGAACATTTCCATGTCCTCATTGACATCCGGGTTCGGAGTTGTAAGCAATTTATCTCCTGCAAAAATGGAATTCGCCCCGGCAAAGAAACACATGGCCTGCCCTTCTCTGCTCATCTGCGTCCGACCCGCAGAAAGTCTGACCTGGGTCATGGGCATGACAATCCTTGTAGTCGCCACCATTCTGACCATGTCCCAGATTGGCACAGGTTCCTGCTTGGCCAGGGGTGTGCCTTCGACCGGAACCAAAGCATTGATCGGAACGGATTCCGGCTGAGGATTTAACCGGGAAAGCGCCACGAGCATACCAGCCCTGTCCGAAGTAGATTCACCCATACCAATAATTCCCCCGCTGCAAACCGTGACATTGGTTTTACGGACATTATCGATGGTTTTCAAACGGTCTTCGAAACCTCTGGTGGAAATAACTTCCTTGTAGTATTCTTCAGAAGAATCCAGGTTATGGTTATAGGCATACAAACCTGCTTCCGCCAGGCGCTGGGCCTGATGCTCCGTCAGCATCCCGAGGGTACAGCAAACCTCCATGTCCAGCTTGTTTATCGTCCGCACCATCTCCAGGACCTCGTCGAATTCCGCTCCATCCCGTACGTTTCTCCAGGCTGCCCCCATACATACACGAGAACTTCCGGCCGCCTTGGCTCTTAGCGCCTGCGCTTTTACCTGGTGCACGCTCATCAGTTCATTTCCCTCCAGATCGGTATGATAACGTGCCGCCTGGGGACAGTAACCACAGTCCTCCGGACAACCACCGGTCTTTATCGAAAGCAACGTGGATACCTGCACGGTATTGGGATCATGATGCTCGCGGTGTATAGTGGCCGCCTGGTAAAGCAGCTCCATGAAAGGCATGTTATAAATTTCAAGAATCTCCTCCTTTTTCCAGTCGTGCCGAATTGCCATAGACATAATGTTTGTTCAAAAATAAAGAAAAAGATTCCCTTTTCGGAAGTCCTGTGGGCTTTTCATTCCGGATTCGGCATGGACACCAGTATACTGACCGCATTTCCCCCGAATCCTGTTGCATTGACCAGAACCTTTCTGATCCGGCCGGGAGTCTTCCGGTTCTCAAGATATGGCACCCCTATAAATTGCTGGTTCTGAATCATATAAAGCGCCAATTCCAGACTAAGCCCTCCAGAGGCGCCGAAAGTATGGCCTATTTTCCACTTGTTTGTGGTAAGCAGGGGGGGCTTGCTTCCAAAAACACTCCTGATCGCATTCCCCTCAGCCGCATCCCCCTTTCTGGTACCCGGTGCATGAAGCACAATGGCATCCACCTCTGAAGGATCAGTCGATTGGATTGCCATGCCCATGGCGTTCTTAAAAGCGGTGCCTTCAGCTGAAATAGCAGCTGGATGCACCTGTTCCTCTGTCGCAAAACCCACCCCTTCGATAATGGCCATTGCATCAGGACGAACACCAGGTTCCATACAGAAGACTGCAGCTCCTTCTCCCAGGACCATGCTATTGCCTTTTTTGTCAAAATCCATTGCCCGACACGGGTACGGGTGGTCCGGATCCCCATATATTTTCATGGCTTTCATTTGAGCAAAGGTAAACGGAGTAAGAGCAGCTTCACTCCCTCCGGCAATAAATCGGGTAGCCATCCCGGAATTGAGCCATGCAATCCCGTTTAGAATAGCATGAAGCGCCGTAGAACAAGTGACGGAATGGGAAATATCCGGTCCGGTGCTTCTGAGGTCCTGAATGACCCAGGAGGATATATTGCCCAGAGTGGTCGACGGAGAGGTCCTTGTATCCGCAGTCCCGGAACCAAGGAAATTTCGGTGATGAGCCTCAAAGGACGCCGTGGCTCCTCTTGAGCTTCCTATATTGACCCCGATGCTCTCCCCTTTCCTCCAGTTTGCCCTGGCGATCGCTTTTCTGACCGCCCCGATAGCCATTAAAACGGAACGATCAACGCTCCGAAGACGGGGATCGCCGTTCTTGATTTCCTCGATGTACTGCTCGGCCGAGGCTGAAAGCGGGGCGGCAGGGAACACGGCCTTCTCGGTTTTGACTGGAACCATGCAATGTTCTGAACTAAGATAACGCGTCCAGATTTCCTGTCTCTCAACGCCTAAGGGAGAAACAGAACCGGCGGATATTATAGACACGGGAAGATTCACTCTTGCTGTTTTGGGCAAAAGTAAGGCTTGAGGCTAAAATCTGGGCTATTTCTGGGTGTTTTCGTCGAAGTACAGCTTCAGGATGGAATCCAGGGGTTCCTGATTGTCCAGCTTCCGGTACACCCGCCTCCGTATACCGGAGGGTACCAGCTCCAAAAGAGGCTGGTCCACCGCGCGGAAAAACCGAAAGGCTTCTGACAGCTGCCGGTCCCACTCCGCATGAAATCTTAGCAAATCATCAGGATATACAGTATCTCTACCCGTCCCCTCATCGTCAGCCTGAAAAGGTTCCTCGATATTGAGATAGCCATAATCGTCCGTGAGCTGTTCTCCCGGATAAATATCCCGAACGGCTACTTCAAAGTCATAGGCCGTGGAGAGGCAATTCGCCCGGAAGCTATGATTGACGTATTTGGCGAGATCCCAGCATAGGATCAGTTCGCCGTTGCTATTCCTAAAGCAGTACTTTTCGATTTGTTTACGGATCTCTGGATGCATTTTTTCCGCCTCCTCAGGCAGAATTACCCTGTCCAGTTCATCCTGGACCCAGGTTATGGTTCCTTTTGGGATCATCTTGATTGCGACCACTCCATATCCCATTTCCTTGCTGATGAATCTCACTTCCGTATCCGGGTGCATCATATCTCACCTTTTATTCCAATGTACGAAAAAGATCCTCCTGAAAAACTTATTTTTTCTTAAGAAAAACGGACTATAGCCTTTGTGACCGAATCATATATCCGCTTGAGCTGCTCATCGGTGGTTATATATGGAGGATGGATATATATCGTATTTCCGAGAGGGCGAAGATAGATTCCGCATTCCATGAAAAACCGGAAGAGGCGATTTCTGAGGTCCCCATATCGCTCCATTTCCAGATCGAGTTCGAAGGCAAGAATGATTCCGAGCTGGCGCAGGTTCTTAACTCGCTTTTGTGTCCGGAGCTCTTCAGCAAAGGCGCGGTGGTTCCTCATAATACGCTTTATATGCTCCTGCATTCCTACGGAGAGGAGGAGTTCGATGCCAGCCAGAGCGGCCGTACAGGCCAGGGGATTAGCAGTATAGGTATGCCCGTGAAAAAGACCCTTTGAAATGTCATCGCCATAAAAGGCGTCAAAAACCTGCCCAGTACAAGAGGTAACAGCCAGGGGAAGTAAGCCAGCCGTTAGTGCCTTTGACAGGCACATGATATCTGGCTCCACTGCCAGATGTTCGGAGGCAAAGGTCCTCCCGGTTTTCCCAAAGCCCGTCATGACTTCATCAGCGATACAAAGAACCCCGGCCTTTCTGCAGGTCTTCAGGATATCCTCCAGTCCCGCTACGTCATGGGTTTTCATCCCTGCTGCGCCCTGAATCAGCGGCTCATATATGAATCCTGCAACTGCGTTTTCCGCAAGGATCTGTTCCAGTCCGGACAATACCTCCGCATTATTCCTTCCATTGGGTACGGGAATCCGAAGTACTTTCAGAAAATGGTCCTCGAAGGCACCGTTGTACACCGACAGTCCAGAAACCGACATGGCACCAAAAGTATCACCGTGGAATCCTTCTTCGAAAGCCAGAAGTACATCCCGACGTTCTCCGCGGTTATAGTGGAACTGCAGGGCCATTTTAATTCCTACCTCTGTTGCGGTCGATCCATTATCGCTGAAAAATACCTTCTCCTGGGCTGAGGGCAGAATGCGGATCAGGCTTTCCGCCAGTTTCACTGCAGGCTCATGTGTGAAACCGCTGAAAACGACCTGGTCGAGCTGTTTCATCTGAGCGGCTACCGGTCCCGTTATTCTATCATTGCAGTGCCCATACACGACAGTGTACCAACTCGCGATGGCATCGATATAGCTCTTTCCTTCTTCGTCGAAGAGAACGGCTCCCCTGGCTCCCCGGATAGCCAGCATATCCCCTGAGGTTTTGTGCTGGGTAAGCGGGTGCCAGATATATTTCTTATCTCGTGAAGCGATTGTCATATTCCCCCTGTTTTTGAAACCAGCCCGAGTTCCACCAATCTTGCCTCAAAAATCTCGGCATACCTGGAAACCGTCTCCCTGGAGAAGAAGGGTTCTTCATGTATTCTTCCGATCATCGGCAGGTTTGTCCGCTTTAGGATGATCTGTTCCGTGCTGGGAACGGGATCTCCATTGAAGATGATCCCGGAACAGGTCAAATTTCTCCGGGTCAGACACTCGTAGGAGAGCAGGGTATGGTTGATGCTCCCAAGGTAGTGCCTCGAGACAAGGACAACCTGATCCTCAGGTGAGATCAGGTCTAAGATGCTGCTTGAATCATTCAAGGGGACCAGCAGGCCTCCTGCTCCCTCTATAACCAGATTCTTCGAGGTTTGCGGTCTCCTGATCCTGTCGACGTCAATTTCAACCTCCTCGAATGCGGCTGCGGCGTGGGGACTCATTGCATGTTTCAGGGCGTAGGCAGGAGGAAAGAAATGAGTATTTTCATCTGAAACAAGGCTCCTGATCCGGTCGGTATCACTGTTACCCAGATCTCCCGCCTGAACCGGCTTCCAGTAGTCGGCATGTAGCGCCTGCGTGAGAATGGCTGATGCAATGGTCTTTCCGACCTCCGTCCCTATCCCGGTGACAAAAAAAGTATTCATGATTTTCGATTCTCATTAAATGCGGCAGCCACCGCTGCCGAGATATGTTCTTCGGTATTGAAACTATGCAGGCAAAATCTCAGCCGTTCCTTCCCTTCCGGAACCGTCGGAGACAGAATGGGTCTGACATCCATGCCTTGTTTCCGGATTCTCTCCGCTGCCTCCTTGACGGGAAGATTGCCCGGAATGATGCAGATTTGAACCGCAGACGCAGAAGGAACAAAAGCGAAAGACATAGGACTTTCGGCACTGATCCTGCTGAAAAAGGCAATATTTGCCCGTAACTTCTCAAGTGCGGGACCTGCCTTCGAGTTCAGGAATTCATAAGCCGAAACCAGCCCGGCCAAGGAGTGTGGCGGAAGGGCGGTGGTATATATCAGGCTCCTGGCGAAGTTCAACAGGTATTTTTTAAGCGTATTACTGCCCAGAATGGCAGCGCCGTGGCTCCCGACTGCTTTGCCGAAGGTGATTATTCTTGCGAATACCTGCCCCTCCAGCCCCAAAGCTGAAACCAATCCTTCCCCTCTTTCCCCTACCACACCCGTGGCATGGGCCTCATCGACTATTAATCTTGCCCTGTGACGAAGACAGATCTTCGAGATGATCTCCAGCGGCGGTTGGGTCCCATCCATGGAAAACACGCTTTCAGTAATCACATACACCCTGGCTGCTGGCTTTTTGCTGCGGCACCTTCTGATCTGTTCCTCCAGGGATTCCGGGCTGTTGTGCCGGAATTTCACACTTCGGCAGAGCGAAAGTCTCAGACCTTCCCTGATCGATGCATGGGCAGCTTCATCGAAAATAACAAAATCCTCCCGGCCCGGAACGCTCTGAAAGAATCCCAAATTGGCCTGATAACCGCTATTAAAGATCAGGGCCGCCTCGGCACTATGGAATCCGGCGATCAACCCTTCCGCTATTTCATAAAGAGGATGGTTTCCGGTAAGGAGTCTTGAACCACCGCTTCCGTTTATCCTTCCAGGATATCTTTCCAGGAGTTCAAGGGCCCGATCGAAAATCTGTTTTTCCGAGGCCAAACCGAGATAATCATTAGAAGCAAGATCCACCAGGTCGTCTGACTGGATCGAGACGCGCAGATTATCCATTTTCTCCCTTTTCTGGAGTTTCGCTTCCAAATGCCAATCTTCCTTCTCCCAACTCATCCGGTTCGACTTTAAATTTTGCTTAACATCGCAAAGGTGTAAGAGGGACAGCCTTAGACTACCTCAGCAGTTTCTGGATGCCCCGCCCTATTCCTGTTCAGGAATCCGTATAACAGGATGTAAAGGTAACAGAGAACGACAAGGAACAAGGCAATGCTGAAGCCATAGGAGTCCGTTAAAAATCCGAAAGCGGGTGGAATCACCGCACCCCCGACGATCATGGAACAAAGAATACCCGAACCCTGGGGCTTTTCCGAGCCAAGACCGTCAAGAGCAAGACTGAAGATGGTAGGAAACATGATGGAGTTGAATAGACCTACCGCCAACACTGACCACATGGCGACCAGACCTTCTGAGAAATTGGTGATCAGAAGAAGGATTACAGCACAGAGAGCAAAGGCCGAAAGTACTTTTGCAGGTGAGATCAGGCTGGTCAGATAGGAACCGATGAATCTCCCGACCATTGCTCCGCTCCAGTAGAAGGTCAGGAACACTCCTACTGCAGCCATATCGGAGGCCGCAGAGAGATCCGAGAGCATCCAACCAGCAATGGTTGCCATAAAGGGAGTTTCACGTACGAGTGTGGCTGCATCGAAAGACAGGAAATAGTTGATCAGGTAACTTCCAAGGGCTACCTCCGCTCCGACATAGAAGAAGATTCCGAATGCCCCGAGGATTAAATTTTTCTTTCTGAAAGCTCGGCTGTAGCTCCCGGTTTCCTCCTCGGAATTCACCACTGGAAGTTTAACAAAAAAGAAACCCACTGCTATCAGGATGATAAAAGCAGCTATTCCGAGAAAAGGCAATTGTACGGCCGAAGCCTCACTGATGTAGTAAGCTTCCCTTTCCATCTGACTGAGGGCCTGGATCTGACCCGAATTCAGCACTTTATCACTAAGGATGAAAAGTGCTCCCAGGGCTGGTGCAATGGCGGTTCCGAGCGAGTTGAATGCCTGGGAAAGATTCAGGCGGCTTGAGGCTGTTTTCTCAGATCCCAGAAGTGTGACATAAGGATTGGCAGCTACCTGCAGGATTGTGATTCCTGCAGCAAGGGTAAAGTACCCGACCATAAAGATCCAGAATTCCCGGACAGATGCCGCAGGATAAAAAAGAATACATCCCAGAGCCATTGTCCCCAATCCGAGGATTATCCCTCTTTTATACCCAATCCTGTCCAGGATAAAACCCGCGGGAATAGACAGCAGGAAATACGCCCCGAAAAATGCAAACTGGACCAGACCAGCTTCAAAGTAGGAGAGCGTAAAGACCTCCCTCAGGCGGGGGATCAGGGAGTCAACCAATACCGTGACGAATCCCCATAAGAAGAATAGAGCTGTAAGGAAAATAAATGCGGTCCTGTAGGATTTTTTCTGGTCCATCGGTGGGATATTTTAGAGCGTTTCCAATCCTTGCCTGACAAATTCAGGCCTGCCGCGCTAAAATAGGTTTTATTCCCCTTCTCTCCAGCGCAAGAGGTAAAAAATCCCGGCTACAACAGATGAGTTTTTTCTTGGGCAAAGATTTTCTCTGGGCAAACACCCCAGGTTTTTCACTACATTTAACTTCACATGCCTGCAACAACAGTAAACATATAGAAAATGGATCTGATCGATTTTACTATCCGCCTGGGTGCCGCCCTTCTTGCCGGCCTCTTTATCGGAATCGAGCGAGAATTGAGAAATAAGGACGCCGGTGTAAAAACCAACGCACTGGTATCTCTCGGCGCAGCGGTTTTTGTAATGGCCTCTTTGCATTTTCAGGATTTCACCGGGGTTGATATTACCCGGGTCCTCGGCCAGGTGGTCACCGGAATAGGCTTTATCGGTGCGGGTGTCATCCTCCATCGCGGAGATACCGTTCAAGGATTGACCACAGCTGCCACTGTCTGGTGTAGTGCAGGAGCGGGAAGCCTTGCTGCTATCGGGTTGTTCGAGGAACTGGCAGTGCTTTCAGGAATGATCATTTTTGTCAATGTTGTTTTCGGAGCCATCGACACTTTCATCAGCCGAAATGTTTCGGACAAATCTCCCGAAGATTAACGAGGTCCTTCAGGAGGTTCCAAAGATTCCTCCTTGTCTTTACCCTGATTCCCCTGGGGCCCCCCTACCTTCCCAGAAGTTTGCCTGTATTTGCCTCGAAGGTCGTCCATTACGGAACCTTCCCAAAGTTTGTTCCCCTTGATATAGGAAGCTCTTCCTATAAGGTGCGCGCCTATTGGATTGGTGAGAAAAATAAACAGGATGATCGCAAGAACGCGGGTACCGGTAGATAAATCGCTGAAGTAAACCGCAGCAGCCAGAAGAATGAGCCCTACACCAAGGGTGGCAGCTTTGGTCGTCACAGCCATTCGGAGGTAAGTATCCGGCATCCTCAGGATTCCCACAGCTGCAAGCAAAACAAAGGCAGTACCAAGGGTAGCCAAAATGGAAACGATTATATTGGTCATTTCTTTTTTCTTTTTTGGATATAAGAGGAATAGGCCACAGTTCCCAGAAACCCGATAAGACCCACGATCAGGGCGATATCGAGGAAGGTGTTCTGCTCTGTCAGGATACTATACACGGCAATGATCCCGATCCCGGTCATGACCAGGAGATCTACAGCAACAACCCTGTCAGAAACCGTTGGTCCTTTTATAAAGGCGATAAACACCATCAGAATCGAAAGGGATAGAAATGGCAGTATGATAAAAAACAGATAATCGTGTATGCTCATGAGGAGATCTCTATTATTCGTTTCTCAAATCCGTTCTTGATATCCCTGATGAACACCTCCCGATCGTGGATATAAATGGAGTGAACATACAGGACTTTCCTGTCCTCAGAGATGTCGAGACTGAGTGTTCCCGGAGTAAGCGTGATAAGATTAGCCAGAAGGGTGATTTGCCAATCAGCCGTAACGTCCAGCGGAACACCGATAATTCCTGGCGTCATATGAAACTTGGGTGTGCCCACTTCCCAGGCCACCTGCATATTAGCCTTGATCAGTTCGTAGAGAAAAAAGAGGATAAAGGAAATCAATCTGGGCACCAGCCTGAAGTACCGTGCCCTTCCCGTACCCCTGGTAATCAGTAACAGCACGAAATAGCTCAGGATGAATCCAAAGATAATGTTGTAAATGCTGAAACTTCCGGTCAGGGCGAGCCAGATAAAGGTCAATAACAGGTTTGCCAGAAATCGATTTTTCATCTTCTATGAAGTTTTCAGTACTGCTTGGATATAATCCTGCTTATCTGTTAGCTCAAAGGCAATTCGCTCCACCAGCGTCTGTATGTTCCCCGCACCGAATCCCAAATAAAGGGTAACGAAAGAAACGAAAACGACCGGCGCGATCATCTGGACCTTTTTCAATTTCGTAAGATCCTCAAAATAAGGAAAATTCCTCAGCCTGGGCAATTTTTCGCCCCGTTTCCAGAAAACCTCGCTCCAAACCTTGACCATGACCAGAAGGGTTATAAAGCTGGCGAAAAGGATCGCTCCGATAACCGCATATTGCTCGGTAGTCCATCCAGCACCAATCAACGAAAGTTTAGGCCAGAAACCTGAAAGCGGGGGAATGCCTATCAGAGAAAACATAGGAATGGCGAACAGGAGACTTAGCTTCGGGTAACTTTCATAAAAACCACCCAGTTTCCTGATATTGTGATTCGCCTTTATCTTGTATATGACCCCACTCATCATGAACAGGGTTGTTTTAACCAGAATGTCGTGCATCAGATAGAAGACCGCCCCGGCCAGTGCAATCTCGGTCAACATCCCGAGTCCGGCGATCATATACCCGATATGGCAGATAATCAGATAAGAGAATATTTTCCTAATGTTCTTCTGAACGAGGGATCCCACAGCTCCGCTGAAAAGGGTGAGTACGGCAATGGTGAGCAGAACATTTTGAAGGAAACTATCCACTTCGAAGATCAGCGTGAATACCCTGATCAGTGCATAAACCCCCACCTTGGTCAGGAGGCCTCCGAAGATGGCAGAGACAGCGGAAGGGGGGGTATGGTAAGAGGCAGGAAGCCAGAAGTACAAAGGAAAAACCGCAGACTTGATCCCGAAGCCGACGATAAAGAGCAGCGCATTGACCTGAACCAGGGTCCTGTTCTCGACGGCTGCAACTTTGCCGGCGAGGTCTGCCATGTTCAGGGTTCCTGTCAGACCGTAAAGAACAGCTATGGCAGTCAGGAAGATAATGGAGGCCAGGATATTCATGGTGAAATATTTCATCGCTCCCTCAAGCTGGGCTTTTTCTCCACCTATAGTGAGAAGCACAAAAGAGGTGATGATGATGATTTCAAACCAGACATACAGGTTGAAAATATCCCCGGTAAGGAACGCTCCTGTCAGACCGAGCAACAGAAAATGAAAAATGGGGAAATACCCGAATTTCAGTCGCGCGGGGAGCACTGATCCTGAAGAAAAACTGGAAATGGCCAGACCTGCGACAGAGGTAAGAAAAACGAGGGTCGCCGAGAATATGTCGGTGACAAAGGTAATCCCGAAGGGCGCAGGCCAGTCTCCCGCCTGTACCGTCAGGGTACCCCTGTTCCAGACCTCATAGAACAACCAGATAGACAAACCAAGACCGATGACATTCCCTGTTATACTTATGAACTTCTGCCAGCTGATTCTGCTCCAGGCGAACATCAGGGTAATGGCCAGAAGCAATTGCAAAAGAAGGGGATATAGTAGAATGTGTTGCATCATGAGTATTCGTCTGTTGCATTCATTTCATCAAGATCATCGGTTTTCACGACCTTATGGGCTCGTTTGACCAATATGATCGCAAAGGATTGTAACCCGAAACTGATCACAATTGCTGTCAGGATCAGGGCCTGTGGAAGTGGATCGGTGTAGGCCTCCAGGAGCACTTCAGAACCAGCGGGGATAATCGGAGGATGTCCTTTTGCAATGCGTCCTAAAAGGAAAATAAGCAGGTTTGCTCCGTTGCCCAGCAGAATGATCCCAATAATGAGCTTCACGAGGCTCCGCCTGAGAATCATGTAAATTCCTGAAGCATAAAGGGTCCCTACAAGTATGGCCAATACAACTTCCATAGCTATGAAGATTCAGAAATTGTAAAGATGATCGTCAAGGTGACACCCAAAACAACCAGATATACCCCCAGGTCAAAGAACAAAGCGGTGCCCAGGCCTCCGATTACCGGCAGGGTCCCTGGGTACCAGGTACCTGTGAGAAATGGCTCTCCAGTAAAAATGATAGGGACCATCCCGCTGAAAAAGGATACCGCCAGTCCGAGCGGCATCAAAAACCCCGGATGAAGCCTCAGCAGGGTTTTGGTTTTGTTAAGTCCGTTGGCGAAGGCGTGAAGGACGAAGGCACTCGAGGCGATCAAGCCGCCTACAAATCCACCACCGGGCAAATAGTGTCCGCGCAACAGTACAAATACGGAGAAAACGAGCAGAACTGGGAGCATATAATTTGATGCCGTACGAAGGATTATGGTCGTCATAAGTTTAATCTTTTAGTTCCCGATCATCTCTTTTGAGCCGCAGCTTAAGCAAACTGAAAACGCCAAGAGCCGCAACTGTCAAAACAGATATTTCTATCATAGTGTCCGCCCCCCTGAAATCCACCAGAATCACGTTGACCACATTCTTTCCATGGGCCATCACATAGGAATTTGCCGCATAATATTGGCTGATCTCCTTGTTGACAGGTTCACTGAGCACTTCCAGGGAGATCAGTGTGATCAGGACACCGAAGGCAATGGACAGTACGCCGTCGATGGCCTTCATACGGTAGTCTGAGATCGACAGATACTTCGGAAGGCTGGAAAGAACGAGCACGAAGAGAATCACTGTCAGGGTGTCGATGGAGAACTGCGTCATAGCAAGATCCGGTGCGCTGTAAATCACGAAAAGGAGGCAGATCGCGTACCCCACGATTCCCATGGCAACGACAGCTGTCAACCT
This sequence comes from uncultured Salinimicrobium sp., assembly GCA_946887075.1. Next base: position 184,055 of record CAMPKA010000001.1, read on the forward strand.
GCTCCTGGCAGAAACCACGAAAAAGATCGAAAGGAACATGATCCCCATAATGATCATTTCATAGTAGGTCATCTCCCCGAAGCGCGATACGTCCACCTCGAATTTACCTTCTCCGGAAAACAAAGAATATCCCACCAACACCACCAAAAAAAGAATGATGGTGGAGACGTAATTCCGAAGGAATCCATTTTGAAAGACCCTTGTCCACCAGTTGGAAAACCGGTGCACTCCCCGGGTCGATCCCAGAATCAGCGTCTGGGGAGCTATAAAGTTCAATTTTTGGATGGCGGCAGCCCTTCTCTCTGATGGGGTGAGCACGAAATAAAGGGCAATTCCGGTCAGCAGCGTAACGATACTAAGTCCAAGGATGAGGCTAAACCCATGCCAAAGCTTCAGAGGAATGCCATTTTCTTGTGCACTTACCGCAGAAATCAATGGCCGTACGAGCGGCTGGTCGATCATCCAGGGCATCAACCCTAAAACCAGTCCCAGGATCCCGAGGATTAATGGAGGAATCCACATTCGCGCATAGGGCATATGCACGTTCTTATATTCTTCCGGAAGCTTGCCGGAAAAGGGTTTGATTCCCGCTAAGAAACCCGCATACAGGAGCAGCACGTTGGTCAAGAGGGCAAGAACGGTAAGGAACACGGACCAGTTTCCCATGTGAAGGGTAGCCTCGTAAACCAAGTCCTTTCCTACAAATCCCAAGGTTGGAGGCATTCCGGCGCTCGAAACAGCTGCCAGGAATCCAGCAAGTGCTACGGGCATCATGACCTTTCTCAAGCCGGCGATTTTAGTGATGTTCCGCGTATTGATCTCATGGTCGATAATTCCGGTCACCAGGAACAGCGTAGCCTTATAAAATGCATGAACCAGGATGTAGACTGCAGCTGCGGTCAGCGCATACCGCGTTCCGATCCCGATCAGGAAGATAAGCAATCCCAGGACGGAGATCGTGGAATAGGCCAGGATTGCCTTGAGATCTGTCCTGAATAAGGTATGATAGGCGGCATAGAACATGGTGATTCCACCCACGACCATCAGCGTCGTATGCCATACCTCCTGCCCCCCAAGAACCGGGGAAAATCTTAGGAGCAGGAAAATTCCCGCTTTAACCATCGTTGCAGAATGGAGATAGGTCGAAACAGGGGTAGGCGCGCGCATGGCCCCTGGCAGCCAGAAATGGAAAGGAAACTGAGCGGATTTTGTAAAGGCGGCGCCGAAAAGCAGGAGCACTACGGCAGGATAATACTCATGCTGGGCTATGGCATCGGCCATACCGGTCATTTCTGTAATACTATAGGTTCCGGTGATATTTCCAAGCAAAAGGGCTCCTGCCAAGAGAAAAAACCCACCGAGTCCTGTCACGCCCAAGGAAACAATTGCCGACCTGCGCGATTCATAGTTATTGTTCCGGAAACCGATGAGGAAGAAGGAGCTGATGCTGGTAAGTTCCCAAAACAGGAACATCGACAGGAGATTGTCGCTCAGGACCAGTCCTAACATCGCGCCCATAAAAATCCCGAGATAGCCATAGAATCGATCGAGATAGGGATCTCCCTTCAAATACGCAGAGGAGTACAGGAACACCAGAAACCCTATTCCCGTGATCAACAGGGTAAACAGCAAGGAAAGTCCATCAAGAGTGAAATCGAGATTGATACCCAGAGATGGCACCCATGCGATTGATTCCCTGATTACAGCACCGCTGGCCACTTCTCCGATGAAGGAGGCAAAATATACGAATAGTCCCAAAGGGACCAGGGAGGAAAGTACAGCAAGTTTACCTTTCATGTACCTACCGGAAAAGACCAGGAAAATTGCAAAAATAAAGCCAGTCAGTATAGCTGCAAGCATAGGGATCTTTTCAAAACTAGAGTGAAAGGCAAATATAGCAGTAAAAAATGAAGATTTTAAACCCCCAACGGCAATATACCACTACATTTCAGCTGCTCCTGAAGTAAACAAGCGCAATGCTCTTGAGTTGACCGCTTACTTCTTCGAGATTTCTGTGTGATGCCTTTGGTGATTAATCAGACCTGGTTGAAGTAGCCGGAGACTCAGCCACCACCCTCCGGATTTCCAATTGCCGTACTGGACTGGAAGGCTTAAGTTGACCTATGAAAAAAAATTGCGATATTTACAGGAACTGATGAGCCTGACATTCTCAGAGGAATTTGGATCGATTGATGGAGATGATTCTGAAGGAATGTTCATCATGAAAAAAAGATCATGGTCGCTAAGTTATTATGACATGATAAATCTTGGAAAATCCTGATTAAAACGGAACGAAGGGAACATCAGAAAAAAATATCCGCTAAAGGTCAAAAGGAGATCAGGAAAAGGTCAGGTTCAAGGATTCATTCAAAAACCCTTCCTTGCCCTGGGCAAGCCTGTGAAGCCCCAAGCCCACCGCCTTTAGCGCTGAAATACTCAGAGAACGAAAAAAGAATATGCGCGTACTACTCTTAACCCTCTTGTTGCTGTCCTCGGTCTGCCATGCACAGACCAACTCCTACCACATCTCTTTTCCGAATGCGGTGCACCATGAAGCCCGGATAAGGGTAGAATTCCCGCAACTAGAGGGCGATACGCTGGTCATCCGCATGGCGCGCTCCTCTCCAGGAAGATATGCGCTGCATGAGTTTGCCAAAAACATATATGGCCTCGAGGCCAGGGGGGAAAAGGGAAAGCCACTTGAAGTGATCAGAAAGGATCCCTATTCCTGGAGTATTACAGGTTATGAGAATTCTGTCGAGATCGAATACACGCTCTTTGGGAACAGAGGAGATGGCACCTATACCCAGATCGATCCAACACATGCCCATCTGAACATTCCTGCGACTTTTATGTACGCAGAAGAGCTGCAGGACCGCCCTGTGGAAGTCATTTTTGATACCTCGGCGCACCCCGAATGGAAAATTGCCACCCAGTTAAAGCAAATCGGAGATCAACAGTATTTTGCGCCGGATCTATACTACTTCATGGACAGCCCCGTCGAAATCAGCGATTTCGACAGCCGCCAGTTTGAAGTAGATGGCCAGGAGATCAGATTCATCCTGCATCATCCCGGAACCCCGCAGGAATTCGATGCCTACTTTGAAAATGTCAAGAATATTGTCCTGCAGGAAAAGGCGGTTTTCGGAGAGCTGCCGGATTTCGATTACGGAACCTACACTTTCCTTGCCTGTTATATGCCCAACGTTTCCGGAGATGGAATGGAACATCGCAACAGCACGGTTCTCACCGATGTCCAGAGCCTGGGTGAAGGGGGTCATAAATCCAACATTGGTACGGTTTCCCACGAGTTCTTCCACGCCTGGAACGTAGAGCGGATAAGACCTCTCAGCCTGGAACCTTTCGATTTCTCAAAAGCGAATATGAGTGGGGCGCTGTGGTTTGCTGAAGGTTTCACAAGCTACTACACGAATCTGATTCTCGCAAGGGCGGGAATCATCACTCCTGAAGAATATGTGGAGGGGCTCACCGGTACCTTCAACTACGTTTGGAATTCCCCGGCATTGCAGTACTTCAATCCCATTGAAATGAGCTACCAGGCTCCTTTTGTTGATGCGGCCACTTCTGTAGACCCGGTGAACCGGGTAAACACCTTTGTTTCGTATTATTCATACGGAAGCATGCTCGGTCTAGCCCTGGATCTCAAATTGAGAGAGCATGGCCTGAGTCTGGACGGTTTCATGCGAAAAGTCTGGGAGGTCCACGGCGATCCGGAAATACCCTACACCATCGAGGAGCTGGAGGCCCTCTTAGGAGTCTATGCCGGAAAAGACATCGCAGAGCAGTTTTTCCGGAAGCATATTTACGATAGTAAAATGCCGGATTACGACGATCTTTTCGAGGAGGTGGGAGTAGTCATGAGACGAAAAACCGATGTGGCCTATTTAGGAGCCCCGGTACGGGAACTAGAGGGTAAATTCTTAATCATTGGGCCGGTACCTCGTAATACTCCGGCATATAGCGCTGGCCTTGCCAGCGGGGACAGGATCAAATCGATTAGCGGCGTTGTCCTTTCCCAAGAAGAGAGCCTTGAATCCGTACTTGAAAAACTAGAACCGGGACAGGCAGTTAAGGTAGAAATCCTGAGATATGGCCAGGAGTTGACCTTAGATGTCGTTCTGGCTACGAATCCGGCCTATGAAATCAGCCTTTCCCCCGAAGCCTCCTCAGAAGAACTGGCAGCCAGAAAGAAATGGCTTTCTGCCAAGTAGTCCCTAAGAATTAGAAAAGGGACTTGTCACCACTTCGGCACAAGTCCCTCTTTACAATATTTGGAGGAAATTAATCTGCGAGGATAATCACCTTGTTTTCCTTCATTTCGACCACGCCTCCCTCGATTTTCAGGATAAGTACCTTCTGATCTTTGGGATCCCTTGTGAAGGATCCTGACACCTTCTTTTCATCCAGTTTACTGGAATGGGTGAATACCTTCACCTCTCCTTTGGAGAGCACCGAAACTATAGGGGCGTGATGGTTTAACATCTGGAACTGGCCGTTCATACCGGGAACACTGACTGAGTCAACTTCAGAACTCAGGAGGACAGCTTCAGGGGTCACTACTTCTAAATGCATGCTTTTTATGTTTCGTAAATGATTCGGCTCCGCATGAAGTGGCGCCGGTAAGATCATTGATTAAGAGGCCTCGGCCAGCATTTTTTCTCCGGCTTCAATCGCTTCCTCAATGGTCCCTTTCAGGTTGAAGGCAGCTTCAGGAAGATGATCCAGTTCCCCATCCATGATCATGTTAAATCCTTTGATGGTATCCTTAATGTCTACAAGAACTCCCTTTAATCCGGTAAATTGTTCCGCCACGTGAAAGGGCTGAGAGAGGAATCGTTGCACCCTACGCGCCCGGGATACGGCCAATTTATCTTCTTCCGATAATTCCTCCATACCCAAAATGGCAATAATGTCCTGTAGTTCCTTGTATCTCTGGAGCAGCTCCTTCACTCTTTGTGCACAATTGTAATGGTCATCCCCCAGGATTTCAGCAGTAAGAATTCGGGATGTGGAATCCAGCGGATCCACTGCCGGGTATATTCCCAATTCGGCAATCTTACGAGACAGAACGGTTGTGGCATCAAGGTGAGCAAAGGTGGTTGCCGGTGCCGGGTCGGTAAGGTCATCCGCAGGCACATATACTGCCTGGACAGAGGTGATGGACCCATTTTTGGTAGAGGTAATTCTTTCTTGCATGGCCCCCATTTCTGTTGCTAGAGTAGGCTGGTAACCCACCGCCGAAGGCATACGCCCAAGGAGTGCAGATACCTCAGACCCGGCCTGAGTAAATCGGAAAATATTGTCCACGAAGAAAAGAACGTCTTTCCCCTGGCCTTCTCCAGCCCCGTCCCGGAAGTACTCTGCTATTGTCAATCCTGAAAGCGCCACACGAGCACGGGCTCCAGGAGGTTCGTTCATCTGTCCAAAAACAAAAGTCGCCTTAGAATCCCTTAAGGCTGCTTTATCCACCTTCTGAAGGTCCCATCCACCTTCTTCCATAGAATGCATGAAATCCGCTCCGTATTTGATGATTCCGGATTCCAGCATCTCCCTCAAAAGGTCGTTTCCTTCACGGGTTCTTTCTCCAACACCCGCGAACACGGAAAGACCTCCGTGACCTTTGGCAATATTGTTAATCAACTCCTGGATCAGTACTGTCTTTCCTACTCCTGCACCACCGAACAATCCGATCTTACCTCCCTTGGCATATGGTTCTATGAGGTCGATTACCTTAATTCCGGTAAACAGAACCTCGGTAGAAACAGACAGATCTTCGAACTTGGGAGCCTCCCGGTGAATTGGCAGTCCATTTTCATCAGCTTTGGGAAGATTCCCAAGACCATCAATAGCATCTCCGATAACGTTGAACAACCTGCCGTAGACATCCTTTCCAATGGGCATCTGAATCGGCGCCCCTGTGGCTATGACCTCAACACCCCGGCTCAACCCATCTGTGGAATCCATGGAAACAGTTCTTACGGTATCCTCACCGATATGAGATTGCACTTCCAGCACCAGAACTGAACCATCCTTTCCGGTGATCTCGAGAGAATCATAAATTCTCGGCAGTTCTGAATTCTCCGAATCGAACTTTACGTCGACGACCGGTCCGATAACCTGTGCAACTTTACCTGTAAATCTAGACATTACTTAATCCTTTAGATATTATTTTCTTTAAGTCACTAAGAAAGAAGCCCTAAAAACCGGACAACCATCTTAAAAACCATTGCTTTTTCAGGCTGCAAAGATAATCCTTTTGTACAATAATATGCATCCCTATCCAGAACTTTTTTAAGCAAAAACCGAAAGTTTAAAGATGAAAAAAACCCGGAAATATTTTTTCATTTCCGGGTTGATCTTTTTAGAACAGGTCTATTCGACCGTGACAGATTTTGCCAGATTTCTCGGCTGATCGACATCCTTCCCTAACATGACTGCTATATGGTAAGACAGCAACTGAAGCGGAATGGTAGTCAATAATGGGGTAAGCGCCTCAATGGTATCCGGCACTTCAATAACATGATCTGCAAGTTCCCGGACACTGGTATCACCCTCGGTGACAATTCCGATGATTTTCCCTTGGCGGGATTTGATCTCTTGAATGTTACTGACCACTTTCTCATAATGTCCCTTCCGGGTTGCGATAACCACTACAGGCATTTCTTCATCTATCAGGGCAATAGGCCCATGCTTCATCTCCGCAGCGGGATAACCTTCCGCATGGATATAGGAGATCTCCTTTAATTTCAGCGCACCTTCCAGAGCTACCGGAAAGTTGAAGCCCCGCCCCAAATAGAGACAATTTCTGGCATCTTTGTAACGGAAGGCGACCTTCTTGATATGATCGTTCGACTGCAACGCCACTTCGATTTTATGGGGAATGGTTTCCAGTTCCTGCAAGTGAAGATGAAAATCGGTGTGGGAGATACTTCCTTTTGCCTTTGCCAACTTTAAGGCCATCAGGGTGAGCACCGTGATCTGTGTCGTAAAGGCCTTAGTGGATGCCACCCCTATTTCTGGTCCAGCATGGGTATATGCCCCTGCGTGGGTCTCCCGCGAAATGGAAGACCCTACCACATTGCATACTCCGAACACAAAAGCTCCTTTTTCCTTTGCGAGTTTAATGGCAGCCATGGTGTCGGCAGTTTCACCGCTCTGAGAAATGGCAATGATCACATCATTTGAGTTGATGATCGGGTTCCTATACCGGAATTCCGATGCATACTCCACCTCAACAGGGATACGGGCGAGATCCTCGAAGATATATTCCGCAACCAACCCCGCATGCCAGGAAGTACCACATGCCACGATCACAATGCGCCGCGCATTGAGAAATCTTTCCACATTGTCATCCACGCCGGCCATCCTGATGATTCCCTCCTCTACCAGCAGGCGCCCCCTGTAGGTATCGGTTATGGCACTTGGCTGTTCGTAGATCTCCTTCAACATGAAGTGATCAAAATTGTTTTTCTCTATCTGTTCCAGGTTCAACTGGAGTTCCTGAATATAAGGATCCACAAGGGCATCATCCTTAATCTTCCTCACTTTAACCTGTTTATTTCGTCTGACAACAGCCATCTCCCCGTCTTCGAGATAGATGGCATTGTTGGTGAATTCGATAAAAGGCGATGCATCGGAAGCGATAAAAAATTCATCGTCTCCAACTCCGATGGCCAGAGGACTCCCCAGCCGGGCCACTACGATTTCATTGGGTTTAGTCTGATCAAAAACCGCGATAGCATAGGCGCCTATGGTCTGGTTTAGCGCGATTTGTACGGCCTTCCCAAGTTTGACTCCTTCCTTTTTGATCACATCTTCGATGAGATTCACCAATACTTCAGTATCTGTATCCGAGTGGAAGGTATACCCCCTGGTTATGAGCTCCTTCTTCAGGGCTTCGTAATTCTCTATGATCCCATTGTGTATGATCACGATGTTCCCTGAATTTGAGGTATGGGGATGGGAATTTAGATCACTGGGAATTCCATGGGTAGCCCACCTGGTATGTCCCAGACCTAATGTACCTTCGGTAGAAATCTCCTGCTCCGCCCGGTTCTTTAGATCCGCAACCTTTCCTTTTGTCTTGGAAACTTTGAGTTCCTTGTCATCAAACAGGGCAATTCCCGCACTGTCATAACCTCTGTACTCAAGTCTTTGCAGACCTTTCATCACAATCGGGAAGGCTTGCCTATACCCGATATATCCAACTATTCCACACATTTCTTACTGCTTTGGTTCTGTATAATAGATATTCAATTTGAGGCGTTTTCCCTCATCCTCCGCCTCAGGGCCGTGCAGGACTGTGGCTTCCGGCGTAATGACAGATCCGGTAGGCACCTTGTCCACATCTGATTCCGTCGTATTCCGAATGTCTGCGCTACTGATAATATTCACATTGTGGGTAACGACCACTCCCAGTTTGACATTGGCAGAATCCTTATTGAGGACCCTGTTAATATGCTGGGTGAGACGAATCTTGTATTTTACTCCTTCTTTATCAGCATCTCTTTCAAGTGGCACCAGGTGACCCAAATTGGCCTTAGATTCCGGCGGATTCACCCGTCCCGGTTCTTCGAGCACATAATCCACCAGCATGACATTGTTCTCCAGGTTATAAATATATAGCCTTTCTGGCTCATTCATTCCCGCCATATAGTCCCGGTTGACATAGAACTCCAGATTAGCTTCGTTGATCAGCCAATTGTTTTCCCTTAGAAACTCCAGTTCATCAGAGGACCCGTCGCCATCAGAATCCGGACCGCTGAAAAGTTCGATGACTGCCATGGAGCCTTCCCCGCCTTTGAGAAAAAGATTTTCCGGATCGGAGAACTCCGGGGTATCCTGGACAAAGGTATTGATCCGGGTAGGGCCGAATTTGATGTCATAGGAATTGTTGGCCAGGATGAACTCCTCCTTGTCTCCATCGGAATCGGAATCCTCTACGTCTTTTCTTTCATAGCTGTAATAGATGGTGATCCCCGCTTCCGTATTGAGCAGGTCCAAATACACCATACTTCCCTCTTCCCCTGCTGGTTCTGCCTTAAGAAAGATTCCGCGGAGGTAATCCCGGAAATTGTTCTGGGACTGCAGTTCGGGAGACCCCTCCTTCTCGATGATAAACTGCTGAAAGAAATACTTTGACAAATGGAGCCGCATTCGAGGCTTCAGCCTGAGCGTATCAGTTTCTCCTTTGTCGTCTACCGGATATTCGACCACCTCGGCTGAAGACGGGACGAAAGAATCACTTTGAAAAAGAATAGAGCCAAGGTGATTCTCTATCTTCGGTTGCAGATCCGAATAATATCGCTGCCTTTCCTGGAAATCCGTATCCGGGTCATAGTTATTGATAAAATAATCCGATGCAGCGACGGTCAATTTAATGGGATCATCCCCATATACCGAATCCAACTCATACCTTACTTCTTCCCCCTCCTCGGTTTCCAATTCTGATGAGAAATAAGGGACGCTGAGAATTACGCTGTCCACCACCGCATTGTACCCGAAGGTCGGATCCGGATCGGACAGATAAACCTGGGAAAGGATGCTTGCAACTTGCTGTCCGAAAACCGGATCATGGTATACCCCCAGTAGGTTAAGAGGAAGCTCGTCCGTCTGGACTGGGGGAAGCTCATAGGTATAGGCGTCTATCCGGGCCTCGTCATAAAGGTCGGCGTTGAAGCCGACGCCGCCGATCACACTGCTTCCTATGGTTTCGAAATCGTCCTCACAGGAAACGAAAGAAAAAACAACAGCCAATACTGTTGCTGCCTTCAACATCTGGTTTTTTATAGTAGTCATTCAGTGTATTCTGATTATGATAAAATTTTTCGGGAGTAAAATTCCTGGTAAGCCGGACCGAATTCTTCGCGGTTTTTGAATTCCAGAACAGGAATGGTCTGCTTGCTGAGATATTTTTTCAGCTCTTCGGGAATATTGTCCCCTGCTATTATAGCTCCGTCGGAATTGTCGACGGCTGTTTTCATTAGGTTAATGTAAGTCGGTTTTTTTAAATGTTTTACCTGTTCATTCTCAAGTCCATCGAAAAGCACCTTCTTATAAAGGGCCGGATCGAGTGTGCCCTCGAAATCCTGATTGTAAACAGCCGTAACAATCTTGGCGGTATTGAACAACGGCTCATTTCCATAATAATTGCGCAAGTACAAGGGAAGCAGGGAGGAAAGCCAACCATTCACATGGATGATATCCGGGGCCCAGTTAAGCTTCTTTACGGTCTCAATTACCCCCTTTGCAAAAAAAATGGCCCTTTCATCGTTATCTGGAAAAAGGTTCCCCTCCTCGTCGGTCAAAGTAGCCTTTCTTTTGAAATAATCCTCATTATCAATAAAGTATACCTGCATTCTTTCCTTGGGAATCGAGGCCACTTTAATAATAAGGGGCATGTCGAGATCATTGATGACAAGATTCATGCCGGACAGGCGTATCACTTCATGAAGTTGATGTCGGCGTTCATTGATGTTGCCAAAGCGCGGCATAAAGATCCTTATCTGGCCTCCGTTGTTGTTGACCATTCTCGGCGCTTCGAAGGACATAGATGAAATTTCGGTTTCGGGCAAGTAGGGTATAACTTCAGATGAGACGTACAATATCCTCTTGTCTTTCATGGGATCTCTTTAAAATCAGTTGCAATTAAAAAACACGCAAAATTACAAAATTTTATGCAGATTGTCAGTATTATATTTAAGTTTGCACGCTGTTAATTTCGGAATAAAATGCAGATTTTTAAGGAGAAGGAAGCACTTCAAACCCGCATTTCAACCTTCAGAAAGGAAGGGTTTTCGATCGGTTTGGTGCCAACGATGGGCGCGTTACATAAGGGCCACCTTTCCCTAATAGAAAGCGCCCTGGAAAATTCCGGAAAAGTGGTTATCAGTATCTTTGTGAATCCCACACAATTCGACAACCCGAAGGATCTTGAATTATATCCCCGGGACCTGGAGAAGGATATCCAACATATTTCCCGGGTCAGCGAAGATGTCATCGTATTTTCTCCTGATCCCCAAGAAATATACGGAAGCCGGCCGGTATCAGAAGAATTCAGCTTTGACGGCCTGGAGGACGAGATGGAGGGAAAATACCGGAAAGGGCATTTTAACGGGGTGGGGACTATTATCAGAAAACTCTTTGAGATCATTCGTCCCGACAAGGCTTTTTTTGGTGAAAAAGACTTTCAGCAGCTACAGATCATCAGAAAACTCGTGGACAAATTACAGCTCAATGTCCAAATCATTGGCTGTCCGATAGAACGTGAAGTGGGAGGGCTGGCACGCAGCTCAAGAAACGAACGTCTCGATCCCGAGAACCGGAAAGCGGCAAGTATGATCTATGAGATCCTTCAACAGGTCAGAGCGGATTTTGGCACAAAAAGTGTTTCTGATATCAACGCTTGGGTACGCTCCAGGTTCTCCGATAATAACAGACTTCGACTGGAATATTTTGAGATTGCCGACAGCCAGACCCTAAAAAGCGTGGCAAACATCGATCAGAACCGAAAATATCGCGCATTCATCGCTGCATTTGCAGGTGATGTAAGGTTGATTGATAACATTGCCTTAAATTAGCAGTTATGCAAGTTCACGTAGTTAAATCTAAGATTCACAGGGTAAAGGTTACTGGTGCCGATCTCAATTATATCGGGAGTATTACCATTGATGAGGATCTGATGGATGCCGCCAATATCCTGGAAGGGGAAAAGGTTCAGATCGTCAACAATAACAATGGCGAGCGGCTCGAGACCTATGCCATTCCCGGAGCAAGAGGCAGCGGCGAGATAACCCTAAACGGTGCTGCCGCAAGAAAGGTTGCCAAGGGAGATGTCCTCATCCTGATTACTTATGCGATCATGGATGTGGAAGAGGCCAGAACTTTTAAACCCTCCCTGGTTTTCCCTAACGAGGAGAACAATCTGCTCAGATAGAACATTGAAGACCAAGTTGCTTAAATTGGCCAGAACCGTACTTCCTCTGTCACTGGGAGTATTTCTGATATGGTATTCCCTGAGCAGTGCCACTCCAAGGGAGCGAGAGGCCTTATACAGCAATATTTTACTCGCGGATTTGGGCTGGGTGTTCCTCAGTCTTTTCTTCGGTCTGCTATCGCACCTGTCTCGCGCTTATCGATGGAAGTATCTCCTGGAGCCCCTGGGATACCATCCCCGGCTTGCCAACAGTTTCATGGCTGTCATGGGGGGTTATCTGGCCAACCTGGGAGTTCCTCGCTCGGGAGAGGTGCTTCGCGGAGCCACCATCTCTACTTACGAGGACATCCCTTTTGAAAAAGCCTTCGGAACCATAGTTTCGGAACGAATAGCAGACCTCATCATGCTTCTGATCATCCTGGTCTTCGGACTACTCATTCAGACCGACAACCTGCTGGATTATTTTGAGAATCACGACATCAACCCCTTGGTTTCCGTCGGAATACTTCTTCTATTGATCACGGCTGGACTCATCTTCCTAACCCTGGTCCGGAAATCACGTCATCCATGGATGCTCAAAATCAGAGAGTTTGCCAAAGGTCTCCTCGACGGCATGAGAAGTATCCTCAGGATGAAACGAAAAAAAGCCTTCCTTGCACATACTGTGTTCATCTGGATGATGTACCTTCTCATGTTTTATGTGGTGAAATTTGCCATTCCCGAAACCGCTTCCCTTGCCCTCCCAGGAGTAATGGCTGCGTTCATAGTCGGCACCTTTGCCATTTCAACCACCAATGGCGGAATCGGAGTGTATCCCATCGCCATGGGAGCCGTCCTGCTACTTTTCGGTATCGATGCGCAGGCAGGGGAAGCTTTTGGCTGGATCCTTTGGGGCTCCCAGACGTTGCTGGTACTGGTCCTGGGAGGCCTATCATTATTATTTCTTCCCTTTTTTAATCGAAAGAAATAATATCTATATTGCTTTGAAAAAAAATTCAAAGCCTATGAAAAAAATCTACCTGATCTTTTGCTTATTTGTTGTCGCTCAGACGGTTTGCTCCCAAACGATCTACTCCACAATTAATTCCTCCAAACTGGGGGAGGAACGTCAGCTTAAGATTCAGCTGCCCCGAAATTATGAGCAGAATATTGAGAAAAAATATCCCCTCATCGTCGTGCTCGATGGCGACTACCTCTTTGAGCCCTTCGCAGGGAATGTGGACTACTACTCCTACTGGGATGATATTCCTGAGGCCATTGTAGTGGGGATCAACATGGATGAAACCCGGAATGAGGATTGCTTTTATGATGAGAAATCCACGCTTCCCGTAAAATCAGGAGCCCTGTTCTTTGAATTTATCGGAATGGAGTTACTGCCCCATATCGACCAAAAGTACCGGACCTCTGACTTCCAGATTATTGCAGGACATAACCTCAGTGCCAATTTCCTGAATTATTATCTTTTTAAAGAAGAGCCCATATTTGAAGCTTATATCAGCCTGAGCCCTGATCTGGCATCAGAGATGGCTGAAAGAATTCATTATTCGCTAAACACGGCAGCATATCCGCGGTGGTACTACCTGGCTACCGGTCAGAACGACATCTCCCGGATAAAGGAGGGAATACTGGCCTTGGATGCCCAGCTGAAAACCATTCAGAATGATAATGTCCGGTACAGGTTTAGGGATTTTGAGGAAGCCAGCCACTATTCTCTTGTAGGGTATGCGATCCCAGACGCGCTGATCCAGATCTTCGCGAGTTATCCCCCAATGGGTGTAAAGGAATATGATCAGATGGTTGCTGTAGGAAGCTCTCCGTATGACTTCCTGGTCTCCAAGTATGACATGATCAAACATGACTATGGCATGGAGAAGAAAATCCGGATCAATGATTTTCTCACCACGGGTAAAGCCCTGGAAGCCATTCAAAACTGGGAGCAGATGGAAGCACTGGGAAAACTGGCAAGAAAACAATATCCCAATTCTGCCCTGGGAACCTATTATCTCGCCAGAGCCTATGAGGCTTCAGGAGATCCCAAGAAGGCGATGCGAACTTATCAGATGGCCTACGGTCAGGAGGAGGTTGCATTCATAACGATAGATTTTATGCTTAAAAAGGCGGAGCTCATCAAGAAAGATTTCGGTTATTAGCAGGACAAAAAACCTCTTTTTTAATGGCCAAGGTCAAAACCGTCTATTATTGTCAGAACTGCGGGAATCAACATGCAAAATGGCAGGGGCAATGCAATGCCTGCCGGGAATGGAATACCCTGGTTGAAGAAGTCCTGCAAAAGGAGGATAAAAAGGATTGGCGCAGGGAATCACAGTCGAAAATAAAGCGGGTTTCCAAACCTTTGCGCCTGGCAGATATTGAGACCTCCCAGGAGGAGCGGTTCCAAACGGGCGATCAGGAACTGGACCGTGTTTTAGGGGGTGGATTGGTGCCAGGCTCTCTTACCCTTCTGGGGGGAGAACCCGGGATCGGCAAAAGTACGCTCCTGCTTCAGATCTCCCTTCATCTGAACTACAAAACGCTATACGTATCGGGAGAAGAAAGCCAGCAGCAGATCAAGATGAGGGCGGAACGAATCCTCCCGCATGCCCAGAGCTGCTACATTCTCACCGAGACACTGACCCAGAACATATTCAGGGAAATCGAGAAGCTTCAACCGGACATTCTGATCATCGATTCCATCCAGACTTTGCAGACCGAGTATATCGAAAGTAGTGCAGGAAGCATCTCGCAAATCAGGGAATGTACCGCAGAGCTCATACGCTTCGCAAAAGAGACTGGGGTTCCAGTTGTCCTGATCGGGCATATTACCAAAGAAGGAAGTATTGCCGGACCGAAGGTGCTCGAGCATATGGTCGATACGGTTTTGCAGTTTGAGGGAGATCGAAACCACGTCTACAGAATTTTACGAGCCCATAAAAATCGCTACGGGTCCACTAGCGAACTTGGAATCTATGAAATGCAAAGCAATGGATTGCGCGAGGTGCGAAATCCTTCTGAGATCCTGATCTCCAAGCATGAGGAAGATCTCAGCGGAACAGCCATTGCTGCCATCCTGGAAGGAGCACGACCCCTGATGATCGAAGTCCAGGCTCTTGTAAGTTCAGCGGTTTACGGCACCCCTCAAAGGTCTGCTACTGGATTTAATGCGAAACGATTAAATATGCTTCTGGCCGTTCTGGAAAAAAGAGCGGGTTTCAGGTTAGGAGCCAAGGATGTATTTCTGAATATTACCGGAGGAATAACAGTAGATGACCCCGCACTTGATCTAGGGGTGGTGGCGGCCATTCTATCCTCGAGTGAGGACGTGGCTGTACCTAAAGATTTTTGTTTTGCGGCGGAAATCGGGCTGGCTGGGGAGGTCAGGCCTGTGACCAAAGTGGAGCAGCGTGTTGCAGAGGCTGAAAAGCTCGGCTTCAAGACTATCATGGTTTCCAGTCTCAGCAAATTTGCAGAAGCCAATCATTCGATTCGCATCCTTAAGGTCGCAAAAATTGAGGATGTCGTGGGGCATTTATTTCCTTGATCCAAAGCTTTTAAACGGAAGTGGCATAGAAATGACATAAGCCTGACCAACGGATTCCCCTGGTACAGTCTTTATCTTTGTTTCAATTTCAAATCAATCATGATAAAGGACAGAAAACTCGGAAGCAAGGTAAAAGAGCTGAGAAGAAGGAAGGGATGGTCTCAGGAGGATCTGAAGGAAAATTCGGGGCTGAGTCTACGTACGGTTCAGAGAATCGAAAAAGGAGAACCGCGGCCCACCGGTGAAAGCCTTAGAAGAATTTCTGAGGCACTTGATGTAACTCCAAAGGATCTTCTCGGGCCAGTTGATCCTGAAGATTCATCTTTTGCTATGATGCTGAATCTCTCGTCCCTGACATTCCTTCTGTTTCCTCTTCTTGGTTTTCTGGTTCCCCTGATCCTCTGGATTTCAAAAAAAGATCAAGTGAGGGGCATCCAGAGGATCGGCAAAGATGTTATCAATTTCCAGATTACCTGGTTTCTGATACTTTGCCTGGGTCTCCTCTTCAGTTCGATAGTATTGGCATACCGACTGGACAGTCCTGCAGCGCAATTGGCGGATTCTATTTCTGCCACACTGGGCTTCAACCTCGGGTTCATCGTATTGATGTATGTACTCAACATTCTCCTGATCGGCATCAACACCTATAGGATTCAGAATCAGAAACAGGTGTTATACCGCCCGAAGTTCCCCTTTCTCCGAAACTGAATCAAGCGATGCCGCGGTTCTTTATCATGTCAAAGGACCCATTTATGCTCCTATAATCAGGCTATGGTGGCATAGTTTCTGTTATCCCTTCCCTATGGAACGAATGGGAACCTACCGAAGTATTGCAGTTGCTCTCCTCCTGGTCTTCGGCCTGTCATGTTCCAGACTCGCCAGGATCAAAAGGGCCCTGACCAGTCCTACAGCACGGGAGCAATATGAACAGGATTACAGAGAGGATCCTGCTGCTCTGGCCCTTTGGAAGTCAGCCCTAGAAAATGCTTTAAAAGATAGCATTCAAATCTCCCTTCCTTATGCCGAGAAAGGAAGATTCTTTGTGGCAGAAGGTACGGCCAGAAACTACGGTTTTCATCTGAAACGAGGCGAAAGACTAATTCTCAGAATAAAAAAGAACCTCCCTGAGGAATTGGTATTCCTGGACCTCTACTCCAAAGATAGTACAGGGACAGTGAAAAAAATCCTCAGTAGTCCTTATGGAGTTGATTCTCTTGTCCATGAAGTGCAAGAGACGGGATTGTATAAAGTGATCGTCCAACCTGAAATATCGGCTTATTCTCTTTTTGAATTGACCATCACCAAAAAACCGATTTACCGATTTCCTGTTGCTACTCAGGGAAACCAGGCGGTACAGAGCTTCTGGGGAGCAAGCAGGGACGGAGGCCGTAGAAGTCATGAAGGCGTCGATATCTTCGCTCCCCGGGGTACGCCGGTTCTGGCTGTAACAGAAGCCATCGTTTCCTCTACTGCAAACAGGGGATTGGGAGGAAAACAGGTTTGGCTCCGGGACAGGAAGCGGAAGCTTTCATTGTATTACGCGCACCTCGACAGCATAACAATCCATTCCGGCAGGAAAGTTTTCCCAGGGGACACCCTTGGATTAGTAGGAAATACCGGGAATGCCCGAACTACTCCTCCTCATCTACATTTCAGTATTTATTCTGGTTTTCGCGGCGCTCTGGATCCATATCCGTATATCGCCAAAACCAAAGAGGCAGCGGATGTCGCTATCTTTCCTTTGAAAACGGACAGCGTCAAGGTCCGTGCCTGGGCAAATTTGCGAAAAGGACCTTCCCTTAATGCAGAAATTGTCCGGCAGGCGGAACCCATGGATACCATTGTCCAGCTAGGAGTAACGGATGATTGGGTTCACGGCTTCTCGGACGGCGATCATATTTTTATTCATGAAAGCCTGGTCCGCGACCTGTAGGCCTTTTAATCCATTTCCTGGAGCACTTTTGTAATCTCATCGAGTTTCGGGGTCAGAATAACTTCGATCCGCCTGTTCTTGGCGCGGCCTTCCGACGTAGAATTGGAAGCCACCGGTGCATGCTCTCCTCTACCAGCCGCTGTTAAATTTTCAGGATCAATCTGTTCATGTTCCAGAAGGAGTTGCACAATTGCCGTAGCTCGTTTTGTGGAAAGATCCCAGTTGTCTCTCAGAGGTCCACTTCCATTATAGGGAACGTTATCCGTATGGCCCTCAATCAAAACAGCAATATCAGGATTTTCAGCAAGGACGGAGGCCAGTTGCTGTACTGCCCTTCTTCCTTCCTGACCTACGGCCCAGCTTCCTGAACTGAAGAGGAGTTTGTTTTCCATAGAAACATAAACCTTCCCATCTCTTTGCTCTACTGTTAGACCTTTGCCCTCGAAGTTGACCAGGGCCTGGGAGATAGCTTCTTTCAAGGAACGCATTTTGGCGTCCTTTGCGGCTATCAGATTCTCCAACTCGTCGATTCTTTGAGCTCGGGCGGCCAAATCTTTCTCGAGCTTTTCCAATCGCTCTTTTTCTTCGGCCAGGGCTGCCTCTTTTTCATCGAGTTCCGCGATCAGGGCCCTGTTTCTTCGTGAATTCTCAGCAAGGGAAGAGGAGCTACTAGCCTCAAGGGCATCGTAGCTCTCCTTAAGCCTTTCCAGCTCTTCAGCCGTCCGGTGGTATTCATCCTGCAGGTGCTTTTCCCTGCCGGACAATTCCTCGAATTCTGTTCGAAGCGCAGCCAGCGTTTCATTTAAAGCTTCATTACCGGACTCCAATTCCCTGAAGTCCTCGGACAGCGATTCATGCTCCTGGCGCAACTCAGCATACTCCTGCTCCAGATCCTTATAAACTCTTGAGGATACACAGGAGCTCAGAAAGACAGCTGCAAGGCAAACCGTGATTATTGTCTTTAAAGTTTTCATCGCTTTGAATTTATTTGTGGAGTTCAACCAGGACCGGGCAATGATCGCTGTGTTCTGCCTCAGGGAGTATAACGGCCCTCTTAAGCTTTTCTTTCAGGGAGGTGGTGACAAGACAGTAATCGATTCTCCAGCCCTTATTGTTGTTTCTAGCACCCGCGCGATAGCTCCACCACGAGTATTGATGCGGCTCAGAATTGAAATGCCGGAAGGCATCTATGAAGCCGTTATTTATGAAGTTGTCGATCCATTCGCGTTCGACCGGCAGGAAGCCTGAAGTATTTTTAAGTCTGACGGGATCATGGATATCAATTTCCCGGTGGCAGATATTGTAATCTCCACAGATTATTAAGTGGGGAATGCTCTGTCTAAGTTCATCAACATACCGTTGGAAATCAGCCATATACTGAAGCTTATGATCCAGCCGCTTAATATTGGTTCCCGATGGAAGGTAAAGGCTCATCACCGAGAAATGATCAAAATCAAGACGGAGATTACGCCCCTCGAGGTCCATATAATCGATCCCGGTTCCATAAGAAACCGCTCTGGGTTCCACCTTGCTTAATATGGCTACTCCGCTGTAGCCTTTCTTAGCTGCAGGATACCAGGAATTATACCTGTATCCCAGCTCCTCAAAAGGCTGATGGTCAAACTGATCGGGATTGGCCTTTATCTCCTGAAGGCAGACCACATCGGCCTCTGTGGCAGCAAGCCAGTCAATAAAGCCTTTTTTTATTGCTGCACGAATCCCGTTTACGTTGTAAGAAATAATCTTCATGAATGCCTTTTTGGGTGTACCAAAATTAGCATTTTTTGGATGAAATCCGGTTTCTGCAGAATTATTCAACCAGAATGCGCTCCACCCTGCCCTCTTCTCTTGTTCCCATCCGCACGAGATAAACTCCCGAGGCAACATGTGACATATCGAACTCGTAAAAGTATCCGCCAGGTAACTTGTCCACCCTGTTTTCAATGAGCTTTTGCCCCCTGATATCATAGACGGAAATCCAGAGGAAATCCTGATAAGGAGTTGTCAAATGAGCCTGAAAAAAATCCTCACTTGGGGAGGTCACGATCAGTTCCGCCTGCTGCAGGACGGATTCTTCGAGACTGCTCTCAATGATCACAGAATAATCATGTGTGGTACCGTATTCCATGACACTACAGGGATCGTTAAGGCTACCGGAATATTGTGGGGAGACATCGCCTCCCCTGACGCGCATCAGATGCTCTCCCAGGGGTGCATCATCGGGAATATCAAAAGGAAAAGTGAGTACCATTCCGGAAGCCCTGATAAGTTCTGAGTCGATGATCAATTCATCAGACTCAAAAACGGCATTATCATTAAAATCGATCCAAATGGAAAAGCGGTCCCCGCTGCCTCCTTCGATCCCGACAGTATGGCTGCTGGCTGACCGATCAAGAGTGGTGGAAAACCCGCCGATGAAATCGATATATCCATTGGTACAAGGAATGTTCTCATTGACGATCTCTTCAAGGTAGAATGAAAAAATACCATCATTGAAAAGGCAGTTAGATCCCTCCGGGATACAATCCATATTAGCGATGATATCAGATTCACTGTCGTTCTCCCTGTCTACATCCCCTTCAAGAAGTGTGGTTACAGTGATCTCGTATGACGTGGGAGAAGAAAGGTCCACCTGATTTTCGAAAACAAACGACACCTCTTCTCCAAACTCTACGGTTTTGTCGAAGGTCTCTATCACCATTTCCCCTCCATTTATGGAATAGCCTATAGGAAAATCCTGTTGCGGTACGCCGCCAAAATTTTCCACCGTTACGGCGATCGGCTCGATACCCAGACCTGTACCTGTCTGCGGAGAATGAATTTCTGTCACACCTACATCCGTAGGTCGGAGGCTATAGATCGTTTCTTTATAAAAATCATTTGTGAATTCCTGGTCACCCTCCAGATCCGTTTTCGCATTGATAAAATGCTCCCCCAGTTCTGACAGGTCCGCCTTGGTGGCGAAAGTATAGCTCGCCTGATCGGTGGGTTGAATCGTTCCAGGAAATGTTTCCCGGACAATTGTTCCGCCATCAAGGGCATACCACAACTCAAACCCTGTCTGAGGCACCGCACCATAATTTCGAATTACCACAGTCACCGTTTCATTTTCTCCCAGAACTGCTGATTCCGGAGTCAAGATGTCAACTATGCCGATATCGCGGTCGAAAGTCGGGGCAATTTTAAAGGCTCCGAATTTGCTGGCACGAAGACCCTGATCGAAATATTCCCCAATAAACCAGAAGGTTTCATCATCAGTGGGATCCAAAGAAAGGTGGGAATAGTCACCGTACCTCCCCTTGTCGGAAATACTGTTTCCCTCCACGATAAACTCCTCCTGAAGCGTCATAATTCCAGGAGGATCGTTGGCGTAGCGGCCGGTGTATTTGAGGGATGCGTAAATCTTATGCTCTTCGTTGTCATTCATGATCGTAAAACCCAGTCCGATGTTACCGTGTTTGTCTATCCCGATACTTCCACACCAACGATCGCTGAAATCCGGAGCGTAAGTTCCCTCCTGATACACTTCCCAGGGGGCCCCGAAATCCTCCTGCCTCAACTCATACCACCTTATCCCGGCATGTTCGACGAATCCCGGGTCCACATCTACCACAAAGTTGAAAACCGCCGCATTATGTCCATCGAAACTCCTAAAATGGGCGGGATACATGATGGCTCCCTGTAATGCATCGAGATCTACACCATCGTCAGGCTGGGAAAGGTTAAGTTGAGAACCTCCGTCGAAGACGGAATGGAAAGGTGTCACTCCCTGATCAGGACCGAGGCGCTGAGAGAGAACTATCGTGGTGGCCTCAGGATTGTCCCAATTAACATTGACCAGCCAGATCTTGAGATGATCCTGGTTGACTCCGGCCCACGAATCATCCTGAAAATACACAATAGGGGCATTTCCAGGTGGAGGTAAAGCTTCCCCTAAGGGTAGGAATCCAGCCGGGGAGTAGAACTGGTTGATCTCAAGACCCGGTAGTGGCAGGCCGACGTATCGGGCTGGCTCTCCGACGACCATCTTATCCCGTTCCAGGACATAAATCACCTCCCCCTGGTAATCCGGGCTATTGTTATCCCCCGGCCCGAGGATGGGTTTGGTCACCTTGTTGGTGGTGACATAATACCCATCCCCCCAGATGTAAAACTTTGGATAATCCGGGAAGGATCCCGTTTCGAACCTATAGGTGTACCACCCATCCGTGACCGGATTTGGACCCTGGGAAATCGCGACCAGAAGACTATTGGGGGTATGGCTGTACTGGGTGATCAGAAATCGGTCCGCAAACTGGTCGTACATCACGATCGGATCTCCGAAATTTTCCCCTTGGAACTCTCCGCCGAGAGTAGAAAGATCTGCCAGGGGAGATAATAGATTTCCCTCCTTGTCATAAATGGCGAAGGCTGAGTTGACTGCAACTACATAATGATTAGGACCTACGGCCCCTGTAGGGTCGGTGGGAACGTGTCCAGTGGTAAGGGCATCGGCGACGAAAATGGGAGATTTTATTTCTGCAACACCCATTTCTGATTGAAGTGCAGCATCAAGATACCTCGGATATCCCTTTCCCGGTACAACCTGATTGGCATGCTGTTCCTTGGGATTAGGAAAATCATCATAGATTTCGGGGCGGATAATTTCCCGAGTGGAAAGTGGTGCTACCCGGTTGGGCACTGTGCGACCTGAAAGAACAGGGCCTGCTGAGGATCCGACCTGGCCAAGAAGACCAGGAACACAGAGATTCAGAACCAGGAAAAGCAAAAGGTATTTTTTTACCATATACCCGTGGATTTATCAGCTTAAATTTACAGAATTCAGCCAGATGAACCTCCGGAATCAGGAGAATTCCTGCTCCAGGAAACCGCTTTTAACCCTTTTTGTGAGGATTTTACCTACTTTTTCAACCAACCTCTGAAGTCGATCTCCGCGGCAATTATTTCCTTTAATTCTGAGATATCTACCCGTTTTTGATCCATACTATCCCGGTATCTCAATGTAACGCTGCGATTTTCCAGGGTTTCATGATCGACGGTGATACAAAATGGGGTACCTGCAGCATCCTGCCTTCGATACCGTCTGCCGATAGCATCCTTTTCATCGTACTGTACCCTAAAATCCCATTTCAAGTCGTCCACGATTTCCCGGGCCAGTTCAGGAAGCCCATCCTTCTTGACAAGGGGAAGTATTGCGGCCTTCACCGGAGCCAGAACCGCGGGCAATTTAAGCAGGGTCCTAGTGCTGCCGTCCGGAAGTTCCTCCTCAAGAAGAGAAGCCGATAAGACAGCCAGGAACATTCTATCCAGGCCTATAGAAGTTTCGATGACATAGGGTATGTAATTTTCCTTCAGATCGGGATCGTAGAATCGCAGCTTCTTTCCAGAATGTTCCTCATGCGCCCGAAGATCGAAATCCGTACGGGAATGGATGCCCTCAAGCTCCTTAAAGCCAAAGGGATAATCAAATTCTATATCCGCCGCAGCATTTGCGTAATGCGCCAGCTTTTCATGGTCGTGGAAACGATAATGATGTTCCCCCAGGCCAAGGGAAAGATGCCATTGAAGTCGGCGTTCCTTCCAGTGCTCGTACCACTTGAGCTCTTCCCCGGGACGCACGAAATATTGCATTTCCATTTGTTCGAATTCCCGCATCCTGAAGATAAACTGCCGCGCGACAATCTCGTTTCTGAAAGCTTTTCCGGTCTGAGCTATCCCGAAGGGAATCTTGAGTCGACCGGTCTTTTGAACATTGGAGAAATTCACAAAGATTCCCTGCGCTGTCTCAGGCCTTAAATAAAGATCGGAGGCCTTCTCTGATGATGCTCCGAGTTTGGTCCCGAACATCAGATTAAACTGCCTGACCTCAGTCCAGTTTCTGGAACCTGTTTCAGGATCGGCGATTCCCAGTTCATCGATCAATGCCCGTACATCCTGAAGATCCTCCCTGGTCAAGGAGGCTGCCAAACGTTCCAAAACCGTCTTCCGTTCTTCCAGATACCTTAAAACTCTTTCGTTGGTGTTGACAAACTGCTCCTCATCAAATCGCTCCCCAAATCTCTTACGTGCCTTCTCTGTTTCCTTCTGTGCTTTCTGAAGGAGCTTTTCGGCATAATCCTCTACCAGGACATCCGCTCTGTATCTCTTTTTCGAATCCTTGTTGTCGATAAGAGGATCGTTGAAGGCATCCACATGGCCCGAAGCCTTCCACGTGGTGGGATGCATGAGAATCGCCGCATCTATCCCCACGATCTCCTGGTTTAGCTGCACCATGCTTTTCCACCAGTAGTCTCTGATATTCCTTTTGAGCTCCGCACCGTTCTGACCATAGTCATAGACAGCACTCAACCCATCGTATATTTCACTAGATGCGAAGATATATCCATACTCTTTCGCATGAGAAATGATGTTTTTAAAATGATCCTCTTGTTTTGCCATGCCGCAAAAATAGAAAAACCGCCCCGATTCTATGGCCGGGGCGGTGTATTTAAATGTCTGAAAGACCTACCTTAAACTAAAAGTGGTGGTGCCAATCAGGTCTGGCCCATTGAAAACCAATACTTTATAACTTCCTTCGATCAATCGTTCCTCTATGGTGTTGGCAAGAATGCAGACATCAAGTTCCTCATTCTCGTAAAATACCTTGGTGGCAGCACTGTATACCATAACCCCACCTTCATGTTGTACGGCAATCTGATCCCCCACAAGATTATTTTCAGGATTGTAAACCTGGACGTAGATCTCCTTTTCCCCGGGCTCGGCCAGGGCATTGGGAGTAATTGTAAAGCAGGTTCTGATTTTGTCTACTCGCCGCGTCCGGTCGTTCTCCACAAGTCGTCCGCTATTCCTTTCGATGACCCCTTCCCCTCTGAGGTTGCTGACCTTAAGCTGAGCAGCCTGGTCGATTTTGGTAGACATTTTCTGGGTCTGGACCTGAAGGGAATCCGAGAGTCGTGTTCGCTCCAGGAGAACATTGTTCGTACTGTCGATCTCGGTGATCAGTCGCTGATTTTGATTGCTGAGACTATCGACAACTCTAAAGAGCTGTTCCTTCTCCGCCTTCAAGTTGCTCACTTCCTGTCTGTACCGGGAAATCAAAGCCAAACTAGCCTCCATTTCCTGTACCGAATCCCTCAGCGTTACGATACGTTCCCTTGCCGCAGTCAACTCCTCATCTAGACCCTCATTTTCCGCAATGGCCTCGTCATATTTGACGATAAGGTCATTGAGTTCCTTTTCGATCACCGCCTTCTCACGCTCAAGAAGCTCTTGATTCTCCTTCTCTTCGTTATAAAATTTGATCGTGTAAATCCCCAATGCAATCAAGGCCACCGCAAGGACCCCGGTCAGGATCTTAAGCGCCTTGTTACTTTTATGTTCAGTCATAATACCTTCGTTTTGTGGTTTTATAATGTAAATTTATAGATTTTAACATAGGTATCGGCGGTTGGTTAACAAATCTTTCACGGTTTTTTCAATGCCTTCCGGCTCAGGTTTCTTAGGCAGGTCCCGAGGAATCCAAAGCTGCTGCTTTTCAGGAAATTCGTTTCTTTGCACAAAACTTCCTCTATGAAACGATCGGCAATGATCCTGTTCCTTGTTGTCCTGCTGTCGGTTTTTACCGGTTGTGCCAAGCGAGGAACACCGGAAGGAGGTCCTGTTGATGAAGCACCCCCCGTATTCATCCGTGCCAGACCAGAGAATTTCTCAACTAATTTCGACGCAAGAGAAATTAGGATTTACTTTGATGAATTTGTCAAGGTCACAGATCCCCAGCGACAGATCATCATATCCCCACCCATGGATCCCCGTCCTGAAATCACACCCTTGGGAACAGCCAGCAAAAGTATCAGGATCCGAATTCAGGACACCTTACAACCCAATACCACCTATACAGTTAATTTCGGTAGGAGCATCGTAGACAATAATGAAGGCAATCCCCTGGAGTTTTTCACCTATGCCTTTTCAACCGGAAGCTATATCGACTCCCTGACCGTTACAGGGCGGGTGTCGGATGCGCTATTAAAACTTCCTGATCCATATATCTCCGTAATGCTCTATGAGGTGAACTCCACGTACAATGACTCTGTCGTTTATAATGAGGTTCCGCGTTACGTCACGAACACCCTTGACAGCGCGACCACTTTCCAACTAAAAAATCTCAAGGAAGGCACCTACCAGATGGTGGGGATGCGTGATATCAACAACAATTACCGGTTTGATCCGGAAACCGATAAGATCGCATTCCGGGGCGACTATATCACGCTTCCCACAGAAGAGGTTTTTGACCTGATCCTTTTTCGCGAAGTCGTCTCGGGGAAATTCAACAAACCTCAGTTAAAGGCTCAGCAGCACCTCATATTCGGTTACCAGGGAGAGGTCAGTCCGGACAGTCTCCAAATTGAACTCCAAAATCGTCCGCCGGAATACCAGGCGGTTTTTACACAGGATCGGGAAAAAGACACTTTGCATTATTGGTACAAACCGGCTCTTGAAAGAGACAGTTTGGTATTCGAGGTTACAACGCCCTACTACAGCGACACCCTGGTAACCAGGCTTCGGGAAAGCGACGCTGATTCCCTTGAATTTTCCTTTTCCCCCTCGGGGGCTGTGAATTTTGACCAGGAGATCTATGTCCTGCCGTCGATTCCCCTTGTCGAGGTTGATTCCACACGTTTGCGGATCACAGATAAGGATACGGTGAAGGTCCCTTTTGAGGGACATTACGAACTTTGGGAGAATCGCTATGTACTGAACTTCAACCGTGGAGAAGACCAGACTTACGATATCCTGGCCCTTCCGGGGGCATTTACCGATTTTTTCGGCAATGTCAATGATACGCTTCGAGGTCAGTTCCGGACTCTGAGCTATTCGGACTACGGAAATCTGAATATCACCTTGGGAAATGTGGAGGATTTCCCGGTAATCCTTCAGCTGACGGATAAGGAAGGAAAGATTATAGCTGAAACCTACAGTACGGGAGAGACCACTCTTGATTTCCGGCATATCAAGCCGGGAACCTACTTCCTGCGCCTGGTCTATGATCGCAATAGCAATAGAGAATGGGATACGGGAAGTTTTCTCCAGAGGAGGCAACCAGAAGAGGTAGTGTATTTCCCTGACCCTATTGAGGTGAGGGCCAACTGGGACATTACTCAGGGTTTTATCCTAGAGTAAAGGAATCTGCATCCTGCAGGAACCGGAGCTGATTCCGGAATTTCTGGAGGTGCTCCTTGGAAAGCGTGGCCCGGGCCAGCATCTGCTTCTGAGGCAGTTCTTCCCAGAGTGGTTTTCCAAGGCAGTCATAAATGGCGGAATGTCCTGTATATTCAAGATCTTTGCCATCACGACCAACGCGGTTTACCCCTGCACAGTAGCTCATGTTTTCTATCGCCCTTGCCTGAAGCAGAACGTCCCAGGCTGAAATACGGGTCGAAGGCCAATTGGCAACGTAGACCAGCAGGTCATACTGCTCCGTATTGCGGGACCATACCGGAAAGCGAAGGTCGTAGCATATCAGCGGGCAGATCCTCCAGCCCTTGTAATCGACAACAAGGCGGTCTTTTCCCCTGGAATAGGTCTCATGTTCTCCAGCAAAGGTGAAAGTATGTCGTTTATCATAGGTTTTGAACTGCCCATCCGGATAAACAAAGTACAGCCGGTTATAATAGCTGCCATTTTCGGTGGTGATAATGCTTCCTGTTACAGCCGCATTTTTTCTGGAGGCCAGTTCGCACATCCACCTGTATGAGGTCCCTTGAGGAGGTTCCGCTAAAGCCTTTGCATTCATCGAAAAACCAGTGGTAAACATTTCAGGGAGAATGATCAGGTCAACATCTTCGGATCCCTGATCGACAAGGTCCTGAAGAAGCCTGAGATTTCCCTCCCGATCTTCCCATTGAAGGTCAGCCTGGGCAATTGCTATTCGTAGGTTATCCGCCATATGTAAATTTAGAAAAAAAGAATCTGGACCTGCTAAATACTTGTTAAATCCTTGCAATGGCTTCTGACTTTAAATAGCTTTATTTTTAAAACCATCTGCTATGAATATTCAATCTTTCTTCGAAAAAGATTCCTTCCCCTCCAACACTTCCCGAGGCCTGATCTCCGGATTCATAGGGGGTTTGGCGGGAGCTGCAATAAAATCCACTGTTGAGCGATTTCTGGATGTCAGAAAGATCGATCAACGCTCCGCTCAAATCAAGGTGATGGACCAATTTTCCGAGAAACTGCTCGGGTCTCCGATCAAACTGGAGAATGAAGGCATGGTAGAGCAACTCGTTAATGTTCCATTAGGCGGAACGGTGGGAGCCATATATGGCTACGGGAAAAGAGACAAGGAACAGGTCAGCATGGTCGACGGGGTAATTCTTGGAGCTACAACCTGGGCCACCACCCATGAAACCAGTCTCCCTATCCTGGGGTTAGAAAAAAGCCCGACTGAGATCCCGGTCAAGACTCAGTTGCACGAACTCTTCGCCCACATAATTTTTGGCGTGACAACGGAAGTGGTCCGTTCCTATGTGAATGACAAGCTCAGGGACAGACAAAAAGACCATGGACTGTACTAGAGTTTGCAAAGGATTCCTGCTGCATTCCGCAAGGTCTCCTCGGTTTTTGCGAAACAGAACCGGAGCTGGTTGTGATCAAGACCATCCTTGTTAAACACCGATACCGGAATGGCAGCTATTCCGTGTTCTTTGATTAACCGCTCTGCAAATAACTCGTCGGGTTCAGAGGAAATCTCCCGGTAACTCAACAGCTGAAAATAAGTTCCTTTCGAGGGACTTCCCATGAACCGGCTTCCCTTGATCAATTCCAGAAAAAGATCTCTTTTCCTTTGATAGAATTCTGAAAGTTCAAGATAATGGGACGGTTCCTCGAGATATTGCGCAAAAGCCCGCTGCATGGGATGATTGACACAGAAAACGTTGACTTCCATAACCTTCCAGATCTCCCGCATCAGGTAATCCGGGGCTACACAGTAGCCCATTTTCCAACCGGTGTTGTGGAAAGTTTTTCCAAAGGAGGCACATACAATAGCCCTGGAGGCCAGGCCCGGGAAGGCGGAAGCGCTATAATGGGTCTCCCTGTCGAAAGTAATATGCTCGTATACCTCATCGCTCAGCAGCAGGATTTCCGTCCCTTGCAGCAGGGCTTCAAGGCTTAACATGTCAGACTTGCTGAAGAGGTTCCCACTCGGATTGTGGGGTGTGTTGATAATGATCATACGGGTCTTACTGCTGATCTTATCCGCTACTTCATCCCAGTCTACCCGGTAGTCGCTGCCCTTCATCTGTACCCCGACAGGGATTCCCCCGTTAAGTTCGATCGCAGGTTCATAGCTATCGTACGCCGGTTTCAGGACGATGACTTCATCCCCTTTTTTGACAAAGGCTGTAATGGCAAGAAAAAGGGCCTGAGTGGCCCCGTTTGTAACGGTGACCTCAGTATCGCCGTTATAACTTCTTCCGTGGAGATTACGCACCTTTTTTACTATAGCATCCCTTAAAGGGGTGATACCGGCAAGGGGTGCATATTGGTTGTATCCCTCTTTCATCGCCTGCCAGACCAGATTCTTGAGGTTTTCATCGGTCTGGAAGTTCGGATAACCCTGTGATACATTGACGCCGTTGTACTTCGCCGCCATCCGCGAAATCTTGGTAAAGATACTTGTCTGGTGATCCGGTAGTTTAGAAGAAATATTGACTTCAGACATTGGTTTTTCTCTCAAGGTCGAAAAAAAAATCCGGACCACAATGATCCGGATCATTGGCCTTTCTCACATGCCTTTATTTGACCTTTGCCTTGAGGTATTCCCTGTTCATCCTGGCTATGTTTTCCAGTGATATTCCTTTTGGGCACTCTATTTCACAGGCTCCGGTGTTTGTACAACTCCCAAAACCTTCCTTATCCATTTGTTCAACCATCGCAATTACGCGCCGATCCGCCTCCACCTCTCCCTGTGGAAGAAGAGAAAACTGGCTGATTCTGGCAGAGGTAAAGAGCGCAGCGCTGGCATTTTTACATGCCGCGACGCAGGCTCCACAGGAAATACAGGTTGCCGCGTAGAAAGAGGCATCAGCATCTTCCTTTGGAATTGGAATGGAATTGGCATCCTGGGTATTTCCGGAGGTATTGACGGAGATATATCCCCCGGCCTGTTGGATCCTTTCAAAAGCACTTCGATCCACCACCAGGTCCTTGATTACCGGAAAAGCCCTGGCACGGAATGGTTCGATGGTGATCGTATCGCCGTCTTCGAACATTCTCATATGCAGCTGACAAGTAGTCACGCCCCTATCCGGACCATGCGGTTCTCCGTTGATCTGAAGGCTACAGGTACCGCATATGCCTTCACGGCAGTCATGATCAAATACCACCGGTTCCTCTCCCTTTTCGATCAGTTCCTGATTCAGGACATCCAGCATCTCCAGGAAGGACATATCGGGATCCACTCCTCCCAGCTGGTAGGTCTGAATGCCGCCTTTGCTTCTGGCATCTCTTTGACGCCATATTTTTAGTGTTAGCTTCATCGTATTCCGTATTGCTTGGACGGCGCCTTCTTTTCCGAAACGCCTTTTCGGCAACAGATGCCGTTCCTATTTATAACTTCTGGTTTTGACCTCTATATATTCGTAATTAAGCTCCTCTTTGTGAAGAATTGCTTCCCTCGGATCCCCTGTGTATTCCCATGCAGCTACATACATGAAATTCTCGTCATCCCGAAGGGCTTCTCCTTCCTCTGTCTGGAATTCTTCCCGGAAATGACCTCCGCAGGACTCCTGGCGGTGAAGGGCATCCTTGGCAAAAAGTTCCGCCAGCTCAAGAAAATCCGCGACTCGCCCCGCCTTCTCAAGTTCAGGGTTCATCGAATCCAGGCTTCCCGGAATCTTCACCTCTTTCCAGAATGCCTCCCGGAGTTCCCGGATCTCTACAATTGCCTCCTGAAGCCCGGTGGCATTTCGTGACATGCCCACTTTGTCCCACATGATTTTCCCCAGGCGTCTGTGAAAATGGTCGACGGATTTGGTCCCCTTGATATTGATCAAAGTTTCCAGTTGCTCCCTGACCTTCTTTTCTGCCTCATCGAACTCAGGAGTATCTGTCGGAATCCTACCGGTCCTGATATCACTGGAAAGGTAATCTCCCATGGTGTAGGGAAGGACAAAATAACCATCTGCGAGGCCCTGCATTAGTGCAGAAGCACCCAGTCGATTCGCTCCGTGGTCGGAAAAATTAGCCTCTCCGGCTGCATATAGTCCCGGTATGGTGGTCTGCAGGTTGTAGTCCACCCATAATCCGCCCATTGTGTAGTGGACTGCCGGATAGATCTTCATCGGCAACTCGTAAGGATTCTCATCCACGATTTTTTCGTACATCTGAAAGAGGTTACCATATTTGGCTTCTACGGCAGCCTTCCCAAGTTCCCGAACTTGCTCTTCGGACGGATTTTCGATTTTCTGAACTGCAGCGGCCTCTTTCCCGTACCTCATAAAGGCACTGCTGAAGTCGAGGAAGACCGCTTCTCCCGTTTTGTTGACTCCGTATCCTGCGTCACATCGCTCTTTGGCTGCTCTCGAGGCTACATCCCTTGGCACCAGATTTCCGAATGCCGGATATCTTCTTTCGAGATAATAATCTCGATCCTCCTCCGCAAGATCTGTAGGCTTTAGTTTGCCTTGCCGAATCTTCTCCGCGTCCTCCTTTTTTTTAGGTACCCATATGCGTCCGTCGTTCCTGAGCGATTCAGACATCAGTGTCAATTTCGACTGGTGCTCTCCTGACACCGGGATACAGGTGGGGTGGATCTGCGTAAAACAGGGATTGGCAAAAAATGCCCCTTTCTTATGTACCTTCCACGAAGCTGTGACATTGCTGCCCATGGCATTGGTGGAGAGGTAAAAAACATTTCCATATCCTCCTGAAGCTATTACGACAGCATGGGCACTATGGCGTTCTATTTCGCCGGTAACCAGGTCTCTAGCGATTATCCCACGGGCTTTTCCACCTACCAAGACCACCTCCAGCATCTCATGTCTTGTGAAAGATTGGATCTTGCCACGATTGATCTGACGATTCATGGCCGAATAGCAACCGAGAAGTAACTGCTGACCAGTCTGGCCTTTGGCATAGAAGGTTCTGGAGACAAGCACTCCGCCGAAGGAACGGTTGTCAAGGAGGCCACCATATTCCCTGGCGAAGGGTACTCCCTGCGCCACGCACTGATCTATAATGTTACCGGAGACTTCTGCCAGTCTGTAGACATTTGCCTCCCGTGACCTGTAGTCCCCTCCTTTTACGGTATCGTAAAAAAGACGGTAGTCAGAATCCCCGTCACCCTGGTAATTCTTAGAAGCATTGATGCCGCCCTGGGCAGCGATGGAATGGGCCCTTCTGGGAGAATCCTGATAACAGAAGGTTTTTACATTGTATCCGAGTTCGGCAAGAGTTGCTGCAGCGCTCCCTCCCGCAAGACCGGTACCCACGACGATAATGTCGATATTTCGCTTGTTTGCCGGATTGACAAGGTTGATGGTGTTCTTGTGTCTGTTCCATTTTTCCTCCAGGGCTCCCTGCGGCACTTTAGAATCAAGTATTCCCATAGCTTAAATTTTATCCAGTACGAAATAGATGTAAAATGGTATAATAGCAAAGAGGAGCGGAATGATAATCGCAAAGGCCACTCCCAATTTCCGGATCAATCCGTTATACCGGGGATGGTTGATCCCCAAGGATTGAAATCCACTTCCAAAGCCATGGTAAAGGTGCAGTGCGATGGCAATCATCGAAAGCAGATAAACAAATGCCCAGATAAGTCCCATTTCCGCATCCTGAAAAGTCCTCACTGTCAGCGTATACAGATCCTTGACCTCTTTCCCGCTCTCCGTTACATAAACGGTTTGATCAAGACCTCCGAATTTCATCTCTCCCCAGAAGTGAATAAGGTGAATGACAATGAAGACCAGGATTATAGTTCCCAACACTCCCATATTCCGGGAAGGCCATTTTGTATTGGTTGAAGGTTTAAAAGACACGTATCCCTTAGGCCTTGCTCTACGATTCGACACGGTGAGCATGATCCCATCGATCACATGGAAGAGAACACTGGCGAAGGTCAGGATCGAAAGCACATTTACTACCGGATTGGTGGTCATAAAAAGAGCATATTCATTAAACTGATCTCTTGCTCCCTCTCCTGAAGCCAGAAGTTGTAAGTTGCCAGCCAGGTGCCCGACCAGGAACAGGCACAGGAACAGTCCGGTAAAAGCCATCCAGTATTTCTTGACAAGCGATGACTTGATAAGCGCGGATTTTGCCATAAAAAATTCGTGATTATTGATATAGTGAAACAAAAATACGGCCTTTCAAATCATTAACAAACTTTTGTACTTCCCCCCTTTGTTATTTAGAACCTTTTTAAAGAACGCAATTCTCAAGGGAGCGATTCAGGAAATCATCCGAAAGCTTCGCCTGCCCTTTTTAATTTGGTAATTTTGTGGGAACACAAAAAATCTGTACATGAAATACGATCCCATAAACCCTGAACTCTTCATTAAAAACCGAAAGAATTTCAGTTCTGAACTGGCACCAAAAAGCCTTGCGGTTTTCAACTCGAATGACATCTATCCTATCGGAGCCGACAGCACAATGCCGTTTCAGCAGGCGCGGGACCTGTTTTATCTCAGCGGTGTAGACCAGGACAAGAGCATCCTTGTGCTCTTTCCCGATGCTCCCTCAGAAAAACACCGGGAGATGCTTTTTGTCACCGAGACTAACGATCATATCGCGGTGTGGGAAGGAGAAAAACTTACCAAGGAAAAGGCTAGCGAAGTCTCCGGAATTCCAAACATTTATTGGCTCCAGGATTTTGAGAAGGTTTTCTTTGAAGTAATGACCCAGTGTGATACCGTATACTTCAATACCAATGAGCACTACCGTGCCAACGTGGAGACAGAAACCAGGGAAGACAGGTTCATAAAATGGTGCAAACGGAGATTTCCAGCTCACCGGGTGGCAAAGAGCAATCCGATCCTGCAGCGTCTCCGATCTGTCAAAGATCCCATTGAGCTCGACCTGATGCAGAAGGCTTGCAATATCACCGAAAAAGCCTTTCGGCGGGTGCTGGGGTTTGTAAAACCAGGCGTGTGGGAATTTGAGATCGAGGCAGAGTACTGGCATGAAATGATCCGTAACCGGTCAAAAGGATTCGCCTATACCCCCATTATCGCCAGTGGGAAGAATGCCAACGTGTTGCATTATATAGAGAACAATCAGCAATGCAGGGAAGGGGAACTGATCTTGTTGGACACAGGAGCCGAATATGCCAATTATGCCAGCGACCTTTCCAGGACGATACCAGTTAGCGGGAGATACTCCAAGAGACAAAAAGAGGTTTATAACGCGGTAAACCGGGTAAAAAACGAAGCAACCAAAATGCTGCTTCCAGGAACGATGTGGGCGGAGTACCATGTGGAAGTGGGAAAACTGATGACTTCAGAGCTACTTGGATTGGGTCTTCTGGATAAGGCAGATGTACAGAACGAGGACCCGGAATGGCCGGCCTATAAGAAATTTTTTATGCATGGCACCTCTCATAATATCGGATTGGACACGCACGATTACGGCTTGCTCCATGAACCTATGAAACCCAATATGGTATTTACCGTAGAACCCGGAATTTACATTCCGGATGAAGGATTCGGAATTCGCCTGGAGGATGATTTGGTCATTCAGGAAAATGGGGAGCCTTTTAACCTGATGCGGAACATTCCTATTGAAGCTGAAGAGATCGAGGATCTGATGAACTCATGAAATGGAACAGGTCCTGTACAAAGGCATCCAGGTTAATGTTGGCCGATATGGTGAGGGACATACCCTTGTCCTGTTGCACGGGTTCCTGGAGTCCTCCTCCATCTGGAACCCTTTTATAGACCAGCTGTCGCAATTTCGACAAGTGATCGTTCCGGACCTTCCCGGGCACGGGAAAACGGCATGTTTTGCAGAAGTACACACCATGGAAGAGATGGCCGGGATGGTCAATGCCATACTGGAAAAATGGGATGTCCAGAAATGCGAAATCATCGGACATTCGATGGGTGGATATGTATCCCTGGCATTTCTGGAGCTTTTCCCCAGCAAAGTAACATCCCTGACCCTTCTGAATTCGACTCCTCTTCCGGATAACGCAGAAAAACGATCGGTCAGGGAGCGATCGGTCGAACTGGTGAGGCAGAATAAAGAAGCTTACGTGCGCATGGCAATCTCGAACCTCTTCTCTCCCAGGAACCGCGTAAGGTATTCTTCAGAGGGGGCCATGCTGGTCCAGGAGGCCTTAAAATTTCCGATGGAAGGCATAACGGCGGCTATAGAGGGTATGAAAATTCGTACAAATAGAAAACCGGTGCTACAGCGCTTCCGGGGAGACAAAATGCTGCTTGCGGGCAGGGAGGATTCTCTGATCCCATTCCTTACCATCAAAGAGATCGCCCGGGATACTGGATGCGAATTTCACGGACTTTCTGGAGGGCACCTTTCCTATATTGAAGCCAAAGACGAAATAACAAATTTGTGTATTTCGTCGAAAAAATGATTACTTTTGGCGATATTTAAGATTATTTTAATAATTTTAATTTTGTTAACCCATTAAGGCTTCATTCTTATGGAAACAAAAAAGACGTTTTCGCTGCTCTCTCCCCGGACCTGGCTCTGCGCTCTGGTGGACCATCGCCTGTATGTTTCACGGGATATCACTAATCACATCAGAGAGTACAGATGCTCAAGGTGTGGTGAAGAGATGACAGACACTGCCCAGGGATTCCTTGCCCGGCTCACCCCGAAGTTCAGGGAAACAAATGCCTTCCTGGCCAAGATTCACCAGAGAAGGTGTGAGAGGAAGGTGTTTTCCAATGCCTCCTAACTCCTCTCCTCCATCGCATTCCAGCCCCGAGCGATAAGTTCGATTTTCTGACCTCCACGGGTAATCAGATGCATCCCTTCCTGTGGTTCAGTCATGTGGCCGATCACACTGAGGTTGGGATTGCCCTTGATCTTGTCATAATCTTCCTGGGCAACAGTAAACAGGAGTTCGTAATCTTCCCCTCCGCTGAGAGCGATTGTTGTGCTGTCGATATCGAACTCCTCACACACGGAAATCACCGCAGGATCCAGGGGGATCTTTTCCTCATACAGGTTGACTCCTGTCCCCGAATTTTTGCAGAGATGAATAGTCTCCGAGGACAAACCGTCACTGATGTCTATCATAGAAGTCGGTTTAATGTCCAGAGCTTTTAGCAGGGGTGGTATGTCCTTTCTGGCCTCGGGTTTCAGCTGTCGCTCCACCAGGTAAGAATACGGCTCGAGGTCGGGTTGGGATTGTGGATTCACCTTAAATACCTCCTTCTCCCGTTCCAGGACCCGAAGACCCATGTAAGCTGCTCCGAGGTCGCCGGTGACCACCAGAAGGTCTCCCGGACGCGCCCCGCTTCGGTACACCACTTCCTCCTCAGCTACTGCCCCAAGCGCTGTAATGCTGATCAGCATTCCTGAGCTCGAGGAAGAGGTATCACCTCCCACAACATCCACTTTATATAAACTGGCCGCGGTACGGATCCCTTCGTACAATTCTTCCAAGGCCTCCAGAGGAAATCGGTTGGAAACTGCGACGGAAACCGTGATCTGTCGAGGCTCTGCATTCATCGCATAAAGATCAGAGAGATTGACCATTACCGATTTATAACCCAGATGCTTGAGGGGCATATAGCTCAGATCGAAATGCACCCCCTCTATAAGCATATCCGTCGTGACGGCCACGCGATCCTTTCCAAAATCTAGTATGGCAGCATCATCCCCGATACCCCTGATGGTCTTCCCTTCAGTGATGCCGAATTTTGAGGTAAGATGATGGATCAACCCGAATTCTCCCATAGCTGAAAGGTCTGTCCTGTTTTCACGACTGTTCTCAAACATCTTTAGCGGTTTTGATTTCTGCAAAAGTAAGGCATAAGATCCTGAAAACAGCTCCGGATGCTTATGATCTGGACCGTTCGCCTTGCGGGATTGACTTTCTTGCTTTTCCTGCAGCAAGTGGAGGCCGAAAAAGGTAGGATTTCCTATAGCAGTGGCTGATGACCCGATTCGGTTTTCTGATGGATTTTGCTATGGTTAAACCCTTTGATTGTATTATCTTTGCCCTAATTTAGAATTAATCTTTATAAGCTATGATCAAGGTCAGCGAAAGCGCCAAAAAAAGGATCACTGCGCTCATGCAGGAGGATGGTTTCGATGCTGGGCGTGACTTCGTTAGAGTAGGAGTCAAAAGTGGTGGTTGCTCCGGTCTCTCCTATGAACTCAGGTTTGATCAGAAACAAGAGGAAGGGGATAGGCTGATCGAGGACAATGAAATCAAAATCGTTGTCGATAAAAAGAGTGTCCTGTATCTTGCGGGAACCATCCTGGAATACTCAGGGGGCCTTAACGGAAAAGGCTTTGTTTTTAATAATCCCAATGCCCAGAGGACCTGTGGTTGCGGAGAATCATTCTCCCTTTAGACTCCTGGTGAGGACCAGGTCCAGTGTCGTGGGAAAATAAATCAGATGAACAGATGGCATATACTGAAGACGACTTAAAGAAAGAGCTCGACAATAAAGAGTATAAATACGGATTCTACACAAATATCGAATCGGATACCCTTCCCGTAGGTCTCAACGAGGATATCGTCAGGGCCATCTCCATGAAGAAAGAGGAGCCGGAGTGGATGACCCAATGGCGACTGGAGGCATTTCGTGCCTGGGAGCAAATGGTGGAACCCCAATGGGCGAACGTGCGGTATCAAAAGCCGGATTTTCAGAACATCTCCTATTACTCGGCGCCGTCAAAGAAGCCAAAGTATAACAGCCTGGATGAAGTCGATCCGGAACTTCTCGATACTTTCAAGAGACTCGGAATCTCGCTCGATGAGCAGAAGAAACTTGCAGGGGTAGCGGTCGATGTGGTCATGGACTCCGTATCAGTGACCACTACCTTCAAAAAAACGCTTGCAGAAAAAGGAATCATTTTCTGTTCGATCAGTGAAGCGATCAAGGAGCATCCTGACCTGGTCCGCAAATATATCGGAACAGTGGTACCTCAGAAGGACAACTTTTATGCTGCGCTGAATTCTGCAGTTTTCAGCGACGGCTCGTTCTGTTATATTCCCAAAGGAGTGCGATGTCCGATGGAGCTTTCGACCTACTTCAGGATCAATCAGGCCGGGACCGGACAATTCGAAAGAACCCTGGTGGTCGCAGATCAGGACAGCTATGTCAGCTATCTCGAGGGCTGTACCGCTCCTTCCAGGGATGAGAACCAGCTTCATGCAGCCGTGGTGGAACTGATCGCTCTTGACGGAGCAGAGATCAAATACTCCACGGTCCAAAACTGGTATCCGGGAGACAAAGAAGGAAAGGGTGGTGTTTACAATTTCGTCACCAAACGCGGCCTATGCGAAAAAGGCGCTAAAATAAGCTGGACGCAGGTCGAAACGGGTTCCGCAGTGACGTGGAAATATCCCTCATGTATCCTGAAAGGAGACAATGCGGTCGGAGAATTCTATTCGATCGCTGTAACCAATGATTTCCAACAGGCGGATACAGGTACCAAGATGATCCACATCGGAAAGAATACCCGAAGTACCATCATTTCAAAGGGAATCTCCGCAGGGAAAAGCCAGAACAGCTACCGCGGCCTGGTGCAGATCAACAGCCGAGCGGAGAATGCCAGGAATTTCTCACAGTGCGATTCTCTGCTTATGGGAAACCAGTGCGGTGCACATACCTTTCCCTATATAGAGGCAAAGAACAAGTCGGCGCGTGTTGAACATGAAGCGACAACCAGCAAGATCGGTGAGGATCAAATCTTTTACTGTAACCAAAGAGGACTCGATACCGAGAAGGCAATAGCCTTGATCGTTAACGGGTTTAGCAAAGAAGTGTTGAATAAACTTCCAATGGAATTTGCTGTGGAGGCGCAAAAACTCCTCGAGATCTCGTTGGAAGGCTCTGTAGGATAAAATGAGAAATAGCGTTTTCACCATATTGTGCATTTTGATGTTGTGCTCCGGATGCGGGAACGACAGACCTGAAGAGGGCCCGGTGCAGAAGCAGGAAACAGAGGCTCAGGACAGCATCAGAGTCATCGAAGGGGAATTCATTTTTCTCTCTGAGGCAGCAGTTCTTAAAGGCCCCGACTTTATTTACGGGGTCAAGGTGGATTCCGTGAGCCGGGACCTGGCGAAACAGGTGGCGGGAATGAAAGAAAATGAATTTGAAATGATCCCTGTCAAGGTGGAAGCCAAGATCATTCCCAATCCCTCCCCGAAGGGTTGGGAGGAGTACATAGAGATCAGGAAAATTATAGAGGTGTCTGAGGAAAAAGCCCCAGATTCAGCACTTGTCAAATAAAGAGATTCGCTCAGGATAATAATGAAACTATGCTAAAAATAAAGAACTTACATGCCAAGGTAGATAACCTGAAAATTCTGAAAGGAATTGACCTTCAGGTAAATGCTGGAGAAGTCCACGCCATAATGGGCCCTAATGGATCCGGAAAAAGTACGCTCTCATCTGTCATTGCCGGCAAGGAAGAATATGAAATCACCCGTGGAGAAATTTCATTTGAAGGGGAGGATCTCGGCGAAATGGATGCAGAAGAGAGGGCGCACAAAGGTATTTTTCTCTCCTTTCAGTATCCCGTGGAAATTCCAGGGGTCACCGTAACAAATTTCATGCGTACAGTGATCAATGCGAATCGCAAGGCCCGAGGTCTTGAAGATATGCCTGCTAATGAAATGCTCAAAATGATTCGGGAGAAATCCGAACTCCTGGAAATCGACCGGAAATTCCTTTCCAGGTCCCTTAACGAGGGTTTCTCCGGAGGGGAAAAAAAACGGAATGAGATCTTTCAGATGGCCATGATGGAACCTAAACTCGCCATATTGGACGAAACAGATTCCGGTCTTGACATCGACGCCCTGCGAATTGTTGCTAATGGGGTGAATAAGCTCAAAAGGCCGGATAATGCCACTCTTGTCATCACCCATTACCAACGTCTTCTGGATTACATAATTCCGGATTTCGTTCACGTCATGCTTGACGGAAAAATCGTAAAATCCGGTACGAAGGATCTGGCATACGAGCTGGAAGAAAAGGGATACGACTGGATCAAGGAAGAAGTAAGAGCCTGATTAAAAGATTTGACAGAACCCAGTCCCCCGAAGGACCAAATGAAGCAGAGCCATGGAACTTAAAGATAAATTATTATCCTCCTTTTTAGCCTTTGAAGAGAACGTGGATATGCATGCGGATATCCATCACCTCCGAACCCAGGCCATTAAAGAGTTCGAAGAACTCGGTTTTCCTACCCGAAAGCAGGAAGCCTGGAAGTACACCTCTCTCAACCGTTTATTAAAACAGGACTACACCATCTTTCCAAAGAAGGAACACACCCTGGAATACCGGGATGTGGAGAAGTACTTCATCGATGATATCGACACCTATAAAATCGTTTTCATCGATGGGATTTATGCTTCCCATCTTTCTGCCACTACGCACGACAAGATCGATGCCTGCCTGATGTCCTCGGCGATGAACAGCTACAAGTATAAAGCCGTAATCGACAACTACTTTGGGAAAATCGCTCCGAAGGAGAGCTTAACCTCGCTCAATACGGCCTTTTCTAGGGAGGGAGCCTACATCAACATCCCGAAGAATACTATGGCCGACAAACCAATTCAGGTCCTGAACTTCTCTACCGGGAACGAATCGGCGCTTCTGGTGCAACCCCGAAACCTCATAGTAGTGGGGGAAAACGCTCATGTTCAGATCATCGAGCGTCACCAGAGTCTGACGGACCAGCCCGTCCTGACCAATTCAGTGACGGAAATATTCGCCGAGAAACGGGCTATTTTGGATCTATACAAGATACAGAATGACAACCAGAAGGCTTCCCTGATAGACAACACTTATCTGGAGCAGCACGGAGAAAGCCAGTGTTCTGTACACACCTTCTCCTTCGGTGGAGATATTACCCGCAACAACCTCAACTTCTATCAAAAAGGGGAGCGGATCGACTCCACCCTGAAAGGGGTGACCGTAATCGGAGGCAAACAGCACGTCGATCACAACACGTTGGTGCATCATACGCAACCGAATTGCGAAAGCCATCAGGACTACAAAGGCGTCTTCGGCGAAAGTGCTACCGGGGTGTTCAACGGAAAGATCATCGTCGAAAAGGAAGCCCAGAAAACCAACGCCTTTCAATCCAATAACAATATCCTGCTCGATGACAAGGCGGTGATCAATTCGAAACCTCAGCTGGAAATCTTTGCTGATGACGTCAAATGCAGCCATGGATGTACGATCGGACAGCTCGATGAAGATGCGCTGTTTTATCTGAGGTCAAGGGGAATTCCTCTAAAGGAGGCGCGTGGACTCCTGATGTACGCATTTGCCAATAATGTGCTTGAAAGTGTAAAGATCCCGGAATTGAAAAAACGGGTGAATAAAATAATAGCAGAAAAAATGGGAGTGAATATCGGCTACAGCCTATAACTCCCGGATCCGACGTCTATGAGTATTATCTCTGAAAAAACGGAATTCGATATTGCCCAGATCCGAAAGGACTTCCCGATCCTTTCGCGGAAGGTCAACGGATATCCCCTGGTGTACCTCGACAACGCAGCGACCTCCCAGACGCCTCAGCAGGTAATTGACGTGATCGTGGACTACTATAGCCGGTACAATGCCAATATCCACCGGGGGGTTCATAGCCTTTCTCAGGAAGCAACAGATGCTTATGAGCAGGCCAGGATCAAACTTCAACGTCATTTCAATGCCAGGGAAGCCAGGGAAATTATCTTCACCTCAGGAACAACCCATGCCATTAACCTGGTGGCGAGTGGGTTTTCCTCCATTCTCAAAGAGGGAGACGAAATGATAATTTCCGCCCTGGAGCACCATTCCAACATTGTGCCCTGGCAGATGCTACGCGACAAAACAGGAGCAAAACTCAGGGTAATCCCGATGGACCGGGATGGAGTGCTTGACCTTGAGACCTACGAAAGCCTTCTCTCGGAAAAGACAAAGCTGGTTTTCCTCAACCATGTCTCCAATGCGCTGGGGACGATAAACCCTGTAAGGAAGATCATTGAGCAGGCCCATGCTGTTGGGGCAGCGGTCCTTCTGGACGGAGCCCAGGCCGCACCGCATATCCAGGCGGATGTTCAGGAACTCGGGGTTGATTTTTATACCGTTAGTGCCCATAAAATGTGTGGTCCAACCGGAGTGGGTGTACTATACGGGAAGCAGGAATGGTTAGAGCAATTGCCGCCATATCAGGGAGGAGGGGAAATGATTGCCACGGTGAGTTTTGAGGAAACCACTTACGCAGGACTTCCTCATAAATTCGAGGCAGGAACACCAAACATTTGCGGAGGGATCGCATTTGGAGCTGCAATCGATTACCTTCATCATCTCGGATTCGAAAATATCAGTGCCTACGAGAATGAACTGCTCCACTATGCGACCGAGAGACTTCAGGAGATTCCGGATCTCAGGATCTATGGAACCTCCATTGAAAAAACTGCTGTGATCTCCTTTAACATTGGAGACCTGCACCCCTACGACATTGGGGCAATAGTCGACAAATTGGGGATCGCGGTAAGAACCGGCCATCATTGTGCACAACCGGTGATGGATTTCTTCGGGATACCCGGAACGGTAAGGGCTTCCTTTTCCTTTTACAACACCAAAGAAGAAATCGACACCTTTGTGACAGCCCTGCTTCGGGCGAGGAAAATGCTGTCGTGAAAACAGGAGGGGAACCTTCTCTAAATACAGATCAGTGAGTAAGATAAACGAAATACAAGAGGAAATCGTAGAGGAGTTCGGGATGTTTGAAGACTGGATGCAACGATATGAATACATGATCGAACTCGGAAAGAGTCTTCCCCTTATCCAGGAAAAATACAAAACCGAGGATAATCTGATAAAGGGTTGTCAGAGCAAGGTATGGCTGCATGCGGAATTACAGGATGATCGTCTACTCTTTACTGCTGATAGCGATGCCATCATCACCAAAGGCATCATCGCAATTCTGATTCGGGTCTTCTCCAACCAGAAGCCCAAAGACATTATTGAGGCAGATACGGCGTTCATCGATGAGATCGGACTCAAAGAACATCTCTCACCAACCCGAGCCAACGGGTTGGTCAGCATGATCAAACAATTAAAGATGTATGCCCTGGCATACCAAACACAGCTGAACTAAAATGGAACATGCACAAAATTCAGAAGTCCTGGGAGAAAAAATAGTGAGGGTTCTAAAGACCATCTACGACCCTGAGATTCCAGTCGATATCTACGAACTTGGGCTGATCTATGACGTGATGGTCAATACCGATGATGAGGTGAAGATCCTGATGACCCTGACGACTCCGAATTGTCCGGTCGCAGAATCCCTTCCGATGGAAGTTGAGGAGAAGATCCGGTCCATCGACGAAGTGGCTGACTGTGAGGTCGAGATCACATTTGATCCCCCATGGACACAAGACCTGATGAGCGAAGAAGCCAAACTGGAACTGGGAATGCTTTAGTTATGGCTGAAGAGATTGTAAACAGGGTAGCCAACAGCAAATTACAGACAATAAATCTGGAAGATCTGTATCCAGAGGGAAAACGTGTTCGGCTTGATATTTCCGACTGGCTGGTGGAAGGACTTGTCCTTAGAGAAAAGGAATTCCGGATGAAGGCCAAGTCCCACGATTGGGATCAGTACCGGGGCAGTTATGTCGCGATGTTCTGCGCTACGGACGCCATTATACCGGCATGGGCCTTCCTGCTCCTCACCTCCTATTTGGCTCCTGTTGCCCGGAGAGTGGTTGTAGGGGATCTGGAACTCCTGGAGACCATTCTTTTTTCCGAAGCTCTAGCCGCCTTCGATGTTTCGCCTTTCGAGGGTCTTCCTGTCATTATCAAGGGGTGTTCTCGGAAACCGGTTCCACCAAACGCATATATAGATCTCCTGGCTCGATTGCAGCCAGTGGCAAAAAGCATCATGTTCGGCGAGGCCTGCTCTTCGGTGCCCTTATATAAAAAATAGAAAATGAAACAGATATTACTACTTATTCTGGTTTTGTGGAATCCTGTTTTGATAGCTCAGGAAGAACAGGACAGTGTCCCTCCTGAAGGATGGAGGAGCCAGGGGAGCATCAGATTGTTGTTTAGCCAAAGTGCCTTTAATGATGAATGGACTGGCGGAGGTACCTCTAGTCTGGCGGGAAATCTCAACCTCGACTACAGCCTGAATTACAAGCGCGGTAGTTTTACCTGGGACAACAAGTTTCTGGCCACTTACGGTCTTACTAAAC
Source organism: uncultured Salinimicrobium sp. (assembly GCA_946887075.1). The sequence continues at coordinate 227,886 of CAMPKA010000001.1, forward strand.
TTAAGAATGACGAGTTTACAAGAAAAACCAGCGATCGTCTGGAGCTCAATTCCATCGCGGGAAAGCAATTACAATCCACAAACTGGTACTACTCCTTTTTCGGAAATTTCAGGACCCAGCTGGGACCCGGCTTTGAATACAGCACCGATCCCGACACCGGTAGGGAAATTCGATCAAAGACCACGGATTTTTTCTCTCCTGCCTATCTGCAGAGCGGCCCGGGCTTCATGTGGAAAAAAAACGATGATCTTTGGTTTAACATGGCACCCGCCACGGCACGCCTGATCTTCGTCGACAGGAGTTTCACATCAGGATCTGAATATGTGAATGGCAGCTATTACGGAGTGGAAAAGGGTGAATCTTCACGTTTTGAATTTGGGGCTTCTTTTTCTGGGTTCGCCCGGCTGAATCTTTTCCAGAATGTAACCCTGGAGAACTCCCTTAGCCTTTATTCAGATTATCTAACAGAGCCAGGAAATGTAGATATAGACTATCTGGCCGACCTTAACATGGCGGTGAATGATTTTCTGAGTGCCAATCTGATCTTTCAGGCGATTTATGATGACAATATTGTCGGGGCGTTCCAGATCCGGGAGGTTTTCGGGGCTGGCCTTACTTATGCCTTTTGACAGAGCCCGGAGCAATTTCCCCGCTCTCCTGGTACCCGTTCAAAATGATGGATTGCGTAACTTTGTGGTGATTCTAATAATCGGCTATGCTTGAAAAAAATGTTCTGGAATATGAGAAGGTCGTGCTGGTGGGAATTGTTACCCGGGAACAGAACGAGGAAAAACTAGAGGAATATCTTGATGAGCTCGAATTCCTGACTTACACCGCAGGAGGAGAGGTCATTCGAAGATTCACCCAGAAAATGGATCGTCCTGATCCTAAAACCTTCATCGGCTCAGGAAAAATTGAGCAGGTGAGAGCCTTTGTTAAGGAACACGAGGTAGGAACAACCATTTTTGATGACGAACTTTCGCCTGCTCAGCAAAAAAATATCGAACGAGTCCTGAATTGCAAAGTATTGGACCGCACCAATCTTATCCTCGATATTTTCGCTCAGCGTGCCACGACCAGTTATGCGCGGACCCAGGTGGAACTGGCTCAGTATCAATACCTGTTGCCACGGCTTGCCGGAATGTGGACCCACCTAGAAAGGCAAAGAGGAGGGATTGGCATGCGCGGTCCAGGGGAAACGGAAATCGAGACCGACCGAAGGATCGTCCGGGATAAAATCGCCTCTCTGAAGAAAAAACTGGAAACTATCGACAAACAGATGGAGGTTCAGCGGGGGAATCGAGGTCAGCTCGTCAGGGTGGCTCTTGTCGGTTACACCAACGTTGGAAAATCAACCCTGATGAATGTGATCAGCAAGAGCGAAGTATTCGCAGAGAACAAGCTTTTCGCTACCCTTGATACCACCGTCAGAAAAGTAGTAATCCGGAACTTGCCTTTCCTGCTGACCGATACCGTGGGCTTTATCAGGAAGCTGCCAACACAGCTGATAGAATCCTTTAAATCTACCCTGGATGAGGTCAGGGAAGCTGATCTTCTGCTCCATGTCGTCGATATTTCCCATCCCAATTTCGAAGATCATATTTCGTCAGTGAATCAGATTCTTTCTGAGATAAAGAGTGCAGATAAACCAACTCTGATGGTATTCAACAAAATAGATGCCTATAAAGCGGAACATCTGGACGAGGATGACCTGGTTACCGAACGCGGCACACCTCACTATACGCTTGAGGAATGGCGAAAAACATGGATGAACCGGATGGGGGATGATGTGCTGTTCATTTCAGCATTGAACAAGGAGAATATGGAGGAATTCCGGAAGAAAGTGTATAACGCGGTCCGGGAAATCCATATCACCCGATTTCCCTATAACAATTTCCTCTATCCGGAATACGACACCTACGGAGAGGAGGAGTAGGTTTTCCATGGGTGTTTTCCCTACCTGAGCCATAGGATTAGCTTCGGGAAAATTAGCTACTTTTAGGAAACAAATCCTTTCGAAAAATGAAAACTAAATTCCTTGTGTTGTTGTCTATCCTCTCTGGTAATCTGGTATCAGGGCAGGATCTGGAAGGCTCCTGGAGGTTGCTCGCCATAGATGAGCAACCGATAGATGAAAAAACGATCAGAATCTACCAGGATGGTTATTTTGCTTCCGCCAGCTGGGATACGCTCTCCAGCGGCTTTAAGGGGGCAGAAGGTGGAGAATTCGAGTTAGACGAAGTATACCGGGAGACCTATGACTTCAATACGCGGGACACCAGTTTGGTGGGACTTCCTCTCGAATATGAAGTTGAGTTTGAAGGTGACGAAATGACTTTATATGCCGAAGATGGAACGAGCTACACATGGGAAAGGATCTCAGACGAAAGTGATGATCTCGAGGGAAATTGGGTGATCACAGGCCGAAAAAGAAATGGAGAGATCAGCCGGAGTACGCCTGGGGCGAGGCGAACTATAAAAATCCTCGGAGGAGGACGATTCCAATGGGTGGCCTTTAATTCAGAAACAAAGGAATTTTTTGGCTCAGGTGGAGGTACCTACACCTCAGAGGACGGTTCTTACGTGGAGAACCTGGAATTTTTCTCTCGCGATAGTACCCGAGTTGGAGCCCGTCTACCATTCCAATATGAGTTAAAGGAGGGTCAATGGCACCATTCCGGAAAAAGTTCCAAGGGAGAACCACTTTACGAAATCTGGTCCCCCTACCAGGAAGCCTACAAGGAATAAAGGCGACTCTCCGTCCCTTGAACCATTCCTCAGAACCAGGCGCTCCATGGAATCCGCGAGAGCACCAGAATGAGTGCCGGGGTATAGAACAAAGCCAGCATTTTGAACTTGGGCTTGGAAGTCAGCTTCTTTTTATGTTTCGAATACCCTATGGTAATAAGAATTACGGAAATAAGCATTATAAGGGGATGTTCTACAAGGTAAAGCCGTAGGGTAGCATCCTTCATAACAGCTCCCATTCCGTTCTCCCTGAGTACATCAAAGTAAGGCGCGACGAAATAAAGAACAATTCCTATAAGGACCTGGAGATGGGTGACGATAAGGGAGAACAGGGCAATCCTGAAATCATTGGCCCCATAGTCTTTTTTACTGAAGAATCCCACCAGGGCATTTATTGTGGCAATGGTCAGCACCAGTAGTACAAGATAGGCCCACCAGGAATGAACAAAATATACGGTAGAATACATAATGGTTGGTTTTAGGGTAAAGATAAAAGTTTTCCCATAAAAAAACGGTCTTCAGGGAAGACCGTTTTCTCGTCCTAAAAGCAGGTTCTACCAACGATTTTCTGCAGAAACTCCTCCCCAGATCAAGGTAGCCAGATACGGATTGTCTATAAAAGGATTGCGGTTACCCTGGACAGCTGATATAACCTCATTTCTTTGAATTTCAAAGGCAGAAACAGGATCCTCGGCGTTCCATTCGAGGAAAAGCTCCAAATTGCCTACTTTGGAGAAGGTTTCTCCATATCTGATATGAAGATACATCACCATCCGTGCTACATCTCCTTTCCATTCGTCCCCCGGATACCAGGAGTCCCCACCGACTAAATGGGCCTCCCCTGAACCTTCGGTGAAGGGATGGTTCAGCCTGGTGGAATTAATGTCAGCATCGGCCACCCGCAGATGGTGCAGATCAGTGACCGCATCGTCCGAAGTCAACTTTGACTGTGGATAAATGTGTTCTGTATTGAAGGTCTGGGGCTCGTATGGGTTGTTCGGAGATTGGTACTCCTTCCAAAACCTACTCTCCCCGGTGTACATCAGGATTACATTATCCGGTTCACTGGGATCTTCATCTGCCTCGTATAGATAGTCGTGACGCTGTCCGTAAGAGAGAATGGTGGTGTGTTTGTCGACGGTCAAATCAGAGATAACCTCCAAATTTGCCGCAGAAGAGGTGGAAAAGGTCATGTTCCCGTAGTAGGTCTGAAGTTCTGCAGGAATGTCGAACGCGACGGTCTCAACCACGCTTACCTCAACAGTGGCTTCCGAACATGTCGGATCAGGTGCATCGTCATCACAGAGCGTGTACACAAAGGAATCTTCACCTGTAAAACCGATTGCCGGGGTGTAAATTACATTTCCACCCTCGCCCAGGGTCACCGTTCCATGGGAGGCTCCGGATACAGAAGTAATGGTCGCATCGTCCTCTACAAGATCATTTTCAAGAAGATCAGTAATGATCGACTCCCCTGATCCGGCTTCCAAGACTACCAGGTCGTCCTTTGCCTCAGGAGAACCTGTATCAGTTACGGTTATCGAGATCACCGCTGAGGAACAGGTGGGTTCCGAATCATCATCGCAAATGGTATATGTGAAGGTATCCTGACCTGCAAAACCGATTGCAGGTTCATAGGAGATGGTCCCATCGTTATTAAGAACCACCTCTCCGAAAGTTCCTTCCACATCCACAGAGGTTACGGTTGCGTTGTCCAATAATTCGTCATTCTCGAGAAAGTTCGAAAGGGTAATGCCGGTATCCTCCTGGGTCTCGTAGCTGTCGTCATGTGCTACGGGATCGGATGCCGTTACCGTTATGGTTACCGTGGCGGAGGAACAATTTGGGGTGTCCGCGTTATCACAGATGGTGTATTCAAAGGAATCTTCCCCAGTGAAATCCTGTGGCGGCGTATAGGTCAAGCTGCCATCCCTGTTGTCTACAACGCTGCCTCCTTCTTCAGTCTCGGAATCAAATGCCGTAATCCTGGCATAATCGAAAACAGTGTCGTTTTCGAGCAAGTCAGTCATGACCAACTCGGAATTCTCAGACGTTTCCACTTCATCATCCATCGCCACCGGCTCGTCAACAGCAGGGGGTTCCGGTGGAGCAACGCTTCCTCCATCATCCTTGCTACATCCCATGACCATAACACCTGCAAAAATTAACCATACCTTCTTCATCTCATTTCTATTTAGTTCGCCTGTCTTTGACAGGATTATTAAAAGCAAAAACCTCTTACCAACAAGATAAGAGATTTTTGCGTTACTGTGTAGGTTCTACTGGTCTAAGCCGGAATCCACACCCCATCTGTTTTGATGAGCAACATCTGTTCTGTGGTATTATTTCCGTTATATATTGCAAAAGTCAGCAGATACTTCTGTCCCTCTTCGGCATTAGGAGCTACCTTTCCATTGAGCAGGATGTTCATCGCCTCAAGCAACATTTCATCCGTCCACTGGTTTCGATTTCCGGGTCTCCTGTCGAAGTTGTTATAATTCCCGACACTCCAGGCAGGATCTGGATACTTCTCGGTCAGTTGTTCTCCGATATACGCGTAATCCTCCGGAGTCAGCGTGTAGGTGATGGTGTTATCTGGAACCCAGGTTGTGCCGTCATGCCCGAATTGCAGACTCTGAGCAATCACACTAGGGATATAATGGAACTCGCCTCCTTCAAAGACAAAGTTTGCATATTTCTTCTCTGTCCCATCCCCATTGTAGAAATCATACATTACAGGAATAAAATCCCCTTCTTCCGCGTAAGGAAAATGCAGTTCCAGGAAGGTCTCGATCTTTGCAGCTGCTACCTCCTCGTCATCGAAATTGGGAAAACGCTGACCCATTTCAGTGTAGTCTTCGGGTTCAAAGGTGAAAGGTCTTCCCCAGTCCCCGTTAGCAAAAGCGAACACATCGGTTTCCATAATCGTGGAAACCTCACTTTCACCGCTGATGACATAGCTTCCATCCTCAAGCATCACGGCATCGGTGACCGTGCTCACAGATCCACTATAGACATCATAAGACACATCAAATTCGGCTCCCTCCTCTGCATCTGGAAACCTTTCCATCAGTACAAAATTGATCGCTTCAAGAATCATGGCCTCACTCCAGTAATTATCACTGGTTTCCCTGGTATCAAAGCTATTGAACTGGGCGGCATTCCCCGCAGGCCCAGGATATTCTTCCTCAAATTCTACTCCGATCAGATCAAAGTCATCACGGGTAAGTTCGTATTTTTCGGCTCCGAATCGGACATACTGGTTTCCGTCGAACCGAAGGTTCATCGTCTCGGTACCGGCACTTCCATCATAAATGTCGTAAGTAACCTTGTAAGTCTGACCTTCTACCCCTTCAAACTCATCACTCAAAACAACATTGAGAGCATCCAGGATCATTTCGTTACTCCAGTATGCATCTCTGCCCTCTCTCCTGTCGAAGTTATTGTATTGTCCTGCACTTTCTGCCGGATCCGGGTAGGTATCAGCCAATTCATCCCCAATTAGCTCAAAATCATCGTCATTAAGATCATAGGCTATCTCCTCCGCAACAGTTCTGTAGGTCAGTTCCACAAAATCTCCTTCAGAGGCCTGGGGAAATTTATACGCCAACAGGTCCTCTATCTGAGAGGTGTTGGTGAAGTAATTTACATCGAGTCCGATGGCTTCGTAATCGGCATCCGATACCGTATATTCCTCAACAGAGACAGGAGCGTACAAATCAAATGTAACCAAAGCCAGAGATCCTTCCCCCCAAACCGGGAATTTGTCGGTTAGCAACTGAGGAATCAGTGCTTTGGCATCATCGATGGAACTGAAATTCCCAAAATCAAGGTCGAGGGCATCATAATCATCATCTGTAAGTGTGTATTCACTTACCCCAACGATATCTGCGTTCTCCAGAGAAGCATCTACCTCACTGTGTATGTCTTCCATAGGTTCACACCCCGTAAGAGCGAGCCCTAATAGCATCATCAAAAAGTAAACTGAATTTTTCATTTTCATTTTTTTAGAAATTAATTTTTGCTCCGACATTAAAGGTCCTTCCAAATCCATAGAAAACCCCGTCATTCACACCGCCTCTTGCAATGGCAATATATTCTGTGTCCAGCACATTATTGACATTTCCGATCAGCATCGCCTCCAGATCCCCAACATCGAATTTGTGGGTGAGTCCAAAATCGAGAAGTCCATATTCAGGAAGTTCCCAGGACTGTCCAAGCTCTCTGGTATTTCTGGTTTCAGGATCGAATTCAGCATAAAGATTGTCAAAATAATTCCAGTTCAGACGGAGCTTTGTTCCTTGCCAAACCTCGTATTCCGCCCCTGCAGCGAAGGTGGTCTGTGCAGATCCTCCAACCTTAAGATCCGCGACATAGAGATCTATGGTGGTGACATAGTTCTGTTCCTCGTCATAGATATCAACGTTCCTGATGTCGTCCACCCAGGTCCAATCTCCGAAGGAAGCCATTCCATTTAGCGTCATTCCTTCGAACGGACGGTAGTTAAATTCCAGTTCTATCCCCTGGTGAAGCGCATTCAGTCCTAGGATATTAGCTGATCCGGTAGTTCCATCCGGATTCTGGAAACGCTGAACTAGTGTTTTGTCATTCCATTCAGTCCGGTAGAGGTTCACATCTGCCTTAAAGTTGGTGCTTCGGTAGCCATAACCGAGTTCCGCACTAAATATCTTCTGGTTCTCAGCGCCCTCATTGATCACGTTTTGGAAATTCAGAAATACGGCATTTGAGAAAGGCGCTTTTTCAAAATAACCGATGTTCGCGAAGACATTGTTATGATCATCAAGATTATAATTGGCACCTCCCTTCGCGCTGTATCCGATGAAATGCTGGAAATCCGTTTCTCTTGCCGGATCAGAGTCCAGGTAGTTGAAGAAATCCTCACGCTTGTAAGAGGTGTTGGAACCAGCCACGGTTACGAAAGCCGATACTGCTCCTTCCGCATATTCCGCCTGGGCGAACAAACCTTCCCAGAGCACGGTACCTATGTCATGATAATCAATGATGTCTCCAACTCCGGCGGCATGAACTGGATTGTTGACATCAGCGTCATCGAAAACGTATTGACCTCCGAGGAGATCCGTCACCTCCGTGAAGTGCTCCCCCTGATAATACCTGAAATCGACACCCCCTGTGAACTGAATGTCTTCGAAAACTTCCGAAGTGAGGGTGGATAGAAGACCATACCATTTGTGGTTGTTTCGGGAAGCCCGGAGATATGTTTCTGAACCTAAAGCCCCACTTTCCATGTTCTCTTCAACGATTAGATCAACATTCACCGGCTGCAGAAAGCCGAATCGGTAAGGGGAGGGTTCGCTGGGCGTGCCAAGAGCGAATTTGTTCACGCCTCCATAACCTCCGCCACCTCCAGTACCAAACGAGGCGTAAACAGCGGTAGAAAGCTGAGTGTCCGCTGAAATATCCCAGTAGTGGTTCAGCGACATCTGTGGTTTATGGTAGAAGTTGTTCTCGATATGCATGACTTCTCCATTTCTATATCCCCAATCGGCATTCAAACGTGTACCTCTCTCGCTCTGCCTGTAGAACGCTATAGGCAGTGCGTTCTGACGCTGCCCATGCTCCTGTTTCGCGCCAAAGGCTGTGAAAGAAAGCTGGTGATCCTCGTTGAAATCCTTTGCGATATTTACGAAATAGGAGAATCCTTCGAATTCGGTGCCGTCGATGTAGCCGTCTCCGGTTGTCCTGGCACCGGATACAGTAAAGGCCCAGCCATTATCCATTTTCCCTGTGGAAACAGTAGCTGCAATCTTTTCATATCCGTCATTTCCAAGGGAATAGAAAACGTTCCCGCCTTCTTTCTGATCCGTCGTCCGGGTCACAATGTTAATGGTTCCCCCGATTGACGGCACTGCCACCTTAGAGGCTCCAAGACCCCTTTGGACCTGCATGAACCTGGTTACGTCGGAAAGTCCGGCCCAGTTACTCCAGTAGACCCTTCCATTCTCCATATCATTTACAGGAATACCGTTTATTAGTACAGCAATGTTCTCTGATTCAAAACCACGTAACCTGATCTCGGAATCTCCAAAACCACCACCACCTTTGGTAACGTAAACACTAGGGGTAGACTCCAGTAACTCCGGGAATTCAAGGTTTCCAAGCCGGGTTTCAATAGCTTCTGATCTAATGGTAGAAACAGCAACAGGGGTTTTCCTGTCGATGGCTATGGAATAGGTAGTTATGATGACTTCTTCCAGAGCATCCGGATCCGGTTGCAACAGGATTCGACCGAGATCCACGGTCTCTCCATCTGCTACTTGAAATGGGACTCTTTTAGACTCAAAACCCAGAAAGCTGATCTCGATTTCTCCTGAGGCGTTATCAGTCTCGAGACTGAACTTACCTCCGAAATCCGTCATGGTTCCGGTAGAAGTACCCACTATAACAACGTTTGCTGCGGGTAAGGGAGCATCCATTTCGGCATCGATCACCGTTCCGGTAATGACACCCTGAGCAAAAATAGTCGATGTGGTAAAGAACAAAGCTAATGCTAATAATCTCCTCATTGTGTAATTTTTAGGTTGAGTTTTAAAATTGTGATGCAAAAGAACGATTTTCCTGAAAAATATCCTTTAACTAAAGGTTAAGATTTTTTCGGAAAAATGCAAACGTTTTCGTAACCGGGTTTCGATACGCAACTGACTGTAAATCAAAGTCATGCTATCGCAGAAGAGAAGTGGGGTTTAACAGGAGCTTTATCCCTTGTAAAATTTTAACAAATTGCTGGTTGAGGAATCGTGACCGTCCACCTTTTTCTCGTTCAGGTCAGACAGGATTTTGTCAGCCAATTGTTTCCCGAGTTCTACTCCCCATTGATCATAACTGTATACATTCCAAAGGATTCCCTGGACGAAGATCTGGTGTTCGTATAAGGCGATCAGCTTTCCGAGCGCCTCAGGTGTGAGCCGGTCAAAAAGGAGGGTGGTCGTAGGCCGGTTTCCATCGAAAACGCGGAAGGGAAGCAAGCGCTTGATTTCCTCGATCCCATAACCTTTTTCCCGCATTTCGGACTGTACCTCTTCAGCTGATTTTCCTTTCATCAGGGCTTCAGTCTGGGCAAAAAAATTGGCCATCAACTTGTCGTGGTGGCCCGGTGTCCCGTACAGGGATTTCCTGAATCCGATAAAATCTGCCGGTATTAGCTTGGTACCCTGGTGGATCAATTGGAAAAATGCGTGCTGGGAATTCGTACCTGGTTCCCCCCATACGATGTTCCCTGTCTGGTATTTCACGCTCTGCCCATTTCGATCGACTCCTTTCCCATTGCTTTCCATGATGGCTTGCTGCAGATAGGCCGGGAAACGATGAAGATATTGGGTATAAGGGATAATGGCTTGGGTTTCGCAACCTACGAGATTATTATACCAGAAAGTCAGCAGTGCCATACGGACCGGAATGTTTTCGGACAATGCGGTTTTCTGAAAGTGCTCATCCATCTTCCTGGCACCCTTGAGCAGGTTTTCGAAGTTTTCCGGGCCAATGGCCAGGCAGATCGAAAGGCCCACCGCACTCCATAAAGAGAAACGGCCTCCCACCCAATCCCACATTGGAAAAATATTGTCTTCGTGTATTCCGAAATCAATCACTGCAGGAACATTGCTGGAAACGGCAACAAAATGTTTAGAAACCGCATCCTCGGGGGCTTTGCGCAGGAACCAGCTCCGGATCGTCTCGGAATTGGTCAGGGTTTCTTGTGTAGTAAAAGACTTGGAAACCACTACGAAAAGAGTTGTTTCAGGATTCAGATCCTGAATAATTTCCTGCACATGATCCCCATCGACATTGGACACGAAATGCACCCTTAAATGATTGGAATAATATTTCAAGGCTTCAGTTACCATCACAGGACCAAGATCGGACCCGCCGATCCCGATATTGACCACGTCCGTAAACGCTCTGCCCGTATATCCTTTCCGGGAACCTTCTATGACAGATTTGCTGAAATTCCCCATTTTTTCGCGCACCCCTCTGATCTCCGGGATTACGTTTGTACCTTCCACCAATACCTCGGCGCTTTCCGAACCTCTTAGTGCCGTATGCAGGACTGCCCTATCTTCTGTTCTGTTGATCTTATCACCCTTGAAGTAGGAAGCAATGGCCTTTTCCAGGTCCATTTCCTGAGCGAACTCATTCAGATACTGCTCCGTCTCGGAGGTGATGAGATTTTTGCTGTAATCAACCAAGAGGTCTTCAAAAACCATGGTGAATGCTTCAGCACGCCCCGGATTCCTGGCGAATTCAGCCTTCAGGTCCAGATCTTTGACCGTTTCATAATGTTTCTTGAGATTGTTCCAGCTTCTGGTCTGGCGGGGATCCATAAAGGGCATACTTTTTTATATCGATTCGAATTTGATCTGTTTCAGACGGGCTTTTAAAGGCTCGATAGCCGCATAGTAATCAGGGATGTACTGCTCATCAATTGGCTCAGCTGCAGGAAGGTTCTGCCTGAATGGATCCACTTGTCTGCCATGCACCCAGAACCGGTAGCACACATGAGGTCCGGTTGCAAGGCCGGTACTTCCCACATAGCCGATGATCTCCCCCTGCTTTACCCTCTCGCCCTTCCGAACTGCTCTCTTTGACATATGAAGATATTGTGTGGTATACTTATCATTATGCCTGATCTTGACGTAATTGCCGTTACCTGAAGTATAGGAGGAGGCAATGACCACCCCATTTGCGGTACTCCAGATCGGTGTGCCATGAGGGGCGGCATAATCTGTTCCTTTATGAGCCTTCCAGCGCTTTTGAACCGGATGAAACCGTCTGGGGCTGAACCTGGAGGAGATTCTGGTGAAATTCAAGGGGGCTTTAAGGAAAAAACTTTGCAGTGGTCGAGCCTTTTCGTCGTAATAATCTCCCTTTCCGGAGGTAGAGTCCAATGAAAAATTGAAGGCATAATAGGGCTTTTCCTCATGATAGAACACAGCAGCCTCAATCTTCTCAATGCCGGCATAAATGCTGTCGTTAATATACCGTTCCTTGAAGACAAGTTTGAATCGATCACCTTCCTGGAGCCTGAAAAAATCAATGCTCCACTGATAAATATTGATCATCTCATGAGCAATAAGATAATTCAATCCAGCAGCTTCGATTGCCTCAGAAAGACTGGATTCGATCACTCCGGATATCGTTTTGGTACTTATGGTAACAGGCTTTTTTGCCGTATAGGCAGAAATGCTGTCCCTGAGGTCTATTACCGTGTAATTAATCAGGTCCTTCTCATATACGAAGGCGACAGGGGTGCCTGCAGTGTCCTTCTTTTTAAGGATGACGTAGGGATCTCCAATGACCATTCTTCTGGGATTAAAGGTGTCTCTCACCTTCTCAACCACCTGGAACACCTTTTCGGGAGAAAGACCATTGTTGTCAAGGATGATGCCGAAGCTGTCACCGCTGCGCACTGTGTCTCTCACGACTTCGTAATCATTCAGCAAAAACCCGTACTCCTTAACCAAAGCGGCAGCTTTTTCAGGCCTTGTGTTCTCAGCCAGTTCCGACTCCTTCTTTTCGTCATTACAGGCCAGGAAGGCCATCATCAACACGAACAGGTATGTTGTTTTTCTCACTTGTAGTTCATTTTAAGATCCACCCCCCTGCGTACTTCCTTCTCCATAGGGAACAAGACCAAGTTTAACACCATATTAACGAAACGAAATCCTTTCGTTTTTATTTTCACTTATCCTTAAGAAAGTCAAAACTAAAAAAACATTCCTCTTTGGCTTGTTAAAGTAATAGTTTTCTTACACATTTTTTAATCAACTATGGTACTCAGCGGGTGTTTAAGTCCTTTAAACGCATCCAGATCCGCCTCCAGAGACCCCACTGCTAATTCTGCCCTGATCTTAAGGGGCATCCGGTTTTTATCATCGCTTACCCAAATGGTGAGGCTCTCCTCCTCCCGGAAAACGCGTCCTGCCATCACATAGGGCTTGAACTTTAAGGCAGCCATTTTACCAAGTTCCGTATTGATAATCTCCCTTCCAAGAAATTTCAGCTTAAAATCATGATTTTCATTGTCAAAGAACATGTTTAGGCTGAACATGCTCCCCGGTTCCAGCCCCTGGACATCCAGATGGTTTCTCAAATAATAAAAGGCGGATAGCATGTCCTGAACATTTTCCTGCACCTCAAAGCTTTTTTTGGTCCCATGCTTTCTGTTAAACACCAGAGCGGTATTATCTCTGTGGTCGAAATCGATTTGGATATCTTTGGTATGCCCCCCCTCGTCTATTTTGCGAATAAACCTCAAGGGCGCTCCGGAAGCCTTATCGATATAAGTTTCATAGGTATCATCCACCTTGAAGAAAAGATGCAGAAGTCCGGTGGATTTTCCTTTGCCGATGACATGATGAACCGGCCTTCCTTGAAAGGATTCATCGCGAACCTCGAGGGTTGCATAACTCGCGTTGAACATGCCGTAATGAATCCGAAACCGAAACCATTCCCCCCCCTGGTATGCCTGATGATCCTGAGCTGCCAGTTGAATCGAAATTAGAATTGTAATAATCGTAAGAATTTTTTTCATGCGGAAAGCGGTTTTCACTACGAATTACAATATCCATTCCAAAGGTATCAAAACGACAAAACCCTACCAACTAGAATCGGTAGGGTATTTATCCTGTTAACCAACTAAAACTTAAATTATGAAAAAAATCCTTTTTTCCAACTTTGGTAACCACTCCAAAATTGCGGGGCAAAAGTACTCTTAAAGAAGGGATCCGCAAAAGGAAAATCGCGATTTAACAAAGTATCCTGTTTTTATCCTATTTCAGTAGTCTGATATTTTAAAAATCTGTCCGATTTAACCAAAGTTACAGCGTCCCTCTCAAATTTTGCTCCCGTTCGATCGCTTCAAACAGGGCTTTAAAATTTCCCTTACCAAAGGATTGAGCTCCTTTTCTCTGAATGATCTCGAAAAACATGGTCGGCCGGTCCAGAACAGGCTTGGTAAAAATCTGAAGCAGATAGCCTTCGTCATCTCTATCGATCAGGACTCCCAGATTCTTAAGGGGCTCCAGGTCCTCATCGATCTCTCCAACCCTGTCAAGAACATCTTCGTAATAGGTTTCGGGAACATACAGGAATTCAACACCTCTGTCGCGCAATTGTGTAACGGTTTCAATGATATTATCCGTGGCAACAGCGATATGTTGAACACCTGCACCATGATAAAAATCAATGTATTCCTCGATCTGAGATTTTTTCTTCCCTTCAGCGGGTTCATTGATCGGAAATTTGATACGCCCATTCCCATTGCTCATCACCTTGCTCATCAGGGCGGTGTATTCCGTAGATATATCCTTGTCATCGAAAGAAACCAACTGCGCAAAACCCATGACCTTTGCATAGAACTCACACCACTTGTTCATCTCATTCCATCCCACATTTCCCACCATATGGTCGATATACTTAAGCCCCACTTCAGGGGTGCTGAAACGGGGTTTGTATGACTTGAACCCCGGCAAAAAAGGTCCGGTATAGTTATTCCGTTCAACAAAGATATGGACGGTTTCACCATAGGTATGGATTCCCGACAGCACCACCTTCCCATGCTCGTCCTCGATCACCCTCGGCTCGAAATAGGACTCAGCTCCTCTTCGGGTGGTTTCTTCATAGCTTTTCCGGGCATCATCCACCCACAGCGCGACCACTTTTACCCCATCTCCGTGTTTGTTAATATGCTCGTTGATTTCTCCGCCTGGTTCTATCGGAGAGGTAAGTACCAACCTAATTTTTCCTTGCTGAAGTACATAAGAGACCCGGTCCCTGGTGCCTGTTTCCAGTCCGGAATAGGCTACCGGCTGGAATCCCCATGCCTGCTGGTAGTAATAGGCCGCCTGTTTTGCGTTTCCGACGTATAGTTCTACGTAATCCGTTCCCAGAAGCGGAAGAAAGTCTTCTGCATTAGGTACCGTTTTTTTGATATCGGGTGTGTTCACTGTCGCCATAAATTAATATTCTGGTTTTTGATTTTGAATTTATTATTCCCCTGTTTCTATCCAGGATCTGTGATAGGATTCGTCTGCTATCTTCATGGCGTCTTCCGTTACCATCAAAGGCCTGAAAGTATCAACCATAACGGCGAGTTCGTCTGTCTTGGTTTGGCCTATGCTCCGCTCCACTGCTCCTGGATGCGGCCCGTGAGGAATGCCTGCGGGATGAAGGGAGATGTGCCCCGCGTCGATATCATTCCTGCTCATGAAATCCCCATCTACATAATACAGTACTTCATCGCTGTCTATATTGCTGTGACTGTAAGGTGCGGGAATGCTTTGAGGATGGTAGTCATAGAGTCTCGGACAAAACGAACATACCACAAAAGCATCCGTTTCAAAGGTCTGATGAACCGGGGGAGGTTGATGAATTCTTCCAGTAATGGGTTCAAAATCATGAATGGAAAAGGCATAGGGGTAGTTGTAGCCATCATAGCCTACCACATCAAAGGGATGGGAAGCATATATCATGTCGAAAATTTTACCCTGCTTCTTGATCTTCATCAGGAATTCTCCTTTCTGGTCATTGGTTTCGAGTTCATAGGGACGCCTGATATCTCTTTCGCAGAAAGGGGCATGTTCAAGCAGTTGGCCAAAATGATTTCGATATCTTTTTGGGGTGTAAATAGGCCGCCGGGATTCTACGATGAAAAGCCGGTTATCCTGATCCTTGAATTCGATCTTATAGATGGTCCCTCTCGGGATTAGCAGATAATCTCCATATTTGAAATCCAGGTTTCCAAGGTGTGTCCTGAGTTTTCCTGATCCTTTGTGGATAAATAGCAACTCGTCAGAATCCGCGTTTTTATAGAAATAGTCCTTCGTGGAACTCTTGGGGGCAGCCAGAGCAATGTCAACATCAGCATTTGTCAGCACAACTTTCCTGCTTTTCAGGAATTCCTCCTCGGGCTTTATTTCAAATCCGCGGAATCGGAAAGACTGAATATTCTTGTCCCTGGAGATACCGGGCCGGGCGTCATAGCTTCCCTTGATCTCCTTTACCTGGGTTGGTCGCTGCTCGTGGTACATATTGGTGTACATGCCATCAAAACCTATAGTTCCGAAGAGCTGCTCATAATACAGGCTGCCATCGGGTTTCTTGAATACGGTGTGTCGTTTGTGCGGGATTTTCCCCAAAGAATGGTAAAAAGGCATCTGTAAAGGCTTTCGAAAGAAATCGTTTTCGTTGATTTTCGAATTCTCTCTGTGATTGCCTACAAATATCAGAATTTTTAAGGTTTTTACCCGTTAAAGGACCATTAAAACCAAAACCCGATTGCGATATGCCATAGACTTTCCTTCAAAACAGGAGAAACAGAATATTTGGCCTCGACTGGCCCGAGAAAAGTTTCGAGGCTGTACCCGATTGCATAGCCCGAGTAGTCCGGAAGCGCAAACCAGTTTCCGGTCTCATACAACCCATTGGCTACATTGGCATAATTGGCGCTCAGGACCAGGTGATTCTTTCTGTAGAATTCATAATCGAACTCCACGAGACCTTTGATGAAGCTATCTCCGGAGAGCCCGATGAACTCATGTCCATAAAAGGGTATAAAATTGTTGATGAACTGATTCCCGTAGCCTCCCAGAAAAAAATCGAAGATATTGGTAGCGGAAGTTCCCAGTCTGAATCCGGCTTCTGACGCCAGTTCTACAGTCAAGGCCGAGGTGGGAGAAAAGACGTAAGAGACATGCCCTTTGGCTATTCCGAAAGGTTCGAAATCTTTTTGAAAATCGGAGGCCAGCAGGTACCAGTGGAAATCCCCTGAAAAGTACCAACCTTTGTTCGGGAAATATTTGTTGTCGTAGGTGTCCAGCCGAAGGTACCCAAAGGCACTGTAGTAATGGCTGTCCTCGAAGACCCCCGTTGTAGGCGCCTCCTCAGAAGGGGAGCCCAGGGTGGCAGAAGTGATGTTCAGGTATTTGTGTTCCGCTCCCACTCCCAGGGAAAAAGTTTGCCAGAACAAGGTTTCGAGATAGGCCTGAGAAGTGAAATCACGGTATTCGAGTTCCAGTTGTCCGATTCCATTCTGAGCTATTCGCGCATTTTCCTGAGCAAAGTCAAAGGAGACCCCTTTATCGAAAGCATTGTACCGCGTACTGAGCCCAAAGCTCCCATAGTATCCTTTATCCAGATAATAGTTAAAGTTATATCGGGAGTTGTCTCCTAAGATAACGTCCAGGGAAGCTACATCATTGGTAAAAAAAAGACTCTTCCTTGTCAGGTTTACCAGGGCCGCACTTTTGTAGATATTGTCGAAATGAACCCCGAACCTCAGATAATTCTTCACCGGATTTTCCTCCAGTTGTAATGCCAGGACAAAGTTATTGTTGATCGGAATAAGTTTATAGTTGATCCTGTTGAAGTTTTGGGTTGCAGTAAGGTTGTTGATGCCAATCCTAAGATCTTCGTAGGAGATCTTTGCAGGATATCGCAGCTTGAGTTTCCCAAGGATATAAGCTCTAGGATAGGAGGTCTTTCCTTCGATGTGCACGTCTGTAATCATCAGACTATCCACTGGGGGAATCGGTTCCCTGGGGAAAGCTCGTTCTGACTGCAGATCCGCCACGGCCCTGAGGTCTGCCAGTTTCTCCCGGGCTGCTTCTTCCCCTTCGGCGATGATTTCCTGGCCCTGGTCAAAAGACATTACTCCGAATTCCTCGATTTCAGGGTTGATAAAGATATCGGTCTTTTCGATCTTTTTGCGCATATCGCGGATCGACCTGAAGTTGCTTACCTGGGTGAGGATCTCAAGGGCAGACTGCAATTCCTCTCTACCCGCCAGGGTATCCTGGACATCCACTCCGATTACGATATCCATGCCTCTCTTTAGGAGCTCTTCAACCGGGTAATTGTTAGAGACACCCCCATCTGTCAACAGTCTTCCATCCACCATGACCGGACTGAACAGGGTGGGGATCGCTGCGCTGGCGGAGATCGCCTGAGGCAGGTATCCTTTGTCAAGGATTACCTCTTCCCCAGTCTCCACGTCCGTAGCCACGGCAAAGAAGGGAATCGGCAAACTGCTGAAGTCCCTTTTGTCTTTGAGATGCAATGTCAGTTGAGACATCAGGTTATACACGTTCTGACCTTTGGAGAAGGCCTTGGGAAAAGACACCTCAAAATTTTCAAAGGGAAGCGTGATGGCGTATTTTTCGGAATCCCGCTTTTCGTAGAACGTCTTTGCGCTCCGTGGCAGTTCGTCCTGAATAAGAATGTTGAAATTGGTCTTTCGGAACAGGCTGTCGAGTTGTTCCGGGGTATAGCCTGCCGCATAAAGACCCCCGATTATAGCTCCCATACTACTTCCGCCTATATAATCCAGTTTCACCCCGGCCTCCTCGATGACTTTGAGAACTCCGATGTGCGCCAATCCTTTTGCTCCACCACCACTTAAAACCAGGCCTACCTCAGGGTCCCTTTCCTGGGAATAGGAATGACAACCCAGGAGCATTAACAGAATGAGGAGGTGTTTTTTCATCATGAGTGATGGTAATGCCTGTAGATTATCGCAGCCTTGGACTTTCCAACGACCGACGAAAGATTTTCCTGACTCGCTTCCTTGACTCTTTTCAAAGAACGGTAATGTTTTAAAAGTTCCACCACGGTCTTTTCTCCTATTCCCGGAATTGTCTCTAATTCAGTATTGAGCGCAAGGCTGCTTCGTTTATTCCGGTGAAAGGTAATCCCGAACCGATGCGCCTCGTTCCGGAGCTGCTGTATCAATTTCAGGGTTTCTGATTTCTTGTCCAGATAAAGCGGTATGGAATCCCCAGGATAATAGATCTCTTCCAACCTTTTGGCGATCCCGATAATAGCGATCTTTCCACGCAATCCAAGCGTCTCCAGTGCTTTTACCGCAGAGGAGAGTTGTCCTTTTCCCCCGTCGACGATAACCAATTGGGGCAGGGATTCTCCTTCTTCCAGAAGCCTCCGATATCTCCTGAAGACCACCTCCTCCATGGAGGCAAAATCATTCGGACCTTCCACAGTTTTGATGTTGAACTTGCGGTAGTCCTTTTTACTCGGTTTGGCGTCCCGAAAAACAACACAGGCGGCCACCGGATTTGTTCCCTGAATGTTTGAATTGTCAAAACATTCTATATGCCTCGGTTCCTCTGAAAGCCTTAAATCTTCTTTCATCTGTGCCAGGACCCTATTGACATGTCGGTCAGGATCGACAATCTTCATTTGTTTGAACCGCTCCTGGCGGAAATATTTTGCATTCCGAATCGACAGGTCAAGAATCTGCTTTTTATCCCCCATCTTTGGCACAGTGACTTTTATTTCCTCCCCAACACTCACCTTAAAGGGAACATAGATTTCCCTGGTGGAGGAATGGAAACGCTGGCGAATTTCCGTAATCCCCAGTTCGAGCAGCTCTTTATCGCTCTCCGAAAGCTTCTTTTTCATTTCAATGGTATGGGACCTGATGATGGCCCCGTGGGAAAGCTGTAGAAAATTAACGTATCCGTAGCCTTCATCACTGATAATCGAAAAGACATCAACGTTATTGATTTTTGGATTCACCACAGTGGATTTGGCCTGATAGTTCTCCAGGATGTCGATTTTTTCCTTGATAAGTTGTGCCGCTTCGAATTCCATTTTTTCAGAATAGGTCTTCATCTGTTTCCGGAATTGCTGAAGTGATTCTTTAAAATTCCCTCTTATGATCTGGCGTATGGCCTCGATCTTCATGTTGTAATTCGCTTCGCTCTCATGGTCTTCACAGGGACCCAGACAATTCCCGAGATGGAATTCCAGACAGACCTTATACTTGCCGGTCCTGATTTTCTCCTCAGAAAGATCGTAATTGCAGGTTCTGAGGGGATACAATCCCTTGATAAGTTCAAATAAGGTATTAACGG
This sequence comes from uncultured Salinimicrobium sp., assembly GCA_946887075.1. Next base: position 247,538 of record CAMPKA010000001.1, read on the forward strand.
TGCGGAAACTTGTATAGGGCCCAAAATATTCACTTCCATCCCGTACAAGGTTGCGGGTTACAAAAACCCGGGGAAATCTTTCTTTTTTGATGCAAATCCATGGATAGGTCTTATCATCCTTGAGCATGATATTAAACCGGGGCTGGTATTTCTTGATCAAATTGTTCTCAAGCAGAAGAGCATCCGTCTCGCTGGCTACCACGATGTGCCGGATCTCATGGATCTTTTTGACCATAATCCGGATCCGGTGACTGTCGTTGTTCCTGGTAAAATAGGAGGAAACCCTTTTCTTCAGGTTCTTTGCTTTCCCAACGTAGAGGATCCTGCCATTCTGATCAAAATACTGGTAAACCCCCGGCTTTTCCGGGAGCGTCTGGATCTGCAATGCTACAGGAGGAATGTTCATCGATGCAAAGGTAAAATATACGGACTAATTCCCTGAACGCTCCAAACCTTTAAATCCACTTGTTCTGAGTCAGGAAAAGAAGCCTGTTCCCTTTAGAACATCATCAGATAAAAACGCCTATATTCGCGCCGCCAGAAAGGAATTTCAGAAATAGTTAAGACTAAAAAGCACTCCTTTTAGTACCTTGCGGATATGGACAAAAGAATGATCGGCAGATTTGATAAAGCAGATTTTCCTGATTTGCATCTGAACGACATTGCCATAAAGATCGACACAGGGGCCTATACCTCTTCCATACATTGTGACAATATCATAGAGCGGGACGGTTTTCTCAAATGCACCTTTCTGGACGAAGAGCATCCGCTTTATAACGGCCGCGAGTATAGCTTTCCGGATTTCGACATCGTATTCGTCCGAAGCAGTAATGGAATGGTACAGAAAAGATACCAGATCCAGACACACATTGTGCTCTTTAATAAAAGATATAAGATTTCCCTTTCACTTACAGCTCGTCAGGAAATGAGATTTCCGGTTCTTCTGGGGCGTAAATTTCTGACCAAAAAATTTGTCGTCGACACCGAGTTTTTCGACCTCTCTTTTAAGCATAAGATCCATGAAAATTAAGATCCTCTCCAGGAACGGCGGCCTCTATTCCACACAACGGCTGATCGAGGCGGCTCGGAAGCGCCATCACGATGTTGAAATAGTTGATCCGCTAAAATGCGATCTGATCATTGAGAAGAAACATCCCAGCATCTACTACAAGGGGAGGCATATTGAAGATGCGGATGCCGTCATTCCCAGGATCGGGGCCTCTGTAACTTTTTACGGAACTGCTGTGGTCCGCCAATTTGAAATGATGGGGGTATTCTCGACTACGGAATCTCAATCCCTGGTTCGTAGCAGAGATAAGCTTCGCAGCCTCCAGGTATTGTCCAGGGCCAAACTCGGACTTCCCAAAACCGTCTTTACCAATTATTCCAAAGATGTTGGGGAGGTCATTGACCACGTGGGCGGAGCACCCCTGATCATCAAGCTTCTGGAAGGCACACAGGGACTTGGGGTCGTACTGGCAGAAACTCGAAATGCCGCGGAATCCGTTATCGAAGCCTTTAATGGGCTCCAGGCTAGGGTAATTGTACAGGAATTCATCAAAGAGGCCGGGGGAGCCGATATCAGGGCTCTCGTAGTAGATGGTCACGTGGTAGGCGCAATGAAACGTCAGGGCAAAGAAGGGGAGTTCCGTAGCAACCTGCACAGGGGAGGCTCTGCCACGGTTATTCAGCTTTCTGACGAAGAAGAAAACGCCGCAATTAAAGCTGCAAAGGCAATGGGATTGGGTGTGGCAGGAGTGGATATGCTGCAAAGCGCGAGGGGTCCCCTGATTCTTGAGGTGAATTCTTCACCTGGGCTTGAAGGAATTGAAAAAGCAACAGGTAAGGACATCGCAAAGACCATCATCCGATACATCGAAAGAAACGTCTGAATATGGCTGCTATTGATGAGAATAACGTTCTGGAAATTCTTGGCAAGAAGATCCCCCCGGGAAAGAACGCAACGATCAATTTCAATATGGCCAAGTTGTACACAACGACTTCGGTAGATGTGCCGATCATAATCGAACGCTCCAAAAAGCCTGGACCCGTGGTATTGATTACCGCAGGAATTCACGGAGATGAAATCAATGGAGTGGAAGTGGTGCGTCAGCTCGTGGTGAAAGAGATCAACAAACCTGCCCGGGGCACCGTCATCTGCATCCCGATCTTAAATGTCTTCGGATTTCTCAATATGAGTCGGGAATTTCCAGATGGAAGGGATCTCAACCGTGTGTTTCCTGGAGCTAAGAACGGCTCCCTGGCCAGCAGGTTTGCATATCAGTTTGTCAACAAAATACTACCTGTAGCTGATTTCTGTATGGACTTTCACACCGGGGGAGCGAGCAGATTTAATGCCCCGCAGATCCGGATCAAAAAGGGAGAGGAGACGGCCAGACATTATGCCGGTATCTTTAATGCCCCGTTCACCATCGTTTCCCGGACCATTACCAAATCCTACCGTGAAACCTGCGCAAAACAGGGGAAGCCTGTGCTGCTGTTCGAAGGAGGTAAATCCAAAAGCAGTAATAAATCCATAGCCAAACACGGCGTGGACGGAGCTATGAGAATTCTGGACCATTTCAAAATGCTCCGTCCGAGATTCGACGTTCCTGAAGCCTCGGTAGAAAGTATCCTGATCGAGAACAGCACCTGGATCCGAGCCAAATACAGCGGCTTGCTCCATGTGAAGATCCCGTGCGGTAAACATGTGGAAAAAGGGGAGTATATTGCTACCATTACGGACCCGTATGGAAAACTCAGACATAAGGTGAAGGCGCCCAACGAAGGCTACATTATCAATGTCAATGAATCTCCCATTGTCTATCAGGGAGACGCCATTTTTCACATTTCAGTTTCCAAAGAAACGTATGACAAAGAAGGAGATTCGCAACCGCTATAGAAAACTTCGAAAGGATTTAAGTGACGACCAGATGGCGGACCTAAGCCTGAAAATCGCCAACCAGGCGCTACAGCTCCCAATTTGGAACCATTCATTTTATCACCTCTTCCTGAGTATCAAAGAAAAAAAGGAAGTGGACACAGAGCCTTTGCTCCATATCCTTTTCGGGAAAGACAAAAACGTGGTGATTTCCAAAGCTGATTTTACGACCGGGAAAATGGCCAATTATTTGTTAACTGATGACACGAGTCTAAGGCTTAACCAATGGGGGATACCAGAACCTGTTTCTGGTGTAGAGATCTCCCCAGAGCAGATCGAGGTCGTCTTTATTCCCCTGCTGGCATTTGACAGGAAAGGGAACAGGATTGGCTATGGAATGGGCTTTTATGATCGATTCCTCAGCCTTTGTATGCCTGAGGTGCAAAAGGTGGGACTTTCCTTTTTTGAGGCGGAACCTATGCTTCCGGAAGTGAGGAAGGAAGATGTGCCCCTGGACTTCTGTCTGACACCGACCAAAATATATGATTTTAAAAATTTGTTATAGTTGCGCTTTTGCGCTACTTTTAAAGTGTTAACAATTACCTAATGCTCAGCGATCTCCAGCTAAACAATATTCTCGAGGATTTTGATGTAGCCTACTGGAAGATCAACCTACTGACCAGAGAGATCTCCTGGTCCCCCCATTTCACCCACCTTGTGGGTCAGCCCGATGAAATAGAAAATAAACTTGAATTTTTCCTCAATCACATTCTTCATAAGGATTACCGGTATGATTTCAGGGAAAACTTTGAATCCCTCGCTTCCAAAAACATTCCTTTCACCACAGAACTCCGGATCAAGATGGAAAACGGCAAGTACAGGTGGTTCGAATGCCGGAATCTCAAAAGCCGAGAAAATTCAGGAACGGATGCAGCAGTGCTGTTGTTTGTTAACATCCATCAGGCAAAAAGGGATCAGTACACGATTGAAGAAAACTTTTTCTACTATAGGGAAACCGCTGAAATGACCTCTACAGGAGGTTGGTACCTCGATGTTCAGACCAATGCCATCTATTGGGACAACGTCACCAAAAAAATCCTGAACTGCCCCCTGGATTATGAACCGGGTCCAAACGACAAGCTCCGATTTTATGCTCCGGAGGACCAGAAGCGGGTTGAATTACTTTTTCACAAATGCGCCCGCTATGGGATCCCTTTCAAGTCAGAAATCAGGATGCGCTCCATGTACAACAGTGAATTCTGGGTCCGGATGACCGGAAAACCGGTGTACAACGATGACCAGGAGGTAACCGGGATCAGGGGCATTTATCAGGACATCGATGAACAGAAAACCAATGAGCTCAACCTCCAGAACTCCCTGGATATCATAGCTGCACAGAATTCCCGGCTTTTTAACTTCGCCCATATTGTTTCCCACAGACTAAGAAGTCACAGCAGCAACCTCAGTTTAATATCCCAGTTGCTCAAGGAAGCCCGTACCAAGGAAGATAAACTGGATCTGTTGCTCAATGTGGAAAACATTTCCGAGAACCTCGAGGAGGCCATCAGTGACCTGAACAAACTGGTCACGCGCCAAAACCCGTTAAAAAAGGAAAAAAAGCCGGTACGCTTCAGCGATGCTCTGGACGTGGTACTTGCCTCCATTTCCTCATTGGTAAAACGGGAAAATGCGGAGATCATCGCAGAATTCGGGGAGTTGAACGAAATAAATTATATTTCAGAATATCTGGAGAGTATTTTATTAAATTTGATCACCAACGCGATCAAATACAGACAGAAGGGGCGAAAGCCGGTAATCTTTATCCAAACTTACTCTGAAAACGGTGCCGCCTGTTTGGAAGTAAGCGACAACGGGATGGGAATAGATCTGGATGAACATGGCGATAAGATGTTCGGGATGTACAAGACTTTTCACCGGCACCCCGATGCCAACGGGATAGGTTTATTCATCACCAAGAACCAGGTAGAAGTCATGGGAGGTAAAATTTCCGTCACCAGTACCGTGAACGTGGGGACCACATTTAAAATTAGCTTGTAAATCATGGAACATCCCATTCAACTTGCCTGCATCATTGACGATGATAAGATCTACGTCAACCTGGTAAAGAAAATCATCGAAATCAAGAAACTCTCGCGTAACCTGATCATCTTCAAGAACGGGAAAGAGGCCCTGGATCATTTTAAACCGATCCTGCGTAACATGTCGGAGGAAAGTCTTCCAGACATCATTTTCCTGGACCTGAACATGCCGGTGATGGATGGTTGGGAATTTCTCAGTGAGTTCATAAAGATTAAGAACAACTTCAACAAAAAGATCACCCTGTACGTGGTGAGCTCTTCGATCGATCCCCGGGACCTGGAACGGGCGCGGTCCTTCAATATGGTTACGGATTACCTTATCAAACCGATAGAATTAAAAAAATTCGAGAAAATTTTTGATCGCGACGTAGCCTAGGCCATTTCTGGCTCGTTCTTCTTCTTTTCGGTTGTTTCCTGAGGAAAAGCCTTTTTGCTGAAAATCAGGAGAATGAGTACTCCAATGGTGATGGCAGAGTCGGCAATGTTGAAGACGGGTTCAAAAAAAGTAAAATATTCCCCTCCCCACACCGGAATCCACTCCGGGAGATAACCCGTCCACAAAGGAAAATATAGCATGTCTACCACCTTTCCATGCATCAGCGTACCGTAACCACCTTCCTCAGGTAAGAATTCGGCAAGTTGTCCATAGCTGTCGGAAAACCATACCCCATAAAACACGGAATCTATGATGTTTCCGAAGGCGCCGGCAAAAATCAGAGAAATGGCTGTAATAAGTATGGGGCTACTTTTTTTCCGTACAGCGTCCCACAACCAATAAGCAATCCCGATACTGGCCAGCAGCCGGAAAGAAGTCAGAATCAGTTTCCCATACTCACCCGGTATTCTGGCGCCCCAGGCCATGCCCTCATTTTCCACGAAAAGTATACGGAACCAGTCAAAGACCTCTATTTCCTCGCCGAGAACAAAATTTAGTTTGATGTAGAACTTAGAGACCTGATCGATGATCAGAATGAGGACAATAAGGAGAGTGGCTTTCTTTAAGGACATGAAATTTCGGTTATGCTGGCCAAAAATACTATATTATTTGGTTTTGTGCACCTTAATATTCCCATGGATACTGGTCAGAACAATCTTGTTCTTCCCTTCCGTGGCGGATGGAACCTCGACAGTTCCATGACGGGAATCTGCCGTAATACTCGCCTTGGTGAGGTCGGTACCAATCTCTATATTCCCGCCAAAGGTGTTGACCGTCGCATCCCCGGAAAATGCGGAAAGGTAACAGGATCCGGAACTGAGCTGAACCAGAACTTCTGCAAAGGCTCCCGATAAAAAAACCGAGGCGAGATTGGAATTGACAACCAGCTCAATGCCTTCGGGGACCATCATTTCGACCTCCATTGAAAAGACCTTGTGCGCACTTAGTTTGTCGTACCCGCTCTCAAGAATCTCACGGAAACGGGAATCAAGAAAAAGCGTTCCATCGGCAATCCTGGAGTCAAAACTGATATCGTTGAAATACTCTCCCTCGGAGTGCGTCCGCACTTCGATGGTTTTCTCAGGGGAGGTGGATGCGGTAATGCGGAAAATTTGATCCCCGGAAAGAACAATTCTTTCGATCTCGGATGCATCAAAGGTCTTCCGGGTATCCTTCTGTCCCTGGGCTGCTATTCCCACGAAAACCAAGGCGGCAAATGCAAGAAAGTTTTTCATCGCTCTGGATTCAACAAAAAACGCTCCAAACCATAGGAAAGGAGCGCTCTAATATATCATATGTTGAAGTAATTAACGCTGCATGTTCTTGGCCTCAATACTCAGAGTAGCATGGGGCACCAGCTTTAATCTCTCCTTCGCAATCAACTTACCTGTGACCCTGCAAATCCCATAGGTCTTGCTCTCAATACGGACCAGGGCGTTCTTCAGGTCCCTGATAAACTTCTCCTGTCGGATAGCAAGTTGAGAATTTGCTTCCTTACTCATGGTCTCACTTCCTTCCTCAAAAGCCTTGAAAGTCGGGGAGGTATCATCTGTCCCGTTGTTTCCGTCATTCATATAGGCACTTTTGTAAAGTTCGAGCTGCTCCTTCGCCTTCTCAATTTTTGCAAGGATCAGGGTTTTGAATTCTGCAAGTTCAGCGTCGCTGTAACGTTCTTTTACTTCTGTTGACATAGTTTTTTAGTGTTTTTTAATCAACAACTTTGTGGCCACTTCATCAAAGGTAATTTCCAGCCCGTTGTCAACTTCTTCTGCAAGATCGAGGTTTGCAGTCAGGGTTTCGTTCTTAATATATTCAATATTTTGCTGGACGGCCTCCTCGACTTTGCCATCCTTCTGTAGGGTCACATCTATCTTATCTGTCACTTCGAATCCGGAATCCTTACGAACATTTTGAATCCTGTTCACCAGTTCCCGGGCGATTCCCTCTTTCCTGAGGCTATCGGTAATCGTGACATCAAGGGCAACAGTGATATTCCCGGCACTTGCGACCAACCATCCCTCGATATCCTGAGAAGTTATCTCGACCTCATCAAGCCCTAAAGTAATATTTTTCCCGTTGAGTTCGATTTCAATCTGATTTTCCCGTTCCAGCTCCGCAATTTCACCTGGCCCCATTTCTCCGATCCGTTTCGCTACTGACCTCATGTCCTTCCCGAACCTAGGGCCCAATACTTTAAAATCCGGTTTTATCTGCTTCACCAAAATTCCAGAAGCATCGTCGATCAGCTCAAGGTCTTTGACATTGACCTCCGATTTAATCAAGTCAGCGACGGCCGATATCTCATCCCGCTGCCGCTCATCAAGAACAGGGATCATGATCCGCTGCAAAGGTTGTCTTACCTTGATCATTTCCTTTTTTCTCAGAGAGAGCACCAGGGATGAAATCGTCTGGGCTTTCTGCATCTGTCTCTCGAGATTCCTGTTGATCCAGTCTTCCCTGAACCTGGGAAATTCGGCTAAGTGGACACTGTCAAAATTTTCTTTGCTCGTGATACTGTTAAGGTCCCGGTATAACCGGTCCATGTAAAAGGGTGCCAGTGGAGCACCCAGCTTCGAGATATTCAGTAGACAGGTATATAGGGTTTGATACGCCGAAATTTTGTCTGGACCATAGTCCCCCTTCCAAAACCGTCTTCTACACAACCTAACGTACCAATTGCTCAGGTTTTCCTGTAGGAAATCTGCTATCGCTCTTGCCGCTTTTGTAGGTTCGTACTGCTCATAAAAAACATCAACCTGTTCCGTTAGCGAATTCAGCTCAGAAAGAATCCACCTGTCTATTTCGGGGCGTTTTTGGATGGGCAGTTCCGGCTCGGAATAGGTGAATCCGTCTATATTCGCGTAAAGAGAAAAGAAGGAATAGGTGTTGTAAAGGGTCCCAAAGAACTTCCGCCTAACCTCTGATATACCCTGAATGTCGAATCGAAGATTATCCCAGGGATTGGCATTCGAGATCAAATACCACCTTGTGGCATCTGGGCCGAATGCTGCCAGGGTTTCAAAGGGATCTACAGCATTACCAAGCCTCTTGGACATTTTCTGGCCGTTCTTGTCGAGGACCAGCCCATTGGATACAACATTCTTGTACGCCACATCATCAAAGATCATTGTGGCGATGGCATGTAAAGTATAGAACCAGCCTCTGGTCTGGTCCACCCCTTCCGCAATGAAGTCTGCCTTCCTCCAAACTTTCTCAACCTTTTCCTCATTCTCGAAAGGATAGTGCCACTGCGCATAAGGCATGGAACCGGAATCAAACCAGACATCGATCAAATCTGATTCCCGCCGCATAGGCTTTCCCGAATCCGATACCAAAACGATCTGATCGACCACATTCTTGTGGAGGTCGATCAGATCGTAATTTTCGTCGCTCATATTGCCGACCTCGAAATCCTCAAAGAGATCCTTCTTCATCAATCCTGCAGTGACCGATTTTTGGATTTCTCTCCTGAGTTCCTCGACTGAACCAATCATGATCTCTTCCTTTCCGTCCTCTGTTCTCCATATAGGAAGCGGTACCCCCCAATATCTCGAGCGGGAAAGGTTCCAGTCATTGGCATTAGCCAGCCAGTTACCAAACCGTCCTTCTCCTGTGGATTTGGGCTTCCAATTGATCTGCTGGTTTAACTCGTACATCCGGTCCTTGAAAGCTGTCGCCTTTATAAACCAGGAATCCAGAGGGTAATACAGGATAGGCTTGTCAGTTCTCCAGCAGTTGGGGTAGCTGTGGACATACTTCTCGACCTTAAAGGCGCGGTTCTCTTCCTTCAATTTTATCGCGATTTCCACATCCACTGATTTCTCAGGAGCCTCCCCGTCTGGATAATATTCATTTTTGACATATTTCCCTGCCAATTCCCCCACTTCCGGGCGAAATTTCCCCTGTAGGTCTACAAGGGGAACCAGATTGTCATTCTCATCCATTACCAGAAGAGGAGGAATTTCAGGGCTGGCCTGTTTGGCCACCATGGCATCATCAGCACCAAAAGTTGGTGCGGTGTGTACAATCCCGGTTCCATCCTCGGTCGTGACAAAATCTCCGGCGATTATCCGAAATGCGTGCTCCGGATTCTGATACGGCTGTACATAAGGCAGGAGCTGTTCATAAGTGATTCCTACCAGTCTTTTTCCTGGAAAGCTTTTTCCCACAAAATAAGGGATCTTGTCTCCCTGGCGGAAGGGCTTAAGCGCGTCCTCCTCCCCGACCTTCTTATATTTTTTGTCAAATTGTTTCTCAACCAGGCTTTCTGCAACCACAACGGTGATCGGTTGAAAAGTATACTGATTATAGGTCTTGACCGTAGTGTATGCTATTTCGGGACCTACGGTAAGGGCTGTATTCGAAGGAAGTGTCCAGGGGGTTGTGGTCCAGGCTATAAAATAAAGTTCCCCTCCTAAATCTGAAAGAAAATCCGGCAGGGTCTCCTTTCTTGCCCTGAACATAGCGGTAACCGTCGTGTCGGTCACATCGCGGTACGTCCCCGGCTGGTTCAATTCGTGAGAACTCAGGCCGGTACCAGCCTTCGGAGAGTATGGCTGGATGGTATAACCCTTATAGATGAGCCCCTTTTTATAAATCTGGGAGAGCAGCCACCAGACGCTTTCCATGTATTTTGATTTATAGGTGATATAAGGATCCTTCATATCCACCCAATACCCCATTTTTTCGGTGAGATCGTTCCAGACATCAGTATATCGCATCACCGCATTCCTGCAGGCATCATTGTATTCCTCTACAGAGATCTTTTGACCAATGTCTTCCTTGGTTATCCCCAGTTCCTTTTCAACCCCTAGTTCAATAGGGAGGCCATGGGTATCCCAACCTGCCTTCCTCTTAACCTGAAAACCTTTTTGGGTTCTGTACCTGCAGAAGATATCCTTGATTGTCCTGGCCATCACATGGTGGATCCCGGGCAGGCCGTTAGCCGAGGGAGGTCCCTCAAAAAAAACAAAGGGCTCAGCGCCCTCACGTGAACTGACGCTCTTCTCAAAAACTTCATTTTCCTTCCAGAATTGCAGAATTTCTTCTGCGATTTTTGGAAGGTCAAGTTCTTTATATTCAGCGAACTTCATACTCATTTTATCCTGCTTTCTTGTAGCGTCGCGAAAATAAGGAATTTTGCCAAATCCACGGCCTTATTGAAATAAAACTGTAGCTCTTTTCAGACTTTTGCTGGATGCGCCTCAAAAGCCTGTTCAGGATCCAGGATGATATATCTTGTACTGTTGCTGGAGAGGAAAGAATATCAAAAGCTGTACCTCAGACCAAGGATAAGATTTCTTCCGGCTGCGGCGATCCCGGAGGAGTAGGTCCGGTATCTTTGGTCCGTGAGGTTTTCCAGAGCACCTGTGGCCAAAAGGTCTTCCGATATTTTCGCTGATGCGGAAAAATTGAGGGTATACCATCGAGGGGCATAGGGATTCCCCGATTTATCGAGAGCATAGAGATAAGGTTTGTCCCGTTCGGAAGGTGCCAGCTCCTCATATGGGATTTCCCCGTTGTAGTCAGTGAATAAATCAAATTTCAGGGTTCGGTTCTGCCATACCAGGTGTGCACTTCCAAAGAACGGGCTGGCGTGACGAAGCGGTGCCTGGGTTCCGTCATCCTGTTCTTCCTCCCCCTCAATGATACTCATCCTGCCCTTGAAATAGACCGAAGGAGAAAAATTCACCTTCATTCCTGCTTCAAACCCATAGACGTAGGCCCGTGCAGTATTCTGAATTGCCTGCACGCGACTCGGCTCCCCCTGGTAATCGATGATCGTTCTTCCGTCCAGGCTGAAATCCCGCCGTACGAGAGCATCATCGAGGTAGGTGTAATATCCGGCCAGGTTAAGCATAAGGATTCCTTCGAAATCAAGAGCTGCAATGAGTTCACCATTGTACGCATATTCCGGCGAAAGGTTGGGATTTGGAACCACCACAAGACCCGGGGCAGAGTCAAAGACCTTGCCTACATCATCGATGTTGGGCGCCCTAAATGCTGTTGTGAAATTCAGTTTCCATCGCAAAAACCTGCTTTGTCGCCAGCTTATTCCAGTACTTCCGGTTAGCGCCCCGGTTCTCATACGGGCATCTTCAAAGGGAAGGTCGTACCATTGCTCCTCAAATTCCGCATCCAACGCGACAAAACTGTATCGTGCTCCCGTTTGAAGTGTCAAATCTCTTGCAAGCTGCCATTGCAGGCTGCCATAGGCTCCCAGGGACTGCCAGGAGGAACCGGTCGGATATCTTGATGCTCCTCTAACGGCAGTGTTCAAATCGATATTCGTCTCAGTTCCCTTTGAGATCAAGGTGTTGATGAGGTACTCCAAACCGTAGAACAATTCATGTTTCCCCAGGTCTTTTTCAAAATCCACGTTGATCGACCAGGCATCGAGATGTTCTTCAGTTTCATAGCGGATGTTTTGCCCATAATCTCTGTCATGCCTGCTTTCTTCAAACATCTGATAGGAGGCCGTAAGGTTGGCCTGGTCATAGTATCTGGTCTCCTCCTCATTGTGAATCCCAAATCTGGTCTGAAGCCACTGCTGCGGTCCATAGTACCATTGCGCCGCGGCCAACTGGCCGTCTCTCTTGCGATAGAGTCGATCATACCGGGGATAATCCGAAGTGGTGGAGTAGATCAGGCTCAGTTCCAGATCCCACGCTTCTGCCGGACGATATCTGACTTTCTCGAGCAGATTTAACTGGCTGTAAGCGGTCGGAACCTGCACGAGGGGGTCCGGGTTGGCCAGGGTGATATCCTTACCTTCGCGTCTTGCTGCATATTCATATCTGAGATATTCCTCAGGACCGTGGGAGCCCATTCGCAGGTGATCAAAATCAGAATAGCTCACCCCCGATAGCCAGGACCAATTCTGATTGGCCACATTTAGGTCGACATGCCCTGTCATCTCCTGATTCGCGGAGGAATAGCGGGTGTATGCGCTACCGGAAACCATCGTCCCCCCCGTGGAAAATTGGGGACGCAAGGTGTAAAAATTCATCACCCCACCAATGGCATCACTTCCGTAGATGACCGATCCGGGTCCGAGGATGACCTCTGTCTCTGCCACCGACAAAGGGTCGATTGAAATAATATTCTGAACATTTCCTCCTCTGAAAATGGCTGTGTTCATGCGTACGCCATCAACCGTGATCAATAATCGGTTGGTAGCGAATCCTCGGATCATGGGACTCCCCCCTCCAAGCTGACTTTTCTGAACAAAGACCTGTCCATTCTGCTGGAGAAGATCCGCGGAAGTTTGGGGACTGCTGAACAGGATATCTTTCCGGGAAATGGTGATCACCTTCTTCGGAACCTTCTTCTTTTCTTGTTCGAAACCAGAAATCGAAAGAACCACTTCCTGAAGCATGGTCTCGTTAGGGCTCAAAAGCACGATCCCCTTGTTTCGCAGGATCTGGGACTTTGTGGTCCTGAGCATCTCATGGGAAACATGTTTAAAGTAGAGAGGTTCGGACCGGGAAAACCCGGAAATATCTGCTTCCCCGTCGAAATTCGTCAGCCTGCTGACGGACTGATCTCCATTGTAGATCACGACGTTGAATACGGGCTCCCTCGACTCCCTGTCAAGTACACGGACCGTCTGAGCGTTTGAAACCTGAACAACAAATAAGAGGATCATCAAAATCGTAAAGCGCATCAGCTGAAAATCTCGTTTAAAACCGCCAGGGATCTGGGCTTCTGGAAACCCTGCAGGTGTATCTGATAATATCGAAGCATCATTTGCAGGAATCCAGCCCTTACGGATTGATTTAATTTGACAGCATGAAGTTCATCAAAGTCTATGCCCAACAACCTTCTGAGTAGAGGTACATTCTCGTCCGATATACAGTTGTCCCCGGTGCTGGTGTGCCGGAAGGTACCGTCCTGGAGATCAAACACCGCCCCCGTTGTGGAGATATCAGGCTCAAAACCAAGGTATCTGGTCAGTTTCACCAGGAAAAGCAGATGGAAATTGGGCTGCTGCGGCTGAGCATCATACCAGATCAGCGATTGTTCCAGAAACTGAAAAAGCGGGGTATTCCTCTCCTCTTCCTTTACTGCGGCACTGAGTACTTCTGCCAAAAAGATCAAGACACTTGACTTCACCACGTCCGTATGGAGCGTACGAAAGCCGCAGGAAACCCTGGCTTCCTTCAGGTATTCCATACTGCCCTTATCCCTGTGCCATCCCACAATATCCAGGAGCGTAAGCACCTGAAACATGGCAACTCTTAACTTCCCCTTCCTCGACTTCAGAATTCCCCTAAGGAGGTAAGTCTTAAGGCCACTCTCCTCTGTGAAACATTTGACAATAAGATCGGACTCCCCATATTTGAGGGTGGAAAAGACGACTGCCTTGGTGTTGATGAGCATAGCGTGTAGAACAGCCCCGGAATCCTTATGAAATTCCGGTTGATCAATTACTCCAGTGTCTTAGACTGCACCCTGTGCAAGCATAGCATCGGCAACTTTCACAAAACCGGCAATGTTGGCTCCCTTGACGTAATCGATATAACCGTCCTCTTGCTTTCCGTAGGTTACACATTGCTCATGGATATCATCCATGATCTGCTTCAGTTTGGTATCCACCTCTTCAGAAGTCCAGCTATATCTCAGGGAGTTCTGAGACATTTCAAGACCTGACGTGGCTACACCACCTGCATTAGAGGCCTTCCCTGGCGAGAAGAGGATTCTGGAATCCTGGAAAACAGCAATAGCCTCAGGGGTACATGGCATGTTAGCGCCCTCTCCAACACAAATACATCCATTGTCCACAAGGGCCCTGGCATCCTGCTCGTGCAGCTCATTCTGGGTTGCGCATGGGAGCGCTATATCGCATTTGACGTTCCAGGGGGTCCGTCCATCGAAATACTCCGCTTCGGGATATTCCTCCATGTATTCCTTGATCCGTCCCCGTTTTTCGTTCTTGAGGTGCATCAAGAACTTCAATTTCTCTTGATCGATTCCAGATCTGTCCAAAATATATCCTGAGGAGTCGGACATCGTTATCACTTTGCCCCCAAGCTCGGTAGCCTTTTCTGTTGCGTACTGAGCCACGTTTCCTGAACCGGAGACCACTACGGTCTTACCTTTGAAGGAATTGCCCTGAGTCTTGAGCATATTCTCAGCGAAATAAACATTTCCGTAGCCAGTTGCCTCTGGACGGATCAGGGAACCTCCATAGGACAGCCCTTTTCCTGTGAGCACTCCAGTAAATTCATTTCGAAGCCGTTTGTACTGACCAAAAAGATAACCAACTTCCCTTGCACCCACTCCTATATCACCTGCCGGGACATCCGTATTGGCCCCGATGTGACGCTCCAGTTCGGTCATGAAGGATTGGCAGAACCTCATTACCTCGTTATCAGACTTGCCCTTAGGGTCGAAATCCGATCCTCCTTTACCTCCACCCATGGGCAAAGTGGTCAGGCTGTTTTTGAATACCTGTTCGAAGGCAAGGAATTTTAAAATGCTCAGGTTTACAGTCGGATGAAATCGCAGCCCACCCTTATATGGACCGATCGCTGAATTCATCTGAATCCTGAAGCCACGATTCACTTGAATCTCTCCCTGGTCATCCACCCAGGAGACCCTGAACATGATCACCCTTTCCGGCTCGACCATTCTCTCCAGCAATTTCTTGTTCTGATATTTTCTGTTCTTTTCTATAAACGGAATTACGGTCTCTGCTACTTCATGTACTGCCTGTAAAAATTCTGGTTCATTGGCGTTTCTTTTCGCCACACTGTTTAGGAATTCCTGAACATCTTTTTCCATTAGGTCGGTTATTTTAGGATCTTACGAAAACGTTTTATTAATTCCCTGCAAATATAGCGTATCTACATTGATTGGTTCTGAATATTTTGTTATTCCTTGGGTCTCAAAAGAATTTTGGAGGGTCTCCCAAGGGGAAGAATTTCTTTGGTCATTATTCCTATATTTGTCGCAGACGCGAATTCTTCTATGGCCAAGATCTTCAAACTTTTACTTCCTTTCCTGATGGTGTCGTGGGGTGGGATGTCCAATGCCTTGGCACAGGTCGGAATGGTCGGTCAGGAAATCGGGATAGTAGGTGGGCCGATCGCTTATTTTTCAGATTATGGCCTTCGATACGACATGAACACGAACACCGGGAACACCGGAACAGGTATAGGGATCGTTTACTATCTGAATTTCGCGTATAAGGCGGATTGTAATTGCTATGCAACCTACTCCTATTTCAATGACCATTTCCGGGTCAGGGCAGAAGCGGATTATCACTGGGGGCGGCTTAATCATTTTGGAGAGGTGGCCCAAAAGAATACAGTCGGGGGGAGACAGCTCAGAGCGATGGTCGGAAATATCAAGGCTGTGGAGCTGGGAGCCCATCTTGAATATTATCCGCTGAGCATCCGTGACTACACGGCCTTTGCCTATCCCATCTCACCCTACTTGAGTCTCGGAGCGAATTTTGTCAGCTTCGACCCTTACACCTTTTCCAAACTCGGTCCTCTTGACGACCCGAACAATGTCTTCCATGAATTCAGGGGATATATAGATCAGGAGCCTCAATCAACCTGGTCCATCGTTCTTGGTGCCGGCCTGAGGTACAAACTTGATGTTTCCAGTGACCTGGTGATGAATCTTAACTGGAGATATTATGATACGGACTGGCTCGACGGCCTGGACCACGAAAATCCCCAGAACAAATTCAACGATATGGTATTCTGGCTGAATTTTGGCTATATCTACTACCTGAACTTCTGATTTAAGCCTTCTCCAGGGCCTGACGTAAATCCTCAACCAAATCAGCCTCATCCTCGATCCCCACGCTTAGCCTGATCAGGGAATCAACAACCCCGGTTTTCTGTCGTTCCTCGAACGGGATGGAGGCATGAGTCATACTCGCCGGATGACCGGCGAGGGATTCTACCCCTCCCAGGGATTCTGCAAGGGTGAAAACTTTTAACCTTTCAACAATTTTCACGGCACTCTGGAGGGTACCCTCCCTGGTTGTGAAGGAAATCATTCCCCCAAACCCATTCATCTGTTTTTTGGCGATGTGGTGGTTTGGATGGTTCTGCAACCCTGGCCAATATACCCGCTGTACCTCGGGGTGCCCGTCCAGAAATTCGGCAACAGCCGCAGCATTCTCACAATGGCGCTGCATTCGGAGATGAAGCGTTTTTATCCCCCGGAGAACAAGAAAACTATCCTGAGGCCCACATACGGCACCGCTGGCATTCTGGATAAAATAAAGTTTTTCTGCCAACTCCTTATCCCTGACAACGAGGCTTCCCATTACAACATCGCTGTGACCACCAAGATATTTGGTAGCACTGTGCATCACAATATCGGCTCCCAGCTCCAGGGGCCGCTGCAAATAAGCAGTTGCAAAGGTATTGTCTACCGCAAGAAGCAGGTTATGTTTTTTCGTCAGCCTGGATACCGCCTCGATATCAACGATGTTCATCATCGGGTTGGTGGGAGTTTCGAGCCAGATCATTTTCGTTTTTGCATTGATATGGTCCGCGATCTTATCCGGGTCCGACATGTCGATAAAGTGGAATCTGATCCCCAGTTTTTCAAAGATTTGGGTAAACAGTCTATAGGATCCTCCATACAGGTCATTTCCTGAAATGATCTCGTCTCCGGGACTGAACAACTTAAGTACCGCATCCATGGCAGCCAGACCCGAGCCGAAAGCCAGTCCGTACTTCCCGTTTTCTATGCTTGCCAAAGCCCGTTCCAGGGCCGTTCTGGTCGGATTTCCGCTTCGGGAGTATTCGAATCCTTTGTGCCCTCCCGGGGTACTCTGTTTATAGGTGCTGGTTTGATATATTGGAGGCATAACAGCCCCATATGCGGGATCTACGTTTTCCTGCCCGCCGTGGATAGCTTTAGTGTTGAATTTCATCCGAGACAATTTTAAGGAACAAATGTAGTGTTCACTTTGTGCTTTCCCAAAATAGCCTGTACCTTTCAGAACAGTTTAACAATAGTTCCATGCTACGCCGTTTTTTCTGGTGCTTTTGTATCGCTTTCTTCCTTTTTTCCTGCACGGATGAGAAGGCGGCATCCTCCCCTCTTGTATCCTTCGAAAGGAGAAGCCTTTTAAAGGGTGCTGAGAAGGATTGTGATTCCCTGGCCCAAGATTGCAGCAGTATCTCCCTGAAGTACTTGAGCGCGGTGGGTACAGAAGAACGTGTTCGGAACATCAACACGTCATTGTTCCTCCACCTTCGACGTCTGGTATTGCCGGAAGAGCCTGGGATGGAGACCGATTATGACAAACTCGCCCGGCAATTCCTCGCCCAAGCCGAAAAAGCAACTGGGGAGTTTCCCGGGGAGGCACCATGGCGCGTGACAATAGAAGAAAAATTGTATTTCCGGCAGGAAGGCCTTATTTCCATAGGAATTGAAGCATTTGTATTCACCGGGGGGGCACATGGATATAGTAGCCTGAGTTTTTTAAATTTTGATCCGGCCACCGGAGACTTGCTTTCCCCAGAAGATATTTTCCTTTCGGGCTTTACCGAATTGGCAGAAACTTACTTCAGACAGAAGTGGGATATCCCCCTGAAAGGGAATATCAATAGTACGGGGTTCCGTTTCGAAAACGACAGGTTCAGGCTTCCTTCTAATCTCGGGTTTGATTCCGAAAATGTTGTACTGGTATATGATGCTTCCAGAATCGGACCAAAACCCTCCGGGCAAATTACCGTTGAAATACCGCGCCAACAGGCATGGCCTTGTCTCAAACTCGATTTATGAAAAGAATTTATCACCTCTCCACCTGCGATACCTGCAGAAGGATCCTACGCGATCTGAACCCTCCGGAAGATTTCGAACTCCGGGAAATCAGGAAGAACCCTGTATTAACCGAGGAACTGGAACACCTGGCAGAACTTTCAGGAAGCTATAAAGCGCTTTTTAATTCCCGCGCACGATTGTGCAGGGAACGCAACATTAAAGTTGCTGAATTGTCCGAGGAGGAAATCCGGACTTTAATTCTCGAACACTATACCTTATTAAAGCGTCCTGTGATCGTCCAGGACAACAAGATCTTTATCGGAAATTCCAGGGAGACAGTTCAGAGGGCAGGGAAATCTCTCCTTCACCGGTAAAGGCTGCTTTTCTAATCTAAGACAATTCCGCGGGATCTTTGTCGAGCGGTCTCCTCCCGTATTTTCGCGTGTCCTCACTGGTCAGCACCCGGAAAGAATCATGATGGTTCAGGGTATTGAGCACTTGTACCAGTTCCGAAGGCAATCCAGTGAGTTTTCTTGTCTTCAGATCTATCCATCCGCCCATTACCTCGCAAGAGGCGCAGTTCTGACCCATTGAGTCGTAAAAGTTGTGGAGAAATTCAAAATACATGCCGTCCTGGGAGAGGCCCTTCAGCTCCAGGGTCACCAAAACCGTAGTTCCAGGGAGAATTTCCCTGAAATAATAAACGTGTTCATGAAAAACCACAGGACCGATTTGATATTTCTCCATTCCCCTATGATCGAAACCTTTTTCCGTAAGGAAGCTCATCCTGGTGTGACTCATGAAGTTGAGATAGGCCGAATTCCCTAGATGCCTGTTGGCATCCAAATCGCTCCAGCGAATTTCGAATTTTTTCCCGTACACGCTTGTCCTTTCATGCTAAGCTACATATTTTTATCCAACGTCCGCCTTACATTTTTTCGGTCTCGCCCCCCATCCTACCAGGTCCTGCCACCTTGATTTGCTCTCCCTCTTATTTATGTATATTTGTGGTCTATCAAAAACGAGACATGATCCAATCAATGACTGGTTTCGGGAAGAGTGTGAGAGCATTGTCTTCCAAGAAAATAACCGTTGAAATCAAATCCCTCAACAGCAAAAATCTCGATCTGAATACCAGAATTCCTTATCAGTATCGGGAGAAGGAGCTCATGCTGAGAAATCGGGTTTCCCGGGAGCTATCCCGGGGGAAGGTTGATTTCTCCATTTATGTCGAGCTGGTCGGGGAGGAGACCTCTTCCGTGGTCAACACCGAAGTGGTAAAATCATATATGGCACAGCTCAAGAAGATCGTGGACGGTGATGAGATAGAAATCCTGAAGATGGCTGTACGAATGCCAGATGCCATGCGATCGGGGAAGGAGGAGATAGATCAGGAGGAATTCAGGGAGGTCGAGCGCGCAGTCGAGGAAGCCCTTCAGGAAATCCATGACTTCCGTACCGCGGAAGGCAAGGCCCTTGAGGATGATCTCTATGAAAGGACCAATACGATCCGCACCCTTCTCAACAATGTCATGACCATGGATCCGGAAAGAATACAGGGGGTTCGCGAGCGTCTTCATAAGGCGGTCCGGGATCTGAAGGAAGCTGTGGATGAAAATCGTTTCGAGCAGGAACTGCTGTATTACATAGAAAAATTTGATATCACGGAAGAAAAGGTCCGTCTGGAAAATCATTTGGACTATTTTCTGGAAACCCTGCATTCGGCTGAATCAAATGGAAAAAAACTCGCCTTTATTTCTCAGGAAATGGGCAGGGAGATCAATACCATAGGGAGCAAATCGAACTATGCTCCGATGCAGCAACTCGTCGTCCAGATGAAGGATGAACTGGAGAAGATCAAGGAACAACTTTTAAATATTCTCTGATGGCGCACGGAAAACTTATTGTATTCTCGGCCCCATCCGGTTCCGGAAAAACCACGATAGTACGGTACCTGCTCGCTCAGGAAGAACTCAAACTGGATTTTTCTATTTCCGCAACCTCGAGATCCCCCCGCCCTGAGGAAGTCCATGGACGGGATTATTATTTCCTGGATCTCCCAGAGTTCAAGAAAAAGATCAAAAATGATGAATTTCTTGAATGGGAAGAGGTCTATACGGACAACTTCTACGGCACCCTGAGAAGTGAAGTAGACAGGATCTGGGCCAAAGGAAGGAATGTGATCTTTGATATCGATGTGGTCGGCGGACTGGATATCAAGAGCATTTATCCTGAGGAAACGCTGGCGGTGTTCGTAAAGCCTCCCAGTATTGAAGAATTAAAGATCCGCCTGAAGAAAAGAAAGACGGAGAGCCATGATAAAATCAATATGCGGGTGGCCAAGGCTTCTATAGAACTGGCTACTGCACCTCAGTTTGATCATATCATTATCAACAATGACCTCAATACCGCTTTGGAGGAAGCCTACGGCCTTGTTGCTGATTTCGTAGGGGTCAGTCAAAATCAGGAGAAGTGACGTCCAGGATTGGCCTTTTTTTCGGAACCTTTAATCCGGTTCATATCGGACATCTCATCCTGGCCAACCATCTCCTGGAATACTCCGATCTCCACGAGATCTGGATGGTAGTCACTCCCCACAATCCGCATAAAAAAAAGAGTAGTCTCCTGGACAACAATCACCGCTATGATATGGTTTGGCAAATGTGCGAGGATTACCCCCGTATCAGGCCAAGCAATGTAGAATTCGACCTCCCCCAGCCGAACTACACAGTTAAAACTCTGGCTGTGCTGGAGGAGCGCTATCCGGAGAAGGACTTTGTGCTAATAATGGGCGAAGATAACCTGAATAATCTTCACAAGTGGAAGAATTATGAAGTGATCCTGGATCGTTTTCACATCCTGGTGTACCCAAGGTTTTCAGTGGATTCGGTTGACCCGGCCCTGGAGGAACATGATAAGATCAGCCGGATCGATGCTCCGCGTATTGAGATCTCGTCCACCTTTATCAGAAACGCCATAAAGCAGGGAAAGGATGTGAGGCCACTCCTTCCCTTGAAGGTTTGGAGATACATCGACCAAATGAACTTTTACCGGTAGCAGGACCAGCCAATCCAAAAAAAATTGCCCCCGGCTTGCTTGTCGAAGGCAATTTCTCACTAACTAACCAACCAAAAAAGATTAAACCCTTGTAAGATAAGAATCTGATCTGTTATTACAACGGCTGATTGTCCCGGTTCGTACCTCAAAATCCAATTCCGATTGTTAAAGTTTTGGGAGGCACGCTGATATTTAAGCAATTCTTTGGAATGGCGCGGGAATACATGCCTTTAAAAATGCTTATTTTTGGGCCCAAAACAGAATTTATGGAGACACCGCCGAAATTCGCCGTAATCGGAGGAGGCAGCTGGGCTACTGCAATTGTGAAAATGTTATGCGAGAACCTGGATGAGGTGGGATGGTATATGCGCAGCGTATATGCCGTAGAATACATTCGGAAACAAGAACACAATCCAAACTACCTAAGTTCTGTGGAATTTGATGTTGCGCAACTTAACCTCACGACGGATATCAACGAAGCAGTTCGGAATTCGGACATTCTCATCTTTGCAATCCCTTCTGCATTTGTCCAGCGAGAACTTGAAAAGCTGTCGGAGTCCCTGGAGGATAAGATCATCTTCTCTGCCATCAAAGGTATTGTCCCTGAAACCAGCCTGATCGTCGGGGAACATTTCCATAAAATATACAACATCCCCTATGAAAATATCGGGGTGATCACCGGGCCTTGCCATGCAGAGGAAGTCGCCCTCGAACGTCTTTCCTATTTGACAATTGCCTGTTCTGATGAAGAAAAGTCCAAACTCGTTGCGAGGTACCTCAGCAGTGATTATATCACCTGCAAAACCAGTGACGACATTGTGGGAACGGAGTACGCTGCCATGCTCAAGAATATCTATGCCATAGCAGCCGGGATCGCCCACGGGCTGGGCTACGGGGACAATTTCCAAAGTGTCCTGATGAGTAATGCCATACGGGAAATGAAGAAATTCATCAAGAAGGTCCACAAGATGAAACGCAACATCAATGACTCTGCCTATCTCGGAGACCTTCTGGTGACAGGCTATTCCTTATTCAGCCGGAATCGCATGTTCGGGAACATGATCGGGAAAGGCTATACGGTGAAGAGTGCCCAGATGGAGATGAGCATGGTGGCGGAAGGATACTACGCTACCGAAAGCGCCTATAAAATTGTTCAGGAAACAGGCGCAAAAACGCCAATTATCAATGCGATCTACGGAATTCTGTATCAGGGAAAGGAACCGAAGAAAGTTTTTAAGAAACTGGCCGAGAAGCTAAACTGATCCCAAAAACTTCAGGTTATCAGGATCCCACTCTTCTCAATCAAGGGAATACGCTGCAATTTACTCTGACGGATGCTGTTTTCGGAGAATACGAAATCCTTGTGAAACAGCTTGCCACGGGCAAAATAAGATACAGAAAAACAGTTTTTCAGAGCCAGTAGATCCTCATGGAGAAACTCCACCTTTGCAAAGGAACGATCCGGCAGTTCCTCCAACCTGTGACGTAGCGTCGAAGAACGTTTTTCTGAACTGGTTCCTACGGATCTGATGAGAACCGTCTCCAGAACATAACCGGACTCGTTAATCAGGTACACATTCCAGTCCAGCGTTCCAAACTCGGGGTGTTGCTCTTGCACTGCGGCAACAAAAATCCCCCTCACCTCGGGTATGTCGATATCTTTTTTCATCCTTTACGCCGGTTCATGTAGAACTGTATCGGTCAGATCACAGATCGGAACTGCTCCAGAAACCTCATGTCATTTTCATAGAACATTCGGATATCGCCGATCTGGTATAGCAGCATGGCAATTCTTTCAATCCCCATCCCGAAGGCGAACCCGGAAAATGTTGTAGGGTCAATTCCGCAATTCTTTAGCACGCTGGGATCCACCATGCCACACCCCATGATCTCCAGCCATCCGGTTCCTTTCGTAATCCTATAGTCAGTCTCGGTCTTCAATCCCCAGTATATATCCACCTCCGCACTGGGTTCTGTAAATGGGAAATAAGATGGCCGAAGCCGGATTTTGGACTTTCCGAACATCTGCCTCGTAAAATAGAGCAAAGTCTGTTTGAGATCTGCAAATGACACGTCACGATCGATGTAAAGCCCTTCAACCTGATGAAAAATGCAGTGGGATCTGGCGGAAATAGCCTCGTTTCGAAAAACCCTGCCCGGAGATATCGTTCGGATCGGAGGTTTGTTTCCCTCCATATATCTGACCTGTACCGAAGAAGTGTGCGTTCGGAGCAGGATGTCAGGATTGGTCTGAATAAAGAAGGTGTCCTGCATATCTCTGGCCGGATGATATTCCGGTAGGTTCAAGGCGGTAAAATTATGCCAGTCATCTTCAATTTCAGGACCCTCGGAGACATCAAAGCCGATGCTTCCAAAGGTTTCGATAATTTGATTTCTCACTATTGAGATCGGATGTCGGGCACCGATCTCAATAGGTTCGCCAGGTCGTGTGAGGTCGCCGTAAATACCAACTTCCCTGATGCCACTCTCAAGGGTGGCCTTCAGGTCGTTCACCTTTTCTGTGGCAGCATTCTTCAGGTCATTCACCCATTTCCCGTACTCTTTCTTCTGATCTGCAGGGACCTCCCGAAAATCTGCAAAATACCGACTCAGGATACCCTTCTTCCCAAGGTATTTTATACGAAAAGCCTCGACCTCTTCAAGAGTCTCGGCCGAAAAGGATGCGATTTCTGATATTTGCTGCTGAATTTTTTCCTTCATGGTAGTGTGGTGACAGGCCTCAAATTTATAAAATTATGACGGGAATGTCGGGTGACATCTTCCCCTGATATGTTCGTTGCCTTTAAGTGATATACTCCTTCTCGACGAAATACTGAACGATAGCCTCCTTCATCAGGACGGTTTGTTCTCCCGATTTAAGTTGAGGCAAGGGTTCCAGGCTTTTGTAATGAGGCCAGCCTTCCTCGTCGAAATAATCGAATTCATAGTAGCCATAGGGTTCGAGCAACCGGCAGATGGCAATATGCATGAGATCGATCTTATGGTCCTTTTTAAATTTCCGGTGAATTTGACCAAGCTCCTGAAGCCCGATCAAATAAATGATCGCATCGAGCTCAAGCTTTTCTCCCTCCGCGAACTGCAGGGAAAGCTTCCGCTCTACCTGCTCCCATCTTTCTTTTAACTGTAGATCCCTTGACATGGAACAAAGATAATTCCTAAATGGGGTAAATTCCTATATTTGAATCGATGAATATTATAGATCTAATCCTCAGTATCTTTCTTCTCCTGGGGCTCATAAGAGGTTTATTCCGGGGGTTCTTTTCCGAACTTGCTGGTTTGGTAGCCCTTCTGGTGGGGATCTATGTGGCAATACATTTTTCCTCCCTGACCTTCGGCCTCTTAAGTTCCCTGCTTTCCTGGGAAGAGAAATACCTCGCGGTCCTGGCTTTTGCCATAACTTTTTTTGTAGCCGCTTTACTGGTCTCACTGGGCGCCAGATTCCTGACCACCCTTGTCAAACTTGCCGCGCTAGGCCTCGTAAATAGGCTCTTAGGGGGCATAATAGGCCTGCTCAAAATGGCCTTTCTGGCAAGTATAATTTTTATGTTTTTCGACCGGTTTGGGATCTTCCAAGCAACTGAACAGGTCAGGGAGGATTCCGTGTTGTATGATCCCGTTCGACAAATCGCACCTGCAGTACTGCCGACCATCATATTGACTGTGAAAAATGGGGAGTTCTTCGAAACTCCTGAGGATCCAGCGTCTGAGACTAAAAGTGAAGCTGATACACTTCGTCCAGCTGAGTCTCATTACTGACATTGACATTCAGGTCGCGGATGATTCCAGAACTGACTCGATATACCCATCCATGAAGGTGCACCTTCTGATCATTTTTCCAGGCAGCCTGCACAATAGAGGTCTTGGCAAGATCAAAAACCTGTTCCACCACGTTTAGTTCCACAAACCGATCAAATCTCGCAGCTTCGTCCTCGATATTATCCAGTTCCTTTTTATGCAACCTGTAAATGGTCTTTATATGCCGGATCCAGTTATCGATCAACCCGATGGAATTGTTGGTCATGGCCGCCTGAATCCCTCCACACCCGTAATGGCCACAGACGATGACATGCTCCACTTTCAGCACGTTGACGGCATAATCCAGCACGCTGAGCATGTTCATGTCCGAGTGGATCACCATGTTTGCGATATTCCTGTGCACGAAAACCTCTCCGGGTTGTGCCCCGATGATCTGGTTGGCGGGAACCCTGCTGTCAGCACAACCGATCCACAATAACGGCGGTTGCTGTCCTTGAGCGAGTCTTTGGAAGTACTCCGGGTCCTGCTTGAGCATGTCTTCTACCCAGGCTTTGTTGTTTTCGATGATCTTTTTATAGAATTCCGGCATAGCAGTTCAGTTATAGAAAGTTTATAATCTTTTTACATCTTCTTTTCGGATCCAACCCTGGGTTCCATTGGGCAATTCAATCTCCAGCCATTCCTGAAAATCCTCAGTTACCCGGATCTTTGTGCCTTCGTGCAGTTCCAAAACTTCTGAAGAAACCCCTGAAGGCTCTGCCATAACCTCGACCTTCTCTGAAAAAATTATGGCATAATCCTGCTCCATTTGTTCCCTTAGCTGAAGAAATCCTATCAATACGCAAGCACCAGAAGAAATGAAGAAAATGACCCCGAAGATAAAGAACACCCTTTTGACAACGGATCTCCTGCTAAAGTAGTATGCCAGGATCAGCATAACGAAGAGAATCATAAGCGTGACGCCAGCCCAGGCCCAACCGGTAAGCGAAAAGACACCGGTGGCATTATCGAGCAACCCCTGGAAGCCACCAGGGCCTTCTTCCTCAATGGCATCTATGGCCATTTTCCGAGCGAACTGGAGATTGTTTCTGATCTCCTGGTCTCCCGGGTCAAGCTGCAGGGCCTTTTCAAAATGATATATACTTGGAGCAATATGGTTGAGTTTATAATGTGCGTTGCCCAGATTATAATGCAATGCCGCGGAAGTCTTCCCGGCTTCCAGGATTTTATTGTACTGATCGAGAGCTTCCTGATAATCCCCCTCGGCATAGGCCTCATTCCCGGCTTCAAAAAAAGTATCAACCTGTGCTTCTACGGCAGAGAAAGAAAGCATCAATAGCAGCAATATCAGTTTTTTCATACCTGTTTGTCTATTTCTGAGATTACCTGCACGGATTTTTCATAATCCTGCTTCATCGCGACCTGGGAAGTCGGTGTATACCGTGCGAATTCACAGCTTCTGACTACTTCAATAAAAGATTGAACTGTCTCGGGACGGACCCCCTTGGATAAAAGCAGATCCTCTATGCGTTCTTTACTCATCTCACTGGTCTGGATGTGCAATCTCGCCTTAAGATAATTATGGAGTGCCCGTTCAAGCGAATCATAGAATTTTTTCTGGTCCCCAAGATTCCGTCGAGCCTCTGAAAGATATTTCCTGGCCATCTTGTCAGCCTTTCGCATTCGATTTCCCCTGATGTCCTGATCTTTTTGACGTTTTTTTCTACGGAGCAGAATGGCAAGGGGCAATAACAATAAAGGACCCAAATACAGGCTCCAGAAAAGCGGGGTGGTCAGAAAGGGCTTTCGATCCGAATCTACCAGATCAGCCTCCAGTTTTATGTACCGGAACTGCTCCACTTCAGGAAGAACGGTTCCCTTTTCCGTATCAGAAGGGGTCTCTGAAGCCACCCCTGCCGGAGCAGCTTCGACCTCGATTAAAAGCTCCTCGGAATTAAGTGTGCGGTAGGTCCCGGTACCCAGATCAAAATAAGAGAAGGTCACAGGAGGAATGGGATATTTTCCCTTGCTTTGGGGCACAAGCGTATAGGTATTGGAGACGCTACCATGCATTCCGCGAAGATCGGTTTCAATATCCTGGGAATATTCCGGTTCGTATTTTTCCATGGAGGCCGGAACCTGCAGTGGCGGAAGGTCAAATAGCTTAAGATTTCCGCTGCCTCTCACCGAGACCGTGGCCTCAAGAGATTCTGTCGCTTTGAGCTTGGTTTTGCTAAGATCGACCTCCAATTGAAGATTTCTACCCACTGCTCCGGTGAAACCAGGAGGACGCCCCTCCTGTGGCAGAGGCTTAACATCAATGGTTCTGTTACCCGCCGAAACCACCTTTTCAACGCTCTCATAGAAACGATTGCCAAAGATATCCCTGCGATTACTGGGCACTTCTACAGAAATGGACAGCGTTAGTGGCTCTATATTCAATTCCCCGGTTTTCTGAGGATATAAAACAGTTTTGCGGAGCACGACATACCGGTAAGGTTCCCCCTGGAAAGTTCCGTTTTGCACCTGCAGCTGTCTGATATCAATGTTTTGACTCCAGAAATCCCTATACGCCGGATTCTCCATCTGGTGCCAGTCCGTCACATTGATCCTGGGGCTGACGTATAACTTGTATACTACGGTTATCGCCTCATTAAGATATGGTTCCGTCTCGGAGATTTCTGCTACCAAATGAAGGTTTTCGGAGGCGACATAAGTGGAATTATCTCCGTCGGTTGGCGTGTTGACAGCCGCTGTCACTGTGATTTCGATCGGAGTGGTTTTGTACACCGATCCGTCTATGGTGATCTCAGCTTGCCGGATGGTAAAATTTCCTTTTCTTTCCGGCGCAAGGTAGTAGCTGTAGGTTTTGGAGTAGCTTCGCTTTCCATTGATCCATGCCTGACTAACGGATTGGTTGGGTCCGGCCACTACGGTAAAACCCTCGAACGAGGGAGGAACGAAATTATCCCCGTCCTGGTTCATCGTGAAATCCACCCTTAACCGTTCGTTAAGGCCCAGGGTGGTCTTGCTCGGAACCGCATTGAATTGCACCTGTGCAAGCGCATGTGCCGAAAAAAACAGAAATAGAAAAAACAACGGTTTCCAACTCATCATTACCAATCCTTTTCCGTTCGTGCGGGGGAACCTTTCACCTTTTCTGCGTTTATCCGCTCCTGAACCTTTTTTTCCTGATTGCCCATAGCTTCCAAAAGGTTTTTCACCTGCTGTGGGGAAAGTTGCCCGGGTTTGGGTTGAGGCTGTTGTGGAGTCTGCTCGCCTTCTTTGTTTTCAGGCTGTTTCTCTTGTCCTTCCTTTCCTGGCTTTTCCTGGTTCTTTTGCTGATCCTGTCCCTTATCCTGTTTATCCTTGCCTTTTTGCTGATCCTGAGGATTTCCTTCCTGATTCTTCTCCTGATCTCCTTGCTGATCCTGCTTCTGCTGATCCTGTTTCTGCTGATCTTTTTCCTGGTCATTCTGCCCGCCACCGCCGCCTTTCTTCTTCTCCTCTTCCAGGAGCTTCATCGCAAGGGCAAGATTGTATCTGGTCTGATCATCCTCCGGGTCGTTCCGTAAGGCATTCTTGTAAGCCTCGACTGCCTCCTTGTATTTCTTTTGCCGCATAAATGAATTGCCTCGATTATGAAAGGCCGCATGCTTGATATCCTTCTCGGTGGCAGTGCTTGCTGCCTGACCATGCCGCTCCCCGGCCTGAGAGATTATGTCCTTCGTGTAATACAGGTTGCCCAGATTATAACGTGCAGTAGCATTATCGGGATTTTTCGCGATCGCCTTTCTGTACAAGGCCTCGGCCTTGGCCATGTCATTCTTGGCAAGCTGTTCTTCTGCCTCTTCCATGAATTCCTGCGCTTCTTCGGCTGCAGCTTCCAAATCCTCCTGGGCAGAAGCCATTGTGCATAAAAACAGCATAAGCAGCACCATCAGGATTCGTCTATCGTTTATCAAAATCATCATCATCTTCGGTGTTCATTGAACAAATTTAATCTTTTTAGCCAGGCGGTCTGCCGCTCCAGGAGAAACACATCCAGGAACAGAAAAAATAATGCCAAGCCTACAAAAATCTGAAATCTATCCTTGTATCTTTCCACTTGCTGGGATTCAAATTCCTTTTTATCCATATTTTGGAGGATCTCCGTAACGCTTTTCACGACTTCAGAAGTCACCCTTCCAGAGAGGTATTTCCCATTGGTTACCTCCGCTATCTTTTTAAGAGTCTCCGGATCGAGTTTTGTGATGACCGTTTCCCCCTCCTGGTCCTTTAGGTAACTGCGCACCACCCCGTTTTCTCGAATCGGTATGGGAGCCCCTTTTTCCGTACCTACCCCTATGGTGACGATCCGGATGCCTTCGCGGGCAGCCTCCCTTGCAATATCTGTAATCTCCCCTTCATGGTCTTCTCCGTCGCTGAGAATGAACAGGATCCGGTTGGTTTGATCCTCATCATTGAAGTAGTTTACGGCCATGGCAATAGCTTCATTAATCGCTGTACCCTGGGAGGAGACCATATCGGTAGTGAGGTTCTGAAGGAACATTTTGGCAGCGGCGTAATCGGTTGTAATGGGAAGCTGAGGGAAAGCGCTCCCAGCATATCCAATAATTCCCACCCGGTCGCTTGCGAGGTTGTTAATGATCTGAGTTACCAGCTGCTTGGATTTCTCCAGACGATTGGGAGCAATGTCCTCAGCGAGCATGCTCTTGGAGACATCCACAGCGAAAACGGCATCTACGCCTTCCCTTTTGATGGTCTCCATCTTAGTGCCGAACTTGGGATTAACCAAAGCAGCTGTAAGGCACAACAGCGCCAGAGACCACAGAATTACTTTTAGAACTGATTTTGATGTCGAGCGTTCCGGAGCTAATCTCGCTAAAAGATCCTTGTCGGCAAATCTGTGTTGGACTCGTTTCTTCCAAACCAGCACTATGGCAAACAGTACAACCACCACTGGGATTGCCAGCAGGAACCACAAATACGTTTTATCTTCTAACAGGTACATCTCGAATCACTGATTTGACTTAAATAAAGCTACGGAACACGGTAAACCTCAACAGGATTTCCAGGAAAAACAAGAAGAATGCCGTCAGGATTAAAGGCCGGTAGCGCTCCTGATAATTATAATACTCGAATTCTTCAATCTCGGTCTTCTCAAGCCGATCGATTTCCTCATAAATTTCCTCAAGCTTCTCATTATTATTGGCCCGGAAATACAGTCCTCCCGTCACCTGGGCAATTTCCGTGAGCAGCTCCTCATCGATTTCTACAGGAACCATTCCATACTGAAAATTTCCGTTGGGAAGAATAGATACTGGGGAAAGCGCCATTCCGTCACTTCCTACTCCAATGGTGTATACTTTTATGCCAAATTCCACTGCGAGTTCACTGGCGATTTTAGGATCGATGAACCCGGCGTTATTCATCCCGTCGGTCAACAGTATGATCACTTTGCTTTCCGCCTTGCTGTCCTTGAGCCTGTTCACGGCAGTCGCCAATCCCATCCCGATCGCCGTTCCGTTTTCCAAAAACTGGTTATAGGAGATATCTTGAAGAGAGCTTAGCACAATGCTTTTATCACTGGTGATCGGAGTCTTGGTGTAACTTTCTCCTGCGTATACCACCAATCCAATCCTGTCCCCGGGGCGGTTCCTGATAAATTCAGCAGCTACTTCCTTAGTCGCTTCTAAACGATTCGGATCCAGATCCCGGGCTAGCATACTGGCAGAGATATCCATCGCAATCACAATATCAATCCCTCTGGTGGTACTCGTTCTGGAGGAAATGTCGACTGCCCTTGGTCTGGCCAGCCCGGTTATGACCAGAGCGAGAACCAGGAGCCTTAGAAAGAGGAGAACCGGTCGCAATCGAGCCAACAACCCACTGTTCCCCCGAAAACCTTTTGTACTGGATATCCGTAGTTCCGCCGTCTGGCGTTTACTCTTCCATAAATACCAGCCAATGACCACAGGTAGGAGCAGCATCAGCCAAAAATATTGCGGGTCTTCAAAAACAAGGTTCTCCAACATCATTTCGCAGCATTTAAAAGTTCCACAGAACCGATGATCCTCTGAGCAATTTCTTCTGCTACCTCCTCTTCAGCGTCGTAAATCACCACGACCTGCTGATATCCGCTCAGAGCGAAATTCAGGATGGAATATGCCTTCTCCACGAATTTTTCCGCTCCTAAAGAAAGGTTCATCGTACCGTAGATGCGGAGCCCTTCCGCACCATTAGGAGTGACGAATTCCTCCTGTTTGGTGATGATATTCCTGGCCCCTTTTGCTTCTAGGTAGCTATAAACTTCCTCCAAGGCCTCTTGTAGCTTAAAATCCTTTCCAGCAGGTCTCGTGTTGAGATCGATGAAAATCTCCTCCTCTAGGCTTCCAAAACGGAAAGTCTCTTTCCCAGATACGGCACCGGAATCCTGAAGTTGACGTACCAAAACGTCCGGTGTGGTCACTGAAACGGGCGGGGAACCATACTCGCTTCTGATCCATTCTCCTTCCAGCATCTCCCGGGTATCATCGCCAAAGATCAGGTCGGTCCGACCAGTGGACAGCAATACGGCCGCCGTCCCGGCCAGGACTAATACTGCTATTGCTGAAGTGAGCATTATTCTCTGTCTGCGTTTCCTTCTGCTAACCCGCTCCCTGTATTCCAAATCCAAAAGGAGCTCCTCCTCCGTTGGCTCCGGGATAGAAGCCTTGGTCTCATTTATAATATGCTCCACGCTGCTTCGGTCTTCCCTTGCCGTGAGAACATCGGGTTTGGAATTGGCGAACTTAGCCAGATCCGCCCTGCTCAATATAGACCGAAGACCTGCAATTGTCTGATATTCCAGTTTCAGCTTCCCGTTATCCCGCTCCCTTTCTAGGTAAGAGATCAGTTCCCCGGTTGTACTCTCCATGGCGTGGTCATAGACTTCTTCATCGAGGTACCTTCTGACTGCGGCAGAAAGTTGGGAATAATATTCCTTTATTTCACGATTTTCCAGTAAGTGGGAATCATCAATTCTTTTTAGCTCAAAAAGCGCCTGTTCGTAAGGAGGAAGTTTCCTGGCCTCCTGCTCCTTCTTTTTTTTCCGCACCAGCAGGAACACCGCTATGCCTGCAATGATCAGTGCGAGGAGCCACCATACCCAACTGGGAACAGAAAAACCGTTTGGCACCTCAATCGAGGGCTTTATGGGATACATTTTCTGTTTGGTGGTATCGACCGCCACACCTAAAACCTCTATAGGAATTGAATCGGTGAGGAAGCTTTTGTCATTGATCAGGACGCGCTGTGGGGGAATGAAATACTGCCCAGTATCAAAACTCGTCAGGGCATATTGGCGAGTTAACCGATACCTTCCATTGATTTTGCTGGTATCGATCTGCATGCTATCTATGACTTCAAGAGGAGAAAAGGTCTGTCCTTCCGGAAATACCACCAGGTCCTCCTCTGCGGCTTCGACCATCATCTCATAGGTGATCTGTTCCCCGATTTTGATCACTGTGGTATCGGCCGTCGACTGAACTTCCTGGCCGGAGGCCTTGGGAAAACTTAAAAACAGCAGCCCGAGAAGCCAGGCTGAACATGCCGCTCTCGAGGTGCCGGAAAAGATCCTTTCTACGTGCAATTTCATCAGGTGTTTTTTGATCATGCGCGGGCTTTAAAATACCCCAGTAATTTTTTTACATAGCTCTCGTCAACGCGAGTGCTCAGCTTTCCTGCCCCACTTCGGTGAAAACTCTCGGTAAAATAATCCACGCGTTCCCGATGATAGCGAGCATAGTTTTTCCGGACTGCAGAAGAAGAGGTGTCGATAAGAACCTGTTCTCCTGTTTCCTCATCCTCCATAGCGACCATCCCGAGATTAGGAAGGGCAACCTCCCGCTCATCATAGATTCTTATTCCCGTGACATCATGTCTTCTCGAGGCAATTTTGAGGCTTTGCTGGTATCCATCATCCACAAAATCCGAAAGCACAAAAACTATGGCCTTTTTCTTCATCACTCTGGACACATAACTCAGGGCTCCGTCAATATCGGTCTTATGGCTTTTTGGTTCATACTCCAACAGCTCCCTGATGATCCTGAGCACATGAGATTTACCCTTTTTAGGAGGTATGTAGAGTTCGATACGATCGGAAAAAAGGATCAGGCCGATTTTATCGTTGTTCTGAGTGGCCGAAAAGGCGAGGGTGGCCGCGACCTCTGTGATGATGTCCTTTTTAAAACTGCTCCGGGTACCGAAAAGGCCGGACCCGGAAACATCGACCACGAGCATCATCGTAAGTTCCCGCTCCTCCTCGAAGACTTTGACAAATGGTTCTGAATAGCGCGCAGTGACATTCCAGTCAATATTCCTCACATCATCCCCGAACTGGTACTGCCTAACTTCACTGAAGGTCATACCACGTCCTTTGAAGGTCGAGTGATACTCTCCGCCGAAGATATGATCACTCAGCCGACGGGTTTTGATTTCGATTTTCCTAACTTTCTTTAATAGCTCCTTGGTCTCCATTGAATTCTTTGTTCCTTCCTGATTGAATGACATTTTTTCAGGTTCATTCTCTAAGGGACTTCGATTTCGTTGATGACCTTATTGATGATATCTTCGGAGGTGACATTTTCGGCCTCGGCCTCATAGGTGATCCCGATCCGGTGACGTAATACATCATGCACCACCGCCCGAACATCTTCGGGAACCACATACCCTCTTCGTTTGATGAAGGCATAGCATTTTGCCGCCTTTGCCAAATTGATACTCCCCCGAGGAGAAGCTCCGAAGCTGATAAGGGGCTTGAGATTGGCAAGATTATACTGTTCCGGAGTTCGCGTTGCAAAGACGATATCAAGAATGTATTTTTCGATCTTTTCGTCCATGTATACTTCCCGCACGGCCATTTGGGCCCTGCTGATCTGTTCGAGGCTCACTACAGGATTCACTTCCTCAAATCCCCCCTTCAAATTCGCCCTGATGATCATTTGTTCCTCCCCGAGTTCCGGGTATTTGATCACGGTCTTCAACATGAATCTGTCAACCTGAGCTTCAGGAAGGGGATAAGTTCCTTCCTGTTCCACCGGGTTTTGGGTGGCCATAACCAGAAAGGGGCGGTCAAGAATAAAACTCTCCTCCCCTATAGTTACCTGCTTCTCCTGCATAGCCTCGAGAAGGGCTGATTGCACCTTTGCAGGGGCCCTGTTGATCTCATCGGCAAGAACAAAGTTGGCAAAAATAGGACCTTTCTTAATGCTGAAGTCATTTAGCTTCATGTTATAGATCATCGTTCCCACAACGTCTGCTGGTAGCAGGTCAGGGGTGAACTGAATCCTGCTGAACGATCCATGGACCGCCCTGGCCAAGGTGTTTATGGCAAGCGTTTTCGCCAGCCCAGGCACCCCTTCAAGCAGGATATGGCCTTGGCCGAGTAACCCGATCAGTAACCGCTCCACCATATGTTTCTGGCCTACGATAACTTTTTTCATTTCCGTGGTCAGGATTCCGACAAATGCGCTCTCGCGCTCTATTTTTTCATTGATTCCTGCGATATCGATTGAACTGCTGTTTTCCTGCATACCAGATATTTTTTTTAAAGGTGAAGATTTTATTCTTGTCGGTGGTCTATTTCTGCAAATATTCAACCAAAGAAAGTTAAATTTAAGTTAAAAAGAAAAGCAGTGAGCCTAAACCCACTGCTTTTCAATGATAAAACGAGGTGCCTTACTATTCAGGCATGGACAGCTGAATGGAACCCAGATCCACTGTAGCTCCCTGTTCTACCTCCACATTGTTATAGATGGCGGTTTCCAAACCGGTCTCCTCAGCTGGAATCACCTTTACCAAATAGATCCCCGCAGGAAGGGCATGAAGTTCGAAAACTCCTTCATCATTGGTGAAGGCTGATGCTGAAGTCATAGAACTCTCGGCAGTGACCAGCACAGGTTCCGTGGAAGGCGTAACAATCCCGGTAATGGATCCGGAATTTTCTTCGACTGAAGCCCTGATCACCGGTTTCAGGTTATAGGCTCCCGATCCGGTAACCACAATGGACTTCTGAACATCAAAATCCAGAACAAAGGTGTAGGTGGCATCCGCTTCAAGTTCCTGATTGATCTGTACCTTCAGTCCTGATTGTGATCCGCTGGGGATCGTGAGTGCAAGTTCATTGCCTGTTCCGATGTCAAGGGTGTTGTTATCCCCAAGAACCAGTCTCATCTGGTGAAGATAACCCGCCTCGATTTCGGTATCGATCAACAGCTTGGTCACCCCACCGGTCAATTCCAGCAGATCGATCCGCTGCGGAGTTACCCCCAGGCTCACCCAACCTTCATCTTCCTCTCCTTCTGCGCTCCGCTTGATCATCACATCTTCAACTTCGACAGTAACGCTTTCAAAGGGTCCAGGTGCATCTGTAAGTTTGACAGCTATATTGGCAGTTCCCTCTGAATTCTCCGAGGAATCATCATCTTTACTGCAGCTGGCAAGGACGAAAGCGAAAGCAAAAAGAACAAGAAATAAATGGTACTTTTTCATAAATGGGTTTTTAAGGTTTACGGCTAATAACGATGCGGAGAAGAAAATAATCTGCTAGAAGGCTAAGTTTAACTGTTTTTAACGATCCGGCAGCAGCGTTTAACATTCCCCCGGTTGAAGCAAAGGAATATTCTTCCTTATTTTTAAAAAATGAGGCAGAAAAATTCTTATTCCCGGATCATTCAAAACCTTGAATTCTGGGAACCGCTGTCCAACGGGGGCAAGATCAGATTATTCCATCACTCCATAGAAAAAGGGATCACCTCCTTCTATCTGGATCATTCCCGTCTCAAGCTACCTTCCTCGGGCCTCGGAAATGCCTTAAGTGAAAGTGGTCTGAGCAGAGATGAAATTCAGTTGATTGTTTCTACCCTGCCTGAAGGGGACTTGCAACAGGAAGTTGGCCGTATCCTTGACTTTTTTGAAACAGATTACCTCGATCTCCTGATCCCAACTGGCGAAAGCGAGGGTCTTCTTCCTGTTCTGGACCAGCTCCATTATCAGGGGAAGATAGTGGAGACCGGAACCTGGGTAAAGAAGGCCGGGGAAGAATCCGGGTATGCAGGAAAACTGCCTGTCTGGGCAACGCTTTCGGAATTCAGGCCTGAACCGGCAGCCCTGAAATTACTGGCAGCGATGGAGAACCCGGAACATGAGATTTCTGAGATTCTTCTCCTGAAGGAACCGCTGCTGCATTTCGAACCTGAGAAGATCTCTCTCTTCTGTGATAAGGTCGGCCTTTCCCCAGAAGAAGTGGTCCTGACCTGGATCCTACAACACGAAAGAAATTTTCATACTATTGTACGAGCCGATTCGGAAGTAAAAATAGATTCGGCCCATAAAGCCCTTCATACTCACCTGATCGGGGACGACTGGAATAAACTGCCCTGGAACCTATAATGACTACATCGATGAGAGGAACTGCACTGATTACAGGCGCAACAAGCGGAATAGGAAAGGCAACGGCTGTTGCCTTTGCCCAAAAAGGATTGGACCTGATCCTTTGTGGACGAAATACGGAGGCCCTGGAAACCCTGGGTCAGGAGCTTGGAAAAAAGGTCAGGGTTCATTGTCTGGTCTTTGATGTCAGAGACAAATCGGCTGTCATGAAGGCCATTGGGGAAGTTCCAAGAGAAATGTATCCTATAGATATTCTTGTCAACAATGCCGGGAACGCTCATGGCAGGGATCCGGTGGAAACCGCTGACCTCGAGGACTGGGACGCCATGGTGGACATCAATATAAAAGGGCTTCTTTATGTCAGTCATGTGGTAATTCCGGATATGGTCCAAAGGAAGCAGGGTCATATCATCCATATTGGTTCTCTTGCCGGGAAGGAAGTCTACCCAGGTGGAAATGTATATTGTGCAAGCAAACATGCCGTGGATGCGATCAATCAGGGTATGCGGATGGATCTTCACAAGTACGGGATTCGGGTTGGAGCTGTTAACCCGGGACTAGTAAAGACCGGGTTCAGCGAAGTCCGGTTCAAGGGAGACAAAGAAAAAGCGGAAGAGGTCTACCGGGGTTATGCCCCGCTTCAGGCTGAGGATATAGCAGAGATTATTACCTTTGTAATAAGCCGACCGGCTCATGTGAACATTGCAGACCTTCTTGTATTGCCAACCGCCCAGGCCAGCAGTGTACATATCTCAAAAACGGAAACAGGAATCCAGTGAAATGATCAATAAACGCCTCCTGATCAAGAACCTACTGGCCCATAACAGTGAAAACAGCTTCTATGATAAGAAGCGAAGTATCAATCTTTCCCTGAAAGAAGGTAAGGCAAAATTCCTGAAGCACGTCTGCGCGCTTGCCAATTCGAATCCTGCAAACAATTCTTATATGGTGATCGGAGTGGAGGACGAGGACAACCGGATTCTGGGCGTGGATTTCTTTGATGACAGCCGGATCCAGAATTTGATCAATGCCTATCTGGAGCATCCTCCGTTGGTTTCCTACGAGAACATCCCTTTCCCTCAACTTCCCGAAGACAAGGTGGTAGGACTTGTGACAGTCCGGTCCAGGGAAGAAGCCACCTGCTCCTTCAGAAAAGGCATTTGGAAGTACCCCTCCGGAAGCACTTTTTTCAGGGAAGGCAGCATCAGTCTTCCGACTGAATTTGGACATGGCGTAATAAACGACAACCGGGAGGTAGTGGCTGCAATAGAAGTGCATTCCCATAACAATATCGGCCTGACCCTCGATGGGGTGTTCGAATTTTTCCGAAGTCATGCCGACCTTGGCCCGGGTTACAAGGTCTTTAAGGAATATTTCGTCGTTTGTTGGAGTGGCAAACGGAAACAGGTCAAAGGAAGAACCTATTTTTCAAGGGTGGACATCGAATTGATCAATGAACAGGTCAAGCTCTTCTATTCCGAACTGGATGAGGTGAGCATCCACCTGACCGACAGCAGCTTTTCCATTACCGAATTCGTAAGACTGGGCCTAAATGACAGGTTTCGCTACTATCCGATGGAGGAAGTCGATATTTTTTTCGGAGATAATGCCACCTATGACATTAGAACCAAGATGGTATTCGAACCTCCCGAATTCGAAAAAAAGACGCTCTTCCACATCTATAACGCCAATATCGCCCTGCTCAAAAAACTTCGTTCCGGGAAAGGACTGAGTGCTCAGGAAGAAAAGGACCTTCAGGACCTGCCGACTAATTTCCTGTTATGTTACCTCAACGGGTTTTCTGAGGCAGTCGAAAAACTTGACAGTGCAAAAGAGGGGTTCCGGGACCATGGTGGGAAAGCATATCTCCGATACAAAGAGAGCCTGAGAATTCTCCGAAAAATAAAGTACAGTTAATATGGATCGAACTCTTGTCATAGGGGACATACACGGAGGTTTACGAGCCTTGGTTCAGGTGATGAAGCGAGCGGAGGTATCTCCTGGCGATAAACTGATATTTCTCGGAGATTATGTCGATGGCTGGAGTGATTCCGCCAATGTGGTGACCTATCTTAATGAACTCGGTCAGCAGAACAGCTGTATCTTCATGAGGGGCAATCACGACGATCTTACCTATCGCTGGTTAAAAGATGGGGAGCTCAATGACCAATGGCTTCAGCACGGGGGTCAATCCAGTATCGACGCCTACAGAAAATTCGAGGAACATGAGATATCCCAACATCTGGAATTTTACGAACAAATGGTAAACTACTATATCGATAACGAAAACAGGTTGTTCGTACACGCTGGTTTTACCAATCAGAAAGGGCCTGAAAATGAATATACCCCGACCCCTTTCTACTGGGACCGCACCCTGTGGGAAATGGCTATGGCCATGGATCCTTCCTTAAAACCGGATCATTTCAGATTTCCTGCCAGACTCAGGTTATTCAATGAGATCTTCATCGGACATAATCCCGTGACGCGAATAGGCAAGACCAAGCCTGTAAAATTTGGTAATGTCTATAACATCGATACAGGTGCTGCCTTCAAGGGCCGCCTCTCTCTGATGGATGTGGATACCAAGGAGGTTATTCAGAGTGATCCGGTATACCAGTTGTACCCCGAAGAAAAAGGCAGAAATTAAGAATAATTTTAAAAGCTTCCACCGCTATCTTCCTATATTTGTCAATTGAACCATCAAAAGCGGTGCAGTTTTTGACTGTGACTATATAAACGGAATATATGCCCTTGGAAAATATCAGACTTGAAGTTATGAAGACTGTAGAGAAATCTATAGATGACTTCGTTGACAAATACTTGATCCCGGTTGAAGAAATTTGGCAGCCTACAGACCTGCTGCCCAATTCCCAGGATGAGGGTTTCTTCGAGGAGGTCAAACAGATCCGGGAAGAGGCCAAGGAATTGGGATATGATTTTTGGGTTGTTCTGGTGGCCGATATGGTGACAGAGGAAGCATTACCCACGTACGAGTCCTGGCTCATGGACATGGAAGGAGTGGAACAGCACGGAGCAAGTCAGGGCAAACAGAACGGATGGGCCAAATGGATTAGGCACTGGACAGGTGAGGAAAACAGGCATGGGGATACGCTCAACAAGTATCTCTATCTTTCTGGGAGAGTGGATATGAAGGAGATCGAAAAGACCACGCAGTACCTGATCAATGACGGGTTTGATATCGGAACCGGGAGAGATCCCTACCGCAATTTTGTCTATACCAGTTTTCAGGAGCTGGCGACCAATATTTCGCACAAAAGAGTCGGGCAGCTCGCCAGGAAGAAGGGCAACAAAATGCTCGCCAAGATGTGCAATATCATTGCCGGAGATGAAATGAGACATCATCTGGCCTACAGGGAATTTGTAAAGACCATCTTTGAGTATGATCCCAGCGAGATGATGTTGGCCTTTGAAGATATGATGAAGAAAAAGATTGTGATGCCGGCCCAGTTCATCAGGGAAAGTGGCCAGGGAATCGGGGCAGCTTTCGAGAATTTCTCCAATGCCGCACAACGGCTGGGAGTATATACCACTCAGGACTACATTGAGATATTGGAGAAGCTCAATGAGTTCTGGGAGATCGACAAAATAAATTCCTTAACCGACAAGGCGGAAAAGGCCCGGGATTACCTGATGAAACTTCCAGATAGGATGACCAGAATCGCCGAAAGGATCAAAGTTCCACAGGACCCGCACCAGTTCGCATGGGTGGAGCCAAACGGCACGCTTTAAGATCCTCACATAAGAAAAGGCGGATTACCACTCTGTAGATAATTCCTCAGGGATTATCCCTATTTTTGTCCCTCACAAAGTCAACCTCCCATGGGAAAGAGTCCCTTTCTGATCATTTCAGCTTTTTTTTCCATCTATGTCATCTGGGGTTCCACTTATCTCCTCAACAAAATTGCGGTTGACCAGCTCCCTCCATTCATGCTGGCTTCGGTGAGATTCTCTGTGGCAGGTCTGTTGATCTTCGCAATAAGCAGGGTCATGGGTCATAGCCTTCGCATCACCCGCAGACAAGTTTTCAATACCATCCTGGCGGGTTTTTTATTCCTGACCTTCGGAAATGGGGTTGTCGTATGGGCCTTGAAGTTCGTCGACAGTGGTTTTGCTGCACTCGTGATCTCAGGACAACCACTGGTGGTGCTTATCTTTATGCGGATCTTTGATGGGAAAAAGATAAAACCGATGTCCATGGTCGGAGTCGCCCTGGGGATCTCAGGAATTTATTTGCTTGTGAGCCAGCAACAGGTACTTGCTCAGGAAAATTCCTTGTTGGGAATCGCCATGATTTTTGCCTGTTTAATCAGCTGGTCCTATGGGAGCATTTTTGTCAGCAAGGCCAATCTTCCCACCAACCATTTCGTCAACACGGGGTACCAGATGTTTTTCGCCGGTATAATGCTTGCCGGGGCCAGTGCCTCCTTCGGAGAACAGTGGATTGCCATAGAGGCGTGGGAAGCTCCAGTTGTCTATTCCATGCTGCTGCTCATTCTCTTCGGAAGCATTGTTGCCTTCACCTCTTTCAATTACCTTCTTAAAGTGGTCTCCCCTGAAAAGGTGGCCACCTCCACCTATGTGAATCCCATAATCGCCCTGCTGCTGGGATGGTATTTTCTCGAAGAGCAGATAACACTTCAGTCCGCTCTGGCAGCTGCTGTCCTGCTGACCGGGGTGTACTTTATCAATACCAAGAAAAAACTCGTGATGTTTTCCAGGTTTTATAGAAATCCAGAATCCAGGCTGGATGGGGACCGCAGGAAGAAACCATCTGAAGCTTAAACATTATTTTCACACTATTGAGGGATGATTTGGTTACTTTTGATGCAGCCCGTCAAAAAATACAGGCGCAACATCTGGTATGGGGGATAATATTACTTTCTGGATCATTTTTAATGTTTTCGTTCTCCTTCTCCTTGGTCTGGACCTCCTGGTGTTTCACAGAAAAAAGCATGAAGTTGGAATTAAGGAAGCCTTGTGGACCAGTCTCTTCTGGATCGTTCTCGCCCTGTGCTTTAATGGGTTGATCTATTACTGGCGCGGCGAAGACCCGGCCATGGAATTTTTAACGGGCTACCTGATTGAAAAATCTCTCAGTGTTGATAACCTGTTTGTCTTCATCTTGATTTTTAATTTTTTCAAGGTCCCTCCCAAGTACCAGCATAACCTGCTGTTCTGGGGAGTGCTGGGCGCTCTGGTTCTTCGTGGGATCTTTATCCTTGTCGGCGTGGCCCTGATATCCAAATTCCACTTCATAATCTACATTCTTGGGGCTTTCCTGGTGTATACCGGCATCAAAATGGCATTTTCCGGAGACCAGGATGTGGATCCAGAGCATAATCCGGTAGTGAAATGGGTAAGCAGGCATATCAGGATGACCAAAACTCATGAGGAGGGGAAATTTTTCGTCCGGAAAAGAGGGAAGCTGTATGCCACTCCGCTTTTCCTGGTCTTGATCATGATCGAATCGACCGATGTGGTGTTTGCAGCAGACTCCATTCCCGCGATTCTAGCCATCTCCAATGATCCTTTCATTGTCTACACCTCCAATGTGTTCGCCCTGCTCGGGCTCAGGGCCCTTTATTTTGCACTGGCAGGAATCATGGAGTTGTTCCATTACCTCAAGTACGGACTATCCGTCATCCTCTCCTTCATAGGAGTGAAACTTCTGATCAGCGATATTTACCATATCGAAACAAAATACGCCCTTATCGGGGTAGGGGCCATTCTGCTGATTTCTGTAGTGGCCTCCCTTTTATTTCCAGAAGAAAAAAAAGATCTGCCCTCTCCTCCCGAAGAGGGACAGGATTCTTAAGAGCCTCAGGGTTATAGGTCAAACTTGATTCCCTGGGCCAATGGAAGTTCTGTGGTATAATTGATGGTATTGGTCTGTCGACGCATATAAATTTTCCAAGCGTCGGAACCTGATTCGCGTCCTCCCCCAGTTTCTTTTTCTCCTCCGAAAGCTCCGCCAATCTCCGCACCTGAGGTCCCGATATTAACATTGGCAATTCCGCAGTCAGATCCTTCTACTGAAAGAAACCGCTCTGCCTCCCGAAGGTTGTTGGTCATGATGGCTGAGGAAAGCCCCTGTTTCACGCCGTTCTGCAAGGCGATAGCATTGGACAGATCGCCCTTGTAGCGAAGTAGATACAGCACAGGTGCAAAAGTCTCCTGCTGCACGATTTCAAAATGGTTCTCCGCTTCAGCAATGGCAGGCTTCACATAGCATCCGCTCTGGTAACCAGTACCCTCGAGCACTCCTCCTTCCACGACCAGTTTTCCCCCTTCTTTTATCACTCGTTTTAGCGCCCGCTGATAATTTGCTACTGCGTCTTTGTCTATCAGAGGCCCCACGTGGTTCCGTTCGTCGAGGGGATTCCCTATCCGGAGTTGCCCGTAGGCAGCGATGAGTGCATCTCTGACCTTGTCATAAACTTCGTCATGGATGATAAGTCTCCTGGTAGAGGTACAGCGTTGACCACAGGTTCCCACTGCCCCAAAGACAGCTCCAATTACGGTGTTCTTGATGTCTGCATCAGGGGTTACAATTATCGCGTTGTTTCCTCCTAGCTCCAACAGGGATTTACCCAAACGTGCAGCCACATCTTGCGCCACTATTTTTCCCATTTTAATCGATCCTGTGGCAGATACCAGCGGCACCCTTTCATCAGAGGTCATCATTTTTCCGACCCGGTAATCCCCCGTCACCAGACAGGAAATTCCTTCAGGAAGCCCATTTTCAGAAAAAACCCTGGCCGCGATATTCTGGCAGGCTACAGAGGTTAAAGGGGTTTTTTCAGAACCTTTCCAGACACAGACATCTCCACAAACCCATGCAAGGGCTGTGTTCCAGGACCATACGGCCACAGGAAAGTTAAAGGCTGAAATAATCCCTACTATTCCCAGCGGGTGGTATTGCTCGTACATGCGGTGTCCCGGCCTCTCTGAATGCATGGTAAGGCCGTGCAACTGTCGGCTTAGTCCGACCGCAAAATCACAGATATCGATCATTTCCTGAACCTCGCCAAGACCCTCCTGATAAGATTTACCCATTTCATAAGAAACCAATTTACCCAGTGCAGGCTTTAACCTTCGAAGTTCATCGTTAAACTTCCTTACGATCTCCCCTCGCTGAGGTGAAGGCATTCTCCTCCATTCCTGGAATGCCGCAGAAGCAGTTTCAATGACCCGCTGGTAATCTTCATTATCGGTGCATTTTATCTTCCCAATGGGGGCTCCGTCAACCGGAGAAAAGGATTCGATAACTTCCCCTGAGGAAAACCACTGTTTTCCTGTGGACGTGCCGTTATTCACTTGATCAACTTTTAGCCCCAGCTCCTTAAGGGCCTCTGGAATTCCGTATTTTTCAGCTACTGAACTCATGTGGAAATGTTTTTGATTTTGTTCGTTTGTTTGGTTGGAGCAAGATACTGAAATAATAAGGGATCAC
Source organism: uncultured Salinimicrobium sp. (assembly GCA_946887075.1). The sequence goes on from CAMPKA010000001.1 coordinate 291,436, forward strand.
CTCAAGGCAGCTGGTGCTATGGCTTCTCCATTACGTGACCACATTGGTCACAGGTTCTCAGCTGAACACTGGAATAAAAGTGATCAAAATGTTTCTGGAAGTCAGTCTCAATGTTTTCGAGGGGAAAGTACACCTCAAAGAGCTTATTGTTGCAATTCTCACAGAACCACAGGAGACCGTCCTTGTAATTGCTGCCAGTCCTTTTGCGTTCGACTACGATGCCAACGGAACCCGCGCTGCGTTCAGGAGAATGTGGAACTCTTCCCGGATTGAGGTACATATCTCCAGGTCCCAGAACAAAACTTTTTTTCCTGCCATCTTCCTGGATATGAACCTGGATCTCCCCTTCAAGCTGATAAAAAAGTTCCTCGGTTTCGTTGTAGTGAAAGTCCTTCCTGGCATTGGGTCCGCCGACCACCATGACGATATAGTCCCCTGCTTCCGGATAAAGGCTCTTGTTGCCAACAGGGGGTTTAAGTTGATCCCTGTTACTGGTAATCCATTCCTGCAGGTTAAAAGGTTTCGCTACTGACATAACTATTTCTTTTAGACCTTAAATTTACTAAACTTTTTTCGGCTGTCTATGCTCCTGCTCCCGTTGAGGTTTTTTATCTTTCTGCCTGAAAACATAAAAACCATGAGAAAACTTATTCTTTTTTTCGCCTTCTTTGGAACTTTTGCCTGCGATGATTCCGTACAAAATACGCCACGGGAGAAAGAAACACCCGAGACCGCTGTCGGGAAACAGGACAGTGTTCCCAATTTCGGAATCGTGATCCATGGTGGTGCTGGAACCATTCTTAAAGAAAACATGAGTGATTCGGTGGAGAACCTTTACCGGCTAAAACTGGAGGAGGCAATCCGAACCGGACATGAAATTCTTGCCAACGGGGGAACTGCTCTTGAAGCGGTACAGAGGACCATCAATGTGATGGAGGACTCTCCCTTGTTCAACGCCGGAAAGGGTGCCGTTTTTACCAATGCAGGTGTCAATGAACTCGACGCTTCAATCATGGACGGAAAGACCCTGAATGCAGGGGCAGTGGCTGGGGTCACCACTGTAAAAAATCCTATTAACCTGGCTTACGAGGTCATGGTCAATTCTGAGCATGTGCTTCTGGCGGGAAAAGGGGCAGAAGAATTTGCCCGGAAACAGGGACTGGAGATGGTAGATCCCTCCTATTTCTACACCGAAAGAAGATACCAGAGCCTGGAGCGAATAAAGGCTTCAGAGAAGACCGAACTCGATCATGATGATAAAATGGCTTTCTATGATCCCATAATAAAAGATGCGAAGTTCGGTACTGTGGGATGTGCAGCTTTGGATCAGCACGGAAATCTTGCAGCAGGAACTTCGACTGGAGGTATGACCAATAAACGTTTCAACCGGATCGGTGATGCCCCCATAATTGGAGCAGGAACATATGCCAACAATAAAACATGTGCCGTATCAAGTACAGGATGGGGAGAGTTTTTCATCAGAGGGGTAGTCGCTTATGACATTTCTGCCCTGATGGAATACAAGGGGCTGAGTCTGGATGAAGCCGCAAGGGTTGTGATTCAGGAAAAGCTTCCCGCTCTTGGGGGAGACGGAGGAATCATCGCGATAGATGGAGCAGGAAACGTTGCTATGGAATTCAATACGGCCGGAATGTACCGCGCCAAAATGAATAAACACGGGGATCTTGAAATCGGCATCTACGGAGAGGAGCAGTAAAAAACGGGTTTAACAAAATTTTATGTTTTATTAGTTCGGTAAAACCAGAACCTGAAGCTATCTTTGCCGCTTCAAAAATGGTTGATGAACCGGGAAGAACTAGAAAAAGAGAAATGGGAGCTGGTTGAAATACTCGGGGTGGAGCTCGAGAAAGATCCCATGTCTCCTGTAGCCGCACGTATATTTGCCATCCTGATTCTTTCAGGAAAACAGGGCGTGAGTTTTGATGAACTGGTCTCAGGTCTGAATGCAAGTAAAAGCACCGTATCTACCAGCCTGGAACAATTACAGGTCGCCCAGAAAGTAAAGTACTTCACAAAACCCGGCAAACGCAAACGCTATTTCACCATTCATCCTGACCTGATGCTCAAGGCCATCGACGAGATGATCGGTAAATGGGAAACCCAGAAACAAATGCATGAGCAGGTGGTTCTGTATAAGCAGGAAAGGAACAAACTGCGGAATGCCTCAGATGCAGATCAGGAAGCCGACCTGGATTTTCACAGGGATTATCTCACCTTCCTTGAGGAAGCGACTGTTGCAATACGAAAATTAAAACATAAAATTTCCAACCGAAACAACTTCTAACGAATAGCCGTAATCAACATGAAAAAGAATATTTACTGGAGCTTTCTCTTTTGCTTTGTTTTCCTGTACTCCTGTAAGGATGGTGAAATGCAGCAAACGGCACAGATGGGCCCACTTTCCTTACCTGTGGTAGAAATTCCCTCACGAACTGTCACCGGCTACACGGAATATCCGGTAAGCATTGAAGGAACCGTCAACGCAGCAGTACGGGCCAAAATCCCCGGATACATTACGGAAGTCTTGGTAGATGCCGGGCAGGAAGTCCGTGAGGGCCAGACCCTATTCCGCTTGGAAACCAGCTCCTTATCCCAGGAGGCCAGCGCCGCCCAGGCCAATGTCAACGCTGCCCAGGTAGAGGTCGATAAGCTAAAACCACTTGTAGAAAAAGGAATCATCAGTCCGGTCCAGCTCGAAACCGCTAAGGCGCGACTGGAGCAGGCCAAAGCGGGGTACAGCAGTATTGCTGCCAACATAGGCTATGCCAATATCAAGAGTCCGGTCAATGGCTATGTAGGGGCAATCCGGTTCCGGGAGGGCACTTTGGTCGGTCCAGGGGATCCACAACCTCTCACTACGGTTTCCAAGATCGAGGATGTCTATGCTTTTTTTGCCATGAATGAAACCGATTATCTTGATTTCCTGCAGGCAACGGAAGGCGCTACCCTTTCGGAGAAGATAGCCAATTTGCCTCCTGTGGAACTCGTGTTAGCCAATGGAGAGTCCTTTCCTGAAAAAGGAAAAATTGAAACCATTTCCCGCCAGGTGGATCCCACCACTGGAACCGTAAGTTTCAGGGCGGTCTTTCCCAATGACAGGGGTATTCTGACTAACGGGAATAGCGGTATCATCAGGATTCCAAAAGTCTATGAAAATGTGCCGGTGGTCCCAGAGGTTTCCACCTATGAACGGCAGGGGCTCGTATATGTTTACAAGATATTGTCCGATACCCTGGCAACTCCTACGGTGATCGATGTTGAGGACCGGGTGGATAATGTGATCGTGGTAAAAAACGGGGTCCAACCTGGGGATCGAATAGTGGCACAAGGCGTTGGCAAGTTACAAGGACCTACTCCTGTTGTTCCTCAAATGGTTCCGTTTGACAGCATTGCAAGCAGTCTATCACCAGTTTTCAAATAAGACATCAGCACCATGTTCAAGCAATTTATTGAAAGACCAGTTCTCTCGACAGTCATTTCCATAGTAATAGTGATTCTTGGGGTGCTGGGCCTTTCCAACCTGCCGGTTAGTCAGTATCCTGATATCGCTCCCCCAACGGTGCAGGTTTCAGCCAGTTACCCGGGAGCCAACGCCGAAACCGTACTCAACAGCGTTATCATTCCAATCGAGGAACAGATCAACGGAGTTGAAGGCATGCGTTATATTACCTCCTCAGCGAGCAATGGACGAGCGAGTATTTCCGTATTTTTCGAGCAGGGAATTGATCCCGACATTGCCGCAGTGAACGTACAGAATCGGGTTTCCCGTGCCGCACCGCTCCTGCCTCAGGAAGTGACACAGAGTGGAGTGGTAACCAATAAGCAACAGAGCAGCTCCCTGATGTTCCTCAGTGTATACTCAACCAATCCTGAGTACGATGCAACCTTCATCCAGAACTATCTTGAAATCAATGTTCTTCCTGCCCTCCAGCGGATCAATGGAGTGGCACAGGTGCGCGTGTTTGGTTCTAACAAGTATGCCATGCGGGTCTGGCTCCAACCAGAAAAACTGGCAGCTTACGACCTGGTACCTCGAGATGTGCTTGGTGCCATTAATGAACAAAGTCTGGAAGCCGCAGCAGGTTCCCTCGGAGAAAACAGTGGACAGGCCTTCGAATATGTGATCACCTATGGCGGGAAGTACAATACGGCGGAAGAATATGGGAATATCATCATTAAAAGTCTTGGCAATGGGGAATTTCTCCGGCTGGAGGACGTAGCCGAGATCGAACTCGATGCTGAAGGATACGGGGTAAAATCAAATATCAATGGTTATCCGGGAGTAAGTATGGGGATCAATCAGACTCCCGGTTCCAATGCTCAGGAAATCATTGAAAACATCTACACCACAGTTGAAGATCTGGAAGAGAATTTCCCAGAAGGCCTGGAACTGGTAATCAATTTTGACACCAATGAATTCCTGAACGCTTCGATCAACAAGGTCGTTATGACACTCCTGGAGGCATTTCTTTTGGTCTTCATCGTGGTCTTTATCTTCCTGCAGGACTTCCGCTCCACCCTCATTCCGGCCATAGCGGTTCCCGTTTCGATCATCGGAACCTTCTTCTTCCTCAACCTTTTCGGATATTCGATGAACCTGCTGACGCTATTTGCCCTCGTTCTCGCAATTGGGATCGTGGTGGATGATGCCATAGTAGTGGTCGAAGCCGTTCACGCCAAACTGGAGGAAGGTGCCCGGAGCGGGCTCCAGGCCACTCGGAATGCTATGAACGAGATCACAGGGGCGATCATTTCGATTACCCTGGTAATGGCAGCTGTTTTTATCCCGGTAACTTTCATCAAAGGTCCTACCGGTGTTTTCTATGAGCAGTTCGGAATCACGCTTATTGTAGCTATTGCCATTTCCGCACTGAACGCGCTTACCTTGAGTCCGGCCCTTTGTGCACTGTTTCTGAAGCCCCCCAAGGAAGATCGCAAAAAAACAGCACTCCAGCGGTTTTACTCCGGATTCAACAGGGCCTTCACGGCAAGTACCGCCAGATACATCCGCTCGCTGGGGTTCCTATTCCGCCACAAATGGATTACGCCTCTGATTCTTCTGATCTGCGCTGCAGCCATTTTCTGGGCTGAGAAAACCACCTCAAGTGGATTTGTTCCGGATGAAGACAGGGGGATCATCTTTACAGATGTGCAACTCCCGCCAGGGGCTTCCCTTGACCGAACCGTGGAGATCACTGAAGAGCTCACGCGAAAGATCAAACAGATCCCTGGAGTGACTGGGGTTACAATGGTGAATGGTTTCAGTTTGATCGGCGGTGCCGGGGGGAACTACGCTCTTGGATTCGTGAAGTTGGCAGATTGGAGCAAACGGGAGGACGAAGCTATGTCAGTTGATGCCATAACCGGTAAACTTTTTGGGGTTGCTGCCGGAATTCCTGGCGCTAACATCCTTTTCTTTGCACCTCCGAGTGTACCGGGATACGGTGCGTCCTCAGGATTTTCTCTTGAACTCCTGGATAAATCCGGGGGGAGCTTCAAGGATCTAGACCAGACCGCGCAGGAATTTTTAAGAAAATTGACAGAGCGTCCGGAAATCCTTTATGCACGGACATCCTTCAGCACCCAATACCCCCAGTATCAAATCCAGTTGGATGTTGCCCAGGCCAAGGCTGCAGGAGTGCCGATCAGCAGTATCTTTTCCACCTTGCAAAGCTATCTTGGGAGTGTCTACGCGAACGATTTTGTCAGATTCGGAAAACAGTACCGGGTATATGTTCAGGCGCTCCCTGAGGATCGGGCTGCACCCGAAGACCTGAACTCCCTCTTTGTGCGAAACGACTCCGGAGAAATGGCCCCTATCACTCAGTTCGTTTCTCTGGAGCGGGTTTACGGGCCACAGGCAGTAAACCGGTTTAACCTGTATAATGCGGCCAGCGTGAGCGGAGCTCCGGCACCTGGATTTTCTTCAGGGGATGCCATTGAGGCGGTCCAGGAAGTAAGTGAAAGCGAATTGCCCTCGGATTTTGATATCGCCTTTTCCGGTTTGACCCGGGAGGAGATCTCGGCTGGAAACCAGACCACCTTTATTCTCATCCTGAGCATTCTTTTCGTCTATTTCATCCTGGCAGCGCAATATGAAAGCTATTTGCTGCCACTGTCCGTCCTTTTTTCACTTCCCGTAGGCATCATGGGAGCATACCTTTCCACCAAGTTGGCCGGGCTCCAACTCAATATCTACTTCCAGATCGCACTGATCATGCTGATCGGGCTCCTGGCAAAGAACGCCATCCTGATCGTGGAATTCGCACTGCAAAGACGTCGAGGAGGCTTATCCCTACGCGATGCCGCATTCGAAGGCGCCAGGGTAAGACTCAGACCGATTCTGATGACCTCCTTTGCATTCATACTCGGATTGATGCCTTTAGTTCTGGCCAGTGGAATTGGAGCTGAGGGGAACAGATCCATCGGGACGGGTGCTGCAGGAGGTTTATTGATCGGGACCATACTGGGCGTTTTCGTGATCCCGCTGTTATTCATCTTTTTTCAGTGGCTCCAGGAAAGGATTACCGGCACCCCAGAAGCCGTAGCGGAAAGAAAAAGAATACCATAATCTACTATGATGAAAATAGATTTTTTTAAGATCCTGTTGGTTTCGTCCTTGCTGCTGTCATTGCAGGCTTGCTTTGTTGCAGATAAATACGTTCGCCCAGAAGGAATTGTGGACCCGGAGTATTTCAGGACAGATCGGCTTTCGCAGGATTCCATATCCATGGCCGAGGTTTCCTGGAGGGAGCTTTTTACTGATCCCCTTCTGGAGCGCCATATCGAACAGGCCCTGCGCCAGAACATCGATATCCGTATTGCCCTGCAACAGATCGATGCGGCTGAGGCTTACCTGAGCCGGGCAAAGGCCGGATATTATCCGACTGTTTTCGCAGGTCTCTCAGCCGTTCATCAGGAAAATCCTTCGGGCAGCAGGACCCTTCCCGGCTCCTTCGATCAATTTGAACTCTCTGCCGATCTTTCCTGGGAAGCCGACATCTGGGGCAAGATTAAAAGCAATGAAAGAGCACAGAATGCTGCTTTTCTTCAGTCGGTTGCAGCTCATAAAGCTGTGAAGACCGAACTTGTGGCTGGGGTGGCCACGCTTTATTATCAGCTTCTAGCACTTGATGAGCAAATGGAGACCACCCTGGAGACAGTTGCCAATAGAACGAGCAGCCTGGAAACCATAGAAGCCTTGAAAGAGGCCGGGATAGTGTCAGAGGTGGGGGTAAAACAGTCCGAGGCCCAGCTTCTCCGAGCCCGTGCAGTTGTCGTTGATTTGGAGAATGAGATCAGGCTTACTGAAAACGCACTTTCAATCCTCATGGGAGATCCACCTCATCCGATCGAACGCACAGATCTCGACCAGCAACAAATTACAACTCCACTTTCCTTAGGAGTGCCTTTGCTGCTCCTGAGAAACCGTCCAGATATCATCGCTGCGGAGTACAACCTTATAGAGGCATTCCAGTTGCGCAATGTGGCTAAAAGCAATTTTTATCCTTCCTTGAGGTTGTCGGCAACAGCAGGATTTCAAAGTTTGGACCTTGCCGATTTGCTAAATACCAATGCGCTCTTTGCCAGTATGGCCGGATCCCTGACCCAACCCATCTTCAATCGGAGAGAAATCAAGACCCAGTATGAAGTAGCTAAGGCCCAGCAGGAAATTGCCTTTCTGAATTTCAAAAGGGCTATTCTCGAAGCCTCCCAGGAAGTCTCAGATGCCCTTGCAAACTATGCTGCGGTGGAAAAAAAGCTGCAGATCAAAGCAGCGGAATTGGAAGCTTACCGGTTGGCCACTGAATACTCCGAAGAACTCCTGAGCAACGGGATGGCGAATTATCTCGAGGTCCTGACGGCAAGGGAGAGCGTTCTCAATACACAGCTCGAGCTAATCAATCTCCGGTTTTCCGAACTTTCCACATTGGTTGATCTTTATCAGGCTTTGGGAGGAGGCTGGAAATAGCCAATCTGAACATCAGGAATGCCAGGAAGAGAAAGGATGCTTTGAGAGAAAGGCATTATAGTACCTTCGGTCTCCCGTAACCTCATCCCCGAGCCAATTCGGGCGGGGGAACGCTTCTGCATGAGAGCCTAATTCGATCTCCGCCATAATCAGCCCCTGATTTTCCTCAAGAAATTCATCCACTTCAAACAAATGATTTCCGATTCTGACCTGATGCCGTACCTTGGCTATTCTTCCTGGTTCACAGAGCGCCATCAATTCTTCTGCTTCATCCAAGGGAATTTCATGCTCCCATTCAAACCTACTGAGGCCATCCGCACTGCTCTTCCCCTTGATCGTCAAATAACCTTTTTCTCCTGCTATCCGGACCCTTACGGTTCGTGCAGGATCTGAATTGAGATAGCCTTGCTTAATCACGGTGCTCCTGAATTTTTCCGCCCGGAAAGCATCCGAGGCCACCAAGAATTTGCGCTCAATTTCTTGCATGGACCAATTCTTTGATTTCATCTGATTCGATTCGCTCCTTAAAATATCCTTCTTTTTCCAGGAGCACCATAGCGCTGGCAATGGTCTCTGAAGCAATGCTCCTGTACTTCCGGAAGCGGCCCAGTAGGAGATGGTCTCCCACCTTCATCAACTTTTTCCAGAGGAACTCAAAAGGACGTTTTTCCTGTCTTGGGCCATTGATCAAAGCCGGTTGCAGGATGTAGGTCTCCGGAATTTCCAGAGCCAGCACATCCCTTTCCATTTCTCCCTTGGTCCTGTTGTAAAAAAAACGGCTGTTGGGATTGGCATCAAGGGCAGAGATGACAACAAATTTTCCGATCCCATTCTTTTTTGCCAGCCGTGCCGCGGTCACCGGGATTCCGTGATCCACCAGGCGGTACATTTCTTCATCCGGTGTTTTTTTCTGCGTACTCCCGATACAGCAGAAAACGACATCGCCCGTAAAATCCTGGGCTTGCTGATCCAGCTGCAATAGGTCTAGCAGCTGTTCAGAGACCTTGGGATGGGTAAGTCCCACCGAAGTCCTGGTGAACACTTTTACTTTGCTATAGCCGGGATCCTTAATTAGTTTCTGTAGCAGTATGCCTCCAGTAAGGCCTGTGGCACCCAAAATGATGGCCGTCTTCATATTTTGTGATTGGCCTATGAAGATAATCCCTTTTTCTTCCAAAATCAAACAGCCCGGATTCGAATTCGGGTTTATTCAATAGCTGGAATCAATGACCTTCATTAATTTTGAACCATGGAGCACCCGCAACTTCGTAAAATCATTCATATCGACATGGATGCCTTTTTCGCCTCGGTAGAACAGCTGGACAACCCGGCCCTGAAAGGCATGCCTGTAGCCGTTGGTGGTACTACAAAACGAGGCGTGGTCGCGGCTGCCAGTTATGAAGCTCGAAAATTTGGGGTGAGGAGCGCGATGAGTACCAGAAGGGCTCAGCGGCTTTGCCCTCAGCTGGTCATGGTGGAACCGAGGTTTGAACGTTACCGGGAAATTTCGGGTTGCATACAGGAGGTTTTTCATCAGTATACAGACCTGGTGGAGCCACTTTCCCTTGATGAGGCATATCTGGACGTAACACGCAACAAAATCGGAATTCCCAGTGCCACCGTGATCGCCTCCGATATTAGAAGAAAGATCCTTGATCTTACAGGGCTTACGGCCTCAGCGGGTATTTCAGTAAACAAGTTCCTGGCCAAGATCGCCAGTGACTTTCACAAACCAAACGGTCAAAAGACGATTGCTCCAGATGAAATCGATCCCTTTCTGGAAGCGCTGGAGATCCGAAATTTCCATGGGGTCGGTAAAGTTACCGCCGAAAAAATGTACCGTTTAGGCATATTTACGGGCACCGATCTGAAAAGCAAGTCCCTTGGTTTCCTGGTCGATCAATTCGGAAGTAGCGGAAAGTATTTTTATGAAGTGGTACGAGGGAACCATTACAGTGAAGTGCTTCCCTCCCGTCATAGGAAGTCGCTTAGTGCTGAACTTACCTTTGAGGATAATATCTCCTCTGAGGTGTTTATGGCAGAGCGACTAAAGAAAATCGCTGGCGACCTGGAAAAGCGGCTCCTAAAACATCAGAACTCAGGAAGAACGGTTACCTTGAAAATCCGCTACAGTGATTTTTCTACCCATACCCGAAGCAGAACGCTTCCCCATTTTGTCTCTTCCGGCAACCAAATTTATGATACTGCCCTAGACCTTCTATACCAGGAGGAGATCCGCGATTCTGTTCGCCTGCTGGGTATCACGCTGTCAAACCTGAACATCTCCGAATCACAGGACAGGAAAGACACGGGAAGCCAACTCACCCTGGTTTTCTGAATTACTCAATCTCGGAAATTCTCAAGGTGTTGACCATTCCTTTGTTGCTGATCGGCATGGCAGCCAGATTGATCGTGAAATCCCCTTTCTCCACAAAACGACTTTCAGTAGCGATACGGTTCACATCATCTATGGTTTCATCTGTACTGACCATTTTGTCGTAATAGAAGGCTCTGACCCCCCACAAGAGGCTGAGCTGATTGACGATTCTTTTGTTAGAGGTAAAGACAAGGATGTTAGACTCCGGTCTCCATGCAGAGATCTGGAAAGCGGTGTACCCGCTGTTGGTCAAGGTACAGATCGCCTTGGCTTTGATCTCATTGGCCATATGGGCAGCATGATAACAAACTGACTTGGTAATATAACGTTTCGTCCTTACATGGGGCGGGTCATGAGGAACCTTGATCAAGGGAGAATTTTCAACACTGATAATGATTTGGGACATCTTCTCTATCACCTGAACCGGGTAATTCCCTACAGAAGTTTCTCCGCTCAGCATCACAGCATCCGCTCCGTCCATCACTGAGTTGGCAACATCGTTGACCTCTGCCCGTGTCGGGGTAAGGCTTGTGATCATGGTTTCCATCATCTGTGTTGCAATGATAACCGGAATCCGGGCCTTCTTCGCCTTCAAAACAAGCTGTTTCTGAATTAGCGGCACCTCCTGGGCGGGAATCTCCACTCCGAGGTCACCCCTGGCCACCATAAGACCGTCACAATAGGCTACGATCTTGTCGATGTTCTCAACTCCCTCGGGTTTTTCTATCTTGGCCACGATCGGGATCTTGAACTCCGAATGCTCTCTTATCAGATTCTGCAATTGCAGCAAATCATCGCTGTTTCTCACGAATGAAAGTGCAATCCAATCCACGTTCTGGCTGACTGCGAAAATGGCATCTTCAATATCTTTCTCAGTCAGCGCAGGAAGAGAGATCTTCGTATTGGGTAGATTTACACCCTTCTTTGACCGCAACGGACCCCCCTGAAGTACCTTGGCCTTTACTTCGTCTTTCTTGTTTGTGGTGACGACTTCAAAAATCAGTTTGCCATCATCGAGAAGGATTCGTTCCCCTGGTCGCACGTCCTGAGGAAATTGATCATAATTCATATAAACTCTTGAGGCCGTTCCTTCGAATTCCTTTCCCGTTGCAAATATGATCTCATCTCCTTTGGATACGACCACCTCCTCCTTCATCTTGCCAACCCTCAATTTCGGTCCCTGAAGATCTGCCAGAACCGCGGCGGTATAACCGAATTCCTCGTTCAACTCTCGTATCGTCCGGATTCTTTCCTTAACATCATCATAATTTGCATGGGAAAAGTTCACCCGGAACACATTGACACCAGCTTCGATCATGTCCTTAAGAACCTCTTTGGAACTGGTGGCTGGTCCGAGCGTGGCTACAATTTTCGTCTTCTTATTATTTGGCATCAGTCAAAAATTAAATTTTCTTTAGATTTTATCGCGTCAAATTCTATGGCGTAAGCCATGGATACCTGTGCGACTCCTTTGATTTGATTGAGCAGCGTACTTTCCGAAATTCCTTCGATATCCTCCTCTATCTTCAGGAAAAAATCCACCTGGCGAAATTCAGGCAAAAGAAATGATTTCTGGAGGCTCTCTGGTTCCTCCTCAAAGAGAGACCGACTTTCCTTCCTCCCCTCCACCTTACTTCGGGATACGTTCCCTACAAGGAAATAGCTGCAGTAATTGATTTCATCCTCGAACTCGTATAGTTCAAAAAGGCTGACGGCTGAATTCCTTCTGATATCGACATCTTTGCGTGCCCTCTTGAGCCTGAGTCCAAGATTTTTATTCAACAGGAATGCCATTCGGTAATCCTCCACGGAGGCATGTATGGCGAAGAGCTTAAAGGGCTGCTCAAAGAATTCATCCAGAACCAGTTTATGCGCCGGCATCTTTACCTTCATATACTTTAAAGGTAGAAATTGTGGCCCACAAAATTAAGGAATTACAGGCTATTTTTCAGAATATTCTACGAAAACGTTATAGTTTATGAGATTTCCTCAAGAAGGTGTGATTTTATTTTGGAATGCGTAATATGCCCTTTTTGAGGCCTTTTCTTCCGCCTTTTTCTTTGAAGTCGCTCTGGCCTTCGCCACCACCCGCTCCTCTACGCGTAGTTTCACCGCAAAATGCCGGACCTCATCCCTCCCTGTATCATCATAAACCTCAAAACTGAAGCTCTTTTTTTCCTTCTGGCACCATTCGATCAGCAAGCCTTTGTAACTAATCACGGTCCCTTCCAACTGTTCAATGTCCACATACGGTTGAATCACACGCTCATAGACGAACTTCCGAACATACTTATATCCACGGTCCAGATAAATAGCTCCGATCAAAGCTTCGAAAAGATTTCCGTGAATGTTGGTTCCAAACTGATCGGTCGAGATGTTCGTTCTGATATGGGCAATCAATCCCAGGTCCTTTCCCAACTCATTGAGATGTTTGCGACTGACAATTTTGGACCTCATCTTGGTGAGATACCCCTCATTCCCTCCCGGCACCTCCCGAAACAGATGGGAGGCGATTACAGCTCCAAGCATGGCGTCTCCAAGGAATTCCATCCGTTCATAATTGATCGCATTACCCTCCTCATCCTTTCGGTTGAGGGAACGGTGCGTAAAGGCCTTTTTGTAGTAATTGATGTTGCGTGGCTTGAAACCCGTGATCCGAGTCACTGCGACAAAAAAATTCCCGTCTCGTGAGGAGCGGGAATTAAAGATATTTTTGATAACACTCATAGGAGTTCTACTCATCCAACTTCCTGAAGAGAATACAGGCATTATGCCCTCCAAATCCAAAGGTATTGCTCATAGCCACCTTTACTTCACGCTTCTGAGCCTTGTTCAGGGTCAGGTTCAGTTCCGGATCAATGTTTTCATCCGGGAATTCATGATTAATCGTGGGAGGCACCAGGCTATTTTTCATCGCCAGGATCGAGGCGATGGCCTCGACAGCACCTGCCGCCCCGAGAAGATGACCGGTCATGGATTTGGTCGAATTGATATTGATATTCTTGGCGTGATCGCCAAAGACCTTCTTAATCGCCTTCAGCTCCGCAACATCTCCAAGCGGTGTAGAGGTGCCATGGGTGTTGATCGCGTCAACATCTTCAGGATCCAGTCCAGCATTTCTAAGACAGTTTTCCATTACGGCAATAACGCCGATACCCTCTGGATGCGGTGCAGTCATATGATAGGCATCCGAAGAAAGCCCACCTCCTACAACCTCTGCATATATCCTGGCTCCCCGTGCTTTGGCATGTTCGTATTCCTCAAGAATCAGGGCCCCGGCCCCTTCTCCCAGTACAAAACCATCTCGAGTTGCATCAAATGGTCTGGAAGCGGTTTCCGGACTTTCGTTTCTTGTCGAAAGGGCATGCATCGCATTAAAACCTCCCATACCTGCAGGCGCTACGGCTGCCTCTGATCCTCCCGTCACTATGATGTCACTCAGGCCTAGCCTGATATTGTTCAATGAGTCGATCAGCGCGTTAGCTGCGGATGCACATGCAGAAACCGTGGTGTAATTAGGTCCCATGAAACCATGACGAATAGAAATGTTACCCGGTGCGATATCCGCAATCATTTTAGGAATGAAGAAAGGGTTGAATCTTGGTGTTCCATCCCCTTTCCCAAAGGAAAGAACCTCATCCTGGAAGGTCTCCAGGCCTCCTATTCCGGCTCCCCAGATAACCCCGACCCGCAGCTTGTTCACTGAATCCAAATCGATCCCTGCGTCTTTTATTGCCTCATCCGAGGCTACCAGGGCATACTGTGCAAATTTGTCCAGTTTACGAGCCTCTTTGCGGTCGAAGTAATCTTCTGCATTGAAGTTTTTGAGTTCACAAGCGAATTTGGTCTTGAACTTTTCAGTATCGAAATACGTAATGGGAGCTGAACCGCTTTTACCGTTCACCAACCCGTCCCAATATTCCTCAATATTGTTCCCGATTGGCGTGAGTGCCCCCAATCCAGTTACTACAACTCGCTTTAACTCCATAAAGATGTGTTACTTTTATTTTTTTGCGTCTTCTATATAAGAGATGGCCTGGCCTACGGTGGCAATGTTTTCTGCCTGATCATCCGGAATTTGGATGTCGAATTCCTTCTCGAATTCCATGATCAATTCTACCGTGTCTAATGAATCAGCGCCCAAGTCATTGGTGAAGCTAGCTTCATTCACTACTTCATTCTCGTCAACTCCTAGCTTATCGACGATGATGGCTTTTACTCTTGATGCAATGTCTGACATAACGTTTGTTTTTAATTTTAATTAAGTGGCAAAAATAAAAAAACTTATTTTAAAACCTGTTCTTCCATTAAAAATGTGGAGGTAAATTACGCAATTTTCAGCTAAAGCCTTTACTTTTACCTCCTAATAATTGTTAAGAGCCCGGTGTGTCAAATTCCCCTGATTCAGCAGAAAAGAAGATCGTCATATTCGCTTCTGGAAACGGATCCAACGCCGAGAATATCATTAGGTATTTTCACGCTAAAGGAAATGTGAGGGTCCTGGCGGTATTTTCCAATAAGCGTTCTGCCAAAGTTCTTGAACGGGCACATCATCTTGGGGTAAGGGCGTTCTGCTTTGACAGATATGCCCTGTATGAGTCGGAAGAGGTGCTGGATTTCCTTAGGGAAATGGAGCCTGATCTTATCGTTCTGGCTGGTTTCCTCTGGATGCTTCCCGAAAATATTTTAAAAAACTTCCACAACCGGGTCATCAATATCCATCCGGCCCTGTTGCCCAAGTATGGAGGTCAAGGCATGTACGGAGACAAGGTACACCAGGCTGTACTGAACCAAAAGGAACTGAAAACCGGCATTAGCATTCACTATGTCAATGAACGTTACGACGAAGGCAAATTGATCTTTCAGGCTACTACTCCTATTAAACCAGAAGACACAGCGGCTTCCATTGCCGCCAAGGTTCATGAGCTTGAGCATGAACATTTTCCAAAAGTGATTGAAAGAATGCTGCAGGAAGAGGGAAATGCATAATCCTGAGGTCCATATATACACCGACGGTGCTGCTCGGGGAAATCCTGGGCCCGGGGGGTACGGAATCATCATGGAATGGGTCGGGCGCCCGTATAAAAAGGAGTTCTCCAAAGGATTCCGGCACACCACCAACAACCGCATGGAACTGCTGGCTGTTATTGATGCTTTGAAAAAACTTAAGAAGGAGGGAATTACTGCAGTGGTGTTCACGGATTCGAAGTATGTTGCTGACGCTGTGGAAAAAGGATGGGTCTTCAACTGGGAAAAAAAGCAGTTCAGAGAACGGAAAAATGCTGATCTATGGGTGGAATTCCTGAAAGAGTATCGCAAGCATAAGGTCCGCTTCCGCTGGATCAGGGGTCATAACGAACATCCTCAGAACGAGCGTTGTGACCGCCTTGCCGTTGAGGCCTCCAAGGGTAAAAAACGGTTTGTAGACAAGGGATTCGATACCGGACAGGAAGGGCTCTTATAAGGCAGTTCCTGTTAGGGGCTTGAAAAACAAAACCCTATATTTGCAGCTCATTTTTAAAGCGAGCCATGAACAAGCTATTGATAGTGGGAACGGTAGCCTTCGACGCCATCGAAACTCCCTTTGGAAAAACCGATAAAATCCTTGGCGGAGCGGCAACCTACATCGCCCTTGCCGCTGCACAGTTCGATATAAAAAGTGCTATTGTTTCTGTGGTCGGAGCGGATTTTCCCGAAGAGTACCTAGAGCTGTTACGGAAAAAAAATATTGACCTCTCGGGAACGGAGGTCGTCCAGGGCGGAAAAACCTTCTTTTGGAGCGGAAAATATCACAACGACCTCAATTCTAGAGACACTCTCGAAACGCAACTGAACGTGCTGGCGGATTTTGAGCCGGTGGTACCGCGGGATTTCAGGTCTCCTGAAATCGTGATGTTAGGAAATTTACACCCTCTTGTCCAACTAAGTGTCCTGGAACAGCTCGAACGGCCAAAGCTGGTTGTGCTTGATACCATGAACTTCTGGATGGACAATACCTGGGATGAACTGATGCAGGTAATTTCCCGGGTGGATGTGCTCACCATTAATGATGAGGAAGCCAGACAATTGACGGGAGAGTATTCTCTGCTGAAGGCATCCAGGAAAATTGCCGAATTGGGTCCTGGCACAGTCGTGATCAAAAAAGGAGAACATGGTGCCTTACTCTTCCAGAACGGACAGATCTTTTTCGCTCCGGCGCTTCCGCTGGAAGAGGTTTTTGATCCTACCGGGGCTGGGGACACGTTTGCGGGAGGTTTTGCGGGATACCTCGCTCACACCGGAGATATTTCCTTTAAGAATATGAAGAATGCCGTAATTTATGGATCTAACCTGGCGTCGTTCTGCGTGGAGAAATTCGGGACTGCCAGAATGGAGAATCTGACGAAAGAGGAAGTGAATTCCCGGCTGGAGCAGTTCAAAGCATTGACACAGTTCCAAATCAAAATAAGCTAAAATGAATGCCCTGTAATTTCGGGGCATTTTTTGTGACTAAGTAGATATCAAAATAATTGCGGTACCATGAGCGATGCTTTAAAACATGAATGCGGAATAGCCCTGATCAGATTGCTCAAGCCTCTCCAGTTTTACAAGGACAAATATGGGAGTGCTTTTTACGGCGTCAACAAGATGTATCTGATGATGGAGAAGCAGCACAACAGAGGGCAGGACGGTGCGGGTTTCGCCAGCATCAAACTTGATACGCAACCAGGGGAAAGATACATCAGCCGGATCAGGTCCAATGCTGCCCAGCCTATACAGGACATATTCGCTCAAATCAACGCCCGTATTAATGAGGAAATCCAGATGCATCCGGATTATGCGGAGGATGTTGCAAAACAGAAGAAAAACATCCCCTATATTGGAGAACTATTCCTGGGCCATGTCCGGTACGGAACATTCGGGAAAAACAGCGTGGAAGCTGTTCACCCCTTTCTGCGTCAGAATAACTGGATGCACCGAAATCTGATCGTGGCCGGAAATTTTAACATGACCAATGTTCACCAGCTTTTCAACAATCTTGTAGAGTTGGGACAACATCCGAAGGAAAAAGCAGACACGGTAACTGTTATGGAGAAGATCGGGCATTTTCTCGATGATGAGGTGCGAAAACTCTATAAGAAATTGAAAGCCGAAGGATTTTCTAAGGTCCAGGCTTCCCCTTTGATCGCAGAACAGCTCAATGTCGCCAAAATCCTTAGAAAGTCCTCCAAGAACTGGGACGGGGGATATGCAATGGCAGGACTTCTGGGGCATGGAGATTCCTTTGTGTTACGCGATCCCGCAGGGATTCGGCCGACGTACTTTTACCAAGATGAGGAGGTTGTTGTGGTGGCTTCGGAAAGACCTGTAATCCAGACCGTCTTTAATGTAGCCTTCGATAAGGTTGAGGAACTCCCTCCTGGACATGCCATCATTACAAAAAAAGATGGTCAGGTCAGGATCAAGAAAATTCTGGAGCCCCTTGAAAGAAAAGCGTGTTCCTTTGAAAGAATCTATTTCTCCAGAGGAAGTGATGCGGAGATCTATCGCGAACGAAAAACACTGGGCAAGCTTTTGATGCCGGAGGTGCTCAAAGCCATCGATCATGACACGATCAACACCGTGTTCTCCTATATCCCCAATACAGCAGAGACCTCGTTTTACGGAATGGTTGAAGCAGCACAGGACGAACTGAACAAACAAAAGAACGACACCATTCTAGCGGAAAAGGAAAGTCTGACAGATAAGCGACTTCAGGAGATCCTCTCCCACCGGCTCAGGACAGAAAAGATCGCGATAAAGGACGCCAAGTTAAGGACCTTTATCACTGAGGACAGCAGCAGGGATGATCTGGTAGCGCATGTATATGACGTTACCTACGGGGTCGTGAGGCCTGAGGATAATCTGGTGATCATAGATGACAGTATAGTCCGGGGAACCACGCTGAAGAAGAGCATCATTAAAATGATGGATCGTACTGGTCCTAAAAAGATCATTATTGTATCCTCGGCACCGCAGATCCGCTATCCGGACTGTTATGGCATTGATATGGCCCGCCTGGAGGATCTTGTCGCTTTCCGGGCAGCCCTGGAATTACTGGAAGAACAGGGGAAAAAAGACCTGATTGAACAGGTTTATCATAAATGTAAGGCTCAGGTGGGGCTGGAGGATAAGGAAGTTGAAAATTTTGTCAAGGAAATATACGCACCGTTTTCGGATGAGCAGATTTCAGATAAGATCGCACATTTGCTAAGCGAAGAAACCGTGAAGGCTGAGGTTCGCATTATCTACCAGTCTGTAGACAATCTTCACAAGGCATGCCCCAAGAACCTGGGAGACTGGTATTTCACGGGGGACTATCCCACCTTCGGGGGAAATAGGGTCGTTAACCGGGCTTTCATAAACTTTTACGAAGGGAACAAAGACCGGGCCTATTAAGAAGGAATTTCCTACCTAATTATATTGTTTTTTACACTTTATCCAGATTATAAGCACTTCATCTAAAAGATAGTGAAAGCTGATTAATATTATCTATCTTTACAATGCCATAACATAAGTAGGTTAAGTTCATGGTAGATTTGGGGCAAAAAAGGTGGAGCTTTCCACCTTTTTTATTTTATACAGGTCGGGGTTATTCCCACCTCCTGATCTCGAACCGATCCCCTTCGAATATCCCATAAGTGTAGTGGTTCACCCAATCTCCAACATTGACGTAGGTCGCAGAATCGTTAAGAGGAACCTCGAGGGGAAGATGCCGGTGGCCGAAAACGAAAAAATCCCTGTGACGCTCCTCGAGCTTTTCCTTACTGTATTGGACGAGCCATTCCCGATCCTCCCCCATGTATTGCATATCTTCCTCACCCGAAATCAGTTTGTTCCGGACAGAAAAATACTGCGCCAGAGGCATTCCGAGATCCGGATGGAGCCACCGGTATAACCATTTTGCCCAGGGATGGACGAACAATTTTTTCATCCTTTTATAGCCTTTGTCCCCCGGTCCAAGACCATCTCCATGTGCGATATAGAAATCCTTATTGTTAAAGGTATACTCTCGAGCTTCATGAAATACAGGGATGTCCAATTCTTTATGGAAATAATCCTTCATCCAAAGGTCATGATTTCCAACAAAAAAACATACTGGTATCCCCTCGTCCCTGATACTGGCGAGTTCTCCCAATACCCGGACAAAACCCTTAGGAACGACATGTTGGTACTCGAACCAAAAATCAAATAGGTCCCCTAACAGGAAAATCACAGCAGCATCTTTCCTGACATGCTTCAGCCATGCCACGAACTTCTCCTCCCGGATCCGGCTTTCTTTTGCCGTAGGTGCTCCTAGATGATTATCACTGGCGAAGTAGAGCTTCTTTCCTTCTGGAAGATCCATAAAGAGGATTTCTTTGAAAGATAAAGTTAATAATTCCAAGTTAAAATCTTCTCAAAAAACCCAGGGTTTTGGCTTTGATCTTTGAAGGCTCCGCAATTAGCGCTAATTTTAGTCCGCATACTGCAGATCTACTACCAACAGGAATAGACTATGCTACATCCCAAAAACTTGAAATATTCAGGGAAGCCACTGGAAGAGGCTCAAAAGGCCTTGATCATGATCCACGGGAGGGGTGCACTTGCAGAGGATGTGCTAAGGGTTGCAGACCATTTGGATTGCGAGGATTTTGCCCTGATTGCTCCTCAGGCCTACAATAACAGCTGGTATCCCTTATCTTTTTTAGCTCCGGAGAACAAGAACCAACCATGGCTTAATAGCGCTCTTGATCTTCTAGGACTGCTGGAAAAAGATCTGGTATCTGCCGGGATTCCAACAGAAAATATATATTTCTTTGGGTTCTCGCAGGGGGCCTGTCTGACTCTGGAATACGTCACCAGGAATGCCAAAAAATATGGTGGGGTAATCGCTATAATTGGGGGACTGATAGGGGAGAACCTCAATACGGGAAATTATATCACAGATTTTCAAGGAACCAGAATCTACCTAGGAACGAGCGATCCGGATCTACACGTTCCGGTCAAACGTGTCAAGAGAACAGGGGATATTCTTAGATCCAAGAACGCCAACGTAGATTTGAAGGTCTTCAAAAATGCCGGACATACAATCCTAAGAGAGGAAATATCCGAGGCCAACGCCTTCGTATTCAGACCAGAGAGCGAGTAGTTTTCTAAAAGTTGTCCGAGGCATGCCATTCCGCAAAGGAGGTCTCAGTTTCCTGGAGTTTCAAAGAGTGAAGCTCAACGCCTTTGGGCAATCTCCTGCTGATTTTATCTGCAAAATCCTGGATCATGTTTTCACTGGTAGGCTGGTAATCGACCAAAATAATGCTATGACCCCGCTTCTGCAATTCTTCCGCCAGTTCAACGTGGGCGGTTTGGCGGTTAAACACGGTGGCATGGTCGAACTCATCGACAATTTCCTGCCTCACAATCCGTTTCAAATCTCCGAAATCGATCACCATTCCGTTCTTGACATGTTCAGGATCATCAATAGGGCTTCCGATAACCGTCACCTCTAATTTATAGCTGTGTCCGTGGACATTCCTGCACTTTCCGTCATAGCCGAAAAGCGCATGGCCGGCTTCGAAGAAAAAGCGTTTGGTGATCCTGATCATTCCCATAAATCCCTTTTTAGGGCAAAGATAGTTCTTTATATGAACAATTTGTGGAGCACAGGGTCCAGGACGGGATGCTATTTTTTAAAGCAAAATGGACTTTCAAGATGACTACCTGTGGATTTAGGGATACTTTTGCAACAAAAAGAGCAGTGGAAGAAAAAACCGTTTATGAACGCATCATAGCCGATCTCTTGGATCAGCAATATGCCGTGGTGGAAAATTTCTTTGATCCCTCCACAGTAGAAGAGATCCGGGAGGCACTACTTTTCAAATATGAAGAGGATAGGTTCAAAAAAGCTGCAATTGGGAACCGCACCAATGAAACGATCGCGAGATCCATTCGGGGAGATTTCATCCTCTGGCTCAACGAAAAGGAAGCCGGACCCTCCGAAAAAAAGTTTTTTGAAAAGGTCAATGATATGGTTCAATATTTAAACAGAACCTGCTTCCTCGGAATTATTCAAAAAGAGTTTCATTATGCCGTCTATCCTGAAGGAACCTTTTATAAACGTCATCTGGATACCTTCCAGAACGATGATCGGAGAAAACTCTCATTGGTATTGTACCTCAATGAACAGGAATGGAAACCGGAGTATGGAGGAGCGCTTGTGCTATATCCACAAAAGAATGGTGCGGAGGAAGAGGTGACCTTGTTTCCTTATCCAGGGCGGATGATCATTTTTGAGAGCCAGATACTCGAACACGAAGTAAAGCCTGTCAAGAAACCGCGCCTTAGTATAACAGGATGGCTAAAGACGCGTTGAGGTAGGTTTGGTTCGGACATAGAATTCCCTCCTATTGCTCCCCTCTTTCCCGGCGTTTTCTCCAGCGGAATCTCGCATAAAGGAAGACAGCCAGAACGAGCAGAATTCCCAAAAGATAAGGCCATCGTTCCTCCAAAAAGGAGGTGAGATCAAATGGCCATTGTTCCTCAATGGTAGCGGGCTCCTCTTTCGGCAGATGTTCCTGTTGCAAATCCATGTTCAGTCAGTTTTGGAGGACCCTTTTCTACCTTTTAAAAAATACAGAAGAACAAAAAGCAGCAAAATAGCTGCTGCAATGACAGCCCAGAAATTACTTCCGATGAAATATCCGATTTCATATCCGACTTGATAGAGAACGGACTGTTGATCTTCTGCAGCTTGTAAGGCAATGGTCCTCATGATCGCTTTTTATATTTTTTCAGTGCCGTCCTTGTGAATTCTGAAAGGACGAGCTTTCCTGAAACACCAGCTCTTTCTGATAATAAAGGCTCCCAGTCTCCCGATTCTTCCCAGAGCATTTTCTTGACCTGGTAGAGCGCTTCTGGATTATATCCGGCCAGCTCATGAACGAAATTGTCCAGTTCTTTGTCCATTTCCGCTACAGAATCAAAGACCTTTGCGAAGAGTCCCTTCTCCTGAGACCAATAGGCGCTTTTCCATTCCTTCGGAGCCAGACAAAGTTCCGAAAGCGCGGCAACTCCCATTTTTCTTCGGACTGCCGGTGCTATAACAAAAGGGCCGATTCCAATGCTGAGTTCCGAAAGCCGCACGGCCGCCTGTACTGTAGCAAAGCAGTAATCACAGGCAGCGGCAAGGCCTACACCGCCCCCGACCGTTTTCCCATGAATTCTTCCGATGATGAGTTTGCGGCATTTTTTCATCGCATTGATCACGTTTGCAAAGCCAGAAAAAAATTGTTTTCCTTCCTCCAGGTCTCCTACTGCTAAAAGTTCATCAAAGGAAGCCCCGGCGCAAAATGCCTTTTCTCCTTCAGAGCGTAACACGATAATCCTCACCTGATCCTCTTCCGAGAGCCGGTCCAGCTCATGGTGAAGTCTCTCAAGAAGAACAGCAGGAAAGGAATTTCCGGCGGGATGGCCGAATTCCAAGGTTGCTATTCCATCGGATATCCTGGTGTAGAGGCTTCCATTATCGCGTTCGGTCATAAGCGGCATTTTTGTAAAGTTAAGACTTCATCTCCACATTTTCAGGTAGAAGCCTTAAACATTCCCTTCGGAGATCTCCTTCAGGTATTTTATCCGAAACTTTACCACCAGAGAAATGCTCCGGATCAACATCCATACAAAGAATGCGATCCAGATTCCGTGCAGCTTAAGCCCGAGGTAATCAGTCAAGAGAAGAACAGGTGTGAAGCCAAGAAAGGTAGCGCTTAGAAGCAGGTTCCGGAGGTAGGTCGCCTCTCCTAGACCTTTGAAGATGCCGTCAAAAATAAAAGCTATTGCGTTGAAAGGCTGCATCAAAAGTACCAACCAAAATACTGAGCTGAACAGTGCGAGTACAGATAATTCCCCGGTAAAGATCTCGCCGATCTGATCGTAGAACAAGCTGCAAATCCCGATGAGGAAAATGGCGATGATTACGGAAAATTTACTGATATCCAAACTCATGGTCCACAGACTCCTGAAATCACGGGCTCCTAGAAGCCTGCCGCCTATGGCGTTACCCGCACTGGCATATCCATCTATAAAAAAGGAGAAGAAGAGCCAGATATTCATCAGGATACTTTGGGCGGCGATATAGGTCTTACCGTAGTCTGTTGCATAGGCATTGGCCAGATAGATCGCAAAGTTCAGGGCTGCAGTCCGTACAAAGAGATTCCCGCTCATCAACAGCAGGTCTTTCAACTGAGGATTGAGGCTTCTCCCCAGATGGAGGTGAAACGGGGTCTTACGGAAGAAAAAATAGAGCGCCATTACGAGCATGAGCAGTTGGGCCAGTAGACTTGCATAGGCAGCTCCCTCCAGATGCAAGGGCGGAATGACACCCTCTATACCATAAACAAGAACCAGGTCGAGCACCACATTGAGGGCGGCACCTGCCAGACTGCATTTCATGGCCCATAGCGTATTCTGAAGCCCCCGGAAAACCCCGAATAAAGCGAAGGTTACCAGGGTGAGGGGGAAGCCCAAGGCTCGGATTCTGTAATAATCCGCTGCGTAGGCGAGCACTTTCCCTTGTGCATTGTAGGCCTGAAATATTTCATGAGCGAAATAGGCGGTGACGGCATAAATGACCAAACTCAGGAGAAGGTTGAAAAAGACAGCCTGTGGGACAAGTGTCTTTACGGCATGAAGCCGTCTTCTCCCCAGATGCTGCGAAACCATGGCTGAAATACTTGTTTTGGTCTGGGCTACTATCCAGATGATGGCAGAAAGAAAAGAACCCACGATACCCGCGGCAGCAAGGGCTTCTACCGGATCCTGATCCACATTTCCTATTATCGCGATGTCCGTCAGGGAAATAAGGGGTTCCGCAATTCCTGCCACTATAGCGGGAATAGCCAGCCTGTTGATCTCCTGGAACGATACTTTAGACACCTCTACAGCACTTTTTCATAACAGTAAAAGGGATGCGGGCTCTGCATCGGAAAGAAAACATTTCCCAACCTTTTATAGCCCCTGCACTCATAGAATTTCTGATTCCTGATATTTTTACTAAAGGTATCTAGCCGGACGGAAACCAGATCCTTTTCACGTGCGCATCCTTCAGCAAAATCCATGAGCGCACGTCCATGACCGTTACCCCAGGACTCGGGTCGGGTGGCGAGTCTGTGTACGTAAAGATTGTTGCCGCTTTCTGTCATCCAATTTATCGGAAGGTATTCCTCATCCATATCCGTTGTCAGAACAACAATTCCAGCAATACCAGTGGAGGCTCTCAGCACGTAAATTTCCTCCTTTTCCACATCGGAAACCAGCCTTTTAAGGCTCGGGTAGTGCCGGTTCCACTGGAAAATACCCATTTCCTGCATCGCCACGGCACAATGTTCTGTGAGTTGCTTGATCACAGGGAGATCCGCTAGAGTAGCTTTTTCTATCATGTCCTTTCATCAAAGTCTCAAAAATAATTGATGTGCAATGGAATTATGGTTTTTCCGTAAAAAATAAATTTTCTACATTTGCCAAGAGATCAATTTAGATCAAACGGGGGATTAGCTCAGCTGGCTAGAGCGTTTGGCTGGCAGCCAAAAGGTCATCGGTTCGACTCCGATATTCTCCACCTGAAGCCATCGCGGGAGCGGTGGCTTTTTGCATTTGCAGCACCACGGCTTTTTACACGCCACCAAAGAGACGTACGCGGGCGATTATCTTTTCCACCGCAGTAGGAAGTGTTGGATCGATCCATGGATGCTTTCCACCGAATACGTGGTCGGAACCCTCCAGGAGGGTCAACTCGGATCCTGCGATCCAATGATGCAGGTCCTGGGCGTGCGAGACCGGCACAGTAGAATCTGCTGTTCCGTGAATGATCAGAACTGGTACAGCAATCTCCCTGGCAGCCCTTGAAACTGTAAATCGCAACTCGTTACGTTTGAAATCCTCATAAAACCCGTATAGGTGCGGCATTTGTTGTTTTGTTCGAGAATTCTCTACATAAGCGACGCCTCTTTCCTTCCACTGTTGCAGTTGCTCCCCTTCAGGAAAACGAATGCCGAGATCCTTCACTGCTGCCAAGGTAATGAGTTTGCTTATGCGGCGATCTTCAGCGGTCTTGAGCACAGCTATAGCACCCCCTCTTGAATGGCCCATTAACAAAACTTCCCTATCTGCATTATAATCCTCCGCAAAAGCTTTCCCTGTGATCCAGTTCAAAACTGTGTCCAGGTCATCCATTTCCTTACTGAAGGTATTTTCACCAAAAGCTTGCAGATCGGAAAACGCGGTGAGGTCCTCAATGGTACAGCCGTTAAATGCAAAACCGAATTTCACGAAGATAAAGCCTTCCGAGGCAAAGCGTCTCCCCATTTGGCTCCAGTAACCCCAGTCTTTGAATCCTTTATATCCATGACAGAAAAGAAGTATCGGTTTGGATCCTTCGATTGATTCGTCTACATATACGTCGGTCCACACAGGGCGTCCGTGGGAGCCCTGAAGTGGAATGTTTTCATTTTCTGTTATCATCATCTTTGCTTTATCTCTTTTTCAAGGAAAGGAACTTCAGGGTCACATATTTCCAGAATGAGGCTTTTAAGTTGCGCACCATATACTTCCATAACCTCCTTTGTGATGACATGATCCTTTTTTGCTCCATTTCCAGTCTTGTCTTTTTTTGCAAATCTCAAAAATCCTCCCTTCATATTCTTAAAGGAAATGATGCCTGCCTCTACAGGAAATTCCAAAGAGCCGGAACGATCCAGTAAGAGCGTGTACAGTAAAACCTGGAACGATTTTGAATACTTGTCGTAATCGGAAATGATTTCCTCCCACTGAACGATCTCCACTTTATTCTGCTCCACTTTCCCGGTTTTGTAATCGATAATCCGGGTGGTTCCGTTAATCTGATCCACCCTATCCACAGTTCCCCGAAGATAAACCGGAAATCCCAGCTCCATCACCGGAAATTCTTCCCTGAGCCTCTGCTCAACTTGAAGTAGCCTGATGTTGTTTCCCTGATCCACCAGTCTCAGTTCGTAATCAAGAAAGTTCAGAATATAGCGTTTGGCCACCTCGAGTATCAGCAAATTCTTTCCTCTGGTGATGGGGGATCTCGAATAATGTTTCCGGAATTGCGCTTCAACCTCTTTCCCTGCCGCCTGCCTGGCGGAATACAAACGGTCCTTGTCTAAAACGGATCCGACCCAGGGTCTGTAGAAATTCTCCAGGGTGTCATGGACGACGGAACCTAAAGTGTTAAACGCCACTGTTTCCTCTACCTCTTCCTGTTGCGGTATATCAAGAAGATACTTTTTGTAAAAATCCAGAGGATTTCGGATGTATGTGGAAAGAGCCGAAGGAGAAAAACCGTTTGCCGCCAATTTTTTTATTTTAAGCAGTATCTCTGGGGTTTTCCTCACTTCCCTCGGATCTTTCGACACCGGCGGAACCCTTGGAGATATCTGGAAATTTTTCATTTCGTGATTCTGCTGAGGCTCGATTTCCAATTGCTGGAGGAACCGGCTTTTTTCTCCCGCATTCAGGCCTGAGCTTTCCGTATTGTAGAGCAGGTGAATCCTTTCCGACCGTTGAAGAAGATGATAGAAATGATAGGCATATACGGCATCCTTTTCGCGATAAGTGGGTAGATCAAAGTAATACTTCAGGTCGTACGGAATAAAGGAATTGGAGGACTTCCCAGAAGGGAACACGCCCTCATTTACGGAGGTTACAATGACATTTTTGAAATCCAGAACGCGGCTTTCCAGGACGCCCATGATCTGCAATCCGGAAAAAGGCTCCCCCTTGAAATCCACCTTCTTTGTCACCAGGATCTCCCGGAATAGGCGATAAAGGCTCTTGATTGACTTGATATAGGAGTACTGGTCGATAAGATGCTCCAGTTGATTCAACAGGATATGGTGTTGATATAGAAATTCCAGGGTTAGCTTATCCCTTTCACTGTCAAGCCTGTCTCTGACCTGCAGCAGTACATTTTGCATGGAACGGACAGCCCTAAGCGGATCCTTTCCCCAGTCGCTCAAACAAAATTCCAGTACCTGAGAACTCGCAGGGGCAAGGAAGGCACGAATTTCCTGCCAACTTATGAAGATGAGATTCTCCGCTTTGATCCATTTCATAAGCTTCCGGGCAAGGCCGTCGGTAGCTTTCAGGATCAACGGATGATTACAGACTGCTGTCAAATCCTTGTAGTACCAGTTGTTATTGTCGTCCCTACAATGCATCTTGAGCAGGTGATCAAATAGAGATGTCACCGGAGCGTTTTTCAGGGGAAATCCCATGGTAATGTTGAGTTCTGCAACATTAGGGGGAAGGGAATTTAGGACAGGAAGCAGAAGATCCTCATCACCGAGTACTACCGCTGTTTCCTTGAGTTCCTCCTCAGACATTGCCGCCAGTATCTCTCCTACGTATTTCGCCTGACCGATATTGCCCGGTATCCCAATCATCCGGATCTTCTTATCCGCTGCGAAATGATTGCTTATTATTTTGGGAGCCTCTTGCTGATAAAATGACCACTCCCTGAAATACTTTCGCATGAAAAAGGCCACATCATGATCCTGATCCTCAAGAAAGGCCTTCTCAAGATCCCAAAAGACCTCGGCCCTTCCATTATCCAGCATCTGCTGAAAAATCAATTGTTCAGAGGCGTTCAGCGCATTGAAGCCGATCATGATGAATTGTCCCTTACTTTGCTCAAGGTAATCCGGTATCCGCTGAACCGCCTTTCTGTAAATCATGCCCTGGTATGCCTGGCCCTTTTCAGATAAGGCCTCACTCAGTTCT
This sequence comes from uncultured Salinimicrobium sp., assembly GCA_946887075.1. Next base: position 319,596 of record CAMPKA010000001.1, read on the forward strand.
TTATAGTAATGCGGGAGGCGGTTCCAGAATTCGAGGTAATTCTCAATCAGCGGAGTTCTCTTGGAGTCTCTATACCACTGTCCAAGCTCCTGCACATTCCCAAGATAGCCAAAGAAGTCGCCGTGGTCCACCAGGTATCGATCAATTTCATTGAAGTCGTGGAGCAGCGTCTGTGCCCAGGATGAAAACACCTCGAAGTTCTCGGTCTTGTCGCGGGGAGTACAGGAGCAGTAAACCTTATAAAACTCAAATAGAACCCTAACTGGATCCACGGCTTTGAGGTCAGCCACCTCTTCTGTAAATTCCTGTATGCTGAGAACCCGGGGGGCAAAACCGGGCTTTCTGATCAATCGCGCCAGCTGATGAAGCAGGTAGGAACCTGCTCTCTTTCCTGGAAGAACAAAGGTGTAAGATGAAATCTCGGAATCTCTAGACAATATTTCTTCAAGTACCCCGGAGATGAATGGTTTCATATGATAAAATTAAAAAACGCCCCGGGGAAACCGGGACGTTTTTTCAATAATTATTCAAGTTATCAGGTTCTACTCATCAGTATCGGTAGTATCCATTTCATCCGTGGTAGTGGTATCCACCCCGTCAATAGTATCCTCCTCAACCTCAGTATCCTTCATCTCACGTTCCTTATCAAGAGAAATCTCCACCCTTCGGTTGGCCTGTCTTCCCTGAGCGGTATTGTTCGACTCAATGGGTTGTGTCTCCCCGTATCCTTCCGAGGTAAGACGACTTTCTGGAATGCCAGCCTCGATCAGGAAGGTTCTTACGGATGCGGCTCTTTCCCTGGATAATTTCTCGTTATACTCCTCACTTCCGGTGCTGTCTGTATGACCTTCAATGTGGAAGATCGTCTGAGGGTATTCCTGCATGATATCCGCAATGGCCTGCAAGGTTTCTTCGGATTCTGGACGAATGGTCGCCTTGTCAAGATCGAAGAGAATAGTTCTTGAGTATTCATTAAGCTCCTCAATCACCTCAACCGTAGGCTCCGGACATCCATTATTCGCAGCGGTACCTGCTACTTCAGGACACTCGTCATCCTTATCGAGTACGCCATCCTCATCCATATCCTCCCATGGGCATCCGTTATTTTCTTCAGGTCCGGCCTCATCTGGACATTCGTCATCAGCATCTCTTATTCCGTCTCCATCAGCATCTGGACAACCGTTTAATTGCTCTGTACCTGCAACGGTAGGGCATTCATCTTGAGGATCTGCCACTCCGTCTCCATCTGTATCAGGACAACCATCGAATTCTGCCAGACCTGCTTCCTCTGGGCACTGGTCATTCCTGTCCTGGATACCGTCTCCGTCAGAGTCAGGACATCCGTTATACTGTTCAAGTCCGGCGACTTCTGGACATTCATCGTCTTCGTCATATATACCGTCCCCGTCTGTATCCTTACCTCCTATTGCAAATTTGATCCCCAGCGAATGCTGCCAATGTGAATTACTGTTATTTTCGAAGGTGTGCTTGTACATCGTCTGGAGCGCAATCCCGAAGTGATCGGAAAACCAGAAATTGATTCCCCCAGTTCCGTCTAGCGTTCCTACCCCTTCTTCATCCAACCAGGTATATCCACCACCGACACCCAGGAAAGGATCAAACCAGCCTTCATCACTAAAGCTGTAGTTAAAGGTTCCATCCAATCCGAAATAGGTAAGGTCATCCCATCTTTCATCTCCAAATTTATCTATACTGTTCACCGATCCGGCAGCCTCGAAGTAGAACCCTCCGCCGATGTGCCTTGCAACTGTCACTCTGGATATTCCTGGAATGATGTTCCAGTGATCTCCTGTGTTGAAGAATTCACTGAAATAGCCCCCCAGAGGTGCGTCTTCGCCAGTGGGATAATAATCCACCGCATTAATCCCAAGGCCAAGAGCCCACGGATTATTCTCGTCCTGAGCCTGGACGGAACCACAGCAAAGAACGAAAAATGAAGCCAATAAAAGTCTGCTTAGATGTTTCATATTGAAGAGTTTAATTTCTTAGTTAGTCAGAACAAAAGTAGACTGATAATCATTATTAACAAAGCTTAATCTAATAAAGTTTTCTTAATAAAGCCGGCGGAACGCCCATTATTAGGGCCTTCCAAAGCCCTAGTTTTGAGAAAAGTATAAAATTTTAATAAAAAAGGAGGTGCCGCATAGGTGCCGCAACCTCCCTTGGAAATGCTCGCAAAGATGATCAGGAAATTACTTTAAGCTCCTTTCCTACTTTTTTAAAGGCCGCTATGGCTTTGTCAAGATGTTCCGTTGTATGGGCTGCTGAAAGTTGCACCCGGATTCTGGCTTTGCCTCTGGGCACAACGGGATTAAAGAACCCGATGACGTAAATCCCCTCCTCCAGAAGTCGTTCAGCCATCTCCTGGGAAAGCTTGGCATCGTAGAGCATGACCGGCACTATAGCCGCGTCTCCGTCGATGATATCAAAACCAGCTTCTTTGATCCCTTTTTTGAAATAGGCTGTATTGGATTTCAGTCGATTTCTTAGAGAATCATCCTTTTCCAGGATTTCAAACACCTTTATTGTAGCCCCTACAATGGAAGGCGCCAGAGAATTGGAAAAAAGATACGGCCGGGAGCGCTGACGAAGCATTTCGATGATCTCCTTTTTCCCGGTAGTGTATCCTCCCATTGCACCTCCCAGAGCTTTCCCAAGGGTTCCAGTGATGATGTCTATTCTGCCGAGCACTCCCTTGGCTTCCAGAGTACCGATTCCATTTTCGCCGATAAAGCCCGTCGCATGAGCTTCGTCTATCATGACCAGGGCGTCATGCTTTTCCGCCAGGTCACAAATTGCATCCAATGGCGCCACCAGACCATCCATGGAAAATACGCCGTCGGTCACAATGATTTTAAAACGGGCTCCATCTTCCTTCGCCTTCAGGAGCTGCCGTTCAAGATCTTCCATATCACTATTCTCATACCGGTACCTGGATGCCTTACAAAGTCGAACTCCGTCTATGATGGAAGCATGATTCAAGGAATCTGAGATGATCGCGTCTTCTTTCGAAAACAGTGGTTCAAAAACCCCTCCGTTCGCATCAAAGGCCGCAGCATAGAGAATGGTGTCCTCAGTACCATAAAAGGCCGCTATTTTCCTCTCAAGGTTCTTGTGGATATCCTGGGTACCGCAGATAAACCGCACGCTCGACATCCCGAAGCCATGAGAATCAAGGGTATCCTTAGCCGCCTGAATTACCTCGGGATGTGAGGAGAGTCCGAGATAATTGTTCGCGCAGAAGTTGATCACCTTTTTCCCGCCCTGGATTTCGATCTCCGCGCCCTGGGGAGAAGTGATCACCCGTTCTTTTTTATACAACCCCTCCTCCTTGATTTTTTCAATCTCCTCTTGTAGATAATCTTTTAATCCCGTGTACATGTTCTGTTTTTTTACAAAATTAGAATTCTTTTAGACAACCTTCACCGAAATAGACCGGTTGATATAAACCAGCAGGTTCTGGCCCCGATCATATCCCATCTCCTGTAGGAGATCACTATAGGTGGAAACCTGGAGCTCGTGCTGTGCGCGTGGAACCCCGGTTTTATAATCTATAACCGTAGCGGTTTTCCCCTTGATACAGATCCTGTCCGGTCGAAGAACATCCCCATCGGCTGAAATCATTGCCTGCTCCGTATGGCAGGTGTAATCTTTGGAATAGAATTCCTTTAATGAAGGATGGTTGATAACCTGCCGGATTGATGTCTCGATTTCAGATGCCTCAGCATCTCTGAGAACCCCTTTTTCCAGGGCATGCTGCATTACAGAAGGAACATCCTCCTCCGTATATACCCCAGCAAACAGATCGTGGATCAGTTGCCCCTTCTCAATTGCTTCTTTGCGCTCCGAATCCCATATTAATCCGGCCCTGGTGATCAGGTTAATGCCGCGGCGGTCGGTTGGAGAGGAATAAAAACCCTCCTGGTAAGGCACAGAGGTAGGTTCCTTTTCGGTTGGAGGAAGGTCCAGGGGATCCCCGAAATGATAATCAAGGGAACCAGTCCAAAGACCCTTCTGCTTGAGATATGAGATCAAAAGGCCGGAAACGGTGTTCTCCTTTTCATTCCCATCCGAATTCAGGTCGAGAGAAGAAATCACAAAAAGCTGTTTCTCTGCCCTTGTCATGGCTACGTAGAGCACATTCAAGGTATCGAGCTGACTGTTGCAGCAAAGTTCCCTGAACTTCGATGCCGCCTCATCACCCCATGACAGCATCCTTTCTGCAGCCCGCAGATTGGCGACCGGAATCGAATCCGGCACCTGAAAAGGAAGTCTCAACCAAAGCTTTTCATTTCTCACATTCCTGATCAGGTCATTGGCGAACGGGTAAATGACGATAGGGAATTCCAGTCCTTTAGCCTTGTGAATGGTCAGTAACTGAACAGCGTTTACGCCTTCGGGAACTACAATACTCAGATCATCCTTTTTTTGCTCCCATAGCTCGAGATATTCAAAGATCCCTGCCCCTTTCGAATGGGCGGATTCGAAGACAAAATCAAGAAAGAACTGAAGATAGGCGTCGGGTTTTTCTGCCAGACGAAACGCCCTGATGACATATTCCGCAGCTTCGTATACTGAAATCCTGTGCAGGACTTCCGGATCTAACTCGAAGCCGTGACCGCGGAGGAAATCGAAAAAAGAGGATCCTTCCCGGTCCAGACCTTCTGACAGGAACTTAAATTCCTCTTCTGTCTTGAGCCTCGTATCCAGAAGGTACCTCAGAATTTCATAGCGCAGTGATTTCTCGCCCGGCTCCAGACTGTATTGCAATACAGCATTAATAAATCTCACTTCCGGAGATCTGGAAACAAGCAGGCTTTCAGCTGAGATAATGGGCAACCCATGCTCTGAAAGACGATTGGCAATGGCAAAGCCTTCCTTTTTGGTTCGGGTAAGTATGCAGATATCGCTTAAAGCAACCTCCTTTTCTCTCAGAGCAAGAATAGTAGTCAGCACCTTATCTGGGAAAAGCTCCATCTCTTCTTCCTTATTCTCCGCCTGGATAAAGGAAAGATTCACATACCCCTCGGACCGGGATACTTCCTCCTGCTCGCTTTTCTGGTAAAGCCGTCTGTGCTGCTCATTTTCAAAACATGACGAGGCAAAATGAAAAAACCTGTTGTTGAAATCCACAATGGTCCTGGCACTTCTGTAATTTTTTGGAAGTACGAGCACTTCCGGCCTCTCAACGGTAAAAGGATGTTGCCTGGCACACAACTCCATGAATTGCTCCGCCTTCCCTCCTCGCCAGCGATAAATCGACTGTTTGGCATCTCCGACCAAAGTCAGGCTGCTAAAAAAACCGTTTTGATGTTCGGATTCAAGGTTATGGCCAATCAGGGGGATCAGGTTGTTCCACTGCAGCTCAGAAGTGTCCTGGAATTCATCGATGAAGTAATGCTGATACCGCTCTCCCAGGCGTTCATATATAAAAGGTACAGGCTGTTCTCGAACGGTAGCCGCTATGGTGGCATTGAAATCGGAAATAAGTACCATGGCATTTTCCTGCTTGATCTCGGAAACCTGATTCTGGATTTCACTCAGCAGGGAAAGCGGGACAAGTTCCTTTTCAACGGCTTGAATGAACTGTATTTGCAGGATAAGCTCCCTTGCCCTGGTACAGGCATCGGAAATCTCCGGCTGGATCTTATCCAGAATGTTCTGCTTTGCGGGAGGCGTTTTTTTCGGATAAAGCTTATCCGTAGCGATATTCCTCAGCCATGATTGCTCAACATTTTCAGGGATTTTACCCAGGAGCAATTGATCAAAAAATTTAGGACAGGATTTTCTCGTAAAATGTTCTGCCTCCAGTTCATGATCCTTTAAAAGTTCAAAAAAGGTCCGGCCAAGGCTGGTCAGCGTGTTCTCGAGCTCCTTTCTATGGTTGCTTAAAATTTTCGCATAATTCTGGAAATCTTCCAGGTTTCGGTCTTGCAGGAGCCGGACAAAAGGCGCACTGGTTTCAGCCGTCAGCAGTTTGGAAATTTCAAAAAGGTCCAGTCCAATATCCCAGCTTTTGTCCTCATCTGTTTTGCCCAAGGTGTAATCGACCAATACCCTTGTAAGCTGGGGATCTTCTCCGGCCTTCGCCAGCAATCGATCCACCGCCTCCTTTAGGATATCTTCCGTATTAAGGGCAACCTCGAAATTCAGGGGAAGTTCCAGATCTTTGGCAAATGTGCGCAGTACCCGGTGCGTGAACCCATCAATGGTAGAAACCTCAAAAGAAGCATAATTATGAATGATCTGCTTTAAGAGCTTGCGACTTTTTTGTTTCACCTGCGCCTCAGAAAGCGATACCGACTGAAGGATATCCTCGAGGAAGTCCTGGTCCTTAGCTGATTTGTCCTCCCGGGCCAGAACCTGAAGGCTTTCAAGGATTCTGGATTTCATTTCGGAAACAGCTTTATTGGTGAAAGTTATAGCCAGAATGTTCCGGAAGCTCTCGTTACCGGGGGTGGTCAGCAGTAAGATAAGATATTTCTTTACCAGCGTATAGGTTTTTCCTGATCCTGCCGATGCATCAAAAATGGTGAACTGGTTTTCCAATTTTTTTTACTAAAATACAAATTGAAACAACAAATAAAGCAAGCCTCGGGGTAGTTAACGAAATGCGAATAATGCAGATAAGGATGAAGGCCTAAGAAAAAACAAGAGAAAAGTGATTGAAATGAACAATACCTTTAAGTATTTTATAACATTTTATTATTCCCCTTCCACTCCATTATTTTTTAATTTTGCGGGAATCGGAATTAGTAACAATTAAACCAAAAAATTATGGCTTTTGAACTTCCTAAACTTAAATATTCCTTCGACGCACTCGAACCTCATATCGATGCGAAGACCATGGAGATACACCATGATAAACATCATGCAGGCTACACCTCTAAACTAAATGACGCCATAAAGGGGACTGACATGGAAGGAAAAACGATAGAAAACATCCTCAATAACCTCGATATGGATAACAGTGCTGTAAGAAACAATGGGGGAGGATATTTCAATCATAACCTTTTTTGGGAAATAATGTCCCCAGATGGAGGAGGACGTCCTAAGGGAGAACTGGCAGCCGCATTGGAAAAGAAGTTTGGATCATTCGAAGCATTTAAGGACGCCTTTTCCAAAGCTGGTGCGACACAGTTCGGGTCAGGATGGGCCTGGCTTTGTGTTCAGGAGGGCGGAAGTGTAGAGGTTTGCTCGACAGCCAATCAGGACAACCCCCTGATGCCGGGAATTGGATGCGGAGGAACGCCTATTCTGGGCATGGACGTTTGGGAGCATGCCTATTACCTGAAATACCAGAACCAGCGGCCAGCCTATATTGAAGCCTTCTTCAATGTAATCAATTGGGAGGAGGTATCAAGACGATATGCTCAGCTGAAGTAACAACTCCGTCGGGAGATCGAACATAGAGTAAAACGGCCGGATGCATAATCCGGCCGTTTTTTTATTAAATAGGAAAAGGTGGAGAGTTTCCACCTTTTCCTGCCCCAAATCTACCATGAACTTAACCTACTTATGTTATGGCAATACTAATGTAGAAAAACTGGGCCGAAGCTTTCATTTTTTTAGATCAAGTACCGGTAAATCAGTTTAACATCCCATTGCGGCCGGCGCATGTAAGAAATGGAAAACAAAAGGCTAATGATCCAAAGATTCCAGGATCTGAATCTCTTCGCGTAGGTCCTTCAATTTGAGCTGAAGGGAACTGATGCCCCGGAATTGATTCATTTCCACGCTGTAGACCGCCTGGAGGAACTGCGACCTGTCAAGCAGTTCCAACTTTTTTCCGAGACTGAATCCCACCGCAGGAGGTAAGGACCTGTCGTTTTTACGGAGCACACACCGTAAATGTTTACCGGATTTTCCAATCACCCTTCCTTCACCGCGCAAGCGCCGGCTAAGAAAAAGTGGGGCAGCATTCCCAGGGCCAAAAGGTTCAAATTGTTTCAGGATGCGATAAAACTTAGGAGTAATATCTTCAGGTTCGATTTCCAAATCGATCTGCAACTCTGCCGTCAGGAGGTTTCGGTCTATGGTTGAAGCCACAATTTCCTCAAATTTCCTTTTGAAATCGTGATACTTTTCCCGGACAAGAGTAAGTCCCGCGGCATATTTATGGCCTCCGAATTGTTCGATATGGTCCTTACAACTTTCCAGAGCGTCATAGACATCGAAACCTTTCACGGATCGTGCCGAGGCAGCTAGTTTTTCCCCGCTCCTGGTAAAGACCAGGGTGGGGCGGTAATAGGTTTCGGTAAGCCTGGAGGCAACAATCCCGATTACTCCTTTATGCCAATCTTCCCGATAAACAACAGTGGTAAGGCGATCCTGTTCCTGAAGTTCTTCAATCTGAGCAAGAGCCTCTTCAGTGATGGTTCTGTCTGCTTCTCTCCGGGCAAGATTAAAAGCTTCGACCTCCCTGGCAATAGAGAAGGCCTTCTGTTCATTTTCTTCCATGAGGAGATCCACAGCATGGAGTCCATGTTTCATTCTTCCTGCTGCATTTATCCTGGGGGCGATGACGAAATTCACCTCCGTCATACTCACCTCTTTCCTTCCTGACAGTTCCAGGATCGCCTTTAATCCCGGACGGGGGGAAACATTGATAAGCCGGAGTCCATGAAAAGCCAGAATTCGGTTTTCTCCCGTTACAGGCACAATATCTGCCCCGACAGCAGTGGCTACCAGATCGAGATAAGGTAGCAGGGTTTCGAAAGCTTCTTCTCTTGCCTGGGTGAGTGCCTGGAGAAGCTTAAAACCAACACCACATCCGCACAGTTCCTTATAGGGATAGGAGCAATCCTTCCTTTTTGGATCCAGGACCGCGACAGCCCGAGGTAAAATTTCACCGGGCCTGTGGTGATCACAGATGATAAAATCTATTCCCTTTTCCCTTGCGTAGTCAATCTTGTCCACGGCTTTTATACCGCAGTCAAGGGCGATAATCAACCCGACATCATTATCGGAAGCAAAGTCGATCCCTTTCACAGAAATCCCGTAACCTTCGTTGTATCTATCTGGGATATAAGAGGCAACATTGGCCCCGCGATTCTTTAGAAAAGTGGTCATCATGGCTACACTGGTGGTCCCGTCGACATCATAGTCGCCATAGACCAGGATATTTTCTCGATCTTGAATAGCCCTGAGAATCCTTGGGACAGCCAGTTCCATATCCTTCATCAGGAAAGGGTCGTGCAAGTCCTTCAGGTCAGGCCTGAAAAACCGTTTAGCCGAATCAAAGCTGTTGATCCCCCTCTGAGCCAGTAAAGCTGCAATCGGAGTTTCTATTCCGAGAGCATCGCAAAGATGGGCGACCGTAAGGGGATCGGGTTTGGGTTTACTACTCCAGCGCATAACAGGGATTGTTCTTGATCGTTCTTTCCAGTCCTGAGACTGAAGAATTAATTCCAAATATAAAATTTCATGGGATCTGTCCGGATTAAAATTCGTGGATTTCTATTTGTTTTTCGATCCCGAGATGACCACCACAAATTCGCCCTTCGGAGAACTTTCGGAAAAATGCCGAATCAATTCCTGCACTTCCCCCCGAAGCGTTTCCTCATGAATCTTTGAAATCTCCCTGGTCACTGCTATCTTACGTTCCGGACCGAAAAATTCCGCGATGTGTTCCAAGGTTCGATTCAGCTTATGAGGAGATTCAAAAATGACTATGGTCCTGGTCTCCTGGGAAAGTAACTGGAGGCGTGTGTTCCTTCCCTTCTTCACCGGAAGAAAGCCTTCGAAGACAAATTTGTCACATGGGAGCCCGCTCATAACAAGGGCGGGAACAAATGCAGTAGGTCCTGGAAGACACTCCACCCTAATCCCGGCTTCGATGCACGACCTGACCAGAAGAAAGCCGGGGTCGCTAATACCCGGAGTGCCCGCATCACTGATCAAAGCCATTTCCTTTCCTTGAAGTAATTGCCGGATGGTAGGCTCAAGAATCCGGTGTTCATTGTGCATATGATGACTCTGCATCGGGGTGCCGATCTCGAAATGACGGAGGAGTTTCAGACTCGTCCTGGTGTCTTCGGCAAGAATCAGGTCCACTTCCTTCAGAATGCGAATGGCCCGAAAGGTCATGTCTTCAAGATTGCCTATCGGTGTGGGGACAAGATAAAGTTTGGACATGGAGTTGCTACTCGTACTTCTTTTCCACTATGGTCAGAAAACGACTTTCGTAATCTTCTTTTCCTTCCCAGTTGTCGTAATCCGGTTTCACCATATTGGCTATAAAATTAAGAGCCTCCTCCTTTGACCGAATGGTACTGAGTTGCGAGAGGACCCGGTTGTAATCGGCAGAACTTCCGTCGAAAAGGTGTTTGATAAAGGCGATTCTGTCATTGACCCCGATATTGATCCCTCTTTTCAGGCTCTCATTGAGTGATTTCGGCTTGGAGGGATTCTGCCCGTTGCTTCCCACTGGTTCAAATTGAGGAAGTTTATCATAATGTATTCCTCCGATATCCTCCATATCGGACTTCTTGTAATCTTTCCGCTCCAGATGGGCGAAAAGATCGTCAACTTGTCTTGTTTCCGGAGGCATCTGAGCAACTATATCCTTGATCTTTTCCGTATTGGGTTCTGTAATGGCTTCAGACTCATCATTAAATTCCATCCCTGTAGGCGCATATTCGTCCTCGGAAGTAGGAGCATCCTGAGCGGACACCGGTTCAGTCACTTTTTGTGCCACAGAACTCTCTACCTTTTGTTTAGGAGGAGGAGCAGAAACAGCCTGGGCAGTTTTTACTATTTCTGATTCCCGGAATAGGTTCGATTCGGTAAAATGAAGTACTGTCAGCTGCTCATATAGCCTTTTTGCGAGCTCTTTTAATTCCCCTGTGGCGATATGGTCATGGTCTTTTAGAAGGCTTACCTTCTCTGCCAAAGCGACAAGTTCTTCTTTGAGTTGCTTTTTCATAACTTTTGAGGATCGGAAAGATTCCGATTGCAATTTTGGTAAATTTGTGTCACCTTTAACGCAAGTGACCAATTTTTGGTCTTTAAAATTACAAAATGTTTCTCGAAAATACGGTAAATCACAAGGAGCAATTTGGCTGGATCGAAGTTATTTGTGGCTCGATGTTCTCGGGAAAGACGGAAGAGCTTATCAGGAGACTGAAACGGGCAAAATTTGCCAAACAGAAGGTTGAGATCTTCAAGCCCGCAATTGATACCCGCTATAACGAGGAGATGGTTGTATCTCATGACGACAACGAAATACGTTCCACTCCTGTCCCAGCTGCTGCAAATATTCGTCTATTGGCGGACGATTGTGACGTGGTGGGAATAGACGAAGCCCAGTTTTTTGACGACGAAATCGTGAGCGTATGCAATGACCTGGCCAACCGGGGAGTGCGGGTAATTATAGCCGGATTGGACATGGATTTTAAAGGAAATCCCTTTGGTCCTATGCCTAATCTTATGGCCACCGCTGAATATGTCACTAAAGTTCATGCCGTTTGCACCAGAACCGGAAATCTTGCCCAGTACAGCTACCGTAAAACCAGAAATGAAGACCTTGTTCTTCTTGGCGAGACCGAAGAATATGAACCTCTAAGTCGGGCTGCCTTCTACAAGGCAAGGCTCCGGGAAAAAATACGTGATTTTGAGGTGAGAGATCCCCAGGAGATCAGAGATAAAAGAAGCGAGCATGCCGAAAGCCAGGGAGACCGTACTTGAAATAGATCTAAATGCTTTAGAGCATAATTACCAGTACCTGCGATCCAAGATACAGGAAGGGGTGAAATTGATGGCCGTGGTCAAGGCATTTGGTTATGGCAGCGATGTCGTTGAGGTCGCTCAAAAACTTGCCGCTCTCGGAGCCGATTATCTTGCTGTTGCCTATACCTCCGAAGGTAAGCACCTCCGGAATGCCGGAATCGAGCTCCCGATTCTGGTGCTGCATCCGCAATCGGTTAATTTTGAGGAGCTCATCGAATATGGCCTGGAGCCAAGCCTGTATAGCGAGTTCGTTCTTAGGGAATTCATACATACCGCTTCGAAATCCGGACAGAAAGGTTATCCGGTTCACATCAAGTTCAATACCGGCTTGAACAGGCTCGGGTTTTCTGAAGATGAGGTAATTATGGTAAGGGATTACCTGTTGGAGTCCAATGCAGTGAAAGCAGCTTCCTTTTTTTCTCATCTGGCGGCAAGCGAAGATTGGAAGGAACGGGATTTCACGCTAGCTCAGATTCACACCTTCAGGAGAATCGCTTCCTATCTTTTCCATGAAATCGGCTATAAGCCCCTGCTTCATATCAGTAATACCTCGGGCATATTCAACTATCCGAAATCGAACTTCGACATGGTGCGGTCAGGGATCGGCCTGTATGGATTCTCGAACGATCCCGAACTGGATCGGAACCTGAGGCCGATTGGGACCCTTAAAACTATCATATCCCAGATCCACTACCTGGAGGCAGGAGAAACCGTAGGTTATAACCGGGCATTCCGGGCGAAAGGAGTTACACAAACTGCTACGCTTCCCATCGGGCATGCGGATGGAATTAACCGGCAATATGGGAATGGCAAAGCCGGTGTTATTGTCAATGGACAATATGCCCCGATCATTGGAAATGTCTGTATGGATATGATCATGGTCGACGTCACTGGAATTCCTTGCGAAGAAGGAGATGAAGTGATTATCTTCGGAGGTCCACAGCATGCTGTGGAACTGGCCAGCAAGGGAGGGACTATCTCCTATGAATTGATTACGGGAATTTCACAAAGAGTAAAAAGAATGATCGTAAGGAATTAATTCTTAACTTCGGCTGAAAAGCTTATCAATAAAAAAGAAAAAATGGGATTCTTCAAAGATTTTAAGGCTTTTCTGATGAAAGGTGACATTATCGCCCTGGCCACAGCAGTCGTTATCGGAGCGGCTTTTAACAAGATCATCTCTTCTGTGGTGGCCGATATCATTATGCCGCTGATCGGAGTCATAACAGGTGGAGCTGATTTTTCTTCCCAATTTATCGCTCTTGACGGACGGACCTACGATTCACTTGAGGCTGCCCAGGAGGCTGAGGCAGCTGTTCTGACTTACGGAAACGTGATACAGGCCATCATTTATTTTGTCATCGTTGCTTTTTTTATATTTCTCGTGCTCCGGGCATATGAGAGAACCAAAAAAGCCAAGGAAGCTCCCAAGGTTGCTGAACCCAAGGGTCCCAGTCAGGAGGAGCTTCTGACACAGATCAGGGACGAACTGAAAAATCTGAATTCCAGACCATAAATTCTAGACATCCGCAGACCGCTGCACTACATCCTTAACCTAAAACCACGCTTCCAGCGTGGTTCTTTTTTGGTCATATATTTAACACAGGGGAGAAAATGGTTACAAATGTTATTAGCCTCCATTTTTTCCCGGAATTTCCTAGGGTCTAATTCCAAAGGCTGACTACCTTTGCCCCGAATAAAATAGGTCAGGACCCATTAAATTTTTAAAACTATGAAAGTAGCAGTTGTTGGCGCCACTGGTATGGTAGGCGAAGTAATGCTTAAAATTCTTGAAGAAAGAAATTTCCCCGTCACCGCGTTGTTACCGGTAGCTTCACAAAGATCGGTAGGAAAAAAAATTGTCTTTCGAGGGAAGGAGCACCAGGTTATCGGGATGGAGACCGCTGTCAATGAGAAACCTGATCTGGCCCTGTTTTCGGCAGGCGGAGAGACTTCCAAGGAATGGGCACCCAGATTCGCGGCATCGGGTACGATAGTCATTGACAATTCTTCCGCATGGAGAATGGACAAAGATAAAAAGCTAATCGTCCCTGAGATCAATGCGAGCAGTTTGACTCCTGAAGACCGAATTATTGCCAATCCCAATTGTTCCACTATTCAGATGGTGATGGCGCTTTACCCGCTCCACAAAAGGTACCGCATCAGAAGGGTTATTGTTTCCACCTATCAATCCATCACCGGAACCGGACAAAAGGCGGTTAAACAACTTGAAAATGAATACACCGGATCCCAGGGAGAAATGGCCTATCCTTACCCGATCCACCGCAATGCCATTCCGCATTGCGATGTCTTCGAAGAGAATGGATACACTAAGGAGGAGATGAAACTGACAAGAGAGACAAAGAAGATCCTGAACGACGATTCGGTAGAGGTCACGGCCACGGCAGTACGAATACCCGTAGTGGGGGGTCATAGTGAAGCTATCAATGTGGAATTTGAGCAAGAATTCGATTTGAGCGAGGTAAAAAGACTCTTGAAGGAGTTTCCTGGAGTAGCGCTGCAGGACAATATAGACGTCAATAGTTATCCGATGCCGATCTATGCCGAAGGCAAAGATGAGGTCTTTGTGGGAAGGATCCGGAAGGACTTTTCAAAACCCAATGCACTAAATATGTGGGTGGTAGCCGACAACCTGAGAAAGGGAGCAGCAACCAATGCGATCCAGATAGCAGAATACCTCCAGGAAAAGAGCCTGCTCTAATACACCCCGTAGAGTCGTTTCAATTTTCAGGATCAGGGATTGAAGATTTTGATTATTTTTAGACACAGACCAAAACCTGAAGTTATGAATAAAAAACTACTGGGCATTCTGGCTGCCGGAGCTATGCTTTCGTGCGGGGACCAGCCCACAACCAACTCAATTGCCTTGGAATATCCTGAAACCAAAAAAGTAGATACTGTTGACGTGTATTTCGGAACAGAGGTTCCGGATCCATACAGGTGGCTCGAGAATGATCGGAGCGCAGAAACAGAAGCCTGGGTGGAGGCTCAAAATGAGCTGACTTTCAAGTACCTCAATTCCATTCCTTACAGGGACAATCTGGAACAAAGGCTATCTCAATTGTGGAACTATGAAAAAATCGGAGCCCCTTTTGATGAGGGGAACTACATCTATTTCTATAAAAATGATGGACTCCAGGATCAGTATGTGGTCTATAGAAAAAAAAGCGAGGATGATACCCCTGAGGTATTTCTGGATCCAAACAAATTCAGTGAGGACGGCACCACTTCTCTCAGTCAGCTTAGTTTTTCTGAGGATGGGAAGACCGCTGCTTACAGCATCTCAGAGGGAGGAAGTGACTGGAGAAAGATCATCGTTATAGATGCCGAGTCCAGGGAAGTCATAGAGGACACGCTGGTGGACGTCAAATTCAGCGGAATCTCATGGAAAGGAAACGAAGGTTTTTTCTACTCGAGCTATGACAAACCTGAAGGAAGCGAATTATCCGAAAAGACGGACCAGCACAAGCTATATTACCACAAGCTGGGCACCAGTCAGGAAGAGGATAAGCTGGTCTTTGGGGGAAGTGAAGAACAAAAACACAGATACGTCAGCGGAAATGTATCAGAGGATAACAGGTATCTGTTTATCTCTGCTCGCAATACGACCTCTGGAAATAAACTTTTCATGATGGACCTGACTCAGGATACCCCTGTTTTGGATACCATTCTGGATTACGAGGACACGGATACCTATGTAATCGATAATGTCGGCACAAAGCTCTACATCGTCACAAACCTGGATGCACCCAACAGGAGGATAGTTACCGTTGATGCAAGCAATCCTGCTCCCGAAAACTGGGAGGATTTCATTGCGGAAACCGAAAATGTTCTCAGTCCTGCAACCGCAGGAGGGTATTTCTTTACCGAATATATGAAAGATGCTGTTTCCATGGTAAAGCAATACGATTATGAAGGGAATCTTGTCCGGGAAGTGGACCTTCCTGGAATTGGATCTGCCGGAGGTTTCGGTGCCGAGAAAGAGGACGAGTACCTCTATTACAACTTCACGAATTACGTGACGCCGGGAAGCATTTACAAGTACGATATAGAGGAAGGAACCTCTGAATTATATAACCAACCCAAAATCGATTTCAATCCTGACGACTACACCAGCGAACAGGTCTTCTATACCTCCAAGGACGGGACTAATATTCCCATGATCATCACTTATAAAAAGGGCCTGGAAAGGAATGGTCAAAACCCTACCATCCTTTACGGCTACGGTGGATTCAATATCAGTCTGACCCCGAGCTTCAGCATCGCGAATGCGGTTTGGATGGAACAGGGAGGGATCTATGCTGTACCCAATATCCGGGGAGGTGGAGAATATGGCAGGGACTGGCATGACGCCGGAACCAAGATGAACAAACAGAATGTTTTTGATGATTTTATTGCTGCCGCAGAGTACCTCATCGAAAATGATTATACCTCCAGCGACTATCTCGCGATACGGGGTGGGTCCAATGGCGGATTGTTGGTAGGCGCTGTAATGACGCAGCGGCCGGACCTGATGAAAGTAGCTCTTCCTGCAGTAGGTGTCTTAGATATGCTGAGATATCATACTTTTACAGCTGGGGCAGGTTGGGCCTATGACTATGGAACCTCAGCCGACAGTAAGGAAATGTTCGAATACCTGTATCATTACTCCCCGCTTCACAATGTGGAAGAAGGAGTCTCATATCCTGCAACCCTGATCACAACGGGGGATCATGATGATCGGGTGGTGCCGGCTCATTCTTTTAAATTCGCTGCAGAGCTGCAGGAAAAGCAGGAAGGGGACAATCCCGTACTCATAAGAATTGAGACCAATGCTGGACATGGAGCAGGGACTCCAGTGAGCAAAACCATCGAACAGTACGCTGATATTTTCGCATTTACCCTTTATAATATGGGATTCCAGGAACTCCCAGGGGCTACAGCTGTACAGTAACGCCTAAGTACAAAGCTTGAAAACCAACCTCGGCACGTGTTCCACTTGCCGAGGTTTTTTCGTGTCTTTGCACTTAGCTCTTCTTCTAAAAATAGGACATCACATGGTTTTCCGGTAATTTTGTTTCAAATTATGTGCTGATGCTAAAGGTCACCGACCTGACATTCGGATATTTTGATACTCCTGTACTTTACAGACTTAATTTCTCCATTGAACCCGGCCAAAATGTCTCTCTCGTAGGGGAGAGCGGGTCCGGGAAGAGCACATTGCTGGAATGTATCTATGGCCTTCACCATGTCAGTGGAACGATTCACTGGAAGAATAGACGTCTTTTGGGACCAAGATACAACCTTGTACCCGGAGAGTCTATGATGAAATATCTGAGCCAGGATTTCAATCTGATGCCTTCTATTAGTGCAAGAGAAAACATCGGAAAATTCCTGTCCAATGCATTTCCACGAAAAAAGAAGAAAAGGATCGATCAGCTTTTAAAACTTGTAGATATGGAGGCGCATGGAGACACCAGGGCAGGACTGCTGAGTGGGGGACAGCAGCAAAGGATTGCTTTGGCACGAGTACTTGCCGATCCTCCTGAGGTCCTGCTATTGGACGAACCCTTTAGTCATATCGATCAGTTCAGAAGGAATAGCCTGCGCCGAAAGCTATATGAGTTCATACGACAGGAAGAAATAACGGTCATTACGGCCACCCACGACAGCACTGATGCCCTCGCCTTTGCAGAACGTACCTTCGTCATGAAGGCTGGGAAAATTCTGGCGGAAGGGGCGCCTTCTGAAGTATATCAACATCCCAAAAATGCTTACGTGGCAGCCTTGTTTGAGGAGGTAAACGATCTCCCTGCGAGTCTTTTTCTACCTGGAGTAGGAAGAAAGAGAATCCTCCTTTATCCTCATGAGATCCACCTCGAAGAAAAAGGAAATGTGGAGGCAAAGGTGAAAAGATCCTTCTTCAAAGGTCCCGATTTCCTGCTTGAGACACAGCTTAAGAATGAAGTGGTTCTAGTTCGCAGTTCAACAGAGATTGCCGCCGGGAAATCCGTCAGGCTACACGTCGCGCCGGATCTTCTTAACTCCCGGCTTAAATAGGCTATTCAACTGAAATCAATCGCATCGTTTTGTCCCTGAATGATGCCACCTCGCCTGCTTCTTTTCCCTTCATAGCCTGGAAGATCGGTGCCCCAGGCCCAATGGCCATAAACTCCTCATGTCCAATGACAATACGACCTGCAGGAATAGCGACAAAGAAATTTCCTGATGTCGTCCTGACGATACTTCCCAAAGCGGCTTTCTGAGTTCCTCGTAAAGAACGGATCCTTTCAAGAACATTTGCCATCTTTTGAAATTCCTCTCGCTGGGCAGAAAATTTTTCAAATTCGAGGTGTAACATGGCACGGGAGGTTTCATATTTGTCTCCCATTGAACATTTTGTTTCAAGCTTCAGGGATTCCTCAAGATCACCGATGGCATTATCGATGAGGTTAATCCTGTTTTTCACATATTCCCTACAGGTCTGGAGAAGTTCTTGCCTCAGGTTCATTTTGAGAGATACAAGGTTCCAAGGTTCCTCATTTGCCTCACAATCCAGGCTTTCCTTTGCGCGATGTAGGGACCTGGAGGATTCGCAGAATACTGCCTCGGGTTCGGAAGGATGGCTGCAATGGCAGCAGCCTCGTAGGGCGAGAGGTCTTCAGCAGATTTGCCGAACCAGGCCCTGGACGCCGCTTCTGCACCATAGATTCCTTTCCCCATTTCTATACTATTTAGATACACTTCCAGAATCCTTTCTTTGCTCCATAATAGCTCAATCAGGAATGTAAAATACACTTCAAGGCCTTTTCTCAACCAGGAGCTATCGGGCCATAGGAACAGGTTCTTTGCCGTCTGTTGAGATATAGTACTTGCTCCGCGATCCTTTTTTCTGGTTTTGTTTTCTTCGATGGCTTTTCTTATGGCCTTCAGATCGAATCCCTGGTGCGTGGTGAAATTCTGATCTTCGCTTGCAATTACAGCCATCTGAAGGTTATTTGAAATCTGTTCTATAGGCACCCAATCATGCCGAATTTCTTCTTCTGGATACTGTACGGCGCGAATAGCCATCAACGGAGTGGCAGGTACCGGAACCCATTTGAAAAGGAGAACCAGGAGAAAACTGAATAGGATCAGCCCGATCATTACCTTTAATATCCATTGTAAGACTTTCTTCATACTTTTGATTATTGTCCCCAAACCTGGTTCTACGAAACAAGGTCGGCCAACTCCTGCCCTACCAAACTTCCGATGGCCACCCCCATTCCTCCAAGCCTTACTCCACAGTAAACGTTCTCCGAGACCTGCCGGAGCAGGGGTTTTTTCTGCGGTCCGGTCCCCATGATCCCGCTCCAGCGCCTGTCTACTTCAAAGGCTTTCCCAGGAAGGATTACTTCCCTAAGTAGCCGATCCAGTTGATCCTGGATCAGCGGAGTTTCTTCCATGACTGTTGTCTCTTCTGAGCGGAAGTCAAGATTGCGTCCCCCGCCTAAAAGAATCCGGTCTTCGATATTCCTGAAATAGTAGTACCCCCTGTCCAGATGAAAAGTGCCTTTTATATCAAGATCCGGAATGGGTTTGGTGATCAGAACCTGGGCCCGGGCAGGGGTTACATCTTGAATCCCTAGCTCTGCCGCGAAACCATTTGTGGCCAATAATAGTTTTCCAGTGCGGAAACTGAAATCAGGCAGGTGAACCTCGGTATAACCTCCTTCATCTGAAAAACCCTGTACTCTTACCCCGTTGATTATTCTGATTCCCTTAGCATGGGCGCGGTCCAGAAGAGACACCATCATCTTTCCTGTGTTTATCTGTCCTTCGAACCTGCTGTATATGACCTTTTCCTTCACCTTTCCAAAGGAAAAAGGAGCTTTTTTCACAGTGAAGACAGGCTGCTCAAATACCGGATAAAGAAGTTCGTTGATTACAGGAAGCCGCTCCTCGCATTCCTGCTGAAGGTCCTTGTTCTCCGGGAGAAAAAGCTCATAGCCACCGTACTCCTCGTAGCCCAGGGCTTTGTCGCCCAAATTCTTCCGTAACAACGCCAAACCTTTCCTTCGTTTGGCGACCAACTCCGTCACTTCCTCCTCTGAATGCGTTTTGAGATCATCGAGAATTTCTGAGATACTACCGAAACAAGCGAAACCGGCATTGCGCGTACTGGCGCCATGCGGAAGAAGACCTGCCTCCAAAATCAAGATTCTGGCCTTAGGAAAACGTTCCCTTAGCGCCAGTGCGCAGTTCAAACCGGTAATTCCACTGCCGACTACAGTAAAATCTATTGCTTTGAACCAACTTTCGATTTCCCAGAAGGAGAAATTCATAAGGCTTGTTTATATAATTACATCAGGGGCTGGGTTGAACGAAGCAAATCCAAAGGCGTTCAACGAAACCACTTTTTAACGCTTCTAACCCACCCTGAAGAAATGTACCACAGTACAAAGCCACTGATCACCGTAATGAGGCCCAGCAATGAGAAAATCCTTAACAACGTATTGTTGATGTCATCCCTGGTTTCATAGTCCATGGTATGGGTCATCCATAAAAAGTCGAACCACCGCCAATCCCTGTGCCTGATCATTCTAAATGATCCATCTTTTGCTGATATATACGCTCTGAGATCCTCAGGATCCTCAAAAGAAATCACGTAAGCAGGTAAGGGTCCGCCCCTGTATTCATGATGGTTACCTGTGGACTCAATCTCCTTCCAGCCGCTAATCTTCAGCCTGTTGTCCATATGTCTTCTGGCAATGGATATGGCCTGATTCGGAGTAATTTTCTCTATAACCTTGCCATTTTGAGCATGTAGCAGGTAGGACTCATTAACGTAATAGTAGGGTTCCCCCGCAATTTCCTGGAATTCCAGAGATTTCACCTCTCCGACTGGCGCTGATAACCCGGTGAAGGCATTTTCAGGCACATCTTCGCTCCGAAAGTGATCTCCGTGGATTTCATCAAGATCAGTCCAGCTGAAGTAGATTCCACTTATGGTCCACATCAGGAATTGGATCCCAAGAAAAATACCGAGGTAACGGTGTGTCTTTCTTATGGCCCTGGCTGTTTTCCTGCGTACCAATGATCAGTGTTATATATATTCCAGAACTACTCCCTTAAACTTCTTTGGGCTTCATCTTAAAGGTTTCCATGAACTTGGTTGTGTAGTTCCCAGCAACATAATCGGGTTCATCCATGAGCTGCCGGTGAAAAGGAATGGTTGTTTTTACTCCCTCGATTACGAATTCATCAAGGGCTCTTTTCATTTTATTGATCGCTTCCTCGCGAGTCTGTGCAGTTGTGATCAGCTTGGCGATCATCGAGTCGTAATTAGGTGGAATCGTATACCCGCTGTAAACATGCGTGTCGATGCGTACTCCATGGCCTCCGGGGGCGTGAAGATTGGTGATTCTTCCAGGAGAAGGCCGAAAATCGTTATAGGGATCTTCTGCATTGATCCTACATTCTATAGAATGAAGTTGCGGATAATAATTTTTACCGGAGATCGGAATGCCTGCCGCCACCAAAATCTGCTCCCGTATCAGATCATAATCGATAACCTGTTCGGTGATCGGATGTTCGACCTGAATCCTGGTATTCATTTCCATAAAATAGAAATTGCGGTGCTTATCGACCAAAAATTCCACAGTCCCTGCCCCTTCGTACTGGATAAATTCTGAGGCCTTTACCGCTGCATCTCCCATCTGCTTTCTCAGCTTATCCGTCATAAAGGGAGAGGGGGTTTCCTCGGTAAGTTTCTGGTGTCTTCTTTGAACGGAGCAGTCCCTCTCGGAAAGATGGCAGGCTTTTCCAGAACTATCTCCAACAACCTGTATTTCGATATGACGGGGTTCCTCGATAAGCTTTTCCATATACATGCCGTCATTACCGAAGGCAGCTCCTGCCTCCTGTCTTGCGGAATCCCAGGCTTTACGAAGATCTTCAGGTTTCCAAACGGCTCTCATTCCCTTTCCACCGCCCCCGGCAGTCGCCTTAAGCATTACCGGATATCCGATTTCCACAGCCACTTTCTCTGCCTGTTCAAAGGATTCCAAAATGCCCTCTGATCCAGGAACACAGGGTACCCCTGCGGCCTTCATAGTGGCTTTCGCCGTGGCCTTATCCCCCATTTTTTCGATCATTTCAGGACTGGCTCCGATAAATTTTATATCGTGCTCGGCACATATTTTGGAAAACTTGGCGTTTTCAGCCAGAAATCCATATCCAGGATGAATGGCGTCTGCATTTGTGATTTCCGCAGCCGCAATAATATTTGAGATTTTGAGGTAGGAGAGGTTGCTTGGCGGGGGGCCTATACAAACCGCCTCGTCAGCAAACCGCACATGTAGGCTTTCTGCGTCTGCCGTAGAATAAACCGCCACCGTTTTAATCCCCATCTCCCTACAGGTTCGTATAACTCGTAATGCAATTTCTCCCCTGTTGGCAATCAATACTTTTTTGAACATACCATGTAGATTTTTATCTAAAGAAGACCCCGCTTCTGTTGCTTTTTGATCTAGACTCTATGATGGATCCACCAGGAAAAGGGGCTGATCAAATTCAACTGGAGAAGAATCATCCACAAGTACCTTTACGATCTTTCCTGAAATTTCGCTCTCGATTTCATTGAAGAGTTTCATCGCCTCGATGACACAGAGCACATCTCCGACCTTAACAGAGTCCCCAACTTCAACAAAGGGTTCCTTATCAGGAGAAGGTTTTCGGTAAAAGGTTCCTATAATAGGGGATTTGACCGTGACGTATTTCGAATCCTCTGCTGAGCCGGAGGATTTTTCCTGGCCTGAAGTCGAGGGTTCAGGGGAAGGTGTCTGAGGTTGCGGACTCTGAGGCTGCTGTATCTGAGGTTGTGGCATTCCTCCCATAGGTACTTGCTGTACTATGGTAGTTTCGCGGTCCTCTGATCCGGTTTTTATAGTGATCTTTACGTCATCCATTTCCAGTTTGACTTCACTGGCTCCGGACTTGGCCACGAATTTGATCAGATTCTGAATTTCCTTTAAATCCATGATTTCTTGGTGTTGGTGTGATTAAGAATTATATGCCCATTTCAGGTAGACTGAGCCCCATGTGAACCCGCCACCGAAGGAAGCAAAAATCAAATTATCTCCTTTTTTAAGCTGTTTCTCGAAATCGCTCAATAGCAGTGGCAGAGTTGCCGATGTGGTATTTCCATATCTATGAATATTCATCAGAACCTTGGAATCGTCCAATCCCATCCGTCCTGAAGTCGCATCAATGATTCTCCTGTTAGCCTGGTGCGGAACCAACCAATCCACATCTTCATTGGTCAGGGCGTTTCGTTCCATAATCTGGGCGCTTACTTCAGCCATGTTTGTCACCGCAAATTTAAAGACTGTTTTTCCGTCCTGAAAAACATAGTGTTGTTTATCGGCCACGGTGGCGGCTGTCGGAGGAATCAGGGATCCCCCGGCACTTATTTTCAAGAATTCCCGTCCATTACCATCGCTTTTCAGAATTTCGTCCTGAACCCCAAGACCCTCCTCATTGGGTTCAAACAATGCTGCGCCGGCGCCATCTCCGAATATAATACAGGTAGTTCGGTCGGTATAATCGATAATTGAAGACATCTTGTCCGCTCCAATGACCAATACCTTTCTATAGCGACCGGATTCAATGTAGGCCGCAGCAGTGGACATGCCATATAGAAAACTTGAACAGGCTGCCTGAAGATCATAAGAGAAGGCATTTACAGCCCCAATTTCAGTAGCCACGTAAACTCCCGTGGCGGCTACAGGCAGATCAGGGGTCGCGGTAGCCATGATAAGGAGATCTATCTCAGCGGGATCAATATTGGCTTTGGTGATGAGATCCTGGGCAGCTTTGATGGCGAGGTAAGAGGTCCCTTTGTCTGGATCTTTTAATATGCGCCTTTCTTTGATCCCTGTCCTACTGGTGATCCATTCATCATTGGTATCAACCATGGTCTCAAGGAGCTTGTTGGTCAATACGAACTCGGGAACATATGCGCCTACAGCGGAAATCGCTGCTTTTGTTTTAGTCATACAGAAAAATTTAATTCCCAGACTTCAGAAGCTCGAGATTCAGCACCCTGAAAAACAGGAAATTACTAAATCTATGGCATAAAGTGGTGCAAATTAAGGTGTTTTTAGCACTTTTTCAACTTAAAACAAAAAACTCTCACGCTGTGAGAGTTCCTGTATTTCTGATGTTGAAGGTCTACGCCTCTACCTCTTCGGTATTGTCGATAAGAACCTGGCCACGATAGTAAAGTTTTCCTTCATGCCAGTGAGCTCTGTGGTAAAGGTGTGCTTCTCCGGTAGTCGGATCTGTCGCAATCTGTGGTACAGATGCTTTATAATGGGTTCTTCTTTTATCTCTCCTGGTCTTGGAGATTTTTCTCTTTGGATGTGCCATGGCTGCTAATTATTATCGTTTAAAAGATTCTTTAGTTTATTCCACCTGGGATCTATGTCCTGGTGATCCCGCTGTTTTTCTTCTTTTGGACTCAGTTCCTCCAGCTTTTCGAGCACTTCACTTTTCAAGGTGCCGTCAGCAACTCCAGGGTGTACTCGTTTAGAAGGAACACCGAGAACGATGAGTTCATAGATGTACTGCTGAATATTCACCTCGTATTCCCCATGAGGAAGAATAAGGAGCTCTTCATTGTCATCATTAAACGCCGCTCCGAATTTTACCACCAGGAACAATTCATTATCAATTGGCTGATCGTAGGGTTCGTTAGTCAAATCGCAATTGATGTTAACTGTACCGGTCCCCCGGAACGCGAATTCCATCATGGTGGCCTTTTTTTCCAGATCAACTACTACGGAAACGGCTGAACCATTGAATTCATCGTATTCGAAATGCTCAAAGAACTTATTGTCAATCTTGTACTCAAACCGGTGATTCCCCTGTTTCAATCCAACAAAAGGAATCGTAAACTCCTTCAATTTCCTCATTTCATCATCAGTTTCGAGTGCCTACCCCTAAGGATAAGGCGGGTGCAAAGATATAAAAATTAATCAATTGAAAGTTTTGGGGTAATAATTTTTTACCTACGGCCTTCTCCCTTGTTTTCTTAGAACGTTTTCGGTCAATTCCAGATATTCTTTCCTGTTCTTATGGATGTCGAGGGCGGTGTATACAGCCTGCCGAAAAGATTGGAAATCTGCTTTATTCTCACCAGCGATTTCAAAGGCCGTTCCATGATCTGGGGAAGTACGGATCTTATCAAGTCCGGCAGTGTAATTTACTCCTTTGCCAAAGGATAAGGTCTTAAATGGAATCAAACCCTGATCATGATAAGCCGCTACAATCGCATCAAAATTCTTGTAGTTTCCTGAACCGAAGAAACTGTCTGCAGAGTAGGGTCCCATCACAATGTTTCCAGAACTTCTCATTCTGTCAAGAGTCGGTTTTAACACTTCATCATCCTCTCTGCCAATAACTCCGTTGTCCCCGCTATGTGGATTGATTCCCAACACGGCAATCCTCGGTTTCTGAATCCTGAAGTCCTGACGGAGGCTTTGCATAATGATCCTGATCTTTTTTTCTATCAATTTTGGGGTAATAGCAGTCGTAACTTCTTTTACGGGTAGATGATCTGTCAGCAGCCCCACTCTCAGATTATCGGAGATCATGAACATGAGACTTTCCCCCTGCAACTCCTTTGCCAGGTAATCCGTATGTCCGGGAAATCTGAAAGATTCGCTTTGAATCGTGTTTTTGTTTATCGGGGCCGTCACCAGGACATCCACCTTGTCCTCCTTAAGAGCATCAGTCGCTGCCTGAAGCGAAAGAAAGGCATACTTGCCCATCTCCGGATCCTCCTGACCAAATTTTACAGCGATCTGTTCCTTCCAAACATTCACCACATTTATCTTTCCTTCAACTGCCTGGGAGGCTTCATCGATTCCATGAAAACTGAGTTCAGACCC
Organism: uncultured Salinimicrobium sp.; assembly: GCA_946887075.1. The sequence continues at coordinate 345,281 of CAMPKA010000001.1, forward strand.
GAGCTTTTTCTTTATTGTACTTATGAATTTTCCGGAGGCAAAAATCACTGGAGTGCAGAGATCGAGCATTGCAGGTTCTTCGAAAGTCTTCAGGACAACCTCCGGTCCGATACCATTGGGATCTCCTACGCTGATTCCTACCTTTCTAATTTCGGATACCTTCATGATTTTTAGCGCTAATTATTTTACTTTTAGCCTAACAAATGTAACCAATAAAAAAGGAAATGTTCACAGGAATAATCGAGGAAGTTGGCAGGTTAATACGTAAAGAAAAAGATGGAAAAAACCTCCACCTATGGTTACAGGCCCAATTTGCCCACGAGCTGAAAATCGACCAGAGCGTTTCTCACGACGGAATCTGTCTTACCGTTGTTGATATTAATGAGAACATTTATAAAGTTACCGCTATTGAAGAAACCCTGGAGAAGACGACTTTGGGAGGATTGAATCCCATGAGCGAGGTCAATCTTGAGAGAGGTATGAAGCTAGGAGATCGGCTGGATGGTCATATCGTTCAGGGACATGTGGACCAGAAAGGGGTTTGTTTAAAGAAAGAAGCTCGAAGTGGTAGCTGGGAGTTTTCTTTTCAGTATGATCCCTCCCTGGGGAACATCACCATAGAAAAGGGTTCCATAACTATAAATGGGGTTAGTCTTACCGTGGTAGAATCGCATAATGGCTCCTTTAGTGTTGCAATTATACCCTATACCTACGACAACACGACCTTTCGGAATCTTGAGCAGGGATCAGAGGTGAATCTGGAGTTTGATGTCATCGGAAAATACATCAGGCGGTTGAGTCAATTATAACTAGTCCATAAAATCCTTAACCCTCGGCTTTGGCTCTCCTGCTTTCCAGGATCCAGAATCGGGCAGATCCGATAATAATCCCCCCGATCAGCAAAGGGAATATATAATCATTTATAGGAAGACAGAGACCAGGAGGTGGAGGAACTCCCGGACCTGTATTTCCACCAGTAGTGGTTCCACAGGGATTTGTGTCAGCCGAATCCGGTGCAGGGGGTTCCTGCGCCACCATTTGGAGGCTCATTAAGATCATAGTGATCAGAAGGGCAATCCGACCAAAAATCATGAGTTTTTTTGACATTCCTGTGGTGGATAAGTTCATTTTTTACCAGGTGTGTAACCCCTGGCCGCCGTAGGATTTATTATCTACCTCTGGCTCAAAAGTATAAAATAAAAGAATCACTTTCACAAATGTAAAGAGGGCTTTGGAGCGGGAATCACAGATAACCTGTTACGACCAAACCTATTGTGGTATCGGGACAAATTCGAGATAATCCAACCGCAAGGCATGAGGGTTCTTCTTTTCCGAACCTGCATACATGATTTGGAGTTCCTGCGGACCTGCAGCCAACTCGATTTCTCCTAATTTCACACGTTCCGTGGTCATGGGTTCCTCGCCACGGGTATTGATGGTCCTGAATTCGTTTTCATTTAACCTAATCCCGAAGCTTCCTCCATCCTTAGATTTTATTAGGTTCGCATAAACCTCGTATTTTCCGGATTCTGGCCAAAAGAAATTCGTGGAGAGCCTGTTCTGTCGATTCGGGTCAGTGAACCAAAGGAGCATCTTATGCCCACTCACCTCTTTATACAGATCTTCGTGAGAAAATGCGTCCGTAGTCGCCCAACCTCCTGTATTTTCCTCAAGGTTCAGGTTTTCCCCCTCCACGACCTGGTCTTTCCTGAAAACCTCATAGGGAATTTCATACCCATACCGCTCGGCTACGGGCACCTCTCCGAGATTATCGATTCCATTCGGTGCGAGATACCAGTAGACCACTGTGGAATACTGAGTCGGCCATTCATTGGGAAAATATTTTTCAAGATATCCCTCGAAGGATTCCTGAAAGGGAATATTATCGATAATATGCCATCTGTTCATCGGTTGATATCCCATATTGTCATTGTCCAGACTTTGACTATGGAAGGCCCGCTGGAATTCTGAAGGATCACACCAGGCATACCCGAAGTAATCCTCTGTACCGGTACCGAATAGGGATGGGAATTTTTCTCCGTCGATGAAGAATTTTTCATCTCCCTCTCCCCACCAGTAATAACCGGGACCTCCCAGGGAACAGCTTCCTCCTTTTGGGTTCCAGACCAGGAGGTGGGTTCCCACAAATCTTCCCCTGCCCTGAGTCTCGAGAAGCTTCCAGTCCGGCCAGCGGTCCTTGGAGACCGGTTCCAGATCTCTATGCCATTTTGCATGAAACCTTCCCAAACCTTCAGGATTTTCAGAAAATTCTTCGTGTTTGATCTCCAGCTCCAGAGCAACAGGTTGGTCAAACTCATTTTCTATGATGATTTCTGCTCCATCTGAGAAAGGCATATACCAATAGGAGTACATCCAGTCTTCTGTCATTCCCATAGGCAATGTTTTGTACTCATTCCATCCAGGAGAAGTCCCGAAGAAATCTCCGAGAGGAGACCACACGGCTGGTTGCTGGCTCCCATCCCACCTCATTTCGATGGTGGTTTTTCGCAATAACTCCGCTACAATAAGAGAATCCCTGTCCTTGATGCGGATTTTCAGTCCTGAAATAGCTCCGGATCCCGGGATATCAAAAACAGTACTTCTTTCTCCAGGTTGCAGCCTTACCTCCTTTGTTAACTCTATAAAATTATCGTTGGGATAAGGAGAGGCCCCCAGACTATCTTCAAAGAACTGGTTAACCTTTCCCAGGGCAGATTTTTGCTCCGGCCTAAGATCAGGGTCCAGTTCTTCTAATTGGGTTCCCTCGGGGAAACTGATGTAATTGAACTGGTAATATTGCCCCCATCCCGGATCCGCTACAATTTTACAGCTCTCATTATAAGGAATGGGCACGTAATTATTGAAACCCTTGGCACTGGTCTCATAGACCAGCTGGTCGAAATTAAAAGCGGGAACGGCCGAACTAAAATAATCAATAAAAGGCTGATCAATCAGGGGGATTTCTTCCCCATCTATGAAAATTCGTACATGACCTTGTTTGGGGCTTGCAGACCAGATCCGAACTATCGCTCCAGGACCCTCCATTTCTGCCAGGACCTCTTGGTCTCCCTCCTTCCGGATGTATTGGGGTTCAAGCCCATCTATATTCGCTGCCCAGTCCATATATTCTCCGGTAACACTGTCTATCCTGCTCTTTCGATCATAACTGGACCACATTTCACTTTCCTCTCCTTCCTCTGGAAGGGTGGCTAAGGCTCTCATGTCCATCAGTCGGTTTACGAGGTTTTCATAAGAGATATAATTACTGTTTTCCAATACGGCATCCCCAGACCCACAAGAGGATAACAGTATGAGAACCAGAATCGACAGGCTTGAGATAGAAAAATTTTTTGTTTTCATTTGGGGTGATTTTATAGGGTAATGTAGTTATTGATCCTTTCCCAGAACATCTACTAAAAGATCCGCCATTTCTTCCGCTCTTGCAGGAAATTCGTAATAAAGGTTTCTGGCTTGATAAGGGTCTATCTCCAAATTATAAAGCTGAGCGGGTGGTGCATCCTCTTTGATCTGACCGTTACGAATATCGCTGTTCTGTCTTCCGGTGAAAGGGAATGCGGCTGGGCCTCCAAAAGCATGCGCACCAGGTCGGCTATCCTCAAATCCTCCTCCTCCCTGGTCACCGATGTACATCCATTTCCCCAGGCGGATCGCTAGATTGGCCGGGTTAGCTGGACTAACCACCAGGTATTGTCGTATCGGTTCTTTTGATGTCCCCATCATTGCCGGCAATATATTAAAACTATCAGGAGCTTCGCCTTCGTTCAGATCCTGATTGACAAGAGCAGCCATGGTGGCTATAAAATCAAGATTTGAAACCAATTCATTTGAGGTCGTGCCAGCCGGAATTCTGTCTGGCCACCTAATAATCAAAGGCACCCGATGTCCTCCTTCCCAGGCATCAAATTTAAATCCTAACAACCTCCCGTTCATGTGATGTCCGAGTTCATAGGCATCCTGACCACCCTGATTGAGCATACCGCCATTATCGCTTGTGAGGATCAAGAGCGTGTTCTGCCGTAATCCATTTTCATCGAGCGTTCTCATGATTTCCCCTACGATCCAGTCCAGCTCATGAATGGCATCCCCATAGCGACCAGCCTGGCTACTGCCAATAAACCTCGGAGCAGGCGTAAATGGATGATGAATATTGGTAGTAGCGAAATACAGAAAAAAGGGATGGTCCTTGTTCTTTTTTATAAATTCTACGGCCTTATTTTTCAAAGTTGTCCCTACCATCCGATCATCATAAAGAAAATGCGCCTTTCTTCCTCCACCTAATTCATTCAGACCGAATTTTTCAGGAAACCATCTCGTTTCCGCAGGCACTCCATAGAGAATGGGATCATCGGGGGAAAATCCGACGACTTGATGATTCTCCACATAGACGAAGGGGGGATGGCTATTTAGGACGGGAACTCCGAAATAATAATCGAATCCCAATTCAAGTGGCCCCGGTTTCAATGGCTCATTCCAATTGACCGGAGAATCGTTTCCAAAACCCAGATGCCACTTTCCGACAATGCCGGTGGCATAGCCTGCTTTTTTCATGACATCCGCAATTGTGGTTTCTTCGGGATCGATAATCAAAGGGGTTTTTGCAAATATTGGAGACCACAGGTCTTTTCTCGCCGGATGCCTTCCTGTTAATAGGGCATAACGAGAGGGGCTGCAGACCGCAGAAGCAGAATGAAAGTCTGTAAATCTTCTCCCTTCCCTGGCCAGCTGGTCCATATTTGGCGTTTCTACTTTGGTCGCACCATAAGCACCGACGTCGCCATATCCAAGGTCATCAGCATTGATGATGATCACATTAGGTTTTTTTGGACTTCCAATACCTTGAGCAGTGGAAACATTCTTTCCCAAAAGAAAGATAAGGATGATTAGATATTGTAATCTACTATATGAAACTGACCATTTCATCGGGTGTCTGTATTATGTTTCGCTGGTGAAGCATTAAAAATTTCCTTTAATTTAGGAAATTCCTTAGATACCCTGGTTTTTCCAGTACAGGAAATGGTTTAGAACCCTAAGCGGAATTTTATTACAAGTTCTGCTTTCTCTTTTCCCTTATAGCGTGATCTACTGCCCGTGCGGTAAGGGCCATATAAGTGAGAGATGGATTCTGCGTGGAGGTAGAGGTCATACAGGCTCCATCTGTAACAAAAACATTTTTACACTCATGCAGTTGATTCCATTTGTTGAGCAAGGAGGTTCGTGGATCTTTGCCCATACGAACTCCTCCCATCTCGTGAATGTCTAATCCCGGGGCCTGTTTTTTATCCCTTTGTTTTATGTTAGTAAACCCAGCATGTGCGAACATCTCTGAAATTTGTTCGAAATAGTCCACAATCATCTTCTCATCGTTCTGGTCGTAATCCACGGAAATATCGAGTAATGGCATTCCAAAACGATCTTTTTTAGATGGGTTCAGCGCAACATAACTGGTTTCTTTCGGGATGGTTTCACCCATCATATGAGACCTAACCGTCCAGGGTCCAGGGGAAGGATTCAGAAGGTTTTCTCTAAGAGATATACCAATGCCTTGGGTGTCGAAAGATTCACCCTTGCTTGCGCTAAATCCTGCGGCGTAACCCCGGAGGAAATCGGTCTGCTGTTTATGGACATTCCTGAATCGGGGAATATAGAGATTATTTGGACGCCTGCCCCGAATGGTCATTTCCTGAAATCCTTCAAATTCTGCCGTTATGTCTGGCCTGTAGTTATGAAAGGCAACGTATTTTCCCAAAAGGTCATTGTCATTTCCTAAGCCATTCGGAAACCGGTTGGAAACGGAGTTTAAAAGAATAAGAATAGTATTTAACGTAGAAGCATTGACGAAAATGACATCAGAATAAAATTCCGACATTTCATTGGATTCTGAATCCACCACCCTTACTCCAGTTGCTCTTCCTTTGGCTTCATCATAAATAATCGAATGTACAACTGAATTGGAACGAAGTGTCATATTCCCAGTTTTGGCAGCCCATGGTAGCGTTGATGAATTACTGCTAAAATACCCCCCTAAAGGGCATCCTCTTTCACAAAGAGTACGATGCATACATAACGTCCTACCCTGCTGCAAATGAACAGGCTTAGCCTCTGTTATATGTGCACATCGGCCCATGATCACATGCCTGTCATTGTAGTTGTCCGCGACTTTCTTCTTAAAGAATTCCTCCACACAGTTCATTGCATGAGGTGGAAGGAATTCCCCATCAGGAAGCACAGAAAGTCCATCCTTATTGCCGGATATTCCGGCGAATTTTTCCACATGACCATACCATGGAGCGAGATCTTCATACCGAATAGGCCAGTCAACAGCAAATCCGTCTCGGGCAGGTCCTTCAAAATCATATTGGCTCCATCGCTGGGTCTGCCTTGCCCAAAGGAGAGATTTTCCTCCTACCTGGTACCCCCGAATCCAGTCAAACGGTTTCTTCTGAACATATGGATGTTCTTTATCCTTTACAAAAAAGTGAGCACTCCCTTCATAGAACGCATAGCATTTACTCACGATTGGATTCTCCCTTTCTACTTCTAACGGTAATTTTCCCCTGTGTTCAAATTCCCAGGGAAATTTCGTGGCTGTGGGATAGTCCTCTATATGGCGAACATCCCTTCCTCTTTCCAGAACAAGAGTTTTAATTCCATTTTCAGCTAGTTCCTTTGCTGCCCAGCCTCCACTGATGCCGGAACCAATAACAATAGCCTCAAATGTTCTCCCTTTTGTTTTATTTGTATTAGCCATGCATGGAGTTCATAGAATTAACCAATGGGAGTACAGCAATATTCCGGACCGGGTACCATAACGTAATCAGAGAAGTTTTTTACCACATATTCCGAAGTGAGGTAGCCTTGAATACTCAGGCTCTTGACCAGTGTGAAAAACTGATGATCAGCCTCGTTTTGAGACGTTTCTATTACAGTTAAAATCCTTTTTTTCTCCTGCTGTTCCAAATCAACAAAATCCCATCTGTAATTTTCGGCTGCAATTTCTTCCGTTCTCTCCAGTCCTTGCAGAAATATCTGCTGAACTTCTCTTCCGTGACAATCGGCCACCATGATTTCTACATATTCATGTACTTTTAGTGCACCTGCCCCAGGTATATTTTTATCTCCTGGAATTATTGATTCCACAATTGCCCGAAGGAGGTCTTTCTTATCTCCGGACAATAAACCCTTAGAACCTACTCCAGATCCATCCTGAAAATCACATCCGGGTAGAAGAATTACTCCGGAAACTGCAAAAGCTAAATTCTTAATGGCTATCCTTCTGCTTATCATCCCTATTTCTGTTAGTTTTTCTTCAACCAGATAAGTTGTTTCTCAAAGAGAAAACAGTCTGACCTCAGGAGAATTTTAAGACCAATCAGAAAGGGCCTTTTGACAAGAGTCTCTCTTTTTTATTGCTCCAGCAGAAACCTTTTCCCTTAGAAACTCCCCATGTTAAAATGCCCCTCTCGTACATTGAAGGCATGGATTTTTCCTGAGGGACAAATTCCAGCTCAACTGATTTGCGTCCTTTCTTAGCATATGCGCAAGGCTTTTTCTGGAAAAGTTGCAGAACATGCAGCCTTAATGAGCTCAAGAGCGGTTTTCCTCTTAGTGGCCATTCTCAAAAATAGTTTTAAAATCCTTAGTTGTTTTAATGGATATTGATCATTGACTATCTTATTTTGTCCGTATGATCGTCGAAAGGAAATATTTCTCATTCCAATAGAGAGGTTCAACGTGTTTGGTAAACAGGATTATTTGAAGACTTACCCGTGTTCGGCCAGCTCTACATGAGACATTTCTCCCCGGATTAATATTATTTAAAATAGCACTGTTTGAACCGAAATGGGTGGCACAGTCACTCCGAAATAGATCACTTTCATATGATTACCAACAAAAATTGGAAGGTCGAAAAGTGGTGGAATTATTGGATTGAATTACAGATTAAAAATGGGATTAAATCAAGAAAGAAAGATTTTAAACCATCTTCAGCTTTTGACGTAAAGCAACTAAACTCAAGTAATATAAGATCTGTAGCTTCTTATGTGACCAAATATGTAACAAAGAATGACGCAAAGTTTAAATGTCAGGTTTGGAACTGTTCTAAGCGTGTTTCAGAGCTATAAACAGACTTTTATACTTCTACAGAGTTCGGATCAGTTCAAGCGTTTACATGCAATTCTTAAGGAGTTTGAGGTGAAAGATCATATAGATCGTCCATTTTTAAATATCAAAATGAATAATTTGAACAGAACTACTTTACCGCTGTATAAAAGACTCGATGATAAAAATAAGAGCTTCATTACCTAAACACATTCTGTTTTAGTTCAGATTTTACAACGTCCCGTATAAAAACTGTGCGAGCGGCGAGCGTAATTGTCCGCAGGACAACCCGCTAAGCAAGCGAGCACAAAGTTTCGAATTGAGACAGGTTTAAGCATTGTTTTTATACACTGTTGGCGGTAGTAGACACTATCCCAAAAAGTGTGTAACTTCAAAAATAGAGGGGTTTGATTTTTTACT
>CAMPKA010000002.1 GCA_946887075.1 uncultured Salinimicrobium sp.
TTATTAATAATTAGAAATTTGTTTAACCGTCCAACTTTTGGGGTTCAGTCCAAAAGAGCAGCTTTTTTCACCTGGTCCTGTTATCCCCCCAGATCCGGACCATTGATCCAAAGATAACATTATTACCGAGCGACCAGGTCCGCCTCCGTTATTTAACGAAGGTTTAACCAAATAGCTAATTGGTCCTCCAAATTGCTCGATATCAGGCAGATATTTACTGCTGACGGAAAAGAGACCGTACATCCGCATGAATCTTTTGAAAATTCTGTTCGATCTCATGGTCAGAGTATCCACGGAATTTTTCCGGCAGGCGCTTTTGAATCCTTTGCTTCCGGAAATGGAGCTTTTTCTCTCGACCATCAGCGAAGGCGACAAATTCTCCGGGTTGCAACCTGAAGAAGGCATCTGCACGGATACTGGAAACCTCCTTTTCGCTTCGGGTGATCCGGGTATCGAAGTTCAGTCCCTCGCTTTGGCTGGTACTGATGCTGTGTCTTTTTATGATTTCGAAAAACCGCTCATAAAACTTTGCCGTGTCTGGGTCGTTCACTTTCCCGAAGAATTGATAGGACAGGTTGCTGAGAATAGCCTTACTGGCCTTCTCTCCGTATAGCAATTCGTTCTGGATCTTGTCTTGCATTACGTACAGCGTAGTGATATCATAACTTCTCAAGGTCGCCGGGATCCGGTGCATATTCAGGAGGCGGATTGTCGGCGCCTCCTCCAGGAGAATAAAGGACCGATCCCGGTGACGTACGCTCATTTGCTTGACCATGGTGTGGATTACTGTGGCGATTGCAGGGGAGTAGGCCGTTTCAAACTTGGGGTTGTTGACAATGGATACCAGTGCAGGATTGTCCGGATTATTGATGTCGAGCGGAACTTCATCTGAGGAGAGCGCCATAAAGATCCTGTGGGTGCTGAGCTTTTTCAGGGCATTGGCCAGGGTACTTTTTACTGCTGCCGTCTGCCGCTCACTTTCCACACCGCTGATAAAGGCATCAGCCATCCCCCGGCTGGTCAGGTCCGCCTCAAGAAACCTCAGGAGACTCCTGGTGTCCAGGAACTGATACAGCGAGATGAGGTGTGGCAGACTGCAATAAGCAGGATAATCCTTTTTCAGCCTCCATATTAGACCACCTATAAGACCTTCCGCTGCATCATTAAAAAACTTTGCAGTACCGGATGTGGACCAGTCTTTATGCTCCAACAGGTTTTCCAGGAGGACCCTTGAAACTTCGTGGACGCTTTCCTCGTCAGGAAGGTACCGGGGTGCAATCGGATTAACACGATGGTAAATCTGGTCGAAGGAGATGATATAGAATGGAATGTCCCCGGACCTGAAGAGCGGGTATGCGATTTCGGTCAGTTCGAAATTTTTGTAGTCATGGATGATCCCGCAGAAGGAATAACGCCTGAAATGGCGTAGGAAACTATACACCACACTTTCGGTTTTGCCGCTTCCCGCGGCTCCGATGATCCCTATTCCTCGGCGGATATTGTCGATTTGGATCCTTCCGTTGGTTACAGGAAAAACGGCTCGGTAGGGTGGTGCAGCGGGCTGATTCGTTTGGTCGGGTACCAGCGCATAGAGGACTGTGTTACAGAACAGGCCGGGAACCACCACCAGGAGATTGATATAAAGGAGATCCAGGGCCGTCGTCTTGATCAGGACGACCAGGATCAGAAGGACCAGAAAGGAATTCAACCAGAATCCCCAGCACGTGAGCCTCAGTATGATCCAGAAGAGAGGAATCAGCAGGAAGGGGATACGAAGGATATCTAGTTCAGGCAACGGCATTTCTTCTCCTGTTAAATCCAATTACGGGGGATCCTGGCAGGGAAGTAAAGAAAAAAAGGGCGAGTACGTAGAGGAGGGGGATGATTTTGGGATTTCAGGAAGATCAATTTGAGACTTTGGAAATGTTTTGAGGGTTCTACAGCGAATTCCTTAATCCTTCTCGGATTCCTCCCCTGAAATGCCTAGTAGGCCTCCAGAAAGCGTTTGACATTTTTATTGTGGCCATAGAGCACCATGATGTCTCCTTTCCGAAGCACGGTCTGTGCTGAGGCTACCCCTTGTACATGATTAACCGGCCGGTCCCCGCCAAGATCATTTTTTTCTGTGACAACCCTGATGGTGGAGAGCACGATCAGGTCATATTCCTCCCGTAGATTCACCTCCTGAAGTGTTTTGCCATCGAATTCCTTGGGGATCATGGCCTCTACCAGTCCATACTCCCAGTTGATATCGAAAGAATCCACAACCCCCTTCAGATTCAGCTTTGTAGCCCATCTTTCCGCAGCTTCCCCTTCCGGATGGGTGATCTCCTCCACACCCATTGCGCCGAGTACCATCTCCTGAAGCGGAGAGACCGCGCGGCTGATCAGCCGTTTTACCTTAAGCTGTTTCATCATCGCGGTCGCCATAATATTGGCAGCCACATCCTCTCCAATTCCCACCACAACAACATCCGTGTCCTTTAGAGGAAGGTTGGAAACCGCAGTTACATCGGTGGCGTCAAGCTGGATCGCGTGACTGATCTTGTCTTTTATGGTTTCAACCCGGCTCATCTGAATATCCACCCCGATGACTTCGTTTCCCATTCGGGTGAGTTTTTCTGCAAGAATGGCCCCATAAGACCCAAGTCCAATAATAAGATATTTCATGATCGTTCTTTTTAAGTCATTAGGATTTCTTCTTTGGGAAAACGGTAGTTCTGATGTTTTACCCTGCGTAAGAACGCGATCAGAATGGTCAACATACTCACCCTTCCGATGAACATTACCGCAATGATGACAAACTTCGAAGGACCGCTTAGGTCATCGGTGATGCCGAGGCTCAGGCCGACGGTACTATAGGCTGAAAAGCATTCGAAAGCGATGTTGAACAAAGTCAGTTGCCCGTCGAACACCGCAATGAAACAGATCGCCATCCCGATTACCAGCAGTGAGAGCGAAATGATAGCGAAAGCCCTCCTAACCGATAAATTGGAGATCTGCCGTCGAAATACCTCAACCCGGTCTTTTCCCCTGGCCAGGCTGAGAAAGTTCAGGGTGGCCACAGCAAAAGTGCTGGTTTTTATACCCCCACCAGTAGATCCAGGAGAGGCCCCAATCCACATCAGCAACATCGTGATCATCACGGTGGGAAAGGTCAGTTCCCCCATATCTACGGAATTAAAGCCAGCGGTTCGGGGAGTGGCAGCCCCAAAGAAGGAAGTCACTACCTTTCCGAAAAGGGAATGTCCGGCAAGGGTGCTGTCATATTCAAACCAGAAAAAGAGCAGGGTGCCGCCGGATAACAGGATCAGGGTTGTAAGCAGTACGATCCGTGTGTTGATATTGATCACCCAGGGAACATATTCGTATTTGTATGGCTTGCTGATCTTCATAAACTGGTTCCTGGTTCTGTAAAGGAAGTAACGGTATAGGTTAAACAGGATCGGAAACCCAATTCCCCCCAGGATAAAGAGGAAGGTAATGATGAGCTGAAGCGGGTAATTGAACTGGAACTCCGCTTCATAGAGGCTATTGGTCAATGTTGAGAACCCTGCGTTACAGAATGCGGAGATCGAATGGAAAATGGAGAAGAATATCTCGCTTCCTATGCGCTTCATTTCTGCTGAGGTAATGGTCATGAATATCCCTATCGTCCCAATGAATTCCAGAAGGAAAGTAATCCCGATGATCTTTTTCAGGACTCCGAAGACCTCGCTGATCTTTTCTGAATTTGTCATGTCCTTCAGCATGATCTGGTTTTCGAAGGAGGTCTTACCCCTGAAGAAATAGCTGAAGTAACTGGCGAAAGTCATGATCCCCAAGCCTCCGAGCTGGATGAATACCAGGATGATCACCTGTCCGAACTGCGTAAAATAGCTACCTGTATCGACGACGATAAGGCCGGTTACGCAAACCGCACTGGTGGCGGTGAATAACGCATCGAGCAGCGAAATGCCGGAGTGGGTAGCCTTGGGCAGCATCAACAGGAACGTGGCCAGCATGATCATACTCAGGAAACTGAGGATAAAGAGCTGGGCAGGGTTGAGTAACTGCCGGTCGTAGTTGATTCGGAGGGTGGAAAATTCCCGCATGAAATAAACGACAACGGCCAGGTATACCCACCCCATGTTGTTGAAAAATTCAAGAAATTCCAGCTTTCTGAGGAGCCTGTCTGAGAGTACTGCAGTAACCAGCAGGTAGAGAGAGATGATGATGCCGTCGAATATCCTGACCTTCCACGCAAATCTCTCACTCGAATAATAATATCGAATACCGATGGACAGCGTCCCCATTAGGAGGGCGAGCATATAAAAATTTTCCAGATAATCCTCGGTGACAGGATCATGTCGGAACCCCACGTCGAACACAAGTACGAGAACGGAAAACAGGCTGATCCAAAAGGAAATCCGGTTGATGGTGCGGAGATACTTTTGCCGAATCTTCAGGTTATTTCCACCCAATGATATGGATTTTTGGGGTTAAAATCTTTAAGCACCGCCACCTCCGGAGGTGCAGAAGGAGCAGTAGCCTGAAACAAAAATAGGCAGAAGTTTTTAATTTTGGCTTTTGCTTGCCACCAACCTTGGACAGAAATTGTGATCAAGCGGGAATTCCGATTCATTTCCCCTCGAAGATCAGGTGAACAGCTGTCCCCTGGCCCTGCTTACTGTGAATGTTAATTCTACCCTTGTGCAATAGCATAATCTGCTTGGAAAGGCTGAGACCAATTCCGCTACCACTGCTTTTGGTGGTAAAGAAGGGAACAAAGATGGTCTCCCGGATCTCCTCCGGGATGCCCGTCCCGTTATCTGTGATTTTGATGATGATGTTGGAATCTTTGGTCTGGACCGCCATCTGGATTCGGGGAGTGGGTATTCCTTCTGTTGCTTCTATGGCGTTCAGAACCAGATTGATCAGTACCTGTTCGATCAGGTAATTATCCACCTCGATCTCCAGATTGAGGTCCCCCTGGAATTCGAGATGAACCCGCTTCTCTTTCAGGGTCGGCCACATCAGGCTCTCGATGCCCCGGAACAGGTCAGCAATCCTGGTGCGGCTGAGGTTCAGCTGGGTGACTTTATTTAGACTTCTGTAGGTACGGGCGAACTTCATCAGACCTTCACTGCGATTCTTGATGCTGGCTATTCCCAATTCCATGTCTTCCATGTCCACCGGATCTGTTTCAGGATCCTCAATGGCCTTCAAGACCTGATCGTGAAGCGTATCGGCCAGTGAGGAAATTGGGGCGATGGAATTCATGATCTCATGGGTCATCACGCTGAGCAGTTTCTTCCAGGCCTCTGCTTCATTCTGGTTCAGCGTTTCATCGATATTCTGCAGAACCACCAGCTTATAGGTGTTGTCCTCGATCCTGAAGACTGTGTCTGAGATAAGAAGTTTGGTAGGTTCTCCCTTGATCTCGAGATTCAATGCCTCTGGCTTTGGATGGTGATTCTGGAATATCTCTGCATAAATGACTGGTCTCCTCCTGGCCACGAAGGAGATCTTTTTGAAGGAAGGAAAATCAAGAATATTCCTGAAGGAGTCGTTGGCCCAAAGGACAGCTTCCGACTCGATGTCATAGGCGATGATTCCCACCTCTACCAGTTCGAGGATCTTCTGGAGGTAGAGGTACTGAAGTTCTTTCTTGGCGTTGATCTCCCGGACCACGCGATTCACTTCGTTGAACCCTTTGTGTAGGTTCCGGATGTCCCTGGGCCCGAGGTCTTCAACGAATCTCCGGCTGAAATCGCGGTATTTTACCGCTTCAAAGAAGTCGTCTATCTCTCGAAACCTTCGTACGATGTACCTGTGCAGGTTGAACAAATAGACCAGGGCCAGCAGGGCCGTTCCTATGGTGAGATGGAGATAATCATACTGGAGGGAGAATCCGCAGATCGAGACGAGGCAAAACAGGATGAGTACCCTGATCAGCAGAAAGCTATAGAATCTTTTATAGATCATATTTCTCCAGACGTCTGTACAGGGCCGCCCGCGTTATCCCAAGTTCCTGGGCGGATCTGGAAATGTTTCCCCGGTGCTTCCGAATGACGGCGAGAATAGCCGATTTTTCCAGGGCATCAAGGTTCATTTCTCCCTTGAAAGGCTCCTCCCGAGGATTTTCTATAGGTGAAAAGGCCAGATCATCTTCTGTCAGCCGATCCCCTTCGGCCATGATGACCGCACGTTCCAGTGCGTATTGCAGTTCACGAACATTTCCAGGAAAGGCATGGGATCGGATCTTGTTCAGGAATCCCTGAGTGATGCCCAGATTTCCCTTCCCGTACTTCTCCCTATACATCTTCAGAAAGTACTCCGTCAGCAGGCTGAGGTCATTTCCCCTTGCCCGAAGCGGAGGGATCGTAATATCGACGGTGTTAATTCTGTAGATCAGGTCCTTCCGAAAGCGATTTTCATCCGCCAGGGTGGCAAGGTCCAGATTGGTCGCACAGATCAACCTGATATCAACGGGTATGATCTCGTTTGATCCCAGCGGCGTGATATGCCTGTTTTGCAGCACGGTGAGTAACCGCGCCTGTTGTCGTAGGTCGATGTTTCCGATCTCGTCCAGAAAAAGAGTACCACCGTGGGCTGCTTCGAAACGCCCCTTTCTGTCTTCCCTGGCATCTGTAAAGGCCCCTTTACGGTAACCAAACAACTCGCTTTCGAAAAGGGAGGCGGTAAGAGCACCGACGTCTACTTTGACGAACGGCTTGTGCTTCCGGAGAGAATGCTCATGGATGGCTTTTGCGACCAGATCTTTTCCTGTGCCGTTTTCACCCAGAATAAAGACGTTAGCCTCTGTGGGCGCTACCTTTTTTATTTTTACGAACACATCCCTCATCTGCGGGCTGTCCCCGACGATGTCCTGCCCGATCCCCAAGCCTGCTGAAACTCCCGTTTTCCGATTCTTCTTTTTTTCCACCAGGTCTGTGACGGCCTGAATGATCTTGTCGTTTTTCCAGGGTTTCACGATAAAATCAGAAGCTCCTTCCTTTAAGGAACGAATGGCCAGATCGATATCTCCGTATGCCGTGATCAAAATGACCTCGGAAGAAGGACACTGCTGTTTGATCTTGTTCAGCCAGAAAATGCCTTCATTTCCGGTGTTGACCAGCCCATTAAAGTTCATGTCCAGAATGATGACATCGAAATGATGCCGATCGAGCAGAGCGGTAAGATTATTAGGATTCTTCTCCACCACAACCTCCTTTACAAGGGATTTAAGGAGTATCCGGAGCGCAACAAGTACGTCCGCATCATCATCGATAACCAGAATTCGGGCGTTTTTGAGAACCATAATGACAATATTACAATTTTTAGCGTGTCACAAGGCAGTGGGAAGCAGGAAAATAGCCGGGAAGTGAAAAATGTGACGAAACCGGACACAGGTGTCTCAAAATCGGACACTCCTGATCCCTTATGTGAATGTATAATACTGAATTACAACTTGATAAGCTTTTGGCACCATATTGATAGGGGTTCCACTGAAAACATTATTTCATGGATATTCCTTTAAAGAAGAAGAGGTTTACGACCAAAAGAATCATGATGCTCATCGGGGCTCTGGCAATCCTATCCCTGATCATTTTTGTGGTGATCTCCTCAGGCGGAGGTTCCAAACTGAATGTACAGAAGGAGCGGATCACTATCAGCACAGCCAGGCGGGGAGTCTTTCAGGAAAACGTACCTGTGAACGGAGTGGTGCTCCCCATTACGACCATTTACCTGGATGCGGTTGAAGGAGGAAGGGTTGAAGAAAAATATGTTGAGGACGGGGCTATTCTGGAAAAAGGAGACCCAATCCTGAGGTTGTCAAACACCGACCTAGAGTTGAGCCTGGTCAACCAGGAAACTTCGGTTTATAACCTCCTGACCCAGATGCAGATCTCTCAGAATGCAGCCAGACAGAATACGATCAACCGTCTCAACCAGCTGACAGACGTGGAGAATAGCCTTATTGAGGCGGAGCGTATTTATGAGCTGAATCAAAAGCTTTTTGAGCAACAGGCCATCGGGAAACAGGAACTGATCGAGTCCAGAAATAATTATAATTATCAGAAAAGACGTTTGGAGCTGGCCCAACGGGTCATGGAGCAGGATTCCATAGCCAGGAAACAGGAGATCGAACAGGCCCAGAGCTCCTACCAGCGTACCCGGGCCGCACTGGAGTTGATGAGGCAAAAGGTTCAGGATCTCATTGTCAGGGCACCCGTGGACGGGCAGCTGACCTCCCTGGATGCAGAGATCGGACAGACAAAAAATGAAGGGGAACGACTCGGCCAGATCGATGTGCTCAGCGGTTATAAGGTACGGGTTGACATCGACGAACATTATATCTCGAGGATTTACCCGGGACAACAGGGAACTTTCACCTTTGATGGGAAGGAATATACCCTGGAGATTAAAAAGGTGTACACCCAGGTTGTCAATGGAAGATTCCAGGTTGATATGGTTTTTGTCGGGGATGTACCCGAGGACATCCGACGGGGACAAACCCTGCAGATTCGTCTGGCCCTCAGTCAGGAAAAGGAGGCCTTGCTGATTCCCAAAGGGGGCTTCTTCCAGGATACCGGTGGAAACTGGATCTTCAAGTTGAGCGAGGACGGCAATACCGCATACAGGACGGATATCCAGCTGGGAAGTCAAAATACGGAATATTACGAGGTCCTTGAAGGACTGCAACCGGGAGACAGGGTAGTCACCAGCAGTTATGACAACTACGGGGAAGTAGAGGAGCTTGTGCTAGAGTAATGAAGACTAAAGGATTATTTACCATAATAGAAATACGAAACGAAAACTAATTCAAATGATAACAGTAAAAGACCTAGAAAAATTCTATCGTACGGAGGAAGTGCAGACCATTGCTTTGAACAAGCTTTCCTTCCAGGTAAACCAGGGCGAGTTCGTCGCCGTAATGGGACCATCGGGATGCGGAAAATCCACATTGCTCAATATCCTGGGCCTCTTGGATGACCCGGATGGTGGGAGCTTTGTTTTCAACGGTATAGAGGTGTCAGGGTTCAATGAGCGGAAGAGAGCGGATCTTCGGAAACACAATATCGGTTTCGTTTTTCAGAGCTTTAATCTGATCGATGAACTCACCGTCTTTGAAAATGTGGAACTTCCACTGATTTACACCGGGGTGAAAGCCGCTGACAGGAAAAAGCGGGTGCACGAAGTCCTCGAAAAAATGGGGATCATGCATCGTCGCAACCATTTTCCACAGCAGCTGTCGGGAGGACAGCAACAGAGGGTGGCTGTGGCAAGGGCCGTGGTGAACAACCCAAAGTTGATCCTCGCCGACGAACCAACCGGAAATCTGGACAGCAGCAACGGGAACGAGGTAATGGACCTGCTGACTGAACTCAACGAGCAGGGAACCACCATCATCATGGTTACCCACAGCGAACATGATGCCAAGTACAGCCACAGGATTATCCGGCTCCTCGACGGGCAGAAGGTAACCGAAAACGTACTCGCTTAAACCGGGTTCATCATCAATCAATCATAACACCATCATCTCATGATCAAGAATCACTTTAAAATTGCCTGGCGAAACATCAAAAGACACAAAGGATTTTCATTCCTGAATATCTCGGGACTGGCCCTGGGGTTTACCGCCTGTTTTTTAATCGCTCTTTTCATATGGGATGAATACCAGTTCGACCGGTTCGTTCCCGATCAGGAAAGGATCTACAGGGTAGTCAACCAATACACCAACAACGAAGGAACAGAGGAGGTTGCGGTGACTTTTCCCATGATAGCCACCACCCTGAACCAGGATTTTCCTGAGGTAGCGCAGACGGCAAGGATCCTGATGCTTCCAGAGAACAAGTACCTGTTTGAAACGGAAAACAAAAGGATCTACGAGGAGAATGGCCATTTCGTCGACTCCACCTTCTTTGATGTATTTGCCATTCCTTTCAAGTACGGAACTCCTGAACAAGCCTTGGATGAGCCGGCCTCCATTGTACTTTCTTCAGAAATGGCAAGCCGGTTTTTCGGAACGGATAACCCGGTTGGAAAGGAATTGATCATGAACCAGACCCCCCTGACGGTCAGGGGAGTCTTTGAGAAAAATCCGAAGTTCCATCTGCAGTTCGATTTTCTCCTTCCGCTGTCCTTGGCTGGCATTCCGCAGGAAAGGATGCAGAGCTGGGGGTGGCAACAGTTCTATAATTACGTCAAGTTAAAGAAGGGGGCGGATGCCGCTGCTCTGGAGAAAAAACTGGCAGCCGTGGTGGACCAGAAGACCTCGGAATTCAATGACTCCAATCGGGAAAGTGTCAGTAAACCTTTCCTGCAGCCGCTGCGTGAGATTCATCTGTATTCCTCCAGTTTCGTCTACGACCTCGCCAAAAGAGGAAACATTACCTACGTACGGGCCCTGACCTTTATCGCGATATTCATCCTGGTGATCGCTTGCTTCAATTTTGTCAATCTGGCCACTGCCAAATCTCTGCAGCGGGCTAAGGAAGTAGGCGTTCGGAAAACCATAGGAGCAGACCGCAGGCAATTGATATCCCAGTTCATCGGGGAGACGGTTTTCCTCACCCTGTTGAGCATTGTGCTCTCTCTTGGGCTCACGCTCCTGTTGCTTCCCTGGTTCAACGCCTTTACCGGTAAGGAAATATCCTATGCAATCTTCGCTGATCCGGCGGTTCTCCTGATCTTCGTGGGGCTGACCCTGGTGGTGGGGATTTTGGCCGGACTTTACCCGGCAATGGTGCTCTCTGGTTTTAAACCCGTGAAGGTGTTGAAAGGCTCCGCAACAGGCACAGGGGAATCAGGAGGCACTCCGCTCCTGCGCCACGGACTCGTGGTGGTCCAGTTTTCGCTTTCGGTTCTTTTGATCATTTCGGCCATTGTCGTGTTTAATCAGGTCAATTACCTCCACAACAAGGACCTGGGGTTCAACAAGGAACAGATTATGTTTTTTCGCCTCAGGGGTGAGAACATGTTTGAACAGAAGGAGGCTTTCAAGTCTCAACTGGAACAGATTCCAGGAGTTTCTTCGGTATCGATGGGATACGGATTTCCCGGCGATGCTGTCGCAGGGGATGGGATAAAGGTGCACAGGAACGGGCAAATACAGGAAATGGCGGCTACTCAGCTCATGGTGGATTTCGATTATATCGAGACGCTTGGTCTGGAGCTGGTAGCGGGAAGGGCTTTTTCCGAGAAAATGGGAACCGACAAAAATGAGGCCTTTATCATCAACGAAACCGCTGTGGAAAACATGGGCTTTGAATCTCCGGAGCAGGCCATCGGACAGAAGTTGTCCTGGAATGTCTGGAACGATGTCAATCCGGATTCCCTGAAGGTGGGCCGGATCATAGGTGTGGTCAAGGACTTCAACTATAAAAGCCTCTATGAAAAGGTGGAGACAACAGTGTTGCAGATCTTCCCCGATGCTGCCGTCAAGGTGGCCGTAAAAATGAACACGGCTGACGTGGAAAACACCATTGGGCAGGTCGAAGAAGTATGGAATGATTTCACGGCTGAATATCCGATTGAATACAAGTTTCTGGACGACAACTTCGAGGAGATGTACAAGGCAGAGGATAAGCTTAAGGCATTGCTCGCAATATTCACGGGTCTTGCCATCTTCGTCGGATGCCTGGGACTCTTCGGTTTGGCAGCCTTTTCGGCTGAACGGAGAAAGCGGGAAATCGGGATCCGGAAAGTTCTGGGCGCTAGTGTGGAAAATATCGTGTTGCTGCTTTCTCGGGATTTTGTCATCCTGGTATTGATCGCTCTCGTGGTCGCTTCCCCGATCGCCTGGTACTTTATGAACGATTGGCTTCAGGATTTTGCTTACCGGATCGATATCGGCTGGACGGTGTTTTTCGTCGCGGAGATCATCGCCATAGCGATTGCCCTTCTCACCGTCGGTTTCCATGCGGTCAGGGCAGCTTTGAGAAACCCTGTTCACAACATCAGGACGGAGTAGTCGGGAGCCAGTCTGTGACAAGAGAAGGTGGTTAGGAAAATTTTAGCCGTGAAATAAAACAGTCATTATGTTGCTCAATCATTTCAAACTTGCCTGGAGAAATCTGTGGAAGGACAAGACCTTTAGTCTGCTTAATCTCTTCGGACTGTCCGTAGCCTTCACTGCTGCGGTCCTGCTCAGCATGTACGCCTTGTTCCAGCTTTCCTTCGACAGGTTTCACAGCCATGGGGAGGACCTGTATCAGGTCTACACCTCCTACCAGACCCCTAAGGGACCGCAGGCGGGAAATTCCTATCCGGTTCCCTTCGCAGGGGCCCTGCAGGAGGAGGTACCGGGAATCAAAGGCATCACCAGGTACATCGGGTCCAGTGAACTGGTGGTACGTTCCGGAAATCAACTCGATCTCAGTACGATCTATGTCGACCCGGATTTTCTTGAAATGTTTAGTTTTCCGGTGCTCAAGGGAAACCAGCAGAACCCGATCGCCGATCGAAGCGATATTGCCCTCACGCGGGAGGCTGCAAAGATTATCTTCGGGAAGGAAGAGGTCATAGGCGAGACCGTTACGCTGCTTCGGGACGGAGAGGAAATTCCGTATCAGGTATCCGCCATCCTGGAAAATCCGCCGCTTAACAGCAGTTTTCAGTTCGATTTGGTTCTGAACTTCGCGAATCTTCCAGATTTCGTCTACGGGGACAACCTGGATGCGTGGGATAAATCCAACCACGAGGTTTTCGTACAGCTGAAACCTGGAATGGCACCGGAAATGTTTGAAAGAGCAACCCGATCCTTTACGGAGCTCCATTTTGAGGAGAGCCTTTTGGCAGCGGAAAGGGATGGTGCCCAACCTGATCAAAACGGACTGTACCAGCAAATCCGTCTGATCCCTTTCAGGGAAATCAGTTTTGCCGTGTTCGAGGCAGGCTTGGCCAAGATATCAAAGACGCTTCCCTTTCTGGTTCTGGGCGTCGCCTTCCTGATCCTTTTCATCGCCAGTGTGAATTTTATCAATATGAGTGTAGCAAAAGGCGCTCAAAGGCTGCGGGAAATCGGGGTGAGGCGTGTCCTGGGCGCGGAAAGATTTCAGCTGTTCCTGCAGTTCTGGGGTGAAAGCCTGATGTTGTTCCTGGGTGCCGCCATCATCGGCGGTATTGCAGCAAGTTACCTGCTCGAGCCATTTCAGACGCTCTTCGGAACCACTGCTTCCTTTGAGGCGATTTCCTCTCCGAAAATGATTTTGTACGCCTTGTTGACCTTACTGCTGATCACTCTTTTCGCAGGAGGATATCCCGCGATGCTCCTGAGCAAACTCGGCGTTCTCCAGACATTAAAGGGGCAGGTACAGGTCGGAAAAGGAAATCTGGTGAGGAATGGGCTAATCGTAATACAGTTTGGGATTGCCATTCTGCTGATCAGCGGAACCCTGGTACTTTGGAACCAGCTGGAGTTTATGAAAACAAAGGATCTGGGATATGATAAAGAGCAGGTCATCGCTTTCCCCCTTAACGGAAAGGGAGAACCTGCCATTGTAATGGAAAGGCTTCGAAATGAACTCCGGGAGGATCCCAACATCCTTTCCATGACAGCCGCGACCAATATCCTGGGTCTCGGAAAGGACCACAGCCGGTCCACCAGTGTGTTGGGATTTGAATTTGAGGGAAGGGGGGTATCCACCCATATGCTCATCACGGACTATGATTATGTGGAAACCCTTGGGCTGGAACTTCTAGCGGGTAGATCCTTTGACAGAGCGTATGCTTCAGACAGTATGGCGGTCGTTATCAACGAGTCGATGGCCAGGGAATTGGGAAAGGACCCGATTATAAATACCCGGCTGATGCTAGACGATTCTACCGCGTATTCTGTGATCGGGGTGGTAAAGGATTACAATTTCCAGGACCTAGACAGGAAGATCGAACCCCTGACTATTTTTCTCGATCCGGAATGGAAGTATCTCCGTCATGCCTACGTGAAAGTAGCCCCTCAGGGGATATCCGCCTCTTTTGAAAAGATAAGGGAAACCTGGAAGGAAGTTCAGCCCCAGGCGGAGTTCCTTGGTTCCTTCCTGAACGAAAACGTGGACCGGACGTTTAAGAGAGAGCGAAACATGAGCCTGCTGATTACCAGTGGATCGGTCATCGCCATAATTCTGAGCTGTACAGGACTATTTGCCATTTCCCTTCTGGTAGTGGCTCAAAGGAGGAAAGAGATCGGGATAAGGAAAGTCATCGGGGCAAGTGTTCCAGGCATCACGATGATGCTGACCCTGGATTTTCTGAAACTTGTCGCCCTTGCTTTCCTGATTGGTGCTCCCCTTGCATGGTGGCTCAGCGGGAGATGGATTGAAAACTATCCCTATAGAACGGAACTCCATATCTGGATCTTCCTTGCAGCCGGTGCGATAGCTTTCATAATTGCTCTGCTAACGGTGAGTATACAGGCCGTGCAAGCCGCCAGGAGCAATCCTGTTGAAAGTTTAAAGGCAGAATAAGGCAAATTATGTTTAAAAACAACCTCAAAATCGCGCTGCGGTACCTGCTGAAAAATAGGGGATATACGCTGATCAATGTATTCGGCCTCGCGGTCGGAATCGCATCCTGTATTCTTATCGCCCTTTTCGTGAAAAGCGAATGGAGTTTTGATCGTATGCACGCCAAGGCGGACCGAATCCATCGGGCATGGCTGCAGGAGCATTACAAAGGAAATATCTTCACCAATGTTGCCACACCGATTCCTCTCGGGCCTCTTTTGAGCCAGAATCTTCCTGAGGTGGAAAAGGTAACCCGGATCGCCAATATCGGAGCTCCGGTCATCAGGTCCGGGAACACCTATAATCTCCCGGTGACCCTGGTCGATAGTACCTTTTTCGAAGTCTTCGATTTTTCTTTAATACGCGGGGGATCGGGAACTCCCTTTCCCGACAAGAACTCCGTCATTCTTACGGAGGAGACTGCCCGGATGTTATTCGGAAAGGCCGAAGTCCTCGGGGAGACCCTGGAACTTAAACTCGGGGAGGATACGGAACTGTTCACCGTTACCGGTGTGGCGGAGGATCCGCCCTTCGAGTCCAGCATCCAATTCGATCTGATAATCCCTTTCGAGAATGCGGTTCATATCTGGAGCGAATATACCAGGACATCCGCCTGGTCCAATGTTTCGGTCGGCACCTACGTCCTTTTGCGTGAGGGAGTGACCCCTGAACAGGTGGAAAAAAAGATTCCGGCCTTCATGCAGCCTCTGGTCGCCGAGAATTATAAACCCGGAGCCTACAATATCTCTTTGCAGCCTCTTACTGATATGTATCTTAATTCACAAGGGCCGCAGGAGTTGCCTTCGGCATCTGATCCGCTGTTCTCCTATATCCTGGCCTGTGTCGGAATTTTAATTCTCCTGATCGCCTGCGTGAATTTTATAACGCTGTCCCTGGGTCGTTCGACAACCCGTGCCCTGGAAGTCGGGGTGCGTAAAGTTCTAGGGGCCCAGAGAAAACAGTTGATCTGGCAGTTCTGGGGAGAATCCTTTCTTCTTACACTCCTCGCTCTGGTTCTGGGTACTACGCTTGCCATCCTTTTCCTCGATTCCTTCAACCAGATGGCGAACCGGGATTTTGTCCTCTCTGCAGAGCCCTTTTTGATTGCTTTTGCTCTTGGGCTGCTGCTCTTCATCTCAATGGTAGCTGGGAGTTATCCGGCCCTGGTTCTTTCTTCCTTTCAGCCGATAAAGGTCCTTAAAGGAAGATTCCGTGTCGGTTCTATGGGCTGGTTCGGTAAAGGACTCGTCATCAGCCAGTTCGTCGCTTCCATTGTGATGATCATCTTTACGATGAGTGTTGGGGAGCAATTGGAATACCTGCAAACCAAGGACCTGGGATTTCAGAAGGAACATATCATTGTTGTCCCTACCAATCGCGATTTCACAGAAGGAAGTATCCTGGCCTCCAGGTTGATTACGGCCCTTGAGGGGGAACCTCAGGTAGTCGGGCTTACCAAATCCCTCTACAGCATGGGCGAATTCGGATGGATGCAGCTCGGTTACACAGACAACAGCGGAGTTTTCAGAATGTTTCGTTTTAACGCCATAGATCCGGATTTTGTCGAGACCATGGGGCTGAAGATCCTGGAAGGACGGGATTTCAGGAAAAACACTCCGGCAGATTCGTCCGGGATCCTCGTTAATGAAACACTGGTCGCCCAATACGGCTGGGAGGATCCTATTGGCAAAAAATTGCCGGGAGCTTATCCCCAGGAGGTGATCGGAGTGGTGGAAGACTTTCACATAGAATCCCTTTATAGCCGGGTCCAGCCTGTTGTTATGGCGCTCAATGCAAAGGATATTTTTGCCAATTCCAGTGACGTTACCTATGATTATACTCCCCAGCCCCGGGTATCGGTAAAGTTCCGGGAGGGCAGTCCAAGAGAGCATCTGGCACTCCTGGAGGAAAAATGGGAGGAGATTGCCGGAGACCAGGAATTTCAGTACCAGTTCCTGGACGACGAGTTGGGTGCCGCCTATGCCCGCGAACAACGGTTGAGCAGGATCGTCAGGTTTGCCTCCACGCTCTCCATCCTGATCGCGTGTATGGGGCTTTTCGGGCTGGCGACCCTGGTTGTGGCCCGCAGAAGAAAGGAAATCGGAATCAGAAAGGTTCTGGGAGCAGGGGTCGTGAACCTTGTGGTGCTGTTGACCCGGGAATTCGTGGTCCATATCCTTGTCGCCTCCCTTATCGCTTTTCCATTGGCCTGGCTGCTCCTCGAAAGGTGGCTTAGGGATTTTGCTTACAGGATTGACATGCCACTCTGGGCTTTCGCAGGTTCAGCCATGCTGGTCCTGTTGATAGCCCTCGTAACGGTCAGTGTGCAGTCGGTCAAGGCGGCCCTGCATAATCCGGTGGGGAATTTAAGATCGGAATAAAAATAAGAGATCCAATGATACGCAATTATCTGAAAATCGCATGGCGCAATCTTTATAAGAACAAGCTCTACAGCATGGTGAACCTGGCCGGACTTTCTATAGGAGTAGTCGGATGCCTGCTAATCGGGATCTATATCCATCATGAGTGGAGTTATGACAGGTTCCATGACCAAGCGGATCGTACCGCAAGGGTGACCTGGAAGATGCATTTTTCCGGAACCACCGATGAGACCGCTCTTACGGGAACTAAGGTAGGACCTGAGTTCAGCAGGCGCTTTCCAGAAGTAACGGATTTTGTCCGCTTGCTGAGGTACCCGGAGGTGGTAAAATTTGAAAATCGGATGTTCGAGGAGAAGAATTTTGTCTATGCAGATTCCTCCTTTTTCGACATTTTTTCCTTTCGGCTGCTTCAGGGAAATCCCAACCAGGCCCTGGATCAGCCTAACGAATTGGTCATGACGAGCTCCATGGCACGCAAATATTTCGGCCAAAGCCCGGCTTTAGGGAAGACTGTCCAGGTTGGGGGCAACGATATTTTCACGGTTACCGGGATAGTGGCAGATCCTCCCAAAAATTCACAGATCCAATTCGATTTTCTCGCTTCCTTTACTTCTCTGAATGCCTCCTCTCAGGAAAAATGGTCGGAGGCGAATTATTACACGTATTTGCTCCTGGAGGACAGGAACAGTTTTCAGCCCCTGCAGGAAAAGATTCACGGGTATATGGAGGAGCTTAAACGCGAGGGGGACTTTCTCCAGGGAGAGGATTCAATGACTTATTTGCTCGAGCCCCTGACCAGGGTCCACCTGTATTCCAAGTTGCAGGGGTTGGAACCGGGAACCAGCGCAGTTTATCTCTGGATTCTGGGAGGGATAGCCCTGTTGATTCTCGTAATAGCCTGTGTCAATTATACCAATATGAGTATCGCCCAGTCCGCGGGCAGAAGTTCGGAAATTGGAATGAGAAAGGTGATGGGTGCCGGAACAAGGGACATCTTCGGGCAGTTTATTGCGGAGTCTGTGCTGCTTTCCTTCTTGGCGGTGGCGACAGCCTTATTGCTTGCACTTCTTCTGTTGCCCTATTTCAATCAGCTCTCTGGAAAGGAATTTACGCGGTCAGTTCTTTTTGACCCTGTCACCTTGGCTGCTTTGGGAGTTCTGGGGCTCCTCACAGCCCTGCTGGCGGGAGCCTATCCGGCTCTGGTACTTTCAAGGGGAAAAATTATCAGCATCCTAAAAAATGGATATTCCTTCTCCGGTTCGCCCGTATTGAGGAAGTGCCTGATCATCTTCCAGTTCGTAATTTCCCTTTTTCTGATTATCTCTACAGTTTTCATCCTAGAGCAACTCTCCTTTATCCAGGACAAGGATCTTGGGTATGATAAAGACCAGGTGGTCATTCTCCCGGTAGATTTTCAGATGCGGGAAAATTATGATGCACTGGTGGCAGCCATAGAAAATATTAATGGGATATCCTCGGTGTCAGGTGCTTATGAACCTCCCACGGATATTGGCTGGAGCGACAGGTTAACTGCCAGGGGGGGCACGGCAGAAACCACCATAAATGCACTTCCAACCGACGGTGGAATCGTAGAGACCCTTAATCTGAACATCCTTGCAGGGGGGGATTTTACCGATGGGGACCGGCTTCTTGCGGATCCGGAAAAACCGGAGGACCTGCAGTATACCTATATGTTGAATGAGTCCGCTGCAAGGGCGCTGGGCTGGACACCGCAGGAGGCAGTGGGGAAGCGGGTCTCCAAGGGAAGGGAAGGGATTGTAAGAGCTGTTATCGAAGACTTCCATTACCGTTCCCTCCACGAGCCTATAGGACCCCTGGTGATCTTCATCGACAACAGGATGGTGCAAAATCTCCTGGTGAAGGTTGAAGGGAAAGAAATCTCCGCAACCCTGGAGGCACTGGAGCGTCTTTGGGAGGAGCGTGTTCCCCACAGACCCTTCGAATATGAATTCCTTGATGAAGATTATGAGGCAATGTACCGGTCAGAAGCCCGTATCGCCGGGGTTTTCACCACCTTCTCCCTTGTGGCCATTATCCTGGCCTGTCTGGGATTGTTTGCCCTCACTGCATATGCTACCCTCCGCCGTACCAAGGAAATCGGGATCCGAAAAGTTCTGGGAGCAACAGTTGCGGATATTCTGGCACTGGTTTCTAAAGATTTCCTCGTCCTGATCCTGATCGCAGTTGTCATTGCGCTTCCGGTCTCCTTCTTTGCCGTCAGAGAGTGGTTGGAGAACTTCACGTATCATGTGGAACTCAGGTGGTGGATCTTCGTCGCAGCGGGTCTGGTAATTCTGATAGTGGCCACCCTAACCGTTTGTGCCCAGGCATTTCGGGCGGCACTTTCAAATCCAGTCAGAAACCTTAAGACAGAATAACAACCATGGAAAAGCAAGAAACAAAGGAACATTCTTTTTTGATAGAAACAGAACACCTGTATAAATCGGTGAAGTCGGGAGGAAAAAGGATCTACCTGTTGAACGATATCGGACTGAGGGTGGCACAGGGGGAATTTCTGTCCATTATGGGCCCCTCGGGTTCCGGAAAATCCACTCTTCTCAATATATTGGGCATGTTGGAGGAATTCGATGAAGGCCTTTACCTTTTTGACGGGATTCCCGTCCATCAGCTTAAGGATAAGAAAAAGACCAACCTTTACCGGGAGTACATTGGGTTTGTCTTTCAGGCATATCACCTGATCGACGAGCTGACGGTCTATGAGAATATCGAAACACCCCTGCTCTACAAAAATGTCAGGAGGAAGGAGCGGGAGGCTTTGGTTGCGGATATTCTGGACCGATTCAACATCGTAGGAAAGAAGGAGCTGTTTCCTTCCCAACTGAGCGGTGGGCAGCAACAGCTCGTTGGAATCGCAAGGGCTGTGGTCTCAAAACCCAAGCTGATCCTGGCTGATGAACCGACAGGAAATCTTAATTCTGCACAGGGAGAGGAGATCATGCAGCTATTCCAGGAGCTCAATAAGGAAGGGGTGACCATCATTCAGGCCACCCATTCAGAATCCAATGCCAATTACGGATCCCGAACCATCCATCTGCTGGACGGGATGATGACCAAAAACTAAGACATGAACAGAATTTTCAGCATTGCCATCAGTGTGTTTATTACCTTGACATTTGTACGCGGGTTTGCCCAGGATTCCGTTTTAAGTCTCGAGGAGAGTATAGAAATGGCCCTCGAACATAATCCGGATTTCAGGAGCAGCCAATTGGAAGTTTTGCGCTCGGAGGTGAACTTCCGGCAAGCCAAAACCAACCTTTTACCCCGGCTCAATGGAGATTATAATATCGGTAAGAGCAACGGGCGCAGCATTGACCCCTTCACCAATACCTATATCGATCAGGACCTTACCTTTTCAAATGCGAGCCTCAGCCTCGAAGCCTCGGTGTTCAATGGTTTCCGTTTGTGGAACCTGATTCAGCAGAACCGGTTGAATCTGCAGGCTTCTGAGCTAGAGAAGGAGGCCGCAAAACAGGATCTTGTCCTGCAGGTGACCCTGGCATACCTGCAGGTGCAGAACAACCGGGACCTTGTTCAGCTGGCGGAGAACAGGATCGAAACCACCTCTGAACAGCTGGAGAGGCTCCGCACTCTTTTTGACCAGGGAGTTGGAAATCCTGCTGATTATACAGATATACAGGGACAGGCTGCGGTGGATAGAAATGAACTCGTACGTGCTGAATCTGCACTAGAAGAATCCCTCGTGACCTACAATACACTGCTTAATGGGGAGGAAACATATATCCCAGAAGGAGTGATACTCCCTGCGGAGCTGGAGGCTTATCCATATGGTGCAGAAGCGGTGTACAAACTCGCCTTACAAAACCTGCCAGGCCACCAGGCACAGGAGTTGCGTGTGGCGGCTTCCAGAAACGGCGTCCAGGCTGCGCGATCTTCATACTTTCCTATGGTATCCCTGTTTGCCAGCCTTAATACGAACTATTCCAGTGCCGCGGAGATCTTTCAGGAGGTGGGCACGACGAGGATTCAGACCGGGGATTTTATTGAACTCGATGGGGAGCAGGTGCCTGTTCTTACGGACCAGCTTCAGTTTGAGCCTTCCCCGATTCCTTACCGGGACCAGTTCGAGAACAACCTGAACTCGATGTTCGGAGTTGCGGTGAATATTCCGATATTCAACGGGCTCAGGGCGAGGAATGCTGTGGCCTTGGAAAAGATCGACCTCCGGGAATCCGTGATTGCCCTGGAGAATGAAAAACTGCAATTGGAGCAGGCGATCAAGGAATCGTACATCGCGATGGAAGCTGCCTTCAACAGGTACCATAATCTCCTGGCCCAGGTAGAGGCATATGAGGAATCTTTCCGGGTATACGAAATCCGGTTCACAAACGGGGTAGCCAATATGGTGGAGTACACCTTAAGCAGGAACAATCTGGAGAATGCCAGGATCAACCTGGCCAACGCCAAGTACGAATATCTGCTAAGGGTCAAGATCCTTGACTATTACAGGGGCATGGAATAAGGCGTCTGGTCGCTTTAGCCCCACCCTCTCCATTCAGAAGATCCTGTATCCCAGATGAAGCGAAATGTTGTCCATATCTGCCAGCCAGTCAAAAATATAATGGCCTGGGACCGTATGGCGGCCATTTGTTCTCCTCGGTGTATCGTATTGGATTTCTGCGGAGAGACGTTCCCAGAAAACCATCCCCATCCGTAGCTTAAAATAGAAGCTTTGGGACAGGCTGTTGATCTCCGGTTTCAGCTCATAGCGGGAACCCCTGTCAAAAACAATTTTGCTGTGCAGTGGGATGTCGAAAGCGGGACCGGCTCCCACAAAGAGACGGAGCGGTCCCGGAAGATAGAAGGAATACTTGGCTCCCAGGGCTCCTGAAAGAAACTCATGCTCTAGTAGAACCAAGGCGGCTTCATTGGTCGGAAGTCCCCGATCCTGATGAGATGCCCCTGTCTTCTTAAGACTTCTGTAGAAAGCCTCCAGGCTTAGCGCCCATTTCTTTTGATGGAACGGCAGCACCATTTCTCCCTCGATCCCGAAACTCACAGTCGGATCGAATCCAATGCTTTCCCCGGTTAACGATAGCCCCTCCTCCACATCGAAGGAGCTTTGATGGACGCCTCCCTTGAGGAGCAGGTGGAATTTAGCCTTGTCCCTGATGCGTTCAATCAGAACAGGATCAGAATCCACGCAGGTGTTGTAATTACTGAAGTATTCCACCAGATCCTTCTGGGAATAATCTATGTCCCGGTAATGTTCTGCCGGTAACCGGCCGCAGTTAAGGTCCTGAAAAAGCTGCTTTCTGAACCGCGTGTTGCTCAAAATACTGTTGCCCTGGCGGTACTTCTTGAATCTCAGGGCCTGTATCTCCTGGTCGGGTAGACGATAGTAGAACTGCCTGGTCCGTCCTTCCTCAAAAATAAAGAGATCAGCTTTGCCATCCAGAAGCTGGCGCAGGTAGACCATCTCATCCTCAAAGTCCTGCTTTGGATGAGAATCAAGATGCTCCAGATCTTGTGGAGCACGATCGATAGGCGCGACGAAGCGGACATATCTGAAGCGCCCTTCAATCCCGAATTCCCTGACTTCGTTTAGGCCGGATACTTCTGTGGGAGCGGATTGGCTGTTTTTCCAGGTAAAGTCGGTGGGGTTGCTTTTCCAGTCCCGGTTGTGGATCAGGATTTCTTTGCGATTTCCCTGATTGTCTATGAGATAACCTTTTTCAAATGTGATTTGCCCAACTGACGGGAGACTCAGGAGCAAGAAGGCCAGGAATAAGATCTGTTTCATCGGGAACCAAGATAAGGTTTTTTAAGAATTCTTTAAGAGAATCTTGCCTTTTATATACGAAGCCCGGCTCCCGATACCATAAACAGCGGGATTGGTGCTTGTCTTTCCGGGAATTAACAACCGGAAAGCCTGCTATTACTCTGATTTGGCCGTCCCGGCAGCCTTGATTTTCTGATAGTAATCCTGCAGGTCTGCTTCCAGTTCCCCGGGAGAGGCTTCCTTCATCTTTGTGAGCAGATCTTCCCCCGGTGTGGTAGTAAGCCTGACCCCTGCGCTGATTGCGGTCAATACCCCGCGATTATTGAAAAAGAAGGCCCTGGGTACGGAATTCTTTCCCTGGTTGAGCCTCCTGAAAAGCTCCTGGTTTGGATCGAGCAGTACCTCCAGAGGCCAATCGGACTGCCCGACCAACTCCCTGACCTCCTGAAGTCTCTCAGGAGCATCAATGGAGACTGCGATGACTCTCACACCAGTTTCCTTTTCCCAGGCGGGAAGCAGCTTTTTGAGCGTTTCATATTTGATCAGGCAGGGTTTGCACCAGGTGGCCCAGAAATCGAACACTACAGGAGCTTTTCCATCAAAATAGGAGGTGGTGGAGACCTCCTGACCATCCAGGTCCTGAAGTAGGATTTCAGGAATCCTGGAGTTTTCCTGTCCATGAATCAGATTGGAAAGTACCAGGAGAAAAAGGAGACAGATTCTTTTCATAGGACCTTATGTTTTTAAATTTCAATCTTGCAGAAATAGCTTATCCCCGCTGCGGAAGTTACCGAGGTAGATGTCAGGTTTTTGATCCCCATTAAAGTCATGGATCGCGGCATCTACGCCCATAACCTGGAATCGCCCTAATGTGGAGGTCGTGATATCTTCAAAATAGCCTTTACCATTGTTACTGTAAAGAAGAGGACCCTGCGTGGTCACCAGTAGCAGATCCTGATCGCCATCGGCTTCCAGATCGGCAAAATTAGCATCAATAACACTATAACTATTGCTGAACCCAAGCCGTTCCTGGGCCTCGTCTGTAAATCCTGAATTGGAGTGGATCAACAGCCGTTGAATCGGTTGCATTTGCTGGAACATGAAAACGTTGGCGAAGTAAAGATCCTCTTCCCCGTCGGTATTGACATCGCCGACGGCTATCTTCCGGGTCTCTCCTGATTCCTGTACGGATGCCGGAAAATACCTGGTGGTCGCATCGGTAAAAAAGCCCATGCCATCGTTCAGCAGTACCTGGTTCTCCTGTTCATTCCCGACCAGGACATCTGGATCTCCATCTTCATCCAGGTCGTCAACCACCAGATCCTGTGTAATATGAGAATTCTTTGGAAGACGTGTGGCAGTCTCATCTACGAATTTTCCCTTGCTGTTTCTTAAATAGAAATTCTGGCCGTTGTTCCCGATGATCAGGTCGGTAAATCCATCTCCATCAAAATCTGCAGCAACAATGGCATTTGAAATACCGGTCACCGGGAAACTTTCAGAGTGATCGAGGAAAACTCCTTTGCCGGAGTTGAGATAGTACTCATTGGCCTGGTCATCCTCAGAAACAAAGACCAGGTCCAGATCCCCATCCTGGTCAAAATCAGCCAATGCGATGTCTTCGGAATCGTGGTGCGGATGATACGCAAATGAGGAAGTTCCGGTTTGCTTTGGGTCAGGTAAAAGATGGGAACCATCCAGGAAGTTTCCCTTTCCGTCGTTGAGCAGAATTACATTCTTCCTGAACTCAACTGCGATGATAATGTCGGGATCCTGATCAGCATCGATATCCCCAACCGCAATGTCCATGGAATTGTCCGCACCCCGCACAACGGAAGGCAATCCTGCACTGACATCAATGAAATGTTGTGCTGATGCAGGAACCCAGGGAAACAGGGCTACGCCCAGCATCAATACCGTTCGAAGACTTGCCCGTGACGACTCATGAAGAGCATTTGTTTTGGCGACCATAGCTTCGGATTTACTTAGTAGGTCGCTCAATTTCATAAAACGTAACGCCCGGGATCTGGGTCGTGATGCCAGAGCGGTAGAAATTGATTTCCCTGATCCAGTTTAGGCGATGAGGCATTGCTCTCACCAATTCTTATCCCTGTCCGGGACAGATCCTGTTCCCTATACCTGGTCAGGAGGCGATTCACATCAGAAAAAGAGGGGTTCACATCAAAAAAACAATTTCCTGGTCCAGGACCGACTATGTTTGTGGCATTCAGAACCTTTAATGCGTACTTTTATAAATCCGCATTTTGTTCGGTACAATCTTGTTCTAACTCCGTTAACTTTAAAAAATGAACATCCTCCTCCTTCTTGTTTTGTTCGTAATATCCCCATGCCGGTCACAGGACCCTGAGCCGGATTTTTCCGATATTGATACCCTGGTTGATTCCTTATACGAGGTGATTTCCGGACCTGCCGGAGAAAGGGACTGGGAACTGTTCAGATCCCTGTTTCATGAGAAGGCCCTTATCGGCCATCCGATGGCTACTCCCGGGGGAGAGAATTCCTTCTCCTTTTTTACACCCGAGGATTATATCGACAGGAATGGTCCTTTAATGAAGACAAGGGCTTTTTATGAAGAGGAACTGGGACGGAGCGTTCATATTTACGGCGGAATAGCGGAGGTTTTTTCCGGGTACCGATTCGAACTGCATGATCAGGGCCGTAAGATCATTCAGAGGGGAGTGAACAGCTTTCACCTGGTCTGGGACAATGGAAGGTGGTATGTATCTCAGCTGATCTTTCAGCCGGAAACCCCGGGGAGCCCGTTACCAGAGGAAGTGATGGAGCCTGATATGGTCCGGAAGCTAAAACAGGAACCAAAGACGACCACTATTTATTTTGTCCGTCATGCAGAAAAGCAGGATGACGGAACAGAGGATCCGCCACTGAGCCCGAAGGGTAAGGAACGGGCTCGGAATCTTGCCCGGTTTCTTGCAGACAGGGAGGTGGATCTGGTGTTCAGCACTCCCTTTAAAAGGACGATGCGGACGGCAGAACCTCTGAGCAGGCAGATCGGCAAGGAAACTCTGGTATACGATCCCGGAGATCCCGGGGCTCTAACCAGGATCATTAACGATCATGTCGGCGAAACCCTGCTGGTTGTCGGACACTCCAACACAATTCCGATGATGATCAACACCCTGGCAAAGCAACAGAAAGTTCAGCCCCTGTCCGAAGAGGACTATGGGCGATTGTTTCAAGTATCCTTCAGCCCCGAAACCTTCGAGCTTAAGGAATACACCTTCTGATATGTCCGGGGGAAAATTCCTGATCGTTACCCTGCTCGGCTTGCACTGTGCCACTGGAAACGCTCAGGATGCCACGGTGGAAATGGACATATTAAATGTTCAGGCCGGCCTCCTTGCTTTTTTTGTCAGCTATGAAACGAAACTTGGGAAGGAAACGAGCCTTCGCCTGGAGACGGGACTGGATAATGCCTGGTCGGGTGGTTTTTCGGGGGAGGAGATCACCGTTATCTCCCCGCTGCTGAACATCGCTCCAATGTGGTACTACAATCTTCCGAAAAGGGCTTCCCAGGGGAAATCGGTTGCAGGCAACAGCGGCGATTTCTTAGCTTTTAGAAGCGTTTACTATCCCAGCTGGTTTACAGGTATCAGACCGCAGTTGACAATTCTGCCAACCTGGGGCATGAGAAGAAGGTTCTGGGACAATTTCCATTATGAGTTGGGTTTCGCGGCGGGATATAGGCACAGGTTCTATGGAGATGATTCCCTTACCACTCGACCCGGTAAAGCTGTATGGCAGCTACATCTAAGACTGGGATACGGCTTTTAAGACGGCGGGCAATTTTTTTGTCTGCCTAAGGGAGGCGACTTTTCTTGCACCCACCCTGCTGTGGTAACTTTTGAAGTGGGATGCTGTGCTTCGCTGACGAACTTTTTTCTCCTGGAGCATTGATATTTCAGAATTAATGCTATTTTTACCCCGTGAATGATACGGTAACCATATCAGTTCCCTTCAGGATTTCTCCTGAATTCTTCTTTAGGCGCCGTAATGGCCGCCGCACGTTTGTGCGCGCTTAATCTTTATGGAACCCAGGTGAGTCCGGTTCCCCCTCTGAAACCCAACATTTATTTTTTAATTTAATTTTTTAGCTGATGAAGTTCGTCATTGCTAATGAATCTCATGCCAAATTTGCTGAGATCATCTGTTCCACTATTGAGGAGTCCGCAAAGGTCCGCGGAACCGGGATCGCGAGAAGAACACCGGAGTACATCCTGAAAAAGATGACCAATGGTAATGCCATCATTGCCCTGGATGGGGACCGGTTTGTCGGATTCTGTTATATCGAGATCTGGGGCCATGAAAAATTTGTCGCCAATTCCGGACTTATCGTGCACCCGGATTACCGGAACCGGGGTGTGGCCAAGGAGATCAAAAAGGCAGTATTCGAGCTCAGCCGGAAGAAATATCCCAATGCGAAAATCTTTGGAATCACGACAGGGCTTGCCGTGATGAAGATTAATTATGAACTGGGATACCAGCCGGTAACTTTTTCCGAACTTACGGATGACGAATCTTTCTGGAATGGGTGCCAGACCTGTAAGAATTTCGATATTCTGACCCGGACAGAAAGAAAGATGTGCCTGTGCACCGGGATGTTATACGACCCGGAGAAAAAGGCAAAGGAAAGGAAGAAGGGAGACCTCAATGGCAAAGCCTTCACCAGATTAAAAAGCATTAAACAAACCCTGTTCTTCAAGAAGGATAAGGAAAAAACCCAATGATATGCCGAATAAAGTAGTAGTCGCCTACAGCGGGGGTCTCGACACCTCCTATTGTGCCAAGTACCTGTCCAGTGAAATGCAGTATGAGGTTCACGCCGTCAGCGTAAATACAGGGGGCTTCACCCCAGAGGAAATCAGCAGTATAGAGCGCAATGCGAAAACCATGGGAGTAAAGAGCTATGTCAACATCGATGCTGTTTCCTCCTTTTATCAGAAAGTAGTCAGGTACCTGATCTTTGGAAATGTCCTGAAAAACGATACCTATCCCCTTTCCGTAAGTGCAGAAAGGATTATTCAGGCGGTGGAAATCGTGAACTACGCGAGGAAAATTGGAGCGGATTTTATCGCCCACGGCAGTACTGGGGCTGGAAACGACCAGGTGAGATTCGATATGATCTTTCAGACCCTGGCGCCCGAGATAGAGATCATTACCCCCATCCGTGACAAGCAGCTGAGTCGAGAGGAGGAGATCCAGTACCTGAGATCCCATGGGGTGCAGATGGACTGGGAAAAATCGAAATATTCCGTCAACCGTGGTCTATGGGGAACAAGTGTAGGGGGAGCGGAAACGCTGACTTCGAAGAACCCTTTGCCGGAATCTGCCTTTCCTGCACAACTGAAGGAAACAGAACCCAGAGAAATCAGCCTCGGCTTTAAGCAAGGGGAACTTATTTCTATTGATGGAACGGAGGCTGCCCCCGAAAAAAATATTGAACTGCTGGAGCGCATCGCTTCCCAATTCGCGATAGGAAGGGACATCCATGTCGGGGATACGATCATCGGGATCAAGGGCAGGGTAGGTTTTGAAGCCGCTGCCGCCCTGGTAACCATCAAAGCGCATCACCTGTTGGAGAAACATACCTTGAGTAAATGGCAGTTGCAGCACAAGGATTATATCTCAAACTGGTATGGCATGCACTTACATGAGGGGCAGTATCTCGATCCTGTGATGCGGGATCTCGAGGCCTTTCTTCAAAGCTCCCAGGGGCGGGTAAGCGGGACTGTTTATCTGACTTTGCACCCTTACCGGTTTGTCCTGAACGGGATTGATTCTCCGTATGATCTGATGAACAGCAGTTTTGGGAAGTACGGGGAGGAAAACAAAGCCTGGACGGCTAATGATGCCAAAGGCTTTATTAGGATACTTTCCAATGCCGGAAAGATCTATCAGCAAGCAAACCAGACATCATGATCAAAGCAGGAATTATAGGAGGGGCCGGCTATACGGCCGGGGAACTCATCCGGATCCTTCTAAGACATCCGGAGGTAGCACTGGAATTTGTGTACAGCACCTCTCAGGCAGGGGAGCCGCTGTCCAGCGTTCATCAGGACCTCATCGGGGAAACCGATTTGCGGTTTACCGGAGAGATCAATCCAGGTGCGGATGTGGTGTTCCTTTGCCTTGGTCATGGGAATTCCAGAAAATTTCTGGAGGAAAACCGGTTTTTCGAGACCACCCGCATCATCGACCTGAGCAATGATTTCCGGATCCGGGAGGAGGGAAATCAGTTCGTATACGGCTTGCCGGAATTCAGAAGAAAGGAGATCAAAAATGCTGCGTTTCTCGCGAATCCAGGTTGTTTTGCTACCGCCATCAGTCTTGGAATTCTTCCGCTTGCAGCCGAGGGCCTGCTCAAAGGGGAGATTCACACCAATGCAGTGACGGGGGCAACAGGAGCAGGGACCTCCCCTTCGCCTACCACTCATTTCAGCTGGAGAGACAATAATTTCTCCACCTATAAGGCTTTTGAACATCAACACCTGGGGGAGATCCAACAGAGTCTGGAGGACCTCGATCCTTCTTTTGAGGCCCGCCTGAACTTTCTGCCGAACAGGGGAAATTTTTCCCGCGGGATTCACTGTACCAGTTATACCTTTTTCGAGGAAAGCGAGGAGACAGCCATCGACATATACCGGGAACGTTATGCTGATGCTGTCTTTACCTTTGTGACGCACCAGGAGTTACACCTGAAACAGGTGGTCAATACGAACAAATGCCTGGTCAGGGTCCAGAAGTTTGAGGATAAACTGCTGATCACGACCATTCTTGATAACCTGCTCAAAGGGGCTTCTGGTCAGGCGGTAGAGAATATGAACCTGATGTTCGGCCTCTCCCAGCAGCAGGGGCTGGAACTCAAAGCCAATTACTTCTAAAGATGGGTCTATTTGATGTATATCCCCTTTTTGAGATCACCCCGGTAAGGGGGGAAGGGGTCTTTGTGTATGACAACAAGGGCAGGGAATATCTGGATTTGTATGGTGGACATGCCGTTATTTCCATTGGTCATTCCCATCCGAATTATGTGGAAGCGGTCCAGCGGCAGGTGGAAAAACTCGGTTTTTATTCCAATTCCGTCCGGAATCCTCTTCAGGAGGAGCTGGCGGAGAAACTTGGAAAACTCTCCGGATTTGAGGATTACCAGCTTTTCCTCTGCAATTCCGGAGCCGAGGCGAATGAAAATGCCTTAAAACTGGCTTCCTTCCAAACCGGTCGCTCAAAGGTTCTGTACTTTGAAAGGAGTTTTCACGGAAGAACCTCGGGGGCGGTAGCCGTCACGGATAACCCGGCCATCCAGGCTTCCTATAACCAGGATCATCAGGTGGAACGGCTTTCTTTCGGCGATGTGGCTGCCCTTGAAGAGGCCCTGACCAGAGGTGACGTAGCCGCAGTAATCTTCGAAACCATTCAGGGTGTGGGTGGCCTGGAGGAAATGTCCTCGGAATTCCTGCGGAAGGTGGCGGCTTATTGCAAGGAAAACGGAAGCCTTTTGATCGCGGATGAAATCCAGTGCGGTTATGGGAGAACGGGAGATTTCTTTGCTTTTCAGCGGCACGGCATCACCCCTGACATCATCAGCATGGCTAAGGGGATGGGCAACGGTTTTCCTATCGGGGGAATCCTGATCCATCCGCGAATCCAGTCCCGTCACGGGTTGCTGGGGACGACCTTTGGTGGAAATCATCTGGGTTGTGCGGCCGGAATCGCGGTCCTTGAAACCCTGGAAAAGGAGGAGCTGATTCAGAAAGCCGGAACTTTTTCCCAGTATCTTGCCTTGAAGGCAGCGGAATACCCGCAGATCAAAAGGATCAGGGGCAGAGGCCTGATGATCGGTCTGGAATTCGATTTCGAGGTTGCCTCCCTGCGGAAGAGACTCTTGTATGAATACGGTATTTTCACCGGATCCGCCTCCGACAAGAACCTGCTGCGGATACTCCCCCCTTTGATCATCGAGGAGAAGCATTTTGAATTTTTCTTCTCCGCTCTGGATAAGGCATTAACCGACAATTAAAGTTCATGAAAAATTTTACAAGTTTAAGGGATATCAGAGACCTGGAAATGCTGATTTCGGAGGCCCGGCAATTGAAAAGGGGCCTGCCGTCTCCGTTACCCGGTCAAGGAAAGACCCTCGGAATGCTTTTTTTTAATCCCAGCCTCCGTACCCGAATGAGTACGGAGAAGGCTGCCAGAATGCTCGGTATGGATGTCATGGTTATGAATGCGGACAAGGACGGTTGGAAAATAGAATTCCGGGACGGAGTGGTGATGGATGCTGACGGTGCGGAACATATCAAGGAGGCCGCCAGGGTGATGTCCGCCTATTGCGATATCATCGGGGTCAGGGCATTCCCAGGGCTTATCGATCGAGAAGCGGATGAGGCGGAGGGCATTTTACAGGGATTCCTCCGTCATGCAAGAGTGCCAATAGTGAATCTGGAGAGTGCCACGGGACATCCGCTTCAGGCGCTGACGGATGCGTTGACAATTTCAGAACTCAGCACCAGGAGTCGCCCCAAAGTTGTGCTTACATGGGCGCCTCATCCCAAGGCACTGCCTCAGGCCGTTCCAAATTCATTTGTATCCGTGATGCAACGTATGCCGGTTGATCTGGTAATCAGTAATCCCGAGGGTTATGATCTGGATCCGGGGATCGTGAGGGATACTCCGGTGTTACACAACCAGCAGGAGGCCCTTCAGGATGCAGATTTCGTCTATGTAAAAAATTGGAGCAGCTATCAGGATTACGGGAAGGTGCTTTCCAGGGATCCCCACTGGACCTTTAGCTCCGATAAACTGGCCCTTACGAACAATGCTCGCGTGATGCATTGTCTGCCTGTCAGGCGGAATGTGGTCATCTCCGACGAAGTCCTCGACAGCGATAATGCTGTGGTGATCCAACAAGCGGGAAACCGAACGTATGCCGCCATGGCCGTTATGAAAAGGCTGCTTGAAAATCAGGCAAGATGAGAAGCGGGAAACTCAGCGTCGTCAAGATCGGTGGAAAACTGATCGAGGAGAAGGAAACCCTTGAGAAGCTTCTTTTGGACCTTATCCATATGGAGGGGAAAAAAATCCTTGTGCATGGTGGTGGAAACATGGCTACCGAGCTTTCCGCAAAACTCGGATATCAAACCCGTATGGTCGACGGGAGACGCATCACTGATGCTGACTCGCTTCAGGTAATTGTGATGGTCTACGGCGGGCTCATCAATAAGACGCTCGTGTCAAGACTCCAGTTCCTGGGCGCAGATGCTGTAGGATTATGCGGGGCGGACGGAAAGGCACTGGTCTCCAGAAAAAGAAGGGTAGCCGAAATCGACTACGGCTTTGTCGGAGATATAGAGGAAGTCAATGTCGAGTTTATCTCCCTGCTCCTGGAGCAAAACATTATCCCCGTCTTCTCAGCCATCTCCTGGTCAAAAGCCGGAGAACTGCTCAATACCAACGGAGACACAGTGGCTGCTGAGGTAGCCGGTGCCCTCGCCGGGCGATACGATACGGGACTCTATTACTGCCTGGATAAAAATGGCGTACTTGCAGATCCCTCGGACGAAGCTTCCCTGATCCCGAGCCTCGACAAAAACAGTTATGAGACATTGCGGGACCAGGGGATAATCAGCGGTGGTATGCTTCCGAAACTCTTCAATTGTTTCGGAGCCCTGGAAAGGGGTGTGGACCGGGTTTTCCTAGGGGGATCAGCCATGTTGGGAACCAATGCGGAAAGAACTGA
This sequence comes from uncultured Salinimicrobium sp., assembly GCA_946887075.1. Next base: position 32,428 of record CAMPKA010000002.1, read on the forward strand.
AATCAGAAAATAATGGAACTGAAGGAATTACAGCAGGAAGCCATCGATTTGTTAAAAAAGCTCATCAGCACCCCGTCTTTCTCAGGTGAAGAAGGGGAGACTGCCAGCCTTTTGGAAGACTGGTTCTCCCACCGGGGTATAGCCTGGAAGAGACAGGATAATAACGTGTGGGCTTTGAACCGGCATTTCGATCCTGTAAAGCCGACCCTTTTGATGAATTCCCACCATGATACCGTAAAGCCAAACTCGGGATACTCCCGTGATCCCTTTGTACCCGATATCATGGAAGGGAAGCTGTATGGCCTCGGGAGCAACGATGCCGGCGGTTGTCTGGTTTCCTTGCTGGCCGCCTTTACCTGGTTATATGAGAGGAATGACCTGGGATATAACCTGCTTTTTGCAGGAACAGCGGAAGAAGAAGTTAACGGGAGCCATGGGATAGCGTCTGTCTTGTCGTCCTTTCCTGAAATTGAGGCTGCCATCGTAGGGGAACCGACCTTGATGAAGATGGCTGTTGCAGAAATGGGGCTGGTCGTATTCGACGCGGTGGTCAAAGGGACTCCTTCACACGCTGCCCATCCGAATTCCGACAATCCGATCTATAAATCCGCAAAGGTCCTGCAGTGGTTTGAGAATCTTACTTTCGACAGGGTTTCAGAGGAACTGGGGGCTGTTAAACCTACAGTGACCCAGATCAGAGCAGGGGAGCAACATAACGTGGTACCCGGACAGGTGGAGATGGTGATCGATGTAAGGGTCAATGAACGGTACACAAACGCCGAAATCCAGAAGATCCTTCAGGATTCTGCTCCTGTTGATCACATTCAGGCAAGGTCCCTGCGACTCGGATCTTCTTCCATTCCCCTGGACCATCCTTTGGTAAAGGCTGGGTATACTCTGGGGATGGAGAGCTACGGATCGCCCACGCTTTCAGATCAGGCCATGTTGAATTGCCCTTCGCTCAAATTAGGACCGGGAGACTCCCGAAGGTCCCATTCTGCTGATGAGTTCATTTATGTCGCAGAGATCGAATCAGGGATCGAGGGATACATCCGGCTGCTGGAATCAGCCTTTAGCGATTATAATACGAATTCCAAAAAAGACCGAATATGAAACTCTGGGAAAAAGGCATCGGGACAGATGCAAAAATCGAAAGGTTCACCGTCGGAAACGATCGGGAACTGGATATTTATATTGCTCCTTATGATATTACTGCCTCAAGGGCTCATGCAAAAATGCTGGGAGAAGTCGGAATCCTTGAAATCGGAGAGGTAAAGGCATTGGAACAGGAGCTTCAGAAGTTACAGGAGCAGATCGAAAAGGGAGATTTTCAAATAGAAGATACTTTCGAAGATGTGCATTCCAAGATCGAGTACCAACTGACAGCGGCCCTTGGAGAAACCGGGAAGAAAATCCATACTGCGCGGTCCAGGAATGATCAGGTTCTGGTGGCACTCCAGCTATATTTTAAAGACAACCTCAAGGGAATAAAAAAGCAGACCGGTGACCTGATCCAGATCCTGCTTGAGCTTGCAGAGCAGCATAAGGAAAAACTTCTGCCGGGGTATACACACCTCCAGGTCGCCATGCCGTCGTCTTTTGGCCTGTGGTTTTCGGCTTACGCCGAATTGCTGATCGACGATCTTTATCTTCTGGAAGCAGGGCTGAAGGTTGTAGACCAGAATCCTCTGGGATCGGCTGCCGGTTACGGATCCTCTTTCCCCATAGACAGGGAATTCACAACCCGACAGCTCGGTTTTTCTACTTTGAAGTTCAACGCCGTCGCCGCCCAAATGAGCCGTGGAAAGTGCGAACGTACCGTCACTATGGTGATCGGTTCCCTCGCAAATACGCTCTCTCGGCTGGCGATGGATGTATGTCTGTATATGAGCCAGAATTTCGGGTTCATCACTTTTCCGGATGACCTGACTACGGGATCCAGCATAATGCCCCACAAAAAGAACCCGGATGTATTCGAACTGATCAGGGGTAAATGTAACAGACTACAGGCTATTTCGAATGAAATGGTCCTGGTGACCAACAACCTGCCCAGTGGATATCACAGGGATTTTCAGGTGCTAAAGGAAAACAGCATTCTGGCCGTTGAAGGCATCAAGGAGATCCTGGAGATCCTGTCTTATGCCATAGCACAGGTGGAGGTACGGGATATCGACCTTCAGGATGAGAAATATCGATACCTCTTTACGGTGGATAGCATCAATGAGCTCGTGGTTCAGGGAAAATCCTTCCGGGATGCCTACCGACTAATCGGGGAGCAGGTGCAGGCAGGAACATATGAACCCGGAGCGGAAAGGAGACACTCCCATATTGGGAGCAAAGACCATCTTGCCCTGGACCGGATCGCGGCGAAAATGGCAGAACTTCAGAAAGGAATTTAGTGATGCTTTTGAGTCTTACAACCGCTCATACTGCTCGAGGTCTGATTCCTTGGCTGGGGTGATGCTGACGGCAAAGCCTCCTCCGGGGGCGCTTTTCTGGGAAAGCTCAGATCGTGAATCCACAATGGCCTTTCTTATATCATAGGCCTGAGGATTTTTCTTGTAATGGGCGCCTGGGGCATCGGCGTATATCGTCGCCAGGTACTGCTGTCCCTCCGGAAGAAAACCAAAACTTATTTCAGCGGTCCTGGGGGTAACTCCATTGACGTTCCCGAGGAACCAGTCGTCGGTGCCTTTTTCCTTTCGGGCTACAGTGACATACTGACCTGGTTCTGCCTCCAGGTAAATGCTCTTTTCCCAGTCCATGCCCACATCCTTGATGAACTGGAAGGCATCCGGAAATTTCATATAATGCTCTGGCAGATCAGCAGCCATCTGAAGCGGACTGTAGAGCACCACGTAAAGCGCCAGTTGGTTCGCAAGGGTGCTGTTGACCCAGGAGTCATTGTTCGGGTTCAGTTTACTGATATCGTTTACAAAGATCCCCGGCGTGTAATCCATCGGGCCACCGATCAACCTGGTGAAGGGAAGGACAGTAACATGGTTCGGAGCAGACCCCCCGAATGCCTGATATTCTGTTCCGCGTGCTGATTCATTACTGATCAGGTTGGGATAGGTTCTGGCAATCCCGGTAGGACGAACTGCCTCGTGCGGATTGATCATGATCTTATAATCCGCGGCTTTCTCCAGGACATACTGATAATGGTCTACCAGCCACTGACTGTAATGATTTTCTCCCCTTGGGAGAATATCCCCCACATAACCTGTCTTGACCGCGTCGTATCCGTACTTCTTCATGAACTGGAATGCAGTATCGAGGTGTCGCTCGTAATTCCGTACCGAGGAAGAGGTTTCGTGGTGCATGATCATTTCAACTCCTTTGGACGCTGCATATTCAGAGATCTCTTCTACATTAAAATCTGGATAAGGCGTCACGAAATCGAAAACATAATCCTTGGAATTCCCAAACCAGTCTTCCCAGCCGATATTCCAGCCTTCGACAAGAACAGCATCAAAACCGTGTTCAGCCGCAAAATCGATATATTCCTTCACGTGTGCTGTGTTTGCAGCATGGGTGTCATTAGGCGTCGCTGATTCATAATCGGTCACTCCCAATTTAACCGCCTTAAAGTCATTGGTATAATGCCAGGAGCTCTTTCCGGTGATCATTTCCCACCACACTCCGATGTATTTAATCGGCTTTATCCAGGAAGGATCCTCTATGGCCAGGGGTTCATTGAGGTTATAGGTCATGCGGGAAGCCAGGATGTCCGTCGCCTGGTCTCCGACAATGATCGTTCTCCAGGGAGTTACCGCGGGAGTCACCATAAAGGCTTTGTCTCCGTTAACATCAGGGGTAAGCCAGGCCTCGAATACCATGTTCTTATCATCCAGGTTGAGGTGCATGGCGGAGTAGTCCAGCAGAGCGGCCTCATGAAGGTTGATGTAAAGGCTGTCCCGCGTCTTTAACATTAAAGAAGTCTGCACTCCGGTAGGAGAAAACGAGGTCTGGGATAGGTTTGCGCTGATGGCTCCCTCCGAAAGGCCCCTGATCTCTGAAAGTTTTGATTTCGTGTAATCGTATTCCTGGGTATCATAGTCTCCCGGAATCCAAAAGGCCGTGTGGTCTCCCGTCATGGCGAATTCGGTCTTTTCGTCGGCAATAACGAAATGACCCAGATTCTCCTGTTGCGGAAATTCATACCTGAAGCCTAATCCGTCATTGAAAAGCCGGAATCGCACCAGCATGATCCTTTCTGTCTTATCCTGCACCAGGGTTACCAGCATTTCATTATAGTGGTTCCTGATCTTGCTTTCCTCTCCCCATACAGGTTCCCAGGTGTTATCGTAACTGCTCTTTTCAATGTCCCTGATCTGAAAACTGGTCATCAGGTCAGGCCCCTCCTTTAGAATCATACCGAGTTCACTGGGAGCAATCACCGTTTTGTCTTCAAAAACAAGGGTATACACTGGAGTGCCCTTAGGATTGAGTTTGAGTTCCATCTCAAAGCGGCCATCAGGTGAGGACAATTCCTGAGCGGTGGCAGATGCGGAAAAGATTAGAAGAAGCAAAAAGGATAGAAACAGGTTCTTGATCATCATAAGGTATTTAAGTTACAAAATTAAGCTTTCCTTTCTAAAAGGAAACAAGGGGTTCCAAATCCTTTTCCATGGTCCTTGGCCCATACCCCCAAGGGTCAAATTGCACATAACCTGGCCGGAATCCCTTAAAACTGAGAATTTCAATGCGGAGAAAGGTTAATTTTACGAATTAGGATAAGAATTGAACAAATTAATTGAAAACCTTTTTTAGATGAAATCATAGGTTTGGAACGTAGACGATCAAATCAAATAAAAATATGACAATGAAATTACATCACCTGTACTACCTATTGGTCCTTTGTTGCCTTACCTCCCTTACCGGATGCGGCGAAAAAAAAGAATCGGATGCAAAAGAAGCAGAGACAACTGAGGAAGAACTAACTGCTGACCAGGGAAAAGGAAGTCTTTATGCCTGGCAGTTCCCTAATGAGGACCTGGAAAAGGCCTGGAAGCGCTACTCCTACAGCGAAGAACGATGGTGGGGAGATTTTCCGAAAGACCTCAAGGCCCCTGAAGGCGACATGTTCGAAGCCTATCCCTGGGCGATCGGTCCTTTCGACAAATACGAGAAAAATCCTGTTCTCTCTCCCACCCCTGGGGACTGGGACAAGGGAAGAATGAGTGGAGGAGTACACAATGGGGCGGTAATTGTAAAAGACGATATCTTTTATTATATCTACCGGGGAGAGCAACCCCTCGACATAACGCTGGACACCAGGATTGATTACATTGGAGACATTGGAATCGCCACGAGCAAGGACGGCTATAATTTTACCAAAGATACGCTCCACAGTCCGCTCTTTCGAACTGGAGAAGACCGCAAATACAGCTTTGAGGATGTGAACATTGTGAAGCATGGTGATACTTATTATCTCTTCTGCAACCAATGGTATTGGCCGGATCAGGACAATTACGAAATAAACGGGACTTTTCTGGCTACCTCAAAAGACCTGATCAACTGGGAGAAAAAAGGCATCGTTTTTCCTGATGCGACCACCACCCATCGTAATGCTGTGGTTCTTCAGAACCCTGATAATGAAGCTGTAAAGGTCAACGGCAAATTCGTCATGTACCTTAACTATGGACTGATGGCGTATTCTGATGATATGGTTAACTGGGAGTCCAAGGAAGTGGCACCTGAACACAGGTTCCCTGGAGGGGAAGGCTGTTTTGCTCTGGCAGATTATGACCCTGAGAACCCGGACAACATTATCCTCTTTACAGGAGGCAACCACACCGGCCATTTCTATGCGATCGGAGAAGTCTTGTTCAATAAGAGCAATCCCGAGAAACCGCTCGAATACCTGCCCAGGCCAGTTTTGAAAGCTGATCCCGAAATTCCCTTTGAACATGGGTTTTCAGCAGAGGACCCAGAAAAAATGATCTCTGTTTTTGCGGATTGTATTTTCTTCAACGGCCTTACCCGGGAGAAAAACAAATGGTGGGCATACTACGGAGGAAGTGAATATTATACCAATCTGGCCCAGGCACCCGTAGAAAGGTAGCATAAAGGGACCAGAAAAAGGAGTCCGATATGAGGCTATTTTGGTTATGTCTGTTCTTGTTCATTCCGGGCGTTCACCCCGGGAACCTCCTGGCGCAGCAGAAGGATAGGCCGAATATCATCCTGGTGTTTACCGATGATCTGGCATTTCAGGCCGTAAGTGCATACGGGCATGGCCTGAACCGCACCCCAGAGATCGATCGGATCGCCGCCGAAGGAATGCGCTTTGACCGATGCGTGGTCACCAATTCTATCTGTGCTCCGAGCAGGGCTACGGTGCTCACCGGAAAGTACAGCCATCTCAACGGCGTCTACGGAAACGAGCCGCGGCCCTTTGATGGACAACAACAAACCTTTCCCAAACTGCTCCAGGACAACGGGTACCAGACCGCCATCATCGGAAAGTGGCACCTGGGATCAGAACCGACGGGATTCGATCACTGGGAGGTGATGGAGGGGCAGGGTTATTATTACAATCCGACCTTTCTCACCGAGAATGGCCAAAAAACGGAACAGGGGTATTCCGTCGACGTCGTTCGCCGCTTGGCCATCGACTGGATGGAACACCAGCGGAATCAGCAGGAGCCATTTATGCTTATGGTCCAGTTCAAGGCCCCGCACCGGGAATGGGAACCAGGACCCGAGCATCTCACCAGATATGACGAACATCTCTTTCCCGAACCTGCCACCCTCTTCGATAATTATGAGGGAAGAGGGTCGGCTGCAAAAAACCAGGAAATGACCATTGCGGAGCACATGGTCCTGGAAGGAGACAATAAGCTCTATACAGAAACAAGCAGAAAGGGACTGGGCAGGAGCTATCACAGAATGACGGAAGAACAAAGGAGGCTCTGGGATTCTGCCTACGGTCCGAAAAATGCAGCATACTATCAGGCAGACCTTCAGGGGATCGATTTAGTCCGCTGGAAATACCAGCGGTTTATGAGGGACTATATGGCTGTGGTTGCCTCAGTGGATGACAATGTAGGGAAGTTGCTGGATTACCTGGATCAGGAGGGGCTGGCAGATAATACGCTTCTCGTTTTCGCTTCTGATCAGGGATTTTATCTCGGGGAACACGGCTGGTTCGACAAGCGCTGGATGTATGAGCAATCCTTCCGTACGCCGCTGCTGGTGCGCTGGCCTGCGATGATAGAGCCGGGAAGCGTCAACACGGATATCGTATCCAATCTTGATTTTGCTGAAACTTTTCTGGAGGCTGCCCGAATAAAGGTTCCCGAAGATATGCAGGGCAGAAGCCTAATCCCACTTTTCTCCGGGGAAACCCCGCTGGATTGGCGCAAGAGTTTTTACTACCACTATTACGAAGGCGGAGGCCATGGAGTGCCGAAACATGAAGGGGTATACAGCGACAGCCTTAAACTAATCGACTTCTATACATTGGAGGAGCGCGAGATGTACGACCTGAGACGGGACCCCCATGAACTTTATAGCGTCCTGGAAAATCCGCTATACAAGGAGGAAAAAGAATGGCTTGAAAAGGAACTGCTTCGTTTGAAATCCGAGCTCCAGGTTCCTTCTTTCAAGGGAACGAAGCACTAAACCAGTCCTGTTGTTTAACCGTACTTTCTAGGGATTGTTCGTGAGGAATTTTGTCCGGTATTGCTGCGGGGAAATTCCTTTTATCTTCTTAAACTGTTTGTAGAAGTATGGCACATTTTCATAGCCACAGGAGTAACAAAGCTGGGCAACCTGAAGATCTGTCTCAATCAACATTTTGCAGGCTTTGCTGATCCTGTATTCGTTGAGAAAAGTGAAAAAGGTTTTGTCCATGATATTGCTGAAGTATCGGGAAAAATACTCCTTGCTCATGTTGACATGGTCTGCAATGTCCTCTAGCCTGATCTTTTGCTGGTAATTGTCCTTGACATATTGGTACACCTCGTTGATCCGTTCGCTGTCGGCATAATCGATGTTCGACTCAAACCCGTGTTCACAAAGCACCCGATAATCGTCGGTCTGGGAAAGCTCCTGCAGGATCTCAAGTAACAGGATGAGCTTTTGAAACGATGGAACCTCCAGAAGCCGGTACATCTTCGGCCTTAAGCCCTGGGCAATCTGCTCCCCGAACTTGATTCCCTTTGAAGACAGTCTGAGCAACTTAAGGATGGAAACAAATTCCTGTTTGGTCATCCAATTCTCTCCAAGCATGTCGTCCTTCCACTGAAAGACCACCGCCTCTGCCAGGGTATTCTGTTTCACGGTGTTCTTCCAGCAGTGGGGGAGATTCGGTCCGAGCAGCACCAGGTCATTTTCCCGAAAGTCCTCCATACTGTTCCCGACATACCTGATGCCCTGGCTACTGGCGATAAAGGTCAGTTCGTATTCCGGATGATAGTGCCACGGAAAGTCAAATTCCTCCTTTGCCTGAAACGCCGCCTTAAAGGAATTGGTGGTCAGGGGAGAGATTGGCTCGAAATGTGCCTTCGTGGGTTTAGACGGTATTTTGGTCATATATTTCCTCCATAAGATCCTGTTCAACTATTCATCAGCAAATTTCGGCCCAGAAACAAACGGAATGCTGTCTCGGATTATTTTCTTATACCCTTGACGGGCCTCGAAAGATGCAAAAAAAACTTAAGAAAAAATTTTTTTAAAATTGCCCCGGGTCAAAATAGGAGAAGAAAAGGGCAAATTAAAGCAAATAGCTCAAGCATCTATCCTTTATGTTTGGACTTCTTAGTCAATATTAATAAAAATTTATACAAAAATGAAAAAGCTTCAGATCTTCTACCTGTGCTGCCTTGGCCTTTTCCTTGTTTCCGGTTGCAAACAGGAGCAAAAAGTGCAGGATCCGGCAGAGGGGGTAACGGAACAAAGGGGGAAAGAAGGTTTCTTTCAGTGGCAGTTCCCGAACAAGGATGCGGAAAAAGCGTGGGAATACTATTCCTATAGCGAGGACCGGTGGTGGGGCACTTTCCCAAAGGACCTGAAAATCCCTTCAGGAGATATGTACGAAGAATTTCCCTGGGCGCTTGGTCCTTTTGAAAAGCATGAGGCCAACCCTGTCCTTGCGCCAAGCGAGGGCAAATGGGATACAGGCAGAAGAGATGGTGGGGTTCACAATGGAGCTGTAATCGTAAAAGACGACGTTTTTTATTACATCTATAGGGGAGAGAAACCGATTGATGTCGAACTGGACACCGATATCAATTACATCTGTGATATCGGGATCGCAACCAGCACTGACGGCATAAACTTTACCAAGGATACCATCAACAGCCCACTCTTTCGTGTGGGGGAGGACAGGAAATACAGCTATGAGGATGTCAATATCGTTAAGCACGGGGACACCTACTATCTGTATTGCAACCAATGGTATTGGCCAGATACTGACAACTATAAGATCAATGGCACCTTCCTGGCTACCTCGAAGGACCTGATCAACTGGAAGAAGCACGGGATCGTGTTTCCCGATGCCGACAGGACCCACCGGAACGCTGTGGTTCTGGCCAACCCGGAAAATGAAGCGGTCCGGGTCAATGGCAAATTCGTCATGTACATCAACGACGGCTTGATGGCCTATTCTGATGACTTGATTAACTGGAAATCTTTTGAAGTTCCGGAAGAAAACCGTTTTCCCGGGGGGGAAGGTTGTGTTGCTTTAGCTGACTATGATCCCGAAAACCCGGACAATATCCTGCTGTTCACTGGAGGCAATCACACCGGAAATTTCTATGCCATTGGAGAGGTCCTTTTCAAAAAGGAGGATCCGACCCGGCCTGTGAGTTATCTGCCGAGACCAGTAATGGCTGCGGATCCGAATATTCCGTGGGAAAATGGCTTTTCAGCGGAGGATTCCGGGAAAATGGTTTCTGCTTTTTCAGATTGCATCTTCTTTAACGCGCTGACAAGACATAACGGAAAGTGGTGGATGTACTACGGGGGCAGTGAATATTACACCTGCCTTGCCACGGCCCCCGCGGAAACAACAGCTGTTTCTGCCAAAAGCCTTACAGGAATATAAACCTGGCCCAGTTGCTTACTAAAACCTTGCTTTTTCAGTCCCTGGACATGACGAAAATTTGGATCTCATTGATACTGATTAACTGGATGCAGGTCGGATTCCTGATGGCCAGGAATGCGCGACAGGATCAGGACAGTATTTCCAGACCCAATTTTATCATTATTCTGACCGATGATCAGGGGTATCAGGATCTTGGATGCTATGGCTCTCCGGATATCGACACGCCAATTCTGGATCGGATGGCTGAAGAAGGGATGAGATTGACCAGTTTTTACGCCCAGACGGTTTGCGGTCCGTCCAGGGCAGCCCTCCTTACCGGCAGCTATCCCATGCGTGTGGCTACCAAACATAATACTGTGGAACAACATCCCCGCCTCCACACCAAGGAGATCACCATTGCGGAATTGTTGGGGGAAGTCGGATATACCAGCGCTGTGTTCGGAAAGTACGATCTGGCCGGTCATAGCCAGACGGATTACGAACCAGAGCTGTTGCCGACGGAGCAGGGGTTCGATTACTTCTTTGGAACCCCGACGAGCAACGATGTCTTTGTCAATCTGCTTCGAAATAAGGAGCTGATAGAGAAAGAGGCCGATATGAGCCAGCTTACCCGTCGGTATACCGATGAGGCGATTGCCTTTATCCGGCGAAATAGGGACAATCCTTTCTTTGCCTATCTGGCCTATTCTATGCCTCATATGAAACTTGCTGCTTCCGAACAATTCCGGGGGACCTCCAAGAGAGGACTTTATGGAGATGTCATAGAGGAGATCGACTGGAATGTGGGAAGGATCAGGAAAACGCTGGAAAACCTGGGGCTGGATCAGAACACCTATGTCATCTTCACCAGTGACAATGGGCCATGGCATGTGTGGGGGGAATACGGGGGAGATGCAGGTCCCTTGCGTGGCGCAAAGGCATCTGCATGGGAAGGGGGATTCCGGGTACCCTGTATCATCTGGGCACCCGGGAAGGTTCCTGCCGGTGTGGTGCAGGAGGAGTTGGTCACAACGATGGATTTGCTCCCCACCCTGACCCGCCTGGGTGGCGGAGAAATCCCGGAAGATCGGGTAATCGATGGCCAAGATGTCCGCGACCTTATCCACGGCAGGATAAGCAGCAGCCCGACAGAGATGTTTTATTACTATCAAAGAACGCGACTCCGGGCGGTGCGATATGGAAAATGGAAGCTTCATCTGGCTCATCCGGCTGATGAGGTCTGGGGGAACCACATTGCCCCGGAGGACAATATTGACATCGAAACCCCTTTGCTTTTCAACCTTGAGGAAGATATTGGCGAGCAGACAGATCTTGCGGCTCAGTATCCGGAGGTGGTAAAGCTACTATTGGAAAAAGCCGAGCAGGCACGGAAGGATCTCGGAGATTATAACCGGATGGGAAGTGGTCAGAGATCTTTCGACAAGGATTTTCCAAAAAGACCCGATCTCCGTCGATCTGCGACAAAAACAAATAAAAAACGATAAACAAAGAACCATCAGACCAGTCATGAAATCGAGAAAAATATCTATTGGACTTTTTGCCGTCATTCTAGTCGGCCTTACCTCTTGCAAAAACAACGCTACCTCTGAAGATCCTGAAATTTCCGGGACCGCCCAGACGGCGGAGGACTGGCAGCTTGGACCTTTTATCAAGGTAGACAGTGTAAACCCCATTCTTCGCCCCAATCCCAAGGCCTCATTCATCGATCCTATTCGGAATACAACTATTCATTGGGAAGCAAAGGATGTTTTCAATCCCTCCGCTGTGACCCATAATGGAAAGGTCATGCTGATCTACAGGGCTGAGGATTCGGTGGGAAAATATGCGGGCACCTCACGGATCGGTCTTGCCGAAAGTGAGGACGGACTCCATTTTACGAGACATCCCGAACCGATTTTTTACCCTGGCGAGGACGAGGTGAAGAAGTTCGAATGGGAGGGAGGCACAGAGGATCCCAGAGTGGTGCAGGACGAGGATGGAACCTATTACATGACCTATTCGGCTTGGCCGGGCCAGAACTCCTACCTTTCCATCGCAAGTTCGCCTGACCTGAAGACATGGACGAAGCATGGTCCTGTCTTTGAGGAAGCCCTTGGGGGCAAATACCTGAACACCTGGTCGAAATCAGGAGCCATTGTGAGCCGCATGGAAGACGGGAACATGATCGCCCAGAAGATCAACGGAAAATATTGGATGTATTGGGGAGACACGGATATTTTCCTGGCTACCTCCGAAGATCTTGTCAACTGGACACCGGTGGAGGCAGCACCTGGAGATACGGTTCAGGTAAGCAACAGCCAGTTCAAAGGGCTCAAACCCATTCTGAGTCCGCGTCCTGGACAATTCGACAGCCATCTTGTTGAACCCGGTCCGGCACCGATCATTACCGCGGACGGGATCTGGATGATCTACAACAGCCGGAATGGCGGAAAAAACATGAATCCAGATCTTCCGGAGGGAACCTATTCAGCCGGACAGGTCCTGTTCGACATCGATGATCCCACCCGGGTCATCGCCCGTTCCGAGGAGTACTTTATCACCCCTGAGAAGGACTATGAGGTAGATGGCCAGGTCGACCGGGTCTGTTTTGTGGAAGGTCTTGTATATTTCAAGGACAAGTGGTACCTGTATTACGGTACAGCTGATTCCAAGATAGCCGTAGCGGTTTGTACCGATGAATCCTTTTTGAAAAAAGCCCAGAATCCGGAACTATGATTAGAAATTGTAAGGCGGCCGTAACGACCGGGGACGGGAAATTTAGTATTGAGACCATTCAGGTGAAGCCACCGGGACCGGGAGAGGTGCTTGTCCGGATGAAGGCCGCCGGAATCTGCCACACCGACTACGATTCCCTTTCCTGGAAGAAGCACCTAGTGCTTGGTCATGAGGGATCCGGTATTATCGAAAAAACCGGGGAAGGGGTAGTAGAGGTAGCTGTAGGCGATCATGTGATCCTGAGCTGGGCAACCCACTGTGGTTCTTGTTTCCAGTGCCAGGAAGGAAACCAGCACATCTGTGAAAGACAATCTCCGGTCATTGCTGCCGATCAGCCCTTTAATCCAGGACAGGGCCATAAAGGAAGCACTACGTGGCGAGATGCTCCCATCGAGCGCTCCTTTAACCTGGGCACCCTTTCTGAATATGCGGTGGTCAAAGCTTCGGCAGTGGTTCGTAATGTTTCCAATAAAATGTCCTTCCCTGCGGCGAGCATCATAAGTTGCGGGGTCATGACCGGATATGGATCCGTGGTCAATGCTGCCCGGGTAACTCCAGGAACCTCCGTGGTCGTTTTGGGATCAGGGGGAGTGGGACTTAATGTTATCCAGGGTGCCAGGATATCCGGAGCCTCTCAGATTATCGCAGTGGATATCAACGAACAGAGGCTTGCGATGGCCAGGGAATTCGGTGCCACCCACACCTTGAAGGCGGACAAGCAGGACAGAGGGTTGCTTTCCGCGGCTCAAAAAGTAAGGGAAATGACAGCAGGAAGGGGAGCTGATTATGCCTTTGAATGCACGGCCATTCCTGAATTGGGAGCGGCCCCTTTGGCCATGGTCCGGAACGCCGGAATGGCTGTTCAGGTCAGTGGCATAGAGCAGGAGATCAGCATCGACATGAATCTCTTCGAATGGGATAAGGTTTACATCAATCCGCTTTACGGGAAATGCCGGCCACAAATCGATTTTCCACGGCTGATCGCGCTTTATGAAAAAGGGAGTCTGCTACTGGAAGAGATGGTTACCCGGACCTATCCGCTGGATGAGCTGGAAAAGGCTTTTGAGGATATGCTTGCGGGCAGGAATGCAAAAGGAGTCATCAAATTTGAATAGCTATGTCACGATTCAGAACCACAGAAATATCCGATCCGCGTTTTGAAAGCAATCAGTTGAGGTTTATCACGGTGAAAAGCCAGAACCTCAGGGGCAGGGGAGATATTTGTCTTTTCGTCCCCCGAGGAGCCCATCGCGATTTGCCCCTGGTGATATTGCTTCACGGGGTCTACGGAAGCTGCTGGAGTTGGAGTCATCAGGCCGGGGTCCATCTTCAGCTGGAAAAGGCCATCGCCAATGGAAAACTTCCCCCCATGATCCTGGTCATGCCTTCTGATGGATTATGGGGAGACGGCTCGGCTTATCTTCCCCATAACCACAGGGATTTCGAAAGTTGGATTGTGGATGATGTTCCAAATGCAGTGATTGAGAACATCCCTGCTGCCTCGAAGGATTCTCCGTTATTCATAGCCGGTCTTTCCATGGGAGGATTTGGGGCGCTTCGGATCGGAGCCAAATTCGGATCGCGCTTCACGGCATTCGCAGCTCATTCCTCCATCACGAAGCTTGAACAGATGAAATCCTTCGTTGAAGAAGATGTTTCACAATACCGGCAAGAGGATCAGACCGAGATGGAGGTATTTCAGATGATATTGAGAAACCGGGAGCATCTGCCTCCGCTCAGGTTCGATTGCGGAAAAGAAGACGACTTGTTCCAGGAAAACCTGCTGCTCCATCAATGCCTGGAGGAGCAGGGAATTCCACATGAATTTCTTGCCCATCCCGGCGCCCACCATTGGCCTTACTGGGAGAACCATATCGGTGAAACACTGCGGTTTTTTGCAGATCAACTATAAATTAAGTACAAAATAAAGGAAGAAAATGGCAATATGCATGAAATGGGAAGGTTCAAATATGGCTATGTTTGGAGCAACGGGTAAAATATACGCTTCCAGTAAGGTAAATCCGCCTCATATTTTCAACCAATTCGAAAACGTTTTCACTATTAAAGCAAAATACCTGAGATGATTACAGCCAGCAAGGAAAAGATTTCACAGGAGGGGGAGCATACAGCTGTCTCTGAAATTATTGCAGACAGGAGGAGTTATACAGGTCCGATTTTTATCATTACCCTGCTTTTCTTCATGTGGGGATTCATCACCTGTATGAATGATATCCTTATCCCGAAGTTTCAGGAGGTTTTTGTGCTTCAAAACTGGCAGGCGATGCTCATTCAAACCGCCTTTTTCGGGGCCTATTTTATTGTTTCGGTCAGTTATTTTCTCTTTTCTGTAACCAAAGGAGATCCGGTCAATAAGATCGGATATAAAAACGGGATCATTGTAGGGTTGATCATAGCGGCCATCGGCTGCGCGCTCTTTTTTCCGGCCGCGGAATATGCCAGCTACGCTTTTTTCCTGCTCGCGCTGTTCATCCTGGCTTCTGGTACCGCTATCCTTCAAATAGCTGCTAATCCTTATATAGCCATACTTGGTCCCCCTGAATCCTCTTCGAGCCGAATGAACCTGGCCCAGGCGTTGAACTCCCTCGGAACGACCATTGCACCTATTATTGGAGGATATCTGATTTTTGATGCCGTGAGCAGTGCTGAAGCCAGTGCGGATTCAGTGAAATTACCATATCTGGGCCTGGCTGCCACACTTTTATTGATTGCCGTACTGATAAAGCTGGCAAAACTTCCCACTTTCAGGGTGGAGGAGGATCTGAAAAACGCCGGTGCCGGAGCTTTGAAATACAGGCACCTGGTCCTGGGAATGATCTGTATATTCATGTACGTTGGAGGAGAGGTGGCAATCGGAAGCGCCATCATCAACTTTCTGGAGCTGCCTCATATCGCCGGTCTGGATGAGGCGGCATCGAAACATTATCTCGCCTTCTACTGGGGGGGCGCAATGTTGGGAAGGTTCTTCGGGGCTGTAGCCCTGGCACGTTTCGGCGTACCTGCGAGAAAATACCTCCTCATGGGTTTGATCGCCGCAATTACTTTCGTTGTGGTGAATGTCATTTACGGGCTGGACCAGGCCCTGATCATCACTGGATTGATGGCCCTCAACCTGATGGTACTCCTCCTGGCCCGATTCATACCGCACAGGACGGTTGGACTCTTCGCGGGAACGGTAATTGTCCTCCTGCTCATGGGGAGCTTCCTCGAAGGTGCGGTGGCCATGTGGTCCATTATTGCCATCGGCCTGTTCAACTCCATCATGTTTCCCACTATTTTTGATCTTGCGATCAAAAAACTACATATCCATACGAGCCAGGGATCTTCCCTGCTGGTAATGGCTATCTTTGGAGGAGCCATTATCCCTCCCCTTCAGGGATTGTTCGCAGATATTACAGGAAACTTCCAGTTGTCATTTCTGGTTCCGGCCTTGTGCTATGTATACATCATGTTCTACGGTTTCTTTGGATATAAGCCGGCACTCAGGACCAAATACCGGAATCCTTCTTGAGGTGGAGATTACCGCAACAACTAATTTGTAAAGGAATGAAATCATATTATTCAAGATCGGTCTTAACTGTCATGTGTATTTTCACCATAATGTTTTCTTTTGGACAAGTTCCGGAGGAAAAGCTGGGTTGGAAATTGGGCGCTCAGGCTTACACCTTCAAGGAATTCACTTTTTTTGAAGCCATTGAGAAAATCAAGAGCTGCGGCCTTTCCTTTGTAGAGGCTTTCCCCGGACAGGAAATTGGAGGAGGGATCCCCGGGGTCATGGGAACAGATCTTTCGGAGCAGAGCCGGATTGCCATACTTGAGAAACTGGATCAAGAGGGAGTGGAGTTGATTTCCTATGGAGTGGTAGGGGCAAAAGGGCGTGAACAATGGCTGGATCTTTTTGAATTTGCCAACCGGATGGGAATAGAAGTCATTACAGCTGAACCGGTTCCCGAGGAAGTTCCAATGGTCAGGGAACTAGCTAAAGAATCCGGGATAAGGGTGGCCATCCACAATCATCCTAAACCCTCTACCTACTGGCATCCCGCGACGGTACTGGAGGTGCTGAAGGATCCGGACTATTGGATCGGGGCCTGCGCGGATACGGGGCATTACGTACGTTCGGGTCTTGAACCCCTGGAATGCATCAGTATGCTGGAGGGGAATATCATTGAGCTCCACCTGAAGGACCTCAATAAAAGAGATGCGGTCGCCCATGATGTGATTTGGGGAACAGGAGTTTCCAACCTTCAGGGAATCCTGGAAGAGCTCAAGCGACAGGGATTCCGGGGCGCCTTTTTCGTGGAATACGAGCACAATTGGAAGAATAGCGTTCCGGAAATAAGGCGGAGTGTGGAATTTTTCAGGCAAACGGTTCAGGAACTTCAGAAGTGAGTTCCAAATTCATCAACAATAACAGCAAAGGATCATGAATGAAATCACTCATTTTGCAGAAAGAAGTTTTAAACTGAGATTCCTTAGAACCTGTAGTGCCCTTTCACTTCTCAGCATTCTTGTATTTCTCCCCTCCGAGGCCGGTGCACAGGTGCAACAGTTCAAACATCCATCCATCGAACAGTGGCCAAGGCTACCTGAACCTTTTCAGGAATTTGATTGGGAGGAAAGATTTATGGCTCTTGACAGTTTCATTTTCGATTGGGAGAAGGAAACCGAGTTTCCGACCATTCGGCTTGATACCACGCATTACAACATGGAGAGCAACACGGTGTTCATCCCTGCCTATTACGGAGATGAAAGAATCAAAACCGACGGCTATCAGGACGCCCTTACCATGATGGCCTTTGTGGTGGGATCTACCTTGAACGGAAGAGATAAGGACAGCGTTCCTGTCGGTGGGGAGATCTATGATTATGTCCATATGCTCAATACTTTTGAACATGACTATGGAAACAGGCGAATCTTCTATGCCTTTCCCATTCCTTGGCACAACCGGAACCATGCTGACTGGTGGTATGATCTCGGCCCAACCCTTTTGTACTACATGGTCGGGGATCTGTATCCCGATCAACCCGGGATGGACCGAAGGTTAAGAGATATCGCAGACGCGTTATATGAAATGATCGCTCAACTGGGTGGTCCTGAGGCAAACTTCTGGCACCAGTCCTATAATTTCGATATGATGCGACCGGTGAATTGTATCACCTGGGGCGAAACTACAGCCGGCTGGAAATGTCCCGAGATAGGGATACTCACGGCTGCAATTGAATACTGGGCCTACCAGAAGTTCGGGGATCCCCGGTACCTGCAGGCGGCAAAATGGAGTATGGATTATTATGAGGACCTGGAGAAAAACCCCTATTATGAAATCGCTTTGAGCCTTGGTCCCTATATCGCCTCCCGGCTCAATGCGGAGCTGGGAACGAACTACGATACGACCAAATATTTTGACTGGCTTCTCAAGGGATCCGATGTGCGGCAGGGTTACGGTACTGTAGAGGCCAACTGGAACGGGTATGACGTCTATGGGCTGGTGGGAAGCAGAAAGGACATGGGAGGTGAAGGTTATGTATTTGGCCTTGAAACTTTTGTCAATGCTTTTCTTGCTCCGGCGGTTAAATACAATCCCGCCCTTGCCAGAACTGCCGGAAAGTGGCTTCTCAATGCCAGCAATGCGGCGCGTTTTTTCTATGCGGATCAGCTTCCTGCTGAACATCAGTATTATGGACAAAAATATCGATCCGCTCCGGAGCATGTCATTCCATACGAAGGACTGAGAATCATTGAGGAAGGGGTATCGCCAAGGGCTACCGGGGATGCGGTTGCCTATCACGACATCTGGGCCTCCTATGGACATACTTTCGATGTTGGGGAGGAAGCGACCAACCTTAGCATATATGGAGGTGCCTGGGCTGGTTTCTTCGGTGCCATTCTTGAAAACACCGACGTACCGGGGATTCTGCAAATCGATCTGAATAAACTGGATTTTTATCAGGAGGAGTCCTACCCTTCCTTTCTGTATTATAACCCATACCAGCAGGTAAAAAAAGTCACTCTGGAACTCGATTCCAGATCGGATCTTTTTGATGCTATTACTGGAAAAGTACTTGCCAGGAACGTAAGCGGAAATCAGAAGATCAAGGTTCCTGCCGACGGAGTCATCTCTCTGGTCATCCTTCCGCCCAACAGCAAGATTGAAACCGAGGGAGGTAAAATGAAGGTGGCGGGAATTCCGATCACCTATCGAAACACAATTGAATGAAAAGTACGGGTCGAAGAGATTTTATCAAAGGAAGCCTGGCTATTGCCGGCCTTGTCTGTTATCAACAGATGCTTCCATTCAATGAATTTTCCGAATTATTCTCCGGGAAAAGGATTCGGGTCAGCGGACATCTTTGGCAGTATGCCAGCCGTTTCCCTCCAACCCATGACTGCACACCAATCTTGGAAACCATCTTCTCCGACTTCCGCTATGCAGGCATCATGGGGGTTGAACTCATGGATGTCCTCCTTAAAAATGCGGATGCAGAAGAAAATTTCAACAAGCTTAGCCAGACCTACGGAGTGGCAGTGACCGGAACCTCCTTCGAAGCTCCGATGTGGCAGAAAGGGCAACATGAAAAAATTGTTTCAGATTTTAAACCGGTTGCTCGGAAACTTAAGAATATCGGAGGGAAGAATGTTGGATTTTCTGTCGGCTATAAGCCGGAGAAGAAAAGCACCTCTGAACTTGACGCTCAGGCTGCAGTATTGCAAGAGTTGCTGGAAATTTGTGATGGATTAGGGCTCCAGCCCAATCTGCATAACCACACCTATGAAGTGGCAGATAATCTCTATGAACTTGAAGGCACCCTGACGCGGGTGGAAAATCTGACCTTAGGACCGGATGTCGCCCACCTTTTCCGGGCGGGCATTGATCCGGTAGATTTCATCCATCGGTTCGGCGACAGGATCTGTTACCTCCACCTGAGAGATCACAAGGCAGACAGGACCTGGACGGAAGCCATGGGAGATGGGGTCATTGATTTCCCAGGAATTGCAAAAGCTCTGAAGGAGGTCGGTTTTTCAGGAGATGCAGCGATAGAATTGTCCTTTGAAGGCATCCCTCAGCGCCCCTTGAGGGAGAACTGGAAGTTAAGCCGCGATTACGTACGCAGGGTTTTTAACTGGTAAGTCTTGAAATGAAACGAAGAGAGGCAATAAGATATCTGGGTCTTGGGTTTGCGGGAGTGACTTTCACGGCCGTGTTACCCCCCTTCGTCGGTTGTGAACAAAAAAGAAATGATCCTACCGTAACTGGATTGGTGTTTCTGAATCAGGAACAATTTGGGATGGTCCGAAGAATATCTGATATCATCCTTCCCGAAACGGATAGCCCGGGAGCAGGACAGGCTGGAGTTGCGGCCTTCATCGATGTAATGCTAAGGGACTGTTATTATGAACAGGATCAACAGGCATTTCTTCAAGGTCTGGACCGAATCAAGGAAGACGCAGAAAGAACAGGTTCGGCTTTCCGGGAGCTCGATCGGGAACAGCAGACCAGGCTCTTCAGGAAGGAGGCAGAAATGAAGGAGGGACCTTCGCGTTTTTTTGTCCTTATGAAGGAACTGACTTTGTTTGGATATTTCACCTCTGAAGTCGGGGCTACCCAGGCACTTCGATATAATCCGGTACCGGGAAAGTACGAGGGTTGTATTCCGCTGTCGCCTGGGGATAAAACCTGGGCCATTCAGTCTTAATCCTACCTATGAACCTCAATCTGAAAGCAAAGCAAAAGAATTCCTATGACGCCATTGTCATTGGCTCAGGCATGAGCGGGGGCTGGGCTGCCAAGGAACTCTGCGAAAAGGGACTTCGGACTCTGGTCCTCGAACGGGGTAGGGCTGTCGAACATCGAAAGGACTATCCGACTTCCATGAGCGATCCCTGGGATTTTCTCCACCGCGGTCGGCTGACTAAGCGGGAAAGGGAAGAAAATCCGATTGCCTCCAGGCATTTCGATGAAAGCTATAAACATTTTGTGGTCAAGGATAAGGAGCATCCCTATGAGAGCGTGAAACCGTTCTCCTGGATTAGGGGCTATCAGACAGGAGGTAGATCTCTGCTTTGGGGGAGATGGACACAGCGGTGGAGTGATCTCGACTTTGAAGCCAATGCCAGGGAAGGTATCGGGGTGGACTGGCCCATCCGATATCGCGACATCGCCCCCTGGTACAGTTATGTTGAGAAATTCGTTGGGATCAGTGGCAACCGCGATGGAATCCCGCATCTTCCAGACGGGGAATTCCTTCCTCCCTTTGAAATGAATTGCCTTGAGAAGCATATGAAGCAAAGCATAGAAGCCCATCATCCTCAAAGACATCTGATCATCAGCCGGACTGCAAATCTCAGTGAAGCTCAGAAGGTCCACCTGAAACTGGGGAGATCAAATTGCCAGGCCAGGCATCTTTGTCACAGGGGCTGTCCTTTCGGAGCCTCCTTTTGCAGTAACTCTGCCACCATTCCGGCTGCGAGGGCAACAGGAAACCTTTCCCTTGTTAACGATGTGGTGGTTCAGGAAGTCCTTTATGATCCGGAAAAAGGGAGAGCTAAGGGAGTGAGAGTAATAGACAATACGGGAACGGTCACGGAATTTAGTGCGAAGATCATTTTTGTGAATGCCTCCACCATCAATACAGCCCTCATCCTGTTAAACTCAACTTCGGATCGGTTTCCCCAGGGCCTTGGAAATGACAGCGGGACGCTGGGCCATTATCTGATGGACCATAATTACAGGGGAAGGGTCGCCGGGGAATATGACGGCTTTCAGGACAGGTACTACAGCGGGAGAAGGCCGACGGGAGTCTATGTACCACGGTTCCGCAATGTAGGCAATGACAAGCAAAGAGATTTCCTTCGCGGTTACGCTTATGCCTGTTCTGCCTCCAGAACCGGTTGGTGGGAAGGAGTGGCCGGGACGGATTTCGGAGCTGATTTCAAAGAGGCACTTACGCATCCGGGGAAGTGGCGCTTTTATATGGGTGGAATGGGGGAAATGCTGCCTGAATATGCCAACCATGTCAGCCTGGATACCAGCAGGACCGACAAGTGGGGAATGCCGTTGCTCAAGATCAGCTGTAGCTTTGGCGACAATGAAAACAACATGACCCGGGATATTCTGGATAGTGCGGCTGAGATGATGGAACAAGCAGGGCTTCGGGTGATCTCTCAAAACGACAGCCAGGAAGCTCCAGGTTCGGCTATTCATGAAATGGGCACCGCCCGCATGGGGAGAGACCCGCGAAGTTCTGTGCTGAACAAATGGAACCAGATGCATCAGGTCCCGAACGTGTTCGTAACTGACGGGGCGTGCATGACTTCGTCGGCCTGTCAGAATCCTTCGCTTACCTATATGGCCTTGAGTGCAAGGGCAGCGGATTTTGCTGTCAGGGAATTAAAAAGAAGAAACCTATAGGTGACAGACCCTTTGACACAACGTATGACGGAAAAATTACAAAACGCCATCGCTTCCCTTGAGGTCGATCTGGAAGGTGGGGCGATAACAAGTTTTGAAATGATCGACCAGGGAATCAACCCCCTCGAATTTTCCTTTTCGGAAGAGCAAATGCCGGAAAACAACCGGGCAGGGGCACCCTATAAAGGGCACTTTATCTGTCTCGGAAGATGGGGGAGTCCATCAGCTGGTGAAATTCAAAAAGGAGTACCACATCATGGACAGTTTGCCAACATGGTCTGGAAGACGGAATCCAGACATTCGCTTGAATTGCAGATGAGCGCAAGCAGCGAATTGGAAGGACTTGCGGTACAAAGGGAGATTCAGATGCACCCGCACAGTCCGGTAGTTGCCGTTAAGGAGACGGTTGAAAACATTCAGACCCTGGACCGCCTCTACAACCTGGTTCAGCACCCGACGGTTACCTGGCCATTTCTAGAAGCAGGAACTTTGGTGGACTGCAATGCCGGCAGGGGATTTAGTCAGGATCATTACCAGTGTCCTCAGGATTTTGGGACTTCCTGGCCAGTTGGGTATGGCAAAGGCGGTCAATCCATCGACCTGAGAAGTCCTTCCGAAGAGAGCAACGGAATTTATTCCTATGTCATCGATTCCGCAGAGCCCCTTGGTTGGATAACCTGCTATTCTCCCGGTAGTCGCACGCTGATAGGGTATGTCTGGTCGCGTAATGACTATCCCTGGATCCACCTGTGGATGTCCTGGGACCATGGCAGACTCCGCTATCGCGGGCTGGAATTTGGTACCGCAGGCATCCATCAGCCCTTCAGGAAACTCCTCCAGCAGCCGGAGATATTCGGCCAAAGTACCTTCAGGTATCTCGAAGCCGGGTCAAAAAAAACATACCGATATCAGGCTTTCCTGCTCCAGACTCCTTACCAGTTCGAGGGGGTCAATTCCTTGAACATTAGGGAAGGGAGGATCTGTATTGTGCCAAAAGGCAACTTGGACGAAATCCGCCTTCCCAGCCTGGTGGAATGAGTTCAGAAAATAATATATCGATTTTCTTCTGCTGAACCAATACCTGAATCTCTTTGTAAAGTAAAATTTGTACTGCCCGGATGCTGGCGAGTGCTCAGGACCAATAGGTAATTTCCGGAATCTGTTAAAAATTTAAGAGTGCAAAATAGGAGAACATTTGAACAATATTGAGAAAAGCATATCCTGCTCTTCCCTCTACATTTGGAGAATTCCGCTTTGGAAAAGAGCTGAGCGATCAAAAGGGATGGGGAAAGAAACGAAATCGAAACTCAAAAAATAAACAAAAATGTTAGCAGATCACTATAGAGGTTATAAAGGGATTCCCGAGCTCGTCGGGCTTCATTCTATGAAGGAGGCGATGTCTAAAGGCCTTACCGTTCCAGAGAGCGTGGCCCGGTTGAAGAGATTCCATTGGGTTTCCAAGGAGCTGAGCTTCCTGCTTATCAGCAGGATTACCGCTATGCCCATTTATGAGATTAAAATGGCCTTCAGCTATCATGCTCATCTTCTGGCAGAACAGGTGGAGCCTTTTTTCAAAAGGGTCAGAGAGATGCGGGAACCTCCGTACGGCATGGATGCAGCCCCTGATCCCAATATGGAAATTCTACTCAGGGAAGTTCAGAATGCCCCAACAACCGAGGCACTTTTACTTGGGGTATACGGGAAGATCATTCCGGCACTGACAGAAGGCCTGGGGCAGCATATCGAAGAAAACAACAAGCTTTTTGACAATCCGACTTACCGGGTATGTAAACACGCCCTTGTCGATATCAGAGAGATCAGAGAATACGGGGAGGCTGTGCTGGACAAATTGATCGGAGAAGAGACCCGAGAGGAATATGCAGAATGGCTGCAGCTTTTGGATACGTGTTTACTAAACATGGGAGGGCTTGATGGGTCCGGTGAAAAGCAGGATAACCCACTACGAAAACAATATTCCAATAAAGAGTTCGAGTACGACAATATACCTAAACGGGATGAGCGGTTCAAGGATGTGTTTAATATGCGTGTGAACGCTGAGGCATTTCTTCTGGATGAAAAGTTTCCGCCGCTCCCGAAGACAATCATGCTGTACTTCAAGAGGATGCGGGAGATCGATGTCCCTGAAATGATGGCGAGCATCATTTACGAAACCAAGGATAAACCCTGGGAGTATTACCGGGATATGATTCGGCAGATATGGGACGAGTCCCGTCATGCCATGATGGGAGAGGTCGGATTTACCTCCATGGACATCGACTGGAAGGAAATACCCTTCAATATTACCTGGTCCTATCTGCTCAATACCGATTTAACCAGCAAGGAAAGACATTCGATCCTCTTCTTTATCGAACAGGGGCTTATGCCGGCCAAGACCGGAAAGAAATATGAATGGGATGTGGCGGTGGCTACCGCCAACAGACTCGCTGAGTTGATCCAGGATTATGATTGGGCCGATGAGGTATTGCATGCCAACATTGGCAGGAAATGGATCGTGCCGGAAATCGGAAGTCAGGAGGAGGCGATGAATTTTGGAAACCAGGCCTGGACCCGTGCTTTAAAAGATTCTTATGACAGATTTCAGGAGGCTGGGTTAACGCAGCACGAGAACTGGTGGCCGAGGATTTATGCCCAGGCTTGTGAGCATTGGGGCATAGAGGAAGACCCAGAGATCAAGGCCTTTGATCAAAACTACAGGGATACAAGACCGGACCGGGAGACCGTAAAATGATCTGGCTTGTCATTAGAACTTAAAAAAGAAATGTCTGTTTACACCAAATATAAAATAAGGAAAAAGGTCAGGGAAAATACTTCTGTGGTGTCCCTCATTCTTGAACCTGTGGAACAGGTCCCGTTGAGAAAATTCAAGCCGGGCCAGCACCTCCTATTCAAGGTTAAGGTTCCAGGCGATCCGGTTCCCATACTCCGGCATTATAGTTTTTCAGATGAATACAACGCAAAGCACTACCGGATTTCTGTAAAGAGAGAAGCCGCTGTGGCACCTGGGGTTCCAGGGGGGAAATGCTCCCATTTCTTCTGTGACGAATTGGAAGAGGGTGCGGTACTGGAAGCTAAAGGTCCCATTGGAGATTTTACGGTGGATCCCCAGGATCAGCATCCTATTGTCTTGATCGCCGGAGGGATCGGCATCACTCCCCTGCTCAGTATGCTCAAGAGTATCACTCGTGAGAATCCAGATCGCCAGGTGTTCTTTTTCTACGGAGTGAATTCCAGGGAGGAGCACACCTTCCGGGAAGAACTCCAAAGTCAAAAGGAAATAAATAAGAACCTGAAGGTCATCACCTTTTATGCCACCGTCAGGGAGCAGGATGTCCCGGGAAGGGACTACGATCACATAGGATTTCTTAATGTCGACACCATTCTCGAGACAGTTGGAGATATGGACGCATCCTTCTACGTCTGTGGCCCCGGTCCTATGCTGGATTATATGCTCGGGGAACTGAAATCCCGTGGGGTGGCGCAGAGCAAACTGCACCACGAGTCCTTCGGAGGCATCCCCGTAGCAGGAACCGAGCCTGTGGAGGCAGCGCCCCCGGCCCAAAAGGTAAACCGCAAAAAACCCGGAACCCTGGAGATTGAATTCTGCAGGTCCGGCAAAAGGATGGCATGGAACGAAGCCTACGGATCCATACTCGAATTTGCAGAAGACCATGACGTGGACATTCCTTCTGGATGTTTATTCGGGGATTGCGGAACCTGCCTGACAAAGGTCAAGAGCGGATCGGTCAGATATAATCATCCCACTCTGGTTGTTCCAGGCGAGGATGAATGCCTGCCATGTTCGAGCAAACCGGAAAGCGATCTAATTCTCGATGTATAAAAACGAGGTTCTGACCAGGATTTCCTGGCTCCAATTACGAAAACGATTGAATATGTATCAACTAACCAATTATTAATTTTTAAACCGCATCCTATGCACAAAACTATCACTTCAATGCGAGCATCGGGTTTTCAGCTGAATAATTTCAGTATGGGAAGACTCAGGCAATTTTTCCTGTTGCTGTTCTTTTCTTGTTATGCTATGACAACTGTATACGCTCAGGATCCCATTACGGTATCCGGAACCGTAGTCGACGAAAACGGGGTTCCCCTTCCTTACGTAACCGTAAGTGTAGCAGGAACTACCAATGGTACAGCGACTAATGAGCAGGGGGAATACAGCATCAGGATTTCTGAACCCAACCCGGTTCTGGTGTTCTCCTACATTGGGTATCAGACTCAGGAAATACCGGTCAACGGGAATACGAATATCGATGTAAGCCTGCAGCCCGATATGAGCAACCTGGATGAGATCGTTGTAGTGGGTTATGGAACCCAGAGAAAGAGCGATCTCACCGGAGCCATTTCCTCCATATCTGAGGAGGAAATCAAGAACCAGGCAGTTTCTAATGTCTCTCAGCTCCTGCAGGGAAAAGCAGCTGGGGTACATGTAGCCAGCAGTTCTGGTCAACCAGGATCCAGTGCTGTAGTGCGTATCCGGGGATTTGGAACAGTCAATGATAACAACCCGCTCTATGTAGTGGACGGGCAATTCTTCGACAACATCAATAACCTGAATCCCAATGATATCGCGAGTATCGAAGTTCTGAAAGATGCCTCCTCTACTTCCATTTATGGTTCCAGAGGTTCAAACGGGGTCATTTTGATCACGACCAAATCCGGCAAGGAAGGCGTCCATCAGGCTGCCTTTGATGCTTATGTGGGGGTTAAGGATAGCTATGATCCACCCAATATGATGAACAGTGAGCAATTTTTTGAATTTACCAAACTTGCTTATGAGAATGCCGGCCAGGAACTCAATCCCTTGTTTGAAGAGCAGTACAACAGAGGATTTGATACGGACTGGTGGGAGGCTGTTAATAGAACCGCCCTGACCCAGAACTATAACTTCAGCTTCAGAAAGGGAAGCGAAAATTACCGCTCCTATCTGAGTCTTGGATACCTGGATGAAGAGGGACCTATCATCACAACTGAATTCTCACGGATCTCGGTGAAGCTCAATAATGAATATGATGTGACCTCCCGTTTCACGGTTGGAGCAAACCTGGGGATAGCAAAGAATGAATCATCAGATGCTAATTCGCTACCACGTTTCGATTTCATTCTCCAGGCGGATCCGTTTACTCCGGTGATCAATCCCCTCGTCGATCCCAGCGATCCTAACTATCGGTACAATAAATACGCGCCGACCGAGTACGCCTTTAATCCGAACCCGGTTTCATACCTTGAGCTCAATGACCGCCAGTCGGAGGATTTCAATTTCTTCGGTAATGTGCATGCACGCCTGGAATTATTGGAAGACCTGAATTACACGGTACAGCTTAACTATGAACATAACAATAACCGGTTTAAGTTATTCCAGCCAACCTATGAGTCCATCTTTAGTGAATACAATCTGGCCAACAGGGCGAGCAAATCCAGGGACGTTAGTACGATTACTAATAACAGCAGCGTTTCTAAGGATTACCTCATCGAACAGCGTCTGAACTATGCCGGGGAATTCGGAGACCACAATGTTGATGTGATGCTTGCGACAACCTATGAGGAGAATACCTTTGAAAGCATCAATGCCTTTAAAACCGACACTCCCGGAAATTCGATTTCCTTCAGGGTCCTGGGTGCCGCGACTGAAGGAGACAGGGTGTCAGGAGGAAAACTGGTCACTTCAATTCTCTCTTATCTCGGTCGTGTGAACTACAATTATGCCGACCGCTATCTGGCCACGGTGAATTTCCGGGCCGATGGATCTTCCCGTTTTGCCGAAGGGAACCGATGGGGTTATTTCCCGTCCTTCTCATTGGGATGGAGAGTGGACAAGGAAGATTTCTTTGAGGATCTTGATCTGAATGAGACCCTGACCAACTTCAAGATCAGAGCAGGATGGGGGCGCACCGGGAACCAGAGGATCAACAGCTATGCTCCCCTGACCCTGATTGGAACTGCTCCCGATCGCCAGTACAATTTTGGAGGGGGCTATAGCCAGGGATTCATTCCTACCAACGTCGGAAACCCCGATATTGTTTGGGAGACCAGTGAGCAGACCAACATCGGATTTGATGCCGGACTTTTCAACAACAGGTTGAGCGTTAACTTCAACTACTATATCAAAGAAACCGAAGACATGCTCCTACGTGTTCCGATTCCTGCCATAGCCGGTTATCCGAATTATCCATACTCAAACGCAGGGAGCGTAGAGAACAGAGGATTCGAACTGCATCTTAATTACCAGAATACGATCAATGAGTTCTACTACTCATTCGGCGGAAATATTTCCAAGTATAAAAACGAGGTCACCTCTCTTGGGAACGGCGGTTTACCACTCTTTGGTGCCGTCAGTCGTACCGAAGTTGGTGGGCCGATGTCCAGGTTCTACGGATATGTCTGGGAAGGCATTTTCCAGAATACAGCGGAGATAGAAAACTATGTGGGCCCGTCCGGAGAACTCATCCAACCTAATGCCACTCCCGGGGATTTTAAATTCGCTGATCTTAATGATGATGGCGTAATCAACGATGCGGATAGGACCTACATCGGAAATCCTCACCCGGATCTGGTATACGGATTTAATTTCAACCTGCAGTACGGCAGTTTCGATCTGATCGGATCCTTCCAGGGGATCATTGGGAATGACATCTACAACGGACTCAAAACCCTGGCTATTCCAGGTCAGCAGAACAACCTGGCTGCGGCCTATACCGATGCCTGGATGGAAGAAGGTGATAACGCCACGTATCCAAAACCATCCCTGGGTAATGCCAATAACAACTACCGGGCCTCGACCTGGTGGGTGGAGGATGGCTCCTATCTGCGTCTTCAAAATATTCAGCTGGGATACAACCTGCACCCGGACCTGTTGGAAAGAACCTTCTTCGATTCCTTCAGGATTTACCTGAGCGGTCAGAATCTGCTGACCTTTACGGACTATACCGGTTCAGATCCGGAAATCGGATCCTTTGATCCGCTTGATCTGGGTTATGACAACATCAGATACCCCTCATCACGAACCTATATGGTGGGCATCAATACCCAATTTTAAATTAAAAAAAAATCATTATGAAAAACTTTATCAGACTGATTGTGCTTTTCGCCCTTGTGTTTGTGGCGGGATGTGATAAGGATGACCTAAACCAGCCGGTTTTTGGCACCCAGGAAAATTCAAATTATTACCAGAACGCAGATCAAATCAAGGAGGCCCTGACAGGAGCATATCTCCAGTTGAGAATCACCTGGGATGAATTTGCTCTGAATCATTACATGGTAGGAGATGTTACGACTGACGACGCCTGGAAGGGAGGTGCTAATGAAGCGGATTACATGCCCCTGGCAGATCTCCAGAACTTCACTGCGACTCCGACCAATCATGTAGCTGCACGAAGATGGAACATCCTTTACAAATTGATCGCCAGATCTAATGAGGTGATCCATTTTGCTCAGACTGCGGCAGGGGATGAAACCCTTCTTCAGAGGTATATTAACGAGGCAAAGCTGCTGAGAGGATTCGCCTATTATGAACTTGTCACGGTTTTCGGTGGAGTGCCACTGGTTCTTGAGCCTCTGACCCCCTCTGAGGCGGTTCAGGTTCCACGAGCCTCTGAAGAGGAGGTTTTTAATCAGATTATAACCGATCTGAATGATGCCACGGCGCTTCCGACTAAATCGGAGTACGGACCGGACGACCAATACCGAGTGACCAGCGGCCTTGCTTATACGCTCCTGGGTAAGTTGTATATGTTCATGCGGGATTTTGAGGCTGCTGAAGAAGCCTTGGCTCAGGTGGTAAATTCAGGAGAATATGCGCTGTTACCGGATTACGGAGCGAACTGGAGAATTGAAAATTCCGTAGAATCAGTATTTGAGATCAACAATCAGATGACTGATGAGAGGGAGCTCGCGCTGGGGTCGAATATCCCGCTGTTTTTCTCCACCCGGACCACCCCCGGCTATCCCGGATACGGTTTTCACCTGCCCA
Organism: uncultured Salinimicrobium sp.; assembly: GCA_946887075.1. Next base: position 62,632 of record CAMPKA010000002.1, read on the forward strand.
CCTTGGATCTTTTCAAAGCTTTCGCACCGGATGATCCCAGGATTGCCTATACCTTTGTAATGGAAGGGGACCGGTTTGTTGGTGATTCTCCTCAGACGGCCAATCAGGATAATTCTCTCTCACCTTCCGGTTTCGGGGATCGAAAAACCCTGGTTCCTCAAATTTTAAGGACTGAGTACAATCCCTGGATGGTGGACTATAACGTACGCCTGATTCGTTATTCTGATGTCCTGTTGCTATACGCAGAAGCGCTTAATGAAAATGGGAAGTCTGCTGAAGCATTGACCTATCTCAACATGGTCCGGGAGCGGGCAAGAAACACGCCTCCTCTTGATCCGCAGAGAAGCATCCAAACCTATATTCCCGAGACTACGGAATCCACCCTGCCGCCGATCACTACGACTGATCAGGATGAACTACGGGATATTATCTGGCATGAAAGAAGGGTTGAACTCGGAATGGAAGGGTGGAGAAGAGAAGATCTGGTCCGACAGGAACGCTATATGGAGGTAATGCTGGAATTCGCAGCAGAGTACAACACGCTCAAAGGGGCTGATTTTGATCCTACTGACATTCTGCTTCCGATCCCACAAACAGAGATCGATTACTCCAATGGAGTGATACAACAGAATCCCGGATACTAAGTGTATGTTTTATAAGGTTGTTTAATTAGCTAACAAAGGGCTTCTTTTTAATCCGGGATTAATCAGAAGCCCTTTATCAATAGTAACCAGATATGAAGAAATTCAACATCATACTGCTTCTGCTCTGCATCGGATGCAGCAACGGAATAAAAACTACCCCCGATGAGCGGGATCCGGAACTGAGCGACCAGGAGGAAAATTCCTGGATGATCGGACCCTTCAAACGCTTTGAAGACCCCCAGCCTATTATCCAAAAGGATCCGGAATCCAGTTTTATCGATCCTGTCACTGGCAAGACTGCTCATTGGGAATCCATGGCAACATTCAATCCGGCTGCCATTGTTAAGGATGGTAAGATCCATGTCCTTTACCGAGCGGAAGAGAAGCTTGGAGAGAAGGAGATTGGAGGACACCGGTCCCGAATCGGCCTGGCGGTTTCCAGTGACGGGAGGACTTATCAGAAGAGAGAGGAACCCATTTTCTTTCCGGCCAATGACCAGCAAAAGAAATACGAATGGCCGGGGGGTACCGAGGATCCGCGAATAGTAGAATCTGAGGACGGAACCTATGTACTTACCTATACCCAGTGGAACAGGGAGGTGCCCAGGCTGGCCATCGCAACCTCAGGTAATCTTAAGGACTGGACCAAACACGGTCCGATTTTCGAAGACTGGAAGGATGGAAAATATCATAATCGGGAGACCAAAAGCGGCGCCATTCTGACCAGATTGGAGGACGGGAAGCTGGTGGCAGCGAAGATCAACGGGAAATACTGGATGTACTTCGGAGTTCCCAAGATCTGGCTGGCCAGTTCTGAGGATCTGATCAACTGGAAGCCTTTTGAGGACCGGGAGGGAAATCTGGTCCCAGTGTTGGATACCCGCCCTGGATATTTCGATTCCTGGCTGGTCGAAGCTGGTCCGCCTCCCGTCCTAACGGAGGACGGAATCGTGGTCATGTATAATGCCGGAAATTCTCAGGACATCGGTGTAGCAGAGCTTGGAAACAGAGTGTACACCGGTGGCCAGGCCCTTTTCGACAGCGAGAAACCATGGAAGCTCCTCGACAGAACGGACAAGCCCTTTATAAAACCCGAGCTCGATTTCGAAAAGTCGGGTCAGTACAAGGACGGGACCACCTTTCTGGAAGGCCTGGTTTACTTTAACAATGCCTGGTATCTCTATTACGGAACAGCGGACAGTATGGTCGGAGTGGTAAAGGCTGAAGAATCGCTCTGACAATAAGAGATGATTCCCTAACCGAAAATCAAAAACATGAATACTTCTAAACTTTATTACTGGTCTATAGTGGTTGCTCTGGCTGGATTTTTATTCGGTTTCGACACCGTTGTCATTTCAGGAGCCGACAAGCAGCTCCAGCTTCTTTGGGGAAGTTCTGACCTGTTTCACGGACTGGTGGTGATGTCAATGGCCTTATGGGGAACTGTCCTGGGTGCCATATTCGGTTCCTTCCCCACGAACAGACTTGGCAGAAAAAAAACCCTGATCTGGATCGGGGTGTTCTATTTCGTGTCGGCCGTGGGATCAGGCCTGGCAGGTGATCCTTACATTTTTGCGTTTTTCAGGTTCCTCGGGGGAGTAGGTGTCGGGGTCTCCACAATTGCAGCTCCTGCCTATGTTTCCGAAATCGCTCCTGCCGCCAAAAGAGGAAGATTGGTCGCCTTGTATCAGTTCAATATCGTTTTTGGTATTCTGATCGCTTACCTTTCAAATTACCTGCTTTCCGGACTTGGAGAAGATGCCTGGAGATGGATGCTCGGGGTGGAGGCTTTCCCTGCATTGATTTATACGCTGCTGGTTTTCACAGTCCCTGAAAGTCCCAGATGGCTTGTCATTTACAGAGACAGGGTAAATCAGGCCAAGGAAGTGTTGGCGAAGATCCTTTCAACACAAAATGCTGAAAAGGAAATGGCGATAATCGTTAAGGACCGTGCCAGAGAGGATAGGAAGGAAAGCATCTTTAAAAAACGGTATAGCTTCCCCTTATTGCTCGCCTTTTTTATCGCCTTTTTCAACCAGTTTTCGGGGATCAATGCCTTTCTCTATTATGCCCCGCGTATCTTCGAAATGTCCGGGCTTCGGGAATCCTCAGCCCTCCTTAGCAGTGTGGGAATAGGGGTGGTAAATCTGATATTCACCCTGCTTGGGGTAGCCTTGATCGATCGAATGGGACGAAAAAAACTGATGTATATCGGTTCTGTCGGTTATATCATCTCCCTTGGGCTGGTTACCCTCGCTTTTCTCAATGAATGGCCGGGAATGTGGGTGCCGATATTTTTCTTCATCTTTATCGCTTCCCATGCAATAGGCCAGGGCGCAGTGATCTGGGTCTTCATCTCGGAGATATTTCCGAACCATCTTCGTGCACAGGGACAGTCATTCGGTTCCTCCGTTCACTGGATTCTTGCCGCCCTTATCCCGTCTTTCCTGCCCTTTTTATTCGACAATATAGGGGCTCCGCTGGTTTTCGGGATCTTTACCTTTATGATGGTACTGCAACTGCTTTGGGTGAAGTTTTATATGCCTGAAACAAAAGGACAGGAATTGGAATTTTTATCTGAGGATATCAGCCGGGTCAGTAACAGGTCTTAAACAGCCATTCCTCGGAGCGCACCTGCTATTGTTTCCTTAGGAGACTTAGCAGGAGTTCCGGCTCATTGGTCGTGATGTAGTCCGCACCCTGATCAATCAGATGCTGCATTTCTGGAACCGAATTGACCGTCCAGGCATTTATGGTCATCCCGAGTTCATGTGCCTTTGGGATCCACTGCGGATTTTTTCTGTACAGGCTGTAATGATAGTCCAGTCCTGTATAACCATCTTCCTTAGCCTTTTCGGGTGTAACATCGCCGTTGAGATAGGCGACCTCAGCTTCTGGATCTAATTGCCTGACCAACATTCCTGCATCGTAATCGAAGGTGATGTACCCCACCATGTTCCGTGCATCAAGTTCCTCGACGAGTTCCACAGCCTTTCGAGTCAGTTCCAGGGTCCGCTGCTTGTTCTCTGACTGTTTGATCTCCAGAATGAGTTTGGTTTTGTCCTGATCCAGGCCGGCAAGAAGGTATTCCCTGGCAGTCGGAATCCGCTCTCCGTTTGACAGTCTCCTGGTCCGGAGTTCCCGGAATGGCGTGTCGGCGATGACCATCCCGAAATACTCCGGATCATGGTTTACCACCAGGCTGTCGTCACTGGAAATATGGATGTCGAATTCGGAGCCGTGGCAACCGATACGGATGGCCTCCTCGAGGGCAGCTATCGAATTTTCCGGTAGGGATTTGGCCTTCCAGGCTCCCCTGTGGGCGATGACAATATTTTCGTGGAAATCCGGTTTGGGACCGCTTCCACAGGCTATAAGGCATGAACCGGCCAGCAACATGAGCAATTTTTTCATCATAAATCGCAGTTTCAAAATAAATGTGCCAGTCGTAAGAAGGGAGTGTCCCCTCATGATCCGCTGGCATCTGCAAGTTAAGCAATTCCTGATCACATTGAAGCCCGGGAGCCGGCACTTGAAAATGGGGATGGTGCACTGGCTCCCTGGAACTTCAACTTACTATGAGAGAATTAATTTTACAGCGACTCCTCGTCGAGACGCTCCAGGTTTCTTTCAAAGTTCATCAAAACTTTGGCAGGATATACCGCGTTGTTCAGCCAAAAATTCATCTTGTGTTTGGTGAAGTGGGTGACGTAGTTACCGTCGTGATACTGCTGTACTTCAGGAAAAGTGTTGGCTATGGACTTAGCCTTTGCCAAATACCTTTCTTTCCCGGTAGCGACATAGGCCTCCCAATAGGTATCCACCATGATCCCCGCGGCCCTGCTGATCGGCCTCCAATAAGCATATTGTTCCTGTACACTTGGGGTAATCCAGTTCTGAGGAAGGGATCCAGGATTTTTCTCTGGCGCTATTATAGGTTTTGGCCTTTCCCAGATGACAAACTGGTCTTCTGAATACCTGATCAGTTCCTCTGCAAGGCTCACGCTTTCCGGATCATCACGGTTGTTTTTCAGTAGATAAATGGCAAGGTCACAGGCCTGCTCCCGGCTCTGGTTTTCGTAGGGTTGTCGGGCCGAGATGTCCTCGAACTGACCTTGCCAATTAAATGTTTTTACTGGATTTTCCATTACATAATCCAGGGCGGCCTCAGTTGCTTCTTCCAGCCCTTCCACCTCGTAATCCTTTCTAAGCCTGTTGAAGTAGTTGATCATGGCTGTGGGAATGGCAACATTGTCTTCGATTTTCTCTCCTGTTTTGTTGTTCACATACAGATACCAGCTGCCGTTGTCCAGTTGAGTCTTAAGATATGTGCCGGCGATCCGCTTGGCGGCCTCCAAATATTTTTCCTCCCCGGTGAGGTCATAGAGATCCAGGTAGGCATGTCCTGCATCTGCCCCCTGTATGGTCATACTTCTGTCGTAACTCATATGGGATTCCCCCGGTTCGAAATAATCCGGATAACCGTGGTAGGTCGGGGGGAAGAATTCGTAGGGAGCCCCTTTTTCAAAGCTGATCCTGATGAGTTCATCTGCCACTATCTGTGCGAGTTTAGTCGCCTCCTCAGCTGCCTCCGTCCCTTCTTTAAGACGGGCTTGCGTAACCGCTCCGACTACAAGAGCACTGTAGATCTTTGAAGGATAACGGTACCACCCATACGAAGGATCCGGTTTCCCGTGCTCCAACCAGTACTGAACAAAATCCCTGTCCAGCAGCGTTTCGAGGGCCAACATGGCACTTTCTGCATAGGGCATTTCGGGTGGAGCATGGTAGATTCCATCGAAAGGAGCGGCTCTGTAGAATTCGCGGGTTCCAGAGACACCGATTTCTTTACCGTCCTCTGCAACCCCTACCACTTTCAGCTGGTAACTTCCCACGGGCATTTCTGTCCAGACCGGGCTTAGTGGAGCAAAAGGGGAGGGGTCCTGAAAGGTCCATCGCTGCGAATCTGCCAGTGATAACACTTCGAACCTGTAGGTATCAGCTCCATCGATTTGTTTGAAATCAAAAGCCGGGGCGTAGATGAATCTTTCCGAAAATTTGTTCCAGAAGGAATCTGTGGCGGATTCGCCGGGTCGTACGGGTATGGCAGAATTTTCCCAGGCAACCTCACCAAAATCCTTTTTTGCGATCTCCTCTTCACTTCGGGAGGTGACATTACAAGAAAAGATTAGGGCAGACAGCGCGACCGCAGCATTTAAATAAAGATATCGTTTCATAATAGTTGTATTAGATCATCTTGTTAAGGGTTTTCCCCAGTTCTTCTATTTCGACCTCTACCAGATCTCCTGGCTTCAGCCACTTTTTCTCCGGAAGACCCATGATGACCCCTTCCGGTGTTCCGGTAAGAATAAGATCTCCAGGGAGAAGCGTCATATGCTTGGAAACAAAGCTGATGATCTCCCGGACGGAAAAAATCATGTCAGCCGTGTTGGAATCCTGCCGCAATTCTCCATTGAGTCTGCAGCTGAGTTGGAGATTCTGAACATCCTTTACTTCATCGGCAGTGATCAGATATTTGCCCAGCGGCAGGAAATGATCCAGGCTTTTTCCCAGGAGCCATTGTGGGGTAAGGAACTGCAGATCCCTGCAGGACAAGTCGTTTGCGGTACAATATCCCAATACCTGATCAAGGGCTTCCTCTTCCTCCACATCTTTGCACTTCCTTCCGATCACTACCCCCAGCTCCACTTCATAATCGAATTGCTCACCCACCTTTCCGAGCGGAACGTCCGAACCGTAATCCGTCAGCGTATTGTTGAATTTGTTGAAAAGCACGGGCACCTTTGGGATCTCCATTTTACTTTCAATGGCATGTCTTCGGTAATTGAGTCCGACGCAGATGATCTTGGAGGGCTGCGGAACACAAGGTCCTATTTCAAGGTCTTCCTCCCGGAGCAAATTCCCCGCTCCGGCCCGGTGAGGGAGCTGACCCAGATCCTGAAGGTCGTCCAGGGACAGGGGCCTGCGACGCAATTCAACATTATCGATGGGGAGTACTCCTTTTTCGGTGGCTATCCCGGGATGATATGCACCATCCTTTTTATAATAGAGAATTTTCATTTTAGCTTTTAATAAGTGGCCCTACCTCCGGTAAGATCGAAGGTGAAGCCAGTGGTGAAACTGTTTTTTTTCGAGACGATGTAGAGGGCAAGGTCTGCGGTTTCTTCCAAAGAGCCACAGCGCTTCATCGGAATCTTCTCCGTCATATAGCTCACCTGCTCTTCGGGCATGGCATCGACTAGAGGGGTCCTGATCACTGCAGGCGCCATGGCATTCACGGTTATTCCTGTGCCCGCATACTCCTTCCCCTGGACCTTAGTCATTCCGATCACGGCCGCTTTTGAAGCAGAATATGCCAGCATTCCTGCATTACCTTCCTTCCCTGCAATGGAAGCTACGTGGAGTACGCGTCCATATTCCTGGTCCAGCATTACGGGAAGAATTGCCTTTGCCATGTTGAAACTCCCCATAAAATTGATCTCAAACACCCTCCTCAGGTCATCCTGATCCACCAGGTGACTTTTTATATTGGTTTTTCCTGTAATTCCTGCACTGTTGACCAGGACATCAATCCTGCCCCATTTTTCCACTACAGAGCGCACCGACTTTTCCACCAGGTCAGGATTGGTAATATCCACAGTGAAGAGTCGTACCTGATCGAGATGATCCTTGTACTGCCTTTCCAGATTCTCCCTGTCCACATCAAAAATCGCAACTTTCGCTCCCCTGCGGAGCAATTGTTTAGAGATCTCGAGCCCTATTCCTGAGGCTGCCCCGGTGACTATCGCCACCTGTTCTGAAAATTCATCCATAATCCTTTGTTTTCCCTGCTGATAAAATGACAACAACAGGTCAGGTCCAAATTTAGGTTATCATTGCTGTCCCTGACTCTGAAATGATGTTCATTAATTGTACTTTTCTGACATAGGCAAAATAATATTTCATATCTTGAGGCTCCTCTTGAATCGAGGGGCGCCAATCTCTTTGAATACAGGACACATGGAAGCATTCCTACATAAACTACCCCTTAGCGGAGACTGTTCTTTTCTGTTCAGCAGATGGGACTGTGAGTTTTTCGATAAGCCCTGGCATTTTCACGAGGAATTTGAGTTGGTATATATAGAGAAAAGCTTCGGTACCAAAATGATAGGCGATCAGGTCGACCTTTTCGAAGAGGGCGATGTCTATCTGATCGGGCCCAATATTCCGCATATTTTTAAGAACAGCGAGACCTATTATACCGTCAGGACGGAAAATGCAGCACGATCGGTTTTCCTTCATTTTAATAAGAATGTATTAGGACAGAATTTCACAGAACTTCCGGAAATGAGGTGGGTGAAGAAGCTTCTGGAAAATGCATTCCAGGTGCTTAAGGTTGAGGGATCGACGCGGGAACGGGTGGTCCGGAGGCTGGAGGATATGAAAGAGCAAAACGCCGCAAGGCGTATGCTTGGATTGCACGAGATTCTTGTGGATATGTCGGAGAGCCAGGAACTAAAACCCTTGCTCGCGACACCTTTCACCTTTAACAGCTCAGCCATTCGGAACCTGGACACCAATCGCCTTAACCTGATCCTGGAGTATCTTATGAAGCACTACAACCGGAAGATATACGTGTCGGAGGTAGCCGCTTTGTTCAATATGAGCGATGCTTATTTCTCCCGCTACTTTAAACAGCATACCAGGAAAACCTTCTCCAAATATCTCACCGAGATCCGAATAAGCCAGGCCTGCAGGGCGCTCCTTGAAAATGAGGAGAACATCACCCAGATTGGTTTCTCAAGTGGGTTTGACAATCTTTCCAATTTCTACAGGCATTTCAAGAAGGTTACAGGCCTTAATCCGAAGCAGTACCAGAAAAAATTTCTTGAGGTTTCCGGGACCGGCTATCATTCCTGAAACCGAAAAGGGTCCATTCCCTGAGTCCCGGGATGCTCGATAACCAAAGTCTCCCCGGCCCTGGGTTGTTCCTCCAGTTCCTGATCGGTGAGTCCCAGTCTTGCCGAGGTGACAAAGAGCGTATCGAAATTCCTTCCGCCAAACGTACAGGAGGTGGGTCTGGAAACCGGGAGGGGAATCGACCGGAGTAAAACGCTGCGTATGGGATCCCACTGCATAATTGCGGCACCGTCCCACAAGGCGATCCAGAGCATGCCGTTCCGGTCTATGGTCATGCCGTCTGGTTTCCCGCATTCCCCCGGAATTTCGATCACTACCCGGCCATTTGTTATCCGCCCGGAATTCCTGTCGAAGTCAAAGGCAGAAATATTTTGCCGGGGAGTATCGATAAAGTAAAAGACTTTGTTATCAGGGCTCCAGGCCATCCCGTTCGGAACTGTCAGGTTTTGCAGAACGACCTCCATATGCAGATCGGGGTGGAGCACCATCAGGAATCCTTTGGAATCTCTGGCCTGTTTATCCATCGATCCCACCCAAAACCTACCGTCGGGATCACACTTACCGTCGTTAAAACGATTCTCACCCGGTGCCTCGATAACGGCCAGGGTCTCAACCGGATCCCCGAAGCCTGAGATCAATCCGAACCTGTTACCGATGGCGGCCAGAATCCTGCCGGATTTACACAGGGTGATCGATCCGACCGAATCTCCCACCTGTATTTTAGAGTGCCTTCTGGTTTTGTAGTGGTACTGGTGAACATCTCCCCCAAGTATATCTACCCACAGAAGTCGCTGATTGCGGGAATCCCAAACCGGACATTCTCCCAGTTGACATGCATATCCGGAAAGCGATTTCCAATGCTCCTTGTTCATCAGTGTCTAAAATTAGGTAATGCGGCTCATTTCACTGCTGTTGGCACGGATGAAATCCTCATCAACTTCGATCCCGAGCCCAGCAGAGGAAGGAATAATGGCTCTGCCTTCGCGTGTTATCAGAGGGGCCTGGAGTACCCGATTGGCCGTTTCAAATAAATCGAGCTGGTGCTCCTGTGCGAGGCTTTGTTCAATGGAAGCCGCCATATGCCAGGTGGCAGCGATCCCAATGGCTGTACATACTCCGATGTGGAGTGCGACGCGCAGCCCTTTCACCTCAGCCGCCTGAATGATTCGTTTTCCGCCAGTAATGCCACATCTGACGATGTCGGGTTGTGCGATCTGCATGGCTTCCTGCTCCAGCCAGGGTTTGAATTCCCTTAAGGTCCGGAGCGGTTCCCCGACTGCAACCGGAGTTGTGATGGCCTTCGAAATTGCAGCATGTGCCTCGATGTTTTCAGGATCGGTAGGGGATTCGAACCAGTGGGCGCATGCCCGGTCAAGTGCTTTTCCGAGCAGGATGGCCTCCCTGAGGTCATAACGGCAGATGGCATCAAAAGACAGCTCTGCCTCATCTCCTATAGCCAGTCGGATGGTCTCAATCTCCTTCACGGCTTCCGGAACTGGGTCTCCCTTGAAAATCTTGACGCCGCGGTAACCCTGGTTGATGACTTCCCTGGCGAGCTCCACCCGTTCTTTCAGATGTTTTCTCCGGAGTCCGGAAATATACAACGGAAGTTCAGCCCTTCGCGGTTTGCCACTGATCTGGCTGACGGGCTTTCCTTCGAATTTTCCCCGTATATCCCAAAGCGCTATATCAATAGCAGTTATGGCATCGATGGTATAGGAAGTGGTATGCCCCCTGACGAAGTTCAGGTGGTATAAGCGTTCATAGATCGCTTCAGTATTCAGTGGGTCCATTCCAATGATGGCCGGGCCCAGAAGTTTCTCTATTAGCGTTGCAGGTACTTCCGGTACCAGAGGCGACTGTCCCTCTCCCCAACCCACCAGTCCGGAGTCGGTGGTTATCTTCACCAGGCAGGACTCTGTTTGCCCGCTATAGGCATGCTGCCATTGGGGTTCAAAATAGTAGTCGGTTCCGGGAAGTCTGTTCGGCATTTCAGTGTGGCCTCCCAGCCGGTAATGATGATCGTACTTGAATGCAAAAACTTCGATGGACCAGATCTTCATATTCCTTGGGTATAGGTTAAAATTAGATTACCAGACCGCTGAAGATGACAAAGATCACCAGCAGGAGGATGACATAAATTCCCCACCAGAAGAGGACGCTAGAATACCATTTCCGCACTTTTTCTCCTTTGATGTTGAGCTTCCTGAAATGCATGACCAGATCGGGAGTGACCTTTTTCGGTGGTGGTGGGGGAGTAAATAAACTCACCGCGATACAAACTACTGTACTGAAGAACCAGGTGACGATTGCCTGCATTTCGTAGGAAGTAAGCCAGCTGTAAGGAAGGTCGATGAATCCCAGGGCTATTCTCAGGGCAAAACCGAGGAATACCGCCACGGTTGCACCGGTGGCATTGATTCTCTTCCAAAGGACTCCAATCAGGAAGATTGCCGCAAACGGCGGCGCGAAATAGGTGAACAAGGTCTGGATATAGACGAACAGACTTACTCCCTGCAGGGACTGAATATAGAGGGCAAGCGCAATGGAGACGATCAGAATGACCACAGAGGAAATCACCCCGACCTTCACCAGGGCTTTTTCGCTAGCCCTTGGAAAGAACACGCGTTTATAGATATCAAGGGTGAACACGGTAGCCGTCGAGTTCAGGACCGAATTAACCGTGGATTGAATCGCTCCGAACAGAGCGGCCAAAAGCAATCCCCTCAATCCTATAGGAACGAGTTCCTGGACCAGCCTGATATAACCCTGGTCCGCGTTAGGTTTGACCATTTCCCATGGGAGAAGCATGTCTTCGGGGTATTGAGCGAACAGGATCAATCCTGGAATTACCACGATAACAGGCATCAGTACCTTCAGATATCCGGCAAAGACAATGCCCATCCTGGCATGGTAGATATTCCTGGCACCCAGGACGCGCTGGATCATGAACTGGTTCAGGACATTATACCAGATGCTCACAGACAGGAAGCCTACGATCATGAAGGGCCAGGGATGGGTCGGATGGTCGATCGGTTGAAAAATGGAAAGCCTGTCGTAACTTTCATGGTTTGGCAGCAGGTGCTCTTTCTGTACTTCCAGGGCTTCCTTCCAGACCCCGAATTGGGCTTTGTTTCGTTCGATCATGACCTCAAACCCGTCCCAAAGGGAACCCCCTTCCGCGAGCATCTCAAGTCCTAGAAGGGTCACCACGATTCCTCCGACCACCATGACGATCACAGTAAAAAAATCGGTCCATACCACCGACCGGAAACCTCCGTATATCGCCCAGGATCCTGCCACAACTGCAAGGATGATGATCGAGAAGGAGAGGCCCCAGTCAAACAACTCGTGGAGCGCCAGACCTCCGCCATATAGCACTGCGGCCAGAAAGGCGGTTATGTTGCAAAGAATGGTGACGAAAGCAAAAAATTGTCTCAGGGTGCTGTTGAACCTCTTTTCCAGGAACTCCGGAATGGTAAAGGCTCCGGAAGCGATCAAAAACGGAATGAAGAACCAGATCAGAAGGCTAAAAGTCCAAATGTTTCGCCATTCGTTTGTAGCTACTACAATCCCGTAAGTAAAGGCCGCACCCACCATTCCGATGAAATGTTCGGAAGAGATGTTGGAGGCGATGAAGGAACCCCCTACCGCATACCAGGGCAGGGACTTGCCGGCCAGAAAATAATCTTCGGAATCCTTGCTCTTATGTCTTCCTACCCAGATTCCGATGGCGGTGAGGATCACAAAGTAGAGGGCAAAGATGATGTAATCCAGCAATTCGAGACCGAATCCTTCTGTTCCCGGAATTTGCAGTACGGTATTGCTGATGAGCAGGCTGGTCATGGTATGGCGTTTTTAAAGTCCTGAATCCTCGGCTACCTGAAAAAGTTGTTGGATATCCCAATCCTCAAAAAAGGCCGGTTTCGGACCGCGGACGGTAGGGGAGGCGATCACCCCCCGCTTGACCAGAATCTCTTTCCAAAGACAGCGGTTCGCCACATCTTTTTCATAGGCCGCCAATCGGGAGTAAGGCGTGAAATACTTTACTGCCTCACGTTGTTTTCCCTCCTCGAGTAGCTCCCAAACCTTTCTGAATTTATCCGGCATATAACAGGAGGGCATGGTGCCACAACATCCTGCCTCATGCTCCTCTGGAAGAAAGATACCGCTGTTACCCCCGAAGACTCCTGTCAATTTCGCTTCTGGATGAGCCAGGAGCTTGCGGCCCTTGTGAATGATATTTCCGGATTCCAGTTTGATATACTGGAGGTTGTTCAACTTCACGGAAAGCGCGGCAAGAAAATCAACGGGGAGTGAAATATCACTCAGCTGATGGTCCTGTAGGATGATCGGAATCTCCAGTACCCGGTCAATGGCCGTGAAATACTCCTCTACTTCCTGAAGCGAGGACCGCCACCTTCCGAAGAACGGTGGCATACACATTACAGCGTCCGCTCCCTTGGCCTCTGCAAACTTAGCCATTTCCACAGCACAGTAGGAGGAAGGATGGTTGGTAGTGACCACTACAGGAACCCTTCCCGCGACCTTTTCCACAACGAATTCGATCAGGCTCTTTTTCTCCTCGTCCGAAAGCAAATGTCCCTCCGAAGCATTGGCCAGGGTGACCAAGCCGTGGACGCCTTTTTCGATACAATATTCAATCAGCTTTTCCTGGCTCTCATAGTCAATGGATTCATCGGGATTAAAAGAGGTGCCCAGGATGGCGTAAATTCCTCTAAATGATTCGGTGTTCGTTGTCATAAATTATGTTTTTCAGATAAATAGATAGATCAGTGATACAAGTGAGGAGCAGACCAGGAAAATCGTTACCAGATTTTTGTAAACCTTGTTACTCAGCATTTTGAAAGAAAGCAACCCAAGCCCATATCCGGCAACAGAAGGGACAAGGACCATAAACATCATTTCCCATGTTGAAGCTGAGAAATCTTTCTTCAGGCTCATCGAGATGACGCCCACAGCCATGATCAGGAACATGTAGGCCAGCATCGTAGTTCTTTGTCTGCGTTTATCCTCCAGCACGGCATTGAGATGGAGGGCCACCAACGGGCCATTGATCCCGGTGGAGGGGGTGAGGACCCCGCTAAAAAATCCATTGATCCAAAGAAAAAAGCGATGGGCAAAGATCTTCTCCGTTTTGGTCAGGGAAAGAACGGAAGCCAGAAGAATGACCGTAAGGGTTCCGGTTTTAAGCACCGGGACGTTGACCCAGTCTATGATCAGCATACCCAGGGCAAGGCCGGCAAAAGCACATAACATCAACCTGAGCAATATGCTTTTGTGAATGGACCGGAGGTTTTCACCTGATAGCATGGCGATCAGGGAAGTGACCATGGACATGGAAAGGTTCAGAAACACCAGCGTGGTGAAATCGATCCGATTCACAAGGAAAAGCGTGGTGGATATTGCGAACCCGAAGCCAATGAGCCCCTGGATCAGTCCGGCCAGCAGGAAAGCAACAAAAATGAAGATCAATTCCGACATCAGGGTGTCATTTTAGAAGTGAGGGATAGCCCTCCGTCCAGGGTTATGGTGCTTCCGGTTATACTCGTATTGTTGAAATCTGCCAGACGATAAACCTGGGCGGCTACCTCCATTACAGGGATTAGTTTATGCACCGGAATCGCCTCGAGATGCGTTTTAAGAAGTTCTGGATCCTTTTGCTGATTCTTTCTGGATAAACCTCCCTCTACGATTCCGGGGGCGATTTCATTGACCAGAATATCATACGGGGCAAGTTCCAGAGCTAGCGTTTTACAAAGCATCCTCACTGCGGCCTTAGAGACACAATAAGAGGAAATGCGGGCCATGGGTCTTTCTGCCGCCCAACTTCCCATAAAGACAATTCTTCCCGGTAAACCAGCGGTCCGAAGCTTTGCCGCTCCAAGGACGGCCAGATGATGACATCCCCAGAAGTTGACCTCCAACTGTTTCCTCACCCGGCTGATCTTCTGCTCGGGATCTGTAAAGGCTCCCTGAACCACTATACCAGCGTTGGGTATGATGACCTGGGCAATTCCCCACTGGGTCTCAACCTCTTCCAGCCAGGAGGCAATCTGCTCTTCACTGGTGACATCGACCTTCCTGTAGAGCAGATCTCCGCAACCACCGGACCGGAGTTCCTCCAGCCTTGAAACGGCGTCTTTGTCTTCCTGTTTGTCACAGATGGCTACCCGGTGACCTTTTTTCCCGAAGAAGATGGCAATGGCACTGCCGATATCGCCTAATCCCCCACTGATCAGTACAATTTCTTTACCCATGCCTCAATCAGCAAGATTTGGATTGATATCCACCTCTTCCTGAGGGATCGGCCAGTAATTGTCTATACCCGCTCTGAAATCTCTGGTCGTGACATACCACCGGCTAAAGGGATCCGGTTCAGCAGCAGCACTTTTCTTTCGGATCGGGGTTTCGGCATCTGGATATGGATGCCCATAGAAGTCGGCGGACAATTCCTCGTCGGCCACACCCCATCTGAGGAGATCCCAATAACGGAGTCCCTCCAGAGCAAGTTCCACTCGTCTTTCGTTGCGAAGGATTGGCCGGAGCAAGGCCGGATTTGTTTCTGTTATGGGTGGCATGTTCACCGAAGCTCTGCCACGAACCTTGTTGATAGTCTCATCCAGGAGCGCCTGATCGATGGCATCGCCTGCCTCAAGTTTGGCTTCCAGGTAGCTCAGGAGGACCTCTGCGTAGCGGATTACTGGGATATTGGCACCGTTACTTCCGTAATAATCTCCAGTGATAGAAGGATCTATGTACTTTTTGATACAGTATCCGGATTTGGAATTCAACCTGCCGATCCTGTCCGGGGACCTGGAATCGGGATGCGAAATGTAAAGGATATCATCACGGATCACTGCGCCGTTGTAGAAAATCGTGTAATCCAGCCTGGGATCCCTGTTTTCTCCTATATCATCGGGATTATACCTGGGATCGGTATAAGAGAATTCCGTTCCGTCCAGGAATTGGTAGGATTCCATCAGATCAGCCAGGGGATTGATAAAGCTATAGCCACCAATGGTCCTGGGAGCATTGTACTGCATCACCCCATTGGCCAGAAGATCAGGGATAAACTGGACGCTAAAGATATTTTCCGTGCTGTTCTCATTCTCTTCCAGGAAGATGCTTTCATAGTTCGGGTCAATCTTGTTGTCCCCAAAGTCGATGATTGTCTTGTAGGTTTCAGCTGCCTCTGCATAGAAACCTTCAGCCAATTGAATGCGGCCCAGAAATGCCAGGGCAGCCTGCTTACTTGCACGGCCTCGTTCACTTGAGGGAATGTCCTTAAACCTTGGAAGGTCCTCGGCAGCCTCGGTGAGCTCCGTGATTACAAAGCTTACCAGTTCTTCATGGCTCGCCTTGGTTACGTTGTTGGCCTCCTCGGGGGTCAGACTTTCCGTTACAAGGGGTACGGATCCGAAGTACTGCGAGAAATAGAAATATTGCGCCGCCCGGATAAATCGTACTTCCGCTATGTATCGGTTCAGGGCTTCTTCCTCGAGGGGAGCTTTGCCGACATTCTCCAGGAAATCGTTGCTTCTGGCCACCCTCCGGTAACCCCTGGTCCAGTACCAGTCCAGAATTCCAAGGTTGGGCGTCATGGTTCCATTGGAGAGCCTGTGAAAGCCTCGGTTGTCCCCTTGGCCGTGATAGGCGTTGTCACTGGCGAGCTCGAGGTACAACAGCCCATTTCCTGACCACCAGTCATTGGCGTTACCGCCCCAGGAATTTGCCGCAATGCTGCCGCGGTATACTGCCGCCAGAGCTAATTCCACATTGATCTCGCTGGTCCAGAATGTGGCATTATCAAATTCATCCAGCGGGGATTTCTCCAGTTCCTTCTCACAGGACATCAAGCTGATACCCATAAAGATCAAGATCGCGAATCTTATTAGATGTAGTCGTTTCATAGTTTTCTTTTTTGCTTAAAAGGTAAGGTTGACTCCAAGAGTGTACGTGGTATAGATCGGGTAGAATTCACCGTCTGTATTGAGCTCGGGATCCCAGCCCTGCTGGTAATTGCTAAAGGTATGTAGGTTTTCCCCACTGACATAGACCTTGACATTCGATATACCCGTCTTCT
This sequence comes from uncultured Salinimicrobium sp., assembly GCA_946887075.1. The sequence continues at coordinate 79,303 of CAMPKA010000002.1, forward strand.
GCAGCATGTTTGGAGGAATGGTGTAGCCGAGTTGTGCGTTCTTGATCCTCAAATAAGAACCATCCAGGGTCCAGAATGAAGACAGGAGCGTATTCGGAGTCCCTCCCCCGGGAACCAGCTCCAGTCGGGGATAGGCGGCATTCCTTTGTGGGTCATCAGGGGTCCAGTGACCCTCGTACTGCCACCGCTGAATATTTCCGGTGGACTGATAGAACGCCCATCCTGCATATCCGGAAAGACGGCCTGTTACGCCTGAGGCACCCTGTAGCAGTACGTTGAGATCAAATCCTTTGTATTTGGCACCAAGGTCGATCCCATAGGAGTACTTCGGAATACGGCTTCCTAGATAGGTCCTGTCATAGGTAGCATCCACTTTCCCGTCAGGAACTCCTTCCGGCCCACTGATGTCCTTATACCTGATGTCTCCAGGTTGCACCCCAGGATTGATCGCCGTCTGGTCGGGATAGGAGGCCACGTCTTCATCGCTTATGAAGAGGCCATCTGCGACATACCCGTAATAAAGGTCCATGGGATATCCGACGAACAGGGAACTTCCGTTTCCAACAAGGCCGTTCGGTTGCTCGATATTTCCGACTCCAAGGCTCAGGACCTTGTTGTTCACTATGGTCAGGTTTCCTCCGATACTGTATGAGAAATCCCCCACATCATTAATATGTCTGGCGGTGAATTCCCAGCCCGTGTTCTCAAGTTCACCGGTATTCTGCTCGGAAATCCCGAAGCCCAGTACGGCAGAGACACTGGAGGCAGGGCTGTAGAGGATATCGTAGGTGTATCTGTCGTAGTAGGTCGCAGATAACAGGAGCTCATCCTCGAAGAATCCCAGTTCCATTCCGATATCCTTGGTCCGGGTTGATTCCCATTGAAGGGTAGGATCTACCATCGTGCTTCTGGCGACCCCCTGTGAGATGGAACCTCCGAAGGCGTAGGCATAGGAAGAGGAGGCATTGAGCGTATTCTGGTATGGATAGTCCGAAATGTTTTGATTCCCGAGCACCCCCCATGAGGCCTTGAGCTTAAGCTCACTTACCCACGGCAGATTCTCCTTGATAAAATCTTCTTCTCCTGCTCTCCATCCGACCGCAACAGCCGGAAAGATCGCGTATTTGTTGCCGGAAGGAAATCTGGAGGAACCATCTCGACGGACGACTCCTTCCACCAGGTATTTCCGGGCGTAATTATAGTTAAGCCTTGCGAACTGTGATTCCAGGGCATATTCTGATCCGCTACCGCTGGAAACCTGATTGTCCGGGCTTCCCACGTCGAGAACGCTCAGATCGTTCCCGGGGAAATCATCCCGGGATGCGAACAAATCCTCGCGAGCATAGTCTTCGAAGGAATACCCCAGAAGCAGGCCGACCTCGTGTTCTCCGAATCGTTTATTATAATCGGCAAGGGCCTGAATGGTATAGTACCAGTTGTTATTGAAATACTCCCGGAGTTCGTTAGGACCAAGAAAGATATTTTCGTTGATGCGTTGTGTACTCCTGAAGCGCTTTGCCCGCCTGATATTCCGCGTATAAGCACTTACCAGTGAAAGTTCCAGATCGTCAAAGATCTCGTAGTCCAGTCTTAGATTCCCATTCAGATTAAGGGTGTTCTCCGTGTTGAAGGACTCGCTGGCGAGATAGGAAACAGGAGTTCCGCTTCCGGCAAGTCCGGCACCGAAGTCCCCGTTGTCCAGCCTTCCCACCATTGTGGCAGGCATTCTGGCCCCTTCCTGAATGATCTGCATCATATAACCGTTGAAGCCACGGACTCCCGCAGGGGAGAGCGGTTCATTCATTTTGGAATGTATGGCGAAAAGTCTTGTAGTCAGATTCAACCGATCGGTAATGTCGGTATCCATATTCAGCCGAAGATTGTAGCGGGAGAAATCCTGATCCACAACCATCCCGTCCTGATAAAGATATCCCAGCGAGAGGTTATAGATATTCTTTTCTGTTCCTCCTGCCACCCTGACCCGGTGACTGGTCTGGGTTCCATCCTCGGAAAGGACATGCCTCAGAAAGTCGTTGTTCGGGTACTCCGGGTCGGTCTGGGACCGGTAAAGATCGACGATCTCCTGTTGATCTGGAGTGAGCTCAGAGGAATTATTCTGGGCCATGAAATAGGCCTCTTGATATTCCCAGGAATTGACGTAATCCGGTAATTCGGTTGGGGTTTCGACACCGTAATATCCCTCGTAGAAGACCTGTGGTTGTCCGACCCGTCCGTTCTTGGTGGTGATCAGGATAACCCCGTTTGCAGCCCGGGATCCATATATGGCCGCGGAAGAAGCGTCTTTTAGTACGGAGATGGTTTCAATGTTGTTGGGATTGATATCGTTAAAGTTTTCTACCGGTATTCCGTCCACTATAATCAGGGCGCTGGGGGTTGCGCCAAAAGATCCTACTCCCCTGATGCTGATCTGTCCGTTGGGACGCCCTGGGCGACTTGTTTCGGTGGTCACGGTTACCCCCGCAAACTGACCTGCCATAGCACTCCGCAGCTGCGCGATAGGTCGGTCATCAATGTCTTCACTGGTGATCTGGGAAACAGATCCGATAAGCTCTTCCCGGTCCTGGGTGCCGTATCCCACAACCACCACCTCGCTCAGAGATTCCAGTTGTTCTGTCATGGTTACTTCCAGGTAATCCTCGTCTCCGACCGGCACTTCGTTGGTTTCAAACCCTAAGTAGGAGAACACGAGGATCGGCTGGTCATTATCCGGAATACTAAGGGAAAACTCCCCGTCAAAATTGGTGGCCGTGCCAACGGGGGAATTCTTTACAACAACGGATACTCCAGGTAGGGGAACACCCTGCTCGTTGGTAACCGTTCCGGTTACCACCTTCTCCTGCGACCAGGTTTGCCACCCGATTAAGCAGAACAGGACTAAGATGATTCGTCTGGATGCTATTTTCATAATTAGGGATTAAAAAGGTTACGTTTTATTGGTTATCTATTCGTGGTTTAGAAGATGCTAATTACTTAAAGTATCTTTTAATTCGTTTTACGAAAACGTTAACTTTCCAAATATAACCAAAAAAAACCGTTACAATCAAAATTTCCACCTAAAAAAGATAAAAAAACTTTCGATTGCTTTCTGAATAATAGTATATTTGAATTGTTTTAGTACCAATAAGGGTATTATGAATGGTATTAGAATGTAAAAGAAAGCAAATGAAACAGAAGCAATTTTTAGACAGAACGTCTTCCTTAACAAAACTTAAGGAAGTTCCTGAGTGGGATATCATTGTGATCGGGGGAGGAGCAACAGGACTTGGTGTAGCATTGGATGCGTCCACCCGGGGCTATAAGACGCTGCTTCTGGAAAGAAATGATTTTGCCAATGGCACCTCCAGCAGGAGTACCAAGCTTGCGCACGGGGGGGTTCGGTATCTGGCTCAGGGAAATCTAAGTCTTGTCAAGGAAGCTCTGAAGGAAAGAGGACTCATGCTGGAGAACGCCCCTCACCTGGTTCATATGCTTCGATTCATCATTCCCAGCTATCGGTGGTGGGAAAAGTTTTATTACGGTTTCGGATTAAAGATCTATGACTGGATGGCCAAGGGCTTTCGAATCGGGAAGACTCAGCTGGTCACCCGTCAAAAGGTAAAAAGAACTTTTCGAAACCTGCGTACCAAGAACCTCAATGGAGGGGTCGTATATTATGACGGGCAATTTGATGACGCCAGACTTGCACTTTCCATTGCCCAGACGGCTTCGGAAAATGGAGCAGCGCTGCTCAACTATTTTCAGGTTGAGGATCTCATCAAAAAAGAGGGAAAAATTAACGGTGTCGTTGCGCATGATCTTGAAGCAGATCTTTCCTACTCCCTCCGATCAAAGGTTGTCGTAAATGCTACCGGTGTTTTTGCTGATCAAATTCTGAAACTGGATCACCGGAAGGCCAAACCTATTATTAAGGTAAGCCAGGGCATTCATCTTGTTTTAAAGAGAGCCTTTCTTCAAAGCGATAACGCGCTGATGATTCCCAAGACCTCTGACGGAAGGGTCCTTTTTGCGGTTCCCTGGAAAGATCACCTGCTGGTAGGAACCACGGACACTCCTCTGGCTAATCCCTCCCCACAGCCCAGGCCCCTGATGGAAGAAATACAGTTCATACTGAACACCATGGAGCGCTATCTGGTTGAAAAACCAAGACTGGATGATGTGCTCAGCGTATTTGCCGGCCTGCGGCCTTTAGTTCAGGCTGGAGATAAGGGCAAAGGTACCAAGGAGCTCTCCCGGGATCATAAACTGATGACCGATGATTCCAATCTTATCACGATCACGGGAGGAAAATGGACCACCTACCGTAAAATGGCAGAGGATACTGTGGACGAAGCCATTCGGGTAGGAAATCTTGCACCCGCTGCCTGTGTGACGGAACATCTGAGGTTGCACGGCTACCAAAGCGAAGGGTGCGCCCAGGTTGATCACCTCTGTCTGAATTACGGTAGTGACGGGGAAAAGATCAGGAAGTTAAGCCTTGAACATCCGAAATTCGGTGAGAAACTGCATCGGGATTTTCCACATGTCGTAGGGGAGGTCGTTTGGTTTATCCGATATGAAATGGCTCGTACGGTGGAGGATATCCTCGCCCGAAGACTGAGAATACTTTTTCTAAATGCGCGGATTGCAATCGAGCTGGGGCCAAAAATTGCCGAAATTATGGCAGCCGAACTTGGCAAGGACCAGCTCTGGAAGCAGGAACAAATCAAGAAATTCAATATCATTGCAAGAAGCTACCTTCCGGTACCTGCCAAGGAACAGCCGGCTCAACAATTAGAACTTTAAAACCGAGATTATGTCTAAATTCATTCTTGCCTTAGATCAGGGAACTACCAGTTCCCGGGCAATTATTTTCGACAGGGAAGGCAAAGCCGTCTCTTCAGTACAAAGGGAGTTCAAACAGATCTTCCCCAAACCTGGATGGGTAGAGCATGACCCCAACGAAATTTGGTCCAGCCAGGTAGGAGTAGCAGCTGAGGCGGTTTCGAAGAACAAACTGAGGTCAGAGGATATCGCTGCCATAGGAATAACCAATCAGCGGGAAACCACCGTGGTGTGGGATAAAGAGACAGGGGAACCGATTTATAACGCTATTGTCTGGCAGGACAGGAGAACCTCGGAATATTGCGATCAGCTCAGGAAAGAGGGACATGAAGATCTCATTCGAAGAAAGACAGGTCTGGTCATCGATGCCTATTTTGTCGCCACCAAAGTGAAGTGGATTCTCGACAATGTGGAAGGGGCAAGGAAAAAAGCGGAAAAGGGCGAACTGTTGTTAGGGACCATCGACTCATGGCTGGTATGGAATCTTTCAGGCAGAGAAAGTCACATCACGGATATCACCAATGCCTCGAGAACCATGCTTTTCAACATCAATGACCTGAAGTGGGACAAAGAGCTCATCGCTCTTTTTGACATTCCCGAGTCTATGCTCCCGCGCGTGGTAGAGTCAAGCGGGGATTTGGCCATTACTTCGGGCGCCATTTTCTCCAAAAGGATTCCGATCACGGGGATAGCAGGGGATCAACATGCCGCGCTCTTCGGACAAATGTGCCTCCGGCCGGGGATGGTGAAGAATACCTACGGCACAGGTTGCTTTATGCTGATGAACATCGGACATAAACCAATAGTTTCTAAACATAAGCTCGTCACGACCATAGCCTGGCAGATCAACAAAAAAGTCCATTATGCCCTCGAGGGCAGTATATTTATTGCAGGAGCTGTGGTGCAATGGCTTCGGGATGGTCTGGAGATCATCGAAACAGCTCCTGAGATAGAAGCTCTTGCCTCAGAGGTGACGGATTCCAACGGGGTATATTTTGTTCCTGCCTTTACAGGTCTGGGAGCTCCATACTGGAACCAGCACGCTCGCGGTACTATGGTCGGAATCACCAGGGGAACCCGAAGGAGTCATATAGCAAGGGCGGCCCTGGAAAGCATCGCCTATCAGACCTATGATGTACTCAAAGCCATGGAGGCGGACTCGGGAATCGAAATCAAGGAGCTTCGGGTGGATGGAGGTGCTACTGAAAATGACCTGCTCATGCAGTTTCAGTCCAATATTCTGGAAACGAAAATATTGCGGGCCCAGACTTCGGAAATAACCGTGCTCGGCGCTGCCTTTTTGGCCGGCCTCGGAATCGGTTACTGGGAGAGCATTGAGGAGGTGCAGAAGAAATGGGAGGAAAAAACCTCCTATAGCCCGCAGGAAACGGATAAAAATCAGGATCTAATCAAGGGCTGGAAAAGAGCTGTTGCAGCTACGAACCACTGGTCCTCCAATCAATCATAACAAGATGTCTCAATTTACAGCAGAATTCGTAGGAACGCTGTTCCTTATGTTAATCGGAAACGGAGTGGTGGCCAATGTCGTCCTCAAGGATACCAAGGGCTTCAACAGTGGCTGGATTGTGATCACCACCGGCTGGGCTTTTGCCGTGTTTACAGGAGTGGTCATTGCCGGCCCGTACAGCGGAGCCCATATCAATCCCGCTGTGACTATAGGTCTGGCTATTGCCGGAAAATTCCAATGGGCGCTGGTTCCAGAATTTATTCTTGCGCAGATGCTTGGCGCGATGGCGGGGAGCTTCCTGGTCTGGGCCATGTACAAGGACCACTTCGATCGGACTGAGGATGTTTTGCTGAAAAGAGCAGCTTTCTGTACCAGTCCAGCAATCCGGAATACCTTCTCCAATGTGACCAGTGAGGTCATCGGGACCTTTACGTTGATCTTTGTCATTTTCTATGTTACCAATCCGGTACTTGGCGTGGAGGGAGATGCGGAGACGCCGATCGGGATGGGGTCCCTGGGAGCTATTCCGGTGACTTTCCTGGTCTGGGCGATAGGACTGGCTCTAGGGGGTACAACGGGTTACGCGATAAATCCAGCCCGGGACCTGGGGCCTCGGATCATGTATGCCATTATTCCCCAGAAAAACAAGGGAAGTTCAGACTGGAGTTATGCCTGGATTCCTGTTCTTGCACCCCTTGCAGGCGCGGGCCTTGCGGCACTGGTTTTTCTAACCCTCAGCAGTCAGTGAGATTATACCACGGTAACCTTGATGCCGAAGTCCTCAAGGCCTCTTTTGGTGTACTCTGAAATACCGCTGTCTGTAATGATTTCATCAATACTGTCAAAGCCATGGATACGGGCAAAACCCCGTTTTCCAAATTTGGAGGAGTCAGCCAGTATGATCGTCTTCTGAGAAACCTTGATCATTTCCCTGTTGAGCCTGGCTTCCATTACATTGGTGGTGGTCAGGCCAAAATCCAGATCGATTCCGTCCACCCCTAAAAAAAGTTTGGTACAGGAAAAATCCCGGAGATTGCCTTCTGCATAGACTCCGGTGACAGAAGAGGATCTTTTCCTGAGGATTCCGGCCAGCTGGATCACCTCGATTTCAATATGCTTGTTTAGTTCAAGAGCCACATTCAGGGCACTGGTAATCACCGTCAGGTTCTCGACAGGCTTAATGCTTTTGGCAAGGGCCAGGACAGTTGTGCCTGATGCCACCAGAATGGAATCGTTAGCCGTTACCATCTTCGCAGCGGTGGCCCCGATGCGCATTTTTTCGGAAAGATTGAATTTTTCCTTCTCGTGTACATGGCGATCTGTCGCATAGGGATTGGTCAGGGTCGCCCCTCCATGCATCCGATATAACATCCCTTTTTCTTCCAAGAATTTGAGGTCCTTTCTTATGGTTACCGAAGAAACATCAAGTTCCTCGCACAGCACCTGACTTTTGACCTGCCCCTCGTTATTGATCTTGTCGATGATCCTTTTGTGTCTAGCTAGTGTATTCATTTCAGCGTTTTAAATCAATGGCTTGAACTCTTCTGAAAAACGAATGTCGACTTAAGCCGGGTTTATTTAACGGTTGCCCTGAAAGGAGATGCAGGGAACCCGAAAGTGTTTTCCAAAGTTGCGTAGGGGCAATCTTCAAATCCGTAACTAATATACTTTGGATTTTGGATTTTATCGTTCCAGATGATAATTTTTTTACCATTTCCTACTCGTGCATGCGCGGGAAGAAAGGCTCCGTCCGGGCCGGCAACATGGAATCCTGTGATCTCTTCCTGTCGGTTAAACCCCATATCGGCATGATCAAAGCTCAGAACGACCTCCTCTGGTTTAGGGCCCGGCTTGGCTCCAGAAAACAGAGGCCCCTGGTGGGGAATATCCCAGTCGTATGTCTCTGCGAGGGCCCAGTAGGCCAGTCTTTTTCCTACAGTTTCCTTTTCCGCGGGATGGATATCATCACAATCTCCAATATCGGTGGTGACGACCATCCCGGTTCCCGCTGTGCTTAAAAACGTCTGCAACTGGGCCTCCCGCAGTCCGGCTGGATCCCCTCCTTCAATCCGGTTATGCTTCTGGTAATCAAAGGGCGCGATCTGCACGAAATAGAAGGGAAGGGATGGATCTTTCCAGTCGTTCCTCCAGGAACTGATCAGTTCGGTAAACAGGGCCTCGTAATTCTTGACTTCTCTGTCGGATTCCCCCTGGTACCAGAGAAAACCCGCCACTGGAAATCCGACGTAAGGATGGACCATTCCGTTGTATAGGGAGGTGGGCGTGGATCTCTTGTCATAGCTGCTCGATCCCAGCTGGGAAGGAATTTCGAGGTCGTTGAATTTTTTAATGCTACTGCTGTCCAGCCATGCCTGGATTTTGGAACCGCCCCAGCTTGAGGTAATGATCCCGACGGGAATATTCAGATGGGACTGCAGCTGGTCGGCAAAATGGTAAGCGACTGCACTGAAATCCGGCGAAGTCGATGGGGAGGAGATTTTCCAGCTTCCAGCAACAGTATCCAGCGGAATCAGCGTTGGGCTCCTTTTGGTATTGAAGAACCGGATCATGGGATTTCTTGAATTCACAATGGTCTCCATGGCATGGTTCACGGGTGAATTTCCGTACCCCTTCAGCGGCATGTGCATGTTGGACTGGCCAGAAGCAAACCATACCTCACCCGTCAGAACGTTGTCCAGGGTATCTTCTGAGCTGCCGCTTATAAAGATCTTATGGGGGCCGCCAGCTTCAGGAGTTTTAATATTGAGGTGCCACTGCCCCTTCTCATCGGCTTCTGTCGCGGCCATTGCACCCCAGGAGGTCTGAACGCGTATCGTCTGACCTGGCTTGTCCGTCCCCCAGAATGGTACCGTGTCGGATTGCTGTAATACCATGTTATCGCTAAAAAAGGCCGGAAGCTCCTGGGAGTTGATGATTTGGGGATAGATCAAGAAGACCAGGAAGTATAAAAATCTCATATCAGTGATGGTTTTATGCGTAAAGTAACAAAATTTTTTCGTTTCTGGTTTTGTATGGTTGTCAAATTGTTCTTCTTAATGAATTTTGGGAAGCATACGAAAGGAAATGACAGAATCAGAATGAAGCTCGGGGAATCTGTTTGGATTTTTTTATGAAATCTCTCCAAATGTTCATATGTTTGAACATACTATTTCTGCTGAACCTGATGCTGTGTTGGAAGAAGAAGGCTGGAATGGCAGGAACATCCATATGAGGAGAAAAAACAATCATGGGAATGATATTGGTAGAACCAGATCTGGCTTCTGAGAAAGTTCCAACTCTTGGCACCAAGCCGCAGGCTTTTTCGGAAGGGAAGCTTTTCACAGGTAGGGGCAGGATAAGACATTACCCGGACGATCCGCCGCCTTTCCCGCACATGAACAACAAGATCAGAATCAATATTCCGAAATAAAACGTCTATGTCAACACAAGGATCCACGACTTATATCATCAAACTGACCTCTGTAGCAGCCCTGGGCGGGCTGTTGTTTGGATACGATACCGCCGTCATTGCAGGGGCCATCGGTTTTCTACAGGAAAAATTCGCTCTTTCTCCGCTTATGGTGGGTTGGGCAGCCAGCAGTGCGATATGGGGCTGCGTTTTCGGAGCGATGGTCGCGGGATATTCCAGCGACAGATGGGGAAGAAAAAAAGTTTTGATCGCAACAGCAGTGCTTTTCTTCCTCTCGGCCCTGGGTTCCGCGGTGGCCTTCGACATGACCACTTTTATCGCGGCCCGATTCATAGGTGGAGTAGGGGTAGGGGCAGCTTCCATGCTTTCCCCGCTGTACATTTCAGAATCTGCTCCTGCCGGAATTAGGGGACGGCTTGTGACGGTTTATCAGTTGGCCATCGTTCTGGGGATCAATATCATTTATGTCGTCAATTACTTCATTACGCTTTCGGGGGATACCGGATGGAACGTCGACTATGGCTGGCGGTGGATGCTCGGATCAGAAATCATTCCTGCGGGCATTTTTTTCTTCCTGTTATTCTTTGTGCCTGAAAGCCCCCGATGGCTGTTGGCCAAAGGACGGGATATCCAGGCGCAGCATATCCTGCGGCGGATCAATGGACCCAACGCTCCCGCTATTGAGCAGGAGATCAAGTCCACGCTTCATCAGGAAAAAGGCAGCCTCAGGGAACTGTTCGGCAGGAGATACAGAATGGCCCTTATTGTCGGGGTCGTCCTGGCGCTTTTCTCCCAGATCACCGGTATAAATGCTATCATATACTTTGCCCCTGAGATCTTCAAAAGTATTGGGATGGGGGTTGAAAGTGCTTTCTTTCAAACCATCCTCATCGGGGTGATCAATACCATTTTCACCTTCGTTGCCATTTGGCTTATCGACCAGTCGGGAAGGAGAAAGCTCTTGTTATGGGGGGTGAGCGGTATGGTCTTGTGCCTTTTAGGAACAGGGGTATGTTTCCATTACGAATACTTCCAGGGACCATGGCTTTTATTGTTCATCCTCGGATTCATAGCGAGCTTTGCCAGCTCCCTTGGTCCTATCCCGTGGGTGCTTATCTCCGAGATCTTTCCGACGAAGACTCGTGGTGTGGCTATGTCCTTCTGTACTCTGGTTCTTTGGGTCGGGGTCATACTGATCACACAACTGACTCCTATGGCTCTGGAAAACCTGGGCGGCGCAACCACCTTTTTCATCTTCATGGGAAATGCGGTTTTTCTACTGATATTTACCTGGTTCTTTATCCCTGAAACCAAACAACGCAGCCTGGAGGAGATCGAGAAGAGCTGGAGCTCTTCTGGCAGGCAATCCCCGGACGGAGACCAATAATCACTCTCGGAAAACTTCCTGGGCTTGCATATTTAACCGAAGGGGCGGGATCTACAGAATCCATGCCTGAACCAGACAAAGGCACGCAGGAAGACCGGTTCCGCAAATTCCCCAGGCTTTTTACCTGCTGGACCTTTTCTGGCACCTGGTTGTTTCGTATTTTTCAGGTATGAAGCAAAAAAGTGTAATAGTTGATTTTGAAGCTGCCATGACCGATGGCTTGCTGGACCCGCACATCCGGGACGGGATATCCTCCATTGTCTGTACCGGAAAATACCTTTGGGCGGCAGGGGACGAAAACATCAGCATTCAGCGAATGGAACGGCTTGATGACGGGTCCTATGGAAAGGCGAAAAATTTCTTCCTGAAGGAGTTGATCGACCTGCCAGCCCTTGACGAGGAAGCTGACATAGAAGGGATGGAGGTTGCAGGAAACTATCTCTGGATCATTGGGTCACACAGCTACAAAAGAAAGAAGGCCCGGGAGGAAAAGGATAATCCTCTAAAAGAGATGGATCGTCTGGGCAAAACTGAATTAGGTGCCAACAGGAATCTGCTCGCCAGGATCCCGATCATCAAAGACAAGGCGGGAGAAATGATTCTGGTTAAAGAGGCTGCAGATCCTGCCAATCCCGGTCGTCCTTTAAGGGCGGCTAAGCTCAAGCATTCCAAAAAGAAGTGGAGCCAACTGACCAGGATGCTTAAAGAGGATAAGCATATAGGAAGCTTCATCGGCATTCCCGGCAAGGACAACGGCTTTGATATCGAGGGATTGACCGTCTTCGGCGACAAGATATTTCTCGGTTTACGCGGTCCGGTTCTCAGAGGTTGGGCAGTGATCCTTGAAATTCAGCTGGAGGATGACCAGGACAATCTGTTGAGGTTAAAAAAGGATCCCATAACAGGAGAATATTTCCGGAAGCATTTTCTGAATCTGTACGGGATGGGGATCAGGGAACTGGCCAGGCAGGAGCAGGATATAATCATCCTTGCTGGACCAACTATGGATCTTGACGGAATCATGGAAATCTACAGGTGGAAAAACGGCTGCCTTCACGACAGCCATCAATTGGTCAAAAGGCAGGAGCTGGAATCTGTTTTTGTTTTTCCGCAGGAAGGAAAGGTGCACAACCGGGACAAGGCGGAAGGCCTCGCTCTTCGGGAGGATAATGAGCTCCTCATTGCCTATGACAGCCCGAGGGAGGAAAGAAAACTCGGGGAGTTCAAGGTGGCGTTGGACACCATTGAAATTTAGGGGAGCATCAAGAGGGAGTATCCCGGGTTTTCCGGACGATAACCCTTCTGCATAAGATCAGGCCAGGTTGACCAGGAAGTGTTGCAACTCGTTGTAATCCCTGATAGGCACTTTTTGTTTTTCCCGCTGGTAAAGAGCTACGGTTTCCCCTGGGAGTTCAGGGGAAACGCCCGTTGCCTGCTCCACCGTTTCCGCAAATTTCATGGGATGAGCGGTTTCCAGGAAGACGCCATGGAATCCCTTGTTCCTGGTGATGAACTTCTTGAGTCCCAGATAGCCTACTGCCCCGTGAGGGTCCAGCAGGTACCCGGAATCCCGGTATACCTCATGCATGGCCTTTGTCGTTTCCCTGTCGTCAAAACTGTAGGAGGAAAGATTGTTTTTCAACGTGGGGAAATCCCGGTCGAAAAGTTCCATGATTCTGATAAAATTGCTAGGATCCCCTACATCCATGGCGTTGGAGAGCGTGCTGACGGTGGGGGCAGGGGAATATGCTCCGGATTTCAGGAAATCAGGAACCACCCTGTTGGAATTCGTGGAAGCTATGAAATGGGCTATGGGAAGGCCCATTTCCCTGGCCAGTAATCCCGCGCATATGTTGCCAAAGTTCCCGCTCGGCACGGAAAACGCCACTTTTCCTCCCTGGCCGCAAATTTGTTTCCATGCCAGGAAATAATAGAACATCTGAGGCAGCCATCTGGCCACATTGATCGAATTGGCAGAGGTGAGCCGGCGGACCCTGGTTACTTCCGGGTCCTGAAAAACTTTTTTCACCATATCCTGGCAATCGTCAAAGGCGCCATCTACTTCAAGGGCCGTAATGTTTTTTCCAAGGGTGGTAAGCTGCCTTTCCTGAAAGTCACTCACTTTGCCTTTCGGATAAAGAACCACCACATCGATCCCGTCTATGCCCAAAAACCCGTTGGCCACCGCACCACCCGTGTCTCCGGAGGTCGCTACAAGCACCGTAAGCTTTCCGATGCGGCCTTTTTTGATGAAATAGCCAAGGCAACCTGCCATGAACCGTGCCCCCACATCCTTAAAGGCAAGGGTAGGCCCATGAAACAGCTCCAGAGCACTTATATCAGCTTCCACAGGAACAACCGGGAATTCGAAATCAAGGGTTCTCCTGATAATATCCCGAAGTGCGTCTTCGGGAATCTCCTTTCCGATGTAAGGCTGGATGACCCTAAGGGCAATTTCGTCTTTCGAGTTGTCCCTGAGATTCTTGATGAACTCGTTTTCCAGTTTGTCAATTCTTTCGGGGAAATACAATCCTTTTCCAGGAGCTATACCATTGACTACAGCATCTTCAAAGCTGGAAAAGTGATCGGGATTATTCAGACTGTAATATCTCATTATGTATCTTAAACCTTATTGTGAAACCTGAACTAACATTATTGAATCCGGATCCCTTCAGCATTGATCCGGGACAGGTGGAGGTCAAAAGGAATCCCCTTGTCCTGATAAAATTCCCTGAGTGCTTCCTGAACCCTCCGGGAATTCTCCTCGCCTTTGCAGATCGAAAAAACGGAGGGGCCGGATCCCGATATCCCGAATCCCAGGGCCCCATTTTTCAGGGCAACCTGTTTGAGATCGGAAAAATATGGGATCAGGATCGCCCGGAGAGGTTCAATAATGCCATCTTGCAGGCTTCTCCCGAGCAGGTCGTAATCGGAGGTGTAAAGGGCACTGACAAAGGCCCCCAGGTTTCCCCATTGATCGATTGCCTTCTGGAGGCTGACCTGATGTTTGATCACGGAACGGGAATCTCTGGTACGTATCTCAATCAATGGATGTAAAACCACCATACGGAGTTCAGGTGGGGTGGGCAGGGAGATGACCTCAAGAGGATCGTAACTTCTGACCAGGGTAAATCCGCCGAGAAGAGCAGGGGCAACATTGTCGGCGTGGGCATTTCCACTGGCCAGATGTTCCCCCTGCATGGCAAAGGGAATCAACTCCCGGAGGGAAAGTGGGGCTCCCAGCAGTTCATTCACCGCGAAAACAGCGCCCGCGGCACTTGCGGCACTACTCCCGATCCCGCTGCCCACTTTGATTCTTTTATCAATGGCGATATCAAAACCGTCTTTCTGGTCCAGGGCATCGAGCAGCGCCTGAATCGCGACACCAGCCACGTTTTTTTCTGCCTCCATCGGCAGGGTCTGCCCAGAGATTTCCGTGATTCGCACCTTGCCGATCTGATTCCTGGAGATGCGCATTTCATCCCCCACATTGTCCAGGCAGCAGCCCAGGACATCGAATCCACAGGAGAGATTGGCAACAGTGGCCGGGGAAAATATTTTGATTTCCTGCATCTTCCTATTTTTTTCCTATTCTGATAATGTCGGCGAATATGCCCGAGGCAGTGACTTCGGCACCGGCACCAGCTCCTTTTACAATAAGGGGTTGCTCCGGATACCTGCTCGTATAGAACAGGACGATATTGTCACTGCCCTTAAGCTCATAAAAAGGATGTGACGCCTGTACCTGCTGTAGTCCGACCTTGGCCTTCCCGTCCTCCATCTGGGCCACATATTTCAGACGCGCCTGCTTTTTTGAAGCAGAGTTGAAGATCTCTTTGAACCTGGGTTCTTCCTGCTTCAGGATAGAGAAAAACTGCTGGTTATCAGGAGCGTTTAAACTCTCCTGGGTCAGGAAGCCTTCGTTTTCGATATCTTCGAGTTCCATCCTTAGTCCGCTTTCGCGGGAAAGGATAAGGATCTTTCTGGCCACATCGATTCCGCTGAGGTCGATACGAGGATCGGGTTCTGTATAGCCCTCCTTCATCGCCTTTTCTACAACCTGGTAGAATGGCTCCGTTCCGTCATAGGTATTGAAGATAAAATTCAGGCTTCCGGAGAGCACCGCCTGAACCTTCCTGACCTTGTCCCCGGAGGCCACCAGGTTCTTAAGGGTATCGATGATAGGAAGACCCGCACCGACATTGGTCTCATACAGGAAAGAAGCGCCATACTCCCGGGTGAGATTCTGCAGCTCCTGATAATTCTCAAATTCGTCTGAACAGGCGATTTTGTTACAGGTGACCACGGAAATGGAATTCTCCAGGTACTTCCGGTATTCCGACGAAATTTCAGCGCTTGCAGTGTTATCCACGAAAATGCTGTTTCTTAGGTTGAACTCGTTCACCTTCGCAAAAAATCGGTCTCTGTTTGCGGGTTCTCCCTTATCGAGAAAGTCTTTCCAGTTGTCAAGATCGATACCGGCTTCGGAAAAAGCCATTTTTCGGGAGTTTGACAGTCCCAGGACCTTTACCTTGAGACGCAGCTTTTCCAACAGGTATTGTTCCTGCCTGTAGAGCTGCTCGAGCAATTTACTTCCTACGTTTCCAACTCCGGTAATATAGAGATTGAGCTCCCGGGACCGTACTTCGAAAAATTCCTCATGAAGCGTGTTCAACGCCTTCTTGATGTCCTTTTTAGCAATCACGGCCGAGATGTTCCGTTCCGAGGATCCCTGTGCAATAGCGCGGATATTGATATTGTTGTTACCCAGGGCACTGAACATCTTGCCGCTCAGGCCGTGATGGCTTTTCATGGCATCCCCTACCAGGGCGATGACCGCGACATCATCCTCTATCTCTACAGGTTTGATCTTTTTAAAGCCAATCTCCACGGAAAAAGCTTCATCCAGGGCCTCCTTGGCCACCAAAGCCTCATCTTCTTTTACCGCGACGCAGATGCTGTGTTCCGAGGATGCCTGGGTAATGAGAACAACATTGATATTCTCCTGGAAAAGAACCTCGAAAAAGCGTTTGGAAAAGCCGACAATTCCCACCATTCCGCTTCCCTCCATGTTGAGGATGCGGATGCCATCAATGTGGGTGATACCGGTTACCGACCTGAAATTCTCTTTGCTGGACCTGGAGATCAGGGTTCCTTCCCCACCAGGATTGAAGGTGTTTTTAATCAGGATCCTGATCTGTTTCTCTATCAGCGGTTGTAGGGTAGGGGGGTAAAGAACTTTGGCTCCGAAATGGGAGAGTTCCATCGCTTCCTCGTAGGAAATGTTCTTCAATGGATAGGCCTGAGGCACGATTCCCGGGTTGGCGGTATACATCCCATCAACGTCCGTATACAGCACAACTTCTCCAACATCCAGGGCTGCAGCAAAAAGCGCTGCGGTAAAATCAGATCCTCCCCGGCCCAGGGTTGTGGGAACGCCCTGTTCATTCTGGGCAACGAACCCGGGTGCGATAAACAATCCGGAGGATTTTCCGGCCAGGGCTGCGGTGATATTGGAGTAGGTCTGTTTGTAGTTTACCTGAACCCTTTCATTGACATTCCTGCAGATAATCAGTTGGCGGGAATCCAGCAGGGTCGCCTTTACAGAGAGGCTTTGAAAATATTCCGCCATGATGAGCGAGGATAAAATTTCCCCATAGCCGGAGACAACATGGCGCGTCTTGAGGGACAACTCGTTTAACAGGAAGACCCCTTCGCAGATGGTCTCCAGTCTGTTGAATTCCTTTTTGACTCTGGAGAGGATACCGCTTTGCTGCTGAATGGGGATCAGTTCCCTTACAGCATCCATATGCCTTTTTTCCAATCGCTCCAGGATATCCCTATAGGTCTCATCTTCTCTGGCGGCTAACTCGGCGGTACGAAGAAGGTCGTTGGTAGCTCCGCCAAAAGCGGAGAGAATAACTATGGTAGGCTCTTTTTCCAGATGTTGTCGTATGATATCGGAAACTGATCTTATGCTCGCTGGAGATGCCATAGAGGAACCCCCGAACTTCAATACTTTCATGGATGGTTTATTTAAAGAATATTATAGAAAAAACTAAAAGGGACGGAAGTTATATAATTAGATACCCCGAAGGGTAATACGAGCTACCATCATAATAATGATGCCCTCAACAGAAGAGATAACAGGGGCATTTATGATATTGGTAAAGCTTTCTTTGTCCATTTTTTCTAAAGAGGATCTAAAAGTACACAAAAAATATCAGGAAAATCTTAATTGTGATCTTTAATTGCAATTTCATTGGAAAAAGGTTCGTGATTCATACTCATCTTGATGCTGCACCACAAGGTCCTCGCTTTCCCGCCATCCTTATTCCGGATTGTTCCGGGATCATGCCACCGGAAATCAGAACGGGAGATTCCAGAAGGAAAACTCCTGTTTTTCCTTTCTATCATGGGCATACCTATAATCAGATCATTATTCGGGGCATTGGCATCTTATCCCCAACTACAGGCCTACTTCTATTATACATTTGAAGTGTTCAATAGTGATTAGGGAATCCGCTTAATTTTTTTTCATTATTTGAATTAGCCAAAAAAGAAACCAGTCGTTCCCTACGGCTGGTTTTCTCTTTCACGGAGGTTTTGATCGGCAGGATAAGTTTGCTACGGCGAAATTTCAGGAACAAAAAAAACAGGCTTTTCTCAGCCTGTTTTGTTTTAACGTGGGAAGTCGAGGCTAAGCCAGTCTGGTTATCCGGACGGGAAAAACATACTTCCTGATAGTGGGATCGATGGGTCCTTCCACCTTTTCGTAGTTGAGACGCCTCCGAATGAAATCCTTGACCACCTTGGAGTCACACAGAACATCGAGCACTACGATTTCGCGATCCTGGTTGATCGCTATCTGGACTGTTGCAGCAAAGTCTTTCTCCAATTTAAGCTCATGGTGTTTGAGAAGATCACTCACTACCCGCTGGACCAGTTCAGGATTTTGTGGAGGAGTGTCTGCAACCACGGGTCTGGTCAGCGTGAGCAGCCCGCATAAAAGGAATAACTTGAGGTACTTCATAATGATTGAATTGATGATTTTATTGGGTAAATTTAGATATCCCTGAGGTTGATTCTTTAGAAATGAAGCGGTTACCCCTGATTTTGGTCTGAAGGGGAATATTCCCGGGATAAAAGGGTTTGCGGGATTATCCCTTTTGAGAAAAGGAGGTGCCGGGGGAGGAGTTTTTGCTAGCCGTTAAAGAAAAAAGCATCGGAACCCTGTCCTTTAGAGGCGCTATCCGATACTTTCCCGGAGCGATCTGAACGGTCTGATCAAAGCAGTCATACGGGGAGAAATCATATTCTCTAAAAGAATCGATCCGCAGTCCTGACATGATCAACGGATTCAGAATTTCCGCGATCCCGTGGTTCCAGGTGATGCTTTTTTGAGACAAAGGAGCCTTTCTGTCTGCATAGGTGCCTGATTCCAGTTCCTCTATCGGTCCTGAATTAAAATACCGATATTTAATGCTTTGGAATTTGTCATCAAACATCCAGAGCACCGGATGAAAATCCACGAAGATAAAGCGTCCGCCGGGTTTGAGAAAATGACTGATGAGTGCTGCCCATTTGTTCAGGTCAGGGAGCCATTGAATCGTACCGTAGGAAGAAAAAACAAGATCAAATTTCCGATCCAGATGAAGGGGGAGGTCATAAAGATCAGAACAGATAAAGGATACTTCCGTTCCCGTCTCCCTGGATAACTTTACCGCTTCCTCTATGGCTTTGTCGGAAAGATCAACGCCGGTGACTTTGGCTCCCAGCCTGCCCAAAGAGATGCTGTCCTGGCCAAAGTGACATTGGAGGTGTAAAAGCGTCTTTCCCCGGAGGTCCCCCAGCAACCCGAGTTCCACCTCCTTCAGGGAACTCTCCCCTTTGAGGAATCCTTCCAGGTCATAGAAACGGCTTTCCAGGTGGGTCTGAACCCTGTTGTTCCAGGAATGGCGATTTATTTCGCGATAGTCCCTCATGGCAGATGAAAGCTAAAGGTCAGGATTGGACTCAAATGTAACACAAAGGATGGACAATTTGGACAATCAGTTCGGGTGTCCACAAAAAATTCAAAATGCCCGCAGCTACTTATCATCGTCCCTACCCGATGATGTTCACTGCAGGCATTTGATTGATAAAGGTACATCCCACCGCTGTGGATTCCTTACGGTTTTCCGTAATTCACGACTGGATGGATGTTGCTCTTCGTCTATGCGACCGGCCCTGCTTCCAGATGCAGGCTGTTACCATTCCCTGCTGATCACCCTTTGATTTCCAGTACAACCGGCTGATTAAATCCTTTCACAATCCGGTCAAAAACTTGCGCCAGGGCGGAATATTCCTCCGCGGAATAGATCGGCTTTTTGAATTTATAATTTCCCTTTACGATCAATACACCGCCGGAATGAACATAGTTCAGGTTGACCGATACCAGCTCATTGTCGATGTTCAATGGAGCAGGGAGGTCCGATAGGGTATAGTCCTCAGGTATTTTCAGGTTGGTTTCAAATTGTTCTTCCCAGGCATACACGAAATCCAGTGGGAACTTCCTATCTTTCTGGGTCAGCGGATTTTCAGAAACAGGAAGATTGAGAAAGGGTTTGATAACGATGTTTTTACCCAATTTCTCGGTCTCATAATCTCCCTCGAAGTTCATCGAGTAGGGCGCAGAGATGTTTTCAAAACCATAGGTGGCCGCCTTGGCAATAGTTCCGATCTTATCGCTGAAAAATTTCTTGATCTCCAGGGTGTCGTTCTGGAATTTTTTCCGGTTGGTAAAGGAATCATAACGGGTACTCTGGACAGAAATCCTGGTATGCGCGTTCAGGGTCAGGCTGTCTATTTCCAGCTGAATCATCTGGCGCTCCAGGGATATTCCGGAGCTGCCCAGGCTAATCCATTCCGCATCGTCTTCTTTGTTTACTATAAGTCCCCCACCATTGAGGCAGCGGGTCGGAAGGGATTCGTGAGGCAGAAGGTCCTCTGTTGCGTCTGCCAGAAAAGGAGTTTGCTTTCCGACCAGTGCAATGACATAATTGGTATAATGGTCAAAGGGATAATCGGACCGGATCTTGCCATGGTCGCGGGTACTGAGTATCAGAGGTTGGGCTTCTAGTCCGGCCTCCTGAAGCATGGCGATCAGAAACAGGTTGATATCTGCAGCATTCCCGGATCTTTTCTTCAGAAAATCCCTTGGGGACTGGGAGGCGTATTTTTGGTTAATGCCATCCCATTCGAAGTTGGCCTTGACAAAGCCGATGATCCTTTCGGCCTTAGTCTGGGCATCCATCCCGGTCAGGTCCAGTTCCTCCTCGAGAATATCCTCGGCCTCCCGGGAGGCACGTTTGAGATATTTCCCAAAGTTATCATGGTCAAGAAGGGCCTCGTTTAATTTTGGCCAGGTCGAAATCACCTCGGAGGTGCCTCCCTGGGGATGATGGAACTTTGCAAGTTGAAAATCCATTTTGATGATATAATCATTGATCGAGGTGATGAAGGATTCATCCTTAAAGGCTGGGATATCCTTAAGAACATAGGTGTGGATGTAGTCTCTGAACTCCGTTCCAGTACCGAGCCAAACCCGTTTGTCGTTCGAGACTTCGGATTTCTGAAAATCGAAATTCGATACCCCCTGAACCAGAAAAACATATTCATAAAATGGAATCATTCCGACCTCATACTCACTGTAAATCGTGGGAATCTCATCCTGGAATCTCCAGTCGGGAAGGTTAAAATGAAAGGGGGTTTCCAGTACATAGCGGTACTCCAGTATCGACCCGTCCTGCACATCGGAGAAAACAAACTTTTTACTATACCATCTGTCGTTGATCCTTTCCTCGTATACGGTAGCCGGATCCAGTTCCTTTTTTATGATCCTCCCGTTTTTGAGGTTATAGGTTATGGCTTCGATAGAGGTGACTTCCTCAGTCTTACCATAACCGTCGACGTAGAAAGGGATGGTAATTTCCGCGTGCTGGGATTCACTCTTGTCAAAAATCTTGATCCTTTTGTGCCGGGTAAATCGGATATCATAGCCTTTTCCGGAATCAAAGAAGATGGATTTTCCCTTGTCAAAAAGGACAACCGCCTTGGCGTCTTTATCTTTCTGATAGCTGTCCATGGAGATTTCTTCAGGGCTGACCTGTCCGAATTCGATCTCTTTTTTCTGAGAAAAGGCCAACAGGCTCAACAGGAGGCAGAATGGGAGACACAGTTTTTTCATTTTATTAGGATTGCTGATTTTTTCTTGTATGCTTGAATGCTTTGGATGAAGGCATAGAATTCGGGGTACTTGGCTACGGGTATATCCTGGGCAGCAAGGGTGAATTCCTCCTCGGCAAATATCGAGTTGCCTTCTCTGCGGAACCTCGTTGCATACCTGCCGTACTCCCCCTTGATCAGGATATCTTCCGGGATTTCGACCTGACTGGTTTCAAGATCCTCAAATCGGAAGATGCTCCTGTCCGAGTTGCTGATGGGAAAATTGATCCGGACCTCCAGGTTCCGATCGGCCGGCTGTTCGAATTCAGGAATGGAGATCTGAAGCGGCGTAATGACTTGCCACTGGGCGATTGCCCTGACTGGATTTTCGACAGGACCCTGGGCCAGGATCTCCACAAAGGAACTATCCCGGTGGAAATCCCGGACCTGCCAGGACTCCACCTCAAATCCTTTTAACCCCACACTTTCGGTGATAAGCTGTTCCAGTTGCTCCTGATCTTGGTTTTTATAATAATGCCTGAAGGCTTCGAACCTCCTGCTTCGGAGCTTGAGGGTGCTTTTGCTGCTCCAGGTGTTTCCATTGGAAGAGAATTGATGTTCCCGTTCAACCAGAACGTCTGAAGCCAAAAGTCCGGGAGTTTTGACAAGTTTGCTGGAGGAGCCGGCAACTGCCATGCCGTATCGGTCCTGTGTGAAGGTTCCGAGATAGCCGAAGGGCACCGAATTCGATGTATTCTCGAGCCAGAGGGTATCTTTTTCCAGGGGTACAGCGAGGATTACATGGTTGAACTGCTGGCTGGGGAAGTCCCTGATGACCCTTTCTTCGTTACTGCCTCCATTGATGACGGTGTAGTAGGAGTCTATCCCCACGCTATGGAGCATCGCTTTCATATAGGTGGTAAGGGCCTTACAGTCTCCATACTGGTTTTTCAGGACATAAGTGGCTGGATAACTTTTCAAGCCCCCTACATCAATGGCAACATTGATATATCGGGTATTGTCCTGAAGGTAATGGTAAAGTTTTCTTATGGTGTCTTTTTTATCCACCGCCTCTGCTACCATTTTTTTAAGAGTCCAGGTATCATTCAATGGAAGTACAGCGGTTCCTTCATTCAATAGATCGAACCACTTTCCCAAGGATTTCCAGGAGTTTGAATTACCTTCAACACCATACTTGAAATGCTCGGGTACTACAGAGACCTGCGGTAAGTATTCATGAACTGGTGGTGAAAACAGTTCCGCCTCTTCCATCTTTTCTGAGGATGCTTGCCAGTTGTAAATGATCCTCCCTTCTATTTCTGACTTCTCTTTTGTCATCTTGCCCTGCTCTGATATATTGACGGCATAATCAGCGGGAATATCAATTTGAAGAGAGGCCTGCTCCGTGGGGATCGCAGGATGAAAAACAGGGGACCACCAGGACAGGAATATGAATTCTTCCTCCTCGATGGTGTAGGCGTATTCAATCTGGTATGGATACTGATGCCAGTAAAGATCGACTTCAGTGACCAGGTCATCCATATAGAATGCCTGTTCAGTTCTAAGGCTCCGTGTAGTGAGGTCGCGTTTTCTAACCTTTCTAAGAACATTCCCTTCCATATCGAGAATTTGCGCATAATCGAATGAAAGATCCTGTTGAGGGCTATGCCTGATCTCGATCTCGGACAGCCATTCCTCGTGCTTTCCATTGATCTGGATCAAAAGCCTTTTCTCCGTTCTTTTCCTTCCTTTTTTGTCGACACTGATCCTGGTATCATGGCTAAGCACCTGGCTGTGTAGGTAACTGTTCAGCATCAGGCTGATCAGAAGCAGGCCAATAAATTTTGCGTTCAAATTGATTTGGGCATTAGATGATCCCCGGAAGGATCGGAAAAAGCAGCCAATACGGGTAGGGATGATTTGACTACTAACTCTGGTTTTGATGAGGGCAAAATAATTATTTTTAGGAAATCATTAACAAGTTTCCTGAAAAATTTTGTCTTTTCGGGAAAAACAGCCCGTTGAGGAGCGGAACTAGCCACGGACCGTGTCGTCCGCAGGCAAATCCTGGACTTGTTATAATCTTACAGCGGCTCGGAAACCCCGGGCCGCGTAATAGGATTGTGCCCCATTATGGTAGATAAAAACGCGGTCATACCGGCGGTCTCCGAAAATGGCTCCTCCAAGGGCTCTCACCTCTTCAGGTGTCTGCAGCCAACTGGAAGTCTTGGTATCAAATCTTTCGAGCAATTGAAGGCGATGATACTCTTCTTCAGTAAGCAGATCCACACCCATTGCCCTGGCCATATCAATCGCATTGTTTTCAGGCTTATTCGCTTTCCTGGATTCCAGTCCCTCAAGATCATAACAAACACTTCTACGTCCAGAGGGGCTTTCCGTGGCGCAGTCACAGAAGATGATTTGGCCGGTTTTCTCATCGCGGCCAATGACATCGGGTTCCCCTCCTGATTCTTCCATCTGCCAGAGCGACCATAGGGTCCGCTCTCCGCTCCGGGATTCAAGTTTCCCGGCCACCTCCTCCCAGCTTAGGGCCTTGTGGCGATGTGAATGTCGCTCGAAACGGTTTTTTAAGATATTGATCAGTTCCTCTCGCTGTTGTTTTTCCAGGTTTTCTGGTGTTCCCATGGTATAAGATATTTGCTAAAGCTTGGTTGCTGGTTTAATCTTTCTGCCTGCGTACCATCTCTTTGATCCAGATCGGAGCAAATGGGGAAGTACACCCCCGGGATACAGGATAGTCCCTGTAGATCCCGAGTCGCTCCCCGATTTCCAACGCCCGGTCCCGGTGCTCCTGAGCATGTATCCCGATCTGGGCAAGGGTCGCATTCATCGTCCATTGCACCTCCGCGGGAGCTACGGGCATCTCAGTTTCGATCCGTTTTAAAAGACGATTGAAATCCAGTTCGTTTTCTTTTGAAACCTGGTTTGCCGTAAGGCTCCAGCCGGATCTTGCGGCATATACATTGGAGGAATCCATCCATTTCTCCCTCAGCGATTCCCGGGCGGGATGGTCTTTCAGGATGTAGGCATTGAACCAGTCGGCTACCTGCGGAACCTGGAGGGATTTGACCATGCGGTCCAGTTCAGAAGGAGAGAGGCGGGCGGGTTCAGCTATCAATATGGAAAGTAGACGGGCTTCCATGTTCCCTGTCTTCCATAATTCCAGAGCCAGGTGATGATCCTTCCCGATTTTCTTCCCCAGTTTTCTGATATCTCCAAGTTTAACGCCATACTGGTTATTTCCAGCACCGTGTCGCCTGTTCCTAGCTACCACTTTCTCATCGCCAAGCTCCCGTAGCCGATCAAGTATCTCCTTTGTAGTCATGTTTTCCGGATTAAACTTCATAAAAATACTAAATATCAGACAGTATGGATATATGGCTTCGGAAAACCCTGT
The DNA here is from genome assembly GCA_946887075.1 of uncultured Salinimicrobium sp. The sequence goes on from CAMPKA010000002.1 coordinate 104,054, forward strand.
TGGGGCTGCTAATGGATCATTACAGGTTCGTGAACCGGAATAAAAAGTAGAGCCACCTCTCGGAAAGGTGGCTCTATGATCAACGGAAGGAGTCTAGAAATTATCTCTGATTGACCAGGTACTCTTGAGGCTGTCAGGCCTCTTCGAACCGTAAGGTTTTTTTGAAAGTTCTCTCTTCTCCTCCTTTACCCAGGGTGATAATATACCGGGCCCATTGGGTCGATGTGCCTTTTCCCGAGGCCCTGTATTTTACCTCCCTGACCTCCCAGCCCTGATGTTCGCGGTAAATTTCCGCCATGATTTCATTAGGGATGGTAATGTTCTTGAATCTCTGGCGTGTGCTCTTCAGATTTCCCAGGTTGTCATAGGTCGCTGTCAGTTGCCCTTTTGCACACTTGAAGGTGACAATGAATTGAGAACCTTTTTCGGCCTCGGTAAAAGCTTCATAGTCTTTGATGTGGAAATTTTCAGAGATGTAAGCTACCGGATCTTCCGTAAAAATTTCGGTTTCATTTTCAGGAATCAGAATTTCAGGATCGGTTGTTCCCCCACTAAAGGAATTGATTTGGGCAACCAGAATTGCAGACATTGTAAGGATAAGCGTTTTCATATTTTGTGATTTTTGATTGAATTGATGATTTAAATGTAGGTGATATTCGCCTCTAACCCACTGGGAAAGTGACGGATACATGTAAATTTGTGTTGAGCAGGCTGAAATCTGAAATAAAGGGAATTTTGGTCCAGCTTCTAGTGGTATGGACTGGCAAAAAAGGCCTTGGATAAAGGAGAAGGGAAACCCAGGTGGAATTCCACAAAAATGTCTCCGGCACAGTCTGATTTAGTCTTCAGCAGGTGATCCCTCATTAAGGGATTTTAGGCAGGAAAGTTCTGGATTCTGGCCATTCCGATCCTATGAAAAAGACCTCAGAAGGATTTTTAATTCGCGTACCGTTGTTATAGATGTCGATTGGTAAATGGGAGCATACGCAGCCAGGGATGCTTTTTTGGGCCGGATTAGAAACGGGCCACAGAGGAATCCATCAGGTCACAAAATGTTACTGAAACTGAGAATTATTCAGAGTTCCAAGGTAGACGCCGGGTTTCGGCGGGTTCTACCAAAGGTGATTTTTTATTTAAGCGGGGGTTGGACCACGAGTGCTGCGTACCGCGTCCTAAAATCTTGCCTGTCTTGTGGTAAGTACCAATCATTTACCCTTAGGTTTGAAAAAGGGCTGAATGGCAGGAGGATACCTGGCGCAATCGCTACCAATCACACCAGGTACTGAAAGAGGTCCGGGCTGTTATTGAGGTATTGCCCGAAAAAGTTCCGGTCCTTCATACGCTTCACCAGGGGATCAAAATCCGTTTGTTCCCTGAGCTCAATACCTACCACTGCAGGACCGTTCTCACGGTGATGTTTCTTGGAGTACTCGAAATGTACGATATCATCATCAGGGCCTAACACCTGTGCGACGAACTCCTTAAGGGCTCCCGCCCGCTGAGGGAACCGGATGATGAAGTAATGCTTCAAGCCGCGATACAACAGGGCCCGCTCCTGGATCTCGGCAGTCCGGGTAATATCATTGTTCCCCCCGCTGATAATACAGGCAACGTTCTGGTTCCGTAGTTCATCCTTGAACTCGTCCAGGCCTGACAGCGCCAGAGCTCCGGCAGGTTCAGCAATAATGGCTTCCTGATTGTAAAGGTCAAGCATCGTCTGGCACACCTTTCCTTCCGGGACGGTAATCATCCGGTCGAGATTGGCTTTGCACAACTGAAAATTTCGGGATCCTACCCGCTGAACCGAGGCCCCGTCGATGAACTTTTCGATATGATCAAGTGTAACCACTTTGCCCTTTCGCAAGGCTGCGGTCATGGAGGGTGCTCCCTCGGGCTCCACTCCGATGATTTTTGTCCGGGGTGACAGCTGTTTGAATACCGAAGATACCCCTGCCAGTAAGCCTCCACCGCCCAGGGGGGCGAACAGGTAATCAATTGGTTCCTGAGCCTGCTCAAGGATCTCCAGGGCAATTGTCGCCTGTCCCTCAATGATTTCTTCATCATCAAAAGGATGGATGAAGATCAGGTTGTGGAGCTGTCCGTGCAGAACAGCTTCCTTATAGGATTCATCGAAGGAATCCCCGTGTAATACCACCTCAGTCCATTTCCCACCGAACATCCTGGTCTGTTCCACCTTTTGTCTTGGGGTGGTCACCGGCATATAGATCACCGCCTTTGTTTTGAGCGTATTGCAGGCAAAGGCCACCCCCTGGGCATGGTTTCCGGCACTTGCACAAACAACACCTCCCCTGAGTTGCTCAGGAGAGAGTGCTGAGATCTTGTTAAAAGCCCCACGGATCTTATAAGAACGCACCTGCTGCAGGTCCTCCCTTTTAAAGAGCACATTTGCGCCGTAGAGACTGCTATAGGTCTCCGAACGGGTCAGCGGGGTGACACGAGAGACAGGGGATATACGTTCAGAAGCCTTTCTTACCGCTGCAAGGGAGGGTCTGTACGTTCTGTCCTTTGCTTCGACTTCCATTATCCTGCCAGTTTTTTCATGGAGGTCATTGCCTTTCTGAGGGTAGCCCCTATCTTTTCGACTGGATGTTCCTGTATGCTTCTATTTATCTTAACCAGCACCTGGTCATCCGCTCCCAGCTGAGGAGCCTGATAAACCCGGCCGATCACCTCTGGCTCCAAACCTTTGACATAATCCCTGAGCAGGGGCTTACAGGAATGGTCGAACAGATAGCAACCGTATTCTGCGGTATCGGAGATGATCCTGTTCATCTCGTAAAGTTTCTTACGAGCAATAGTATTGGCGATCAGCGGGACCTCGTGAAGAGACTCGTAATACGCAGATTCCTCAATTATTCCTGCTTCAACCATGGTCTCGAAGGCTAGTTCCACTCCTGACTTTACAAAAGCCACCAGCAGGACCCCCTTATCGAAATACTCCTGCTCCGTAATCTTCTGATCGGTTGCAGTTGTTTTCTCAAAGGCAGTTTTTCCGGTCTCAGCCCGCCATTCCAGGAGCTCCTTATCATTATTCCTCCAGTCTTCCATCATTCTTTCGCTAAAAGCTCCGGTCATGATGTCGTCCATATGCTTTCTGAAGAGCGGACGCATCTTGGCCTTTAGCTCCTCGGCAATCCGGTAGGCTTTTACCTTGGCAGGATCTGAAAGCCGATCCATCATCAGTGTGATTCCGCCATGTTTAAGGGCTTCGGTGATCGTTTCCCAACCGTATTGGATCAGTTTTGCTGCGTATTCCGGTTCTATGCCTTCGGCTACCATTTTGTCAAAGCTCAGGATGCTTCCGGTCTGAAGCACGCCACAAAGAATGGTTTGTTCCCCCATCAGGTCGGATTTTACCTCTGCGACAAAGGAGGATTCCAACACTCCGGCACGGTGTCCACCTGTAGCATAGGCATAGGCCTTGGCCCATTCCAGACCCAATCCCTGGGGATCGTTTTCGGGATGGACTGCAATCAAAGTGGGCACCCCGAATCCGCGTTTGTATTCCTCCCTGACTTCCGTTCCCGGACATTTTGGGGCCACCATGATGACGGTGATATCCTTTCTGATGTCCATGCCTTCCTCTACGATATTGAATCCATGGGAATAGGACAGGAATGCATCCTTTTTCATCAGGGGGAGTACTTTTCGGATCACAGGGGAATGCTGCTTGTCAGGGGTCAGGTTGATCACCAGGTCCGCCTGGGGGATCAGGTTCTCAAAGGAGTCCACAGGGAAACCATTGTCCACTGCATTCCTGTAAGAGGCCCGGCGTTCATCAATAGCGCCCTGGCGCAATGCAAATGAAATATCCAGGCCACTGTCACGCATGTTGAGTCCCTGGTTGAGTCCCTGGGAGCCACATCCGACGATGACGATCTTCTTTCCTTTTAACGCAGCCACTCCGTTTTCGAATTCATCGCTTCCCATCAACCTGCAGGTTCCGAGTTGTGCAAGTTGTTCATTCCGTGATAAGCTGTTAAAGTAATTTGTCATGAGTTAAGGTTTGTAGTGTTGAATTTTTCCAATAGATGGGAGACAGGCATTTCATTTCGGGAGACCGCGATGGTGCCCGACCGTATGAATTGCATGAGTCCGTATGGTTTTAGCTTGTTGTAAAGGCTTTCGGTTTCGTGTCTCTTTCCCGTCTTTTCGACGACAAAATATTCCGGAGACACACTTACGATCCTGGCATTGGTTTCCTTGAGGAAATCCTGTATGCTGAAATCCTCAACAAAATGAGAGGACCTCAGTTTGTACAAGGCGGTTTCCTGGAAGATCAGTTCCTCATCCGTGTTGTAAAAGGCTTTGATTACCTCGATCTGCTTTTCGATTTGTCCCACGATTTTGCGGATCTGTTCCTCTGTTGTACGAACGACCACCACCAGTCGCATCACCTCCTTGACCTCGCTGCTCGAGGCCGTAATGCTTTCTATATTGATGTGCCGCTTAAGGAAGATCGCGGAGATCCGGCTTAAGAGGCCAATATTGTTTTCCGTATAGACGGAAACGGTATAATTCTTCTTCTCCATCACGCTAGTCTTATTTCTGATACAGATGCTCCTGTGGGTATCATCGGGAAGATATTCTCTTCCTGTTCTACCGCTACCTCCAGGAAAAAGGACTCCTCGGAGTCGAACATTTCCAGTACTGCAGCCTGCAGCGCTGATCGCTCCGTTACTTTTCGGGACCGGATGCCATAGGCACTGGCTACTCCTGGAAAATCGGGATTGACCATTTCTGTGGAGGCATAACGTTTTTCGAAGAACATCTGCTGCCACTGCCGGACCATTCCCAGGAAGCTGTTATTGAGCACGACGATCTTCACGGGTACCTTGGACTGGAAGATCGTTCCCAGTTCCTGAATATTCATCTGGAATCCCCCGTCTCCGATTACTGCAACCACCTCCCTTTCCGGGCATCCCATTTTTGCGCCGATGGCGGCAGGAAGGGCAAAGCCCATCGTACCCAGACCTCCGGAGGTGATTTTACTCCGGGAGGAACTGAATTTGGAATATCTGCAGGCTGCCATCTGATGCTGGCCGACATCGGAGACCACGATGGCATTTCCCTCAGAGCAGAGGTTGATTGCCTCGATGACCTCTCCCATTTTGATTCCTGATCCTTTTGGCTCCAGGTGATGGCGGATCACGCTTTCATATTCGGTGGCATACATTTCTTTGAACCTTTTGTGCCAGGTCTCGTGCCGAGCGGGTTTCAGCAACTCCAGAAGCAGTTGAAGGGTCTGCCGGACGTCTCCCAGAACCGGGAGATCTGCCTTGACGTTTTTGTTCACTTCAGCGGGATCGATTTCGAAATGAATGATCCTGGCCTGTTTCGCATAGGAATCCAGATTTCCGGTCACCCGGTCATCAAAGCGCATTCCGATGGCGATCAGCACGTCGCATTCGTTGGTCAAAACATTAGGAGCGTAATTTCCGTGCATGCCGACCATGCCCACGTTCAGGGGATGGTCCGACGGCAGGGCGGAGAGGCCGAGAATGGTCCAGGCTGCCGGGATCCCTGTTTTTTCTATGACCTGCTGAAGGAGCGATTCCGCACCTCCCAGGATGACCCCCTGACCGAACACGATCAGCGGTTTCTTGGCCTGGTTGATAGCTGCTGCGGCTCTTTCCACCTCTAGAAGATTAACTTCCGGAAGGGGCTTATAGCTCCTGATGCCTTTGCATTTCGTATAGTTGTACTCCAGGGAAGCGAACTGCGCATCCTTGGTGATATCGATCAGGACAGGCCCCGGCCTTCCGGATCGTGCGATGTAGAACGCCTTTGCAAGGACCTCCGGAATTTCAGAAGCCTTGGTGATTTGATAATTCCACTTGGTGATAGGAGTTGAGATAGCGACGATATCGATCTCCTGAAAGGCATCGCTGCCCAGAAGGGTGGAGCTGACCTGGCCTGTTATGCATACCATGGGGGTGGAGTCAATATGGGCATCGGCAATTCCGGTGATCAGATTGGTAGCACCCGGACCTGATGTTGCCATGGCAACTCCGACCTTTCCTGTAGCCCTGGCGTAGCCCTGTGCGGCATGTGTAGCGGCCTGTTCATGACGTGTCAGAACATGCTGCAGCTGATCGCTGAATTTATAGAGCTCGTCATATACTGGCATAATGGCTCCTCCGGGATAACCGTAAATGGTCTCCACCCCTTCTGCCAACAGGCACCTAATCACAGCTTCCGCACCGGAGACCACTGTTGTGTCTACCGTGGGAACGGTTTCATACAAAGCTGATTTCATCTTCATATCTCTCTTATTTAAATTCATCTGTAACGCACCCCTCTGAGGCCGAGGCCACAGTTCGGGCGTATTTGTATAGCACTCCTCGGTTGAATTTCGGGTCCGGGGCTTTCCAGGATTTCCTGCGCTGCTCGATCTCCTCCGGTTGCAGGGCCACCTCAATGGTGTTTTGCTCTGCATCAATGGTGATCTCATCTCCGTCCCGGACCAGGGCGAGCAGTCCTCCTTCCTGAGCCTCCGGGGTGATATGTCCGACCACGAACCCATGGGTTCCTCCGGAAAATCTGCCATCGGTGATCAGTGCGACCTCCTTGCCCAGACGGGCACCCATGATGGCAGCTGTGGGTTTGAGCATTTCAGGCATACCGGGGCCCCCTTTGGGACCTTCGTAGCGGATGACCACCACATCTCCCCGCTGAACCTTTCCGCTGGAGATTCCGTCATTGGCTTCATATTCGCTGTCAAAGACCCTGGCCTTTCCCCTGAAGTGGAGTCCTTCCTTCCCCGTGATCTTGGCTACCGAACCTCCTTCTGCGAGATTGCCGCGAAGGATCCTGATATGACCGCTGGGTTTCAGGGGCTCCTCCAGACTGCGGATGACATCCTGAGAGGGCTCGAGTTCTGGAACCTGGCTGAGATTTTCCTCCAGGGTCTTCCCGGTAACGGTCAGGCAGTCTCCATGGAGCATCCCGTTCCTGAGCATGTATTTTAAAACCGCGGGAATGCCTCCGATCCGGTTGACATCCTCCATGGCGTATTTTCCACTGGGTTTGAGATCAGCCAGTACCGGTGTGGATTCACAGATCCTTTCAAAATCGGCCAGATCGAAATCGACTTCGGCGGCTTTAGCAATGGCCAGAAAGTGGAGCACCGCATTGGTGGAACCTCCCAGTACGGTAATGAGTCTTACCGCATTTTCCATAGCCTTCCTGGTGACGATATCCCGTGGCTTGATATTTTTGGATACCAATAGCTTCATGCTTCTTCCTGCCTCCTCACTTTCCCGTAATTTTTCCGGGCCAACAGCAGGATTCGAGGAATTGTAGGGCAGCGACATCCCCAGGGCTTCTATCGCAGAGGCCATGGTATTGGCCGTATACATCCCACCACATGCCCCGGCGCCGGGACAGGCTTTTTCGATTATGCTGTCGTAGGTCTGGGCATTGATGTCCCCGGCGACTTTCTGTCCCCAGGCTTCAAAGGCAGAGACCACATCGAGCTTCTGTCCCTGATGACATCCGGAAGCTATGGTACCCCCGTAGACCAGGATAGCCGGTCGGTTTATTCGAAGCATCGCCATCAGGGCGCCCGGCATGTTTTTATCACAACCGACCACAGTGATCAAACCGTCATAAGACATGGCATGGATGACTGCCTCGATGGAATCTGCGATGAGATCTCGCGACGGGAGGGAGTATCGCATCCCGGGAGTTCCCATCGATATTCCGTCACTCACCCCGATGGTATTGAAGATCAGCCCCACCAGCTCGCTATCGTTACAGCCCTTCTTGGCCAGTTTCGCCAGGTCGTTGAGATGCATGTTACAGGGATTGCCCTCGTATCCGGTACTGGCAATTCCGACAAAAGGCTTACGGAAGTCTTCCTTGGTAAGACCTATTGCGTGTAACATCGCCTGAGCGGCGGGTTGAGAATCACTTTGTGTTAGAATTTTGCTGTATCTGTTGCTCATTCCCTCTTTTTCCTCTTTTTTCCCGAAAGTAAATCCTTCGGGTAACTTCATGGCCGGGAGCCTGGGCTTCAGATTATTTTCAGCAGGTAGATTATCGGGGTAGTGGCTTGTATACCAGAAGATTACATGGGTCGGGATTACGGCATCTGAAGGCAGGTGAAGCGTATTCTCCTGGGAAACTTAGGTTCCTTGATCAGCCTAATGGGCACGTGTGGTATTTTCCAGCTTCCCCTGAATGACTTCCGCGATGGGTCGTTCTTCGATCTTGCTTTCGAGCCACGAAAGGATATCCAGGTAAAGAAAGGCCCTCCGCTCATAGGGATGATTTTCGTACTGCTTCAGGGTATCATACAGTCTCCTGAATTCCGTCTTGATCTCCAGGGGAGAAATGTTGGGCAGATTTCTGAGGAACTTGATGATTTCAATCTGGACCTTGTGCAGGTCATTCATCTTTATCAGAAACTTATAGGTGGAGCGGATCAACCGTTCCAGGTGATAATCCAATCCCGCTTCATAATGTGCGATCAGGTTCAGGATACGTGCAAAACACATCAGATCTTCCCTGGCCTCGAGGGATTTATTGGCAATGATCTTTCCGAGAAAGGAAATGCAATTCTTGTAGTCCGCATCCCCGAAATACAGGCAGCCTATCTTATAGTAGAAGATCATGATATGATGCTCATCCAGCCTGCCCTTGAATTTCCTGATCTTTTTCTCGATCTTGTCCACCAGGGGCTGCCCCCCTGCGAATTCTCCCTTCATGAACCTCAGATTGAGCTTGTTGGAATACAGGTAGAGGAAAGCCAGTGCCGCGATATTGTCATCATCGGGAATTTTGGCTTCCTTGAGGTTACGTTCCAACTCGCCCAGCACTTTTTCAAATTGGGAGGTGTGTACCAGGAAAAACAGCGATTCGAGCAGGTAATGGTGTCCCTTGAGGTAGGACACGGGGTGAATGGAGATCAAGTGGGGGTACTGGTCGAATAGTTCAATCCATTTTCTGGAATACCGATAACAGGAAAGGAAGTTCTGGGTGATGAATGAGTACCACAGCGAGGCTTTGAACAACCAGAGCTTTTCCCGAAACCCAAGGGAGGCGTAATCGAAGGAGGGCATTCCCTTCTGGAAATCCTGCTGTACCTGAAGCGCTTCCTCGGCCGTTCTGGCATGGCCGGTCTTGAGGAAGATGCCATAAAAGTGGAGGGAAAGATTGGAAAGCCGGTCCGATATCAGGTTCAGCCTGGATAGCTCCCTGGACTGTTCGATCAGCTGCTCCGCCCGATTCTCAATACTCCTGGTGATATACTGGGACTCGATGATCTTCTCCCATTCCAGAATCTCGTAGGCCATGTTCTTCTCTTCGTAGTACAGCGCGATGTTTTTGGCGCGGTCCAGAAGTTTCAGGCTTTGATTGTAGAGCCCTTTTCGGTACAGAATAACGACGAAATCAAGCTGCTCCCTGATCTGGATAGAGACATTCTGCTGAGAGGGGTTCAGTCTTAGGCTGATCAGGATCTGGCGGTACAGGTGCGCCTTCACGTTTGAGAGCTGCTGTTTTGAGATGTTGGTTTTTTTCAGAACGAGTTGCTCATCGTACTTTTTGAGCTTGGACATGGTTCGGAACAGGTTGAGGAATTTCCTGTCGCTGCTTTCCCCGATCCTTCCCGCATAGAGGGAAAATTGTCTCTTCTCGGAAGGAGATAGCGATTTGATCAATGAAAAAAGATTGTCCGTCAGTTCATTAGTCATTGTAAAATTGGGGTCTTAAAATAATTGATTTTCAATGAATTATGGTTCAGAATCTTTTTTTAGATATCGTAGAGGTGGCAGCCGATCCATAGGTCCTGCCATCTGTATCCAGTAATTTTAGGGGAAGATAAAGCAAAATTGACCGCATATGGAAAGAGAAAAGGTAGAAATTTTTGATACCACCTTACGCGATGGGGAGCAGGTCCCGGGATGCAAACTCAATACCGCACAGAAGCTCCGGATCGCCGAAAGGCTCGATCAGATGGGAGTGGATGTTATAGAGGCGGGATTCCCCGTTTCCAGCCCCGGCGATTTTAAAAGTGTAAACGAAATCTCGAAACTGGTAAAGAATGCCGCGGTTTGTGGCCTGACACGCGCTGTCAGAAAGGACATCGAAGTAGCAGCAGAGGCGCTTCGGCCTGCAGCCAGACCCAGGATACATACCGGGATAGGGACTTCGGACTCTCATATTCGATACAAATTCAATTCCACCAGGGAGGGCATCATTGAGCGGGCCATCGAGGCAGTATCCTATGCCCGTAAGTTTGTCGATGACGTGGAATTCTATGCAGAGGACGCCGGCCGAACCGACAATGAATTCCTCGCCCGGGTATGTACTGCAGTGGTAAAGGCCGGTGCGACTGTCCTTAATATACCGGACACAACAGGATATTGTCTTCCTGAAGAATACGGAAAGAAGATCAAATATCTCAAGGATCACGTGAAAGGAATAGAAAACGTTCGGATTTCCTGCCACTGCCATAATGACCTGGGACTGGCAACCGCCAATTCCGTGGCCGCGGTGGCCAACGGAGCAAGGCAGGTGGAGTGCACGGTGAACGGGATCGGAGAACGGGCCGGGAATACTTCCCTCGAGGAGATCGTCATGATTCTTCGCCAGCACCCGGATATGAACCTGTACACCGACGTGCAGGCTCAATTGTTATACGACACAAGCAGAATGGTTTCCCGCGAAATGGGCATGTATGTCCAGCCGAACAAGGCCATTGTAGGGGATAACGCCTTTGCCCACAGCTCTGGAATTCATCAGGATGGGGTGATCAAGAACAGGGAGACCTATGAGATCATCAATCCGGCTGATGTCGGCGTGACCGAGTCCGCTATTATCTTGACGGCCCGAAGCGGCCGGGCTGCCCTGGCCTACAAAGCCAAAAAAATGGGTTATGAACTGACAAAACTGGAACTTGACGGGGTATACACCGCTTTCCTTGACTTTGCCGATGCGCGAAAGCAGGTAGTGGACGAGGATATTCACCAGATCATGGAGCTTTCCAGAAAAAAAAGGGTTTCCGCATAATGGGAAAAACACTGTTTGAGAAGATATGGGATTCCCACGTTGTGGAGTCGATCCCTGATGGACCGGACATACTTTACATCGATAAGCATCTGATCCACGAGGTTACAAGTCCTCAGGCGTTTAATGAACTTAAGGAGCGGAATATTCCCGTCTCCCGGCCCGACAAAACCATTGCCACGGCAGATCACAACACACCGACCGAAAACCAGCATCTGCCGGTGAGGGACCTGCTATCTCGTAAACAGCTCGCGGAGTTATCGGCCAACTGTGAAGCCAATGGAATCGAACTGTACGGTCTGGGACATCCTTATAACGGGATTGTTCACGTTATGGCTCCTGAACTGGGGATCACCCGGCCGGGAATGACAATTGTTTGCGGAGACAGCCATACCTCCACCCATGGAGCTTTCGGTACCATAGCCTTCGGCATAGGTACCAGTCAGGTGGCCCAGGTATTTGCGAGCCAGACGCTTCTGGTCCAGAAACCCCGGAAGCTTCGGGTTTCGGTTAACGGCAAGCTCAGAAAGGGCGTTCTTCCAAAAGATGTCATCCTATACCTGATCAGCCGACTCGGCACCAATGCCGGAACCGGGTATTTTTGCGAATACGCCGGAAATGTCTTCGAAGAAATGTCGATGGAAGGCAGAATGACCGTCTGCAACATGAGCATAGAAATGGGAGCCAGGGGAGGACTGATCGCTCCCGACGAGGTGACTTATGATTATGTCAGAGGCAGAAAGTTCGCTCCGCAGGGAGAAGATTTTGAAAAAATGAGGGAGCACTGGGAATCCTTGAAGACTGATCCCGATGCCATTTTTGATAAGGAGTATTTCTTCGATGCCGCAGAGATTGAACCTATGATCACCTACGGGACGAACCCCGGAATGGGGATCAAGCTCTCGGAAAAGGTGCCCTCCAATACGGGCATCAGCGACTCCAAAGCTTTGAAATATATGGGCTTCACTGCAGGAGAAAGCCTGCTGGACAAACAGGTGAACTACATCTTTATCGGAAGCTGTACAAACTCCAGGATCGAGGATTTCAGAGTGGCTGCTTCCTATATCAAGGGAAAAAGAAAGGCCGACAATGTGCATGCACTGATCGTTCCGGGATCGCGCCAGGTCGCCGAGCAGATTCAGGCAGAAGGACTTAAGGAAATTTTTGAGGAGGCCGGATTCCGGCTCAGGCAACCGGGATGTTCGGCATGTCTGGCGATGAATGATGATAAAATTCCGGCCGGGGAGTACTGCGTATCCACAAGTAATCGGAATTTCGAAGGCCGTCAGGGTCCCGGAGCAAGGACCATCCTTGCCAGCCCCCTTACTGCTGCCGCCGCAGCGATAGCCGGAAAACTAGTGGATCATACGACAATGAATTAGGATGGAGAAATTTACACGTTTTATCGATACGGCTGTCCCTCTGGAGGTGGAGAATGTGGATACCGATCAGATCATACCGGCCCGATTTCTAAAGGCCACCGACAAGGCTGGTTTCGGAGACAATCTTTTCCGGGACTGGAGGTTCGATAAGGAAGGCAATCCGGACCCGGATTTTGTCCTGAACGACCCTCGCTATACCGGATCCATACTGGTGGCCGGTAATAATTTTGGATGTGGGTCAAGCCGGGAACATGCGGCCTGGGCCTTGCACGCTTATGGATTCAGGGTGGTGATCTCGAGTTACTTCGCAGACATTTTCAAAGGAAACGCCTTGAATAACGGACTGCTTCCCATACAGGTGAGTCCAGGTTTTCTCAAGGAACTGTTTCGAATAGTGAACAGCAATCCAGACGAAAGAATAGAGGTGGATCTCGAGAAACAGACCCTGAGGGTTCCCAGAAAGGGAACCGTGGAGGGATTTGAGATAGATCCTTATAAGAAAACATGTATGCTTAACGGATTCGACGACATCGATTATCTGCTCAGCAAGATGGAAGAGATACAGAAATTTGAACAAAAACAATTGCAGTAATGAAAGTCAAGATAGCAGTGTTGCCTGGAGATGGCATCGGCCCCGAAATAACCGCTCAGTCGGTCAAGGTTTTGAAGGCATTGGCAGAGGCCTTTGACCATGATTTTCTCTTTGAAGAAGCCAGTGTTGGTGCAGGGGCAATAGATTTACACGGCACTCCTTTGCCGGAGGCCACCCTGGAGCTGTGCCGGAATGCGGATGCGGTTCTGTTCGGAGCCATCGGGGATCCTAAATACGATCAGGACCCGGACGCCAAGGTAAGACCTGAGCAGGGACTCCTTAGGCTGAGAAAGGAATTGGGTCTTTTTGCCAACATCCGGCCCTTAAAGGTTTATAAGCAGATCCTGGACCGATCCCCGTTACGGAGGGAACGCGTTCTGGGAACGGACCTGGTGATCTACCGGGAACTGACAGGCGGCATCTACTTCGGAGAACACAACCTCAGTGAGGACGGCACCCAGGCCACCGACATCTGTACCTATTCGAAAGGCGAAATAGAACGCATTGCTCATCTCGCCTTTAAGGCGGCCCAGAAAAGGAGAAAAAAGCTTACTCTCGTGGATAAGGCCAATGTCCTGGAGACCTCCCGGCTCTGGAGAAAAACCGTCAGATCGATGGCCGATCAGTATCCAGATGTGACGGTGGACTTTCTCTTTGTCGATAATGCTGCCATGCAGCTGATCCTGAATCCCTCCCAGTTCGACGTGATCCTCACGGAGAACATGTTCGGGGATATTCTCTCGGATGAGGCGAGTATCATAGGAGGGAGTATTGGTTTGTTAGCCTCGGCTTCTATCGGGGATGGGAATTCGCTTTTTGAACCCATTCATGGTTCCTTCCCCGAAGCAGCCGGAAAAGGTATTGCAAATCCCGTAGCCTCTATCCTGTCTGCAGCCATGCTTCTGGAACATCTTGGACTTAATAAGGAAGCCAGGATGGTCAGAAGTGCAGTAGGAACGAGCCTGGAAGCCGGAGTATGCACCCGGGACCTGAGCCAAAAAGGACATTTCTTCTCCACGGAGAAAGTAGGAGATTTCATCGAAATGCTTGTCTCCGACGGCGACAGGACCAGGAACGATGAAAACATCCAGATGGGGCAGGCGACCATTATCTAGAGAAATACCAGAATCCGTTTGTCCGTTAACGGAAGAGGGAGGGGGAATGCGCATATTTTTCTGTAACTTTAGGCGACATTCAATGAAAAGTTATGGAAAATATACTTGTCGCCATCGATCGTCCTGAACATGCCAACCAGCTGATCGACCAGGCTGTCAGACTCGCGAAACTTACCCATGGAAAAATCTGGATCATCCATGTGAGTCCTGCTGATCCGGATGATTATCTTGCCCGGGAGGCCGGACCCCAGTATGTGTACGACCAGCGTGCAGAGGAGCGAAAAAAGGAAGCTGCCTTTATCGCCCGCTGCGCTGAGGAAATCCGCAGCGAACATGGCCTTTCGGCAGAAGGACTTCTGGTCACAGGGAGTATCACGGAAACCCTCAGAAAAAAAGTGGAGGAGCACAATATCGATTTGGTGGTTGCAGGTCATCAGAAAAGGAACCTGCTCTACGACCTGTTTACCACCAACAAGAAAAAGGATCTTATAGATGAACTCAAGGTACCGCTCCTGGCTGTTCCTTTGTCCAAAAAACATGACTAGCTTTCTCCTCAAACTCCTGCTTTATTCTTGAAGAGTCCGGATTGGGATCAGTCTCTAAAAAAGTAGCCCGCACAAGGCGGGCTGGATTTTTTAGGCTTTGGCAGCAATCGGGTGCCGGAGCCTTTTCAGGACCTGGTCAAGGGAATATTTGCCGCTGCCCAATATGAGAAGTGGGACATACAGGAATAGATATAGCAATCCCATCTCCTGCCTGGCAAAAGGGTCCCCGCCATGGATCAGGAAAACAGCAATCAACATGGTAATGATCAGGGGAATGGTCGCAAACCTGGTTCCAAGACCCACAATGATCAGAATGGAGCAGAAAACTTCTGCAAAAACGGCCAGTCCAAGGGAGAGCGCAGGGCTAAGGCCAAGAACCCCGGGAAACTGAACTTCCGCAGGATTCAGGAGCATCTCCAGTTTGGGAATTCCATGGGTGAGCATCAGGAACCCCGCCCCGAGCCTTAAGATCAGGGCAGCAAGGCTAACCTGATTTGAAGTAACACTTGTGTCTTGCATTTTATTCATCTATTAATAAATTTATCCGATTTTTACTGAAGTCATCGTTAAGGAGCCCGCTACTGCCCTGTCATTGAAAAAGGAAATCGATTCCTCCTTTTCCCTTAGACCCAGGCTGTAGAGCAGCGGGAGATAATGTTCTGGAGTTGGAATGGCCAATTTTCCCTCTGGCCCCAGGGATTCATAATGAATCAAAGGTTCCGGATCACCGCGTGAAATAAGCGCTTTGAACCGGTGGTTCATCTCCAAAGTCCAATCATATCCGAACCCTGGTTCCTCTAGCTTGTCCCAGGCCAGCATCCTCAAGTTGTGAACCATGTTTCCGCTTCCTATGATCAATACGCCTTTTTTCCGGAGTTCTCCCAGTTCCCTGGCCACTTCGAAATGGTCCCTTGAAGATTTAGCCTGATCCAGGCTAAGTTGTAACACCGGAATGTCAGCCTCTGGGAACATATGGCGAACAATGGTCCAGGTGCCGTGATCCAGACCCCAGTCATGGTCCTCTTCAATTGATATGGACCTGACAAGGTCAATGGTTTCTCTTGCCAAGGCGGGGCTACCTGGAGCAGGGTAATCAACCTCAAAGAGCTCCCGCGGAAAGCCCCCGAAATCATGTATGGTCCTGGGAAAATCCATACTGGTGATCCTGGTTCCCCTTGTGATCCAGTGAGCTGAGACTACAAGTACCGCTTTCGGGACGGGAATTTCTGTTGCCATGGATTTCCATCGGGCACTGAATTCATTATCCAGGATCCCATTCATCGGAGACCCGTGTCCAATAAACAGCACAGGCATGGTAGTCTCCTGCTGTGGCAGGTTCTCTGCTAAACGCTTTAAGGATGCCCCTGTCGCCATATCCGTTTTTAAAAAGTAGCTGCCAAAACCAAAATGTGTTTCGGCAGCTTCATTGGTTTTTTCTATTGCTTTTTGAATTCTCCGTCGACATCTATGGTTACCGCATCACTCAGGGCAGCTTCCGGGAATCCGGTACCCAGATTGAAGTCGGAACGCTTTATGGTTCCCGAGATGGCAAATCCTGAGATCAGGTTCCCATTCTGAGGATTTTCAATGGTCCCACGATACCAGACATCAAGGGTGACTGGTTTGGTCACGCCGTGAAAGCTGAGGTCTCCGGTTACCTTGTACCGATTCTCCCCCACCTTTTCTGAAGAGGTGCTTTTAAAGGTCATTTGCGGATACTTTTCCGCATCAAAGAAATCGACATTTCTGAGGTGATTGTCCCTCATTTCGATCCCTGTATTAATGGAAGGAACCTCTATGACCATTTCGTACTTGGCGTCGCTGAAGTCCTCCTCTGAAGCCACTATGGTGCCATCAAATTTGTCAAAGCGTCCTTCGACCTCCGAAATGCCCATATGGGTGATGCCAAAAGATACCTGGGTATGTGCTGGATCGACCTTCCATGTGGTTTGAGAAAATACGGTGGCACTGAAAAAAGCGACGAGAATTAAAGAAAATACGTGTTTCATGATTCTTATAGTTATTGATTAAAAATTAAAAACTGGTTTTGAAATTGTTGGTTTTGAAATATCCTTTTACAGGATTAGTCACAGCTGCCATCCACCGCGCAGGAATCTCCCCCTGAGATTTCAAGGGACGGATGCTGCTTCTGGTGTTCCGCCCAGGCCTTCTCCAGGGTTTCCAGGAAAGCCTCAGAAGGTTGGGCTCCTGAGATGGCATACCGGTCCTCGAAGACAAAGAAGGGCACGCCCCGTACCCCAGTCTTGCGGGCTTCCAGTTCATCCTGACGTACTTCCGCTGCAAAGGCTTCGGAGTTCAGGACAAATCGCACCTCCTGGTCCGCGATTCCTGCTTCCCTGGCCACTGCAGCCAGGATTTCAGGATCGTCGATGTTCTTGCCTTCCTCGAAGTGAGCCCGGAACAAAGCCTCTTCAATCTCGTTCCCGAGGTTTTTTGTCTTTGCCAGCTGAATAAGACGATGTGCGTCAAAGGAATTTGCCGGAATCGCATTTTCCAGATCAAAGTTCAAGCCTTCCTCCCTGGCCATCTCGGTGGCACCGGCAAACATTTGCCGGGCCTGGGCTGGACTTACGCCTTTTGTTCTTACGAAGTAGTCCAGCGTATTTGCCTGGGGGTCCGTCCTCAGGGACGGATCCAGTTGAAAGCTTTTCCAAACGACCTCCACCTGGTCCCGATTAGGGAATTGCTCTAGGGCTGTCTCAAATCTTTTTTTGCCGATATAACAGAATGGGCACCTTACATCGGACCAGATTTTAACCTCCATTTTTGTTCTACGTTTTGATGTCATAGCCTGTGTTTTCAAATATTCTTTTTACCGCAGCACTTGCGTCAGGATCCTGTCCCGAAAGACAGATCTGCCTGGCCTGCGGGTCAACCTTAAGTTCCACCACCCTTGCATGGGGTAACAGGTCCTTCAGGGATTCTTCATACTGCGTTTTGTCTTCTGAAATCCTGATGACTGGCTTCTGGGTAGCCACAGTCCGGATCTTCTCAAGCAGGGAAGGGGTCAGTTCTGCTGCGGGAGCGACCATGATCATGTCGGCCTCCCAGCAACCCTCTCTTTCACAGCTGATGAATTCAATCTCGGCTGCACCCCCGGCCATCTCCAGGTGTTCCTTCGCCTGAAGATTTGCCTCCTGTTGCCCTGAAACGACAAGCAGGCGAAGCTTTTGCCGGGCCAGGGCTTCCAGCAGGATTAAGGCTTCGCCTTCCACTGTTCCAATAACCGCTATTGTCTTCCGCACCATCATTTTTGGTTTTGAGGCTTCTTCAGTTGGGCTGTCTTTAGACTACCCCTGCTTTACAAATTGTACCTCTGCATTAAGCCTTACCTGGTCGCTCACTACCACACTTCCGGCTTCGGTGACCGCATCCCATGTCAGACCGAATTCTTTTCGGCTGATTTTTCCACTGACGGTAAGACCGGCTTTTGTCTGTCCGTAAGGATCGACCACGACCCCACCGAATTCGACATCCAGGGTGACGGGTTTGGTAATGTCTCTGATGGTCAGCTCCCCCTGGAGTTTGTCATTGTCTATATTGAAGTTCTTGGCCTGGAACACCATTTCCGGATGTTTCTCAGCCGCAAAGAAATCCTCTGATCTGAGGTGTTCGTCCCGTTGATCGTTGTTTGTGTCAATCGATTTGACATCAGCCTTGAACTCGATGTTCTGAACATACTGGAATTCATCGCTTTCGGTTTGTGTCTTTCCCTCAAAGACCTTGAATCTTCCTGTGACGGTGGAAATCATAAGGTGTTTTACCTTAAAGGTTACTTCGCTGTGGGTTGGATCAATCGTCCAGTTCGTAGTTGCCATATTTTTTAGTTTTAAATGAATATTTATTTTACACTGCAAATGTAAGGGCATGTCGGGGCCGTGGGCAATGACATATGATAAGAAATCGATGTGATCTATATCACACTTTCGGGCAGGCCCTTCACAACCCAGACCGAATAGCGTGTGATTTCGTAACTTCACGGGTACTTATAGCGGCTAAAATCGATGAAGACAGAAAGGGAGAAGATGCTAGCGGGGGAATTGTATGACCCTCTGGACAGCCGGCTGGTGAAGGAGCGGGAAAATACGAGATTGCTGCTCCAGGAGCTCAATGCCTCCTGGGAGGACCAGCCTGAAAAAAGAAAAGAGATCCTGAAAAAGCTCCTTCCGGTTGCAGGGGAGAAAATCTGGATCCAGCCCCCATTTTACTGTGACTATGGCAGCAATATGATCCTGGGGGACGAGGTGTTTTTTAATTTCAACTGTGTAGTCCTCGATGTGATGAAGGTGGAGATTGGAAGCAAGACCTTGATAGGACCAAATGTGCAGATCTATACAGCAACCCATCCGGTGGATTTTGAGCAGAGGGCCAAAGGCCTCGAATTCGCCCGGCCAATCGCAATTGGAAGGGATGTCTGGATTGGGGGAAGTGCTGTGATCTGTCCTGGAGTGAGGATAGGAGACCGCAGCGTAATCGGTGCCGGAAGTGTGGTTACCAGGGATATTCCCGCTGATGTTTTCGCCGCCGGAAACCCCTGCAGGATTATTCGGCAGCTATAGAATTGACCAGGGAATGGCCTAGTCCTTTCTTCTTTTGAGAAAGAACCTTTCTCCGACCAGAGTAACTGCAATGATGGCCATCGAAATGAGTATAGTTCGGAGGTCCGTCCGGATTTTGACCCATATAAACCCCGTAAGCACGATGAAATCCAGCGCAATAGCCGAAATGACAATGCCGCTATGGGCCCGGATTTCCCTCCTGAGATGTTTCAGTACCCCCACATGGATGATGATGTCCATGACCAGGTAAAAAATGGCCCCCATGGCGGCTATCCCTGTAAGGTCCAGGAAAACGGTTAGCAGTATAGACAGCACCACAATGTACACCAGCATATGCTGCTGAACCTTCCCCGGCATTCCAAAATGAGAATGGGGAATGAGCTTCATGTTGGTCAGCATGGCGGTCATTCTGGAAACGGCAAATACGCTGAAGATGATCCCTGTAATGGTGGCGACGATGGCTATACCAACGGTGAACCATAATCCAAAATTTCCGAAGAGCGGCCGGGCGGCTTCTGCCAGAGCATAATCTTTTGCTGCAATGATTTCCGCTATGGAAAGATTGGCCCCTACCGCCAGAGCCGTTAAAAAATAAACCATTCCACAGATCAGAAGGGAGAGCACTATGGCCCTTCCCACGTTCCTGTGCGGTTTTTCTATTTCACTTCCACTGTTGGTGATCGTAGTGAAGCCCTTGTAAGCGAGAATAGATAAGGCAAGGGAGGCGATATATTGTGGTGCGCGTTGTTTGGGAGCCTCCCCGGGCAGTGCAGCGCTTATTTCAAAATCTGCAGCCCACAGCGCCCCGACCGCGAAGATCAGAATCCCGCCGATCTTTAATGCGGCCGTGGTCATCGCGGTTTTTCCGATGACATCGTTTCCGAGGATATTGATGAAAAAGGCCACCACCAGAAGCCCCACCCCAAGAGCGGGTACCCAGATCCCACCTGTATTCCCGTCGAAGAGCTGCATGGTATAGGTGCCAAAGGTCCGGGCGACCAGGCTCTCGTTGAGAATCATGGAAAAGGCCATCAGCAAGGCGGCAAATGCTGTTATGACCCCTTTCCCGTAAGCCTTTTCCAGAAACATGGCTATTCCCCCTGCTGAAGGATAGGCGTCGGCCATCTTGATGTAGGAGTAGGCACTAAAACCTGAAATGATACCCCCGATGACGAAGGACAGGGCGAAATACTTGCCAGATAGTTCCGCAACCTGGCCTAACAGGGCAAAAATTCCCGCTCCGATCATGACCCCGGTTCCCATGGCTATCGCATTGGGAAGGGACAAGGAATTCTTCTTGTACTGATTCATAATGTTGGTGAGTATTCGAAAATACCGCTAAAACTGGAGAAATGGAAACCTTTTGGCTTAATGTCGGTAGAAACGGAAATTTGGGAAGAAAGAAATGAGGATTAGCAGGGGGAATTCTCAAAAACCTGTTATATTTGCCCTCTATTTTAAATGAGTCTAAATAAAACAAGTGACTTCTGATATGAGGTTTTCACCTTTTATTCTCTTCATCTCGACCTTTTTTCTGATCATTCAAAGCCTGTACGCACAGGACAGTTCCCGGGCTCGCCTATATGGCTCGGTAAAATCTGCTTCCGGGGAAACTTTGCCGGCAGTGACCCTGCTTCTCAAAGGCACTTCACAAGGTGTTATGACAGACGTCAATGGCTTTTTTGAAATAGAAGACATCGAACCAAGCAAATACACCCTGCAGATTTGGTATCTGGGATATGAGTCCCAGGAGAAAACGATCAGCCTGCGTGCGGGTCAGAACCTGGAACTCGATGTTGTGATGAAGGAAAAAACCGAAGACCTGGAAAGCGTAACCCTCCTGGGAAAATCCACCACCGCGCTTATCCGGCAACAGGCCTACCTGGTCAGCGCGATTTCTGCTGAGGCCTTGTATAATAGCACCTCTGATGCCCAACAGATGCTCGACCGCGTGCCCGGGGTCCGAATTCTTGAAGACGGAGGGCTTGGTTCTGACACGAATTTTACGCTGAACGGATTCTCAGGAGATCAGGTCAGATTCTTTATAGACGGGATTCCGATGGACCATTTCGGATCTGCCCTGGGCCTGAGCAGCATTTCTGTCAATTCGATAGAGCGCATCGAGGTCTATAAGGGAGTGGTACCGGTGTGGCTGGGAACAGATGCACTCGGGGGTGCGGTCAACATCATAACGAAGCGGGGCGCCAATTTCCTGGATGCCTCCTATTCCCTGGGATCCTTTAATACCCACAGGGTCTCGGCCAATGGCGCATACACAAAGGCAGAATCGGGTTTTACCTTCCGTGGGAATATCAACTACAATTACTCCGATAACAATTATGAGGTCTGGGTGCCCATAAGCCGGGAGAATGCCATAGTGGATACCGCAGAGGTGGAACGCTTCCATGACAGGTACCGGTCCGCCAGTGCCAGGATCGAAACAGGCGTGGTGGAACGGAAATATGCCGATCAACTTTTGCTGAGCATCATGGCTGCCACCGATGAAAAGGAAGTACAGCACGGCGCCACCATGAACAGTGTCTATGGGGGTATCGTGAACAACAGCGAATCTCTGATTGCTGCCCTGAAGTACAGCAAAAGAGATATTTTCATCCAAGGCCTGGACCTGAGCTTATACAACGCCTTCAACATCACCAAAAGCGAGGTCATCGATACGCTCCGGGGGGTGACCTATAACTGGTTGGGAGAACCCGAATACACGCACGGCTCGGAAAACGGGGAACTGCGCAGGACATTCCTGACTATCGATGACAGGGATTTGAGCAGCAGGTTGAATGCAGGTTACGCATTTTCTGAGGGTCACGCTGTGGCGCTGAATTATTCGCTCTCGGCCTTTTCGCGGGAAACATTTGATGCTGAAAATCCGGAACGGGTTGAGAATTTTTTTCCGAAATCTCTGGTCAAACATGTCGCGGGACTCGCCTACAAATTCGATCCTTCCACTGCATGGAGCACCACGCTATTCGGAAAGTTCTACGCCATTACGGCTGAAGGGAGCAAGCAGTACGATTTCGGCCTCAGTACGCAACGTACGGATTCCTTCCGGGATTCTGAGAGCAGTATGGGATATGGAGTTGCCAGTTCCTATTTCCTGTTGCCCGGACTTCAGGTTAAAGCCTCTTATGAACATACCTACCGAATGCCTACCGCTACGGAAATGTTCGGGGATGGTCTGTTTATCAGCCCCAATCCCGAACTGGGTCCGGAAAAGAGCAACAATCTCAATATCGGCGCCGGATATGAATTCCTTGCATGGAAAAAGCATTATTTTTCACTCGGGAGCAGCTTTATCTACAGGGATGCCGAAGACCTGATTTATCAGGTGGTCACCGTGGCAAGTCCCCAGACCAGATTCGATAATCTCAGTGAGACCAGAACGCTTGGAGTGGAAGCGAATTTCGACTACGAGTGGGGGGAACTTTTGAGCCTCGGGGGGAATATCACCTATCAGGACATCACAGACCAGGCTGATTTCGTATACAATGATTCCTATACCAATAGCGGTTATCAGAGAAACTATCAGAAAGGTTTCCGGCTTCCCAATACGCCGTACTTCTTCGGAAATGCCAGGGCCGGTCTTAACTTTGAAGATCCCTTTCTGGAGGAGGATTTTTTAGGGATCACCTACAGGTATAACTATGTCAGGGAATATTTTCTGAGTTGGGCAGAACTGGGTTCCCGTGATTCAAAAAAGATCATTCCCACGCAGTCCTCCCATGATCTGGAATTTTCCTATTCCCTGGGAGATGGAAAATACAACCTGTCCCTGGAGGTCCGGAACCTGACCGACGCACGCTTATATGACAAATATTTCCTGCAGAAACCGGGAAGGGCAATTTACATGAAGATCCGATATGTTTTATAAAAAGAAAGAAGTACAACCCAAAACCATCAATATGCATGTTATGAGAAAAATAAGCCGAATCGCACAAACCCTTGGAATTCTTTTCACCACGCTTCTGATATGCTCCTGTAGTAAGGATGAACCTGGAAAACCTGAACCTAAACCCGGAACTGATCAGGGCGGTTTTGTAATGACGCTGGCCGTCCAGGGCAGTGAGGGAAACTTCACCTATTATACGGTTCCCTTTGAAGATGTGATGAACGGAACCCTTTCCGCAGCAGGCCACGGAATAGAACAGCCCGGATATTTTGATTTCAAGCAGATTGGAAATACGATTTATAGCATGGGGGGGTTGGATAATGTCAATGTGGTGGGGATCACCAGGAACGATGAAGGAGAATTGATAGAAACAGGAAACGTTTCCTATGAGAGGGGGCTTTCGGGAATTGTGAAGGCAGACGATAACACCCTTGTTGCCGTGAGCATGTCCGGAGATTCAGATGTCGTTACATTTCATACGATAGCAGAAGGTTCCGTTTCCCCAACCGGTACCGTGAACCGCCCGATCTCGGATCTTACCCCTGATGATGCTCCTTCCTTTTCCGGAATGCGGATTGTCGGAGACAAAGTTTACCTGAGCTATTATATCAGTGATCCCAATACCTTTGCTACCGACTATACCGATAAAGCGCGGGTGGCGGTTTACACTTACCCGGGATTTGAATTCCAGGAGGTGTTCACAGATGATAGAGTCGGACCCATCGGAGGATTCAACATCAAGTCGGGCCTCATCGAGGATGAGAACGGTGATCTCTATGCCATCTCCCATTCCAATCCAGCCAATGGCTTTAGCCAGTTCACCAATGACAGTGGAATCCTGCGCATCAATAGCGGAGAAACCCGTTTCGATCCGGAATATTATTTTGATGTGAAGGAAGTTGCCGGAGGAACTCCGGTTCACCTGATTTACCTGGGGAATGGAAAGGCCTTTGCCGAAATCAACATGGCAGCAAGGGCTGATCAGGCAAGATGGTCGGACAGTCCGTTGAAGTCTGCCATCATCGATCTGGAAGCGAAGACGGTGAATTTTATCACGGGAATTCCGGAGCACAGCGGGTCCGGCAGGAGGCTGGCAGCTCTTCACGATGGGGAATTCGTATATCTGACCATTCCCGGAGAGAGCGGCATTTCGGTTTACCGTGTCAACACCTCCGACTTCACGGCAATACAGGGAGCTGAGGTGGAGGCGAATTTCGTGGCGGGCTTCTTTAAACTGTAAGGCAGTTCCTGTGGGCTCATCGCAAAAAAGGGCGTACCATTTCTGTTGAGACATATGAAGGCAAAGAAAAAGAACAATAAAAGCAAGTTCAGAAAGGTAAACGACTGGCTTCACCTGTGGCTTGGACTTTCTTCAGGAATCGTGGTATTCATCGTAAGTATCACCGGATGTTTCTATGCCTTCCAGCAGGAGATCAGGGATGTTATGGAGCCTTGGCGGTTTGTGGAGTCCAGGGACGAGGCATTCGTCCCGCCGTCGGTCCTATTGGATACCGCCCGCTCCTACATGCCGGGAATGGCGCCGACAGGATTAACATATAGCAATAAAACGGGGGCTGCAGCTGTCGGGTACCATACCTTTAACGAGGGGGAGGAAAACTTTTCAGTGGTTTTTATGAATCCCTATACCGGGACCCTGATAAAAAAGATGAAGACAGTCGGCAATGGGGAATTCGATTTCTTCAGGTTTATCATAGATGGACATCGTTCCCTGTGGCTGCCGGACCATATAGGGAGGCCAATCGTGGGAGTCGGAACACTGATTTTTTTGGTGCTGCTCATCAGCGGATTAGTAATGTGGTGGCCCCGGAAATGGAGCAACAGCCGTTACAAAAAGAGCTTCAGAATCAAATGGGACGGAAGCTTCAAGCGGATCAACTATGATCTGCATAACGTCCTGGGGTTCTATACGCTGGTGCTGGCTTTGGGTCTCGGTATTACAGGGCTTGTCTGGAGCTTTACCTGGTTTGAGGATGGATTATATTACCTGGCTTCCGGAGGAGAGGAGCATCCTGGCCACCATCATCCGCACTCTGATCCTTCCCAGGCAGGATTTCTGCAAAAGGATGAGATGTCGGTTCTTGACCGTGCGTGGTATAAGGTGCTGGCCCAGGAGCAGGAAGCCCAGGGTTTTTATCTTACTCCCATCCTTCAGGATAAGGAAGATCCCATTGAAATTATTGCCTACCAGGATCATGGTTCCTGGTATAACAGGAATGAGTATTACTTTGATCAGTATACCCTTGAGCGGTATCGCGTCAAAGGGGATATCTATGAAGAGGCAGGATTTGCTGATCAGTTGATGTTACTCAACTACGATATCCATGTTGGTGCTGTGTGGGGCCTGCCGGGAAAAATGCTTGCCTTCCTGGCTAGCCTTGTGAGTGCGAGTCTTCCGGTGACCGGCTTTCTGGTATGGTGGAACAAGAAGAAGAAAAAGGGAAAAGGCGGGAGGCCTGGAAAGCGGGGAAGGGGCAGTGGCAATCTGAAAGACCCCCAGCGTTCCGGAGCAGCCCTTGCGAACAGATAAAGGAGATCGGTTCATCACTCGACTGAGAAATATTATCTTCAACCTTTGAACCCTGAACTTCCATCTTGGAAGTGGAGCCCTTATATGCTGCGAGGAAGACAAAAAAAGTGGGCCCGTCAGAATAATTCGGTGCTATCAGTGCTTATCTTTAGGATATCAATTCATTTACCTGGAATCGGTGCAGGAGAGTCAGCTTCATAATGGTGGGAGTAAACTGATCAATAAAGAATATATCGGTGAATTTGTCTATGGAGGAATTGATGGAGCTATTACCACCTTTGCTGTGGTTGCTGGTGCAGAAGGCGCCAGTCTTGGAATCTCAGTGGTCATTATTCTAGGCGTCGCCAATCTCATTGCCGATGGATTTTCCATGTCGGTCGGAAATTTTTTTTCAACCAAAACCGAAATGGAGAATTTTGAAAAGCACAAAAAGGTAGAACACTGGGAGATCGAAAATCTGCGAGACAGGGAGGTGCAGGAGATTCGAGAAATTTACGCGGCCAAAGGTTTTAAAGGAGAACTTTTGGAGCAGGTGGTCAGTGTAATTACCTCTGATGAAGACGTGTGGGTGGATACCATGATGAAGGAGGAACTGGAAATGGTCAAAGGGAACAAATCCCCTTACAAAACTGCCGGAGCCACCTTTTTGAGTTTCATACTGGTAGGGGCAGTTCCCTTGCTTTCCTATCTTTTTGTAGGGCGAGATTTCACAAAGGGAGAACCTGATCTCTTCCTTTTTTCCTGCATCCTTACTGCCGCCGCCCTAAGCATTGTGGGCAGTATGAAGAGTATCGTTACCAATACCAATGTTCTTGTAGGGATACTTGAGACTCTGCTGCTCGGGGGGATTGCAGCTTTTATAGCCTATTATGTGGGAGATCTTCTGGAAAAGGCCTTTCTGTGATTTAATACAGCTCGAGTTAAGGATACTTTTTTCCGGATACGTATTAGATTTCCGCTCCAGATTTACTTCCGATCAAGAGCGACTTTCAGAATATTGGCAGGGCCACCTTCAGCTTCATTGGAGATAAAGAGCTCTCCCCTGGGATTGAAGGTGAGACCTTCCGGATTTTCAAAATCCGCAATGCGCAGTAAAAAGAGTTCCCTGGGTTTACCAGTGGGATCTGTGATCAGGATCTTTGGTCTGGTACCGTCCAGTACGTAATACTCCCCCGTCACTGGATGGATTCCTATTTCGCCGGGAGAGAATTTATTGTTGCGTTTTCCCTCGATACGCTCCAGGATAGGATGCGAAAGATCGATTACGAACAGGGGCTGATCACTTCCCTGCTTTGCTTCAAGGTCAAAAGGAAACACCTCTTTCTGGCCTGTTTTCCGTCCCTGTTCCTTGATGGCCAGCAGGAGCCGATTTCTCTCCGGATCAGCGCACAACCCTTCTAAGTTCACCCCCGGAAGTCCACTGGCAGCAGTTCTGTATTGTTCAACTGCAGGTGTTTCTCCAAGGAAATTGCGAACCTCGTAAAGAATCCCGTCACTGCGCAGCACGAAGGCATCCTCACCCATTTTGGCAATTCCTTCAAAATCCCCTTTGTCCCCGAAGCGGATTCGATCTTCTACTCGGGAAGTCCGAAGATTAAAAATAAAGATGATCCCGTCCTCATCCTGCACACATGCCACCCTATCCTGGCCAACCCAGGTGATCCCCGAAACTTCCCGAAGCTCATCAGGCAGATTCCACTTTTCCAATACGGTATAGCGGAGGCTGAACTCTTCCTTGGACTTTTTCTGGAATGCCAGGAGAATAGTGCCTAACATTCCTATAAGTGCTGTAATATATACGATCTTCTTCATAAGCGCTTCCTATTGAAAAAATGTTCTGGTGGAATCCAGTCTTCCCTGTCGATCCACTACGAGGTTCTCATCCCCGAGGAATCTTCTCACCTGTACCTGATAATAGACGGTATCTCCAGAAATGACCAGCTCAGGGTCTTCTATGTTCTCCTTTCGGAATTCCCTAGTGAGAAACTCCTGTATCTGAACAGGCAGACCCTCCCAGGAGATTTGCTCTTTTTGTTTCAGGATTTGTCCGGACCGGTTGATGAGTGCGGACAGTTTCCTTCCGTCATGTTTGAACCTGACCTTAATATTGGGTTCTTCTGGTTTGAAATCAACGTCAGTGGCATTGGGAAATTCGGTCCAGAATTCATTGAGCACCACCGATGGCACCTCGGCATGTGGATAATCATCGTTTTCACAGGCCATGGTGAGGAGGCAGATAATAAATATGATGGACCTGGTCTTCATACTCATTTTAGGTAAAAGTCCCTATTGAAACTGGAAAGAAATGGGAACTCAGAAGAAAATCGTGAAGACGTGTTTGTGGCCTGTATAATCATAATCCAGTTTCACGTCCAGCTTTTCAGCTACGGCCTTGGATATGGCCAGTCCCAATCCGGAGGAGCTGGCTTTTTCCCCGCCCTTGAACCTGCTGAAAATTTTGTTCTGGTCCAGGGGGGCGGCACCCGGGTTTCTGAAGCGGATGGCATGCGGGGTGATGCGGATTTCGACGGTAGTTTCGGATGGGGTATGGAGGATGGAATTCTTGAGCAGGTTTGAAAGGAGAATTCTTGCAAGATCACGATTCCCGAAATTCTCGACCACGGCCTTGTCCTTAAACTCGAGGCTGACTTTCTGGTGCTGAGCAAAATCCTCGAATTCCTCCATAGTGGTTCTGACCAGGTCATTCCAGTTGAGTTTCTCCTCCAGGTTGAACTGCCTGTTCTCGATCCGGGACAACAGCAGTAAAGACCGGTTGAGCCGGGTCAACCTTTCCAGACTCTGAAGTACTACCCCGAGCTGTTCCATCTGTTCCTGTGGAAGCGTTGTGTTTTCAGCCATTAACTCGAGCCTGTTAATGCTGATGGCCAGGGGAGTCTGCAGCTCATGGGAGGCATTTTCTATGAATTCTTTCTGACTCTTATAGCTTTCGACCGATTTCTTCAGAAGCTTATCCACCCGCTCGTTCAGCAAGCGGAATTCCTCGATCCTTGTTTTTTCATACTTGATCTCACTGTCCTTCTCGATGCTGAAGCGCTCCAGGCGGCGCAGCAATTTATAGAAGGGTTTCCAGGCCTTCTGCTGGAGGAAATTGTTAAGCAGTACGATGGTCAGGATCAGGCCCAGGTACAGGTATAACAATGAAAAGAACAATTCCTTCCGCAGGTCGTCCTCCTCTACCATCGAGGTGATGACCTTTAGCTTGTAATATTTTCCCTGGTGTTGAAAAACGCTTTCCAGCAGCCTTACCGGCTCATACTCTGATTCATTCTGCATGAACATCAGGGTGTCCCTGTAGGATTCCCTGAAATCTTGACCAATCCCCCGGGAAGTAGGAGTGATGATGTAGTTACCGTCCTCAAAGGCAGTTTTCTGAAGGATCTCCGGATCTTCCCTGAGCTTTCTGATCACCAGCAGTTTCTTGTTGTCCAACCCATCGTCCATGCTGTCATAGATCTCATCAAGGATCTCGAAATAAAAAATAAGGGCCCACAGGCCCAGGACGAAGATGAGGATCACCGCGAAATAGGTGGTGGTGTAGTTGAGAAGCTTCACGGTACGAGCAGCTTATATCCTATCCCGTAGACCGCCTTTATCTCAACCTCCGCCTGGTG
This sequence comes from uncultured Salinimicrobium sp., assembly GCA_946887075.1. Next base: position 133,386 of record CAMPKA010000002.1, read on the forward strand.
ATCGGACAGCTTCTTCCTGAGGTTCTTGATCTGAGAATAAATGAAATCGAAATTGTCGCTCTGATCGATGTAATCCCCCCAGACATGCTCGGCAAGAGCTGATTTGCTGACCAGCCGGTTCTGATTGGTGGCCAGGTAAAAGAGTACGTCGAATTCCTTACGATTAAGCTCGAGTTCCTCCCCTGAAACCTTTACCTGGTGTCGATCGATGTCGATCAGGACGTTGCCCACCTCAAGAAGATTGGCTCCGTTCATTTTTCTTCTGCGCAGGACCGCTTTGACACGGGCATTGAGCTCGGCCATATGAAAGGGTTTTGCCAGGTAGTCATCAGCACCCAGATCCAGCCCATGAATTTTGTCATCAAGAGAGTCCTTGGCGGACACAATAATAACGGAGTCGGTAGGTCCTGTCTGTTTAAGGGCATGGAGAATTTCCAGCCCATCTCCATCGGGAAGTGAAATGTCTAGCAGGATACAATCATAATCATAAACCCCGATCTTTGACATTGCATCCTGATAGTTAGCGACAGACTCGACTAAAAAACTATCCTTCTCCAGGGTAGCCTGCATATTCTTCCTCATATCCGCTTCGTCTTCGATGATCAGGATCTTCATAGACTCAAAAGTACCACTTAATTTGGGAAAGATTTAGGATTCCACCAGTGGCGTCTTCCTAATTTCTTACAGATTCCTGGGCTTACTTGCAGCTGAATTTAAAAAAGGAAATGTTATGAAAAGATTAGTTTTAACGGCAATGATTGTCATGTTAAGCACGGGGGGTTGGGCGCAGACCAATACCTCAAAGTTACCGGATACGGCCCGCGATTTTCTCAATGAGCATTTTTCCTCGGTCTCCGTGGAAAAGGCAGACGAAAACAGCAACTGGAAAATCTGGGCCGATGAAAGATACGAGGTCAGGCTTTCCAATGGGATCGAGCTCGACTTCGACGAGCATGGTAACATCATCGAGATCGATACCAAAAATAATCAGGCGATTCCAATGACAGCACTTCCAGCCAGTATCTCTGCCTATTTGGATTCTAATCATCCTGATGCCAAGGTGATCGGCTGGGAAAAAAACGACCAGGAGCAGGAGGTGGAACTGGAGGATGGGACTGAAGTAGAGTTCGACGCCCAGGGTCAGTTCCGAAGACTGGACTAAGAAAGGCCGTTTCTAATACCTGCTCCCAAGAAGACCAGCCGTCTCGTTTTTAATGAAATGAGGCGGCTGATCTTTTTGTCGGTAAGGATCCTGCTGCTGAAATAGTATTATTCACACCGGTTTAGATGATATTTTCACCTTTTTGCAGAAAGATTTTTATTTGCAGTAAAAAACATTTTATATTTGTCCCCAGTTCATTTCACATTTATTAGCAGTTATCAAGAAAGGTTGAGGGAATAGACCCGTTGAAACCTTGGCAACCCTCCTCAGGGAGAAGGTGCTAAATTCTACCACAGCAACTCGTTGTGGATAGATAACGACAAGAATGCTTTCCTTTTGCTTCTTTCTTGATATTAATTAACAATCGAATGTCAAGAACAGAAGAAAATATCCTAATCAAAAATGCTCTTTCAGGCCCCGAAGGCCTACGAAAACTGGTGCTTCGTGGATTTGAGAATTCCGCTGGAACCCGCCAGAATATCACCGTATCCTTTCAGACCTTCGGACCTGAGATCGGAGCCGCGCCGGTGGTCCTTGTGAACCATTCCCTAACCGGGAACTCGCAAGTGAGCGGGGAGAACGGGTGGTGGAGTCAGCTTATTGGCCCGGGCAAAACCATCGACACCCGGAATTATACCGTTCTTGCCATTGACATGCCTGGAAACGGTTTTACCGGGGACAAGGAGGATCTGATCCATAATTACAAGGAGTTTAAGCTCCGGGATTTTGCCCGGATGTATATCAGGGTTCTGGATATTCTTGGAGTCGATAAGTTGTTTGCAGCTATCGGGGGGTCTATCGGAGGGGCACTTGCCTGGGAGATAGCCGCCTTGGATCCTGATTTGATCGACCATCTGATCCCCATTGCCACAGATTTTAAAACGACTGATTGGGTGCTGGCGCATTGCAAGGTGCAGGAGCAGATCCTTCTGAATTCGGTTACACCTGTCCATGACGCCAGGATGCATGCTATGACCCTTTACCGAACACCTCAATCCCTGTCCTCCAAGTTTGGTAATAAGTCCACGGAAGGCAGCGGGGAATTTGAAGTTCACAACTGGTTGTCGCACCATGGCAAAAGTCTTGAAAACCGATTCCGGCTGGCCTCTTACAAGCTGATGAATCATCTTCTCACCACTGTGGATATCAGTTGCGGAACCGGGAAACATATCCGGGCGGCCGAAGGTATCCGGGCGCACAAACATATCATCACCATAGATTCTGACTGTTTCTTTCTAGCCAAAGAAAACTGGGATGCCTATGTGGAACTGGCCACTCCCGGAGCCGCTGTAAGTATCCATGAAATAAGCTCTATTCACGGACATGATGCCTTCCTCATAGAATACCGGCAATTGTCCAAATTTTTAACCCCCGTTTTTAAACCTCAAAATTTTCGCAATGAAGAAAATCAATATCGTGCTCTTTGGAGTAGGTAATGTCGGAAGTACTTTTATCAGCCAGATCTTATCCGCAGAACAACAGTTTGCAAAAGGCGGACTTGAGATCAACATTCCGGTAATTGCGAACTCCCGGTCGGTTCTGATTCGGAAGCGGTCGATCGGAACTTCCTGGAAAGAGGACCTTCTGACTTTTGGGGTTCCGCACGATCTGGATCTGATTTTCCAACATGTAAGGGAAAGGGAATATGAGAATCTCGTGGCTATTGATGCCACAGCGAGTGATTCCTTTGTACAGAACTATCCATTGCTGGTAAGAAAGGGTTTCCATATCATTGCCGCTAACAAGGTGGCCAATACGCTTAGTTCGGAGTTCTATTCAGAGCTGAGGGAAACCCTGAAGGAACACCAGAAATTGTTCTTTTACGAAACGAATGTAGGGGCTGGCCTCCCCATTATTGAAACGCTCAACAGCCTGCACCGCTCAGGAGAGAGGATCAGGAAGGTCAGAGGGGTCTTTTCAGGATCGATGAGCTATATTTTTAACACCTTTTCCAGCGAAGACCGGCCATTTTCCAGCGTGCTGGCGGAAGCCCGGGCAAAGGGATTTACAGAACCGGATCCACGGACGGATCTATCCGGAAAAGATGTTGCCCGGAAACTGCTCATCCTGGCCAGGGAGCTGAGCCTAAAAAAAGAACTTTCAGAAATCCGCATTCAGGACCTGGTGCCCAGGCATTTGAACGGAGGTAGTACCATAGAGGAATTTCTGTGGAATCAGCAGGATCTGGATCCGGAATTCCGGGAACTTAAAGAAAATCTCAAAGAGGACGAGGTCATCAGACATGTCGGGGAATTGGATCTGGCGAGCCAGGCCCTGGAGGTCAAACTGGTAACGGAAAAGAAAGCTTCGGCCTTAGGAAGTCTGACCAATGCGGATTCCTCATTTGAGATATATACAGAATCTTACGGGGAAGAACCACTCGTGATAAGAGGAGCCGGGGCCGGAGCCTCGGTTACGGCAAGAGGGCTGGTCGCAGATGTGATCAAATTATCGGAAAGAATATTTTAAAGACTGGATATGCAAGCAGTTTACTACGGATCGATGAATTGGGAAGGAGAATTGGAGGCGATGACCCAATCGGTAATTCTGCGCGGAAAGAATACTTTTATAAAGTATCTTCGCAGTATGCTCTCCAAGAAAACCAAATATGGTATTAAGGCTCTTGCCTATATCGCGAAGAGACCTGACAACAGGCCGGTACAGACTTCGGAGATCGCCAAAAGTGAGAATATCTCCCACAAGTTCCTGGAAAGCATTCTGCTCGGGCTAAGAAAACGGGGCTTTCTGGGTTCCAAGAAAGGAAAGGGGGGAGGATATTATCTGATCAAAAGCCCCAGAGAGATCAGAATGACCGAGGTGATTCGTGTATTGGAAGGACCCATCGCGATGCTTCCGTGTGTCAGCCTTAATTATTATGAGCGATGTGAAGACTGTCCCGATGAGGCAGCCTGCAGTGTTCACGCACTGATGATCCAGGTCAGGGACAGTACCTTGAAAATCCTAGGAGAAAATACACTGGCAGATATTGCTCTAAAAGAAAACCCAGAAATTTAAAATTCATTAGGCATTAAAAAATAAGTTGTTTACTTTGCGAAAAACCTACTAATCCGATAGGGAATAGGTATTTTAAAAAAAGTTCAGGTAAGAGACCGTGATCAACTGATAAAAGGAGGAATAACATGAAAAGGTACACAGAAAGCGAACTGGAAAAATTGAACAGGCAGCTGCAGGGGATACCCCCGACTGAAATCATTCAATGGCTGATAGGAGAAAGCCGGAGACCTGTGGTGACAACGAATTTTCGGCCTTACGAGGCAGCCATACTGCATGCCTGCAGTACGGTGGAACCCGATATACAGGTGATCTGGTGTGACACCGGTTACAATACCCGCCAGACCTATATCCATGCCCGGAAGGTGGTCGAACAACTGAAACTGAACGTCAAGCTGTATGTGCCAAAGCAGACCGTGGCATTCCGAAACGTGCTCTTCGGTGGAATACCGGAAGTGGATGATCCCCGTCATGAAGAATTTACCAGGCAGGTAAAACTTGAGCCATTTCAGCGAGCGATGAAGGAGGTGAAACCGGATCTGTGGTTCACCAACCTGAGAAAAGGGCAAACCTCGTTCCGGAATAGTATCGGGATTCTGAGTTACAGCAAGGATGGGATCCTTAAAGTAAGTCCTTTCTATCACTGGAGCGATGAAAGACTCGACGCCTACCTCCTGAAATACGGACTACCGAATGAATTCACCTATGTAGATCCTACAAAGGTTCTGGAAAACCGGGAATGCGGGTTGCACACCTGATTATCCAAAAAAAGGAAACAAGTCACAATAAAAAAATTACCCTATGCAAAGTTTTAGAACCGAAATCGAAAATCCGATCGTTGAGAGAGACATTATAGATTTTGAGAAGCGGATCAGGTTGTTTCGAGAAGGAAAAGCCGACGAAGAGAAATTCCGGAGCCTGCGACTTGCCCGTGGTGTTTACGGACAAAGACAACCCGGAGTTCAAATGGTCCGGATTAAAATCCCTTTTGGAAAAGTCAGTTCTGAGCAATTGCACAATATTTCCGATGTTGCCGATGAATATTCCACTGGCCGCTTACATATCACTACCCGACAGGACATTCAGATCCACCACGTGAGTCTGGACCGGACTCCTGAGCTGTGGGCACAACTCGATAAAAGTGACATCACCATACGGGAGGCCTGCGGAAATACCGTCAGGAATGTCACGGCATCCCCTACAGCCGGAATCGATGTCAATGAGCCTTTTGATGTTTCCCCCTATGCCGACGCGACCTTCCGGTTTTTTCTCCGGAATCCCATTTGCCAGGAGATGGGAAGGAAATTTAAAATCTCCTTCTCATCTTCGGAAGAGGATACCGCCCTCAGTTATATCCATGATCTGGGTTTTATAGCAAGGCTACAGGATGGGAAACGCGGATTCAAAGTAATGCTAGGGGGTGGACTCGGATCCCAACCACGTCATGCCGATGAATTGCTGGAATTTATTGAACCTGAAGCCATCATTCCTTTGATCGAAGGGGTCCTTCGTGTTTTCGATCGACACGGGGAACGCTCCAAAAGGATGAAGGCAAGAATGAAGTACCTGATCAAGGATATCGGGAAGGATGCATTCATGGAACTGGTGGCAGAACAACAAACTGCTCTCTCGGGGGAAGCGGTCGAATTCAGAATAGCCGAGTTCGAAGCAGCACCAACATTGCAGGATATTGAAATACCTTCAGTCAATATCCAGGATCCGGAAGCCTTCGATATCTGGAAAAGAACCAACGTAATCCGTCAAAAGCAGGAAGGTCTTTTTGCCATCGGAATCCGGGTACCACTGGGGGATTTTTACACAGGTGGCGCCAGGAAACTGGCAGACCTGGTAAAGACCTATGCAGGGAATGAACTGAGGTTCACGCTACGGCAGGACATCCTTATTCGTCATGTTCGCCAGGAGCTGCTCCCGTTTTTTTTCCAGGAATTGAAAGCTCTTGGATATGCCGATTTCGGCTATAACAAGACCGTAGATATCACCGCCTGCCCTGGTACGGATACCTGTAACCTGGGAATCGCGAGCAGCACCGGGATCGCGGAGGCTCTGGAAAATGTCCTGCATGAGGAGTACCCACAATTCATAAACGGGCAAGACATTACGATCAAGATAAGCGGATGTATGAATGCCTGCGGCCAACATAATATGGCTGAGATCGGTTTTCAGGGAATGTCTATCAAGGTGGGTAAACAAGTGGCTCCCGCACTTCAGGTGTTACTTGGAGGAGGTGTACTGGGGGGAGGATCGGGACGATTCGCGGATAAGGTCGTGAAAATTCCGAGCAGACGGGGTCCGCAGGCCCTGAGAATACTTCTCGATGACTTCGAAGCTCATGCAGGAGCAGGAGAAAAGTTCATTTCCTATTACGACCGGCAGGGGCAGGCCTACTTCTATGACCTTCTAAAGGACCTTTCGGATACCACGAATTTTTCCGAGGATGAGTTTATCGATTGGGGGCATCAGAAACCTTATGTCAAAGCTGTTGGCGTCGGGGAATGTGCAGGGGTCGTGATTGACCTGATCGCAACGCTGCTTCTGGAAAGCGAGGAGAAGATAGAGAATGCCCGGTACGCCCTGGAAAGACAGGCCTGGTCGGACAGTATTTACCACTCTTACACCTCCATTGTGAACTCTGCCAAGGCGCTGCTTCTGTCGGAGAACAAGAAGACCAATACCCAGGCAGGTATTATTGAGCAGTTCGATGAGGTTTTCATCGATACGGGTCGCCTTGCCCTCTCCACCTCCTTTAGGAGCTTTGCCTATAAGATGAATGAAAATGAACCGACACCTGGTTTTGCAGCGCAATATCTGGAGGATGCACAGGCATTCCTTGCCAAGGTGGATTCATTAAGAACAAAAGAAGTCCAAGATGTATAATATACCAAAACTTAGTGTCGTCGGAGCAGGTCCGGGAGATCCGGAATTGATCACCGTCAAGGGAATAAAGGCATTACGGTCAGCGCATGTGGTGCTGTATGATGCCCTCATCAATAGGGAATTACTGGATTATGCGCCAGAGGCTGAGCATATCTTTGTAGGAAAACGCAGCGGCAGCCATCGTTATTCCCAGGAGGAGATTAACGATCTGATTGTTCATTACGCCTACGAGCGTGGCCATGTCGTCCGCCTCAAAGGAGGCGACCCTTTTGTTTTTGGTCGTGGGTCCGAGGAGGTGAAATATGCAAGGTTAAAGGGGCTTTCTACTGAGGTGGTTCCTGGAATCACCTCTTCCGTTTCTGTTCCTGCAAATGTTGGAATCCCGCTCACTCAGCGGGGGACTTCCGAGAGCTTCTGGGTAATTACCGGGACAACCTCCAAAAGAAAACTCTCTGAGGATGTTCAGCTGGCTGCCCGTTCCACGGCAACGGTGGTCATTCTGATGGGCATGGGGAAACTCCGGGAGATCGTCGATATCTTTCGACAGGTAGGGCGGGAGGATCTCCCCGTTGGAGTAATCCAAAACGGCACCACCCGGAATGAAAAATCAGGTTTCGGGACCATAGGTAATATCGAGAAAGTGGTGTCGGCAAATAAACTCGGTTCCCCGGCAATCATCGTGATAGGTGAAGTAGTGAGAGAAAGCCATAAGCTACAGACGGTTTGCCAGGAAGTGCTGCACCTGTCCGAAGAACAGATTCCCGCTTGATCATGAGAGAAAGAAACGAGCTATACCCGATATTTCTCAAGGCAAGCCAATTGAACATTCTGATCATCGGAGGAGGAAATGTTGGATTGGAAAAATTGCATTTTCTGCTGAAATCCAGTCCCAACGCGGAGGTAGAAATCCTGGCCAAAAATTTTCTTCCAGAAACCGAGGCCCTGGCAAAACAGCATGGAAAAAAACTGATCCGGGATACCTATTCCCACAAATACCTGGAAAGACGACACATGGTGATCGCAGCCACTAATGACCAGGAACTAAACCGGCTTATCCATAAAGAGGCCAGAAAAAGGTTCTTGCTGGCTAATATAGCGGATACCCCAGAACTGTGTGATTTCTATATGGGCGGGATTGTAAATAAGGGACATGTCAAAATAGCGATTTCCACCAATGGAAAATCCCCTACTACAGCCAAAAGGCTTCGCCAGTTCTTTGAGGATGTAATTCCGCAAGACATCGATCACATGGTTTTGAATCTTCATGAATACCGGCAGAGGATCAAAGGGAATTTTGAAGCCAAGGTCGAACAACTGAATAAACTTACAGAAACATTAATTGAAAAGAAATAGGATAATGATCAAAACAGATATCATAATCATTGGAGCCGGTCCCACCGGCCTGTTCACCGTTTTCGAGGCAGGATTGTTAAAGTTAAAAACACATCTTATCGATGCATTACCACAGCCTGGAGGTCAATGCGCCGAGCTATATCCTAAAAAGCCGATCTACGATATCCCCGGGTTTCCGGAGATATTGGCCGGGGATCTGGTGGATAATTTAATGGAACAGATCAAACCTTTTGAACCTGGCTTCACCCTCGGAGAACGTGCCGAACATCTGGAGAAACTGGAGGACGGGACATTCATAGTGACAACAAACAAGGGGACCCGACATCATGCGCCAGTGGTAGCCATTGCCGGAGGCCTTGGGTCCTTTGAACCCAGAAAGCCGCCGATTCCGAATATCCACCAGTTTGAAGACCGTGGAGTTTCATATATGGTCAAAGATCCTGAAGCGTTCCGCGATAAAAAGGTGGTCATTGCCGGTGGAGGAGATTCTGCCCTGGACTGGGCGATTTATCTTTCTGACGTAGCCGCTGAAGTAGCCCTGGTTCACCGGAGAAATGAATTCCGGGGTGCCCTGGATTCAGTGGAACGTGTTTCCGAGTTGTCCAAGATTGGCAAAATTGATCTCATCACGAACGCAGAAGTTGTCGGGTTGGAAGGAGAGGATCGCCTGGAGCGCGTGATTATCCGGCACAAGGATACTACACAGGGAGAACAGGCGAGAATAGCAGATGACTTCATTCCCCTTTTTGGATTGTCCCCCAAACTTGGACCCATTGGAAAGTGGGGATTGCAGATCGAGAAGAACGCGATCAAAGTGGACAATTCCTATGACTATCAGACCAATATTCCCGGTGTTTATGCCATTGGAGATGTGAATATTTACAGGGGCAAGCTCAAGTTGATCCTTTCCGGCTTCCATGAAGCTGCCATCATGTGTCAAAGCGCCTATCAGCGGATTCATCCTGATAAGAAGTATGTCCTGAAATATACTACAGTGGGAGGGGTAGAAGGATTCGACGGGACCAAAAAAGAAGCCAAACGGGAGGTCGTCGCCAGTATAGCATGATGTCGGTCGGGATGTCTGTCCATACAGACTATTACTAATTTTCGGTGCCCAGCAGGTGAGCACAAGCAAACTTGTCTGCCAGATTTTTCCTTACTTTGAATTTTAAAGCGATTCGGAAAATGGAGGTAAAAAGCATCAGATCGGTAGTGAAATTATCCAATGGCGTGCAAATGCCCATCCTGGGGCTGGGGGTATACAAATCTCTCGGGAAAGACGCCCTTGAAGCGATCGATTATGCTCTCGAATGCGGTTACCGACTCATCGACACTGCCAGTTTTTACCACAATGAGCAGGAGGTGGGAAAGGCGGTAAGGAGGAGTGGTATCCCAAGAGAGGAAATATTTGTGACGACCAAAGTCTGGAATGATGATCATGGATACGAGAATACGCTGGAGGCTTTTGAACGGTCCCGGAATGAACTGGGTATGGATTATGTTGACCTGTATCTCATTCATTGGCCGGTACCCGACAAGTTCCAGGAGACCTGGCGGGCTTTAGAGCGGCTCTACAAGGAGAAAAAGGTTCGCGCAATCGGAGTAAGTAATTTTCTGGAACATCACCTTCAGGCTATAATCGACGGTGGGCAATTCTCCCCGATGGTGGTTCAAAATGAATTCCACCCAAGGCTCATACAGCAGGATCTATTGGATTTTTGTAAGGGGCGTAACATCCAGTATCAAGCCTGGTCTCCCCTGATGCGCGGACGTATCCTGAAAAATGAACTGCTTAAAAGGATTGCGGAGAAACACAACAAGACAGTTGCCCAGGTTGTGATCCGCTGGCATCTCCAAAAGGAAGTCTCCCCGATCCCAAAGAGCGTCCACAGGGAGCGAATTCGACAAAATGCCGAGGTCTTTGATTTCTCACTGGGACAGGAAGATATGGCGCTTATCAATGGCCTTGACGGGGAGGAAAGAACCGGGGCTCATCCCGACAATTTCATGGAACATTTTCAGAAATGACCCCTTCGGACACCGGGATTTCCTCCCCACTTTTTACGGGGACCCGTGAGGCTTCGAAGTGCTCGGGTATTAGATTTTGAAGGAGTAGCCATTGGACTTATTCTGCCGGTACTTCTCTTCATCAAACCGGTAAAGAAAGGAGCCTTTTCTGGAGGAACTGCGATCTTTCTCTTCAAGCCGGACCAGGATGTCCAGGCTGTTTATCTTATTTACAAAATTCCGTTTATCCAGGGGTTGGTCCAGGATTGCTTCGTAGAGTTTCTGAAGCTGCCGCATCGTGAATTTTTCGGGTAGGAGTTCAAACCCAATAGGTTCTGTAGCTGTTCTGCTCCTTAACCGGCTGATCGCATGACGTACCATCAGGTTATGATCAAAGATCAGGTCCGGAGCTTCCGCCACCGGAAACCACGCTGCTGAGTACTGGTTGGTGAGCTCTTCGTTGTGATCCTCAATGTTGATCAGCGCATAATAGGCCACGGAAAGCGTACGCTCCACCGGATCTCTATCGATTTTACTATAGGTGTGGAGCTGTTCCATGAAGACATTATTGATCCCTGTTAGTTGTTTCAGAATTCGGTTGGCGGATTCGTCGAGGGTTTCATTGCTCTTGAGAAATCCTCCCATCAGGGACCATTTTCCCCGCTCGGGCTGGAAGTCCCTCTTGACCAGGAGGATCTTCAGACTTTCCTGGTCGAATCCAAAAATGATGCAATCCACGGCAAGTAAAATTTTATCCTCAAGGTTGTAATGGATCATCTGGGCGTGCTTTGATATTGTCTTTCGCTAATCCGGCTGGTTAATTGGGTAACGGACCGGGGATAAAAAGGGAAGAGCAGTTATGGTTAAAAAAATGTGAATATTTATTTGTAAAAGTAAATAAACTTTAATTAATTTGGAAATGTATATTTCACACTTATTATTATTCCGATGTCCATAATTGCTTCCTTACTTGCATGGACCACCTGAGGTGAAGTGAATACATAGATAGAAAAAAGAAGTTTCGGCCTCCGAAACGAAAACGATAGAAAATTCATCATTGGAGCCTTTACAGGCATTGGGAAAAAGTTAAAGAGATGAAAAATTATGTGGTAGGACTGGATTACGGAACAGACTCAGTTCGCGCTATTCTGCTGGATTCAGAAACCGGAAAGGAACTCGCATCGGATACTTTCTTATATCCGAGATGGAAAGAACAGAAGTATTGTGATCCCTCAAAAAATCAGTTTCGACAGCATCCCCTGGACCACCTTGAGGGACTCGAGAGCACGATTAAACAGGTAATCTCTAAGAGCGGCATAGATCCGGCCGGTGTCCGGGGAATTTGTGTAGATACTACAGGTTCCTCTCCTATCCCAGTTGATCAGTCAGGAACCGCATTGGCTTTAAAGAAGGAGTTCACTGAGAACCCCAATGCCATGATGGTGCTCTGGAAGGATCATACAGCCATACAGGAAGCTCACGAGATAAACGAGCTTGCCGGTAACTGGGGAGGAGTGGATTATACCAAATACGAAGGAGGTATCTATTCCTCGGAGTGGTTTTGGGCGAAGATTCTCCACATAGCGAGGGAAGATAAAGCCGTCAAAAGAGCCGCTTATTCCTGGATGGAACACTGCGATCTGATCACGCATGTGTTATGTGGAAGCCCTGGTCTCGCCTCGTTTAAAAGAAGTCGCTGTGCAGCCGGCCATAAGGCGATGTGGCATGAGGAGTGGGGAGGTCTTCCTTCAGAAGCCTTTCTCGGACAACTCGATCCATATTTGGCAGAATTAAGAGGCAATCTGTATGACCAGACCTTTACCTCTGATGAGGTTGCCGGCCATTTGAGCGCAGAATGGTCCGAGCGGTTAGGCCTGAGTACAGATACAGTCATTGCCGTAGGTACTTTCGATGCGCATTCGGGAGCGGTCGGGGCCAAAATAGAGGAACATGCCCTAGTACGGGTGATGGGAACCTCAACCTGCGATATCATCGTGTCTTCCCGCGAGATCATTGGCAGCAATACTGTAAAGGGAATCTGTGGACAGGTAGACGGATCGGTAATTCCAGGTCTCATCGGACTCGAGGCCGGACAGTCTGCTTTCGGAGACCTTCTTGCCTGGTTCAAGGATTTGCTTTCCTGGCCTCTGGAAAATCTTATACTGACCTCAGATGTGTTGTCTGACGAACAAAAGGCTGCGCTTCGGGCGGAATACGAGAAGAATTTTATCAGTTCACTTTCCCAGCAGGCTGAACAAATCAACCTATCAGATAGCATACCGGTTGCGCTGGATTGGATAAATGGTCGAAGAACACCCGATGCAAACCAGGAGTTAAAAAGCGCCATAACCAATCTTTCCCTCGGCAGTCAGGCGCCGCAGATTTTTAAAGCCCTTGTCAACGCGATCTGTTTTGGTTCTAAAATGATAGTAGACCGTTTCGAACAGGAAGGAGTAAGGATCGAGTCCGTAATTGGAATCGGAGGGGTTGCCAGAAAATCCCCTTATATCATGCAGACCCTTGCCAATGTACTGAACAGGCCGATAAAAATAGCGTCCTCGGATGAGGCACCCGCTCTGGGTGCAGCTATTTATGCTGCTGTGGCCGCAGGAATTTATCCCACTGTGGTCGAGGCCGCAAAGAAGCTGGGAAGTTCCTATGAAGCGGAATATTATCCGGATGAAGCCTCCCAAAAGGAAATTTCACAGCATCTGGAGTCCTATAAAGCCCTTAGCCGATTTATGGAAGAGCGCGTGAAACAGAAAAACCAAAGAAATGGCTACTAAATACGATTCACTAAAAAAAGCATGTTACGACGCCAATATTGAGCTCAACGACCTCGGCCTGGTGATTTATACTTTTGGAAACGTCAGTGCTGTAGACCGGGAAAAAGGAGTTTTTGCCATCAAGCCCAGTGGAGTTCCCTACGAGGACCTGGCCTACAAGGATATGGTGATCCTCGATTTCGACGGCAATCTGATAGAAGGGGATTTGAGACCTTCTTCCGATTCCAGGACCCACGCATACCTGTATAAAAACTGGAAAAATGTCGGAGGAATTGCCCATACCCATGCCACCTATTCCGTAGCCTGGGCCCAATCCCAGAAGGATATTCCGATTTTTGGAACCACTCATGCCGATCATCTGACTCATGATATACCTTGTGCTGCGCCTATGAAAGATGATCTCATAGCCGGCAACTATGAGTATAATACCGGAATTCAGATCCTCAGTTGTTTTGAGGAAAGGGGAATTTCCTACGAGGAGGTACCGATGGTCCTTCTGGGAAACCACGGTCCCTTCACTTGGGGAGGAACGGCTGCCAAGGCTGTTTACCACAGTAGGGTACTGGAGGAAGTGGCAAAAATGGCCTTACTGACACTGCAGATAAATCCCTCAGCACCACGCCTGAAGGATTCCCTCATAAAAAAACACTACGACCGTAAACACGGCAAGAATGCCTATTATGGTCAACAATAATCAAAAAACAAGGAAAAGCGAATGACAGATTACAGTACAAAAGAGGTGTGGTTTATCACCGGAAGCCAGCACCTTTATGGAGAGGAAACCCTAAAACAGGTTGCTGCGAACTCCGCAGAAATAGTCCGAGGTCTAAATGAATCGAAATTGGTTCCGATCCGACTGGTACACAAGGATACGGTAAAAACTCCTGATGAAATCACACAGGTTATGCTGGAAGCTAATAACAGCAAGAGTTGTATCGGTATTGTAACCTGGATGCACACCTTCTCTCCGGCAAAAATGTGGATCAATGGGCTGGGCCTTCTGAAAAAACCAATTTGTCATTTACACACCCAGTTCAATGCAGAAATTCCTTGGAAAAAAATCGACATGGATTTCATGAACCTGAACCAGTCTGCCCATGGAGATAGGGAATTCGGATTCATCATGTCCCGGATGCGGAAAAAGAGAAAGGTAATAGTTGGCCACTGGAAAACAGAGGCTACCCAACTCAAAATAGGTAACTGGTTGCGGGTTGCCCTGGGATGGGATGAGCTTCAGAATCTCAAGGTAGCGCGAATCGGAGACAACATGAGGCAGGTAGCCGTGACCGAAGGAGATAAGGTGGCAGCACAGATCAAGTTCGGGGTAGCGGTCAATGGCTATGATTCCTCGGATGTTGTAAAGCACATTGATGCGGTATCAGATGCAGATCTGAGGAACTTGCTGAAGGAATATGAGGCATCGTACAACCTTAGCGATTCGTTGAAAGAGGGCGGGGAAAAGAGAGAATCCCTTGTAGATGCTGCAAAGATCGAACTCGGGCTACGGGCTTTTCTGGAAGAGGGAGGGTTCAAGGCCTTTACAGATACCTTCGAAAACCTCGGGGCTTTGAAACAGCTGCCGGGTATCGCCGTGCAGAGGCTTATGGCGGATGGTTACGGCTTTGGTGCCGAAGGAGACTGGAAGACTGCTGCTCTGTTAAGGACCATGAAGGTGATGAGCCATGGTATGGAGAAAGGAACTTCATTTATGGAGGATTATACCAACCATTTTACCGGTGGCAGGGATTATGTGCTGGGTTCGCACATGCTCGAGATCTGTCCCAGTATAGCTGATGGAAAGCCCTCATGTGAGGTTCATCCGCTTGGGATCGGCGGCAAGGCCGATCCTGTAAGATTGGTTTTCAATTCTCCGGAAGGTCCTGCATTGAACGCTTCTTTGGTCGATATGGGGACCAGGTTCCGGCTTATTGTGAATGAAGTGAAGGCAGTGGCTCCCCAGGACGAACTTCCACATCTTCCTGTAGCCCGGGTACTTTGGGATCCGATGCCGGATATGGAAACCGCTGTTACTTCCTGGATACTGGCGGGGGGTGCACACCACACGGTTTATACCCAGGCGCTGAGTACGGAATCCCTGGAAGATTTCGCAGATATGGCAGGCATCGAACTTTTGGTGATAGATGAAGATACCAAGGTTCGGGAATTCAAAGATCGCCTCAATGCCAATGAGGCTTATTATCACTTGTTTCAACACGGAATGTAATTCTTAATCCTATGAAAGTAAAGCACAAACTCAAAATCGCATCCATGGCTACTATTCTGTTATTCTCACAATGCAAGGACCCCTCAGATAAAGAACCAGAACCAGCTGCCGGGGATGAAGTGGCAGAAGCGTCCTTCACGATCAGTGAAGAAAGCTTTGGAAACACATCAGATGGTCAGGCAGTGACCAAATACATCCTGAAGAACGGAACCGGACTTGAAATGGCAGTGATTTCCTATGGTGGGATTATCACCTCTCTGAAGGTTCCGAATAAGGAAGGAGAATATGAGGATGTGGTCCTGGGATTTGACAGCATTTCCCAGTATGAAGCGGGTAGTCCCTACTTCGGGGCAATCATCGGTCGCTATGGGAACAGAATTGCAGCCGGTAAGTTTACCCTGGAAGGAAAGACCTACCAGCTCGAAACAAATGACGGCCCAAACCATCTCCATGGCGGGAACAAAGGATTCGACAAGGTGCTCTGGAAAGTTGAGCCCACTGCGGGAAAAGATGCTGCCTCCCTAAAACTCACCTATACCAGTCCTGACGGGGAGGGGGGATACCCCGGGAATTTAGAGACCACAGTCATTTATACGTTGACTTCGGATAACACTCTCGATATCTCATACGAGGCAACTACGGACAAAACGACCATTGTAAACCTGACTCAGCACTCCTATTTCAACCTTTCCGGGGATTTCAGGGAGACGATTCTCGATCATGTCGTGGAGATCAACGCGGATCAGTTTCTGCCTGTCGGAAAAACACTGATACCAACGGGAGAACTCAAACCTGTTGAAGGTACTCCTTTTGACTTTACGGAACCCACCCCGGTGGGGCAGCTCATTGTCCAGGAGACAAGCAATGAGCAGTTGGCCCGAGGCCCCGGATTTGACCATTGCTGGGTGCTCAATAATCCAGATAGCGGCGTGCGCTTCGCCGCCTCCGCATATCATCCGGAAAGCGGACGGTTCATGGAAGTCTTTACCAATGAACCCGGACTCCAGTTCTACACCGGTAACTTCCTTGACGGTACACTTCCGGCCAAGGGCGGTGGTTTCTACGAAAAACGCACAGGTTTCTGTATGGAAACACAGCATTACCCGGATTCTCCAAACCAGGAAGGCTTTCCTTCTGTAGTACTGAAGCCCGGTGAAACCTATACTTCTCAAACTTCATATAAATTCTCAGTAAAGTAACATGCAAACCTTAGATACATTAGATTGGATCATGATCGGCCTTTATTTCGCCATTCTCCTGGGAATTGCGGTATGGGTCATCAAGAAAAGACAATCGAATACGGAAGACTATTTCCTGGCTGGTAGAAACGTTGGCTGGTTTGTGGTGGGAGCCTCAATCTTTGCATCCAACATCGGATCTGAACATGTAGTAGGACTCGCAGGTGCCGGGGCAGGGGACAAGCTTCCTATGCTTATCTATGAGATCCAGGCGTGGGTTGTGCTGATTCTGGGCTGGGTTTTCCTGCCCTTCTATCAGCGCAGCGGCGTATTCACAATGCCGGAATTCCTTGAAAAGAGATTTGATGCGAGATCCCGCTGGGTACTTTCCATATTTTCGATAATTGCCTATGTCCTGACCAAAATTTCGGTTACGATCTATGCGGGAGGAATAGTGGTTTCTGCGCTGCTCGGCATCGATTTCTGGACTGGGGCACTTTCTACTGTAGTGCTTACCGGGCTCTATACCGTACTTGGCGGGATGCGGGCTGTGGTCTACACAGAAACCGTACAGGCCGTGGTTCTTATTCTGGGTGCTGCTGCCCTGACCATCATTGGATTAAACGAGGTCGGTGGTTGGAACAGTATGGTAGAAACAGTCGGTCCGGAATATCTCGACATGTGGCGTCCGGCCACGGATCCCGATTTTCCATGGCCGTCCTTGCTGATCACCAGCACCATTGTGGGGATCTGGTATTGGTGTACGGATCAGTATATCGTTCAAAGAGCCCTTACGGCAAGAAACATCAAGGAAGGTAGGAGAGGAACAATCTTTGGAGCCCTGCTCAAATTGTTGCCTGTTTTCCTATTTCTGATTCCGGGGATTATCGCCCTTGCCCTTAAGATGAGGGGGGAACTCCATTGGGATACTCCTGATGAAGCCTTTCCGGTGCTGATGAGTAATTTACTTCCTTCCGGACTTCGCGGGCTCGTTGCAGCAGGTCTGCTCGCTGCCCTGATGAGTTCGCTTGCCTCAGTCTTCAATTCCTGCTCTACCCTGTTTACCGTGGATATTTACAAAAAGCTCAGACCTGACACCCCTGAGAAAAAACTGGTCCGGACCGGACAGATAGCCACCGTAGTCATTGTGATCATCGGGATCATTTGGATTCCGATTATGGCCAACATTTCAGGCGTTCTTTACGAATACCTGCAGAGCGTCCAGTCTTATATCGCGCCTCCGATTACAGCTGTTTTCCTGCTCGGAATTTTCTATAAGCGAATCAACGCCACGGGTGCCTATGTAACGCTTCTTACGGGACTTGTGGTAGGCGCTTTACGTATCGTTTTGGAAATCAAAAAGGAGTCTTTTGATCCCGAAGGTTTCCTATACATGCTGGGAGGAAGTAATTTCCTTTCCTTCGGGGCCTGGTTCTTTTTGTTCTGTATCGTTCTTATCGTGGTGGTGAGTCTATTAACTCCTGCCCCTGCGAAAGAGAAGACCGACAATCTTACTTACCAGACGATTTCAGAGGAAGAAAAAAGGAACAACAAGACAAGTTACAACTGGAAGGATATTGTGGTATCCGTGGTGATCCTGCTGATAGTTGCCGCGGTCATGATCTTTTTTAACGGAGAATAGATGCTGGAGGACGGAAGGCGGATCTGCATGATTTGTGACAGGTTTCGCCCCGGACTCCCAAACAACATAATTGATGGACATCAGGAAACTGGCGGATTTTGCCACACAGGTGCGAAGGGATATTCTTCGGCAGGTACATAAGGTCAATTCAGGACACCCTGGTGGTTCTTTAGGTTGTACAGAATTCCTGACCATCCTGTATCAGGAGGTCATGGTGCACGACCCTTCCTTTGACATGGATGGTAAGGGAGAGGATCTGTTTTTTCTGTCGAACGGTCATATTTCACCGGTCTTTTATAGTGTCCTGGCCAGAAGCGGTTATTTTCCAGTGGAGGAACTCGAGACTTTCCGGCTGATCGATTCCCGGCTGCAGGGGCACCCGACCACTCACGAGGGCCTCCCAGGAGTGAGAATCGCTTCAGGTTCCCTGGGACAGGGGCTGTCCGTCGCCATCGGAGCGGCGCAGGCCAAAAAGCTCAATGGCGATGAAAGGCTCGTCTACACGCTACACGGAGACGGGGAGCTCCAGGAGGGTCAGAACTGGGAAGCCATCATGTATGCTGCCGGCAAGAAACTGGATAATCTTATTGCTACTGTGGACCTTAACGGTCAGCAAATCGATGGCTGTACAGATGACGTCCTTCCCATGGGCAGTTTAAGGAAAAAATTCGAGGCATTCGGTTGGGATGTGGTTGAGATCCACAAGGGCAACGATCTGGAATCGATTGCCCTCGGCCTGCAGACCGCCAGATCAAGAACAGGTCAAAAAAAACCGATCTGTGTTTTGCTTCACACCGTGATGGGTCATGGAGTTGATTTTATGATGCATACCCATGCCTGGCATGGAAAGGCGCCCGATGATGACCAATTGGAAAAAGCCCTGGCTCAGAACCCTGAAACCTTAGGCGATTATTAAAAAGACACTGTTATCATGAAGCCATACACGTTTACTGAAAAAAGGGATACCCGGAGTGGATTTGGGGCTGGTCTTGCGGCATTAGGGAAAATCAATTCGAATGTGGTGGCCCTGTGTGCAGACCTGGTAGGATCTCTAAAAATGCAGGAATTCATAGACGAAAATCCGGAACGCTTTTTTCAGGTGGGGATTGCCGAAGCCAACATGATGGGAATTGCTGCCGGACTTACCATAGGCGGAAAGATCCCATTCACCGGTACCTTTGCCAATTTCTCCACCGGGAGGGTCTATGACCAGATCAGACAAAGTATTGCCTACTCCAACAAAAATGTAAAGATCTGTGCTTCCCACGCCGGATTGACCCTCGGCGAGGATGGAGCAACCCACCAGATTCTGGAGGATATGGGCATGATGAAGATGCTTCCGGGAATGGTGGTCATCAATCCCTGTGATTACAACCAGACCAGGGCAGCCACGATAGCCATCGCAGAATATCGGGGGCCGGTATACCTGCGATTCGGCCGACCCAAAGTACCCGTCTTTACACCCGAAGACCAGAATTTTGAGATAGGGAAGGGGGTTTTTCTGAATGAAGGCTCCGATGTAACCATAATTGCTACCGGACATCTGGTATGGGAAGCCTTAAAAGCTGGAGAAGAACTTGAGAAAAGAGGAATTTCTGCTGAGATCCTGAATATCCATACCATAAAGCCGCTTGATGAGCAGTCTATACTGGAATCTGTCCGCAAGACGGGTTGTGTCGTCTCCGCAGAGGAACACAACTTTTTAGGGGGACTCGGAGAGAGTGTGGCAGGTCTGCTTACAAGAACCACACCCTTTCCCCAGGAGTTCGTGGCCACCCGGGATACATTTGGCGAAAGTGGTACTCCGGAAGAACTGATGGAGAAGTACGGGCTCAATTCCGGGGCCATTGTAAAGGCCGCCGAAAGGGCAGTGGCAAGAAAGGCAGAATTTTCCTGGACGGGATCCCGATCCTGAAACAGCAAAAACCACCGCTTCGGGGGTCATTGATTTTCAGCTCATTCAAATATCGATATATGAAAGCAAAACATTTCTTCCTTTTATTGTGCCTCTTCACAGGTATTTCAGCCCAGGTGGTTGCACAGGACTTCACCCGGGCTGATACCCTTCGCGGATCCCTCAATGAGGAAAGGTCATGGTGGGATGTACAGCGGTATGACATTACTATTGAACCGGATTTCGATTCCAAAACCACAGTAGGCAGCAACGTGATTTCTTATGTTACCGTCGAGGAGGATCATTCTGAATTTATGCAGATCGACCTGCAGGAGCCCCTGGAAATCGACAGTATTATCTTCAATAGCGACCGGTCCCTTGAATTCACCAAAGATGGCAACGTATGGCATGTAAAGGTTCCCCAGCAACCGCTTGAGTCGACCAATGAAGTTGCGGTCTACTACCATGGGACTCCCAGAGAGGCTGTACGGGCACCATGGGATGGTGGATGGACCTTTACCAGAGATTCCCTGGACAGACCGTGGATGACCGTGACCTGTCAGGGCCTTGGGGCCTCGGTCTGGTACCCTAACAAGGACCATCAGAGTGATGAGCCCGACCAGGGCGCTTCTCTTACCATGATTGTTCCCGATGGTTTAACCGGGGTAGCCAACGGAAAACTGGTCGCGCAAAAAACGCTACCTGAAGGGAAGGAATCCTTCAGGTGGGAGGTGGTCAATCCCATCAACAATTACAATATCATTCCTTACATCGGTCATTATGTCAATTTCGGGGGGGAACACCTGGGGCTGAAAGGAGAGCTGGAGCTCGATTACTGGGTACTTGATTACAATCTGGAAAAGGCAAGGTCATACCTGCCTAAGGAAGTACATAACATGCTCAACAGTTTTGAGTACTGGTTTGGACCTTATCCGTTCTATGAGGACGGTTACAAGATTGTGGAAACCGAGCATACCGGAATGGAACACCAGTCAGCCATAGCCTATGGTAACCATTATAAGCCCGGTTATAGAGGCAGAGACGGATCTGGAACAGGTTGGGGCATGAAATGGGATTTTATTGTCATCCATGAAAGTGGCCATGAATGGTTCGGCAATAACATAACCAGCAACGATTTGGCAGATATGTACATTCATGAAGGTTTTACCAACTACAGTGAAACCCTGTTTGTGGAATCCATGTTTGGTAAAGCGGCCGCCAATGCGTACAATCACGGAATCCGAAAGGGGATCAGCAATGACAGACCGATTATTCCGGCATACGGGGTTAATGCCCAGGGAAGCGGGGATATGTACACCAAAGGAGGCAACATGTTGCATACGATCCGGCACAGTATTGGTGATGACCAGTTATTCCGTAACATCATGGCCGGGCTGAATCAGACATTTTATCACGAAACCGTCGACGGAAACCAGATCCTGGCATATATCTCCAAAAAAGCTGGACATGATTATTCCGAGGTGTTTCAGCAGTATCTTACCACCACCAAGGTTCCCGAATTGCATCTGTATCATGACGAACTCAGGCACCGGATGTACTACAGATGGGCCAACACCGTGGCGGGTTTTGATCTTCCTTTGGTGTTCCGGGGCAATGGGCAGGAAATCAAAATCGTTCCAGAGGAGGAGTGGGAATACATCACCCTCAGCGAGCAGGAGGAAAAGTTATTTGATCCTAAAGCCATTGAATACATGTACTATATCAAGGTGATGGAAATGAAAGATATGGAATAGTAAAAAAGGATTGGCATGTTTTCACAAGAAACTTATACGAGCAGGAGACTGAAATTGAAGGAAGCAGTAGGAGACGGAGTCCTGCTGCTTCCGGGGAACGGCCAGAGTAGTATGAATTACAGGGATAACTGGTATCCCTTCAGACAGGACAGCAGCTTCTTCTACTATACCGGGATCAATCAGGTGCCGGACCTGTTTCTGGTCATCGACATCGAAAATGACCGCGAAATTCTCTTTGGTAACGATCCCACTCCCGAGGAAAAAGTATGGGTGGGAGCCGTAGAACCATTGCGTCACCTGGCCCATAAGTCGGGAATCATGGAGGTGCAGCCCATGGACGGCCTGCAGTCATTTTTAAGGCTTCAGCGCAAGAAAAAACGGCATCTTCATTACCTTCCTCCCTACCGTGGAGAGACAACCTTACAGTTGAGTCTACTTCTGGAGGTTCCCTGCCATCAGGTAAACGGGGGGCAGTCCATTCCTTTTATCAGGGCTGTGGCAGCCCAGCGCTCGAAAAAATCCCAGGAGGAAATAAAAGAGCTGAATCGTGCAGTAGACATTACGGCTGCAATGATTCGACACGCGATCAAGACTGCGGTTCCAGGAAAAACGGAAAGAGCGGTGGCCGGGGAATTACAGGCCATTGCGATCGCCCAAGGGGGCAATATTTCATTTCCGATCATCCTGACCAGGAACGGGCAGTATCTGCACAATCATGCGACAGAAGACGTAATTCAGGAGGGGGATATCATTCTATGCGACTGCGGGGCAGAAACCGATATGGTCTATTCTGGTGATATGACCCGTACCTTTCCTGCAGGCGACCGGTTTTTAGCAGCCCAGAAAGAGGTGTATGATATTGTACTGAGGGCTCACAATGATGCGCTCCTCATGCTAAAGCCTGGGGTTCCATTCAGGGATGTACACCTGTTTGCCTGTACCAGGATCGCAGAAGGTTTAAAAGAGATGGGCTTGATGAAAGGGGACCCGCAGGAAGCCGTAGCAGCGGGTGCTCACACTTTGTTTTTTCCATGCGGTCTCGGTCATTTGATGGGCCTTGATGTTCATGATATGGAGAATCTTGGAGAAGCCTATACCGGTTATACCGACACATTTACAAAAAGCACAGCTTTTGGACTTCGATCATTGCGACTGGGAAAGGCCCTGGAAGCCGGAAATGTGATCACCGTTGAACCCGGAATCTATTTTAACCCCTTCCTGATAGATTCCTGGAGAAGCCAAAAGAAATATCTGGACTTCGTCGATTACAAGGAGGTCGAGAAATTCCGGGATTTCGGGGGGATAAGAATTGAAGAGGACCTGTTGATCACCGCTGAAGGTAGCCAGCTGCTGGGGAATCCTTTAGCCAAGACCACAAAGGATATTGAAGCCTTGAAAATCTAATGAAATAAAAATGTTTTCCGTGAAAAATGTCTTTAACTTAATTGTGTTCACCCTTTTTACCGGAATTTGCTGCATTCATGCCCAGCAAACGGATTCCTTGCTTACCCTGGATCGGATTTATGCCTCCTCAGAATTCCGGGGAGAAAGCCAGAGACCGATTTCATGGATAGACAGTGGTGATTCTTTTCTGACTGTAGAAAAAACCGAAGAAGGAGAGGATCAGCTAATAAAATACCGCAGCAGGGACAACAGAAAGTCCTTATTTCTCTCTGCCGAGGATCTTACCCCTGAAGGGTCAAGCCGGGCATTGTCAGTAGAAGATTTCACGCTTTCACCTGACCAGTCAAAGGTGCTGATCTTCACGAATTCCAGCCGTGTCTGGCGCTCCAACACCAAAGGGGATTACTGGGTGTATGACTTTGACAACGACAAGATCCAGAAACTGGGAAAAGAATTTCCGTCATCATCCCTGATGTTTGCCAAATTTTCAAAGGATAATGATGATGTCGCTTACGTTCAGGACTTTGATGTCTACGTAGAGGATTTTGAGACGGGAGAGGTTCGCCCGCTGACAGACAGCGGAAATGGGAAAATCATCAACGGGACTTTCGATTGGGTATATGAAGAGGAATTCGGTATGCGCGATGGCTTTTCCTGGAGTCCTGACGGAGATAAAATCGCCTACTGGAAGCTCGACGCTTCGGAAATCGGGACTTTTTATATGATCAACAATACGGATTCCGTCTATTCCAGACCGATTCCCTTGCAATATCCTAAGGCAGGTTTTGATCCCTCATCGGCCCGGGTCGGAGTTGTGGACCTCAGTACAGAACAGACTAAATGGATTCCCATCCCCGGGGATCCCGTCCAGCATTATCTCCCCGCCATGCAATGGGTAGCGGAGGATCTGCTTTTAATCCAACAGTTGAACAGAAAGCAGAATGAACTCATCATTTACAGCTATAGTCCTGATACGGGTGATCTCGACACCGTTTACACGGAGCGGGAGGAAACCTGGGTGGATCTGAGATATCCGGATATCTCCGCCAGCCAATGGGGTAACAATGATCTTTTGCTTACCAATTCAAAGAAGGCCTTTCTGAGGATGAGTGAGAAGGACGGATGGCGGCATATTTATAAAGTAAGTCTCGAGGACGGTAAGCAGACATTGCTTACCCCGGGGGATTTTGATGTGGCTGCGTTTTATGGTGCATCGGATCAGCAGGTTTTTTTCAGTGCATCTCCCGAAGATCCCGCCCAAAGATACCTGTACAGCGCCCCTCTTGACGGAGAAGAGAAGGCCAGGAGAATAACTCCTGAAAAGTTCAGCGGGATAAATACCTACAATATCTCTCCCAACGGGAAATATGCCCTGCATCACCATACCGATGCGGAAAACCCGAGAACGACGCGACTGATAGCGCTTCCCTCTCACAGAACGCTCAGTGTCCTCGCCGATAATGACGAACTGAAGGAAAAACTAAATACCCTTGAACTTCCGTCTGTATCCTTTTTTCAGGTGATGACAGAGGAGGGCGTAGAGGTAGAAGGGAGGATGATAAAACCGGCTGATTTTGATCCGGAAAGGAAATATCCCGTCCTTTTCCACGTATATGGAGAACCATGGGGGCAGATGGCCACGGACAGCTGGATTGGCCTTTACAATATTTTCCTGGCGCAACAGGGATTTATCGTCATCAGCCTGGATAACCGCGGAACACCATCTCTCAAGGGCAGCCAGTGGCGCAAAGCGATCTATGGAAAGGTGGGAGTAATCAACAGCAGGGACCAGGCACTGGCGGCAAAAAAGGTGCTTGAGTGGGATTTTATAGATCCTGACAAGGTCTCGGTCTGGGGCTGGAGCGGGGGTGGTAGCATGACGCTCAACCTGATGTTCCGATATCCGGACATATACAAGACCGGAGTGGCGGTTGCAGCTGTAGCCAACCAGTTGTTTTATGACAACATCTACCAGGAACGTTATATGGGACTACCTCAGGAAAATATGGAAAACTATATCGCCGGTTCCCCTGCAACACATGCTGAAGGCCTGGAAGGGAATCTGCTGGTGATTCATGGCACTGGTGATGACAATGTGCATTATCAGAACATGGAATTCCTGATCAATGCACTGATCAGGCACAACAAACAATTCGACATGATGGCTTATCCTAACCGGTCACACGGCATCTATGAGGGGGAAAATACACAACGGCACCTTTTTACGCTGATAAGCAATTACCTCCTGGAACACAATGACATGAAAAAATCCGAAGACGAATGAGAAATATGATATGCCTAATCCTGATGCTCAATCTTATGGTGGAAGCTCAAAGCCAACAACAGGTGACCTCGCCTGATGGGAACATAACAGTAAGGGTACAGTCAAAGGACGGCCTGGACCTTTCGATTTTTATGGCCGGGGAGGCCCTGGTGGATGCTGTGAGGCCAAGGATGGTCCTGAAAGATAAAGGGGTCCTGGGGACCGGAGGGAAACTCCTTCAGGCCACCCAAAAAGAAGTACACCAGACAATTGAGCCAGTTGTTCCGACAAAATCTGCTGTGATTTCAGATGATTTTCAGCTTCTGAAATTAGCCTATGAGAACTATGATTTTGAAATCCGGGTTTACGACAATGGAGTCGCATATCGTTTTGTCACCAGGTTCTCGGATTCCCTACAGGTTATGGACGAAGCCGTGGAAGTCGTCCTAGCCCAGGATTATATCAGTTATTTTCCGGAAGAGAAAGATCTGATCTCGCACTTCGAGAATTACTATGATAAAAAACGAGTTTCCGAGATTGAAAATAATGCTATGGGAGCCTTGCCTATGCTCTTTACCGACGAGAGTGGAACCAGTGTATCAATCACGGAATCGGACCTATACGATTATCCAAATCTGCTGCTGGCGAAGACAGGACAGAAAGAATTTGGGAGCGTCTTCCCCAAGTTCGTTCTAAAGACAAAGGAACTTCAGCCGGGTCAGGATCGCCTGGAAGCCATTGAAAAGGCAGCTCCCTATATTGCCCTGACGAAAGGAAGCCGAAGTTTTCCATGGAGGGTTTTTATGATCTCCTCGAATGACAAGGAGATCCTGAGCAATAATCTGGTATACCAGCTGGCCTCTCCCTTGCAGCTCGAGGACACTTCATGGATCAGGCCCGGCAAGGTCTCCTGGGACTGGTGGAACGCAAACAACATCTATGGGGTCGATTTCAAAAGCGGCTTAAATACAGAAACCTATAAATACTATATTGATTTTGCTGCAGCATACGGGTTGGAATATATTATTCTCGACGAAGGCTGGTCCAAATCTACGCTGAATGTCATGGAGCCCAATGAGCATATCGATATGGAGGAACTGACGGAGTATGCCGAGGAAAATGGGGTAGGCATCATCCTCTGGAGCCTCTGGAGACCTCTTGACGAGAATATGGAGGAGCTTCTCACGCAGTACGAAAATTGGGGGATAAAAGGAGTGAAGGTGGATTTTATTCAACGGGCTGATCAGTATGTAGTGAATTTTTATGAACGCTTGGCCAAGACAGCGGCAAAACATCACTTACTGGTCGATTACCACGGCAGTTTTAAACCCTCTGGAATGAGGCGGGCTTACCCGAATATCATCAATTATGAAGGGGTGAAGGGATTGGAGAATCATAAATGGGAAGATAAAATTACTCCGGAGCACAATCTAACAATTCCCTTTACCAGGATGACTGCAGGCATCATGGATTATACCCCTGGCGCCATGGACAATGTTCACAAGAACAATTTTGTGGCCCGATTCGAAAGACCGATGGCCCTGGGAACGCGGGCCCATCAGCTCGCCATGTATGTCATCTATGAGGCCCCGCTACAGATGCTCAGTGATGCTCCTTCGAATTACTACCAGGAGAAGGAGTCCGCAGCGTTCATTGCAAGAATACCGACCGTATGGGAGGAGACGATAGTACTGGAAGCAAAAATTTCCGATTATCTTATTATGGCCAGAAGGAATGGGGATACCTGGTACATCGGAGGAATGACTGATGATACGGCCAGAACCTTCGATATCGATTTTTCCTTCCTCGGGCAAGGCGAGTACAGGATCGAATGGATCCAGGATGGGATGAATTCTGACCGGATTGCCAAGGACTTCAAGAAAGTATCAAAAATCATTACCAGCAAGGATCAGCTTCCGGTGAAGATGCATTCAGGTGGAGGATGGGTTGCCATCATAACCAGGGTTCAGCCAGAATAGCATCGTCTTTGAAGACCATCTTTCCTGAGGAATTCGAAGAGGAAAGGGTGGAGGCTACTGTTTGATTATCTTCTGAACCGTCTTTCCCTGAGCGGTCGTCAGACGAATAAGATACAGTCCCGGGGGAATGGCGGCCATTTCATGTTCAAAAATCCTGTTATCTCCCATGTCGATCATCATTTTGCTGTCGATCAGTTTACCCTGCGTATCCATCAGTTCCATATAGACCTGTGTCGAGGGGTCCTTCAGCCGAATATGGAGCACCTCTTCGATCGGGTTGGGAAAAACGGTGGCCAGTTCCTCTAATTCATACTCCTGCAGATCTGTATCAGGATAGAAATATCGCTCCGCAAGGTGGAAGGCGTCCGTCCCGATTGCGGCCCCGATTACACGTCCCGGAAGATCATCTGCCGGTGGATGTATACCTCCCCAGATTCTTGAGAGACTACACTGATCTGAAGCGTCACGATAGGTAGCCCATTGCAATGTGATATGCTCACTTGGACCCTCCTCAAAGACCAAAAAGGCATCCTTGCCAGCTTCGAATTCTCCCATTCCTCCAGGGAAAAAAGGATCTCCTGTGAGCAGGGTCAGTACTTCAGCTGCCGCCCGGGAAAAGGTGGAGTGGCCCGAAACATATCCTGCAAATGGAGGGGTTACAAAGGTCGGGCGCTGGTAAGGGAGCCAATTTTCCGCCAGGATCCAGCCGACCCCTGCTTCATCGGTAGCAGGATCCTCGATATAATCAGGCCCTTTCCAGGAATAGATCTTCATCTCATTTACGTTCTGGCCTTCCTGACCGGCCAGTGGATCATCCGCTTCGATAAGTTCGATGAAGCCTGGTATTAAGGGAAGCCCTTCCTCATCGTAATTCGGGAGTTCCGGATCAGAACTCTGACCTTTTTCCGCCATATAACGAATTGCCGATATCGGCCGGACATAGTCATAGTAACCCTTGATCCCCCACGCCGAGACCGCGGCATCATGCATCGCACCCCCTAGGATGAAGTACGCCTTGACGTCCCATTCCAGGGGATCCAGGATGTCGCCTTTCCCTCCAAATCTTTTTTCCAGTTCGGGATGATCACTGACATAATTCAAAATGGTAAACCAGTGACCGGGTGGAGTTTCGGAATCCGGACCATCTGCCCAGAATTCTGCAAGTACCCGGGCAAAATCACCCTTCTTGACCAGTTGTGGCTGGTAAGGTCGTCCGGTACTGGGATTCTGGGAATATCCTGATCCAATATCTCCACCCTCCAGGATCTTATAGAACTGGTCATAATCTTCCCATTTATCCGGAAAGTTTTTCAGCTCCATATTTCCCATAGATGCCGGGGAGATATCTATGATTTCCTCTGCCTGTGCACTCAGATGAGAGGACCAGACCGCAACAAGGGAGAATCCCCACTGGTAAGCCCTGGTATTACGGTCATCTTTGCCCAGCAGGGGGGGCGGACCGGGATCATGGTAAACCTCATAGCTGAATCCATCGCGGTTATAGGTGGTTTTATCCCTTGCCTCCAGCGAGAATGGAAATACCTTTCCCCATTCTGCTCCCAGAAAGGCGGGGGTAGATTCCGGAATAACATTCTCGCTCTGGTCTATGAAATTCACGAATTTCAATGGCTGCCATCGATTGGGATTCGAAATAGTCGAATTTCCTGCTGCTTCAGTAGAAAGAGGTTCATTGACGGGGAGATAATGTTCATTCTGATACCCACCCGCCTCGTTGGACCCGTCCTGGAGTCCATAATTGATGAGGAACTCCGCCAGGTAATTTCCCATACCCGCCGGGCTGTTTCTGTAATCGAGGCTTTCATTATCCGGATCATACCCGAGGTTGATCATGAGGTTTCTGAATCTTTGCAGACTGAGCTGTGCTCCGGGCGAGTTTTTGAAACGATAGTTCAAAAGCCTGAAACAGGCATAGCTCATGGCTTCCCTTTTGGCGTCCTCCACATTTTCCGGAACTTTGAAATCCTCCAGAGGACAATGAAATCCGTTCAGCGTTTTTCCCAGGAAATAGGTAAGGGCGGTGTCATCGTAAACAGCCCAGGAATCATAAAGGGCGATGGAAGTATGAAACAGATTCCTTGCATGGACCGTCGGCCGGGCAAAGTCAGTCCTGATCGCCTCCAGCAGTACCTCGTTCCATTGCCTGGCAACAGAATGTTGCGCGGCAACCTGAACAGAAAGGAGAAGTCCCGCAATAAGGCTGCCATAGGAGAGGAGTCGTCTTTGGATGTCCTGGCGTTTGTTCGGGTTCTGGTTTCGTAAAGAACGGATCATCTGAGGAGTATTATTTTTCTCTGGTAGGTTCTGTTACCAGCTGACAGGTTTAACAAGTAGATACCTGATGAGACATTAAGGCTAAAGGAAGTCTCAAACAGGGCCTTTCCCTTTTCGTACGAGTTATGGAAAAGGAACTGTCCAGTATTACTGGTGACAGTGAGTTGTACCAGGCCAAGGTAGTCGTTCAAGAACTTCACGTTGATCTGCTCTCTGGCGGGGTTGGGGAAAATAACCAATCCTTCCTGCTCCTGATCCTGACCGACAGTGATCGCAAAAGTGTTACTGAATTCAGAGTAAACATCGGGGTTGTGGGCCCTAACCCGGTAAAAGAAAGGGATCCCCGGTACTATTTCCGAATCGACGAAACTAACGCTGTTCGGACCCAGGTAAAACTTTCTTGAATACAGGAAATTTTCATCTATGGAACGTTCGATGATAAAGCCGGTCTCATTACTGGAATGATCGGTCCAATTCAGCCGGATTTGCCCCTTATCGTCCTGGGTTCCGGTCAGGTGATCCGGTTTTGCAATAAAATCCAATGTTGTGATGTTCAGAGGGTCCGAATAAGCGGAATGTCCCTTATCATTGATTGCCTTTACCCGATAATAGAACCCGGTTTTTGCCGGTAGTCCCGAATCTGCAAATTCCGTTGTTCCTGCTTCTAGTTCAAATTCCACGATTTGCTGGAAGTTCTCTGAGTCCGATCTTTCGACAATGAAGGCGTTCTCGTTATCCGCATTATCGACCCAGGTCAAGATCACCCCATCATGATCCAGCCCCTTAACTTCAAGGTCAGTTGGACGACCCACAAACTGCTGGGTCAGACCCGAAACCACCCTGCTATGATCTGAAGTGGAATCTTCAGACAATGCCTGTATTCGGTAATAATAAGTAATTCCCTGTTGCAGATTCCGGTCTGTGAATGTTTTCTGCTGTCTGTCGATCAGGAAGGTGACATAGGAGTCGAAGGAACTGGTTAAGGACCTCTGGAGTGAAAAGCCGGTTTCCCGGGTGGTGAGGTGATTCCAGGCCAAAGAGATACTGTCGAGATCCACTCTGGTGATCCTGAAATTCGTAGGGGGATGAAGGATCTCTTTATCGGTGACCGTGAGGATTTGATTGGCAGCGATATCTCTGATGACACTTCTGCTGCCTCCCGGCCACTCCACCCATACGCTGTCCACATGTGTTCTTTGACCAAGGCCGAAAAACGCCTCAGCAGGTTCCTGCCCATAGTAGCTGGTCCCGGCCAGGATCGGCCGACTGATAATAACCTCTCCCAATCTTGCTCTGACGGTGCTTCCTATTCCAAAGTGATTCTTCCCGACCATCCTGGGTTTGACCACGAGGTAATTGCCTGGTTCATCAGATTGTTGCACCTGGTTTTCCAACAATCTCAGATCGATGTTCTGCCCCTGCTTTTTCTTGAGGGACTCAACAAGATCGAGGTCTCCGTCGCGGTCATAATCCAGGGCGATAAGTGTGGTTCCATCGACCGGATCAGTAAATCCCACCTCTTTGGAGATATCCGTGAATCCCCCCTTCTGGTTATTGATCCAGAACTTGGAAGGCATTTCCCAACCAGTAGTAAACCCATTTGTTTCGGCAAGATCCAGGTAACCATCATTATCAGCATCAAGAAAGCTCACTCCCCAGCCCCAGCCGCCTTCGGATACTCCCAACTCCCTGGCTACCTCTCTGAATTCCAGGGTACCCTTCTTTGATTCGTTCTGAAAAAATACATTGTATGATGCTCCACCTGCTACGTTGGAGATATAGATGTCCATATCCTGGTCATTGTCATAATCCCCAAGGGCCATGCCCATTTCGTTGAAACTGGTATTGAGCTCCAGCTGCCGGCCCACTTCCGAAAACTGAAGCCCTCCCTGGTTGAGCCAGAACAGGTTTTCTCCCCCGTCAACGTTTAGAAAAATGTCCGGAAAACCATTCTTATCGAAGTCGTACAGTAAGGGTTGCAGGTAAAAATGTACTTCCCCGGTCAGATGGGATGCGCCGATATCTGAGAATTTTCCATTGCCATGGTTGAGGTACAGATAGACCCCTTTGTTCCAGTAGGTCACCATGAGGTCCAGAAGACCATCATTATTGAGATCTCCAGCTGCGATCCCGCCACCGAGTTCTGAAGGAGAGAAAGTAATTCCCTTCGTAAGGCCTGACTCGGCCGTGACATCTACGAAGTTTGATGGAGAAAGCTGTTGATAAAGCTTTATTATGGAGGAGTCGGGACAATCGGATCTGCCATAACAGTCTCCGGCTACGAACAAGTCCAGTAAATGGTCTCCGTTAAAATCGAACCATAAAGCCAGGCGGCCCTGCATCCTGTCAGCGATCCCAAGTTCTGCGGCGATCTCTTCAAACCTGCCGTTACCCATATTCCTGTACAGCTGGTTGGGCTGGTTTTCAGCCGTAGGCACAAAAAGGTCTATATCCCCATCCCCATCATAGTCGGCCGCTGCAACGCCACTTCCATAAATTCCACTTGAACCGAAAGCCACAAAACCTGTCTGCCCCGTCACGTCCTGAAAACTGGTTTGAGACCAACTCCCAAGGCTGAATAGGAGAAGAGCTATCGCCATGAGGATTCGGACTCGGCTCCCATGAGGTCGAATCTCTCGGGCTTTTTGAAGCATTTTTTGCCGTGGTGTGTTTGGTCTTGGATTTTGATACATCATGTCCTAAATCAGCCGTTTTGCCCCTGCCAGGCGGATTCCCTTGATATGGACTGCTCCATCCCGCCGGAATGCTTTCAGGATCAAACGGAAACTTCGATGAAATTGCTCTTTTTTGAAAGATAAAGAAGACCCTTCCGGGCATCCCGTTTCGGATTAGCAAGTATTAATACTATGTTAACCAAAACTGAATTCTTCCTTTGGATTTCTTGGCTTTTGTTTAACTTTATGGTGATGATTTTCATCTGGAAAGGGATAGTTTTTGAACGGTCATCTTTCTTTTTTGCTGATTGAATTTTAAAAAGCAATCCCTCAGCCAGACTGGCTTTACAGGCCTCTAAATTAAACATATAAATTCTTTCGGATCACATTGCGTCATCAAAAATCTCCTTTGAAAATGAAAAAGGTCCTAAAAGGTAAAGAAGGCTTTTAATTTAGAAAGTTTTAAGAAACCAAGGGCAAATTGTCTCCATCGCAAACAGGATCATGACATGACCATTAAAGCTTCTATAGGCCCTTTTATAATCGTGGCGATTGTTCTCACCTTAGGACCGGATGCTAAGGCCATGCAATCCTTTCCAGATTCCTCACTCCAGGAGGATGTCCTGGTACAGGAAAATGCCCTGATCAAACATTATGAAGAAGCCTTTGTCACATCCCTTCCTGATTCCCTGAGCCTGGATCCCTTTTACAGGAAGTATGCCGATGCATTCGGAATTCCGATCGTTTCCTCTGAGAAGGTACCTGATGCCGCTCTACTTGTCGCACGCGATATTGTGAACTACATGCTGGCCAAGAGAGCTGATGTCAGAAACGACCTGGTGCTGGACGGTGCCAGAGTACTGGTTATGGCCCAATCTGAAATGGAAACCGATCTTCCGGAGCGGAGCGACTGGAAAAAACCAGAAAAGGATGATCCCAGGCTGACTCCGGGGGAACGGAGAAACTATGACCGACCTGGAGGAATAGGAACTATGACGGATAAAGCCTACTGGAACCAACGGGCCAGAGGGATGGGAGGATTGGTCACCTCATGTGCCGAGGAAAATCTTCTGGGATATCCTGGTACGCGCTATTATGGAGAGAACATTCTAGTGCATGAGTTCAGTCATAATATCATGAGGGCACTTCGAAAAGTGGATCCGGCCCTTTACCGGGAGATACATAAGTCCTATGCCGATGCAAAAGCAAAAGGCTTATACCCCGGCCAGTATGCCATGAATACGGTGGCAGAGTACTGGGCCGAAGGCAGCCAGTGGTGGTTCTGGTCCAATTACGAGTTCTTTGATGGTGAAGATCGCATCCAATCCCCATACGATCTCCTGGCGTATGACCCAGTACTGTATGGAATCCTGGAGCGGGTATACCTCGGGCATCATATTCCTGCAGATGTTTATCACGGGCGGAACCTGAGACCGGCACGTCGTTAGCCCTGAATTCAGGGGTGGCGGGTATAAATGGGCGAATTTTCAGGTCCCCGAAAAAAGGAATGGGGGATTCTTAAAAATTTAACAGGAACGTTCCTATTCCGGGGAGTAGAAGATCGAATATGATACCCAAAAATGGTGGCTTTTCTGGATTTCAAACGATTTATTACCTCCATTAAAGTAGTATAACCGGTTAATTCGGTAATATATGATAAGTCTCGGCTGAGATAAGGCTAATATAGCATTACAGAGACAGTTAATAAATTACTAAAATTGCTTAGTTGATTTACAATAGATAAATAAATGGCATATGGACGACAAGTATTTAGTCAGCATTTCAACCAAATTATCTGGTAAAATGAAAGGTAATTCCGCAGCAGATCGAGACCGGCCTTTTAAGCCTCTTTATGGTACAAGAAACAAGAAGTCTTGTAGAAGATTGACCATGCTGTTTGTGTTGGCATTGCTCTGGCCGCTGCTTTCTTTCGCTCAAACTGAAAACATAGTAGAAGGGACAGTAACCGATGCGCAGGGAATGCCTATTCCAGGCGTCACCGTTCGGGTAAAGAATACACAGAGAGGTGTGGCTACAAATTTTGATGGGGAATACAGCATTGAGGCTGCCCCTGACGAGATTCTGGTTTTCTCCTATGTAGGTATGGAAACCCAGGAAATTCCTGTGGGTGACGAGTCCACAATTGATGTGGTACTCAAGGAAAGTGCAGCTGCACTGGAAGAGGTTGTCATCGTGGGATACGGAGTCCAAAAGAAGGCCTCGGTCGTCGGGGCGATATCTCAGGTATCCGGAGAAAAACTGGAGCGGGTAAAAATGGGAGGAAGTGTTGAAAACACCCTTCAGGGTAACCTGCCTGGCCTTACCGTTATCATGACGGATCCTACACCAGGGGAAGAATCAATGGGAGGGTACTATGCCGCCAGTCCCATCAACATGTCTATTCGGGGAACCTCTTCGATGGGTAGTAATGCACCCCTGATTATTATAGACGGGGTGGAGCGCCCCCTCTCGAATATGGATCCCAACAACATAGCCTCTGTCTCTATTCTTAAGGATGCATCGGCAACTGCTGTATATGGTGTCAAAGGTGCAAACGGAGTCGTGATCATCACGACCAAACGTGGTTTATCAGGTGCCCTGGAGCTGGAATTCAACGGGGAATTCAGCGTGAAGACGCCAACCATGTTGCCGGAATATATGAATGCTTACGAAACCATGCTGTTGCGAAACGAAGCTTACAGAAATGACGGGAACTGGGACATGATTATTCCAGATGCTGAGCTGGAGCACTACAGAACTGGCGATTTGCCTTACCTGTATCCGGATTTCGACTGGATGGAATTCTACTTTAAGCCGGGATACGATCAGCAATATAACGTCAATGCGCGAGGCGGAAACGACTTTGTGCAATACTTCGCTTCGGTGGGATACCTTACGGAAGGGGATGTCTATAATGTGGGAAATATTTTCCCCTATGAATTTGACTCTCAGAATGCCCATTACTGGCATGACAGGTATAACTTCAGGAACAACCTCGATTTCAATGTGACTGAGACGACCGGACTGGCCGTTAACCTCGGAGGGAACATCAAGGTATGGAACAAGCCTATAGATACCTTCACTCAGGAAACCTGGTTTGAATCAGTAACAACAATGCCCTATTATCCTGAGGAAGCCGTCAAGGAATATCCCGACGGCCTGATCCCTTACAATCAGACGGGAATCAGACCTTTCATTAATCCGGACCAGGGTGAAGTCAGGCTAAACTGGCACGGTGGCCAGGGCTTTCAGCGCTTCAAGGCTAATGAATTACTTGTGGATATCAAAGTGGACCAGGATCTGGACGTTCTTACCGAAGGTCTGTCTTTCCAGGCCCTGTATTCCTACAACAGCCAGGTCAGGTATCAGAAGATCTATAACCTCCCACAGTACTTTGGCTATTATCTGGATCCGGACACACAGACCTGGAGTAGGTATGACAATTTCGGAGGGGAAGATTTGAACACGCCACAGCCACCTCTTATTGTTTCCAATACAGAGAACATCTGGTCCGCCTTCAGGAGCCATTATTACGAAGGCCGTTTCAGTTACGGTCGTGATTTCGGAAATCATTCCGTCGGGGGTACCGGAGTATTCAGCAGAAGGGAATCCAGGGGAATCTCGGATTTCCCGCACTATGAAGAAAACTGGGTAGGTCGTGCGACCTATGACTTTAAAGATAAATACTTTGTTGAAGGTACCATAGCCCATTCGGGATCCGAAAAATTCGCACCCGGCTTACGATTTGGAACCTTCCCTTCTGCCGCGGTAGGATGGATGGTCTCCAATGAGAATTTCTATGTGAACAGCGGCTGGGATGATGTGATGAATATGCTGAAGCTAAGGTATTCCTACGGGGTCGTCGGTAGTGATGCCGGGATCGCACGATGGTTATACCTTTCAGAATTCACCAATAGCGGTGGAAGTGTCGGATTCGGATATCCACTTCAGTACTACCCATTCATCTCAGAAGGAAACATACCTGTGACAGATGCCACATGGGAGGAAGCCATAAAGCAGAATATTGGTGTCGATATGGAATTCTGGCAGAATGCCGTATCCCTCAGCGTAGATCTTTTTGATGAGCGCAGGGTCGGGATGCTCCAAAGCCGACAGTCAGTACCCGCCTGGGTTGGGGTTGGAGACATCAGAGGTAACCTTGGGGAAACCAAGAGCCATGGATTTGAGGTCGCCTTGGGCTGGAATAAGGCTGTTACTGAGGACCTGATCCTTTTCGGAAATGCCAACCTTACCTGGTCAGAAAACCGAGTGGTTTTCTATGATGAGCCAGATGCGGTGCCTTTTCATATGAAAGCGGAAGGAAAACCGGTGGACATAGCCCGAAGACTCGGTTCCTATACCCCCGGGACAGGAATTATGGATGCCGGCTTCTATCAGGATTTTGATGAACTCTTTATGTATCCTGTCGCTTCAGGAGGGAACCCCATTGTGGGTGACTTCAAGTTCCTGGATTTCAACGGGGATGGCGTCGTGGATCAGCAGGACCGCGTAGTATCAAGGTATCCGATAACCCCAAACATGAACTGGAGTGTCAATGTCGGTGCCAATTTCCATAACTGGTCCTTCAATGCGCAATTTTATGGAATCAGCAATACGCAGCAGCCTATGAGACAGGGTGGAATGTTCTTCCTATATCCCTTTACTCAGAATAAGGACAACGCCTTTACCGCACATGCCAATCACTGGACTCCGACAAACACCAATGCGCAATTTCCAGCAGTTCATTCTGTAGCTACAAATCAATACAATTACCAGATCAGCCAGTTCTCCATGGTCAATGGACAATACATCAGACTCCGTACAGCGAGACTGGGATACCGTGTGGAAGGAGATCTCCTGGACAGACTAAAAATCAGTGAAATCAACCTGGGACTTTCTGGAACCAACCTGTGGACCTGGAAGAAGCTCGACTGGGGTGGGGATCCGGAAGGATTCAACTTCGGAGCGGACTTCGGGGCTTACCCGCAGATGAAGCGTTTCACTTTTGAGGTCGGAATAAACTTTTAATGAAAATGAAATTTCAAAAGAGTATGAGAAAACTAATATTTTGTATCGCTATCGGTGCGTGCTTAATCAGTTGTGAGGATTACTTGGACAAGGTCGAGGAATCTGCAGGAATGCAGGAGGAAGACGTATTCACAAACTATTTGAATTTCAGGCAGTTCCAGGATCGTATGTATCAGGATATGCACAACTATCTGTCTGGGGGAGACTACTCTTACATCGCGGCAGTTACCGATGAAGGCTATATGACCTCGGACTGGGAGACTCTGCCCATTGTACAGAACGGAGATTACCTCCGGGCGTACAATACGGGTCAGGCCCTGCAGTTCTATGGGATCTGGGACGCCTGGGAGAGCATCAGGATTATCAATATGTCTCTGAACAATCTGGACCGACTTGAGGATGCCACTCAGGAGGAGAAGGATCGACTAAAGGGGCAGGCTCATTTTATGAGAGCCTGGTATTATTACGAGTTCCTTAAAAGACAGGGTGCCATGCCCTATATCACCAAAGTCTATAAAGGAACCGACAACTTTGCCCTTTCAAGACCTACCTATCACGAGACGGTTATGAACGTGCAGGCAGATTTGGATACGGCAGCAACGCTGCTTCCAGTGAGATGGGACCCAGCCAACATCGGAAGGCCCACCAAAGGTGCTGCCATGGCTCTTGAAGCTGCAGCCCTCTTATTTGATGCCAGCCCGAATAACAATCCTTCCGGGGATGTGGAGCGGTGGAAGGCTGCCGCCGAAGCTTCCTGGGAGCTTATAGACTTTGCGGAAACCACAGGAAGGTATAAACTGGTAGAGTCTAATGGTACTGATGTGGTCTCCTATATCACTCCCGAGGGAGTCAAAGAGATCAGGTATGCCAGTGGGTTCGATAGCATTTTCCTTTATCAGCCGGTTGTTGATGAAATCATCTGGGAGAACTACGCCTCAGTTGTGGACAACGGAATGGATAATGTTTTCTCCACACCGAGCATCATGGCAGGTGGTGTCATTCAGGGTTACAGCCCTTCGGTTAACATTGTAAATAGTTTTGAAACCGTAAACGGGCTTGATATCGAAGATGATCCTGATTATGACCCTCAGAATCCTTATGTAGATCGGGATCCGAGGTTCTATCACTCCATCCTGTTCAACGGAGAACGATGGACGAGCCAGTCGGGTAATTACCTCGAACTTTTCAATGGAGGAGAGGAGAGAACCGGAGAACCACATTATTCCAAGACAGGCTACCTCGCTCGTAAATTTTGGGGCAAGAATGTGGACCAGTGGTCAGGAGCAAATGCGCCCTTTACCCACGTGATCTACTTCCGTCTGGCTGGAATCCTGCTGCAGTATGCAGAGGCGGCCAACGAAATCGGGGGTCCTGATTACAGTATTCCAGGTGCTTCCATGACTGCGGTTGAGGCGGTGAACAAGGTTAGAGCCCGTGTGGGTATGCCGCCTGTGGATCAGAGATACCTGACCAGCAAGGAAAGCTTCAGGGAAAGAATCAAGAACGAGAGAGCGGTGGAATTATTCCTGGAAGGAAAGCGATATTTTGATCTGAAGCGATGGAAAGACGCGGACAAACTCGAACACCGGGCGATATACGCTCATGACTTTGTCGAGGATCCGTCCCAGCCGACTGGATTCAGGATCTTTAAATCCGAGCAGCCAATCTTTACATTGACTTTCGAGGAAAAACACTACAGATGGCCAATTCCATTGGAAGACGCGTTGATGTATCCAGAATTTAAACAAAACCCGGGATGGTAATCAAATACCCGAGATTCGTTCAAATCTTGTCTCGAACCCTGCATTTACAGCTAAACCCAATCATAATGAAGAAGAGATTAGTTACAGGAATTATTATTTTATGGGCTGCCTTTGGTATACAAGTTCAGGCCTTACACGCCCAGGAAGATACCTCCACCACAGTTATAACCGGCTCGGTGATCAATGAGTCCAATGAGCCTATTGCTGATGTCCTGGTTGAAGCCTCGGAATCTGGTGACGAAGTCTTGACAGATGAAGAAGGAAACTTCTCCATCGAAGTGGCTTCCGACAAACGCGATCATATCACCTTCAGCAAGGATGGGTTTGATCCGCTGACCATGCAGGTTAAAAACGGTGTTTTCACGGATGAACCTGTTTTACTCCATGAGGAAGATTTCTTTTCAATCAACGACCAGCAGAGTATGCCTTATAAATCTTTTGATTCTGATCGTGTTGTTTCCGCAATTGTTACCATTTCTGGAGAGGAGCTAATTGCACATCCTTCCACTTCGTTTCTTGATGCGCTGTCAGGAAGGGTGGCAGGTCTCGTGATCCAACAGACTTCCTTCACTCCTGGTGATGAATCCTTTTACGCTTCCATAAGGGGAGTAGGAGCGACTTTCTATATCGATGGAATCCAAAGGAACCCAGAGGACCTGACGGTTTATGAAGTGGCCAAAGTAGAGGTGATCAAGGATCTTTCGGGAAGAGCAGCACTTGGAACCAATGGTGCAGGCCCTGTGATATGGATTACAACAAGAAGTGGTGCTGTCAACGACAAGGAGATCAATGTAAGCCTGGAAAGGGGAATCAGTACCCCAACGACCACGCCGGAATTTCTGGATGCATATGACTATGCGACCCTGTATAACGAGGCACTCGAAAACGACGGATTATCTCCGATCTATTCCCAGGCCGCGCTTACTGCATATCAGAACGGATCTTCACCCTTGCGGTATCCCAATATCAATCGCTATAATGAATTCGTGGCCGAAACCGCGCCATATACCAGAGCGAACCTGAATTTCACAGGAGGTGACGACCAGGTTAACTATTTCTCGATGCTGGATTATGTAGGGGCTGACGGTTATGAGAACATCGGCCGCCAAACAACCTATGACCGGTATAAGATCCGGGGAAATGTCAATATCAGGCTGAATGATTATCTCGATATGAATGTGAACCTTTCCGGGACCTACGGCACATCGGAATATGCTAACCAGGGAGGTGGAGCAGGCAGGTTCAACCTGTTCAACACGATCTCTAGTTATCCTGCCAACGCCCATGCCATCATGTTCGAAGATAAGTTCGTGATCAGTAACGATCACCCGATAAACCTGATGAACGAGTACCTCTACGGGGGGTATGCCGAGAGCGCTGAACTCAATACACAGAATAAGGCATCCCTGATTGTTGACCTGGACGATGTGATAACCGGGATGAAATTTGTCGGAACTGCTGCTTTCGACGTGAACAACATCATTACGACAAACAAAGGAGGTACGGAGAGCCTATACAGGCTGACCCGCTCCAGCACTGGAGAGGATATTCTCGAACGGGTTGTGGAAAGGGAAGTAGTACCCTCCATGTGGAGTGGCTACGATTTCTATCAGAGAAGTATAACTGGAATTGCAGATCTGAAGTACGACCGGGTTTTTGATGAGCATGCGATTACGGCCAACATAGCCTATTATCAGGCCCTTCAGGAGACTCGCGCAGCATCTCAGAATTATCAGCCAAACAAGGTTCAGGATGTCAGTTTCAGGGCCAACTATGCCTTTGATGAGAGATATGTGGTACAGTTTGACCTGGCTTATACTGGGAACATGAGACTGCCTGAAGGGGAGCGGTTTAATGCCTATCCCACTATTGGAGTCGCCTGGAACATCGATGAGGAATCCTTTTTCTCTGATGAAGGATGGGTCGATCACCTGAAGCTGTACTCCTCCTATGGGGTGATGGGTGTGAACAATTTCAACCTTCCAGGTGGATACAATAC
Source organism: uncultured Salinimicrobium sp. (assembly GCA_946887075.1). Next base: position 174,696 of record CAMPKA010000002.1, read on the forward strand.
CTATTATCTGGACAGGACCCTTTGGCAGGATGTCGGAGGCTGGCAAACCGGAATTGAAGGACAAAAAAGTGGCGGGTATAATATCTATGAAATTCTCCAGTTCGGGAGTGATGATTTTACGCTTCCCGAAACCAAATATTTCAACGTAGGGGTTCAAACACAAATATTTGACAACACCGTGGCTTTTGCAGCGAATTACTTCCGGCAAGAGAATTACGATCAGATATCTTTGAAGCAAAATTTCACCCCTTCCCTGTTCGGAACCGGTGGATTCCTGCCCGCAGTAAATTTCGGAGAGGATCTACGATACGGAGTTGACGGTTCTTTGCAGTATTCAAATAATATCGGGGCCTTCGACTTTTCCATCGGAGGAAATGCCCAGTACGTTCGGCAAAAGTATGTTGTGGTCGATGAACCGGTTGCCCTGGCAGATTATCGCAAGAGAGCGAACAAGGATATGGATCTTTTATGGTTGTATGAGGCTGACGGCCTCTTCCAGACCCAGGAAGAGATCGACTCCAGGGATGTGGCTCAAAGTTGGGGAACTGTACAACCGGGGGATATCCGATACGTGGACTTCAATGAAGATGGGGTAGTTGATGAGAAGGATGTTCATACCACAGGGGCTCATGCGCCAAGGGTGGCCTATGGACTGAACTTTTCGGTCGAATACGGGGGCTTCAATCTCTTTGTTTCCGCGGAAGGTGTGGCTGATGGCCAGCGGCTGCTCAACAGTTCCTATTTCTGGAACAGTTCCACGGACAGAAACTATTCAGAAGTTATGCTGGATCGCTGGCCGGTTACAAATGACTATCCGAGACTGACCACGCTTTCCCAGAACAATTACCAGGGTTCGACTTTCTGGTTGGAAAATGCGGCATATCTGAGCATCAGAAACCTGGCGCTGAGTTATTCGCTTCCCGAGTCATTTGCTGATAAATTTAATATGAGGGAACTGAATCTATTTATGAGAGGTAGGAACCTGGTCACTTTTTCAGAATTGAACAAGTATGACCTGAACCCTGAATCTATAGGTGCTGGAATAAATACCTATCCTATGTCAAGAACCATAACATTCGGTATAAGTACTAAATTTTAACAAAGTAGATTATGAATAGAATAATATTATTAGGTGTTGCGGTAATTACTTTGGCCTCATGTGAGCTGGACCCTCAACCAATACAGGACCAGAGTAGTGAGGATCTTTGGAGTCACGCCACCTATGGCGAAGGTATCCTCACTCGTGCCTATACGGGACTTGACAACTCCTATCCGATATTCATGGATACCTATACGGACAACGCAGTGCCCTCTGTGCCTGGCTTGAACAGCCTTGCCCTGGGGAACTGGACGGTGGAAAACAACCCGATCGGAAACTGGGAGGAAAGCTATAACAATATTAAGTACCTCAATATATTCCTGGAGAACTCCAAGGATCTTATTTACCAGGTATCTGATCCGACCAGGGATTCCATTTTGAAGGTCCACAGGAGAGGGGAAGCCTTCTTCCTTCGTGCCTGGTACACCGCTCAGCTTCTTAAACATTATGCAGGTCCTGTTAATTCAGAGATACTGGGCATACCGGTTGTTACCGAAGCACTTGACCTGGAGGACGATCTTGACCTCGCGCGGGATGATTATGAGGTGGTGGTCCAACAGATTGTTGAAGATTTGGATTCAGCAATTGTCCGGCTTCCTCTTAAGTATGACAATGGTAGTGACCCCTTCAGCGGACTGGTCAATAGAGGTAGGGCCTCTGGTTTGGGTGCAATGGCCCTTAAGGCCAGGGTTTATCTGAATGCGGCAAGTCCAGCTTACGGACCCTCCACGCAGCAGTTATGGGCGCGGGCCGCTGAGGCTGCGGCTGAGGCCATCATCGCATCAGGAGGTCTGGATGACCTGGAGCCTTTCGGCAATTTCAACGATGCGACCAGTTTCGACAACATCTGGATTCAGCCGACTTATGTTTCGTCCAACCTGGAACGGAATTATTATCCCCCATCCCTGTTCGGAAATGGACTTATCAATCCCTCTCAGAACCTTGTGGATGCCTTTCCGGCAGAGGACGGATACCCGGTGCACTTGAGTGGTCAGTACTCAGAAGATGCCCCGTATGACAGTCTCGATCCAAGGTTCGATCGGTTCATCTTTTTTAATGGGGATGAATATAACGGAACTATCATTGAGACTTTCGAAGGTGGAAGCGATGCGCCTGGTGGATTGAGCCAGCAAGGCACCCGTACGGGCTATTATCTGAAGAAATTGTTGAGCAAGGATGTAGAACTGACCCCCGGAGATATCACCTCGGATGTTAAATTCTATGTTTTCCTGGGAATGACAGAACTTTATCTGAATTTTGCCGAAGCGGCAAATGAAGCTTATGGTCCTATGGATGCATCCCTTGGATTCTCTGCGCTGGACGCTATGATGGAGATTCGCGAAAGAGCAGGAATCGATTCCGATGAAAGTTTAGAGGGATATCAGGATGAATACCTGGTAAGCCAGGCCAATGAAGGGAAAGATGCCTTCAGAGCGCTTATCCATAACGAACGACGTATCGAACTGGCCTTTGAAGGATTCCGTTTCTGGGATATCAGGAGATGGGGATTGCCTTTGGATCATACGATCGAGGGAGTGAGGATCATCAGGAACAACGGAACCTTTTCCTACGAATATTTTCCGGTGGAAAGACATGTGTATGAGGATTACATGAGGTATGTGCCTCTACCATATTCTCAGACCTTAATTATGGATAACTTAAAGCAGAATGACGGGTGGAATTAATTTCAGTTCGAAATAAAAAATTCAATACAATGAGAAAAGTTTTATTATTTATGATCTTGGCAGTTTCCTTGACCGGATGCTATGAGGATTTCAGGGTTGATTATACCCATACCACCGTAGCCTTTGCCGCTGTAGAAGGAGGTTCAGACACTCCTGGGGTGCTGTGGCGAACTGTGGTAAAGGGTGAAGGGCTGGACCTGGATGTCGGGGTATATCTGGCAGGGGTGATAGAGAACGAGAAGCAGAGATGGGTAAGTTATACGATCGATCCTTCCTTGCTCCAGGGCACTCAGTATGAATTGTTGCCCGAGGATTACTATTCCCTTAGCAATTCAGAGGAATTTGTCATCCCGGCTGGTGAATTTGTAGGGAAGATCAATATTGAACTGGATTCGACCAAATTTATCGGGGATCCCCTGACAACACAGCCACATTATGCCATTCCTTTCAGGTTGACGGAAACCTCTGAGGATTCTATCCTTTCCACTGCCGACACCAGAATCCTGGTTTTAAAGTATATGAACCAGTATGAAGGTGCCTACATTCAGGAGGGAACCTATAAAACCTACAGTGCTGAAGGAGAGGTGATCAACAGCGGGGAAATCGATAATGTGATCAATGCGACCACCACAGGTGTGGATACAGTTGCTACCGATGGGATGGTCTTTAAAGGACCGGACTACATGATGAAGTTGAATGTGCAGGATAATGGGGAAGTGACCATGGAGTACTACCCTAATCCTAACCCGGATAATGCTCCGAAAAATATTGCAATGGCAGATCCCGATGTTTCCTTGTCGACCTCTTATGTTTCACCATGGGAATCTCTTGCTGCTATCAAAGACGGCTACGAGCCGACCAGCTCTACCGACAAAGGTCCCGGAGCCTACGGGAACTGGCCAAACCCGGAGACATGGAACTGGGTTCAGTATGACTTTGGACAGAATGTATACAATATCACGAAATCCGAGGTGTACTGGTGGACGGATAACGGTGGTATTCTGATCCCCTATGACGCTTATCTCGAATACTGGGATATCGAGGCTCAACAATGGGTGAGGGTAGAAAGCACTGTTGGTGTGGAGGCAGACAAGTACAACGTCACCGACCTGTCCGTGGTCACCAACAAGTTAAGGCTGCATTTCATCGCAACTGAGGCACAAGGTATTCTGGAGTGGAAAGTATGGGGAACTCCGGTTCCGACCGTACTGGAACAAGCACCAGTTGAAAGTATTACAGCCCTTCCCAACGCAGATAATATCTACAATGACGAAGAGGACATGTACATCCTGAACTATAGGATCGATTATCAGAATGCGGATTACTACACCATCGTTTCCACCACCCTCGACTGGAGAAACAGGATTCGGGATGGTGTTAACGAATGGAGGAGATAACTCCCCCAGTGGTTCCTTTCACGGTTGGCTCTTAAAGAGCATCCCTAACTCCTGAAGAACCGAAGACTTCCTCAAGGCCCCTTGGCTTGGAGGAAGTTTTTTTTTGGGGAGTTTTGGCAATGAATACGACAGGACATCCAGAGATTTAATTGTTAATCCGTAGTGATATGGGAGAGGAAATGTTTTCTGCTATAATTCTTAATTAATTCCCAATTTCAATTAAACCTTTCCTGCTATCCGGGGTCTAAGAAATAAAACCAACCATGACCTCTAACTGTTCGATGTATTACCGGACTATCCTGGCCAGTAGACAGGTCCTCAGCAGATTTTCCTGTTGTTTTTCTCTTGTACGAGGGTTGGGAAAGCCGACACCGGATCCGAATCCTTCACCATCAAATAATGCGCTTATGACATTTTATCCAAAGTTGATTGTGCCGTCCAGACCACTCCAATTTCCTGCGCTATGAAGGGGTTCTTCACACTGGTTTTCCTACTAAGTCTATCTTTCTCCTATTCCCAGGAGATTACCTTGAACGGAAAAATCATCGATCCGAGTGGGTCCCCGTTGGGTTCTGCGACTATTTACCTCGAGAAGGCCATCGACAGCAGCCTGGTCACCTATACGATTTCCGATGAAGATGGAACCTTCGAGCTTTCCTTCCGGGAGGAGGTTGAGAAGGTCGATCTGTATGTTTCCTTTGCCGGATACAAAACCTATCATCGTACCCTTGAACCTAAGGCGGAGATGAATCTCGAGCCGATAAGAATGGAAGTGCAGGATAATGAACTGGAGGAAGTGGTCATAACGGCCACCAGGGCTCCGGTGGTTCTGAAGAAAGATACCCTGGAATTCAATGCAGGATCCTTCGAAACGCGACCTGATGCCAATCTGGAGGAACTGATGAAAAAATTACCGGGAGTTGAGGTGGACAATGACGGGAATATCACCATTAATGGAAAGCCGGTATCCAGGATCCTGGTTAATGGGGAAGAATTCTTTGGAAATGATCCGCTAATCGCCACAAAGAACCTGCCCAGGGATATCATCGATAAAATACAGGTGGTCGATACCAAGACCGAAAACCAGGAATTTACAGGAGAGTCCGGGGACAGCAATAACAAAACCGTGAATATCACGATTCAGAAGGATAAGAATAAGGGTTATTTTGCCCGGGCCACGGCTGGTGGGGGTACCGACCAGAGATATGAGTTAAGTGGAATTGGAAATTATTTTAAAGATGATCTCCGCCTTAGCGTGCTGGCCAGTTCCAATAACATCAATAGCTCCGGGTTCAGTTATGATGAGGTTTTCGGAATGATGGGAAGAAGCGTGGGAAGAAGTGTCTTTGGCGGTGGAGGCAGCGGGATCACCAAATCAGAAACGGCAGGACTGAATTTGGTCAATCAATGGGAAAAGGTTCTGGGGCTTCATGAGGCGGAATTCAGTGCGGACTATTTCTTCGGGAGGAACGACACCGAGAGAAGGACTGTGGTGGCACGGGAGAATATCCTGCCAGATTCGAGATATTTCACCAATTCTGAGGAAGAAAGCGACCTGGTCAATGATAGCCATCGTGCCAACGCGGAAATCGAAGTAGAGATTGACACCCTTACCAGACTCGCATTCGAAACTTCGTTCGATAAAAACATCGGGGATTCCCGAAGTTGGCGGTTTGAAGAATCCCTTGATGGGAACCGGAATCTGATCAACAGTTCGGAAACCACCGAGTTCGAACAGTTGCAAAGCGAGAATTTCAATGGAGAAATCGATTTCACGAGACGTTTTGGCAACAGGGGGGCATATCTCAACCTGGAGTTTTCGGCGGATAAGCGCCAGCAGAATAATGACAACTTTTATTATTCCGAAATTCTTTTTGTTGAGGAGGGAGAAGAAACTGTCGAAATTCAGGATCAGTTTGTAGATGAGGACGAAAATGGGACCTCCTATGCATTTAGCGGAAGCCAGCGCAGCGTGCTTGCGGATGATTTTTTCCTCCAGGTGGGATATCATATGAATTACGCCAACTCGACCAACAAAAGGTATGTCTATGAAGCCGAAGAAGGTGGACAGGGGTACGATCAGCTGAATACCCTCCTCAGCAGCGACTTTGAAGTGATCAGCAGGAGGCATGTTCCCAATGTCGGTCTTGACTATGATGGGGAATTCTGGGAGGTAAATACTGAGGTCGGGCTGTTACTTACGGAGCTGGAAAACATGAATTTTCTAAAAGACGGGGCATTCGAAAACAACTACCAGAACCTCTTTGTTGATGTCGAGGTCGAATATGAAGTAGAGGGATCCAAGAGCTACTCCCTGCAGTATGAAACCGATGTTAATGTCCCTTCGGTAAGGGAGCTACAACCTGTTGTAGACCGTACCAACCCGCTTAATATAGTGGTTGGGAATCCGCAGCTTAAGCCCACTTACCGGCAGAATATATCTCTGAACTACAGGAACTTCGATTTCAGAACCCGGAGTGGCGTGTTTGGCTGGATTGATTTGAATTTTGAAAATAACGCCGTGGTGTCTGTCACTACCGTGGATGAAAATCTCGTCAGAATGACCACCTTCACCAATGTAGACGGGGGTATGACCGCTTCCCTTGGAGGGTCCTATAGTAAGCAGTTTCCTGGTGACGGCGACCAATTTCGATATCGTGCGGGACTTCGAGGGAATTACAGGAAGGAGGTTGGATTTACAAATGGGGAAAAGTACAATTCCAAAACATATTCCCTGCGGCCCAGTGTGAGACTGTCCTATTCGGTCGATGAGCTGTTTGATATCGACCTGGATTACAGCCCGGACTATAACAGTACAACCTATGACATAGAGAAAGACAGGAGTGAGAATTTCACCAATCACAGGGTCGGCCTCGAAGCCACGACCCGGTGGCCGGAGGATCTGATCTTCGGAAACGATATTTCATTCAATCATTTTGGCAACGTCGCGTCCGGGTTCGACAATAATGCTTTCTTCTGGAACATGAGTTTGGGTTACCAGTTTCTTAATGATGATGCCACCGTGAAATTGAAGGTCTACGATCTGCTAGATCAGAATGTCGATACCCGAAGGATCATCGGAAATGACTTCATCCAGGACACCAGTCAACTGATCCTCGAGCGATATGCCATGCTGAGTTTTACTTATAAGATCAGTCAGTTCGGAGGGAGGAGGCCAAGGGGCTATAGTGATTAGACCAGCTTTGCCCTTCCTGGTCCTCCTCATAATCAAGGCCTCTCCCTGTCTGGGAAGAACCCCCGGAATGTCAAAAAGTCGTTAATATTGTAGAATTAATTGTTAACATGCGAGGTGCTAAGTTTTTCGGAATGAGTAAGTTTATTATAGCCGGAAAACGGATCATTAAGGATGACAGGAACTTTGGTTGATCCGACAGGATCCGGTGGCAACAACTCCCTTTTACCGGGAGGGTTGCCGAACCACTAAAGTTTCGAATATGATAGCATCAGATGGAAATGTTTTCAGAAGGCTGATCTTTGGTCTTCTGATCTTCAAGGTAGGTTTTTCAGTGGCCCAGTCAGGCCAGCAGGTTTCTCCAGTTCGCGAGTTGAATAACGATCATTTCCTCGTTTCCTTTTCGCCACAGGGTATTTCAAGCCTCAGCAAAACCCAGGACATTCATCCCACAGATTATGTCCGTGAGGGAAAGGTGTTCGGAGAAATTATCCTTAGGTTCAGAGACCCTGACGGAAATCTGGACTCCCTGAGGATAGCAGATTCAGGATTTCTCACTTTTGCTGACCCTGCTGAAAAGGGTGAAATAGCCTATACCGCTCAAAGTAAATCAAAAGTACTCAGACTTGATCAGACCTACAGTCTGGAAGATGAGGGTCTGGTCTGGGAGCTCGAAGTTCACAACCTGAGTGAAAAGCCCGTGACCATTGAAGATTTGGCCATTCCCATACATTATAACAATCAGGGGGGAGAAAATCCCCAGGAGATTTTTGAGCAAAGGGTGATCAAGCACCATTTCATCTCCGGGGACAATTCCTATCTTTTCTGGCAGAGACCCACCGGGCTCGGACCATATCTTACGATGGTTCCCCTTGAAGGTACTTCGCTGGAGTACTTTTCCACCTCGGCTCCCGGAACCCAAAGAAGGACCTTTCAGGCCTTTGTTCATTCTGCCTATACAGGGAAATCAGAAACCAGAGGGAACTGGAGGCAACCGCACACTTCCGTTACAATAGGAGGAGGGGAATCCAGAACTTACGGCTTTAAATTCAGGTGGGCGGACGACTATCAAATGTTTCGGGACATCCTCGTTGAGGAAGGACTGATCGATGTTCAAATCATGCCCGGAATGACGGTACCAAACGATTTAGAAGCCACTATTGCGCTTAGGACCAGGCGGGATATCCAGGCGCTGAAACCTGAATTTCCAGCTGATACGCAAATTGAATACGAGGGTAAGGGAAGGACCGGCGCGGAATTGTACCGCATCCGGTTTAGTAGGTTAGGGGAGAATAAAATCACCATTGCATATGGTGAGGATCTCCAGACCATTCTTGAGTTCTTTGTAACAGAGCCTCTGGAGACGCTCTACAAAAAACGGGCTGCATTCCTGGTCAACACGCAGCAACACAGGGATAGTACAAAATGGTATGATGGGTTATTCGGGATGTGGGACATGAAAAACCAGGAGCTCAGGGGACCGGATGATCCGGACGGCTTCGATAAGAGCAGGTTGATCTATGTTTTGGCTTCAGATGATCCAATTTTGGGAAAGGCTCCCTATGTCGCAGCTAAAAACGTCTTTTATCCCAACCAGAAGGAAATAGAAGCCCTGGAATATCACATTGAGAATTTTGTATGGGGTGGGCTACAACGGACTGACCAGGAAACTCCTTACCCCTACGGGGTGTATGGCACCCCCGACTGGAAGGTGAACCGGAATCAGGAAAAGCGAAGTAAAAATCTGGAGGATCCGAACCGGGATAAAATGCATATCTGGCGTTCCTATGATTATCCCCACGTCATGATGTTATACTATCACATGTATGAAATCGCCAAGATGTATCCCGAGATGACCAGTTATCTGGATAAGGAGGGATATCTGGAACGGGCGACCGAGACGGCCAAGGCATACTTCAAATATCCCTACGAGATCCTTCCGTGGTACGAGACGTATAAATGGGGCTGTTACAATGAATTGCTCATCGTCAATATTATAGAAGAACTCGAGAAGACCGGGCAGCAGGAAGATGCGGACTGGCTTCGCGCAGAATGGGAGAAAAAAGTAAAATATTTCCTGTATGATGATCCTTATCCCTTCCGTTCTGAATATGCAGTGGATGCGACAGCCTACGAATCTGCCCATGCGTTGGCAAAGTATGCGGTCCATAACCAGATGCAGCCCGATGAGAATCTCTGGTATGACAAGAACCTGGACAAATGGTATTCTCATCCCGAAATCAAACCTGGAGATGGGGCTGACTTCATGGAGAGACAGCTTCAGGCAAATATCGCCAGCCGTGGCTGGATCGAGCCGGCCTATTATTACCTCGGAAGTGATTTCAGGGGCAGAAGCGACAGTTATACCCTGAGCTACATGTCACAGATGGGTGGATGGGCCATTCTGGATTATGCCCTGCATTACAGCCAGGAACCGGCGGATTATATCCGGCTTGGTTTTGCTTCCTATCTCAGCTCTTTTGCCCTTATCAATTCAGGAACTCCTGAGAGCAATTACGGGTTTTGGTATCCGGGCAAGGCCAACGATGGAGCGACGGGCTGGGCTTTTGAACCGCAGAAGTTTGCCACTCCCTGGATCGGAAAGCCCCAGGGCAGGGGTCCCTGGTATTATGACGGCGAAATAGACCTCGGGTTCGGGGGGGCCACCAGGATGGCAGCCACTGTAGTCACCGAAGATCCCATCTTTGGTCTGGTCGCCTATGGCGGAGACCTCCTTCACCAGGATAACCAGCTTCAAGTTGTTCCGAAGGACGGACTGCGCCGAAGGATTTATTACAGGACCGAAGATGCTCAGATCGATCTGGAACTGCATCGGGATGGTTTCGAGCGTGGAAAATACGTCAGCATAGATCCCGGGGGAGCTGTCATCAGCTTCTCCATTGAGAACCGCACCGGAGATGATCACCTTACATATTTGTCGGTCAAAGGCCTCGAGGGCGTCTATGAGGTTCACAATGATGGAAGCAAGGTTGGTGAGGTGGATCTCGATTCCGAATCGATCGGAAGGATCGACCTTGCTGTAAATGGACCGGGCTCCACGGCTGTTGTTCTCATGAGGAAATAAACTCCCAGTGGAAACTCGGTAAGGAAAGAAAACAAAACAGGATGCTTATGAATTTCACATACAGGTTTACATTGAGCTTTGCCGTCATTTTGCTCTGCATGACGAATTCGGACGCCCAGGAGAAGGATGAGGAGATCCTGCTCGAATTCAACAGGAATGGCATTACGAGTATTTCCGCTCCAGATGATCCTTATCAGGCCAATGTGGTCAGTTCAGGAGAGACGTGGGGTAGGTCGGTGGTCCTCTATCAGATAGGAGAGGGAGATTGGCTGCAACTGTATACCGGAGAAACCCGGATGAGCAAAACGGATGACAAGGTTGTGTACAGCGATTATATCAAGGGAATGCCCCTGGAAATGGAGCGTACTTTTGAGCAGAAACAGGGCGGTCTGGATTGGGAAATCCGCCTGGAAAACCGGAGCGAATTTCCCATAACAATCGGGGATCTCTACCTGCCGATTCCATGGAGGAACCCCGGCAGTCCGGATCCTTCCTATAATTTCGAGAAATCCTTTACCAAACATCAACATATAGCTGGTAATAGTTCATTTCTCTATTTTACCCGACCATCAGGGGAACCACCATACCTCCTGGTTATGACCAAACCGGGAACGCGTCTGGAATATTTTGAAGAGGATAACGGTTTTCGGGTCTTCATACATTCGAAACACGCTGCAGGACTACAGGAGAAAGGAACCTGGAGGCTGGAAAACACCTCCCTCGAACTCAACCCTCAGGGAGGGGAAAAGGATGCTGTTGTATACGGGCTGAGAATGGAATGGGCAGAAAGCTATGATCAGATGAGAGAGATTCTGTATGAGAACGGGCTTTTTGATGTACGGGTGGTGCCCGGTATGACCCTCCCCCAGGGTTTGGAGGCCGAGTTCTCCCTGCATACCAAAAATGAAATCGATTCCATCGTACCGGAATTTCCTTCGCGGACCAGGCTGGAAACTCTGGAGACGGACCGGGAGGATCACCTGATGTATGCAGTGAACTTCGATAAGTTGGGAGAGAATTTACTGACCATCTACTACAACGGGGGAGAGAAATCCATTCTGGAGTTTTTCTCCACTGAACCCGTGCGCACCTTGATCAAGAAGAGGAGTCAGTTCATTACGGAAAAACAGCAACACAGGGATTCAACCAAGTGGTATGATGGCCTGTATTCTGTCTGGGACATGAAAAATGAAGTGCTCAGAGGCCCGGATAATACAGACGGGTTCAATCACTGGTGGGGGTATGTCCTGGCTGCCGATGATCCTGCCCTGTCAAAAGCCCCTTTTGTTGCAGCCAAGAATGTATACATGCCGGATGATCAGGAAATCGAATCCCTGGAGTACTACATCGAAAACTTTGTCTGGGGAGGATTGCAGCGTACCGATGAGGAATCTCCTTATCCCTATGGGATATATGGGACCCCGAACTGGAAGGTGAACCGGAATGAATTTCTTCGGGCCGGGGTGAAAAACAGGAACCTGGATAAAATGAACATATGGCGGTCGTACGATTATCCCCACATCATGATGATGTATTATCATATGTATGAGATTGCGAAGTTCTATCCAGAGAAAACCTCCTACCTCGATGCAGCTGGTTATCTGGAAAGGGCGTTCCAGACCGCGAAGGCACTTTTTACCTACCCGTATGAGATCCTTCCCTGGTATGATACCTATAAATGGGGCCTGTACAATGAACTGGTCATCCTGCCTCTGATAAAGAGCCTCGAAGAAGCGGGCCGCCAGGAAGATGCCGACTGGCTGAGACATGAATGGGAAAAAAAGGTGAAATATTTCGTGTATGATGATAAGTATCCCTTCAGGAGCGAATACAGTTTTGACCGGACCGCCTTCGAATCTACCTACGCATTTGCGAAGTACGGTACCCTCAACGAGATGAAACCCGATCAAAATCTGTGGTATGATGTGAAGCTTGAAAAATGGTATTCCCATCCGGATGTTGACCAGGAAGACAGCCGGGATTTCATGGAGAGACAGCTCATGGCCGGGCTGGCAGTCAGGGGATGGCTGGAACCATCCTATTATACGCTGGGATCCGACTTCAGCCTGAGTTATATGGCCAGAATGGGAGGATGGGGAATTCTTGACTATGGACTACACTTCGCAGAAGAGCCATGGGATTGGCTCCAGTTGGGCTACGCGTCCTACCTGAGTTCCTTTGCGCTGATGAACACAGGAACACCCGAATCGAATTACGGCTATTGGTTCCCGGGTAAAGAAAATGACGGGGCTACCGGATGGGCGTTTAACAGACAAAAATACGGGCAGATATGGTTGCAGGACAGGTCTAATCCCCGGGGAGCCTGGATATATGATGGTGAGGCCGATCTGGGCAACGGTGCGATCTTTCGGACCGCTGCCACCATAATTGCCGAGGATCCCCTTTTTGGCTGGATCGCCTATGGGGGAAACTTAAAGAGAGAAGATGAGGCATTGGCCGTAGTGCCCGAGGACGGGGTGGGAATTAAATTTGCCCTGGTCACTCAGGAGGGAAGACTCATAGCGGAACTCAACAGGGATAGGTTCTCCCAAACGGCCCCGATAAAGACAGACCAGGAGGGAAACCATTTCAGATTTCCCATCCAGAATGTTACCGGGGATTCGCATCAGCTACAAATTAAACTGACAGGTACTCCGGATTCCGAATATGCCCTGTTTCTTGACGGGCAACCTCTGGGAGATATTGAATTAAAGGGTGCCTACGAGGTTACCAAAGCTTTTCTTTTGCCAGAGGCGGGGGGGACCCTGGAATTACGTAAACTTTAAATGATTATGAAAAAGGCGAGTCTGAAACTTTCAGTCCTTAAGTCACAGTTGATACTTCTTATTCTCGGCCCGTTGCTATTGGCCATGAGCTGCACCAAAGAAGAGGATCCCGGTAAGGAAAAAGTGGAGGAAGAAGTCGAATTGCCGGATAAAGAGGAACCCGTCGAGGAGGGATTGGATATCTACATCCCCGATGCGTTCAGTGAGATGGATTTGGAGGACAACGCCAGCACCTGGAGCTATCAGCGCAGCAGGCAATCCGAACATTTCATCGTTTTCTGGGGGGCAGGTTATGGAGAGATGGATCCAGATTCCAGTGCTGTCCCAGAGGCTTACCGGGTGGATATTGATAACCTGCTGTCCAAGGCGGAGCATTTCTATACCCTGAATGTGGAGGAACTGGGTTTTGCAGAAACGGGATCAGGAAATTCCAATCTGGATCGGTACAAGATGATGATCTTCCTCTTCTATCAGGAGGAGTGGCTGGCAACCGGATCCGGTTACGATGATACTATCGGTGCCCTCTGGATAAGCCCCGGTACCAGCCAACCGGTTGGGACGACCCTGGCACATGAGATCGGGCACAGTTTTCAGTATCAGGTGTATAGTGATCTGCGGAACGGGCATGGCTTCAGATATGGGTTCGGTGGCAATGGAGGGAATGGGTTCTGGGAACAAACGGCAAACTGGCAGGCCTTTTATGCCTATCCTGAACAGACTTTTGAAAACGCCAATTTCGATGTGTATATCAACAATTATTTCAGACATATACACCATGAGCATTACCGATATGCCAGTTACTTCATCCATTATTACTGGACGGATGAACACGGACAGGATTTTATTGGACGCCTGTGGCGGGAAGCGCAGGAACCTGAAGATCCCATTGAGGCTTATATGCGGATTACGGGTATAGATGTGGAGCAGCTCAATGATGAGATCTATGACGCGGCAACCAGGCTGGTCACCTGGGACCTGGATGCGATCCGCAGTTACGGAAAGGATCATATAGGGGCACACCGGTTCGATTATGAGACACGACCGGACGGAAGCCATCAGGTCGCGTATGATTTTGCTCCCGGGACTACCGGGTACAACGTCATCCGCCTAAAGGTACCTCAGGCAGGGGAGAAAATTTCCACAACATTTACCGGAATGGCCAACGCCACGGGCTACAATCAGGTGACCGCCTCAAGAGCAGGCTGGCGCTATGGTTATGTCGCTTTGCTGGAGAGCGGGGAGCGGGTGTACGGTCAGATGCACAAAGGACCTGAAAGCATAGTAAGTTTTACCGTTCCTGAGCATACGGAGAAGCTTTGGTTTGTTGTCACAGGGGCGCCTAACACCTATGAGCCTCATGCCTGGGATGAGGATAACAGCAATGATGATCAATGGCCGTATGCGGTCAAGTTCAATAATACGAATATCTATGATTATGTTGATATTCCGGCCAACGGGACCCCAGGTGATGTTACCATGAGCTATGATCTTGCTTTTCCTGTATCAGCCACAGCATATACAGGGGAGACCATCACTATCGAAACCGTTCCGCTTTCCGAAGCCTTCTTGTTACAACCCGGAGAGATTCAGGAAAAAATGGAAGGGAGCATCAACTTTTTCGCAGTTGAAAAGGACGGGACTCTCAACAGCACGACGACGGCAAACGGATATGGACACTGGTTTGATGACAATGGAAATGTCGTGGCATGGGGCGATAGGGCAGCAGTTTTTTCGGAATTCAATATTGATTCTTTTGCCTTTACCATCGGGCAATTTCCTGATCACAATAAGGCTGGTGATGTTTTCACCATCAAGCAGGCCCTGGTTTACGAATACGAACCTGGGAAGACCGCTCAGGCCACCTTTGTGTTTCAAATTACCCTTGAATAGGATTGACTGACCTGACAAACAACGGAATATATCTGGTACCGGGCGGTTCACCGGAAGGGAAGATAACAGGCTTATAGGCCATACAAAAGACTTTAAGTACAAGAGTAACAAAAAGGCTGTCTCATGTTTTCCGGGGCGGTTTTTTTGACTGCGTCCCCTTGGTAAACCATTAGATACCAGACGCTAAGCTGACTCTGAAATGGTTACAGGTCATCCTTTGGCTACTCCAGGTCAGGTGTCGTCTCTTCTTTCAGCTCAAGCACCTCCTTTTGATCAAGGGCATAATCATACATCCTGAATGAAGCCATGTAACCGGAATAGTTTTCTCCGACATCCGAAGCCCCGATGATAATTCTCGCATCGTCTATGGCTGAAGCCAATGTCATGACCTGAGAATTATCCAGTTTCCCGTCGACATAAATCTTTTCCACCACTCCGTCAAAGGTCAGAACGAGGTGATGCCATTGATTTGCCTCAGGTACATTATTATAGCGCATATCGAAATGCCCGTCCAGATGCGCAGCTGCACCGTAAGGTCCGCTGTTATAGGTCATGGCATTATAAGAGTTTGCCAGGGAGAATTCATGACGGTCGCACCAGGAGGCAAGGAATTCCCCCTCGTTATCTATTTCCGGGTTCCTGACCCAGGTAGCCACGGTATAGGATCCATTCCAGGCCAGGGTTTCGGGAACCTCCCGGTCAGCCAGCACAAGAGCTCCGTCGATGAACTGCATCAGATTCTGTCCTTCAGTTTCCTCGATCTGCACCTGTCCTTTTGAAGAAAATGTTCCTCCAAGGGTTCCCTCGTTGGCAATACCCTCGTCAAGATCTTCTTCTGAGACCTTTTCGAAGTCCACCTTTACGATCATGTTTCCTTTGCTTCGAGGAGCCGGATCTTTAGCAGATGCCTTGTTGGTCAGGTGATTCAGCGGGATTTCGAATAAGGAATCGTATACTTCGATTTCCCAGACAGCGGCGAAAAGTCCCGTCATTTCGGTATCCAGAACGCGTAATCTGAGATACCGTGCCTCCACGTTTTGATCATCGACCATGGGACTGCCGGAGGTACGGTTATCGGATCTGTCCGCGTAGACCTCCCAGTTCTCGCCATCTTTGGAGTGTTCAAGAATATACTGATAATAGTAAGAGGCGAATTCAAAATGGGTCATCACTCTTGCGATTTCCTGGACCTTCCCAAGGTCAATGGTGAGGTGTTGCGGTAAGGAGTTGTCTGCCGCTTTCCACATGGTGGCATTGTTTCGATCAACTGCATACTCGGGTTTGTACCTGAAATCATATTCGGGGGTTTCCAGATGATAGGAAGAGCTTGCTTCGACCGGTGCCATAAAAGCCAATTCGTCCGGAAAGGGTTCCGATTTTATCAGTTCCTTTACCCCTCTGTGGGTGGGAAGGACATGGCGTATAGTGGAATCATTCTCAAAGATCATTTTATCAATACTGACCTGTCTTGCGAGGCCTCCCCTTGTCATCGGATAATCATGACGGTGATAGGCGATGTAGTAATCGGTTCCCTCCTTCAGCACAGAATGGTGGCCGGGACCATGAACGGAACCATCCTCGGTCGTGCTGAGGATCGGACTGTTCTCACCAGCGGTGAAGGGTCCGTATGGAGTATCTGCATAGGAATACCGGACATTATAGGTTTCGTCATGGCAGGAGGCACCGGAATACATCAGGATGTATTTGGAACCTTTCTTCATCATGTAAGGAGCTTCAAAAGGTCCGGGCGTCTGCTCCAGCGGGATGTTCGCCGGGTTCTTGATCGAGGACATCGTCTCCTGATCAAGTTCCCCTACTGCATAGCCACCATTATAGTGGACCCAGGTACCCCAATAGGCATAGATTTTACCGTCAGTATCCCGGAAAAACTGAGCATCCAGGGAAGGAAATCCTTTCCTCGGGTAATTGTGCGGGATCACCGGGATATCCTCCTCGCTGAGTTTCGTCCAGGGCCCTACGGGAGAATCTGAAACATACCCGTAAATGTTACAGCCGGCTTGGCAATTCCCGAAAAAGAGGTAATATTTCCCGTCGTCCCCTTTGATAATGTCCGGAGCCCAGAAATTACGGAGGTTGACGGATTCAAGACTCGGAATCTCCATGGTGTAGTTATACCAGTGCTCGAAATCCTTGCTGTACCAGACCGTCGGAGCTCCTGAGGCCAGCATTTCATTGTCTGTGGTAGCATAGACATAATAGATATCCCCGAACTTTTTGATGGTCGGATCCGCAAACCAACCCGGAAAGATCGGATTTCCAGTATCCGGAGCCTGGGCAGACATGGTCTGGGCCGACGGAGTGCTGGAATGTCCAAGAGCAAGTAGCAGAAAACAAGCTCCGATTAAATGTTGCTTTAATTTTTTCATGTGGTTCATTTAAATTTCATTGAATATCCGGATCCTGAAAGATCATCGCACCTCCCTGACCCAATACCGCGATTTCCAAAGTTCCGTCCTGACCTATGGTTTCGGTCTTTAGGGCTGCATTTCGGTCCTTCTGGTCATAAATGATCTCCACCTCTTTGCCTGCAAGCATCGGCAATTCCAGGGCGATCGTTTTTGCGTCCTGTTCTCCATTGACAAGTGCTACATACCACCTGCTGCCTTTCCTTCTTGCTATAGCGCAGTGCTTTCCAGGGGCCCCGCTGATATACCGGGTCTCATCCCATACCGTAGGTACGCTGCGCAGAAAGTCCAGAATAAACTCTGGCTCCTGCAGAACTTCAGGGGTTAGTCCAAAATACTGTACCGGGGAAAGAAACAGCACCGAAGTGGCGATTTCGAAGGCATCTGTGGTTCTTCTGAACGTACCTCTGTTCTCCTTCCTGTGAAGTCTTTCTTTCAGGAAGACGGGCCCGAAATCCATGGCTCCCACCGCATTCCTGGTGAAGGGCAGGATCGTGGCATTTTCGGCATAATGATCCGCGTATTCTTGGTCGAAGTACAGCATTTCTGAAGCTTTCACAGCTTCTGAGGTTACGAAGTTTGGGTACATAGCCTCCCACCCCCTCGGCAGGGTACTTCCATGAACGGTGACGAGGAGTCCATGTGCATTGGCATCTGTGAGTATGTCCTCATAAAATTTCATCGTGACCTGTTTGTCGCCTCCGAAAAAGTCGACTTTCAGGCCCTTGACCCCGATTTCCCTGAGCCAAGCCATTTCCTTTTGTCGCTCCGGCGCAGTGTGCATCCTGTCCTGTGGGGTTTGCGGAGCGTCATTCCAGAATCCGTTCGAATTGTACCACAGCAGCACACCGACACCCTTGGATTCGGCATAACGTACGAGATCCTGGATTTTGTCTCTGCCTATTCCCCGGTCCCACCAGTTATCGACCAGCGTGTATTCGAAATCCAGAGCTGATGCCAGATCGATATATTTTTTCTGATCTTCAAAATTGATGCTTCCATCCTGCCAGAGAATCCAGCTCCAGGTGGCCCGACCCATCTTGTAATCCCTTGAAGGTTGGTACCTAGGGGCCACATAATCAAAGGCAACGGTGGATTCCACAATGGGTTTAAGTGTTTTCCCCAGGGTAATGGTTCGCCAGGGGGTCCTCATTGGTATTGAAGTTGCTGCAGTAACATCACCAATGCCCCCGTTCTCACCAGGCTGAGGAAATTTAAGCGGATAAAAACCCTGTTTAGAACCTTCCCCCAGCCGCGATCCTGGATATCCCCCGTCGACACCTGATTCAGAAAGCAGTACCCACCCTTTTGAGCCAAGCATGAAAAGAGCCGGAAAGGTATATCCCCGACCGTATTTTGAGGGAATCCCCATAGTTCCGTTTACGACGTAGTTTTCTTCATAGGAGGGTTTGGTCTGTTCCCATCCGGTCATGGGGACGGCCTGGGGAGTAATATAAGTCGTCGCATCATCAGGAAGATTAAAGCCGGTGGATTCCTCCTTGATGATCACCCTGGTCTTTCTCTCTTTTGTTGCAATGCGGTATCTGAAAGCAACATCGCTATCCGAGACCCGGAAGATGACCTGAAGCGTATCCTCGTTTGAATTCGTATAGGTGGTTACAAGCTCATTGGCAATAACCTGTATATCGTGGGCTTTTCCCTTGCTCAAGGTATAATCCCTGCGGAACTTTTGGTGGTCTGCCGATTGAAAATTCAGATTTTCTGAAAAGTCCCCGATTGAGGTCTTCAGACCCAGGGGAGAATCCTCCAGAAAGACTATTCCCGAATGTGTTATGGCATAAGTAATCCGACCTGAATGTAATGCCAGGGACACCTGAATCCCTTCATCTGGACTTTTGACAGTAGCTATATTTTGTCCTGAAATTGGAAATAGGGGAACCAGAAATATGGCTAAGAATGATAATAAAGGTTTATGCACCATTAAAAGACTGATTCCGAGTTTATCTCCATTAATGCAATTTTCATTCCGCCTATTGAAGTAATGCCCGGGTAGATCCCTTCAAAATTAGCCAATTGAGGTATCTGTCACCCTTGATTTATTAGCATATCTTGATATTAAATTAACTTGCAAGGGCACGAGGACAACGGTCCGGACACCGGATCAGCACGAATAATATTCCCCCACTTGCTACAGTTGGTGAATCATTCAAGATATTGAAAATCAGCTAATTACCCTGATAATAAAGGCCATTTTCAACAGGCCTGCTCCTCCTGCTTTTACCTTCCTTTAGGCTAAATTTCCTGGGGCACTCCTTTCGGGGGAGGTTTTGATACACGTATTTTTTTGGACTTAATCCTATAAATTTGGTTCTGTCACTTACTCTAAAAGAAAGTTATGATGAGCACATCCAAATTTCCAGGCCTGATATTGTTCAGCCTTCTCCTTTGCTCCTGTGGAATGGGAAGAGGGGAAGTCGAAACTGAAACCGTCGTTGAAGAATCTCCCGAAAAGGAGTTGTATATTCCCGAAGAGGTGTATCGGGTTCCTGCCGGTAATGACTATACGGATAATGAGAGCGACTATAGTTTTGAACGAATGGCTGAATCCGAGAATTTTGCGCTTTTCTGGCACAAGGAATACGGTCAGGATCCTTCTGTAAACCAGAATGAGAACAAGACCTTTGACGTGGATTCGGTTCTGGCCGTCTCGGAGATTGTTTATGATACCTATGTGAATGATCTGAAGATAGTCGACAAGGGGAATTCCGTAACAGACAAATACAAATTACTCATTTATGTCTTCGGCGGTGATGAGGGAACTGCCTTTGGAGGCGGGGAGGAGGATAAGGTTGGAATCCTCTGGACAAATGCGACCAGGATCAATAAACCACCTTATGGGGTAATAGCGCACGAGATTGCACATTCCTTTCAGTACCTCTCTAGAGCTGATGCGGGGACAGGTCCTCGGGGTCCTATTGGAGAAATGTCTGCCCAGTACATGCTGTGGCATGTCTACCCCGAGTGGATGACCTTTGAGAATTATCATCTTAAGGATTTCATGGACAAGACGCATTATGCATTCCTGCATCCGACTAACATGTACCATTCCCCCTATGTTCTGGAGTACTGGTCTGGCAAGCATGGCAAGGACTTTTTTGGAAAGTTAAGCCGCGCAACCCAGGAGGGTGAGGATGTTGTGATGACTTATAAAAGACTGAATAATCTGAGTCAGAAGGAGTTCAATGATGAGATGTTTGATGCCGTCCGCCGGTTTATCACCTGGGATCTGCCAAGAATTGAAGAGGTGGCCAGTCCCTATGCCAATCAGCATAAAAGCACTATGGTAGATGCCGGGGACGGCTGGTATAAGATAGCCCCGGCCCATGCGCCACAGAACTATGGCTACAATGGAATCCAACTGCAGGTTCCTTCAGCAGGAACCGAGGTAGAGCTGGAATTCAAGGGCATACCTGGAGCCGAGGGGTACAGCTCAGTAAAAACGGACCAGGCGGGATGGCGTTATGGATTTGTGGCTTCCCTGAGTGACGGCAGCCGCGTTTATGGAGATGTCCACAGGGATGTTGAGGACAGGGTCAGTTTCGAAGTTCCAAAGAATACGGAATACCTTTGGCTGGTGGTCATGGGGGCACCAACGGAACACTGGCCCCGGCCT
Source organism: uncultured Salinimicrobium sp. (assembly GCA_946887075.1). The sequence goes on from CAMPKA010000002.1 coordinate 195,891, forward strand.
AGAAGAAGCCGCAATGCTTCGGAGGATGAATTTCCCGAAGAAGCCTGGCCTTACAAGATCCGTCTGAAAGGAACCTCCCTGGGAGATTCCGTGACGATCAAGCACCAGGTATAAGTTCCAGGGGCTCCCAAAACACGGAATTATGTTCCCTTACATTCCAACGGATGGAAGGCTGTAAAACAGATTATAAATTTTAAAATAATCCTTTATATGATCAGACAATCCTATTTGCTGCTAACGCTGCTCCTTGGCATCCTCCTGAGTTGTCAGGGAGATCCCCAACAAAAAATCTATTCCCACGGAGAGCCAGCCCAGCTTGAAATCCGACCTGCTGCTCAGAACAGTATCCGGATTACCCTGAAGCCCCTGAGCTATCCAAACAGCGTTCCCTACTCCCCGGCCCTGGCCAGGACCGAGGAACAAAGTCCGGTGATTACGCTTCGCGAGATCAGCGGCGTGGTGAAAAAGCAGGTTGGGAATCTTTTCGTTGAGGTGCATCCCGATCCCCTGACAGTATCTGTATCCAATGCAGATGGGGAGCTGGTGCAGGAAATCGCTTTTCAGAATGATGGGAAAGTAAGCTTTGATCTGGATGATCAACCGGTTCTGGGGCTGGGTGAAGGTGGTCCCAGAGCACAGCGCGACAGGAATTGGAGGGAGCAGGAAATCGAATTCGATCGAAGAGGAAGACTACATAAAATGGAACCCCGCTGGCAAAGTGATGCCTATGGATCCAGAAATCCGGTGGCCATGCTTGTCGGAACCGGGGGTTGGGGCCTTTTTATGGCTACACCCTGGTCCCAGGTTGATCTCAGTGAGGAGCATACAGGTTCATTTATCCCCTGGCCCAAAGATTCCCTTTCGACCACTGCCCAGTCCAGAAAGAATCAACATGAACAATTGGGGAAAGGAATTCACCCTGTCGACAGTCTGGTTGATGGCCTGTATGACCTTTTTGTCTTTGATGCCCAGGATCCATCGGCATTTATGAAGGATGTTTCCATAATTACGGGCCCTGCCGTTATGCCCCCAAAATGGACCATGGGATATATGCAATCCCATAGAACCCTGGAAGATGAGGATCAGATGATCAACATTGTGGATACCTTCAGGGAAAAACAGATTCCTGTAGATGCTGTCATTTACCTCGGAACAGGTTTTACCCCACGTGGTTGGAATACCTGGCAACCTTCTTTCGAATATAATCCAGAGGTGTTTAAAAGGAAAGGTGAGGAGGTGATTGCTGATCTTCACGAAAGAAATGTGAAGGTGGTGCTCCATATTGTTCCCGAAGATCGTGATGAACTTCCAACGCTTCATGGCAATATTCCTCCAGAGTCGGGAGCGGAACTGGATTCCTCTCATATCGCTGTTTACTGGAAAAAGCATGAGGGTCTGATGGAAGACGGAGTGGACGGCTTCTGGCCTGATGAAGGGGACTGGTTCAATCTCTTTGAACGGATGAAGCGTCACCAGATGTACTACCAGGGACCTCTGGCCACAGAACCCGGTATTCGGCCATGGAGTTTGCATCGTAATGGACATCTTGGAATCGCCAAATGGGGAGGATGGGTTTGGTCCGGAGATACCAGTGCAGCCTGGAAAACACTGGAAGGACAAATAGCCGTGGGTCTAAATCATTCCCTTAGTCTTTCTCCCTTCTGGGGTTCTGATATCGGAGGTTTTTATCCGAATGCTGAAAAAACAGGGGAATTATACGCACGCTGGGTTCAGTTCGCTGCTTTTTGCCCCTCCTTCAGGTCCCATTCCAGGACCTGGCAGCTGGGCCTTCCATGGGGCTGGGGAATGAGCGACATGGGAGTTGTGGAAAACAACAACAGCAATACGGTTTCCGAGGATTCGGAAAGAAACATTCTGCAGTCCGAACTGAACAATCCCAAGATAGAGCCAGTAGCTAAAAAATACATCGAACTGCGGTACCAGCTCCTTCCCTATAACTATACCCTTGCCTGGCAGGCGCGTCAAACCGGAATGCCGATGATGAGGGCCATGTGGCTGCATTATCCGGAAGATCCGGCGGTGAGGGATATAGGGGATCAGTACTTATGGGGTCGCGATATGCTTATCGCCCCGGTTTATGAAAAGGATGCACAATCCCGGGAGTTGTATTTACCTGAAGGTCTCTGGTATGACTGGTGGACCAATGAAAGCTTTAATGGAGGAGATAGGATCACCAGAAAAGTCGATTTGGGCACCATGCCGATTTATGTCAGGGCAGGTGCGATCATTCCTTTTGATCCGGTCAGGCAGTACACCGCTCAGGAAATTGCTGGACCGACCAGCCTGAGAATTTATGAAGGTGCGGATGGCCACTTTGAGCTGTACCAGGACGACGGTATTTCTCTGGGATATCTTAAGGGTGAAAACACACGGACCAGCCTAAGCTGGAACGATGAGAATAATACGCTTAGTATAGCCCCTTCTGCAGGAAATATGGAGACTGGAAGTAAATCCCGGACTTTTGAGGTTAGACTTTATCCTTCGGGAAGGACTGCAAATATAGTCTATTCTGGAGCCCCCGTTGAGGTAAAGCTGTAATCAATAAAGAGGTCCTAGCGTAATCTAAGCCGGTATTGGGAAGGGGTGACTCCCTTGAGCTCTTTGAACTTCCTATTGAAGTTGGCGATATTCTGGAACCCGGAAATCTCAGAAATCGAAGAAACGGGAAGTTCCTTCTTGTTATACAGCAGCCTACAGGCGTTCTCTATCCGGATTTCGATCAGGAACTGGAAAAATGTTTTGTTCGTACGTTTTTTGAAGTACCGGCAGAACGCATTTTTACTCATATTGGCTTTTTCAGCCACCACATCCAGGGAAATGGGTTCGTCGAACTTCTCCATAGCGTACTCAATTACGGCTCTCATGCGCTTTCCGTCATTGTCTGAATATTTCTTCTGGTAAACGAAAGATGACAGGGACTTTTTCTCCGACCTTCCCAAAAGGTCCAGGATAAGCAGGAGAGAGGAGATGCGCTGGATCTTGGTTTCATTTTTCATCCGTCTGAACACGCTGTGAAAAATATGCCGGTTTGAAATAACCTTAAGTCCGTATTGGGCTTCATCAAATATTTTCTCGACTCCCTGGAGATCTGAAACCTTAAAAAATTCCTTGCCAAAGGAGGTGCTGGTAAAAAAGAGAGAAAGCATCAGTGATTTCCTGCTACTGCTGGTATCACTTTTAAAGACGTGCGGAACATTTCCTCCTATGACCAGGATATCATCATCTGAATAATTGCTGATGGTATCACCTACGATTAAAGATCCGCTCCCTTTAACCACATAGCTTATCTGAATTTCTTCATGTTGATGGAGCTGATCATAGAAAACCGACTCAAGGTCCTCCTGGTAGACCAGGGCCTCTTTTTCCGGTTTTGGTATTCTAAAGGGTAAGACTTTCACAATGGCACCTTTTATTGTATATGTTGTTAAAAAGTGTGAAAATACAAATATTTCGGATGAAATAATATTATTCGGCTGGATTTGTCGAAAAGCTCCTTGTCTTGTGCCTTGGAAGGACAGTAACATATGCAGTAGTCTGGGAATTAGTGTTCTATTGATTGAGATAATTGATGTAATTCTTTCGGAATTTCCAGTTATGTGGCCCCGTAATGACACCAGAATTTCCAAAAATGGTCAATAAAGTATCACACCCAGTTAACTTAAATTCCCCTTTCCTATTCAAATGCGGGTATATTTATGACCAGAAACAGGCGAAATCGATATCGGAATATGGATAAATTCCGGTTGATTGAGTTTTAAGATATTTCTTCTCATTGCTGATGACGCTTTGTTTTCAAACAGTGGATAAAAGGGATTGTATGGAGAGCCCGTCGGCTCCGTGATCTGCATTTTCGGACATCCAGGACCAGTTTATTAGCCAGAACAAAGGGGACAGTTGAAGCTTCCCCTTTGTTTTTCTTGTGGCTCCTATATATCGTGTAGGAAAAGTCCTTCAAACTGTTCCCGGGTGGGGGAAAGCACAGAATGATGATGTTGCTGAGCGAATATTTTACCAAAAAAATGTGAAAATGGGGTTCCCTTGGATTATATAGTACTACTTTGTGGTAATAAACTTAAACTGAAGGAGGGTAGAAAAATTTATTTTCGCTTAAAAATTATTTAGTGATGCAAGTAGAATGGAAAGGGGTCATGCCCGCTGTAACAACGAAATTCGACGACGATGATAATCTGGACCTCGTAACGTTCGAAAAGAATATCAAAGCGCAGATCGATGCTGGGGTAAATGGAATCATCCTCGGGGGGACCCTGGGGGAAGCCAGTACACTGACCACAGATGAGAAGGAGACTTTGATTCGTAAAACTTTAGAAATTGTCCAGGAGGAAGTCCCGGTGATTATCAACATTGCCGAGCAGAGTACCAAAGATGCGATTGCGGTGGCCAAACGGGCCGAGGAAATCGGGGCCCAGGGCCTGATGCTTCTCCCTCCAATGCGCTATAAAGCCACGGATCATGAAACTGTGACTTATTTCAAAGAGATAGCAAGAAGTACCTCCCTTCCGATCATGATTTACAACAATCCCGTCGATTATAAGATTGAAGTCACTCTGGATATGTTCAAGGAGTTAATTGAGGAGGATAATATTCAGGCCGTGAAAGAATCGACCCGAGATATCACTAATGTGATCCGACTCAGGAATGAGTTCGGAGACAGGCTGAAGATCCTGACAGGAGTGGATACACTGGCCTTCGAAAGTATGGTCAGTGGCGCAGATGGATGGGTCGCGGGACTGGTCGCTGCTTATCCGGCAGAAACCGTGGCGATCTACAAGCTCACCAGAGCTGGTAAAGTGGATGAAGCCCTGGAGATATATCGGTGGTTTATGCCTTTACTGGAGCTGGACATTTCTCCGCAACTGGTACAAAACATCAAACTTGCCGAGGTTTCCACCGGATTGGGGACCGAGAATGTGAGGGCGCCAAGATTGCCTCTTGAAGGAGAAGAACGTGAAAGGGTACAGAGCATCATCCGGGAGGCCAATGAGAAAAGACCGGAATTACCGGAATACAAACATTTATAGGAACGCGAAAAGCAAAGCGATGATTACAGGGAAAAACTATATAGGAGAAGAGCTTTCGGCCGAAGGGGGAGTGACATACAGAACCATGAACCCCAGGACGAATTCAGAGAATGAGTATGAGTTTTATGAGGCGACAAAGGAGGAAGTCAACGCCGCTATAGAAAAGGCTGCTGGAGCCTTTGAAATTTATAAGAATACCTCACCAAAGGACCGGGCGGCTTTCTTACGGGCCATAGGAGAGGAAATCAATAACCTGGGGAACGAACTGATCGATACCTACGTCACGGAATCCGCCTTGCCAGAAGGTAGGGCTAAGGGAGAATGTGCCCGGACTGTAGGCCAGCTCCTCTCGTTTGCAGAGATGTTGGAGGAGGGTTCCTGGGTGGAAGCCATCATCACCAATGGTGAGGGCAAACCTGATTTGAGAAGGATGCTGATTCCTATCGGGCCAGTCGCGGTCTTTGGGGCCAGCAATTTTCCACTCGCTTTTTCTACAGCCGGAGGGGATACCGCCAGCGCACTGGCCGCAGGGTGCCCGGTAGTAGTAAAATCGCATCCCTTGCACGCCGCAACGGGGGAAATGGTTTCCCAGGCTATAGTTGAGGCGGCTAGAAAGACAGGCATGCCCGACGGGGTATTTTCTAACCTGAACAGCAGCGGCATCGAAGTGGGACAGTGGCTCGTAACACATCCTAAAATAAAAGCTGTAGGATTTACAGGAAGTATCAAAGCTGGTACTGCACTCAATGAACTCGCTTCGAAACGACCGGAACCGATTCCCGTATACGCAGAAATGGGAAGTGTGAATCCGGTAGTTGTTCTTCCCTCCGCAGTTGAGGAGAAAGCGGAATACTGGGCCCAGCAGTATGCCGGATCCATAACCGCCGGAACAGGGCAGTTTTGTACCAATCCCGGTCTGCTCATCGGCCTTGCCGGAGAGAAGTTCGACGAATTTGTGAAGAAACTGGGAGAGGGCATACAGGCAATGGAACCTTCTTGCATGCTTTCCCCGAGTATTAAGAAACAGTATGAAAAATCCAGATCCGGGGTTCTGGCCAATGGCGGATTTAGCGAAGTCGGAAAACTGGACAGACCTGTCGAGGATAATTTCGCCCAACAACATGTCATAGCGGTAAGTGCTGAACGTTTTATAAATAACAAAGCTTTTCACCAGGAGGTCTTCGGGCCATTTTCCGTGGTGGTCAGGTGTAAGGATAAAAAGGAACTCGACGAGGTGTTGCAGCACCTTGAGGGTCAGCTCACCGGGACCGTTTTGAGTTCGGACGAAGGAGAGCTGGAAAAGTTCTCCCAAAGTGTCGATGTCTTGAGAAGTAAAGTGGGACGGCTAATTTACAACAATGTTCCGACCGGGGTCGACGTATCTCCCGCCATGACTCATGGTGGTCCCTTTCCTGCGACAACCGACAGTAAATTCACCTCTGTCGGTTTGACCGCCGTCAAGAGGTGGGTCCGACCGGTTTCTTATCAGGACTGGCCAAACAAGCTTCTGCCCCGTGAACTGCAAAACGAAAATCCGCTGGGGATACTACGAACCATCAACAAAAAAGTTACAACTGACGCGGTATAAACAGTGGCAAGAAAAACATTTTTCTGTGTAGACTCCCACACCTGTGGTAATCCCGTCAGGGTGGTGGTCGGCGGAACTCCCTTTATTGAAGGAAGTTCTATGAGCGCCAGACGGCAGCACTTTCTTAAAAATTTTGACTGGATCCGGAAGGGCCTGATGTTTGAGCCGCGAGGTCATGACATGATGAGCGGAAGTATCCTGTTTCCACCTGCTAATTCGGATAATGATGTTGGGATCCTGTTTATTGAAACCAGCGGTTGCCTGCCGATGTGCGGGCACGGCACCATTGGAACGGTAACGGTGATGATCGAGGAAGGGCTGGTAACCCCTAAAGTGGAAGGACAGCTCCGGATCGAGACACCGGCCGGTTTGGTAAAGGTTCGTTATGAGCAGGAAGGGAAGAAAGTGACTTCGGTCCGGCTGACCAATGTCAGATCTTACCTGGCTGCTGAGGGAATCGAAGTAACCTGCTCCGGTTTGGGCAGGCTTACCCTGGACGTATCCTACGGAGGAAACTTCTACGGTATCGTGGAGGTTCAGGAAAATTTTCTTGGACTGGAACATTATGATGCGGGACAGCTCATTTTCTGGAGTCGGGAAATCAGGAAAAAAATCAATGAGAAGCATCATTTTGAACATCCTGAGGATTCCACCATCAACGGATTAAGCCATATTCTTTGGACAGGAACTCCCCTGGAGGCTACCTCCACAGCGCGGAATGCGGTGTTTTACGGGGATAAAGCCCTGGATCGTTCCCCATGTGGAACGGGTACTTCAGCCAGGATGGCCCAGTGGTATGCCCATGGAAAACTGAAAAAGGGGGAAGCTTTCGTTCATGAAAGCATTATCGGCAGTAAATTTACCGGAAGAATAGAGGAGGAGACCACCCTGGATGGAAAAAAGGCCATCATTCCCAGTATAGAAGGGTGGGCCCAGGTCACGGGTTACAACACGATCATCATCGATGATGACGATCCCTATGCCCATGGCTTTCAGGTTCTTTAAGCAAAGCCAGTTGAGTTGAGTAAAGTCGTCATAATAGGAGGGGGGATTTCAGGGCTGTGTTCAGCCTATTATCTCGTAAAGGAAGGGCATCAGGTAACCGTACTGGATAAAGGTGATATGGCCAGCGGGGCCTCCTTCATCAACGCTGGTTATGTCGTTCCCAGCCATTTCATCAGTCTTGCTGCGCCCGGAATGATCTCGAAGGGAATCAAATGGATGTTCAACAGTTCCAGCCCCTTTTATATGAAACCCCGTTTTGATATGGACTTTTTCAGCTGGGCATTGAAATTTGCAAAGGCGGCAACTGCGGAAAAAGTGGAAAAGGCGATTCCGGTTATCAAGGATATCAACCTGAAGAGCAGTAAACTTTATCAGGAGATCAGGGCTTCGGAAGACTTTGCTTTCCATTATGAGCATCGGGGACTCCTGATGGCATTCCTGACGGAGCATGCTGAAAAAGAAGAGCTCGAGGTAGCGGATCGCGCCGTTCGCGAGGGACTGGAAGCCCGTCTGCTGAACCGTGAGGAGCTGCAAAGGGTTCAGCCGGTTTTTTCAAAGGATGTTCTCGGTGCTGTTCACTACCAATGTGACAGTCATCTGACGCCGGGCCAGTTTATGCTTCAGCTCAGGGATTGGCTCGGACGAAACGGAGTGGGATTTGAGTGTCACCAGGAGGTGACCAGTCTTCATACTACTTCGGGAAAGATCACTGTGGTGGAAACTGCCTCAAAATCCTTTCCGGCAGATGAAGTCGTGCTTACGGCTGGCAGCTGGACCTCTCAGCTCGCAAAATCCCTGGGACTAAAAATCCCGATACAGGGAGGAAAGGGATACAGTATGGATGCCTTCGGACATCGGGATATTTCCATCCCTGCCATTCTTGTGGAGGCCAAGGTGGCTGTGACTCCGATGAACGGCTTTACCCGCTTTGCCGGGACAATGGAATTTTCAGGAAATAATGCCATCATCCGAAAGAACAGGGTAGAGGCCATTGCAAGATCGGTCGAGAAATATTACCGCGGGGTCAAACTGAGTGCTCCTGAAAAAGAGGCCGCTGTTTCAGGATTACGCCCGGTGTCTCCCGATGGATTACCTTTCCTGGGGAGAACGCAAAAATACAGCAACCTGGTAGTCGCGGCAGGCCACGGCATGATGGGATGGAGCCTGGGCCCTATAACGGGAAAAATCGTGTCGGAAATCATTTCCGGTCAGCCATCCTCGGTAAACCTGAAGCCGTTCAACGTGGACCGATACCAGTAATTCGCTTGCCGGACTTCTTCACTTCTCCGGGAGCCGGATTTTTTCTCCTTATGCCGTACTTATATTATAATGTCTTCTTGTTCTTAAGATTTCGTTAAGTTCGGATAAAAAAGTATCCCTTTAAGTTAATATTTGCAAATAGAGGTGATGGGATATTTTCTTAGTTTTAAAAACTATGAACTTAGAAAAAAAATCATTTTATATAAGTGTACTTTTTGCACTTATATTGGTACCTACAGGTTATGCTCAGGGTCAGCTGGCGGATTACCGCCGTTCCGTGGCCATCGACACCCTGTTTGCCAATAAGGTATACCATGCTCCGGATGACTTCAGCTGGTCCTCGGAGCATCTGGTGTGGTACGATACGCAGACCAGAGAAGGCAGGCGCTATTTCCTGGTTCAGCCTGACAAAAAGCTGAAGCGGGAGGCTTTTGATCATACCCGTCTGGCCCAGTCGCTTTCGGGACTGCTCAACAAGGAGATTTCCGGGGACAGCTTAAGGATCAGGGATCTTGAATTCCAGGAAGATCTATCTTCCTTTAGCTTCAGGGCGGATAGCCTTCGGATCTCGGCCAGCCTTGATGATTACGATCTGGAGATTGTTGACACGATCAAAAGGGAGGACCGGCGCCGGGGCTATTGGGGTAGCAGAGGCGAGGAGCGTTCGGGGGATCCTGTTTCCTCCCCGGATGGCAGGTATTCAGCTTTCATCAAAAACAGCAATGTTTACCTGAGGAACAATCAGACTGAAAGTGAATATCCTTTGAGTTATGATGGCTCCGAAGGCTTTTATTACGCCTCCAACCTGAGATGGTCGCCGGACAGCAAGAAACTGATGGCCTATAAGGTAAGGCCGGGCCAGGAACATAAGATATATTTTGTGGAGTCGAGTCCTGAGGACCAGTTGCAACCCAGGCTTCAGAGCAGGGACTATTTAAAACCGGGCGATCAGCTGGATTTTCGGAGTCCGCAGCTCTTCCTGATCGAGGAGCGGGAACATATAAAGATTCCCACGGACCTGTTTAACCACCAGTACAGCCTTTCCAACTTTCAATGGAAGGAGAACAGCAGCGCCTTTACCTTTGAATACAACGAGCGGGGTCACCAGAATTACAAGGTACTGCAGGTCGATGCCGAGGATGGGAAAATCACCACCCTGATATCGGAGTCCAGCCCGACCTTTATCGATTACAGCGGAAAGAAATACCGCTATGACACCCAGGACGGGAAGGAGATCATCTGGGCCTCTGAACGTGATGGATGGAACCATCTTTATCTGTTTGACGCCTCCACCGGAGCACTGAAGCATCAGATCACCAGCGGAGACTGGCCGGTGAGAGAAGTTCTGGAGGTCGATGAGGAGAACCGCCAGATCTATTTCACGGCCAGTGGCCTTGATCCGGATCAGGACCCTTACTTCATTCACTACTTCAGGGTGGATTTCGATGGCAGTAACCTGACCAGGTTCACCACGGAGAACGGAGATCACCAGGTCACCTTCTCTCCGGACCGCAAGTATTATATTGACCAGTATTCCCGGGTGGATATGCCGCCGGTAACCTTACTCAAGAAGACTTCCAATCAGAAACAGCTTATGGAACTCGAGCGGGCGGACATAAAAGACCTGCTCGCTACGGGCTGGCAGACTCCCGAACCCTTCAAAGCCAAGGGGAGGGATGGAAAGACCGATATCTGGGGCATGATCCTCAGGCCCAGCAACTTTGATCCAGCCAAGAGCTACCCGATCATCGAGTACATCTATGCAGGTCCCCACAGCTCCTTTGTACCAAAAGATTTCGGCACCTATTATTATGGCATGTCCGCTCTGGCGGAACTGGGCTTTATCGTGGTCAAAATAGACGGAATGGGTACCTCCAACCGCTCAAAGGCCTTTCATGATGTGGCCTGGAAGAACCTCAAGGATGCAGGGTTCCCGGACAGGAAGCTTTGGATAAAGGCAGCTGCCAGGAAGTACCCCTATATGAACACGGAGAAAGTCGGGATCCATGGCACATCTGCAGGGGGACAAAGTTCAGCAGGAGCCCTCGTTTTTAATTCGGATTTTTACGATGTTGCGGTTTCCTCCTGTGGTTGCCATGACAACAGGATGGACAAGATCTGGTGGAATGAACAGTGGATGGGATATCCCATCGGTCCTCATTATGCCGAGAGCTCCAATACCGTGAATGCGGCCCAGCTTGAAGGGGACCTTATGCTGATCGTTGGAGAGCTTGATGATAATGTTGATCCGGCGTCTACCTTCCAGTTTGCCGATGCCCTGATCAAGGCCAACAAGGATTTTGAACTGGTGGTGCTTCCCGGAAGGTCCCATACCTCCGGAGGGGAATTTGGGGCTCGGAAAAGAAAGGACTTTTTTGTGCAGCATCTCATGGGGGTGACTCCTCCCGATTGGAGCGATGTGTACAATATGGAATGACTATTGATTAATACTACGGAATCTTGAATAAATCCTTTGGATCCCTTATTCCGGCCGATCGGAATTAGGGAACAGTAGGAGATGAATCGAGCGTAGAGATTAGAAACTCCATCTGAATAAATTAGAATCCCCATTCCGATAGATGAACGAAGTAAAAAATATGATCACCGACACCGGAAATAAATCATTTTATATAAGTGTACTTTTTGCACTTATATTGGTACCTACAGGTTATGCTCAGGGTCAGCTGGCGGATTACCGCCGTTCCGTGGCCATCGACACCCTGTTTGCCAATAAGGTATACCATGCTCCGGATGACTTCAGCTGGTCCTCGGAGCATCTGGTGTGGTACGATACGCAGACCAGAGAAGGCAGGCGCTATTTCCTGGTTCAGCCTGACAAAAAGCTGAAGCGGGAGGCTTTTGATCATACCCGTCTGGCCCAGTCGCTTTCGGGACTGCTCAACAAGGAGATTTCCGGGGACAGCTTAAGGATCAGGGATCTTGAATTCCAGGAAGATCTATCTTCCTTTAGCTTCAGGGCGGATAGCCTTCGGATCTCGGCCAGCCTTGATGATTACGATCTGGAGATTGTTGACACGATCAAAAGGGAGGACCGGCGCCGGGGCTATTGGGGTAGCAGAGGCGAGGAGCGTTCGGGGGATCCTGTTTCCTCCCCGGATGGCAGGTATTCAGCTTTCATCAAAAACAGCAATGTTTACCTGAGGAACAATCAGACTGAAAGTGAATATCCTTTGAGTTATGATGGCTCCGAAGGCTTTTATTACGCCTCCAACCTGAGATGGTCGCCGGACAGCAAGAAACTGATGGCCTATAAGGTAAGGCCGGGCCAGGAACATAAGATATATTTTGTGGAGTCGAGTCCTGAGGACCAGTTGCAACCCAGGCTTCAGAGCAGGGACTATTTAAAACCGGGCGATCAGCTGGATTTTCGGAGTCCGCAGCTCTTCCTGATCGAGGAGCGGGAACATATAAAGATTCCCACGGACCTGTTTAACCACCAGTACAGCCTTTCCAACTTTCAATGGAAGGAGAACAGCAGCGCCTTTACCTTTGAATACAACGAGCGGGGTCACCAGAATTACAAGGTACTGCAGGTCGATGCCGAGGATGGGAAAATCACCACCCTGATATCGGAGTCCAGCCCGACCTTTATCGATTACAGCGGAAAGAAATACCGCTATGACACCCAGGACGGGAAGGAGATCATCTGGGCCTCTGAACGTGATGGATGGAACCATCTTTATCTGTTTGACGCCTCCACCGGAGCACTGAAGCATCAGATCACCAGCGGAGACTGGCCGGTGAGAGAAGTTCTGGAGGTCGATGAGGAGAACCGCCAGATCTATTTCACGGCCAGTGGCCTTGATCCGGATCAGGACCCTTACTTCATTCACTACTTCAGGGTGGATTTCGATGGCAGTAACCTGACCAGGTTCACCACGGAGAACGGAGATCACCAGGTCACCTTCTCTCCGGACCGCAAGTATTATATTGACCAGTATTCCCGGGTGGATATGCCGCCGGTAACCTTACTCAAGAAGACTTCCAATCAGAAACAGCTTATGGAACTCGAGCGGGCGGACATAAAAGACCTGCTCGCTACGGGCTGGCAGACTCCCGAACCCTTCAAAGCCAAGGGGAGGGATGGAAAGACCGATATCTGGGGCATGATCCTCAGGCCCAGCAACTTTGATCCAGCCAAGAGCTACCCGATCATCGAGTACATCTATGCAGGTCCCCACAGCTCCTTTGTACCAAAAGATTTCGGCACCTATTATTATGGCATGTCCGCTCTGGCGGAACTGGGCTTTATCGTGGTCAAAATAGACGGAATGGGTACCTCCAACCGCTCAAAGGCCTTTCATGATGTGGCCTGGAAGAACCTCAAGGATGCAGGGTTCCCGGACAGGAAGCTTTGGATAAAGGCAGCTGCCAGGAAGTACCCCTATATGAACACGGAGAAAGTCGGGATCCATGGCACATCTGCAGGGGGACAAAGTTCAGCAGGAGCCCTCGTTTTTAATTCGGATTTTTACGATGTTGCGGTTTCCTCCTGTGGTTGCCATGACAACAGGATGGACAAGATCTGGTGGAATGAACAGTGGATGGGATATCCCATCGGTCCTCATTATGCCGAGAGCTCCAATACCGTGAATGCGGCCCAGCTTGAAGGGGACCTTATGCTGATCGTTGGAGAGCTTGATGATAATGTTGATCCGGCGTCTACCTTCCAGTTTGCCGATGCCCTGATCAAGGCCAACAAGGATTTTGAACTGGTCGTGCGACCAGGAATGGGACACTCTGCAGGAAATCATGAATATGCGCAACGCAAGCGGAAAGATTTCTTCGTGCAGCATCTCATGGGGGTGACTCCCCCGGAATGGAATGAAGTATATCGCAGCGATAGGGCTGGAGAACAGCAGTAAAACCTAAAACAGAAATATGACTAAAAAATTCCTACTGATTTTTATTCTTTTGGCTCCTGGCCTGAAGGCAAGTGAACTCATTGATGTGATCAATACGTTTCAGGCTGATAAATATGCCCTCGAAAGGATGTATACCATCGATGAGTCAGAAGAATACTACCAGCGGTTTTCTGAGTTCTACGACAATAGTAGAGCCAGGCTTGAAGCCATAGATTTTGAAGAATTGTCCAGGGATGGCAAGATCGATTACCTTTTACTGAAGAATTTGATCAACAAGGAGGATTACTTTCTGCAACTGGAATACGATGCTTTTAAAGAGGTCGCGTCCGTGACGGATTTCGCTGATGGCATCTATAGGTTCATCCGGGAAAGGCGCCGGGGCGAGAAACCGGACTCAAAGGAGCTGGCAAAACAATTCGCAATCGCGCAGGATGCCATAGCGAAAAGAATGGAATCAAAGGAGCCGGATTTTTTCTCCGACAGATTACAGGCACAGAAGGCGGCACGAGTGGTGTATTCCCTCTCTGAGGCTCTTGAGGAAGCTTATGATTTTTACTACAGCTATGATCCTGAATTCACCTGGTGGATTGAAAAACCCTATGAAAGCCTTTCGAAAAAACTGGAGGCTTATGCCGATTTCCTGGAACAAAATTATTCCAAGGAGGCGGAAAAAGATGACGGAAGCGGTATAATTGGAAAACCCATAGGGAGGGAAGCGATCATTGAAAGCCTGAGGTATTCCTATATTCCATATTCCCCTGAGGAGCTCATAGAGGCAGCGGAGAGACAATTTGAGTGGTGCAAACAACAAATGATCGAAGCTTCGAAGGAACTGGGATATGGTACTGACTGGAAGGCTGCTCTTGAGCATGTGAAACAAACATATGTCCCACCCGGATTTCAACCTGAAGCCATTACGGAACTTCATAACATCTCCGTAGCCTTTATAAAGGAACGAGACCTGATCACCTTGCCGGAACTGGCTGATGAGACGTGGAAAATGGAGATGATGTCCGCTGAACGCCAAAAAGTCAACCCATTCTTCACCGGAGGGAGGGCGATAACCATTTCCTATCCTACCCAGGAGATGAGCCATGAGGATAAAATGATGAGTATGAGAGGGAATAACCCAAACTTCTCATTTCCAACCGTTCAGCATGAACTGCTTCCGGGGCACAACCTACAGTATTTCATGACCTCACGCCATAAGAGTTACCGGGATGCCTTCGGGAATCCATTCTGGGGTGAGGGGTGGGCCCTGTACTGGGAGATCCTACTCTGGAACAAGGATTTTCCCCAAACCCCGGAACAGGAGCTGGGAATGTTGTTCTGGAGGATTCACCGCTGTGCCCGAATTATTTTCTCCCTTAAATACCATCTCGGGGAAATGACACCACAGGAAGCTATAGATCTTCTGGTAGAAGAAGTGGGTCATGAATATGCCAATGCAGAAGCCGAAGTAAGACGTTCTTTTGCCACCAATTACAGTCCGCTTTATCAGCTGGCTTATATGATCGGAGGATTGCAGTTCTATGCCCTCCGTGAAGAGATGCTGGCCAGAGGATGGAGTGAGAAACAATATCATGATCGGGTCATGAAGGAGAACAACATGCCAATTGAAATCCTACGACTGCTATTGCAGGAGGGACCGATAGACAAAGATTACCAAACGAAATGGAAGTTTTCAACTGAGTTCAAGTAATAACTGAAGAAGAGGGATATTCTCTAATAAACAATTCAAAATTATGAAGCAATTTACACATATGTTCCTGCTGATCGCAGTGATGAGCATTACAGGAAGTGTCCAGGCACAGGGATACTGGGGCTATCTTAACGACAGGGAATCCACACTGGGACTCGAAGAAGGATTTCTCGAATTTGAAACCCCTGCCTTTGAGCTTAGGCTGGTCAAATCTTCACAGACTGTGGCCGCTTTATCGCCTAAATCCAATCCGGACTTTGACTTTACCCCCGGAGACCGGCTGGACCTAAGAGATAAGGACAGCCTTTTTCACCTTGGGGATATCAACTTCAGGATAAAGCTTGCAGATGGGTCCTGGAAAAATTACTCCACAGCCTATAGCAGGGAGGAAGTAGAAGTGATTAACCCCGGAGGGAAGATTCTGGCAGCTGCAGATCTCTCAAACACCTTAGGTGCGGATTTTCCGTTGTCTGTGAATCGGATCTATGAGACCAATGAAGAAGGGGAACTCGTGATGAGATTTGATGTTTCCAATACCTCATCGGCCCCGGTCGAAATCGGAGCTTTGGGAATTCCCATGATTTTCAACAATATCCTGGAGGGAAAATCCCTGGATGAAGCTCATGCCCAGAACGTTTTTTACGATCCCTATATCGGAGAGGATGCCGGCTACCTGGAGGTAAAGAGACTCGATGGGAAAGGAAAGGTACTGCTGGTCCTTCCTGAGGAAAACATGAATTTCCAGGCGTACCGCCCCCTTCGGGAAGACCTTACCAGAAAGAGCATTGTCTTCGAAGGCTTCCATGAATGGATGCCTCTGAGTAAAGCCTATGCGGAGAAAGAATGGGAAGGGGTCCAGCAATGGAACAAACCCACTTCTGTAGTGCTGGAACCGGGCGAAGAGAAAAGCTTTGCCCTGAGTTTTGTACTGGCTGACCAGATCAGGGAAATAGAGGAAAAACTGATTGAAGAGGAGCGTCCTGTTGCCGTGGGAATTCCCGGATACGTGCTGCCCCAGAATGTCAATGCCAAACTGTACCTCAAGTACCCACACCAGGTGGCGTCGATGGTTGTAGAACCTGAAGGTTCTCTGCAATTAGAAGAAAAGGGAACCAACTCCGCAGGTTATAAGGAATATCAGGTCAATGGAAAAACCTGGGGAAGGTCCAGGCTCACCGTTAATTATGAAAACGGATTGACACAGACCATTCATTACAAAGTGATCAAGCCTGAAAGTGAGGTGGTAAACGACTTTGGTCATTTTCTTACTACAGAACAGTGGTTCGACAAAGAAAATGATCCCTTCAACAGGAATCCTTCCGTAATTTCCTATGATTATGAAGAGAAAAAGCAGGTAACGGAAGACAGCAGGGCCTGGATCGCAGGTCTGAGTGATGAAGGCGGGGCTGCAAGCTGGCTCGGAGCAATCATGAAGCAACTTCTTCAGCCGGACCCGGAGGAGATAGACAAGCTTGAGCGTTTTGTAAATGAGACGCTATGGGGTGGAATCCAGGTAGCAGAAGGTGAAAAGAAGTATGGGGTCAAAAAGAGTATCTTCTATTACGAACCTGAGAAAATGCCTGAAGGCACCTACAGCGATGATATCAACTATGACACCTGGGCAGCCTGGAGTAAAAAAGGAGCCGATGACCTCGGTAGATCCTACAATTATCCCCACGTAGCCGCTGCACACTGGGTGATGTACAGACTGGCCAGATATCACGAGGGACTGGTGGATGACCAACCCTGGGACTGGTATTTAAAAAATGCCTACAACACGGCCGTGGCCATGACAGAATTTGCACCTCATTACGCACAGTTCGGACAGATGGAAGGCACGGTATTCTTACTGATCCTGAAGGACCTCAAGCATGAAGGCCTAACAGAACTTGCGGCCGACCTCGAGGAAAGAATGAAAAAGAGAGCCGACCACTGGCGTTCCCTGAACTATCCCTTCGGCAGCGAAATGCCGTGGGATTCCACGGGCCAGGAAGAGGTATACATGTGGTCCGATTACTTTGGATTTGATGAGAAGGAAGATGTGACATTGAATGCCATTCTAGCCTATATGCCGACGGTGCCTCACTGGGCCTATAACGGAAGTGCAAGGAGGTACTGGGATTTCCTTTATGCTGGAAAACTGTCCCGTGTGGAGCGTCAACTTCACCATTATGGTTCCGCCCTCAATGCGATCCCCGTCCTGAAGGAATACAGGGAGGATCCAGATCTTTACTTGCTTCGGGTGGGTTATGGTGGCCTACTGGGAGGGATCTCCAACATCACTAAGGACGGTTTCGGGCCCGCAGCCTTTCACTCCTTTCCTTCCACCCTGGAAATCGATTATCTTTCAGGTGACTATGGATCCGGGTTTTTCGGATATGCCGTCAATTCGGGAACTTACCTGGCCAATTCCGAAAAATTCGGGTGGCTGGCTTTCGGAGGGAACCTTACCCAGAGCGGCAAGGAAATCAAGGTGGACATAACCACAGCAGGAAAGAACAGAATCTACATAGAACCAAGGGATCTGTGGCTCACCCTGGATGCCGGAACCTTCAAGAGCGTTTCGTATAACACGGACACAGAGGAGGTAGAAGTGGTGCTCAATCCGAGGAATGAACACACCAGTGCCGCATTTCTTCGCTCTAGTGAGGATATCGATCTGAAGTATGAAAAGGTCAGAGATGCCTATAAGATCCCGTTGAAGAAAAAGGAACTCAAACTGAATCTATAGAATGTCACAGGGAATTTCAGAAAAGAGCCTTCCAGAGGAATCATCCTTTTATACGGCAGGACCTGTTCCCTCATAACACTAAAAAAAATGAATATGAAATTAATTCGAGTATTGATTTGTCTCCTAACGGCCATTTCTGCCACGCAGATTCAGGCGCAGGAAGGGGATCAGATATTGGACGGGATCGGAGAAACTGGTCTGGTCGCCCGGTACGTCTTTGACGGCGATTTCAGGGACTGGTCACGGAATAATCTCCATGGCGAAGCCTCGGGCGAAGGAGCAGCGTTCGTAAACGACCGGCAATTTGGAAAGGTGCTGTCATTAGGGGCTGATCAGAAGGCCTATGTTTCAATTCCGGCAAATGCGCTGGACGGCCTCGAGTCTGTTAGTATGACTGGATGGGTTTTCCTGCGCTCAGGCAAACCTGGACAAAGGCTTCTTGATTTCGGGAATGAGACCCAGACGAAATTTTATGTCACTCCCAGCGGAATGTCAGATGAGAAGGGGTTCCAGGCATTTATTGCCTCTGATGAAGAGGATAGCCGGAAAGTGGCTTCGGCTGCAATAGAGCCGGGAAAATGGGTTCATTTTGCCGTGGTTGTCGATGTTCCTTCAGAGTCCCTGACAACCTATCTAAACGGTAAGGAAGTGGCCAAGACCACGGATGTTGAGTTGGATCTTGGAGAAGTTTTCGAAATTGATGACGAAGAGGAAAGCAGTCTGCTTATCGGGAAATCCAGGAAGCCAAAAGCCCCCCTTTTAGATGCGAAACTGCACGATTTCAGGATTTACAGGATTCCCCTGACCCAACAGCAGATTTCGGTGATTCACCGCAATGCCCTCGGGGAGGAGGACTCCGATGAAGACCGCCACAGGGAGCGGGAAGATGACCTTCCTCAATTCGACAGCACTCAGGCTCAGTTGTACACACAGTTTCTGGAATCGGTTCCCGATGTGGAAGTGGAAACTGTGGTGGGATACCTTCCCCGCCTGCCACGCTACATTCCGGGAGTTTACAGTGAAGATATAGGCGATCGTCGAGTAAGGGTGGTTTGGCCTGCTCCGACCGACAACAGCCAGGTTCTTGAACCCGGAACATACACCGTGGTTGGCCAGGTGCCAGATACGGAATTTAAACCCAGGGCTATTGTCACGGTCAAGGCAGGAAAAATACCTGCAACCCCGGAAAAGGAACTCGAGAGTTTCAGTCTCAGCCAAGTCAGCCTGAATCAGACAGACAACGGAAATGACAGCAAATTCATCGAGAACCGTGACAAATTCATCAATACCCTAGCCGAAACCAACCCGGATTCCTTCTTGTATATGTTCAGAAATGCTTTCGGCCAGGAGCAACCGGATGGGGCTGAGCCTCTTGGCGTCTGGGACAGTCAGGAAACGAAATTGAGAGGACACGCTACCGGGCATTATCTTACAGCCATTGCCCAGGCATATGCCAGTACCGGCTATGACAAGTCACTTCAGGAGAATTTCGCTGAGAAAATGGAATATATGGTGGAGACCCTTCATGAGCTCTCGGAGCTTTCAGGTCGTCCTCGTCAGGCCGGAGGAGAACATGTTGCGGATCCTACAGCGGTGCCACCGGGACCAGGAAAGGAAGATTACAACTCTGACCTCAGTGAGGACGGAATCCGGACCGATTACTGGAACTGGGGGGAAGGATTTATCAGCGCTTATCCACCAGATCAGTTCATCATGCTGGAAAACGGGGCTACTTACGGTGGGCAGGAAAACCAGATATGGGCACCCTACTATACCCTGCACAAAATTTTGGCAGGTCTGCTCGATATCTATGAAATCACAGGAAATGAAAAAGCCCTCGAAACCGCAGTGGACATGGGGGATTGGGTGTATGCACGGCTGAGCCAGCTGCCTAAGGACACGCTGATTAGCATGTGGAACAGGTACATCGCCGGGGAATTTGGTGGAATGAATGAGGCTATGGCACGTCTTTATCGCATCACAGAAGATCCCAAATTCCTCAAGGGTGCAAAACTGTTTGACAATATCAAGGTGTTCTTTGGAGACGCCCAGAACTCCCACGGACTGGCCAAAAATGTGGATACTTTCCGCAGCCTCCACGCGAACCAGCATGTGCCGCAGATCGTTGGGGCACTGGAAATTTACCGGGGAACAACCGCTCCGGAGTACTTCCATGTTGCGGATAATTTCTGGCACAAGGTCACCCATGACTACATGTACAGTATTGGAGGTGTCGCAGGAGCCAGCAACCCGCGGAACGCCGAATGCTTTATCGCACAACCAGGAACCTTGTATGAAAATGGCTTTGCATCAGGAGGGCAGAACGAAACCTGTGCCACCTATAACATGCTGAAACTAACGAGAAAACTGTTCATGTTCGACCAGCGGGCAGAACTGATGGATTACTACGAGCAGGGACTTTACAATCATATCCTGGCATCAGTGGCTGAGGATAGCCCTGCAAACACATATCATGTGCCGCTACGGCCGGGATCCATCAAAAGGTTTGGGAACGCGGACATGACCGGCTTTACCTGCTGCAACGGTACTGCCCTTGAAAGCAGCACCAAACTGCAGAACACCATTTATTTTAAGAGCGAGGATAACGATGCACTCTACGTGAATCTTTATGTTCCCTCTACCCTTGACTGGACTGAAAAGGATGTGAAGGTGGAACAGGCAACTTCCTTCCCTTACGAGGACAAAACCAAACTGACTATTGAGGGAGAAGGAGAATTCGATCTTAATGTCCGGGTACCCAGTTGGGCAACAAAAGGTTTCTTCGTCAAAATCAACGGAAAAGAACAGAAGGTTCAGGCTGAACCGGGAAGTTATCTTACCCTGCATCGGGAATGGGAAGACGGGGACACCGTGGTGCTTCAGATGCCCTTCGCGTTTCATTTAGAGCCCGTGATGGATCAGCAGAACATCGCCAGTTTGTTCTACGGTCCCGTGTTGCTTGCTGCCCAGGAATCGGAGCCAAGGACCGAATGGCGAAAGGTAAGTCTTGATGCCCAGGACCTGGGAAAAACCATTCAAGGAGATCCAGAAAAAATGCATTTCCAGATTAATGGCGTGGAATTCAAGCCTTTTTATGATACTTATGGCCGGCATTCAGTATATTTGGATGTGGAGCTGAAGTAATGACAATTTCGACCGGTTACAACTCCGGTCTGATCATATCTTTATAGTTACCGAGCTGCAGTTTTTGCGGCAGTATATAATAGGAACCGGAATATCTTTGGATAGGCCGGTTCCATAATTTAATTTAATCACACAAAAAACAAAAAAAATGGCTGCTTTCAGATATTCTGAGATAGATGCTCCCCTACATCAGGAGACTTATCTAGTTAATGGGGAATTGAAAAAATGGGAAGGAAAAACGGACGAAATTTACTCGACTATTTCTGTAGGATCGGAGTATAAGGAGACTTTTCTGGGCACGGTTCCTCATATGGATCGCAAAACTGCTCTGGAAGTCCTCGAAAAGGCGTGTGACGCCTATGACAAAGGGAAAGGCTTATGGCCCACTGCAAAGGTTTCCTACAGGCTGGAATGCATGACGAATTTCGTTGAGCAGATGAAGCTTCAGCGGGAAAAGGTTGTCAGATTACTAATGTGGGAAATCGGCAAGTCCCTTCCGGATTCTGAAAAGGAATTTGACCGCACGGTGGAATACATTTACGATACAATAGAGGAGTATAAGCAGCTGGACAGGGACAGTTCCAAATTTTCCAAAAAAGGAAACATCAATGCCCATATCAGACGAGGGCCTCTTGGAGTCGTACTTTGCCTGGGGCCATATAACTATCCGCTCAACGAAACCTTTGCCCTGTTGATCCCGGCCATCATTATGGGGAACACAGCCGTGTTTAAACCCGCCAAGCACGGCGTGCTTTTGCTATCTCCTTTGCTGGAGGCCTTCCGAAGCAGCTTTCCGCCGGGGGTGGTGAATATCGTCTATGGCAGGGGCCGGGAAATTGCTGCCCCTATTATGGCTACAGGACGAATCGACGTTCTCGCCCTGATCGGACACAGCAGGTCCGCGGTAGCATTGCAGGATCAACATCCGTTCAAGAACAGATTGCGCCTTGTCCTCGGGCTCGAAGCTAAAAATCCAGCTATCATTCTTCCGGATGCGGATCTGGATCTGGCGATATCGGAATGCCTTTCAGGAACGCTGTCGTACAACGGCCAGCGTTGCACTGCGTTGAAGATCATTTATGTTCATGAAGATGTCAGGGAGGAATTCAACAGGAAGTTCTCTGAAAAAGTGGACCAGTTGAAGTTCGGTAATCCGTGGGAAAAGGACGTGCAACTCACTCCGTTACCAAGTCCTGACAAGATTGATTATATCCAGGAACTGATTGAGGATGCAAAGGAAAAGGGTGCAAAGATCCTGAACGAGAAAGGGGGAAAGACGACCGAAAACTTTATATTCCCAGCCGTCCTCTATCCTGTTACAGAGGAGATGCGGGTTTACAAGGAGGAACAGTTCGGACCTGTCATACCTGTGAAAGCTTTCAATAATATTGAGGATTTACTCGATGAAATAGCGGCTTCGGATTACGGGCAGCAGGTGAGTCTTTTTGGAAACGATATCAAGGGACTTGCGCCGCTGATCGACACCCTGGTTAATCTGGTTTGCCGGGTGAATCTCAATAGCTCCTGCCAAAGAGGACCGGATGTTTTCCCCTTTACAGGAAGAAAGGATTCTGCAGTTGGAACCCTGAGCGTACATGATGCTTTGCGATCCTTCTCTATCAGGACCTTTGTCGCCTCTAAGGACAATGAGTATAACAATGAGATCTTAAGGGAGCTAATGGCTTCGGATACCTCCAACTTTGTTTCAACCGATTACCTGCTCTAGCAGCGGATGATCGGCTACCGAAACAAAATGAAATGGTCAGGCTGTGTTTACGACAACCTGACCATTTTTATTCCGCTAAAGGTATGGGATAAGAGCATTTCCTCTATGCCCTGGCCATTTCTATGGTTGCTTCTATGCTTTCCATCAGATCGTCGACTTCAAACGGTTTTGCGATAAAATTGTTGGCTCCGGCGGCAATACAAATCTCCCTGGCTCCGTCGAGACCGGACATCATGAGAATGGGGACATCGGAGATTTCCTCTGTGCCTCTTATTTCTGCACAAACTCTTGTTCCGTCCACTCCGCTGAGCAGCTTATCCATAATGACCAGGTCGAATTTTTGCTCCTGAAGATTTTCCACCGCCTGGCCGGGAATGGAAAGCAGGCGGACCTCATACCCGTTCATTTCAAGTTGGTCATTTAAAATAAGACCAAAAAAGGGATCGTCTTCAATAAGTAGAATTCGGTTCATGTTGTTTAACAATTTTGCACAGGCTTTTTCTATGTTTTGTCTACCTGAAGTTATGGGCTGAAAGGTTGTTGCTGGTCTTCCAAAAGTAAGGATTAAACCAGAAAGGGAGAAGTTAAAATCTCCCCAAATATCAGCTGTTCAGGTTCTCCAGGGAAGGATTTGGATTTCGCCGCTGTCCCTCGTAATAGCTTAATCCCAAACCTCTTGAATTCCGGCAGGCAAAAAAAAAGCCTTAAGGCACTTTTCACAAAACTTTCACAGAATATAAGATTTAAAGTATTTTTTTTACTTCCCCCTTCCGGGCAATCCAATCATCTACATTTAGTCTTAATCTCTAGTGAAATGGCAAAAGGTACCTCTACTACCAAAAAGGAAAAGAAAACAGCTCCCAAAAAGTCCAAATCGGGAACCCCTTCTCTGGTCAAACGCTCGCGCAGGGTTTCGCATGATGAAATGTTCAAGGACAGCGATTATGTCCATGAGCAGCTGGACCGACTGATCTTTGCCCTTGAGGCCTTCCGGGAAGGAGACATCTCTGTTCGACTCTCGAAGGAACGCAATGACAAATTCGCGGACCTTGCCGAAGCCTATAATACCATGGTGGAAATGATCGGTGGGGTAAGTACCGAGGTATCCCGGATCTCCCGTGTGGGGGGGATTGAAGGAAACCTGGACGCCCGGGCGGAATTCAAAGCTTCCAGCGGGGTCTGGAAGGACATGATCGACAACATCAATATCCTGATCGAAGCCATCGCAAAACCGGTACTCGAGGTAAGCCGTATTCTGAACAGTATTGCGGCAGGTAAACTGGAGGATAAGTTCAGTCTTACAGTTACAGGAGATTTCCGGGCCATGGCCGATGTAATCAACAGAACACTGGGAAGTCTGAACATCTTCGCAGAACAGGTGACCCAGGTTGCCCGGGAAGTGGGGGTTGAAGGAAAGCTGGGAGGCCAGGCGAGTGTACCTAACGTCTCTGGAACCTGGAAGGATCTGACCGACAATGTGAACCAGATGGCGAGTAACCTGACCGAGCAGGTGAGGGAGATCGCCAGGGTGACCACGGCGGTGGCAGATGGAGACCTTTCAAGAAAAATTACCGAAGAAGGAAAAGGCGGGGAGGTTCTTGGCCTTTCCACCACAATAAACCGGATGGTGGATTCGCTGAACATATTTGCCGCAGAGGTTACCAACGTCGCCCGGGAGGTGGGGGTGGAAGGAAAGCTGGGAGGGCAGGCCGATGTTCCGGATGTTGCGGGAACCTGGAAAGACTTAACGGTCAATGTGAACACCATGGCCTCCAATCTTACGGCCCAGGTGCGGGAGATCGCGGGAGTAGCAACCTCTGTTGCAAACGGTGACCTGTCAAAGAAGATCTCGATCAACGTAAAAGGGGAAATCGCGGAACTCAAGGATACCATCAACCAGATGGTGGACTCCCTGAACATTTTCTCCGACGAGGTAACCAGGGTGGCAAGAGAGGTAGGAACAGAAGGAAAACTCGGTGGACAGGCGGAGGTTCCGGATGTTGCGGGAACCTGGAAGGATCTTACGGACAATGTGAATACGATGGCGAGTAACCTGACCAACCAGGTACGGGAGATCGCCTCTGTTACAACAGCTGTGGCCCAGGGGGACCTTTCGCAAAAGATCACGGAGGAAGGAAAAGGGGGAGAGGTTCTGGTGCTCTCCAACACGATCAACAGCATGGTTGACTCCCTCACCCTTTTTGCCGCTGAGGTAACCAGGGTTGCGCGGGAAGTAGGTACGGAAGGAAAGCTTGGAGGACAGGCGACTGTACCGAGTGCCGCCGGTACCTGGAAAGACCTTACGGATAATGTAAATATCATGGCGAGTAACCTGACCACACAGGTGCGGGAAATTGCCAATGTGGCAACCGCGGTTGCCGACGGAGACCTTTCTCAAAAGATCACCATTGATGTAAAAGGGGAAATCGCCGAACTCAAGGATACGATCAACCAGATGGTGGACTCCCTGAATATCTTCTCCGACGAGGTGACCCGGGTGGCACGGGAGGTTGGTACAGAGGGGATCCTCGGCGGCCAGGCCATGGTGCCAGATGTTGCGGGAACCTGGAAAGATCTGACGGACAACGTGAACTACATGGCCTCCAACCTGACCACTCAGGTAAGGGAGATCGCGAACGTGGCAACAGCAGTGGCAAAAGGGGATTTGACCCAGAAAATTGCCATTGAGGCAAAAGGAGAAATTGCGGAACTCAAAGAGACGATCAATACGATGGTGGACTCGCTGAACATCTTCTCCGATGAGGTAACCCGAGTGGCTCGCGAGGTAGGAACGGAAGGAATATTAGGTGGGCAGGCAGAAGTACCTAACGTCGGGGGTGCCTGGTGGGAATTAACGGAGAATGTGAATACCATGGCCTCGAACCTGACCACCCAGGTGCGGGAAATCGCCTCTGTAACCAAGGCGGTGGCCAACGGAGATTTATCCAAGAAGATTTCCGAGGAGGAGAAGGGGGGAGAAGTACTCGAACTATCGACCATCATCAACACGATGGTGGACTCCCTGAATATTCTCTCCAACGAGGTGACTCGTGTGGCCCGTGAGGTGGGTACGGAAGGAATGCTCGGAGGTCAGGCCGAAGTACCCAATGTGGCAGGGGCATGGCTGGACCTTACAGGAAATGTGAACACCATGGCGAGCAACCTGACCAGCCAGGTTAGGGAGATTGCAAATGTTGCGACTGCTGTTGCAAATGGAGACCTTTCTCAAAAGATTTCGATCGATGTAAAAGGGGAGATCGCTGAACTGAAGGACACGATAAACCAGATGGTGGACTCGCTCAATATCTTTGCCGCTGAGGTAACCCGGGTGGCCCGGGAAGTGGGAACCGAAGGGATGCTGGGCGGACAAGCCAAAGTGCCAAATGTCGCAGGAACCTGGAAAGGGCTGACGGATAACGTGAATACAATGGCCAGCAACCTGACCACCCAGGTGCGGGAAATTGCTTCGGTTACCACCGCCGTTGCGAACGGAGACCTTTCTCAGAAAATTTCTGAGGAAGGGAAAGGAGGTGAGGTACTGGAACTATCCACCACGATTAATATCATGGTAGATGCCCTGAATGTCTTTGCAGATGAGGTGACCAATGTGGCCCGGGAGGTAGGAACAGAAGGTATACTGGGAGGACAGGCAGAGGTGCCGAATGTCGCGGGCTCCTGGAAAGACCTTACAGATAATGTAAACCAGATGGCGAGCAATCTGACTTCCCAGGTGCGGGATATCGCGGGAGTATCAACCGCTCTCGCGCGTGGGGATTTTTCCAGGAAGATCGACGTGGAGGTTAAAGGAGAGGTTCAGGAGCTTAAGAACAACATCAATGCGATGGTGGACAGTTTCACCACCATCGTAAAGGCGGCCAATACGATAGCGGAAGGGAACTTCTCAATCGAGATGCCGCTTCGAAGTGAGGCTGACCAGCTGGGGATCGCGTTGAATACGATGACGGAGAACCTGAAACGGATTTCGGAAGAAAATGAAAATGAAGCATGGATCAAGACAGGGCAGGCTGGACTCAACGACAGAATGCGAGGAGAACAGGATCTGCTCACGCTATCCAAGAACATTATCTCCTATCTCACCAAGTATCTCGGAGGCCAGGTGGGCGTGATCTATCTCGCTGAAAGATATCAGGAAAAGCGACGGCTGAGAATGACTGGGTCCTATGCCTTTACTCACCGAAAATCCCTCAAGACGACCTTCGATTTCGGAGAAGGCCTTGTAGGTCAGGCCGCTCTGGAGAGAGAGGTTATTGTCCTGTCCGGGATCCCGGAGGACTACATCAGTGTGTCCTCAGGCCTCGGAGAAAAAAAGCCACAGCATATTCTTGTGCAGCCCTTTATGATCGATGGAGAGGTAAAGGGAGTAATAGAGATCGGCTCGTTCAAAGAATTCAACGATAACCAGCTGGAACTGGTACGGTCCGTAGGAGAAAACATAGCCATCACCACAAATGTATCCCTCGACAGGGAAAAGATGAGAGACCTGCTGGAGGAGTCTCAGCGCCAGTCTGAGGAGCTGTTGAAGCAGCAGGAAAAAATGAAGATCCAAAGTAAGGAATTGCAGATGGCCAATGACGATCTGGAAACCAAGACCAAGGATCTGGAGCGTCAGAAGGAAGACCTGCAGTTCAGCAGGGTTGAAGTGGAACGCAAGGCCAAGGAGCTTGAGCTGGCCAGTAAATACAAATCCGAGTTTCTGGCCAACATGTCCCATGAATTGAGAACACCGCTTAACAGTCTCCTTATTCTCTCTAAGGATCTCAGCACCAATAGAAAAGGAAACCTGTTCAAAGATCAACAAAAGGCTGCCAGTATCATTTACGAGGGTGGATTAAGCCTGCTGAATCTCATCAATGACATTCTGGATCTTTCAAAGGTCGAGGCGGGAAAACTGCAAATCCATCCCGAAGAAGTCCTCGTAGATAGTCTCGTGAAGAACCTGCACAACCAATTCGGGCATCTTGCAAAATCCAAGAAACTGAAATTCAGGATTCAATGCAGGAACAATGCACCTGAAAAGATTATAACAGATGGGCAACGCCTTGAGCAGATCGTTAAGAACCTGATCTCCAATGCCATCAAGTTCACATCCAAAGGTTCGGTAAGCGTTTCCATCGGCAGACCGGGACCGGGAGTCACCTTCCGGGAAATAGGACTCCCGAAATCACAGGTGCTGGAGATATCAGTTAAGGATACGGGGATCGGAATCCCGGAGGCTAAAAGAATGATGATCTTTGAGGCTTTCCAACAAGCCGAAGGGGGTACGAGCCGCCAGTATGGGGGCACCGGCCTCGGACTGACTATATCAAGGGAGCTCTCGAGATTACTCGGAGGCGAGATCCACATAGAAAGCACCGAAGATGTCGGCAGTATTTTTACCGTTTACGTTCCGGTAGATCTTACCAGTGCCCCCATTAAGGAAATGGATGAGGGAATTTCCTTTTACAGGGAAACAGAGGGAGAAGCAGTGGCTGAAAAAGGTCCGGTGGCACAGTCGGGAAACCTTGCCCAAAAGAAACTCCCTGGTGGTATCTCGGACGACCGGGACAATCTGAAGCCATCGGAAAATTCCGTTTTGCTTATCGGAGGTGACAAACATCTGGCGGAGACATTAAAGTCTCTGGCTAAGAAGAACAATCAGAAGGTCGTAGTAGCCAGGGATGGTAAGGAAGGAATGAAATTCGCCTCCCAATACCATCCTAATATCATCCTGATAGATGATCAACTCTCGGATATGAGAGGTCTCATCGTTTTGGATCACCTGAAGTTGAATCTTGAAACGCGGCATATCCCGGTATACGTGATGTCCTCGGACGATGTTGAAAATAAAGCCTTCAGGAAGGGAGCCATGCTTTTCGGTCAGAAGCCGATTTCCAGCATGGATATGGAGCAGGCCTTGCAGAAGATGTCCAAAATCAGCGCATCCCGGACCCGAAAGGTTCTCTTTATTGAAGGTGATGAGTCCAGGCTATCCGAAATTGAAGGGCTCCTTAAGAACAAGGACATTAGCCTTTCTACGGCCCCCACCGGAAAAGAGGCTCTTGGGCAGATCAAATCCGGGAAGTTGGACTGCGTAGTTATCGGACCGCAGCCTGCAGATGGAAATAATCATCAGGTTATTAAAAAATTGCGACCGGCTTTAAAGGATCAAAGCATCCCGGTCATTCTGTATACCGGAAAAAAACTAACCCAGACAGAGCGAAAGGAGCTGCTTAAATTGGAGAAGTCCCTGACCATCAGGGCCGCCTCCTCACCCAAGATGCTGCTGGATGACGTGTTCCTTTTTCTTCATATTGAAGAAGAAAGGTTCTCTGCTCGTCAGAAGAAAATTATGACTGAATTGCACCATCCAAAGCATGTTTTGGAAGGGAAGAAGGTGCTTCTGGTCGATGATGACAGCCGAAATTCTTATGCCCTTTCAAAAGCATTGAAGGATTCGGGAATGGAGGTCGTCGTGGCTGAAAACGGCAAAATCGCACTTGAAAAACTGGAACAGGAAGAAAAAATAGATATCGTGCTGATGGACGTCATGATGCCGGTCATGGACGGATATAAGGCCACAGCAGAGATCAGGAAAAAGGCAGCGTTCAAAGATCTGCCGATCATCTCCCTCACCGCCAAGGCGATGCCTGAGGATAAGGCAAAAAGTCTCGAGGCCGGGGCGAATGACTACCTGACAAAACCCGTTAATATCGACAAGCTCCTGAATATTGTGCGTTTATGGTTATGTCAATAATCTAATCCCGGAATGATGGTTTTCCCTGGTCTGTTTTAAACGGTTTGTGGTTTAACCGGACCTGAAAAGATCGGACCGGAGGTTTCCGGAAAGGACGGAAAACTGGTCTCGCCATAGAAGCCGGAATTCGGGGATCTTTTACCTGTTCATGCATTTTTTTGATGACTTGGTTCACGCTGAATATCCGGATTTTGTATTTTAGATCCTTTGATTGCCCCTCCTTGTTCTTTAAAAAATTTGCACTAAATGGGATGATATGAAAGACAATACAGTTTCATTGCACAGAGTGATCAAAGCAGCCCCGGAAAAGGTATTCCGGGCATTTTCAGAGGCGGATGCTCACGCCACATGGTTACCCCCTTATGGGTTCGTTTGTACGGTTCAGAAAATGGATTTCAAGGTCGGAGGTAAATACAAAATGACCTTTATCAATTTCAGTACCGGGAACAGCCATTCCTTCGGGGGAGCGTATTTGGAAATCAAGCCCAATCAATTCATCAAGTATTCGGACAGCTTTGACGATCCGAATCTACCGGGGGAAATCATTACCTCGGTCTGGCTGAACAGGGTTTCTTGTGGAACAGAGCTCAAGATATTACAGGAAGGTATACCGGCCGCCATACCCGCAGAAATGTGTTACCTGGGCTGGCAGGATTCCCTGGATAAACTGATCAGGTTAGTAGAACCTGAGATCCCTGATTCGTAGAACCCGTTCCGGAAAGGATTTTAGCGCATCCAGATCCATGGCATCGGATCCGGGACCAAATTGGTCAGCTTTATTTCAATTCCCTCTGGTGGACTTGTACCCTTCTTCAAAACCCGCCTTAAAGGAATCCCCGAGGTGAGATTTCGAGAGAAAAAAATACCGAGGCCTACCGATGCCACCGTTACAGCAGTTGCCAGCGCGATCAGTATGTATTTTCGTGAAAATAGTTCCATGAAACATTGTTAATTGATGCCTAAGTAACGATCCCTGCTGTAAACTTCTCCAAACAATGATGTGTGGTAGGCTTTTTCTGCAGTGAACTGGCTGCAAAGCCTCCTCAGGTACTGGAGGTGCCACTACATTAGGCTCAGGGAGCGGTGAGGGATGCTAACCGTGCAGCTAACGGATTCCTCTCCTGAATTGGAAATTCTGAAATCGGCTGACTCTCCATAGATATCTCTTAAACGGGTCCGCAGGTTGGTCAGGCCCATTCCCTTCTCGAGCGGATTACCGCTCGACGGTTTCAATCTGCCACTGTTCATGACCTGGATGACCAGCTCCTTACCCTTAGAGTAAATATTGATCTTAATCATCAAAAAAGTATTTTGGCTAAAGGATCCATGTTTGACTGCATTCTCGACAATGGGTTGTAAAATTAGGGCTGGTATTTTCGTCTGGAGGAGATCCTCCTGAACGGTGACTTTGATCTTGATTTTTCCATAGAACCTCGTTCTGAGAATGTTGAGGTAAGGGTCGAGAATACTGATCTCCTTTTGTACCGAGACGAAATTGGAATCGATATGATAAAGGATTTGCCGTAGAAAATCACTCAGATCGGCTATGGTATCCTGCGCTTTAGCCTTATCGATATCGATCAGACTGGATATGCTGTTCAGGGTATTAAACAGGAAATGGGGCTGTAGCTGGGTGGTGAGCATTTTGACCTTTGCATCTAATAACTGCTTTTCCAGAATATTCTTTTGTTGCTCTGAGGATTTTACAGCTTCGAGATAATGAAAGGCGTAAATAACAAAGATCATGGCCGAATAGATGAGATAATTGACATCAAGATTATAGATGATCCCGTCGATGAAATCCTCATAGCTATAGATATCTTTATCGATGACCCCCAGAAAGACCAGGTAAAGATCCACGACCATCCTGATCACCACACTGATCAGGACGGACAAGAACAAATGGATCGGGATAATGATCTTCCATGGCTTTTGATGCTGTAGCAGGTAGGAAGTGTGTACCGATATCAGGCTCATGTATAAAGTCACCAGGATCCAATCGAGAAAAAAAGCGCCGTAAGCATACAGGGGCATACTATTACCAGATTCCAACTGGATATAGTACATCTTCAGGGTGTAAAAGATTTCGAAGACCAGATAGAAAATAGCGAGAAAAATGATCAATCGCCAGTGGACCTTCCTCCTGAGTAATCCCATTCCGGTTTCCATTATTTCAGTCCCAGCTTTTTAAGGAACTCCTTTTTTTGGGACTTACTCACCCTTATCAATTTCTTGTCCTTCATGCGGATATCGATCTCCGAATAATCCGAATGAACGATTTCCTGAATGTAATCAAAGTTCACGATATGGGACCTGTGGACTCTGAAGAAGCGGTCAGGGTTCAGTAATTCATTGAGGTTGCTCAGGGATTCCCGGATCAGGTATTTATTGCCTTCCGTAAAAATCTCTGCATAATAGCCGGATGCCGTGATGTAATGAATGCTCTCCACGTCGATCAGTATCGTTTTATTTCCAAGTTTGATCGGGAGTTTCTGGTTGCTGGACTGTTTGTTTTGTTGCGACTCATGGAGCTTGATCAACTCCATGACCCGGGCATCGAATTGCTCATTGATTTTATTTCTCGGTATTTGGGAGATTTTATCCATGGCTTTGAAGAATCTTTCATTCTTAAATGGCTTGAGTAGAAAATCAAACGCCTCAAAATCAAAAGCCCGCTGTGCATAAAAATCATGTGCAGTAACAAAGATCACCAGAGGTTTAGGATCTATCTCTATTTGTTGCAAGACATCAAAGCCAGTCATATCCTGCAGATTGACATCGAGAAAAACCAGATCCGGTTTTCGGGTATTGATTTCGGTAACGGCAGTGGCTCCATTTTCAGACTCCAGGATCTCGTCGACCCATTCTACCTCGCCAAGGAGTTTTTTAACCCTTTCCCGTGCAAATATCTCATCCTCTACAATTAATGCTCTCATGAAAAATACTTTGATCCAAAGTTAAAATATTTAAGGTTATACCAGATTTTGAAGATTTTATTCCGGTTCATAAATCGGGGGATTCAAAGCTTAATTTGAGGTATTCATAAAAAGGGCCCCTGTCTTGCCAGAAATCGGTCGCGACCAAACCCGCAAAAGCTTCATCGGTCTTACCAAACAGACCATTCTTTTGGTCCCTCCTGTTTTTTTAAAATCAAAAAACGGGCTGTTCAGTTCATATAGTGGCCGATAGACATCAGCGACAGCCGTAATCATTGGCTCAACACTACATTTAGCTGAAACAAACCTTAATCAGAAAATATGAGAAGCAATTACTTATTACTGTATTTGGCAGTGTTCTTCATGTCAGGTACCGCTTTAGCACAAGAAGAAAAAACGGTAACAGGGACTGTATTCAGTGAAGAAGGTCTCCCGTTACCGGGAGCAACCGTCATTGAGAAAGGAACACAAAACGGTGCTCAAACGGATTTCGATGGCAATTACTCGATTTCTGTCGCGCCGGGAGATATTCTTGTGTTCAGCTACGTAGGATTTGTTCCCCAGGAGGTGGTTGTAGGAACTGCCGATACCTATAATATCACCTTACAGGTCGATGCTGGCCAGCTGGAGGAGGTTGTGGTAATGGGTTATGTCTCCAAGAGAAGGGAAGACCTTACCGGATCAGCAGTGCAGGTGGGTTCAGAAGAGCTTCAGCAAACCCCGATGGCAACGGTCGATCAGGCGCTTCAGGGAAAGGTGGCAGGTCTTCAGATCGCCAGTTCATCCGGTACACCGGGATCCGTCCAGGATATCAGGATCCGGGGAGTGAGCTCCATAAACGCTGGAAATGAGCCGCTTTATGTCATTGACGGGGTGCCGATCATAAGCGATGATCTTGTCGGAATAGACGATAACGGAACTTCGTCTTTTTCAACTTTGGCCAGTTTGAATTCCAATGATATCGCCAGCATCACGGTTCTCAAGGATGCTTCCTCTACGGCCGCTTACGGGGCCCGTGGAGCAAACGGGGTGATTGTCATAACCACCAAGAGTGGAAGAAGTGGAAAAACTACCGTCAACCTGAGTTCCTATTATGGGTTTACCAACAACGCCATGGATGGACCAGATCCTCTGACGGGAGCCGAAAGAGAGATTCTCTACTACGAGGGAATCATGAACAGTTACGGCCTGGGTTCTATAGAGGAAGCCAGAGCCTATGAGGCTGAAAACTTCGGAGATTATGCAGGCTACATTGCCTGGAATGAAGCTGGTCGTCCGGAAACGGACTGGAAAAAACTGGTGACCAACGAAGATGCCCCTATTCAGGAGCATACCATATCCGCTACGGGAGGTGGTGAAAAACACACCTTTTATACTTCCCTGGGATATTTCCAGCAGGAAGCCACGGTGATCGGTTCTGAATTCGAAAGGATATCCGGATCACTGAACCTGACCCAGGATATTTCAGACAGTTTTACCTTCAGTTCTTCCAATACAGCTTCCCATTCCTTTCAGGACGGTATTCTTGAGGGAAGTGCCTATTTCTCTTCACCTCATTCGGCCAAATACTTCATGTCACCGCTGGATCAGGCTTTTAATGAAGACGGTTCCTATAATCTCAATACAACGCTTCCGAACCCGCTCTTTATAGCAGAAAACGACATAGATCAATCAAAATTCACACGTATTCTGAGCAACAACTCCCTTACCTGGCAAACCCCGATAGAGAATTTATCGTTCACCTCCAGGGCCTCAATAGATTATCAGGTGTTCCATTATAAAACCTACGACAACCGAGTTTCCGGGGATGGCGATGACATCAGCGGCTATGCCTTTGAGTTCAAGCGTAACACTGCGACCTATGTCTTCCAGAACTCTTTTGATTATGTGATGAATTTCGGAGACCACAGTCTCGATTTCAAGGTACTGCAGGAATGGCAAAAATTCAGGGACCATTATCTCTCTGCTGAAGGTGACAATTTTGTTACGGACGGACTGACTAATCTCGCCTCTTCTGGAAATCCTACAGGAGCCTTTTCGGAATTTGAAGATTGGGCGGTGGCCTCGTATCTCGGGACGGTGGCGTACAACTATAATAACCGGTATGTGCTCAATGGAACCTATCGTCGCGAAGGAAACTCAAGGTTTGGCGAGGAAAACAGATGGGGGGACTTCTGGTCGGTAGGAGCTGCCTGGAACCTTCACCGGGAGGATTTTCTCGAGGACAGTGATTTTGTGAACAACCTGAAGCTAAGAGCCTCCTATGGTAAAACCGGTAATGCCAATATAGAGATCAATCAGTACCAGGTTCTTTTCAATTATGACGGAGACTACGCTGGAACCGGCGCATCATATCCCGCCGAATACGGGAACGAAGATCTCACATGGGAAACCAGTTACACTTTTGATGCCGGTATCGAATTCGGCCTAGTAGAAAACAGGATCCAGGGTATGCTCGCCTACTATAGGAGGGAATCCAGGGATCTGCTTCTGGATGTTCCACTCTCTTATACCACCGGTTTTGACAGTCAGTTCAGGAATATTGGCCGTATGGAAAACAAAGGTTTTGAAGCTGAACTCAATATAGAAGTAATTAGAGCGGATGATTTTCATATGAGCATTGGCGGTAATGTTGCCACTGTAGACAATGAGGTTCTTGAGGTAGCTCAGGATGCCAATGGCAATGAAATCGCCGTTACGGATGGGGCCTATCAGCGCTCCATTAAAGGCTCGCTTGTGGACGAATGGTTCATGCCGGTTTGGGCTGGAGTGGATCCTGAAACCGGTGTTGACACCTGGTTCACCGATGGAGAAGGCAGTGAGATCACCATGAATTATGGAGAGGCACAGCGCGTTTTCATGGGATCGAGTGCGCTGCCCAGTATTACAGCAGGTCTGAACTTTCACGTTGATTTTAAAGGCTTCTTCCTTGACGCTTCAGGATATTTTGCAGGAGGACATATGGTGTATGAAGACTGGCATCTTTATTTGGACCAGACAAATCTTTATGCCACTGCACTCTATAACGGCTATGACAGGCTTATGGAGAGATGGCAGCAGCCAGGGGACATCACCAGGGTGACCAAGCCGATGGACGAGTATGAACCCTGGGAAATCAGTTCCAAATTCCTGTTCGAAGGAGATTACTTCAGGTTGAGAAATGTCAGCCTGGGTTATGATTTCAACAGCGGAATTACAGACGCCATCGGGATCAGTTCTGGTCGTGTGTTCGTGCGGGGGAGCAATCTGTTTACCTGGGTCAAGGATGACAATTTATTGCACGATCCTGAGGTAGATGCAGATGGCTGGACGGATATTACCACGCCTCCGGTCCAGTCAGTGGTGTTAGGTGTTAATTTTAAACTATAAGCATTATGAAAAGACATTTGAATAAAATTTATCATACGGTTTTGATTGGAGGCTTGATCTTGATATCGGCTTGTACCACCCAGGAGCTCGACCCGATTTTGGCCCAGTCAAAACGATCTGAAAATGCCCTGGAGACCGTAGGGGACATGGAGGGTCTTTTGAAGGGAGCCTATGACGAATTCGGGGATTCCGAATATTATGGAAGGGACTACCTGGTGACCAATGAGGTACGCACTCCCAATGTTTTCGCCAACGGCTCCTCCGGACGTTTTACAACCGAGGCGGCCTTCGCTCAATTGCCGAGCGATGTATATATCTGGGACAACGCGTATGAGATCATTGCGATTGCCAATATCCTGATCAATGCGGACATATCCACCTTAGAAGGAGATCAGGAATATGCAAAGCATATCCAGGGCCAGGCTTATGCAATCCGGGCACTGGCGCATTTTGATCTTCTAAAGACATACGGTCAGCAATATGTTGGAGGGGAATTGGGAATCCCGTATATCACGGAATTCAAGGGAGGTAACAACTTTCCTGAAAGGGGTACAGTGGATTCCAACGTCCAGAATATCATCAGTGATCTTCAATCCGCCTTTGAACTGATGAGCGCTGATTTCTTCGATCCTTCGAAGGAATTCATATTGAAGTATACGGCAAAGGCTCTGGAATCCAGAGTGGCTGTTCAATTCGAAATGTGGGAAGTGGCCCGGGATGCTGCAAAGGCTGTAATAGATTCTGATCTGTACGCCATAGTTCCAGCATCAGATTACGTCGCTTCTTTCCTCGATGATGGGGGCGTCAATTCGATCTTTGAGATCGCCCAGAGCACGACCGACTATCCGGGATCCGACAGGATTGACTTTATTTACCGGGGAGATACCTATGGGGACATAGAGGTCATTCCCGCAGTTCTGGACATCTACGGAGAAGGGGATGTCAGACTTGACATCTTTGGATACGAAGGGGAAATGTTGAGGAACATGGGCAAATTTCCCACAATTGGGGCGAACATTATAGTCATCCGGTATGAGGAAGTCGTCCTGAACTATGCGCTGGCTCTCTTCCATCTGGGAGAAACAGATGAGGCTTTGACGTGGTTAAACAAGATTCCGGAGAACAGGAATGCCGAACCCTATACCGAGGTAACAGAAGAAAACCTGCTGTTGGAGAGAAGAAAGGAATTCATATTTGAAGGTTTGTATTACTGGGATCTGTTGAGAGAGGGCATGGACATTGAAAAAGTATCCCCACTTCAGAACATCGATGAAACCATTCCATTCGGAGATTACCGCTTGGCATATCCAATTCCGCTCAATGAAATCGATGCAAACTCCAATGTCGAGCAGAATAGGGGCTACGGACAATAACATCTATTCTGGGTCCCTTTGATCCGGAAGAAGATGGTGGTGTTAGGTTTATTGTGATAAAGAGGTCCCTGGACCTCTTTATCTTTTCTGGGTTTCTATGGAATTGTTGGTATGTTGCCTGACATCATTTTTAGTCGCTTCCACAGTTCAAAAGGCAGGATATAGATCAATTATCAGGACCTTCACATCTTTATGCCCTATAGGAGTCACAAATATCTTCGGATTTCGTCTTTAATTATAGGATAATCAAGAAATGGATCTGATCAGAACTACCGGGCTCACTTTTTCGTACAATCGAAAGAAGAGGGACATCAAAAATCTCAATCTGAAAGTGCCAAAGGGGAGCATTTATGGTTTCCTGGGAAGAAATGGATCGGGGAAAACCACAACGATCCGGTTGTTGCTGGGTCTGCTTTCTCCAGATGATGGTGAGGTGATGATTCTGGGGCGCTCCATCAGGAAACACAGAATTTCATGCCTTTCCCGGATGGGAGCTCTCATTGAGAATCCTTCCCTTTATGAACATCTTTCGGGAAAGGAAAATCTCAGCATTCTTGCCTCGTGCTATAAAAACGTCAAACCGGAAAGAATTCAGGAAGTACTGAGGTTGGTCGATTTGGAAGTATTCGGTCGAAAAAAGGTAAGGGATTATTCCCTGGGAATGAAACAGAGGTTGGGCCTTGCCTGCTGTCTGCTTCACCAGCCGGAATTGCTTATTCTCGATGAGCCGACCAATGGTCTCGATCCCCAGGGAATCCTTGGGATCAGAAGATTGTTGAAGGATTTGAATGAAAAAGAAGGGATTACCGTTCTGGTTTCAAGTCATCTTCTGTCGGAAGTGGAGAAACTTTGCACCCACTACGGGATTATCCGGGACGGGGAAATGGTCTATCAGGGTGCCGCTGAAGATTTTCTGAATTCGAGAGACCGAAAAATTGAGATCGAACTGGAGACGAATGATTTAAAGAAAACCAACATGATTGTTCAGGATCTGACGCTTCGGACGCCGATATTTATAAACAATCATTTGCTGGTTTCCCTGAAAGAGAAAAACGAAATCCCTTCCCTGATCGACGCGTTGAGAAGCAACGATATCGACATCTTTGAACTCAAAATCAAGAATGATCTGGAGAAATTTTTTCTTGACCAGACCCAAAATCTCTATGAATGACCTTTCTTGGCTGCGTTCTGATTGAAATCAGAAAAACAAAGAGGACGTTTGCGCTTTGGCTGACGCTTTTGAGTGCAACCTTTATTCCTACGATCTATTTTCTATTCTACCTGTTTAAGTCCACCCAACCGATCAGTGAAGGAGGTGCCAATCCCTGGGACAAATTCTTCGGGTTACATTTGATGGCAGCAGGGCCTTTGCTTATTCCCTTGTTCGTAGTCCTATTGACCAGCCTTGTGTTGCAGATTGAACACCGTGCAAACGGAATCAAAAAACTTTACACCCTTCCTGTCCCAAGGTGGTATCATTACTGCTCCAAACTCTTGGTGGTTTGTATGATGCTTTTTCTGGCCTACTTCATATTCGGGATCACGATCCTGGGAAGCGGAGCCATACTGGGACAGCTGAAACCCATTCTTGCACTCGACCTTTATGAGCCGGAGTACCTGCTTTTTGCCCGGACTCTTTTCAAATCCTATATAGCGGTCTTGGCGATCGTTGGCCTGCAGTTCTGGCTGAGTTTTAGAGTCCGGAATTTCGTAATTCCGATTGGGATAGGCCTCGTGATGGTAGTTGCCGCCCTGTTGGTTCACAAGGCCGAAGAGGCGCTTTATTTTCCTTATGCATACAATCTTTTAAATCTGTTTCAGGCTGACGCCATACAAGCAACATGGATGACGAAAGCTTCTCTACTAAGCCTTCTTGTTTTTGTTATAACAACGGTTGGAGGGTCTCTGGAAACTTCAAGGATGGATATCAAGTGAAACGTCAGAAGGGAAATCCGTTCTCCTAACTTGTTTTTATTGCAACTTTATGGTCGTTCATGCAGATTTAGTGGTAAACTGCATCTACAACATAAAACCGAGTCAGGATTATAATATATTAGTCTTACCCAATCAAACGGTAACATATGAAAAGAATCTTATCAATCCTCCTCCTGGGTCTCCTCATGTTTTCCGGTTCCTGCAGTCGCTCGGATGACACCACGAAGAAATCCAGAACCATTACAAATCTTAATCTGATGCTCCAAAATGACGGAGCTGTGATCAACCTCTCTTTTCAAAGCAAGGAAATCTTCCAATGTCCTTCAGAACTTGTCCTTGAGCAGTTTGAGGAACACGATGATCGCGTGGTCATCCGAATAAATCCGGAAATTTATTATCCTGCGACACCTTGTTTTGCTATATACAGCCCACAACCTGCCACTACAAGTGTGCAGTTGGCTAACGAGGAATCATCAAAGGTGAAGGATCTGCTTATCCTATTCGGACAAGAAAGGATCAACGGAAAGATAAGCCTGGGGATATCCCCGGAAATCTCTTTGGAAGATAACTGCTGTCTGACCGTTCAACTTGGTCAGCCATCGGAATAATGATTCGAGTTCATGGTTCGGAAAAACCCTGAATGGCTGAATCAGGAGGATTACCCCTTCAGATCGAGATATCTTCAGATCAATGGCCATCAACTACATTACCTGGAGGAAGGGGAAGGGGAAGTCCTTTTATTTGTGCACGGCACCCCGTCGTGGAGTTTCGAATTTCGAAAGTTGATCAAATCCTTAAGAAATGATTTCAGATGTATTGCCATAGATCATATGGGCTTCGGTTTATCCGATAAGCCTCAGACTTATGATTACACGACGATTAATCATTCCCGAACCCTTACGACCTTTATTAAAGAAAAAGGGCTCCGGAACATCAATCTATTGGTTCACGATTTTGGAGGACCCATAGGTCTGAATTTCGCGATTGAGCATCCCGAAAAAGTCTGCAGAATCGTCATTCTCAACTCGTGGCTTTGGAGTAATGAGAGTGATCCCGATTTCAGGAAGATGAGGAAGTTACTTCGGAGTCCATTGCTTCCATTTCTTTACCGTTACCTGAATTTCTCCCCTAGATTTTTGCTTCCGAAGTCTTTCGGGAATAAAAAGATATCGAAGAAGTTGATAAGCCAGTATACCAAACCCTTCACCAGAA
Organism: uncultured Salinimicrobium sp.; assembly: GCA_946887075.1. The sequence continues at coordinate 236,572 of CAMPKA010000002.1, forward strand.
TCCGGGAAAGACAGGGTCCAATTGCATTCCTAAAGTCCTTACTTGATGATCAGCAATGGTTTCAAGAACTTTGGAACAAAAGAAGTACAATTGCCGATAAACCGACGCTCTTGATCTGGGGCATGAAAGATTCTTTGCTACACCCAAGAAACCTCGAAAAATTCGAAGCGGGGTTTTCAAGGAATTATTCGGTCAGGTTAGATTCGGTTGGCCATTTTCCACAGGAAGAAGAGCCGGAGAAGGTTTCAGAAGAAATTCGAAAGTTCTTCATTCTGCCTGATATAGCGGGTCCTGACCTTTAATACAGCGGTTACATTGATTTGAAATTTAGTTCTTTAATACCAGACGGAGCAAACTGATAGTCAAGGCATTAATGGGCGGATCGACATCTCGTCAATCAGAATATTGTCGGGCGTTTCCAAAACAAAAGTAATTATATCTGCCATTTGCCTTGGTTTCAGCATCCCTTCTGAAGCCTGAATTCCGGAATCTTTAAAAAAGGTGGTTCCTATGGATCCTGGATTAATACAGCTAACTTTGATCCTTTCGCTTCTCAACTCCTTAAACAGGGCTTCACTAAATCCCTGCAGCGCAAATTTGGTCGCGCTGTAGGCCGATTTCTCTGCTCCCGATACTTTTCCCAGTATTGACCCTATGTTGATGATGTGACTGTAATCTTCAGAGCATTTCATCAATGGAACAAGTGCGGCAGTCAAGTACATCACACCATTCAGATTGGTGTTGATCATCTGATGCCATTTTTCCGAGGGGAGCGTGTCGATTTTCCCAAAATACCCAACTCCAGCATTGTTGATGAGGATGTCAGGCAGTTTTTGTTCCGAAAATGTTTCCGCTACCCATTTTCTCACGTTTTGTTCGTCCGAAATATCAAGTTGTACCGGGAAAAAGCATTCGTTCCACCTTAGTTTCAACTCCTCCATTCCTGTGGAATTACGACTTAATCCATAGACTATGGCTCCTTTCTCAAGCAAAGCGGTTGCAATTGCCTTTCCCATTCCCCGACTCGCTCCGGTAATAACTGCTCTTTTAGATTTCAATTGCATTTTTAAAATTATATTTTGAGGATTTCATTATTGTTCACGGTCAATCTCTTCCAAAGCTAGTGCAGCATGGGCATAAGCACCCCCGGCTCTCATTTCTGAGGCTACCCAAATGGCCTCCATGATCTCATGAGCTGTTGCACCCTTCTGTAGTGCTATCCTGGTATGACCTTTTATGCAGTAAGGACATTGGGTTATGTGAGCGGAAGCAACAGCAATTAGTTGTTTGGTCTTCTCATCCAGTGCTCCCGCTTTGAAGACTTCCTTGCTGAATTCCCTGAAAGCAGCCGTAATTTCCGGTGCCAGATCTGCTCTTTTTCTGGACATTTCAGGGGTGGCAGGTGGATATAATCGATCCTTGTTCATCATTTTATTTTAAGGGGAAATGGCGGCATCTGAAATCAACGGTATCTGATCCCGTCCGGACTTTTTCGAAAGGTACTACTTGTATGTGACAATGCGACCCCAGATATCATTGGTTCCCCAGATACCTTGCCTGGTACATTCCAGCTGCACGATTTGGCTGTGATCCACGAACAGGTTCACCTCCGGACCGTAATTTTTGATATACCACTTGAAAACATTGGGATCTGCGGCCTCGAACATCACGTTTCTGAGGCCGAGTTCATTGATGAATTTTGCCGGCACATCGGTCCTCCACGGGGTTGCATTTTCTGTTACTCCTTCGGATTCCATCATGATGATATAAGCTCCGGCATCCAGAAATCGCTTGGCAAGATTTATAGCGTAACCGACGTCCTGGGTACCCTCTGTCTCTAGCTCCCTTGCTGAGGTATCGCCGCCTGCACCGAATTGTATTCCAATTTCAGGTTTAGCCTTTAACCCGGCTTTTTGGACATCTTCAATAATCCGCAGCCAGTCATCTGAAGGAATGGAAATAAATCCTGTAGAAATTTCTATTATGTCGAACCCCATTTCCCTACACTCTTTGATGTACTTTTTTACTGCATCCTTGCCTTTGGTCAATACGTACTCAATAAAACCACCGGTAGATACCATTACGCCGTACTGATGTGCAAGATCATTGATCTCGCGGATCTTTTGAGGATTCATGAAGGTGAAGGATCCGCCAGCAAATTTAATGCTGTCGATATAATTCCCACTGGTCTCGAGTATGTCCTTAAAGTAACTGATACCAAAATTTGAGTAGTAAGCAGCCCTGATTTCTGTCATACCTGTCTCCCGAGGTTTGGAGGGGCGGTTGTTGCGCTGTAGCCATTCGAAAGCTATAGGATTAGTGGTAAATTCTTTTTTGTTATACATGATATTGGTTTTTAATTTTCTTGTTCAATTACCGATTCTGGATTCTTAAGTTTCCGAGCAGGTCTATCAAATGGGTGATTTTATGGTTTTCAAGATCGCGGACTGTGAGAATAATCTTATTGCGAAGGGTCTCATCAACGAAGTCAGACGTTAGGGTGTGAAATTTTTCGATGATGAAATCCCATGAGACGGGCCGGGAATGGAAACCTTCATAATCGTTTTTTCTGATGGTTAGATGTCGGCCATTTTTAAGATGGATTTCAATTTCTATGGGCATTTCCCCTGGAAATTTCCTGGAATAGTCGCTTTTCTCAATCACCTCCACTTTCTGAAGTAATTCCTGGATATCTTTCTTTGCAATTCTGTCGGACTGGTACTGGGCAGGCAGAAGATTTCCGTCAAGGAGCACAGCAGCCATCATATAAGGGAGGCTGTGGTCTGCCTCCTCTTTGGTCCGAATATGTTTCTTTCCCCCTTCCTCGCCACCTCCGATAATATGATATGCCACGTCAAAAGTGTGAAGAATGATCTTTTGGATTTCATCCGGATCAATTTTATGCTGAGATCTTAAATCCTGCAGCCCTTCTAAAGTAGACTGCGAATGAATTTCAGCATTAAATTTCTTGATGATGGTATGGGTCACCCGTTCCAGGTCTTCTTGTGCCCAGTCGATCTCAAACGGACCAGCTATACTGTCTTTGAACCCCTTGTTACCTTCTATTACTGCTTCCGGTCCGGTAATGCCACGCATTGCCAGAAAAGCTGAATGAGTTGAGGTCCATCCGGTTGAAGGAAATGCCAGTCCCTTCCAATGAGATAGATTTCCGGTCCGGGATACCCTCAGCGCATTATAAGCCGTGGCAGCTATAGCAATGGCATTGGCTGTCTGGGCGGAATTGAGTCGCAAGGCATAGGAGGCACCTGCCGCAGATGCAAAAGCGCCCTGGACGGTATGATCGAACCCTCTGTCACGTACCGGAGCAATATCACTTAGCCTGCATTGGATCTGGTAGGCAATTGCCAGAGCAGTGAGAAAATCTTTTCCATCTCTTTGGGCATATTCGGCGGCTGCTAACACGCTTCCTATATTGTCCGAGGGATGACAGGTTTCTCCCTTAGCCAGATAGCTGTCGTTAAAGTCCAGGTACCGTATCAATGCCGAATTATAAAAGGCGGCCCTGTCCGGTGCGGTGCTGCCCCCGCCTATAAGGCTGCTCAACGGATTTCCTCCGAAATCGTCGAGTTGTTCTTTTATCAGCCTGACGGGTTCCCCATTCAATGCTCCGATCGCGCAGCCTATGGAGTCGAGAAGGCGAATCTTCAGTTCTCTTACCGCAGACCCAGATAAATCGGAAAACTTTCGGGAGCTGACAAAGTCAGCTAATTTTTGTACTTCTGTCATGATTGGGAATTTTTAGTTCTACATCTGATCTGAAGTAAAGGTATTCCGACAGAGGGTTAGACGCAATGACGCAGAATCGATCCGGATCATGGCAGAAATCGATTGAAGGACAGATGTCGTCTGCTTAACGCATTTCTAAAGAAGTTTTGCTTTTCCTCCGATTCAAGGGAAGATGTGCTTTGATTTCTTTGATTAGAGCCTTGGAAATGCGATTTTTCTCAAATCCTCGTGGAGTAACAAGGGATACAGTTTTGCGGAAGGTACCATCTTGGAGTGACCTGACCATTTTTAATCTCCGTTCCCCCATATAGAGACGAGCCGTCCCAGGGATAATGGTGACCCCGTCCGAGAGATCCACCATCTTTCGGATAGTCTCAAGTGAACTTCCTGAAAATCTGAAAGCAGTATGTTCTCCAGTACAATAGTTGGTGGTTCTGGTTGCAGGAGTATTGCAGAAGGCTGATTTAAGGTCTTCCTGCAGAATCATTTCTTCCCCACAGATGTCTGTCAAACGAATTTCCGGAATAGCGGCCAAAGGGTGATCCTCCGGCATATATAGAACAAATTCTTCCTGAAAAATGCCGGTTTCATAAAATCCTTCCTTCGGAAAGGGATCCAGACAAATCGCACCATCCAGGCTTCCGTTTGATAATTTTTCCACAAGCTGAGATAAACTCAGTTCAGCGATGATAAGGTGGAGGTCCCGGTATTTTCGTGAAATCTCTGTTACGAAAAGCGGAAGGAGATAAGGGGCAAGTACAGACAAAATGCCCAGTTTGAATTCTCCCGAGGGCACGTTTTGTTTCCGGCTGGCCAGTCCCTCGAAGACAGCCTGTTCTTTAATTAGGAGTAACGCTTGTTTTATAAGATCCTGCCCCTTCATGGTTGGTACTACAGGATGCCTGGTTCTGTCAAAGATCATGACATCGTATTGTTTTTCCAGCCGCTGTATTTCCTTGCTTAAAGTTGACTGTGCCACGTCACACGCATCGGCCGCCCGGGCGAAGTTTCGATGTTTATCTACAGCAATGATATATTTTAACTGATTGAAATTCATGATAACCAATTCTCTTATAAAACTACGAATATTTTATAAAGGATAAAACTGTCCTTTATAAAATCTTTTTGTATCTTTGAACAGAAAAGCAAGGGTCATGATCTCGAAATCCTGTAAATATGCCATACGCGCCGCTGTTTTTATTGCATCACGCAGAAATTCGGGGATGAAACTTGGGGTTAGGGAAATTGCGGAGGAAATTGAAGCGCCTCCGGCCTTTACGGCTAAGATTTTACAGACTTTAAACAGATACAGAATTGTCACGTCGGTCAAAGGTCCTTACGGTGGCTTTTATTGCGAAACCTTTCAGCTCGACCTGCCGGTGATAGAAATTGTGAATGCGGTGGACGGGCTTTCTGTTTTCCGAGAATGTGTTATGGGATTACATCAGTGTTCGGATGAGCATCCTTGCCCAATGCATTTCAAGTATGCCGGGACCCGGAATGATCTGTTAAAATCATTTCAGGAGAATACCGTGGGGAAGCTTGCAAAGAATCTCGCAGAAGGAGGTGCCTTTCTGACTAATCCGTGATAAAAAGGAAGGGGCAAGGGGATCTCCGCCAGCATAAAAGATAAATATATCCTTTATAATTTTTTTGAAACAAAACTAAATAACCTAAAGCTGAGTAAAATGAGAGACCATGGATATTATTCAACTCTGGCCCTTTGTGCAATTAAGGGGATTCAGGAAATGGAGGAATGTTCGGCAGCAAGCGGCATAGACCCATCACTGCTCGAACTCGTGAAACTGAGGGCCTCCCAAATAATGAAGTGTGAGCATTGTACCGATCTGTATCTGGAAGGGGCCGGAGCAAGAGGGGAGGCTATTGATCAGTTGGCCATACTGGCGAACTGGATAGGGAATGATCATTTCTCCGAAAAGGAAAAAACCGCTTTGGCCTGGGCAGAGGCAATGGTTGACTTTCCGCTGAAGACTGGTTTAGAATCTATTGGTGAGAGAGTCCGAGTTTTTTTTAGTCCCAATGAACTGGTAGCAATCACAGTTGCTGTAAATATGGTCATTAGCTGGAACAATTTGTCCTTAACTGTCCGGGCATCCTCTGGAAAATGAAATTCGCTTTCAGAGCTGTTAAACCTAGTCCCATGAATTCCGTCAATGTTGGAATAGTACACATACTGGGCGTTATCGGCTGGTTGGGATCAGTCGTGCTGCTTTCTGTGAGGTTTCTGGAAGGCGGCGGATATCCTGGCTTTAAAAAGAACCCTGACCAGAGCACCAAGAAAAAATTTTCTGCATGTTTGAGAATGGTCGGGCTATTGATGAGTTCAAGCGGACTTTTTTGCCATTATCAGCAAGCAACATTGCAGGCGGATTACCAGGAAAGATTCTGGTCTATACATTCCCTGATCCTGGTCTGGGGCACTCTGGTAGTCGTTCTGTTTCTCCTGGATCCATATTTATATCGAAACCCAGAAAAGGAATAACCATAACCATGGCAATAATAATCTTCAAATACAGTAAATTCCTAAAATCCTAAATCAAATGAATGCAAAAATTTTCACAGTATCAGTAGGCTTGTGTATGTTCCTCTTCGGATTCAACCACAGCGACACAGAACGGATCACCACGGCTTCCATGGAAGGAAACCAACCCCTGCGGACCATTGTGATCAATTCGAATGACCAGATGAGATTCGACACCAGTCAGATAAAAGTCAAGGCAGGGGAAAAGATAAAACTTACCCTCAATTATACCGGGAAATTGCCGGAAAATGTGATGGGACACAATTTTGTTTTGCTTACCCAAGGTACGGACATTGCCAAGTTTTCTCAGGCTGCAATGAAGGCAAAGGGTAACGGGTATATTCCCTCATCCGGGGTTATCGCTCATACTCCGCTGATAGGAGGGGGGGAATCCACCACGATAGAATTTTCCGCCCCCAACAAGGGCAGCTATGATTTTATCTGTAGTTTTCCCGGCCACTATGTGATGATGAAAGGGAAGTTTATCGTTGAGTAGTCCTCCTGAACAGAAAATCGTAAGCTGGACCTAGTTTGGCTTGCGATTTTCTATGAATTCCAAAAGCAATAATAGAGAAATGGAAAAAAAACCGATAAAGCGATCTAGGAGCCTTCAGCCTTTAAGTAGAGACCACCATCACACCCTTCTGCTGTGCTGGAAAATACGAAAGGGTTTTACTAAAGGAGTGGATCCTTCCAGGATCAAGGCCTATAGTGACTGGTTCTTTCATTCACACCTCTTACCACACTTTAAAATAGAGGAAAAATATTTATTTCCGGTTCTTGGGAAAGAGGATCATATGATCAAAAAGGCTCTGGCTGAACACCGTCGGCTGAGAAGGCTTTTTGAGGACGACAGGAATCCTGAAAAATCCCTCAGTTTGATCGAAGAGGAACTGGATCATCACGTTCGTTTTGAAGAACGGGAGCTTTTCAACAGAATTCAGGAGAATGCCACTGAAGAAGAATTAGCTTTAATAGTCCGGCATCACTGTGACGAAAAGTTTCAGGAGAATACCTGCGATGAGTTCTGGTTATAGCTGAGATAAAGGACATCTGCTCCTCGAAAGGCGAGTCGTCATCCCCGGGATCATATTTTTCTGAAGCAAGTCACTTATCTTGAAATCAGGGGTAAAGCTGATCATGCTATTCCCGAAGTAAAGGTCCGAATACTCTCTGGAAATTAAGCGTATCTTTGATTGGTAAATTCGCCAGCATGCCTTCTACCACCTCCACTAAAGAAGAACTTCAGGAAAGGATCAAGGAACTGAGTTGCCTCTATGAAATTTCTTCCCTGCTCAGGCAGCATTCTGGGGATAATGAGGAGACTCTTAAGAAGATTGCGGCGGTGTTAAAGCAAGCCTGGAGATTTCCTGAACATGCAGTGGTGGAAATCCATCTGGACACCTTCAAGTATTTTACGGATATCCCTCCTGAGAAAACCGTTTACCAGGAGGCAGAGATCTCTCCCCTGAACGAGAAACGAGGTTATCTAAAGATCTTTTATCCTACCCCCGCCTTTGAAGCGCAACATTTTCTTCCTGAAGAGCAAAAATTATTGGAAAAAGTAGCCGATGAGATTGGTTCTTTTTATGAGAAACAGTTACGGCTGGAGAAGGAAGAGCTACTCAAAAGGAGCGTACATCGCAATGACCGTCTCGCCATTCTTGGCGAAATAACTGCGGGAATTGCCCATGAACTGAATACCCCCCTCGGAAATATTCTGGGTTTTGCAGAACTCATACAGGAGCGGGGGGAGAGCGAGCAGACAAGACAGGACATTTCCAAAATAATCAAGGCTGCAATATTTTCCCGGGAGGTGGTCAAAAAGCTCATGTTCTTTGCCTGTGAAATGCCCCAGCACATGGAGATCATCAATATCAAACCTGTCATCATACAGGCATTGTCACTTCTGGGTCAGAACTTCAAGAAAGCAAAGGTGACCTACGAGCTGGAAATGCCCCGGGAGGAGCTGGAGGCGCAGCTGGATCCCATCCAACTGACCCAGGTGCTGTTTAATTTGCTGATCAATGCGCTATATTTTTCTCCTGAGAACGCGGTGATCAGGATTAAGGTATATCGGCAGGAATCAGTTATTTTCATTGAAATCGCCGACATGGGACCGGGCATCAAACCAGAAGACCGCAGCAGAATTTTTGAACCTTTTTTCACTACCAAAGGGACGGGAGACGGATCCGGATTGGGACTGAGTGTGGTACATGGAATAGTGAAAAGCCATAAGGGAAAGATCTTCGCTTTTGATAATGAGCCCACGGGCACTGTTTTTCAGATTCAACTTCCGATAAGCATGGGATATGGCCTTGAACAATGAAAATGTCCTTATCGTCGATGACGATTACGATATGTTGGAATTGCTGCAACGCAACCTCTCCAAACAGCATTTTCACGCTTACAGGGCAACTACTGTCACCCAGGCTATTGACATACTTAAATTGAGCAGGATCGATCTGTTGATCACTGACCTGCAGATGCCAGGAATCAATGGGATAGAATTGATAAAGTATGTCGATGAACATTTTCCTGACATTCCTAAACTCGTGATCACCGGATTTCCTTCCCTGGACGGTGCTGTAAAGGCGATGCGGAGTGGGGCGCTTGATTACCTGGTGAAACCCTTCACCCAGGAGGAGCTGAAAACCGCTATTGAAAAATCTTTAAGCGGAGTCCGTCGATCCCGTCTGATCCCTCACAAGCCTACCACACATGATGCATATGCGGGAATGCTCGGCACTTCGGAAGCATTTGAGGAAATGGTGGATATTATTGAGCGGGTTAAAAACAACAGGGCCACCATTCTGATCCAGGGAGAAAGCGGAACCGGGAAGGAATTGGTGGCAAGAGCAATTCACTACAAAGGCAGCTTTGCCCATAATCCTTTCATCGCCGTTAATTGTGGCGCCATACCTGAAAACCTTCTGGAATCCGAGTTATTCGGGTACGTCAAAGGTTCCTTCACCGGGGCAGGGGAAACCCGAAAAGGTTTTTTCCAGGCTGCAGCAGGAGGGACCATTTTTCTCGATGAGATTGGTTCGGCGCCTGCAAATGTACAGACCGGCCTGCTCCGGGTCCTTCAGGAAAAGGAGGTGCGGATGATCGGATCTCAGAAGGCTGAAAAAATAGAACTTCGCGTGATTGCAGCGACCAACAGCGACCTCTACCGAATGACTGAGACAGGTGCATTCAGAAAAGATCTGTACTACCGCCTCAATGTAGTAGATATTCACACCCCACCGCTTCGGGAACGGAAGGCAGACATTCCCCTGTTGGCGCAGCATTTCATCAGGAAGTATGGGATGGAATATCAGAAGCCAAACACGGGAATTACAGAAAAGGCCCTTGGTCTGCTTACACGTCATACCTGGCCAGGAAATATCCGGGAACTTGAAAATGTCGTGCAACGGGCTGTGATCATGTGCGACCGGTTAATAGAGATTCAGCATCTTCCTGATGAGATAAAGATTCCGCGCCCCTCGGATTCCGGCGGCGACCTGTCCAAACCCCTGAAAGAGGTGGAGAAGGAATATATTCTGAAAGTCCTCGCTTCTGTAGGAAACAACAAGACTAAAGCTTCGGAAATTCTTCAGATCGACCGAAAGACGCTACGGCAGAAACTGAAGTAAATCGGTTCACTTCTCTCCGTCCGGGGTAATTCTCCCCATTTCGGATTATCAATTAAAAACAATTTTTCTTTATATAGGGCTCATTTGCAATGTCTTACTGTAAAAGCGTTGCCTGATAATTTTTTCGGGCATGCCTATTGTCTTTCCAATGGCATCAACTTAAAATGGAAGGAGATATGGCCTTTTGGAAAACAGACCTCAAAGATAATCCGACACCGGAAATGCAGCAAATTCCCGTGAATCTGCCCACTGATCTGCTCAGGAGCTTGTGCTTTAATTGTGATAACAGGTCCCACTGCATTTTTGTCGAATCCAGGAAAATCTATTGTGAACTATTTGAATAACGAATATGACTACTATAAAAACAGAAGAGAAGAGGAAAAGTATGTATGATACCGTCCTCAATCAATTTGAAAAGACTGCTGACCTCATCGGTCTTAATCCGAACATCAAAAAAATTTTGAGTCTTACCAACAATGAGATCATTGTTCATTTTCCTGTGAAGATGGACAATGGAGCGGTCGAGATATTTACCGGATACCGGGTACAGCATAATAATGCCCTGGGTCCTTACAAGGGCGGGCTCCGCTATCATCCGACCGTAGATGTGGACGCGGCCAAGGCACTGGCCATGTGGATGACCTGGAAGACCTCCCTCGCCGGCCTTCCGTACGGAGGTGCAAAAGGGGGAATCCAGATTGATCCCCGGAATTATAGCCTGGGGGAGCTGGAAAGGATTACACGCCGTTTCACATACGCCCTGGGCGAGAATATAGGGCCTGAACATGACATTCCAGCACCCGATGTCAACACCAATGCCCAGACCATGGCCTGGATCGCAGATACCTATATGTCTACCAAATCTCCGTCGGAGAGGTCCCAGAACCAGCACGTGGTAACCGGAAAACCGGTCGGATCGGGGGGCCTTGAAGGCCGGGATCGGGCTACAGGATTCGGGGTTTACCTGACGATTAAACTCCTTCACCAGTCACGGGGGGAGCGTCTCAGCGGTAAATCTTTCATTGTTCAGGGATTCGGAAATGTAGGGTTCTGGGCCTCCAAATTCCTTGTAGAGGATGGCGCCAAGCTGCTTGCGGTTCAGGATGCACATGCCACGCTTTACAACCCTGAAGGAATTTCGGTGGCCCAGTTGTACGATCATTCCAGTCCGCGGAAGGGTTCCATTAAAGGATTCGACGGGGCGATCGAGATCGACCCTGAAGCCTTCTTCGGCTTGGAGTGCGACATACTCATTCCGGCGGCCCTGGGAAACCAGATCACGGGAGAAAAGGCTTACAAAATCAAGGCTTCTGTTGTTGCTGAAGGTGCCAACGGTCCGACCGATCCTGAGGGAGAAGCGATCCTGTTGGGCAAAGGAATCACCGTTATTCCTGATATCCTCTGTAATTCCGGTGGTGTTATTGGAAGTTATTTCGAATGGTTGCAAAACCGCAACGGGGAGTTATGGCAACTCGAGGAGGTGATAGAAAAACTGGAAAAGAAGTTGACCCAGGTCTTTAAAAAGGTAGAAAAGGAGGTGGCCTCCAGAAAAACGGATTGGCGTACCGCTGCCTATATTCTTGCTGTTTCGCGGATTGAACTGGCATATAACCAAAGGGGGATTTTTCCTTAAGAAGCTTTTCCGGAAGCTACCACCTGGATAGGGCAGTGCCGGAATATCAGATACTGATCCCGCCTCTGTGTGGGATCAGTTGCTTTATAAATCTTGAACTAAAAATCATTATGATGAAATATGGTGAATTGATAATGGAAAAGAAGGAATCTGAGCTGCTCAGGCGGATGATTTCCATGTCTCATTTGACCAAAGACCGGTCTTACCGGCAGTCTGTAATAAAACTCCTGCAGGAGATGAAAACGGCCAGGGTGGTATCTGAGGCAAAAATGCCGTTGGACGTGATCAGGCTTAATTCCGAAGTCGCCATTTCCGTCTCGGAAAACCTGCAGCGCACCTATTTTCTGGTCAGCCCGGAGAAGAGTGACCTGAAGCAAAACAGAATATCCATTCTGGCCCCAATGGGACTGGCCCTTTTTGGATATGCTAAAGGGGATGAGCTGGAATGGGAATTTCCACAGGGAACTCATAGCATTAAGATTTTGGATGTGATCCAGCATCCTCAAATTCTGAAAAAAACAACATCATGAAAAAGCAGCTACAGGGGCATTTTACCGATTTGGAGATGATCAAACTGGAGATGAATCCGGAGATCGATAGATGGTTGGATAAAATGGATTTCATCAATACTGAGATCAATTTTTTAAGAACGTTGTTGTTCCGTAACTTTATATTGAAAATCAATAAGGATGTAGCTGAATCCAAGGATTTACTCAGCCTTCTGGATGAATTACAGGAAAGGAATAACCTACAGCTAAAAAGGTTGCGGGATTTCCGAAATAAACTAGTAGGACTCAGGGAATGTGACGATGTCCAATGCGAGAATCTGTACCTGGGTGAATATCTCATTATCAAGGAAGGGATATACGAGCACTTTGAGGAACTTCAGCAAATCAAGGCCCTACTGTATGATTATTTTGGCAATGGTTAATGAGGTAACCAAAAAATGAAAATCAGGAGGCTGTTTCCATGGGTTGCTGCAAACGGAGCAGAGGGAGGCGGAATTTCTGACAAGGATGGGCTGATAAAGGCGGTGAAATTATTGAAGAACCGAACAATAGAAAAGGAATTGTCTGAATATCGCCACAGGTGTAAATCCGCTCGTTAATGGAGTGTACAAAAGGTTGTACATTTTTTATTACTTGAGTAAAAGTGAAAGAACAATCCCAACCTTCTCCAAGATCATAAAATCCATGTTGCCGTTAGAAGGAATGGCTTCTACGGTAGCAATGGAAATCCTTTTTTACCGAAACTATCCATGGTGTTTCAGGCAAAAAATAAATAGAATAGGTAACCCTCAAGATCATCAATGTGAGGTTTCCAGGTGTAAAACCTCTTTGATTCCAAGTTCTGGCACTTCTAGCCAGAGGCAAGGAGCAAAAATTTTCCGCAACATCCTCATTCAGAATTATTTTTACATTAGATGTTCATTAATTCACCATCGAAATATTTTTTGGGTAGAATAAAGTCGTGTTATGGAAAAGAAGAGGCCCTCTCTTAAGGATATAGCTAAAAGATTAGATGTCTCTGTCACAACTGTCTCGTTTATTCTCAATGGAAAAGGAAAAGAAAAGAAAATCTCCGATGAGGTCATCAACAGAGTGCTGGCTTATGTTGATGAAATTAAATACAGGCCGAATTACGTAGCCAAGAGTCTCAGGACTGGAAAAACGAAAATTCTGGTCTTCATGGTGGAAGACATCGGAAATTATTTCTTTGCAAGGTTGGCCAGAATAATTGAAGACTTGGCTTATGAAAAAGATTACAAAGTTATTTTCTGTAGCAATGAAAACAAAGATCAACGGTCCAGGGAACTCATCAATATTTTTTATGAGAGACAGGTCGACGGATTTATCATAATCCCCTCCTCAGGTATAAAAGAGGATATCGAGATGTTGATCGCAAACAATGTTCCGGTAATATTGTTCGATAGATATTTTCCGGAACTCGATACTCATTATGTGGTCATAGATAACCGGAAAGCGACTTATGAAGGAACCCAGCATCTTGTAGAAATGGGTTTTTCCAATATCGGTTTTATCACTACTGACGTAGCGCAGACCCAAATGTCGGACAGGTTAGCCGGATACTCCCAGGCGGTGGCGGAAAATTCCCTGATCCAGTACGTGCTAAAAATTCCCTTTTCGGAAACCAATACCGAGCGGGGAAAGAAACTCTTTCAGGAGTTTTTGAAGAAAAACCCGAAAATGGATGCCGTTTTCTTTGCCACTAATTATCTGACACATACTGGTCTTGAGGTTATTAAAGAGAACCATCCTCACAAGGTGTATGAACTCGGGATAATTACTTTTGATGACCATGACCTGTTCAAAATTTATTCGCCTTCTATTTCTGCGGTAGCGCAACCTTTGGAAGAGATAGGAAAACACCTGATGAAGATAATGCTTGGTCTGCTTGAAGGGAAGCAAATAGCGGGTTCATCATCAAAGGTCGTTCTGGACACTAAACTGGTTGTAAGGGAATCGTCGGTTGTGAATAATTAAATCTCTGAATAATAGTGGGTGACTTAGGAGAGATAGCAGAAAAATTTGGATGAGCTAAATCGATTAAGTAGATTTATAAATTCTTCAAAAATCCCTGAAAAAAAGTGTCTGAACGATTATAGATAACAGCCGGAATTAGTGGTTAATTGAAGAGAACAATCCTTTTATTCTAAAGCAGAATTTAAAGATCCAGAAGGGATAGGTAGTAAAGCGGTTAATGAAGAATCTGAGGTGAGGCTACAGGTAAATAAGACCTTCCTTATTCTCGATCGTTCGAAATTGGAAACAATGATTAAATTGGGATTCAAGAGAAAACGAAAAAAATGAAAGGATTGGTCTCTACTTTGTTCATGATGCTCGCATTTTTGGGTGCACGAATCTTATCGGCCCAGGATGCGGGGAACAACCCGGTTATTCCAGGATGGTATGCTGACCCGGAAGGAGTGGTTTTTGATTCTTCATACTGGATATATCCCACCTTTTCAGCACCATATGAAAAACAGGTTTTTCTTGATGCCTTTTCTTCAAAGGATCTGGTGCACTGGGAATTTCATCATAAGATCATTGATACCGCCGAGGTCAAATGGGCTGAAAGAGCCATGTGGGCACCAGCAGTAATAAAGAAAGATGACAAATACTACCTCTTTTTCGCCGCCAATGATATTCAGAGCAATGAAGAACTTGGTGGGATTGGGGTTGCAGTCTCCGATGATCCTGGTGGTCCATTCAAAGACCTGCTGGGGAAACCTCTGATAGGGAAGTTTCATAACGGCGCACAGCCAATCGATCAGTTTGTTTTCAAGGATGGTGCTGATTATTATATGTATTACGGGGGTTGGAGACATTGTAATGTCGCAAAACTGAATGCTGATTTCACAGGTTTTGTACCTTTTGATGACGGAACTATTTTTAAAGAAATCACCCCTGAAAATTATGTTGAAGGACCGTTTATGTTCAAGAAGGACGGGCGATACTATTTCATGTGGTCTGAAGGGGGGTGGACGGGTCCGGATTACAGTGTTGCCTACGCCATTTCAGATTCTCCCCTGGGTCCGTTCAGACGGATCGGAAAAATTCTGAAACAGGACATGGACATAGCTACGGGAGCTGGCCATCACTCTGTCATTCAGAATCAGGAGACCGGAGAATATTATATCGTCTATCACCGACGTCCCTTGACAGAAACCGATGGAAATTCCCGGGTGACCTGTATCGACAAAATGACATTTGATGATGAGGGTTACATCGAGCCAGTAAGGATCACCAAGGAGGGAGTCCAGTTGGAAATTGAGGAATGTGATTAGGCACGCGGGAAGAACAAAAGTGAAATGAGAGGACAGGGAATAAGTACCCTCTTGGAAAACCACAAATAAATTATAGACCAATTATTTTCTATGGCCGCAAAATTAAAACTTGGAATTCTTGGTGGTGGCGGAGATTCGCTAATCGGGATTTTGCATCGTGTAGCATCGTACATGTTTGACCGCTATGAGTTAATCGGCGGAGTCTTTAATGCGGACTGGGACGAAAGTCTGGCCTTTGCCAGAGAACTCGGTTTGCAGCCAGAGCGGATATATAAAGACCTTGATACCCTTATCACGGAAGAAAAGCGACTTCCTGAAGAAGAAAGAATACAGGTGATCTCCGTTTTAACCCCGAATTTTCTTCATTTTCAAATGGCCAAACAACTTCTGGAAAACCGCTTTCATGTGATCTGCGAAAAACCCCTTACCACTACCTACCAGGAAGCCCTGGTTCTTCAGGAAATGCTGGTAAAATCACAAACAGTATTCGCCGTGACCTATACCTATACCGGTTATCCCATGGTGCGGCAGATAAGAGAAATGATCACTGAAGGAATGCTTGGGGAGATACAGAAGATCGACATTCAATACTACCAGGGTTGGTTGAATCCCATCATCCATGATAAAAAAAAGAGGGCGACGGTATGGCGGTTGAACCCGGAACAAGCGGGAATCAGCAGCTGTATAGGCGATATCGGGACACACGCTTTTAACATGGCGGAATATCTGTCAGGTCTGGAAGTAAAAGAGATTCTTGCGGATCTCAACTACCTTTATGAAGAAAACAGGATGGATCTGGATGGAACGGTCCTGCTTCGGTTCTCAAAAAATGTAAAAGGCTTGCTGAGGGCAAGTCAGATAGCTACTGGAGAAGAAAATAATTTGAAAGTAATGATCTACGGTGAAAAGGCTGGAATAAAATGGGAGCAGGAAAATCCTAATTCAGTATATTTTATGGAAGAAGGGCAACCGCTGAAAGTTTTGCGTTCGGGCAACCATTACAATTCAGAACTTTCTCTGGATGGAACCAAACTTCCTCCCGGACATCCTGAAGGCATTTTTGATGCCATGGCCAATATCTATAAAGGGGTTGCTAAGGCAATTGATCACGAGGAGTTTCATCCGGGGGAATTCCCGACGCTCAGAGATGGGTTGAGGGGTATGAATTTCATTGAAAAAACCGTGGAATCCCATAAGAAAGGAAACATATGGATGGAAATTGATAACTAATGACCGAATCGGAAAAAAAGATAAGCATGAAAACAATAAAAGGACCTGCAGTGTTTTTAGCCCAGTTTGTGGATAAAGATCCTCCTTTTAACTCCCTTGACGGTCTTTGCCAGTGGGCTGCGGGTTTGGGATACAAGGGAATCCAGATTCCGATCTGGGAAGAGGCCCTGATAGACATCAAGTTGGCTGGAGAAAGCAAGTCGTATTGTGATGACCTCAAAGGGAAAGTGAATTCTTATGGGTTGGAGATCACTGAACTTGCCTCCCATCTCCAAGGCCAGCTGGTTGCGGTTCATCCTGCTTATGATGCGTTGTTCGACAATTTCGCACCTGTTGAATATCATAATAATCCAAAAGCAAGAACACAATGGGCAGTAGAACAGCTTAAAAGTTCAGCAAAAGCGAGCAGGAATCTGGGTTTGAATAGCCACGGTACTTTTAGCGGATCCTTATTATGGCATACCGTTCACCCGTGGCCGCAAATTCCTAAGGGAGTTGTGGAAATGGGTTTTGAGGAGCTTGCAAAACGATGGTTGCCCATTCTCAACGCCTTTGATGAACAAGGTGTGGACCTGTGTTATGAGGTACATCCAGGGGAGGATATCCACGATGGAGTGACATTTGAGCGGTTTCTTGCAGCAACGGATAATCACAAAAGGGTAAACATACTTTATGATCCGAGCCATTTTATCTTGCAGCAACTGGATTATCGAAGCTATATAGATCATTATCATGAATACATCAAGATGTTTCATGTCAAAGATGCCGAATTCAACCCGACCGGAAAAAAAGGAAGTTTTGGCGGTTACGAGGATTGGATCAACAGGGCAGGTCGTTACCGGCACCCTGGAGACGGCCAGGTGGATTTTAAAACCATCTTTTCCAAACTTACCCAGTATGGATGTGATGTTTGGGCTGTGCTGGAATGGGAATGTTGTATAAAATCGCCGGAACAGGGAGCGCGGGAAGGAGCAGCTTTCATCCAAAGCCACATCATCGAGGCTACCGAGAAAAAGTTCGATGATTTTTCCGGTAAGGAAATCGACAGGGAGAAATTAAAGAAAATTATAGGAACCAACTAACAGCAGAATTATGAACAAAAGAAGTTTATTTTTATTGTCCATTGCCCTTGGCCTAATGAGTTGCAAGGAAGGAAACCAGCAAACCGCGGACACCCAGGACCAAACCCCGGATCAGATGACAGATACAAGTAAAACCAAGGAGTGGAAGACCCTCTTTGACGGGAAAGATCTTAATAACTGGAAGGCTTATAATGGCGAGGAGATCACGCAATGGTCGATAGAAGATAGTGCCATAGCCTTTATTCCTGCAGCTGGGGAAAGGGAGGGATCTGAAAATCTGATCACCAAAGAGGACTTTACAAATTTCGAGCTCTCCCTGGAATGGAAGATATCTGAGGGAGGCAACAGTGGTATCATGTGGGGGGTGCAGGAAAGTGAGGAATTCTCGGAGCCTTACTACACCGGACCGGAGATCCAGGTTCTGGATAATGAGCTCCACCCGGATGCTAAAAACGGACCCATTCGGCAGGCCGGCGCTCTTTACGACCTCTCTGAACCCATAGATGATGTTACCAAACCAGCAGGGGAATGGAACGCGATGACCATCAGGATCGATTACAGGAAAAACCAGGGTACTGTCATTCTCAATGGAAAGAAGATCAACGAATTTCCGCTAAAAGGAGAGGAGTGGGAAAATCTGGTCGAGAATTCAAAATTTCGTGATTGGGAAGATTTTGGACGGTATCAGACCGGTCGCATTGCCTTACAGGACCATGGGGATCGTGTCTGGTACAGAAATATAAAAATCAGGGAACTTTAAGAACTGTATCCGTTCCGGATCGATCTAATGACAACATAAGAAAATGAACATAAAGAATATGGAATTTCATTATAGAAAGAGCAAAATAATCCTCCTCCTTGCCCTGCTGGTTTCAGGTCAAATGCTTTGGAGTCAGACCCAGAAGTTTGATTTCAGAGATTTGTCCGCCTTTAAAAACCCGGGGAAAAGCTGGGACGTTGTGGGAAATGCCTATGCCGACCTGCAGGAATCAAACGAGATTGAAACTACCAGAGGCACGGGCATACTGGTCAATGATCCGGACGGGAAAGCTGGACAGGATCTCTTTACCAAAAAGCAGTATGGCGATATTGACCTGGAATTGGATTACTTCATGGCTAAAGGATCAAAT
The DNA here is from genome assembly GCA_946887075.1 of uncultured Salinimicrobium sp. The sequence continues at coordinate 255,382 of CAMPKA010000002.1, forward strand.
TCGGGAATATATTTTCAGGGTCAGTATGAGATTCAACTTAAGGACAGCTGGGGAGTCGAGGCTGTTACCTCCGCAGATAATGGCGGGGTGTACCAGCGCTGGGATCCTGAAAAACCGGAAGGGGAGCAGGGTTACCAGGGTTATGCTCCCCGTCAGAATGTTAGCAGGGCCCCCGGTTTATGGCAGCATCTCGAGGTTTCGTTTCAGGCTCCGAGATTTGATAAAGAAGGGAAGAAGATTAAAAATGCGAAATTCCTTTATGTCAAACTCAACGGTGTCACCATTCATGAGGATTTGGAACTTTTGGGTCCCACGCGCGGAAGTATGGAACCCGGAGAAAAAGCTTTGGGACCCTTACGCTTTCAGGGAGATCACGGAGCCGTGGCCTTTAGGAATATGGAGATCACCAGCTTCGATAAACCACGACCGGAACTCAGCAATCTGAGCTACAAGATTTATGAGGGAAAATTCGATCAGGAGTCTGATTATGCAAATCTGCCTCCCGAGGCTGAAGGGGAATCAGTCGAACTCACCGCCGATTTGGATACAGAAGCCGAACAGTTTCTTGTACTTTACACCGGGGAACTTAAAGTAGAACAGGGGGGAGAATATACCTTTGATCTCAGTACTTCCGGCGGTGCGGGTCTGATTAGGATTAACGGAAAAGAGGTCGTTCCCTTATCTGAGGGGTCTGGTAAGGCCACCGTTGATCTGCCTTCCGGTACTCATTCATTTGAACTGCTCTATTCCAAGGTCCAGGACTGGGTCGAACCTGGTTTGGGCTTGGCGGTTTCCGGTGAAGGAATCCGGGAATACCTGATCACTGAAGAGGCCGGGGAGGTAGAAGATCCTGTAGATCCTATTCTGGTAGAGGCTAACTCTTCAAAAGTGTTTCGCAGCTTTATGAACATACCAGGAGATGACGATTCCCGGAACTACCTATTGACTCATGCAGTTTCTGTGGGACACCCCTGGCAGCTCCACTATACCTACGATCTTAACAGGGGAGCTATTGTACAGTTGTGGAAAGGTGGATTTATAGATGCTACTCCCATGTGGTACAGTCGGGGAAATGGAAGCTCAAGACCCACGGGAAGTATACTTCATCTCGGGAAGCCAGCCTTGGCTGTAGCCAAACTTCCGGCCCCTTCCCACACCTGGGCTGCGGATACTACTGGCATGGATTTTCGAACTCTGGGATACCAACTCGACCAAAGGGACCTTCCCACCTTTATGTACAGCATATATGGAGCTAAAATACTGGACAAGTCCAGAGTTTTGGAGAAGGCCCGTGGACTTCAGAGAACAATTTCGACTGACACCCCTGTGGACAATCTTTATGTGAGAGTGGTTAGCGGGGAAAAGGTGGAAAAACTTTCTGACGAATTATACCTGGTAGGGGATAAGGATTATTATATCCGCCTGGACGATACCGGCGAGGCAAAACCTTTGATAAGAAAAAATGGAGAAGGGCAGGAATTCCTGGTTCCCCTGGACAAAGAAATCACCTACACCCTTATTTTTTAATAAATGCGATACAAAATGTTACCTATCAAACGAGAATTATATCTACCCCAGTTACATCTTCTATTATTTATGGTACTGGTCTGCTGGCAGAGTACGGGCGTGGCCCAGGAATCGCAGATGGAAGAGGATTTTTTCCAAATTAAGAATATCAGAACTCCAGAAGGAGTGCTTCTTGAAGTGGGGGGGCTCTGCGTTCTGCCCAACGGAAATCTTGGAATTGCCACCCGACGCGGAGAGGTTTATGTTGTGGAGAATCCGACCAGCTCCAATCCCTTCTTTCGCCATTTTGCTTCCGGATTACATGAACCTTTGGGCCTGGCCTACAAGGAAGGCGCTTTTTACGCCGCACAACGCGGGGAGCTCACCAGGTTGGAGGATACAGATTACGACGGAAAGGCGGATGTTTATGAGACTGTTTATGCCTGGCCGCTATCCGGCCATTACCATGAATACAGCTTTGGACCTAAGATAGCACCTGATGGATCGTTTTTCGTCACCGGAAACGTGGCCTTCGGTGATGAAGAATGGTGGCGGGGTGAAAGCCGGGTTCCCTGGAGAGGGTGGACTATGAGAATTACCGAGAATGGTAAGATGGAGCCCTGGGCTACAGGAATGAGATCACCTGCCGGTCTGGGAATGATCGATGGGGAGTTCTTCTATTCGGAAAACCAGGGAGACTGGGTCGGATCAGGGGGCGTTTGGAAGGTTGAAAAGGGTTCCTTCACAGGGCATCCAGCGGGACTGCGCTGGTCCGGGAAACCTGCTTCCCCAATTGATATTACCACGGAACAACTCTATGCCCAGGTTGATCCCATGCAGGAAAAAGACGAGAACGGAAGATACATCAAACCGGAAAACGTACAGGATGGGGAATACGTCAGCCTTTATGAATTAAAAGATGAGTTCCCTCAGGTTCAGACTCCGGCGGTATGGCTACCCCACGGGATCCTCGGTATTTCAAATTCTGAAATCGTCAAGATCCCAGAAGGGAATTTTGGACCTTTTGAAGGCCAGCTCCTGGTCGGAGATCAGGGGATGAGTATGATCATGCGGGTGTTTATGGAAAAGGTAAAAGGAACATACCAGGGTGCCGCATTCGCTTTCCGAAGTGGTTTTCAATCGGGTGTTCTCCGTCTGGCCTGGGCCAGGGACGGATCTCTATTTGTCGGGGAGACCAACAGAGGCTGGGGATCTGCAGGTGATGCAAACCAGGGTCTGCAGCGCCTGGTATGGAACGGGAAAGTACCTTTTGAAATGAAAGAAGTACGTGCAATGCCGGACGGATTTGAAATCACCTTTACCAAACCCATTGATAAAGAAACAGCAGAGGATGTCTCCTCCTATTCTGTAGAGAGTTTTTTATATAAGTACTATCCTGTCTACGGTAGTCCTCCTGTCAATTTCCACGAACATGATATCCTAGGGGTACAGGTCTCTGACGATGGAATGAAGGTCCGTATGGTAGTAGACACTTTGCGCAAGAATTTTATTCACCATATCTCGCTTCCTGGGATCCGGGCGGAGGAAAGATCTTATTCCCTGGTCCACCCTTCTGCATACTATACCTTGAATGCTATTCCCGATGGGGAGAGGTTGAAACTTGAGACTGTCAAAAGACCGGTATCAAAAAAGAAGGCTACACCTGCAACCGAAAAGACAGAAAAGACAAAGAAGTCTGGTGCTGTAGCTTCCAGCGATCAACAGGTACCGGATTATGAAACGGTAAAGCCACTTCTACAAAAGAATAACTGTTTTGCCTGTCATGCTGTAGATAAGAAGCAGGTCGGACCCTCCTACCAGGAGGTTGCCAAGAGAAACTACAGCAACGAAAAAATACTGGAACTCATTCACAACCCCCAACCGGAAAACTGGCCTGATTATCCGGTCGCAATGCCCCCTATGCCACAGGTTTCTAAAGAAGAAGGTTTATTGATCGCAGCATACATCAATTCACTGAACGATAAATCCACTGACTAATAACCTGCAAACCCACAAGGACAAGAACCCAAAATCATTCATTGCCCATATGAGCTTTTCCCGCGTCTTTTTCGCCCTTTGGAGCCTTTTGTTCCTGCTTTTCGCCTATTGGCAATGGAATGATCCGGATCCTGAGATATGGCTGAGTATCTATGGTTTTGCAGCTGTAATGTGTGCCCTTGCGGCATTCCGAAGGTTCTATCTTCCGGTGCTTTTCGCATCGGGATTGGCCGCCCTTATTGGAGGCTTGTATTTATTTCCGCCTTCTGTTACGGATTGGATCAGTCAGGAGAGTCAACAGGCTGATCTGTCCATGAAAACACACCAGATGGAGCTGGCCCGGGAGTCTTTTGGTCTCCTTATAGTTGCTGCTATCCTGGGATTTGCTGCATATCGGGGGTGGGTCCAAAAGCGTGTTAATGCCAGATGAAGTCATCGCGGTAAATCGGGTTCCGGCGGCACCAGATGGAGGACTTCACCCAGGTTGTAATTATTCTGATGTGGTGTGTTTATTTTATCACTGATTAAAAGAAAGAATTTATGATCACCCAGGTAAATCTGTCAGAGGCAGGAAGGTTTCTTAGGGAAATATTGGAGGAAAACGCCAATTCCCAGGAGCTGGAGTGGATCAAGCGACAGGAAACCAGGTTTCAGGAGGGGTTCGAGCTTCGCTCATTTTATCTAACCTTCAGCACTGCTTCCCGATTTATCCGCAAAACAGGCCTGGCTTTACCGGAGCGTGTCCTCGCCCAGGCAGATGCCCTTCGAAGCGGATTTCAGCCCCTTACCTGGAGTTTACTTCAATGTGCCCGCACCTACTTTTTACTGCTGGTTCCTCCTGAAGATCTGGAGGTGTATCAGGCCCGGCTTACCAAGCTTTATGAAACCGCGGATGTTGAAGAACAAATCACCCTCTACGGGGCACTGCCACTCCTTCCATATCCCTCCGTTTGGGCGAAGAGGGCGACAGAGGGGTTAAGAACCAACATGACTGCTGTCTTTGATGCAATTGCGCTGGACAATCCATATCCTGCTGATTATCTGACCGAACCGGCCTGGAATCAAATGGTCTTAAAGGCAGTTTTCATGGAAAGACCTTTATACCGAATTTATGGAGCTGATGAGCGGGCTAACCCGGAACTGGCAGAAATGCTAATCGATTTTGCTCATGAACGATGGGCAGCTGATCGAAAGGTATTACCCGAACTGTGGCGTTTTGTCGGTCCGTTTTTAAACCTACCGAGATTAGGGGAGATAGAGAATGCAATCAAAGGAAGTTCGTTGGAGAGAGAAGCAGGCTTATTGGCCTGTGCTCAAAGCAAACTCCCGGAGGCCCGAAAACTCCTCCTACAGAATCCAGGAATTCAAGCCGACATAGAAGAAGGAAGGATAACCTGGAACTCAATTGGAAGAAAATATCACAACAGTGTTCCCTGAAAATAGTTTTCGGATGGAATCCAAAAAGGCTCCGGTGGAAAAATAGCGATTCAGCTTACCAAAACAGATAAATTTAGCTACATTAATTCAAAACAATCATAACGAAATTCATATGTATATAGATCCACATATCCATGTAAGCTCCCGTACCACCGATGACTACGAAGCCATGGAGCGTGCAGGTATTCGGGCCATTATAGAGCCGGCATTCTGGCTGGGACAGCCAAGGACAAGGGTGGGAAGTTTCCAGGATTATTTCAACAGCCTTATTGGATGGGAGCGGTTTCGGGCAAGCCAGTTTGGGATCAAACACTACTGTACCATTGGCCTTAATTCCAAAGAGGCCAACAATGAAGCCCTTGCCGAGCAGGTAATGGAATTACTGCCTTTATATGTCGGAAAGGAGGGAGTGGTTGCGGTAGGAGAGATCGGATATGATGACCAGACCCAGGCGGAGGATAAATATTATCGTCTCCAGCTGGAACTGGCTAAAGAAGTCAATTTACCGGTGATGATCCACACCCCTCACAGAGACAAGAAGCGGGGGACCGTCAGAAGCATGGATGTGAGTGAGGAGCACGGACTGGATCCTGCAATGGTGGTAGTGGATCACAACAACGAGGAGACGGTAAAAGAAGTACTCGATAGGGGATATTGGGCTGCATTTACAATTTACCCCCATACGAAGATGGGGAGTGAAAGGATGGTTGAAATTATCAGAACCTATGGAGCGGAGAGAATCATCATTGATAGTGCTGCGGACTGGGGCATCAGCGATCCCTTGGCGGTTCCAAAGACTGCGAAACTGATGCGGGACCGAGGGATAAAAGAGGAATATATCCATCTTGCCTGTTACAAAAATGCCCTTACTGCCTACGGACAAAGCGGTCAGATGAAGGAAAGTGACTGGTTGAATGCAGAACCGATAGATCAGCGAAAAAAACTTTCGGGAAATACCGTGTTAAGGGGAGGACAGACTCCGAGGGTAGAAGATGGAGAATCTTCAGATTTCGTCGAAAATTAAATGGATTCCGGGAGAGACCCAAAAATGAACAAGATTTCTGCTCACTTGCGACTGATGCGGCCGGCAAACATTCTTACTGCAATTGCAGATATTCTGGCAGGTTTTGCTATCTCTGGGGCTGGCGTCCGGCTTCTGGAAGAAGAAGAGGCATCAGTGTCCCTATTGAATCCCTTAATGTGGCTGATCTTTGCTACCATAGGACTCTATGGTGGAGGAATAGTTTTCAATGACGTATTTGATGCTGAACTCGACAGAAAGGAAAGACCGGAAAGGCCTATTCCGAGTGGGAGTGCTTCAGTGGGGAGTGCAAGCATTCTGGGAGGTATATTGCTTTTGGCAGGAATTCTTTCAGCATGGCAGGTTTCTGAGATAAGTGGAATAATCGCGCTGGCCATAGCAATATTGGCCATGGTATATAATTACTGGGGGAAACACAGCACGGTAGTGGGCCCTGTAAACATGGGCTTGTGTAGAGGTGGAAATTTACTGCTGGGGATGAGTGTAGTGCCTGCTATCCTTCAGGATCTCTGGTATATTGCTTTTCTTCCTATAGCCTATATCTCTGCCATAACAATGTTAAGCAGGGGAGAGGTCCACGGAGGTAACAAAAAAACCATTATTGCTGGAGCCATTATGTATGGGATAGTTATTCTGGCAGTAGCTGTACTTGCTTTTCTATCGGTTATCCCATGGTGGCAGGCATTGCCGTTTGTGCTGCTTTTTTCCTTCCTGATCTTCCGGCCACTCCTGGATGCTCTCAGGGAACAGAAACCACAACTGATTAGAAAAGCCATCAAGGCGGGGGTGCTTTCCCTTATTGTGTTTGATGCCTCGCTGGCTACGGTCTTTGCAGGATGGATTTATGGTTTACTGGTGCTATTGTTATTGCCCCTTTCCCAGGTAATCGCTCGAAAATTTTCTGTGACATGACGGGTTCAGGACGAATTAAATATTACAGGATTACATGAAATCGATTCAGCAAACATTTTCTGTCCCTTTTACCTATACCGTTCATTTCACTGAGGATGTCTTCAATAAGAAGAATCCACTTCTCGCTGAGGTCCTCGAGAGTTCAGGAACGGGCAGAGCCTTTTTTGTCATTGATGAAGGAGTGGTAAAGGCCCATCCACTTTTGTTGGACAAGATCCGGAATTATGCCCGGACCCATCCCAACAACCTCGTCCTGCTGGGTGATCCTCTTGTGGTTCCGGGGGGGGAAAAAGTGAAAAATGACAGGAGATATGTAGACCAGATTCTGAAAGCAGCTGATACCCTCGCTATAGATCGGCATTCGTTCATCGTGGCTATCGGGGGAGGTGCCGTTCTTGATATGGCCGGTTTTGCAAGTGCTATTGCCCACAGGGGAATTCGCCTGATCCGGATTCCTACAACCGTGCTTGCCCAGAACGATTCGGGGATAGGGGTGAAAAACAGTATCAATGCCTATAATAAGAAGAATTTTCTGGGGACATTCGCCCCTCCCTTTTCGGTGATTAACGATCCTGCTTTTCTGGAAACTCTCAGCAGCAGGGACTGGTGTTCCGGGATTTCAGAAGCTGTAAAAGTGGCTTTGATCAAGGATTCTGGTTTTTTTCAATGGATAGAGGTCAGGACGAAGGAACTCACCTCCAGGGATCTGCCCATCATGCAGGAACTGATTTACCGCTGCGCTCAGATGCACCTTGATCACATCGCAGGTGGAGATCCCTTCGAGTCGGGATCTTCCCGACCTCTGGATTTCGGCCATTGGGCAGCCCATAAACTCGAACAACTTTCCAGGTATGAGCTGCGGCACGGCGAGGCAGTTGCCATAGGTATTTGTTTGGATGCCACCTATTCTCATTTGGATGGACTGATTACTGAACAAGCTTTAAAGCGGATAATTCTCCTGTTCAAAAGACTGGGTTTCCCTTTATATATTCCTGAACTGGCCGGGGAGAACATTTTAGATGGACTGGAAGAGTTCAGGGAACATCTTGGGGGAGAACTGACCATTATGTTACTGGCTGATATAGGACGCGGAACAGAAGTTCACCAGATGGATACCACTATGGTTCTGGATGCGGTAAAGAAACTACAGGAATTTGAGGATAATGACTTCGTCGCTTAACATGAATCATGACCAAGTGAACATCACCAGCTCCGTAGAAATTGAAAATTGTTGTCATGTACTTTAAGGGAAATCATATCACCTATTGCACGAACATTCACCCGGGAGAGAGTTGGGCGGAGACCTTCTCAAACCTGAAGAATTATATTCCCCGCGTCAAGGCGGACATTTCCCCGGATACCTCTTTCGGGATAGGATTGAGATTATCGGACCAGGCGGGCAGGGACCTCATAGAAGCGGAAAATTTGTCGGATTTCAAACAGTGGCTTGAAAAAAATAACTGCTATGTCTTCACCCTAAACGGATTTCCTTTTGGAGGGTTTCATCATCAATCGGTAAAAGATCATGTACATTATCCTGACTGGACGACACAGCAGCGATTGGATTATACCCTCCGGCTGTTCGAAATACTAGCCGCAATTCTTCCCGCAGGAGTTGAAGGAGGGATTTCCACCTCCCCGCTTTCTTATAAATACTGGAAGGCGGCAAGAACCAATAAAAAGAATGTGCTGCAGGAGGCAACGCTCCATATCCTGAAAGTAGCGGAAAGACTTTATACGGTCCTCCAAAGGGATGACCAGATGTTACATCTGGATATTGAACCGGAACCTGATGGACTTTTGGAGAATACTGAAGATGTCATTCACTGGTACTCCAATTGGCTCCTTCCTATGGGAGTAGCTTACCTGAAGCAGCAATTGAATTTACCTGCCGATCAGGCGGAGGTCTGCCTCAAAAGACATATTCGGGTATGTTATGATGTGTGCCATTTTGCAGTGGTTTATGAAAAACCTGCTGATATTTTTTCACGACTCAGGGCGGAAGGAATCCGGGTGGGTAAGATTCAAATAAGTGCGGCGCTCAAGGCAGACCTGCATCAGGATGTCGAACAGCGGAATTCTTTGTTGAAGGCGATATCTCCCTTTATAGAATCGACCTACCTTCATCAGGTTGTGGAACAGGACTCCTCGGGTAATCTCACCCATTATCCCGACCTGCCGGAGGCAATTGAAAACATAAAAAAACCGGAAGCCGTCCAGTGGCGCACACACTTTCACGTACCGGTTTTTCTTTCTGTTTATGGGCAGCTGAAGTCCACGCAGGAGGATATTCTCGAAGTCCTCGAATACCTCAAAAGAGACGAAATGAAATACCATCTTGAGGTTGAGACCTATACCTGGGAAGTACTTCCCCATGATATTCAACTTGATATTGTAGCTTCCATAGTGCGGGAATTGCAGTGGGTAAAGAAAAATGTCTAAAATGAAGAAAACGGTTGTTCTCAATGTAGTTGCTTTGACCTCCCGGCTCATAGGGACTCACACTCCTTTTTTAAAGAAATGGACTGAAAAAGGATCTGTGGTTAACATTAAACCCTTATTACCTTCTGTAACCTGTTCCTCACAGGCCACCTATCTTACGGGGAAATGGCCGGAGGAACATGGTGTGGTTGGAAATGGCTGGTGTTTCCGGGATGAGTATGAAGTAAAATTCTGGAGACAATCCAACAGACTGGTTCAGGCACCGAAAATCTGGGAGGAGTTAAAGAAACAGGATCCGAATTTCACCTGTGCCAACATGTTCTGGTGGTTTAATATGAATTCCACAGTGGATTATGCGGTAACTCCCCGACCCCTCTATCCTGCAACCGGACTTAAGATCCCGGATGTACACAGTCAGCCTATTGATCTACGACAACGGTTGCAGGAAAAGCTTGGTCAATTTCCCTTATTTTCCTTCTGGGGACCGAATGCAAATATTACTTCCACCCGCTGGATAGCTGAGGCTTCCAAACTGGTGGACAAATGGCATGATCCGACACTCACCCTGATTTATCTGCCACACCTGGATTACAACGTGCAGAGAGCAGGGTTGGATTTTTCAAAGATTGGTAAGGATCTGCAGGAGATAGACCAGGTTTGTGAGGATCTGGTCACCTATTACGAAGACCAGGGTGCTGAGGTGGTAATGCTTTCGGAATACGGCATCACGGATGTTTCAGACCCGATTCATATCAACAGGGTTCTTCGAGAGAACGGATATTTGGTGGTCAAAGACGAGCTAGGGAAGGAAACTCTGGACACCTGGGCGAGCAGGGCCTTTGCAGTTTCCGACCATCAGGTCGCCCATGTGTATATAAAAGAGCCGCATGATATTCCTGAAGTAAGGAAGCTCCTTTCAGGTATAAAGGGTATCGAACTCGTGCTGGACACGGAAGGGAAAAAGCAGTATCACATTAACCACGAAAGGGCGGGAGATCTTGTGGTGATGGCGGGTGAGAAATCTTGGTTCACTTATTATTTCTGGTTGGAGGACCGAAAAGCGCCGGACTACGCTCGAACGGTGGATATTCATCGGAAACCCGGATACGACCCTGTGGAAATCTTTGCTGATCCGAATATCCGATTTTTGAAAGCAAAGATAGGGTGGACCCTCCTTAAGAAGAAACTGGGAATGAGATACCTTCTTGATATAATTCCCTTGGATGCTACCCTGGTGAAAGGATCACATGGCCGCATCAATGATGAAAAGGAGGATTGGCCTGTATTGGTTACCCGGAAACGGGAATGGGAGGGACAAACCGCTATTGATTCTGTAAAAGTATATGAGCTGTTGCTGGAATGTCTGAGGTAAACTTAGGAGTCATCCCTGAAAATTTTATAAAATCGTAATTATTTCTGAGTATCTATTAATATTGAAGAAGCTTTAAACCCGAAAAAATCCCAACCTTATGAAGAATTCCCTGGACAGATCCGCACTCTTTTATGGAAGTTGCTTTGCGCTGATAACAACCGGTTTCACCTTTTCCATTAGAGCGGGGATATTACCCCAACTCGGAGCTGAATTTGGACTTACCGCCGAACAGCTCGGATTTATCAACTCCATGTGGTTCCTTGGTTTTCCAATTTCTATGGTCATAGGGGGAATGGTATATCATTCTTTTGGACCGAAGAATATCATGACCGTCGCTTTCATTGCGCATACCCTGGGGATACTTTTAACCATATATGCGGGTGGATACAGCATATTACTGCTATCAACCCTCCTGATCGGCATCGGGAACGGATGTACCGAAGCAGCCTGTAATCCCATGATAGCGGATATGTATTCCGGCGTTAAAATGAACAAAATGCTCAACAGGTTCCACATGTGGTTTCCCGGCGGAATCCTGTTGGGAGCACTTATTTCGAAGTTCATGACAGATATCGGTTTGTCCTGGGAGGTGCAAATGTGGTTTATCATGGTGCCAGCCATAACCTATGCTGCTTTGTTCTTCAGGAAAATTTTCCCAAAACCAAAAGTGGAGGAAGCGACATCACTTTTGTCCAATTTCAAAGCGATGCTTACGCCATTATACCTGTTTTTGATCGCTTGTATGGCGCTTACAGCCATCACGGAATTCGGGCCGAGCCAATGGGTTAAGATCATCCTCGGCAGTAGTGGAGCCGATCCTATGCTGATCCTGGCGCTTACCGCCGGACTGGTAGCCGTTCTCCGGTTTTTCGCAGGTCCTGTTGTTGGCAGACTGGGTCAGACAGGAGTCTTGTTAGGAGGTGCTATTTTTGCCGCTATTGGTATTTATATGTTCAGTATAGTCACCGGACCTATGGCCTACGTGGCTGCAATTGTGTATGCCCTGGGATATGCCTATTTCTGGCCGGTAATGGTTGGGGCTGTCGCACAGCGGGTCCCGTTAAGCAGTGCACTGGGTATGTCAATAATCGGTGCGGTGGGCATGTTCTCTTCCTCTATCTTCCAGCCTATCATCGGTAGCTGGATCGATGGTTCCATGGCTAGATATGCACAGCAGGGGCTTTCGGGGAATGAGTTACAACTGGCAGCCGGGCAAGAGACCCTTGAGAAGATGGTTTCTTTTCCGGTAATCCTGATCATTCTGTTTACCATTTTGATCTTTTGGCAGAGAAATTCAAACAAAACTTCTTCAGAATTTAACGGCTCTCAAGGATAGTGGACTTTTTCCTAATACAGGAGAACCTTCCGGGGATGCTCCCATGCTTTTGCCCAACTTAGCGAGCGTTCAGCATGGAAGAGTTATGCCTTTGAAATGGTTCCCAGCACCAGCAGTCTTTCGAGAGTTGGAGATTTACTTCCGCCGGCCGGCTCCAGGGTGATCCCAAAAGCCTCAGATTCGTATTCGTTTTCGACAACAAAGATCCTGCTTTCGTTTTCTTCGAAATTTTCCAGAAGACCAATGCTATTTGGCGTAAGCGGATCTAACTTAAGGGACCAGACCTGATAGACCATTCCAGGCGGAGGGGCAGGAAGATCCTGCGCATCAATGTAAGTAATGTCCTCTGCTTTGCTCCAGTAAGCGGTGGCGTACGCTGTAGGAGCGAATTCCTTCCCAGGTAAAGGTACTCTCATTATATTTCTGGACCGCAGTACTTCTAATAGCTTTTTCATCTTTTCTGCATCCTGTCGGGCGGCTACTATTTCGTTCTGAAGTTCAGCCCTTTCATTCCCCAGTGTTGTAATTTTCTCCTTCAGTTCCTGGTTGGTATCATACATGAAAAAAATACCGATCAACAAGAGGATACTGGCTGCCCATCCAATAATTGCCGGCCAATTCCTGTATGGTTTTCTTTTTCTTTCTGATCGGGAGGCGATCTTCTGTTTCAGGGAAAGCAGCAAAGCTTCAGGGTCATACGGGGCGGCGGAACCGGACACATCCCGAAGGGTAGTCTCGATTTGCTCTACCTCCTCTCTAAGCTCAGGAAATTCCCTTAGCATCCGTGCTACCTCTGCATTTTCTGTTGTGCTAAGGGCGCCGTAAACATATAACTCGAGTATTCCAGACTCTAGATATTCCTGAATGTTGTCCATCAGTTTATTTTATTGAAGCTCTTAATTTTTTAATACACATTCTATTTCGGGTTTTAAGTGTTCCCAAGGGCATTTCTAGAGCCTTTGCACTTTCCTGTTGAGTATATCCTTTAAAGAACAACAGGTCGATGATCTTTCTACACATTGGTTCAAGAAGCCTAATATACTTTTGGATCCCGATAGCTTCTGTGTTGTCTCCACGCGCTTCTATTATGTCAACAAAAGTTTCATTCTCTAGGTTTAGTTGTTGGTTCTTGTATGCCTTTGACCTCATGTGGTCAATTGAGGTATTGCGGGCGATATTCAGAACCCACGTAAAAAATCTTCCTTTAGAAGGCTCATAGGTAGAAGCTTTATCCCATACCTTTAAAAAAACGTCCTGAAGGATTTCTTCAGCCAGTTCTTCATCTTTGAGTATGGTGAAAATTACCCCAAAGATGCTTTTGGAGTAAATCTGGTAAATCTTTTCAAAGGCCTTTTCGTTTCCATCTTGCAGTTGAGTAATCAAAAGATCCTGTTGCATACTGTTATAGCTGTGGTTTAAATGTAGGAATTAAAAATTTAGGTTCTAGCTCTTGAATAAAATCGTCCCGGAATTTTCCGGGACGAGGGGGGATATTCAGAAGAGAAGAGAATTAGGAAACAATGAAAAGTCCTGCTATTTCTGCAGCGGCCTGACCGCTTATCGGTTCATCAAAGGCCTGACTGACGGCAACATCCTCAAAAGGCGTTGCATCTACTAAATTGACGCCCCCCTGAACTACCTGCTCTTCTCCAGCGTATACGGCGGCCGTGGCTTCCGGCATACCTGGACCTCGGTTATTCAAGGTGATCCACCCGAGTGCGTTCTGGTTGAGATCGTAACCCATGACTTCAGCACGTAATCTTCTGATTTCAGAAGCATGCCTCGCTTCGACAGAATGTATTTGAAGTGCCGGGGTAAGAAAAGGGGTACCCATGAGGTTTCCTGCCTGTCCCTTATAGGCTCTTACTCCGGTATCTTCGAAAGCCTGAGCAAGGGCAAGTAACTGCGTATAAGCGACTTCCTGACCCACTCCATTTTCGTTAAACGGATCAAAAGATCCCCCTGCAGTGAAATCAAATTGAGGTGAGGCAACGCTGTTATCTCCCAATCCGGCCTTTAGGAACGCGACATGAGCGCTTTCGTGTTTCGAAATCTGCTGGTAAATAGCCTCCGCGCGACCCCCGGAAGGGAGAACACCCGATTCAAGGGCTTTAAGATAGAATTCTGCTTCAAGATATTCTAATGTAAGCGCAAGTTGGAGTGCATTGGTGGCGGAATTTTGGTCCTGAAAAGCAAATGCTTTTGTCGACGTGGCCAAGCCAAAGGGAATTGTGGCCAAAAAAGCCTTTTTACCTAAAGAGCCGAATGATTTCAGGGCATCTTTCCTTGAAGATGTTTTGGCCTCCAAATTTTCCGAAGTGAATTCCTCTAAGAAGTTTAATATGTTCATAATGAATGTTATTAGATGTTGGTTACTAGCTGGTAGGCAACTGTTTCGCGGTAAATTCGGTTTTGATAAATCCAGTGTCTTTCACTGCCCCAAGAACTGCAGGGGGTGCGAGCGCGAGATCCAGGCCGTTTTCGTCGATAATACTATCTCCGGCAAATGCTGTGGGATCCTCTAAATAGATAGAACGTATTGCGGCAGCGTGCCTGGCTTCAACTGAAACTATCTTGCCTGCTATAATCAGGTAATCCGGAGTCTGAATAAGATTTCCTGCTCCGTTGTATGCAGCTACTCCTGTATCCTCAAGTAGCCTGGCCGTACCGAGAACGGAATCCCGGCTTCCGAAATCTACAGTAGAGAAATCAAATTCCAGTTCCGGCAGGACGAGATCTGTATTCCCATTAGCTGCTGCCGTCAGGGCGGCCTTGAAGAAATCGCGATGGATCACCTCGTGTTTATAGAGATCCTCAAGGATCAGGCGTTCTTCGGCATTGGCTCCTGCCCAATAGGAGCCATCGAGGACCAGGGTATAAAAGGCGGCTTCTAACTGTTCTAGGGCATAAGCATAATTCAGAATCCCGAAGTCGCCACTTCCCAGGTCAAATGGATCTCCAGGATTCATGGGAGTCTCGGGCATATCGTCATCGCTGCTGCATGCCAGTAGCAGACCTGAACCTACTACAGCAAGGCCGCCAATTTTCAGGAAATTTCTCCTTGAGTTGGTTAAATCAGTACGTGCAACTTTTTCATGATGCACTTTCACAAGTGGTTTTTTCATAATCAAGATTATCGGTTATATAGGATACTTACGAAGTAGAGAAGAGGGCGGTTTGGAGTATGACGCTAAAAGTTTGTTAAAACTGTATTTAGGGAGAGGGAGTCAAGAAACTTACAACGATTGATCCTCGCTCGAAGTGATCGAAAACACTATGGGACTGAATGTTCCTTTTCGGCAGTGGTCTTTTCGTCCTTGTTTGTTAATTTTTTAGTTTTATCGTAAACCTTGTTTGCATCTTTGTCAGCACGATGAACTGAATTGAGGACCTGTCCTTTTATTTCCTCTGTAGCTCCTTTGATACCGCGTATTCCATGTCCGAGCCCCTTTGCGATCTCAGGAATTTTGTCGGCTCCAAAGACCATGACCAGAACAAATAGGATAAATGCGATTTCTGTGGCGCTTATAAATAGAGGTAGTGTTATCATAGATTTTAATATTTGTCGGAATAGGCAATTTTTCAAAAAGGAGTGAACATAGCCTTACTGAAGCCAGGTGAAATTGCGGTTACACTCTTATTCCCAATCCCAGGTTTTCCTTCTTTTCCAATTACTGGGTTGATTGTGAGGATCTATTTCTAGTTTGTTTGGTAAGAACCCATCCCGAAATCAAAATGCTGATTTCATAAAGAATAAGTACAGGTATGGCTACTAAGATCTGGCTGAGTAAATCTGGTGGAGTGATTATAGCTGAAATTATTAAGACTCCAACCAAAGCAAACTTTCGATATTTTTTTAATCCGCCCGGGTTTACCATTCCAATTTTTGTGAGGAAAAATATTACAATTGGCAGTTCGAAAATCAGACCACAGGCAATCACGGAGGATCGAACAAGTCCGATATAACTGTCGATGTCGAATTCATTAAGCACCTGACCGCTCACATGGTATCTTCCCAGGAAATTGATAGATAGTGGTGCTACAAGGAAATATCCGAAAACGACACCCACGAAGAAGAGAAGCGACGAGATGAAGATAAATCCACTTGCAAGTTTTCGTTCTTGGGTATGCAATGCAGGTGAAACAAAATTCCACAATTCATAGAGGATATAAGGAAAAGCTAATATGAATCCTGCTGTAATCGAAGTCCAGATATGGACTGAAAACTGTCCTCCCATGGTTCTACTTTGAACGGAAAAAGGCATATCACTTTCGAAACAGAACCCACTGGACAATTTGCACAGGACCTCATAGGTGAGGAAATCGACATGAGTAGGTCCAAAAAGGAGTACGTCAAAAATTAATCTTTTAGCAAAGAACGCAACCAAACCACAAAGAAATACGGCTAGAGTGGACCGGATCAGGTGCCATCGTAAATCTTCCAAGTGATCTAGTAGAGTTACTTCCCCGGTCTTCTCAAGATGTCGATCCATGCAGTAGGTTTAAATTAAGGAATCTCTCAGAGTCTTTTTTTACCATCGGGTTTTTCTTCAATGACTTCCTTGCCGGAAGCATTTTTAAATTCCTTGATACCGCTGCCCAATCCCTTCATCAATTCTGGTAATTTTTTCCCTCCAAACAACAGAAGAACAACAACTATAATGAGGATTATCTGAGGAGTTCCGATCATTAAGGGTAATAAGATAGCATTCATATTAACTGATTTTGAACTAGTCGGACCAGGTTCTTCTGGTCAATTTCCAGAAAACGGGTCTTAGTACATGTTACTGTCACGGATACTTACGAGGAAAAGATGGATACAGTTTTATTTCCCTTGCCAAAACAGTGTTAAGAAACAGAGGCAACGCGATTTCAAAAAACGTTCAGGATGTTCTAGTCCTCATTTACCGGGCTTTTTTGTACAGAATCCTTATATAATCCAATTTGTAGTTGCTCCAATAAAAGAGCAATTGGCCACAATGAGTTTTTGAGGCTACTGATCCTGAAAAACCTAATCATCAGCATGAATACAGCAGCTCTCCTGATTAAATCATCATCTGAAGGAACGAAAGAACCTCAAAGACCTGGATAAATTTTCGCCTGGATAGTGACGCAAGACCTTCCGTAACCTCCAGTTCTTGCGGGATTCGGACAGATTTTGTCCATAAAGAAGGCGGAAAATGGATAAAGGTTTTTACATTTGGGAAAAAGCTCCTAGGCCAAAGGTCTTTTATTGCCGTACTGTACCTTTGTTGCATTTCTGAAGAAATCGAATTCTGAATCTATGCTGTGACCTCTTGAGCAGGATAGCAGTCTTGGAAATAGAAAATTCATGTTGGGTTTGGAGATTACATTGGGGTCAAAGGATATTTGAGCCTGGAAAATGAAGGCCCAAAACCTCCTCCAGAAATTTATGGTGTTTGGAAGGAGATCAATATTGTTTTTAATCATTTAAAGTAGCATAGCATGAAGTATAGGACATTAGGCAAAACTGGCTTGAAAATTTCTGAGATATCCCTTGGAACCTGGCAGGTGGGCGGAAAATGGGGCACCGAATTTGACAACGACAACGCAGAAAGAATAATAAACAGCGCGATTGACAAAGGGGTCAATTTTATAGACACAGCCGATGTTTATGGGAACGGTCTCAGTGAAGCAGCGGTAGGTAGGGTGGTCCGTTCGCGTTCTGAGAAAGTTTATGTAGCCTCCAAGTGTGGACGGCAGATCACTCCGCATAGGAACGAAGGTTATAAACCAGAGGTTCTCACCACCTACGTTGAAGATACGCTTAGGCGAACCGGTCTGGAAACCCTGGATCTCATTCAGCTGCATTGCCCTCCAACGGATGTCTACTATCGGCCCGAGATCTTCGAAACTTTTGATCAGCTTAAGAAATCCGGAAAAATCCAGCATTTCGGAGTAAGTGTCGAAAAGGTAGAGGAGGGGATAAAAGCCATGGAATATGATATTGTGGCAACAATACAACTGATATTCAACATTTTCCGGCAGCGACCTAAGGAAAAGATTTTTCCGCAAGCAAAAGAAAAAAATGTGGGGATTATTGTGAGGGTGCCATTAGCCAGCGGACTCCTTAGTGGAAAATATTCAAAAGATACTGTATTTAATAAAGATGATCACAGAAACTTTAACCGGGAAGGACAGGTCTTTGACAAAGGAGAAACTTTTGCTGGGGTAGATTATGAGCAGGGCCTGAAGGCAGTTCGGGAGCTGGAGGGACTCTTTCCAGATTCTGTGAACCTGGCGCAGATTGCGCTTCAATGGATTCTTCGGTTTGAAGAGGTGAGCTGTGTTATTCCAGGGGCATCAAGACCAGAGCAAGTTGAGTCAAATATTTCGGCTTTTGATGCCCCACACTTGACTGCTGAACAAATGGAAGAAATAGAGAAGATTTATAATCAGTACATTAAGCCGCAGGTGCACCAAAGGTGGTAGCGGATTCTTTTGATATTTTAGTGGAAAGGTCGGTTGGAATTTCGCTTAGATTTTGTGAAGAAAGAATCCCAAATCAGCGGAGATTCTGAAATCAGTCCATTAGTCCCCGGCTTTTTGAATCCGTATCAACTGCATTACGGACGGATTCAGGTTCTGCTTTCTTGCTGTAGCTGGAGTGCCATGCCCGATAATGTTCAAAAGGATGGACGTTTCCGTTCCGAGATGTGAAATTTCTTGTCATTTTTTTAATGGACGCTAAAGCGTGATGATATTTTATTTCTGCTATCAATATTTAATATAGATCATGAATAAAAGGCGAAAAATATTTTTCTACTTAGGGATTTTCCTAATGCTGTGTTTCGAATCCTCGGTACTTGTAGCACAGGAGGGACAATCTGTCCAACTGTTCTCTCTAGAAGACGTTACATTGGGAGAAAGTATTTTTCAGAATGCAAGAGAGGTCGACCTGAATTACATTCTCGAACTAGAGCCAAATCGACTGTTGGCCCGGTTCCTTCGGGAGGCAGGCCTTGAGCCGAAGGCCGAAACTTATCCCAATTGGGAAAACTCGGGGTTGGACGGTCATATTGCAGGGCATTACCTGACTGCACTTTCGCTGATGTATGCTTCAACAGGAAATCAGGAAGTGTTGGAGAGACTTGATTATATGCTGAAAGAGTTGAAGCGGGTTCAGGATGCGAACCGGAACGGCTACATCGGAGGGGTGCCAGGAAGCCGGGACCTATGGACTCAAATCTCCGAAGGGAATATAGAGGCAGCGAGCTTTAGTCTGAATGGGAGATGGGTGCCGCTATACAATATTCACAAAACTTATGCAGGATTATATGATGCCTACCGACACGCTGGGAGTGAGTTGGCTAAAGAAATGCTTGTCGATTACACCGATTGGATGTTGAATATGACAGATAGCCTGACCGATGATCAAATTCAGTTATTGCTAAGATCTGAACATGGTGGACTTAATGAAGTTTTTGCTAATGTGGCCAAGTTAACAGGAGAAAAGAAATATCTGGCCTTGGCAAAAGATTTTTCTCATGAAGCTCTTTTAGAGCCTCTCAGCGTGGAGAAAGACCCCCTGAACGGAATGCATGCGAATACTCAGATTCCGAAGGTGATTGGTTTTGAGGCTGTTGCCCAGGTTTCGGGAGAGGAGAAATATCACGATGCCGCCCGTTTTTTCTGGGAAAATGTGACAGGCAAACGTACAGTAGCTATTGGTGGAAACAGCGTTAGGGAGCATTTTCATCCAAAAACGGACTTTTCTACTATGATCGAGAGTGTTCAAGGCCCCGAAACTTGTAACACTTACAACATGCTTAAGCTGAGCAAAAGGCTGTTTAAAGCCGAAGGACTTGAGAGGTATATCGACTATTATGAAAAGGGACTTTATAACCACATTCTCTCGTCACAGCATCCTGAGAAAGGAGGCTTTGTTTATTTCACCCCTATGCGTCCCGGCCATTACCGGGTATATTCTCAGCCGGAAACCAGCTTTTGGTGCTGTGTTGGATCCGGGCTTGAGAACCATGGAAAGTATAATGAGCTCATATACGCACATACTGATGAAGATCTGTACGTAAACCTCTTCATTCCCTCGACGGTCAGATGGAAAGAAAAAGACTTCGCACTCACGCAGGAGACGAACTTTCCTGAAGAGGAGTTCACCAGTTTTGAAGTAGATACAAAGGAACCAAAAAGACTGAACCTGAAAATAAGGTATCCGAGGTGGGTTTCTCCAGGAAAGCTGCAGGTGACAGTAAACGGTGAAAGAGCTAAAGTAGAAGGGAAACCGGGAACTTACTTGTCAATTAGTCGGATCTGGCGAGATGGTGACAGCATAAAGGTTGAGTTGCCGATGCATTTGTCTTCAGAAAGGTTTCCTGATGGGTCGGACTTCAAGGCATTGAAATATGGTCCTGTTGTCCTTGCTGCAAAAACTGGAAGTCAGGATCTACAGGGTCTGTTTGCCGATGCAAGCAGGGGAGGACATATCCCGGCAGGAGAGCAAATTCCCCTGACAGAAATGCCTTATTTTATATCTGATAAGACAGAGAACGTTGAAAACCTAATCCAGAGAATCCCAGGAAAGGGGCTAACTTTTTCTGCTGCTGAGGTTATCTACCCCTCAAAATTTGAAAATTTGGAATTTATCCCATTTTACAAGATTCACGATTCCAGATATGTCGTTTATCTTCCATTGGCAAATATGGATGAGATTCAGCGAATTGAATATGAGCGTAAGCAGGAGGAGAAGGAAGAAAAAATTTTGGCAGCCTTAACAATTGATGAAGTTGCTCCGGGAGAGCAACAACCAGAGGCTGATCATTTCATCCAAAGCGAAGATTCACAAATCGGAGTTCACAGGAATCGCCACTGGAGAGACGCCGAAGGTTGGTTCAGTTACACTATGGTGGACAAAGATAAACAGGCCAGAAGGCTGAGAGTAACCTACTTTGGAGGAGACAGCGGGCGTCAGTTCAGAATTTTTATCAACGGAACAGTAATCGCAGAGGAGACTTTTCAGGGGGAAGAGGGAGACAGATTTTTTACTAAAAATTATAAGATTCCTAAAGGTCTTGTACAGAAAAGCGATGGAAAACTAGTACTTAAATTCGAAGCCTTGGCCAATTCACGTACCGCGGGAATCTATAATATAAAACTGCTACGAAATCCAGAATAACTAGGTAAAGGAAACCTTTATAATTTTGATAAAGTCTCTGCGCCAGAGCCAGATGCTACTCCCTGAAATGGGACCTTCAAATGAGCTGGAGGGTGATTATGATACTCAATAACTGAGGGTTGGTTTTAGCTCCAAATTCTTCCCGAAGATCTTTCAGTTTTTTCTCTACAGAACTTTTGCTGTATGGTGTTATTCCTTTGCTTTTAAATTCTTCACTGATGTCGTCCTGAGTATAGCCCTGGGAAATGTACCGAAGGAGAGTCACTTCGTATTCTGACAATTCCTTGATATTTTGCTGCTCAAAGGATCTGCGTATGTCGGGCGAAAGGTAATCCTTTCCTTCATAAACCGAATCAATCGCTTGTTTGAGGTAGCGCAGTCCATGCCTGCCTTTGCACACATATGCATTCACATGGGGAAGAATTTTTTTAACCCGACCCGGGTGATCCTCTACGGAATGAATTATTACCCTAGAATCCGGCAGTTCCTCTCTAATTTTATAAGCTAGTTCCTCTCCTGAAGAAATTTGTTCTTCCCTATGGTCCTGTTTAAATGAAAGATCTGAAATGATGAGATCAAAAGGAACATTATTCAGGGAAGCCTTCCTCAATTTGAGGTAGGCTTCATCACAATACTGCGCATAGATAACTTCTTTCGCCCCCAGGTTCAATAGCAATTCTTTTACTGCTGTGTTGACCGCATCAATATCTTCAGCTAATAGTACTTTTTTGAACATTACACAGGAACTAAAATGTTAGCGGAAAATCCATTTTCCTTACCGGGGTGAAAATTAAAAGTCCCTCCAATAGAAACAATACGGTTTTCCACATTTTCAAGGCCGCAGCCATTTTTTAGATGTTCTGTGGAAGTCCCCACACCATTATCGTTGTAAGTAATACGAAGTTCTGAGGCTTTTTTGGAAAAATTGAGGCTAATGATTGTGGCTTGGCTATGCTTGTTCATGTTCACCATCAATTCCTGAAGCACTCGGTAAATGATAACCTTGGCTTCGGGATTTATTTCTTCCCAGGAAATATCCTGAAATCCTGTCAAGAAGATCCGGGAATGTCGAGGAGTACTGTGGGACAGCATGTACTGAAGGTCATCCCTAAAGCTAGCGCCGGTATTCACCGGAGTATTCTCTCTTGAGATATTTCGGGTTCGGGAATAGATACTTTCCAATTTATTCAGGGTATCCTCTCTGCCCTGGCCCTCTGAGTTTTCCAACTGGGTCATTACATTATAGACATCATTGGCCAATTCGTCATGGATCCGCTTTGCAATACGAGCCTCGGTGTTATGTACTTCCCTTAGCTTTTCCTTTTTGTGACGTTGTTTCAGAAAATAGTAAACGAAGAAACCTACACCCAGGAGCAGGATTCCGGCTGAGATGGCGATATTCCGTTGGTTTCTTTTGTGCAGGAGCTCAAGTCTTTGATTCGAAGTCAATCTTTCGAGCTCAGTGATTTCTTCCAGTTTTTGCTCTTCGTCATACCTGATCTTTGCAAATAAGTTTTTTACTCTCGAACGGGCGGCCAACAGGCTGTCATTAAGATGGATATACTCCAGGGAGTACTTTTTGTTTTCGCCAGGTGGTGAAAGTTGGATCAGGTAGGCTAAAGACTTTACTTCATCAGGTATGCTTTTGACTTCTCGTGAAACATCATAATAATCCCGTGCATACTCTAAAGCTTCCTTAGGATCCTCTTCCATATTTATTCGAATGAGATGGTCGTAGCTGGAAAGTAACCCGGTAAGGTCATTTGATCGCTGTCTCGATTCCATAATAAATTTCAGGGAATCCTCGATATTTGCTCCACTGTGAAGCCAGTGGGTAAAGTAATAATTATCTTTTATTCGATTCAACAAACGCAGGTCCGCAGCTAAGGGAAGAATGGAGTCAAAAATCCGAAGAGAATTTTGGTATTCTTTTTTTTCCCTGTAGATATTGGCAATGTTGTTCAGGATCATAAGGCTATCGTGTCTCGAGCTGACTAACCTGAGGGCATTTTCATATTCGTCAATTGCTTCATCCGCGTCATCAAGTTTTCTGTATGAAGTAGCCAAATTGTTATGGATACTTGCCAGAAAAACAGAATCATCAGAGTTTTCAAGCAGCCTGAGAGCTTGGACCTGACTTTCCTGGCTTCCTGAAAGATCCCCTAGTCTCAACTGAGCGATACCCAGTTCCACGAGCCGTTTTCCCGCATTTATACTGTCCTTTATGAGCAAATAATATTTTTTAGATCGGAACATATCCTGGAGTACTCCGAGATGGTCATTCCGGTAAAGATTAATGCGCCCCCTGCGGTAATATCCCTTTGCTAACATTGCAGTGTCTCCTGCTTTTTCCGCTCTCTCGATCATCTGGTCGGCGTAGTACAGAGAACTGTCATATGCTTTGTTTAAATCGTGATAGTAGATTTGGTAATCGAGAATTTCAGTTAGCAACGTGTCTTCGGGGGAGTCAATTTCTTTTGCTGCCTTTGAAAGCAACTTCAATTTTTCATCAGTATCGGCAACAGCCTTTGCTTCCATAAAAGTGCGATATGCCGCATCAGTCCTGGAGCGTACCTTTTGCCGGGGTTTCTCGTTCTGAGAACAACTGGCCAAACAGGTGGTAATTAGAAGCTGGAGGAGAAACAATCTGTTCATCAGGGGCAAAATAGCAAAAAAGAGAAAGCCGCTGTTAAAGCGGCTTCAAAATAGGCTAATTTCCGCTCCCGGGGGGATCGGGCGGTGGATCCAACTGTCCATCTTCGCCACCATTTCCACCAGTGGTGTCGCCTTCTGCATAGAATGGCGGATTTTGCTCCTCTACTTCTGCCAAACTTTGGTCGGTGCAGGAGATAAGGGTAAGGTTGGCACCAAGAATAAATAACATGAATACTACTTTTCTCATTTTTTCTGTTTTTAAATTTGGAAAACTGGATGTCCAGAGTGTCTCTCCTCTTTTTATGACAATCCATAATTGGGGTACCCATTCTGTGAGTACATTGGGAAGTTGAAAATCAAATGCCAGTGAAGAATTACTTCCCGTTGATCCTTAGAGGCGATTTGATTGTTCAGATAATCGAGAGTTGCGCGTTGATTATGGTTGCAAGCAAAATCATCTTTCGACTACATGGCAAAGATGTGTGGAGAGAGCCATTGATGAAGAGACACTTTTAAGACATCTTAGGGACAATTAAGAGACATCAGGAATTATAAGGCTGGCGCGTGTAATCTACCCTTGATTCTGAGGCAGTTAGAAATAATTCTTTATTTTTGAAACATTCAAATTGGATATCATGGACCCATTTTTACAGGAAATATTTTCAAGGGCAAAAGAAGAGTCTGGGGAGAAAAGTCTCAGGAAATGGGCAGAGTACATTGCAGATTTCTTGTCAGAAGAAGTAAAATACCCGTTATCTGTAAAAACCTTGGAGAGGTACTATAATGGAGAATCCAAGCCTAACATGGAAAAGAAAGATAAGCTGGCCCGGTTTCTAGGGTATAAAGATTTCAAAGAATACTCATCTGTGAATGAAGAATTTCAACTGAATAATAGAAATAAAGTTTATAAAGAAAATGAGGTAAAAGTAGTTCCTGAGTACCACAAGAAATATTGGTCGATACTAGTAAGTATATTGATTATTTTACCTTTAATAGCGTGGTATTGGGGGTATTCTCGTGGAAGCCAAGAATGCATGATATGGGCAGAAGATCATTATGTGGTAACTCCATGTAAAGGTAAAGCAGGAGAAACGCCAAGGATTCGTTACCTACTGGAAAATTTTAAAGAAATACAGGTAAGTGATACCACAACCTTTTTCAGAAATGGAAAGCCAGTGGTTTGGTATGACAAGCATGACAACGAGTTGTATTTCTTCAGTGCTCCTGGGATAAACCCTGAAACAGGAAAAACTTTGAAGGAGATCTCGGAGTATATGATCGATAAATATATTCAGCCAAAACGAATCTCAAATCGAGAGAAATGAAAAGGTCTTTCCCCTCCGTTAAAATGAAAGGAAAATTTTTAGAAAAAGTGTTTCTTACCAGGGAGAGAAATCGACAGCTGCTTTGCGAAACTGGAGTCTCACCATCCAGCCCTTTTATATTAAACTTGAAAATAGAATACCGCTGGCTTTAAATGCTCCAGCTCCTCAAACCTGTAAAAGAGAAATCGATTGGGTGGACCGGGTTTTATTTACAGCCCCCCCTGGAGCTATACCAAACTTGTTCATTCAGTTTTCCCATCCACAGAGGGTTTTTCCGATTTTTTTTGCGCTTTCTAAGGAAAGCTTTTTTATTGGAGCCTTACATGCATTTAAACGACGGCAAGTTTTGGTGAAGTGGTATTTTTTTCCGGTCCTACTGTCACAAATAAATACATCCTGATTAGAGGTTAATTGTACAAACTCTGTCGTGGAACTGGTCAGCATCACCAGACAAATGATGAAAAAGATTTTTTTCATAGGTAAGGGTGTGGGATTTCTCAAAATTTTTTCAATTGTATTGACGGTAAGGAATTAATATTTACGATTTATTATTCTCTGAAAACCCAGGGGGCGACTGGATTTTTATTCTGCCATAAACCTCTCTTTGATTGTCTCGCCTCTTTTTCTATACCAGCATAATTCAGATCATCAGAATATTTTTTAAAATGCCAGGCATATCCTAATCGAACCATTTCTTTGTTGATATTGGTACCTTCAGAATTGTAGATTTCAGCAATCAACCGACCTCCCATATCAAAATCACCCTCCGTAACAATGGTCACTTTTTCACCAAAGCATAAACCGGAAAGTATAGATTTTGCTTTATTCCCATACGGTTGACTCCCACGTTTTTCAGGAGCGTCGATATGTTTCATTCGTATCCGGAGGGGTAACTTATGATAAAGAATTTCTACTGTATCACCATCTACAATTTCGATTACCTTAGCCTGAAAAAGGATTTTCTCGTCTTCTCCTTCATCAGTTTTAGAAATGGATTCTGGGATTTCACCTTTAAGTATAACGTCTGCAGGTATCTTCCGGGTTTCTTGATTACTGCAGGATACCCCCGTTATCAAGCACAGTACTACTGGAAGAAATCGATTCAAAACCATAAAGACTACGTTTTTAGAATAAAATCATAAATGATTTTCTCCATGTTTGATGGAAGTTCTGCACTTTTGATTTCAAACCTTTCAACCCCCATTTTAGTAAACCAATCGGACCAGAATTTTTTGATTATTTCTCCTTCATACTCATTCTTTTGATCTGGATTAATCCCCAGAACAAGAATTTCAAGATTTTGGAGATTTTCAGTGGCCGGTATGAAACCATATTCTTCTTCTCTGTATTTAATAGCCCAATCCGCCGAATCTAGATTGACTGAACGGATATATTCCGGAGTTAAAAAGGTCGTTTTATTGCCTTCTGTTCTGAGATTGTCAACATGATACATATAGCCATCGGTCAGGATCACAAGTATATTCCTATGATCTTCTTCTATGGAATAATCCTTGAGCTTATTTTTAAAGAAACTCCACGTGTCAGAGCCAACGAATTCGTCATCTTTTATAGCTAATTCATAGATTTTAAGTGGTTCCCTCTGGTATTTGTTGGAAAGTTCTGATAACATCTCTTTAGAGACATTCATTTTTGTAATATTATATTTCAGATTCTCAGAAATTGAATTGATTTCAGGATTAGAAGGCTCGGGTTCAAAAAATAACTGTATTCGGTCATTCATCTGAATTACCTTCTTATTCGACAAATGAGCATTAAAGGCTTCGGAAACAGATGCAATGTAAGCCACGTCTCTTTGGTAATATTCCATTGCGGGGTTTGGATATTTTTCAGGATTAATCCTGTCGGAAAGATCCAAAAGGAAAGTGATATTTAGGTTGCCATTATCTGTTGCGCTGGAAGAAGCCAATGGCGTCTTTTCTGTTATGGGCTTCTTTCGGTGGCCATCCTCTAAACATGAGATATTAAAAGCCATCATTAAGAGCAACAAAATTTTACTAGAGGTTTTAAAGATCATGTTTATTTAATTTTTGGAGTAGATCAAATGTTGAAAGTCAGGGTCTACCAAATTCATCTTAGAAAGATAATCAGTGGAAACCCTTTCACACTCGTGCAGAAGTTCATCCTTCTGTTTGGTGGGCAAGGCTATTTCTGTATTAATGGCTTGGAACCATCCTTCCTTGTATTGGCAGTGGTATAATAGATATTCTTTTATAGGAAAAATAAAGCCGTCAATTCTGGCTTGTATCTCTGAGATTTTGCCATTAACCTCGGATGATTTATGGCGGAAATCTTCAATTTTCTGAACTATATCACTCTTGATGTTCTTTAGATTGGTGATCTCTTCTTTCTTGTTTCGTATAAAGACTTTAATCTTATCAATGTTCTCATATTCTTTCATTATAAAATCGAAGACAAGTCCCCAGATGATATAGACCACAAACCCGGCAAAGATGATCATCCAAAATTCGGCTTGTGATAAAGCGACTTTTAAATCATAGGGAGGAGAATTGAGTGTCTTATTGAAATCGTAAATCTTCTTTTCGATCTGATAAGCAAGAAGAGCATCAAAGAGAAAGGTCATTACGAGAAGACTGCTTAACTTAATTACATTGATAATACCTTTACCTTTTTGCATCATATGGATCACGTACCCCAGTCCCATAAAGACGAAAGGGATGGTTATTACCAGCAATCCCTCTAACCAGCTATCATTAAAGGCATTATTAAAGGCGTCCTTATCAAAAATTGCAGCTGTCAACACATCATCAGTAAATTCTTTGAAGAACGCAGAATAGGATGCCGAAACGTAAAAAACCAGGAGATAAAGGGTAATTGGCAAAAGAACACATAGGCCGATGTAGAATTGGGCTTTGGGTCTCTTATCTGCATCTACTCCATAATTTCCAGGATTGTGTTTCACATCTACAATTTCTTTTCTAACCGCTTCAATAGATTCAGTAACATCTGCTTCCTTTTTCTCATAGATTCCTAAGCCTGTTTCCAGTTTTTTTAATTCTGTACGTAGTTTTTCCTGTTCTTCTTTGTACGGTTGTTTTATCTTTTCCTGTTCAGCCAATTGCCTCCGGCATTGATCTTCAAAACTGCTGAACAAATTCTGGAAACATGCCTGGAGGACAATAGGCTTTCCCGATGCCTTAATTGACGCAGCAAAACCACTTTGATAGTAGGTAATCCTTATTTGTTCCCGGTCATCTGGATCTTCCAGAACCTGCTTAGGGTGAACAGGAGTAGTTTTAACACTAAAAAGTTTCTTTATTGATTCCATACCTATCCATGAAGTTGGTTAATAATTTCATTTTTACTCACCCCTTTCTGTACACAGTCCAAGAGATAATCTGCCAGTTCCTCAATATTATCCTCTAAAAATTCAAATTTCCTACAATACTTCCTCAGGGTGTTCTTTTCATCTTCAGTAATGATGTCATCTGCGAGAATCATAGAAGCGAGGTCATATAAATATTCAATGCGAGTAGATAAATCCTTTGGTATTGAGGTGGAGTGATCCACGGGGTTCAACAAAAGTCTGTCGAGTTCACCTTTGGGAACTCCTCTGTCGTCTGCGAACTGGTAAAGCATTTGGAGCTCTATGACGTCAAAATTATCATCAGATAGTGCCATCTGGTACAACCGTAAGAAATGACTCTTAAGCTCTGTGGGGATAAAGAATTTGTTCATATGATTAAAGATTAAATGAAAATGTAAATGCTGGTGAGAGTGAGGCTTATGAAAACAAGAAGGGTTAGAACACATCCACCTTTGGAACTTTTGGAAAAGCTTTTCCTGTAGGTTGCTCCGGGAACCCCGGTTCTTACAGAATAGCCTTTTGAGCTTATCGATCCAATTTTAGTACGAATGCTCGGAGAGATGCCTGACTTGCTGATATTCAACCCTAAACTTTTGCCAAGGTTGATCCTTTTTTGATAACGAAACCCCATAATAAATAGCTTTTCATTCAAACTTAAGCTACTGTAATACAGGATGTTTACGGGTTCCCGTAAAGCTACATAAGTTTATGATTGGTATATCAGACGCGATTGAAAATGTGAAATGTCTCAATATGCTGAAGCTTTGTATATCACGCTGTCGACCTACCTTCGGGCTAGTCAATATCTGTAGTGTAACGAGCACCTCCTCAAGGTCGTCCAATGATCATGACTTTTTCATTTTGATAAGCATAAAGAATCAAGGGGATTCTATGATCGTTTAAATATTGTCTTAAAACCGAACATCAAGTGTCCGAAACAGGACACTTTTATACTTGTACGGAAAAATAGTATCCTGAAATACAACCAGTTGTGCTTTCGGCACAGAATTGACGAGCAATTGAAAGAGGTGCCTGAACAAAAACTGAAAAACAAAATGGTTTCCCACCGGTACAGCAATCCTATTATTCGTTTAACAAGGGTTCTTCATCAATCAATATAAAAATCATGCTAAAGAATAATTTCAAAATTGCTTTCAGAAATTTATGGCGTCATAAATGGTTTTCACTTCTGAACATTTCCGGTCTGGCAATAGGTCTAGCGGCAGGTTTCCTGATTTTTCTATACGTGAGTTTCGAACTAAGCTATGACGGATTCCATAGCAAAGGCGACAACATCTACAGAGTTGTTGCAGATATTGAGACCCCGTCGGAAGTAATTGATGCTGATATTCCTGCCTGGCCTGTCGCGCCTAACCTGCAAACAGAATTTCCTGAAGTGGAATCCTACGTCCGGATAATGAATTTCGAGGCGCTGGTGCGAAAGGATAATCTCAAATTCAACGAAGAAAATCTGATCGCAGCGGATTCCGCTTTTTTTCAAATTTTTGATTTTGAGCTTGTCCAGGGGAATAAAGATGAAGTGTTGAAAAGACCCTTTACAGTCGTACTGTCTGAAACAACAGCAAGAAAGTATTTCGGGAATGAAAACCCTGTGGGAAAATCCTTGCTGATGTTTGAAGCCGGACATAATGTAGAAGTCACGGGAGTAATGGCAGACATACCGGTGAATTCGCAAATTCAGGCCGATTTTGTGGTCTCCATGTCTACATTCACTGAAAATCTGTATCAAGGGGTAGACGAGCAATGGGGAAATTATGGTGCCTCAGCGTACATCTTGCTAGAGGGCGGTACTGATCCCGATAAGCTGGAGAAAAAATTTCCTGCTTTTCTTGAAAAAAAATCGGGAACCGAAATGAAAGAGTCGCAGATGTTCGTGACGCTTTTCCTGGAACCGTTCGAGGAGGTTTATCTTCATTCCGAAAGAGGTGGGGAAATCGAAGGCAGCATTAATAATGTCTATGTCTTCAGTTTTGTAGCCTTGTTCATTTTGATCATCGCCTGCATCAATTTCATCAATCTTACCACAGCGAGATCTGTAGAAAGAGCCAAGGAAGTAGGAATCAGAAAGGTGATTGGGGCTCAGAAAAGACAATTGGGTCTTCAGTTCCTGGGAGAATCTGTTATTGTCTGCATCATCGCTTTTTTACTTACCCTGGGGCTGGTGCAGTTGTTGCTACCTTTCTTTAACCAGATAGCAGGAAAAATAGTTGCTGAAAATCTCTTTTCTTATCCGTCATACATTTTTCTTTTGTTTGCGGTCGCTTTGTGCCTCGGTCTTCTCGCCGGAATATATCCTGCAATTGTCCTGTCTTCCTTTAAACCTGTTAGTGTATTAAAAGGCAGGTTCTCAGCAGGAAGGAAGGGAGTGGTACTGAGGAAAGGTTTGGTAGTGAGTCAATTTATTATTTCCATTGTACTTATCATAGGAACTCTGGTCGTTTATAGTCAGATGAATTTTATGCGGAACACCGAACTCGGTTTCAACAAGGAACAAGTTGTAGTGCTGCAAACCAATCCTGGTCCTTCACAGGGAGCCATGCAGGAAGCAATTGAAAACATTCCCGGAGTTCTGGGAAGCAGTTTTGGATCCAGCGTCCCCGGGGGCGGAAATTCCGCTGCGTATTCGGAACTAGAGAACAAGCAAGGGGACCTGCAGATAGCCAACCTTGATCTTTATTTCGTGGATTTTGATTACATCCCGTTGTTTGATCTTGAAATGGTAGCCGGAAGAGGTTTTTCAAGAGACTTTGCTACAGATACCACAAAAGCGATGGTGATAAATGAGAGGACAGCTCAACTATTGGGGTACAGTTCTCCTGAGGAAGCTGTTGGCAAGAGGTTCAAACAGTGGGGCCGCGAGGGAAAAATAATAGGGGTAGTGCAGGATTTTCATTTCACTTCTCTCAAAGAAAAAATAGAACCTTTGACCATGCGCATTGAACCCAGCAGGAATCAATTACTTGCCGTCAAAGTAGATTCCAGGAACATTAAATCAACAATTGCCTCATTGGAAGAGGAGTGGAATAAATTTATTCCCGAAAGACCTTTTGATTACTACTTCCTCGATGAATTTTTTGACAGGCAGTATCGCGCAGAAGAACGATTTGGAAATCTGGTGCTGTATTTCTCTATACTGGCCATTTTTATATCCTGTCTTGGACTTTTAGGCCTCGCGTCTTACAGCACACTACAACGAAGAAGGGAAATAGGAATAAGAAAGATCGTAGGTGCTTCAGTAACAGGAATCGTGCACCTCCTATCTTACGAATTTTTGAAACTGGTATTGATAGCCTTTGTTATTGCCTCCCCAATAGCGTGGTTATTAATGAACTCCTGGCTACAGGATTTTGCATACAGAATCGATATAAAATGGTGGGTTTTTGCGCTGGCCGGTTTTTCAGCCCTTAGCATAGCCTTGTTGACAGTAAGCGTCCAGGCCATTAAGGCGGCAGTCGCTAATCCTGTAAAAAGCTTAAGAACAGAATAACACCAAACGCCCAGAAAAGAATGTAATGGGAAATAAGGCGACTGATAGCTCTGGAATGTCATGCGGTTAAAGCTGACATGAGGAAACCCGGGGAATAGCATTCATTCTGATAGAATAAAAAACGGAGTAACTCCGGAAAAATGTCCAACAGGCTAAAATGAATTTTGTGGAAAACATCTAAAGAGATTCAAAATGATAAAACATCAGTTCAAACAAATCTTCAGAAGTATTGTTAGACATAAGAGCTTTTCGTTCATAAATCTGTTGGGATTATCTGTGGGTGTAGCTGCAGTATTGATTCTTTGTCTCATTGCCTTGTATGAGAACAGCTTTGACAGTTTTCATTCTCAGAGTGACAACATATACAGGGTAGTTAGTGAAAATAACAGGGCTACCGGTGTTGAATATGATGCGGCGGTTCCTTATCCCACAGGACGTTTTCTCAGAGAAGAGCAGCCGGGAATAAAGGTGACGCAGATCCATTTTTCTGATGAGATTCAGATCAGTCATGACAATGGGGAACCCTGGATTGAAGAAAATGTCATTTTTGCAGATTCCTTATTTTTTGAAGTACTCAATTTTAAAGAAGTCGACGATTTTTGGATAGCAGGGAATAAAGAAACCGCTCTGGATCATCCGAAACAGGTTATTCTTACCCAGAGTAAGGCAAATGAAATTTTTGGCCAACAGAATCCGATAGGAGAACTCCTGAATATCGATAATAAAACCGATGTTGAAGTGGTGGGAATCGTGAGCGATCCGCCCGCTACCAGTCATTTACCATTTTCGATGATCATTTCCTTTTCCACTCTTAATGACGATTTTTTAGGAGGTCTGGACATAAACAGTTTCAACTTTACAGCAAGTGGATATTCTTATGTGAGACTACAGGAGCAACAGGATACCGCAATTGTGGAAGCTGCATTAAATTCAATAGTTACAAGAGAAAATGCTTCTGAACATGCAGATAATCTTAAAATGTCACTTCAGCCAATATCCGCAATTCATTTTGACCCAAGGTTTGAAGAAAATAATCCTTCCTACACCGTTAGCCCAAAGTACCTGACTATGCTTATGCTGCTAGGGGGCTTTATTCTTCTAATTGCCTGTGTCAATTATATCAATCTTTCAACTTCCCATGCCTTTACCAAATCAAAAGAAGTCGGCATTAAGAAGACTATTGGGGCTTCTAAAAAACAGCTTTTCCTACATTATATGTTGGAAACGTTCACCGTAACCACCATTGCGACCGCGGTGGGATTTATAATGGTGATCCTGTTGTTGCCAACGGTAAACACGGTCCTTGGAAAATCCCTGGTTGTAAATCTATTATTAGAGCCGCTTTTCTTACTCTTTTTGGTTCTTCTGCTCCTAGTTATTTCCTTTATTTCAGGAGCTTACCCTGCACTTGTTCTCTCAGGATTTAATCCTATTCAGGCTTTGAAGAACAGGGCAATAACTCCAGGTAAATCCTCTGTAGTATTTAGAAAGGGACTGGTGGTTTTCCAGTTTGCCACTTCCATCGCGCTCATCATCTGCACTCTGGTTATCTCGCGCCAGATGGAATATTTTCAGAACAAGGAACTGGGCTTTAATAAAGAGGCTGTAATTGAAGTAAGGCTTCCCGAAAATGATAGTATCAAAAGGGAAAAATTCCGAAGTATTCTTGAGACACAGCCAGGAATAGAAGAAATCACGTTTGCCCTTGGTGCGCCAATTTCCGGCAGTGGATTGGGAGTAAGCATGACAGCTCCGCAGCTTCCCGCCACTTCAGAATATACCACTAAAATTATTCCCAGTGATGGTACCTACCAGGACACCTATGAAATGGACATGGTTGCCGGTAGATGGTTCCTTCCTTCCGAAGAAAAAAACATTGGAAGCGCTGTGGTGGTAAATGAAGCTCTGACAAGACTTTTGGGTTTTCAGGATCCTGAAAAGGCACTCGGTCAAACGATTGAACTCGGACTGAACAGCATGAGGCCCACGATCGTTGGTGTGACAAAAGATTTCCATTCATCTTCCTTACATGAGGATATTTCTCCCGTGGCATTGACCCCGTTTCCTTATTTCTATTATGCTGCAGGTATTCGTATTTATCCCGGAAATATGGAGACCACACTGTCGAAGATCGAATCTGCGTGGAGAACCGTATATCCAAAAAATGTGTATGAAATGGCCTTTATAGATGAGACCCTGGCAAAATCATACAGGCAGGAGAAAAAGGATTTTCAAATTTTTCAGGCATTCTCCTTTATCTCCATTTTCATTTGTTGTATCGGGCTTTATGGCCTGGTTTCTTTTCTGGTAATAAGCAAAACCAAAGAGATAGGAATCAGAAAAGTATTAGGGGCCAGTATAAGCGGAATCGTGATGCTACTGTCACGCGACTTCTTGAAACTAATTCTTATAGCCCTTCTAATTGCCTCTCCTGTAGCCTGGTATTTTATGAGGGATTGGCTACAGGATTTTGCATATAGGATTGATATTGGGTGGGAAGTCTTCGTTACTGCAGGCGTCTTCGCCCTATTTGTCGCCTTTCTGACCGTTAGCTACCAGGCAATAAAGGCGGCAATGTCTAATCCTGTAAAGAATCTTCGAACTGAATAACGATAACCAGGACTCCTATGAAAAACCAAGTAAAAACCTCTGACCCGGATTCCAAACCTAAGTTACTCCTTTGCTGAAAGAAAAAACCATTATCAAAAAGACACAGGCAGCCATTCTCAATAAAGGAAAAAGGCGCCAGGAAGATTTCTTTCATGCATAACTGTAACTTCTCTTGAAAAAGCAGGTCTTTATAGTAACATTTCTTATTTAATCCCTTCATCTATCAATCAATTTTTATGCAGATCAGAACGATTATTACATGCCTATTTATTTTCTTATGCACTGCACTGGCAGCTCAGACTACTGGAGAGATCAGAGGCCAACTTGTAGATTCCATTTCGGGAGAACCTTTAGAATACGCCACCGTAACACTTTTCAAAAAGGGTATTGAGCAGCCCGTTGGTGGTCGGGTTACGGATGACACCGGCCGCTTTCACTTTTCAAATCTGGAATTATCCACTTATAATATTACAGCGAGTTTTCTGGGCTACGCAGATAAAACGCCTTCTGATATTCGGCTGACAGCCTCGGATCCTAAACAGGACCTCGGAAAAATAGCCCTGGGTCCGGGATCTACCGAGCTGGAGGAAGTTACTGTTCAGGCCCTGCGACCAACGATCATTCAGAAAGCGGACAGGATAGTGGTCAGTATTCAGGGTACAGCTTTGGCGGCCGGAAACTCTGCTTATGACGTTCTTTCGAAAGCCCCTGGTGTTTATGTAGATCAGGAAGGGAATATTCAGCTCAATGGTCGTTCAGGGGTGACAGTCATGCTCAATGACAGGCTCACCTATCTTTCGGCAAGAGATCTTCGGAATCTCCTTGAAGGAATGTCTGCGGAGAATATTGAAAACATAGAAATCATCACAAATCCCTCGGCAAAGTATGACGCCGAAGGCTCCTCAGGAATTTTAAACATTAACCTGAAGAAAAACGCTCTACGCGGGATAAATGGGAATGTCAATGCCAGCTATCGCTATAACGGAAAGCAACATGGTTACTCCTTGGGTGGGAGGATCAACTACAAAACCGAGAACTGGAATTCTTTTCTTAACCTTGACATGGCCCGCCGCGTAGGAGGACGGGATGCTACCTTTACAAGAATCTTTTTTGGAGAGGAGACTACTTATTTTGACCAGGTGGCTGAAGGAAATTATGTTGTAGAAGGCCCCCCGGCCATAAGGATAGGCACCGACTATCAAATCGATAAGAATCACAGCGTTGGAGCCACAGTTTATTACGTAACTAATGATCTGGAATCTGATTTTTTGACTGATACTTACCTGGGATCGACTCCTAATGATCCGGTTATGTACATCGACGCGAATAATTTTTCGGCCAATACTTTTTCAAATTTTATGACAAACCTGCATTACCTGGGGAAGCTTGACACCCTGGGTTCAAGTATTTCTGCAGATCTGGATTTTGTAAAGATCACCAACAGGGGAGAATCCAATTTTTATAATTATTATGATGATCTTTCTTCAGCTGAGCCGACTCGGCAGGATTTTCTTTACACCAACACCCCGAACGGTTTTGATATTTACTCCGGAAAAGTAGATTATACAAAGGTCTTTTCCGCTGGTCCAAAACTTGAAGTTGGTGCAAAAGCGAGTAGGGTTATTTCAGATAACGATTCGCGATTCTACTTCAATAATGACGGATTGGTCCTGGATCCCAACCGGACAAACCATTTTCTTTATGATGAAGATATTTTGGCCGCTTATGTGAATATGAATTCAGAACTTACCGAGGATTTTAAGGTACAGGCTGGTCTGCGGGCGGAGCACACTTCTTCTACGGGGGAATCTCTTACAACGGGAGAGATCAATGAACGGGATTACCTTAATCTTTTCCCGAGCCTTTTTCTACAGCAGGAGGTTACGGAGAACTATGGAATTAATTACAGCTATAGCCGGCGGATTCAGCGTCCGAATTACGGAAGCCTTAACCCGTTTATTTCTTACCGTGATCCCTACACTTATGTACAGGGAAATCCCGGACTGAGGCCGCAGTTCACTCATTCCATTGGAATTACCCAACTCTTTAAGAAAACCTATAGTCTTGCCCTGAATTATCAGCTCATAAAAGATGTTATTTCAGAATTGCCGATTCTCGTTGAGGAGACTGCAACCACAATTTACACTACCGGAAACGTTGATGATGCTCAAAACTTCAGCGCCACAGCAATCGCTCCCCTAAAAATCATGAAAAACTGGGACACCAATAACACCTTCATTCTTTCGTATAATGAGTACAACATGGTTGTGGACAAAATGCAACTTCAAAATGACCAGGTTTTCTATATGTTCCAGACCAATCACAACATATTACTGCCTAACAATTTTAAGATGGAGATCAGCGGAGTTTACCGAAGTCCGCAGGCATCAGGCTTATACCTGATCGACACGATGTGGTGGGTGGACGCCGGTTTAAAAAAGTCATTTTTGGAAGATAAGCTGGAAGTGAGTCTTAACGTTAATGACATTTTTGGAAGCTACAGGCTCAAGTTCAGCACAGATATTGGGGATAACATCAACGATTTTGACCAGGACTTCAGGACCCAGTATGTCAATTTCTCCGTTAGATATAATTTCAGCTCGGGTCTAAAATTCCAGGCTAAGAACAGGAGCAGTGAACTGGAGGAGGTTAACAGGACTTAGAAATAGTGACCTCTGCCTAGATATTTGCTGTATGAATTGAATCCACTTAAATAGAGTTCATAAGAGATAAATGAAGAAATCATCTGCCAGCCTAATTCAAAGTTAAAGTTGTTGGAGTGGAGTGTTATTTCCTTTCCAAGAATTTCAGTAAATTTCCAAGCGATTCCAAGGTGTTGAAGCCATAAAATCAGGATTATCAGCTTAACCTGTAAAGGTTTTTCAGAACGAAAACTATTAAGAATCTGTAACGGTTCAATTTGTGCCACTTTGAAAGATCAAGTACAAGTAGCTTATCGCAAGCTGTGATAAGGTATGCCCAATACACGTGATTCTATGACCCGCCAACAAAGTATTACAGTACAATTTGACGGTTAAAGTAACTGTAATATAGTGCTATCCTGGATATCTCCCGTGAAACGGTAAACACCTAATGAAGCTTTTCAAAGCAAGCGATTAAATAGGGATTTAACCAAAAGAAAATGAAACAGTAGGTGCTTTCAAATGCTTTGAACATAAATAAACCTCAAGTGAAAATGGCAGTTTGTTGGATATCCCATTCAAGTGTTGTTATTATGACCATACACATCCTACTACTCGAATTAGTCGGAAAACAGGACTTCCTCCATCGCTGCTTTAACATGCGGTATTCATCCAAAGCCTGAATGGTTGTTTAAAGTTAAAACAGATGCGAAAAATATTACTTTTTATTGCCATGAGTTTAGACGGTTACATTGCAAAACCTAATGATGATCTGAGTTTCCTAAAACTCGTAGAAAAAGAAGGTGAAGATTATGGTTATAAAGAATTTACGGACACAATTGACACTTTGATTATTGGTAGAAAAACCTATGATTATGTCCTTAAGGAAATTGGATCATCATTTTACGACAATGGTGAAAGAGACGTATATGTTATAACCAGAACCTCAAGACCAAATGTTGGTAGAACAACCTTTTACACAGGCAACTTGATCGATTTGGTAGAGCAACTTAAATCTGAAAACGGAAAAAACATATATTGTGATGGTGGAGCAGAAGTAATTAATGGATTATTGAAAAATGACTTGATTGATGAATTAATTATCTCGGTCGTTCCAGTTTTGCTGGGGAATGGCACAAGATTATTTAAAGACGGGCGCCCTGAACAAATACTCGATTTTGTAAAAGCAAGAACATTTGAAACAGGATTGATACAACTGCATTACAATCGAAAGAACAAAAAATGAATCACCAACATGGTATACACATAATGCGGGAGGAGATTGACGGCCTAACTACCGCAGGCAGTACCTTAGGTGAAGTGAAGAGAAACATGTACGAAGTAATTAATGACCACCTTGAGTACATGGAGGAATGCAAAGAAACAGCTCTCTCCATCACCGACCTGAAAATTAACTTTGGAGTAGACTTAGAGCAGTTTTTTAGCTACCTCAATGTGTTCAATAAGACTGCATTTGCTGAGTATGCCGGCATTAAGCAAAGCCTATTCAGACAGTATACAAGAGGATTGGCCCCCATCTCAGGAAAGAAAATGAATCGAATTTCAAATGATCTTCACAAATTAGCTGATGACCGATGATGGTTTCAAAGAGACTATATTATGTTCAAATGGGAAATAATATGGCTAACAAACCAATAGGATCAGTTATGATGCCAGAGATCATCAGAATGAAGCATAAAGGAATCTCGAACAGCAAAATCTCAAAAAGCCTGGGCAATTCCCGCACGACTATTGTAAAAAACGTGACAGCCATTGTTAAATCAGGCATTGAACTGAGGGAGCTTTTGGATGTTTCTGATGAAGACCTATTAGAATAATTTGAACCTCAGGACATTCTTTCTTTTAGTAAAATGTCCAACGAAGTTTGTTTGAATATGGTTTCAGTTATATGAATAAAGCTCTAAACCTAATCTGGGAAAGTTAAATTGTCACCCATAATGTCACCTTACAACAAAAAACCCAGTAAACACAAGGCTTACTGGGTTATAAAGTGGAGTCGGAGGGAACGACCGATTTTGCATGACCGGCTGTATTTGTTGGGCTTCAAGAGTGGGTGGAAATTTTGGTCACCGAATAGGTCCCCTTTTAACAAACTTTAACTTTTCTTCAAGCGTATCCTTACCTTTAGTAGCAAATGGTATTAAACAACGGATTCTCATTCTTACTGAGGGAACTTCCAAAGCTTTTAATTCCATTCCTCTTAAAATCCAACTTTCTGCTGCTGCCTGCCAATCCGTCAAGGGAGTTACTCCTCCTTTTTTCCAACCAATGGATTGGTAATGGTGAAAAAATTTTTGACCTTCAACAGTCTTCCATTTTTTTGATCTAAAAAAATCACTAACCTCTTTTTCGCTTTCTGGTTTATTTTTCTTTTTAATGTTTATATGTTTATAAGTGTTTATATTAGATACCAAATTTTGGCCTTCCTCGGGACACCGGTGTACCATTTTCTGGTCCTCCTCGGGACAGGGGTATACCAAATTTTGGTCTTCCTTGGGACACCGGTGTATCATTTTCTGGTCCTCCTCGGAACAGGGGTGTGCCAAATTTTGATCTTCCTTGGGACACCGGTGTACCATTTTCTGGTCCTCCTCGGGACAGGGGAATATCAAATATTGGTCTTCATTGAAACTCTGCTGTACCTTTTTTTGGCCATCCTCCAGGACATATCTATTAATTTCTTTAAAATGCCGTTGATGCTCAATTTTTGAGAAACTTTTTATGCCATTGGTAGATTTCTGGGAAAGCTTTTGTGGAGAGATGGTGAGATACATTTACTTAGAGATTTAAAAGGTTAATCGTCATTTGCGTCTGTTCTTTTGATCAAGCTATTTTCAGGCTTTGAATTCCGTTCCAGGAGGGGTGGTTTTTTCTCCACAAGTATTTCCTTCCTGGAAGGTTTTTCAGTAAATAGTAACTGGATCATTTCATGCGTTGGTTTTGTCTGTGTTTTCTCGATATCTTTTAAAAT
>CAMPKA010000003.1 GCA_946887075.1 uncultured Salinimicrobium sp.
ATTATTAATAATTAGAAATTTGTTTAACCGTCCAACTTTTGGGGTTCAGTCCATTTATTCCGGCTTTTTTTTTGTTTTAAGAAACTACCACCTGTCTATTTCCCGTTTCAATTCTTCTTTGTTTCGGCCTGTCTTTTCCTGAAGCCGGCCCAGCATTTCGTCGAATTTTCCTTCGGTATAGGTGGTGTCGTCATCAGTGAGGTCTCCATACTTCTGCTTAAACTCCCCCCTGATTTGTTTCCACTTTCCTTCTAATTGATCTTGATTCATAACATCGATTTTATTGGTTCTTTTAAAGGTAGCCATTAGCGTTAAAAGAGACGGCCAAATTTCCTTATCGTAATCTTAAGTTTTTGTTATTTTTGGTTCCTATGAAAAAAATATGCTTTCTACTGATTCTCGCCCTGAGTCTTCTGGGATGCAAAAGTTCGCGTGTCGGTGAGACCCGAAATGTGCAGGTGAGACTTCTGGATGATCATGTGCTTCCTGGTGACCTGCAGCACGAGGGATTTCAATTTGGAGGACTTTCGGGTATTGCCTATGAAGCCGGTACTTTTTTTCTTGTCAGCGATCATCCTGGTCATCCAAGGATTTACACTGCAGAGATTTCTATTTCCGGGGAAAGGATCGATTCGATCACAATCGACCATTCCATCGAAATTCCACAACGGGATTCGATCCTGAAAGAGGCCCATCTGGATCTGGAGGATATTGCCATCGAAGATCAGGGCTTCATTGTTACCAGTGAAGGTAACGTGGAAGAGCTGAAAAATCCCATGGTATTTTCGGTATCGCGAACCGGACAACTTGGTCAGGTCTACCAAGTTCCCGAAAATCTTTTGGCCACCGGCACCGAACGACCCCGCGATAACGGGACTCTCGAAGGGTTAGCGGAATCCTTTGATCAGGAGGCTTACTGGGTGGCTATGGAACTGCCGTTAAAAGCAGATGGGCCAAAGGCTAAACTGATCAGGACAAAATCACCTGTCCGCATTACGCGGATCAATAAGGAATCCAGAGAACCCGTGAGGCAGTTTCCATATCTGCTTGAACCTATAGCCAAAATCCCCTGGCTTTATTTTGCTGTAAACGGAGTGACAGATCTCCTGGAATATGCTCCGGATCGGTTTCTGGTTCTAGAGCGGGGGTTTGCCAGCGGTCATGGGACTAAAGGTAATACGATCAGGATCTTCGATGTTGATGCGCGACTGGCGACCAACACCCTCAATAAGAAAAACCTGAGGGTCAACTTCTACAATCCGGCCAAAAAACAGCTGCTGTATGATTTCAAATGGGCAAAAAAGTATCTGAGCCAGGAAACCATAGACAATATTGAAGGTATGACCTTCGGTCCCAAACTGGAAAACGGCAATAGAAGTATAATTCTGGTATCAGACAACAATTTCAATACGCTGGGAAAACAAATGAATCAGATCATCCTTCTCGAATTTCAGGCCAAACGGTAATCATTCTTCCTGGATCTCAACCTCCAGGATTCTGTTCTCGATTTGGGAGACCTTGATCAAGCTGTCTTTCTCATAGAGTTCGTCCAGTTCAACAAGCGGTGTACCCAGGTCCCGCGGCCGGTAATTTTCATAGTCGACAAACCTGATTCCGTTAATATATCGTGGATTAACCGCTTTTCTGAACCTGATCCCGCCGTTATTGACATAGAACCTGTAGGCGAGAAAATCAACAGTCAGGCTGTCCTGATTGACCCAGTACATATAGATATCCTCATGGTCCTTACCCCCACCTTCCTTCATGAAACTAACCCGAATTTCGTAATAAGGTTTTCCCTCGATGGAATCCTGTCCGACCAATTCTTTGATGACCGCTTTTCCCTGTAGCCCGTAAGGCAACTGAACAAAATAATGTACCGAATTTACGCTCTCGCTGTAAGCCGAGGCCAAAGAATCGGGCAATGCAATGGCTTTCCCGTTTCTGAACCTTTTGAATCCCTGATTCGAAAGCTCATCACGTACTAGCCCTAAAGAATCCTCGAATTGCCGGGTAAGGCTATAATTCCCTTCGTTTCTCTGGCTCTCGTAAAGGCGACCCCGGAAGAGGAATTTGATCCTTGCATTTTCGTGGAGGTCACCTCCCGCCACCTCAATGGCCTTTCCAATAAGCTCCTCCCCAGGTGAATCGGTCTTTTTTTCTTTACAGCTCAACACTACCAGTAATAGGCAGAACAACAAATAACAGTACCTCATATTGATCATTAGACGTCAAAACTACGTTTTATTTGGAAATTTGGAAGTAATGCAGATGATCAGCCCTAGTTTTAGCTAAAACCTTCCTACTTTTGCCTTTAATGAAGCAACAGATCGACATAAAGAACCGGAAAGCCAGATTTGAATACGAAATTCTGGATAAATATACTGCAGGGATCAAGCTGGCCGGAACCGAGATCAAATCCATTCGGGAAGGTAAGGCATCTATTGCTGAGAGCTTCTGCGAATTTTCAGGTGGGGAACTTTTCGTGATCAATATGACCGTTCAGGAGTACTCCCATGCCACCTATTTTAATCATGATCCGAAACACGCCAGGAAGCTCCTGTTGACCAAAAAAGAACTGAGAAAACTGGAGAAAGAGGTCCGGAATTCCGGACTGACCATCGTACCGTTACGGCTCTATATCAACGAGCGGGGGCTGGCCAAGATGCAGATTGCCCTGGTCCGCGGAAAAAAACTCTATGACAAACGGGAAACCATAAAGGACAGGGAGAGTAAGGTAAAACTGAACAGGATCAAAAAAGAGTTCCGGTAACAACTAATTCTTGTCCTCCAGTAAAGGCACAAAACGGAATTCCCCGAATTCTGTCTTTTCGAAATTTGACCTGGACTTTCTTTCATACAGCGTCATGACCTGTAGGGTTCTCCCTATTGGAATAACCATTTTTCCGCCGACCTCCAGTTGGCTCAGCAATGCCCTGGGAACCTCAGGAGCTCCCGCCGTGACAATGATCTTGCTGAAGGGAGCGTAATCAGGAAGTCCTTTATATCCATCTCCGAACCCCATATATCTGGGACGGTACCCGAGTTTCGCCAGAAAAATCTTTGTTTTCTTGAAGAGCTCCTGCTGCCTTTCTATCGTATACACTCTGGCTCCCATCTCACAAAGCACCGCTGTCTGATATCCACTGCCTGTGCCTATTTCCAAAACATTATCGCCCCGACGAATGTCAAGAAGCTCCGTTTGGTAAGCGACGGTGTACGGCTGGGAAATGGTCTGATCTGCGGCTATCGGGAACGCCTTGTCCTGATAGGCATGATCCTCGAAACCGCTATCCATAAAGAGATGCCTGGGGACCTTTCCAAGCGCTTCGAGCACCCTTTGATCAGCAATCCCCTTTGCCGCGACAGTTTTTACAAGTTGCTGTCTCTTCCCCTGATGTTTCAGTGTATCCTTTCTCACGGCTGCCATTTTTCACAAAATTACGGAAGATAAAGGGAAATCAAGGTCACCAGGATGTCCTTTGCACTCAAAATGTCTTGGCTTTAGGTCGAGAAATATTATTTTTGTGGGAAACATCCCAATATGCTGAAAGCTGGCGTCCTTGGTGCAGGACATTTAGGAAAGATCCACCTCCGACTTTTACAGGAGTCACCAAGGTATACGCTCCAGGGGTTTT
Source organism: uncultured Salinimicrobium sp. (assembly GCA_946887075.1). The sequence continues at coordinate 3,639 of CAMPKA010000003.1, forward strand.
ACGACGTGGATGAGCAGGCTGGACGCAGGGTATCAGAAGAATTCGGGTATACCTATTACAGCGATCTCGACGAGCTGATTGCCGCGGTGGACGTGGTCGATGTGGTCACCCCTACCCTTTCCCATTATGAAGCCGGTAAAAAGGCCATTAGCGCTGGAAAACATCTCTTCATAGAGAAGCCAGTTACAAACACTGTAGAGGAGGCACAGCAGCTGGTAGAGCTGGCCAGGCTGCAGGGAGTAAAAGGCCAGGTAGGGCATGTTGAACGATTTAATCCAGCCTTTGTCGCTGCCGCAGATAGAATTGATAATCCGATGTTCATCGAGGCACACCGGCTGGCAGAATTCAACCCAAGGGGAACTGATGTTCCCGTGGTGCTCGACCTGATGATCCATGACATCGACATTATTTTAAGCGTTGTCAATTCAGAGATAACCAATATCATGGCAAGTGGCGTTTCTGTAATCAGTGAAACCCCCGACATCGCCAACGCCCGGATCGAATTTAAGAACGGTTGTGTTGCCAACCTGACGGCGAGCAGGATCTCACTGAAAAATATGAGGAAAACACGCTTCTTCCAGAAGGACGCCTATATCTCCATCGACTTCCTGGAAAAGCAGTGTGAGGTGGTAAAAATGAAAGATGCCCCGGAGGAACCTGGAGATTTTGATATGATTCTCCAGAATGCCGAAGGTCTCAAAAGACAGATTTACTTCGATTATCCACAGGTAAAGGCGCACAATGCCATTTTAGAGGAACTTCACTCCTTTGCCGACGCCATAGCGCACAACACGGAACCCGTAGTAAGCCTGGAGCAGGGAGCGCGGGCTTTGTCAGTGGCCAAAAGAATAATCAACTCATTCAAGTAAACTGATCATGAAAAAAATAGCAGTAATAGGGGCAGGAACAATGGGAAATGGAATTGCCCATACCTTTGCCCAGTTCGGATACGAAACCAACCTGATAGATATCTCGGAAGATCGGCTGAAAAGCGGCATGGACACCATCAGCCGAAATCTGGATCGGATGGTATCCAAAGAGCGGATTTCAGAAGCCGAAAAGGAGAAGACCCTATCCGGGATCACTACCTTCACCACGCTGTCAGAAGGAGTGAAAAGCACGGATCTCGTGGTAGAGGCCGCTACTGAAAACCTGGAGCTCAAGCTTTCCATTTTCCAGGACCTCGACCGGTTTTGCTCCCCGGATACGGTTTTGGCATCCAATACATCTTCGATTTCAATTACGCAGATCGCGTCCGTGGTTTCTCAACCTGAACGGGTAATCGGTATGCATTTCATGAACCCTGTTCCCATCATGAAGCTCGTGGAGATCATCAAGGGATACAGCACCGGGGAAGAGGTCACAGCCAAGATTATGCAGCTTTCCAGGGATTTGGACAAGGAACCAGTGGAAGTAAAGGACTATCCCGGATTTGTTGCCAACAGGATCCTGATGCCTATGATCAACGAATCCATAGAAACATTGTACAACGGGGTGGCAGGAGTGTCGGAAATCGACCAGGTGATGAAACTTGGAATGGCGCACCCCATGGGCCCGCTCCAGCTGGCTGATTTCATCGGGCTTGATGTCTGCCTTTCTATCCTCGAGGTCATGTATTCGGGTTTCAAGAACCCAAAGTATGCCCCCTGCCCCTTGCTGGTAAATATGGTTCGGGCGGGAAAGCTCGGGGTGAAGTCCGGAGAGGGATTTTATGATTACTCCAAAACCCGGAAAGCCGAGAAGGTCTCGCTTCAGTTCAGTTAATTCAAACGCAGAAATTCTTTGGCAAAAATAATCCCATTCCAGGCGGTACGTCCTTCAAGGGAGAAGGTCGGGCTCGTTCCCTCACGCCCCTACCAGGAATACGATGTGGAGGAGCTTAAATTCCAGCTCGAACACAACCCTTATTCCTTCCTGCATATTATCAACCCGGGCTACAAATTTCAGCAGGAGATCACCGGGGAGAAGCGGTTCGAACTTGTCAGGAACCGCTATCTGGAATTTAAGGAGGATGAGATTTTCATTCAGGATCCAGTTCCTGCCTATTACGTTTATAAAACGGAATCAAGGGGTGGATCCTTCTGCGGCATCATTGCTGCAACCAGTGCAGAGGATTACGAAAATAATGTCATCAGGAAACACGAAGATACACTTTCGAATCGCGAAAAGCTTTTTAAGGATTATCTGCAAACCGTCGGCTTCAATACGGAACCGGTTCTGCTGACTTATCCCGACAATCCCAGGATCGAGGAGGTCCTGAGGGAAACCATGCAGCAACGACCGGAATATGAATTTACCTCCCTGAACCGGGACACCCATTACCTGTGGGTTCTTAAGGAGGAATCCCAGATATCCCGAATCCGGGAGGAGTTCTCCAAAATGCAATCCGTGTATATCGCCGACGGGCATCATCGCAGCGCCTCATCCTGGCTTTTGGCCAGGGAATCCAGGGACAGCAATCCCCATCACACAGGGGAGGAACCCTACAATTATTTTCTGAGCTACCTGATCGCTGAGAGCAACCTGAAATTACATGAATTCAATCGGCTGGTCAAGGACCTCAACGGTAGATCCAAAAAAGAGTTCCTTGTACAGCTCGACCAATGGTACCGAATAGAAAACCGAGGACAAGAGTTCTACCGTCCCTCAAAGAAACATCATTTTTCAATGTATCTCGATGGGGAATTCTATTCCCTTTATCTCCGTAAGACCAAGTATGACTTTACGGATCCGATAAGCAGGTTGGATCCTTACATCCTGTTTGTCACAGTTCTTAAGCCGCTTCTTGGAATCGAGGACCTTAAAAATGACCATAGGATTTCGTATATTCCGGGAAAAACCGATGATCTCGAATTGAAGCGAGCGGTGGATCAGGGCCTTTTTGAAGTCGGTTTCGGAATGCTTCCCCTTACCATTGCGGAAATCAAACAGATAGCAGATGAGGGGCTTACGATGCCGCCGAAAAGCACCTGCATTGAACCAAAACTGCGTTCCGGCCTCATCATTTATGAATTCTAAAAATCCTTAAAATGAATATCTCAGAAAGTATCCAAGCGATACATTCAGAAATTCCCGAAGGTGTAACCCTGGTCTGTGTATCCAAGACAAGATCGACACAGGAGATCATGGAGGCTTATCAGTCGGGACAGCGGGTTTTTGGAGAAAATAAGGTTCAGGAGATGGTAGAGAAACATGAATCGCTGCCCCGGGATATCTCCTGGCATATGATCGGGCATCTTCAACGAAACAAGGTCAAATACATCGCCCCTTTTGTGGATCTTATACACTCAGTGGATAGTTGGCGACTGCTCAGGGAAATAGAGAAACAGGCAGGGGCCCAACAGCGAAAAATACCTTGTCTTCTCCAGATAAAAATAGCAGAGGAAGAATCAAAATTCGGAATAGAAGTTGGTGAGGCAAAAAAGATCCTGGATTCAGAAGAATATCGCCAGATGCAACATGTGCAGATCACAGGTTTAATGGGCATGGCAACTTTAACACAGGAGGAGGAAAAAATCCGGAAAGAATTTCGATTTTTAAAGACTACTTTTGATGATTTTCGAAAATCAAATCCTTCCTTGGAGATCCTGTCGATGGGAATGAGTGGGGACTATCGGCTCGCACTGGAGAGCGGTAGTAATATGATCCGCCTGGGAACCAGTATCTTTGGGGAAAGAAAATACAAATAACAGGAATAGGCTTGTACGCGATATTAGACATAGAAACTACTGGGGGGAAATACAATGAGGAAGGGATAACCGAGATCGCAGTGTATCGGTTCGACGGACATAGTGTGGTGGATCAGTTCATCAGCCTGGTGAATCCGGAGATCCCGATCCAACCCTTCGTCATCGGACTGACAGGAATCAATAACGAAATGCTGCGACATGCTCCAAAGTTTTACGAGGTTGCACGACGAATAGTGGAGATCACAGATGGGGCGACAATCGTGGCGCATAACGCAAAATTTGATTACCGGATTCTCCGCACTGAATTTCAGCGCCTGGGTTATGAATTCGAAAGGCAGAGCTTGTGCACGGTGGAACTGGCAAAAAAATTGATCCCTGGCCATAAATCTTACAGCCTTGGAAAATTGGTGAAGGCTCTTGGAATTCCCCTGAGTGATCGGCACAGAGCGACAGGGGACGCTCAGGCTACCGTAAAGCTGTTTAAGATGCTCCTGGCCAAGGATAGTTCGAAAGAAATCCTCAGAAGCACCGTCCGAAACACCCCGAGGATTCATCTGGACACAAAACTGGTGGTCCTCCAGGAAAAACTTCCTCAAATAACCGGCGTCTACTACTTTCACAATGCAGATGGAGACATCATCTATATCGGCAAGAGTAAGAATATAAGGAAACGGGTCAACCAGCATTTTACCAGCGAAAACAGAAAATCGATGGAAATCCAGAAGGAGGTTTCATCCATAACGTATGAGGCTACCGGCAATGAGCTAAATGCGCTTCTCAAGGAGAACGAGGAAATCAAAAAGGTGAAGCCAAAGTACAATAAGGCCCTTACCAGGTCGATTTTCTCCTATGCCTTATACGCCTCGACAGACCACCGCGGTTACCGAACCCTGAGAATCGGAAAATCGGACCGGCGCCGGAAGAGCATCACCTCCTTTATCAATCATCAGCAAGCAAGGGAAATGCTGGAAAAAATCGTCGAAGAACATGATCTGTGCCGGCTCTTGTCGGGTCTGGAAAAAGGGGAAGGCAGTTGTTTTAATCACAGCCTGAAGACTTGCGCAGGTGCCTGTATAGGACAGGAACCGGCAACGGAGTACAACCTCCGGGTAGAGGAAGTTCTGAGGAAATACAGTTATGAGTCCCAGAATATGCTCGTGATCGATAAAGGGAGAGACCTGGATGAGAAGAGTGCGCTTTTGGTCGAAGAAGGAGTTTTCAAGGGTATAGGATTTTTTAACCTGAACCACCAGCTGAATAATCTGGATATTATAAAATCGATCATAACCCCGATGAAAAGCGATCGAGATGCCCAGCATATCATTCAGAATTACCTCAGAAAAAACAACCGGCTTAAGGTGATACACCTATGACTGGGATTTTGAAAATTCTTGAAACCTCTGCCACATTAGTATTTACCCTCACGGAAAAAACAGATCTTGAAGCAGACCAAAACGAAATCCTGGAGAGCTAAGATTCATGAAGTTATCTATGAAGCGGATACTCCTGCAGGAAAATTCTTTGATATTGCCCTGCTCCTTGTAATTCTCCTGAGCATCGCCCTGGTCATTATGGAGACCATTCCTCCCCTCAATGAAAGATACTACTGGGAGTTCTATGCAGCCGAATGGATCATCACCATTATTTTTACCATAGAATACGTGCTCCGGATCATCGCCATCCGCAGGCCTTCCAAATATATCTTCAGCTTCTACGGGATCGTAGATCTTCTTTCTACCATACCCACCTATCTGGCCTTCCTCGGGGGAGGTCACAACTTCTTGTTCGCTGTTCGGTCCCTGCGATTGCTCCGGATATTTCGGATTCTTAAGATCACCAGATATGTCGGAGAATCAGTCAAACTCAAAAACGCCCTGGTTAACTCCAGGCCAAAAATCCTGGTTTTTCTTTTCGCGGTGGTGGTGTTATGTTTCATCCTGGGGACCTTGATGTATCTTGTAGAAGGTCCGGAAAATGGATTCACAAGTATTCCAACCGGAATATACTGGTGTATTGTAACGCTTACCACTGTAGGTTTCGGAGACATCCATCCCGTCACCCCATTGGGAAGATTTATCGCTTCCCTTATCATGATCACAGGCTATGGAATCATAGCAGTCCCAACAGGAATCGTCAGTGCGGAGTATTCGAAAAGGATGTCGGAAAAACAAGTACACCTGAATACCCAGGTCTGTCCCCACTGCAACGAGTCGAGACATCTTGATAATGCAAAATTCTGCCATAACTGCGGAAATTCCCTTAATGACTGAGAAGTTCCTGATAGCGATCTCCGGGCCCACGGCCATTGGCAAGACCACTCTAGGAGTAAAACTGGCAGAACATTTTTCAACTGAGATTATATCAGCAGATTCCCGCCAATTCTACAGAGAAATGGCTATCGGCACTGCAGTACCCACTCCCCAGGAGCTAGCACGTGTAAAACATCATTTTATCCAGCACATCTCTATAGAAGAGGACTATTCAGTGGGTGACTATGAGCGGGATGCGCTGAAACGCCTTTCTGAAATTTTCGACCGAAACGACGTGGCCGTTATGGTCGGCGGCAGCGGACTTTATATGAATGCTGTAATCAAAGGTTTAGACGATTTTCCAGAACCCCGACCCGGAGTCAGGGAAGATCTCAACAGGGCATTCCGGGAAAGCGGGATTAGGGCCCTCCAGGAAGAGCTGCGAACGAAGGATCCGGATTATTTCCGGGAGGTTGATCTACAAAATCCTCATCGGTTGATCCGGGCCTTGGAAATTTGCCGCAGTTCAGGGAAACCTTACTCCTCCTTTAGAGGAAAAAAACATTCCTCCCGGCCCTTTAGCACCATCCAGGTAGGCCTGACGGCGAGCAGGGAGCTCATCTATGATCGCATCAACAGGCGCGTAGACGGCATGATGGCTGCCGGTCTGCAGAAGGAAGCGGAAAGGCTTTTCAAGAGGCGTCATCTCAACGCCTTAAATACTGTCGGGTATAAGGAAATGTTCTCCCATCTGGAGGGTCAATGGACTATGGAAAAGGCTGTTGAGGAGATCAAAAAGAATACGAGAAGATTTGCTAAAAGACAATTAACCTGGTTCAGAAAGGAGCCTGGTATTCATTGGTTCGGACCGGAAACCCCGGATGAGGATATCCTGGCCTTTATTCACGAGCAAATCACTCATTCCGAATGATAGCCCGACGGATGAAGATCTCGTCCTTAGCATATAGTTTTATGGTATAGACCCCTGATTGGAATTCGGTAAGATCAAACCTGTATACCATTTTTGGTCCGTCGGGCTTTTCGAGTTTTCGCGCAAAAAGAAACCTGCCCCTGGCATCAAAAACTTCTGCACGTTCAAGGATGATCTTGCGGGTTCCCGTAATATTGAATATTCCTTCGTTGGGGTTTGGATAAAGCAATAAAAAAACTTCCTCAAGGGGTGGCTCGACAGGTCCCGCGTTGCAACGCTCTTCAGGATCTATTATCGTAACCGGAATCTGACAAGACCCGCTTTCTTCCGGAGTGGAATAGGTCAGGGTCACTATTGTGGTGCCAAGGTCCTCACAGGTGAATTCCTCTTTGTCAACGGAAAACTGTACACTCGCCCCCCCACTGAACAGATCTCTCGGATTGAGCTTTGCGTGGCCTTCTGGATCCAGCTCCAGGGTCAGAGCCTCAACACAGGTAAAGGGATCCGGACTGGCTTCATAGGCGCGTACCTGTAGTGGTACCAGACAGGTGCTCACATTGCCTGACTGATCGGTTACAGTAAGGCTGATTTCCTGCTGGCCTATATCGGCGGTGGAAAAAGCGTTTCTGCTCAGTACAGCATCAGCAATTCCACAGTTGTCATAAGCCTTGCTCAGGAGGTCCTCCGCCTTAACTACAGCTTTTCCCTCAGAATTGAGGGTCAGCGTGTACTCCTCCAGGCATACTATTTCTGGTGGCGTATCGTCGATAACCGTCAATTCGGCCTCACAAGTTCCATTAAAATCTCCAGTGTAGGTTATCGTAAGGGTGTGGGTACCGATATCCGCACAGGTAAAATGGCTTTGGCTTATTTCGAATTCCAGTTCGGCCTCTCCAGGATAATAAACTGAAATATTGAGTTCCCCGTTTGACTTCAATGCTATCGTCGTGGGTTCAGGGCATTTGAAACCCTCAGAAATACCTTCGTAAGGTTCCACCTGAACCGTTGTCACACACTGATTCTCATTTCCTGCAGCATCCCTGACGGTAACGGTCACAGGCTGACTTCCCAGGTGTTCCTCGGTGAAGCTGGATTTGGACACTTCCGCCTGGACGATACCGCAGTTGTCTTCAAATTGAGCCAACATTTCTGGAGTAATAGTAGCTGTCCCTTCAGCATCCAGATTAATAGAAATCGGCGTACATGATATCTCCGGCTTAAGATTGTCCACCACTTCAAAATCAAACTGGCAGGTTGCCCGGAGGTCTCCTGAGGTAGCTATGATTTCAATCGTGGTCCTGCTGGTTACCAGCGTTCCAGGTGGAGGGTTCTGAGTGACGACCGCATCAGGATTTGTTACCTGTGTCTTGCTCCGAAAATCCGGAACCTCCACAGCACAATTTTCTTCTAAAAATCCCGTCTGCGCCTTAGGGCAGTTGATTAAAAAGGAACTGGTTGCCTGCAGATTCAGCTGAAAGGAACATAGCGTCTCATTTCCAGCCATGTCGACGGCAACTATCTCAATCTCCTGCGAATTGGAAATGACGGTGCCCGGAGCAGGAACCTGACGAACTGAAAATCCACAGTTATCACTGATCTCGAGCATCGAAGAGAGATCAGGGACTTCATAACCGAATTCCGGATCATAAGAAAAAGAAAGTTCGGTAATACAGGTTATGGCTGGAGGCATGTCATCCTCCAGTTCGACCCAGAAGGTGCAGGAGTCTGTCTCTCCTGAGCTCCCTGTAGCCGTAATCTTCACCTCTGTTCTACCTGTAATGACAGATCCCGGCGCAGGTAACTGGGCTAAGGTCACAGGCTCCCCATCCGTTTCGACTTGCTGGGTGTAATCCGGAAGTTCCGCCTCGCAATTCTCACCTAATGTCAGCTGATCGGTCTCTGGACAAGAAGTGATCATTAGTGGCTCCTTTTCCTGGAGAATAACCTTAAATTCACAGGTCGTAGAAGAGCGATTTCCAGCAGGATCCTCTAACCACAGCTTCACCGTCTCTGTCTCTGTGATCCTGGTGCCCGGCGATGGACTTTGGACTATTTCGAAGGAACAATTATCAGCCCCCGTGATCCTGGAGGAGAAATCCGGGATTTCATAACTTTCTCCTGAAGACATGGAAACGATGACCTCACTTGCGTCACAGGAGAGAATTTGCGGAAGGTTCTGATCCACCACGGGAATCTCAAAAACGCATTCCCCAATGAAAGTCTTGTCAGGATCATTAGCTTCACCATGGTATACCCTGATCTTCACATTCAGCGTATCTCCATCAAGGACCTCCGTTTGCTCCGTGGTAATACCATCGACAAAGTTCTTTTCGTTTATGATGAGATGGGAAAAATCTCTTTGTTCATATTGACAGTTCTCATCCACCTTGACGGTTTCCCCTTCGGCTGAGGCGCATTCGAAACTGGGTTCTGCTGGAGACAACGCCACTTCAAACGAGCAGGAAACTGATTCGTTTCCATATTCATCGTATGCGAAAATATGGATGTAGGTACCCTCTGTTATTTCCGTTCCAGGAAGGATAGATTGGGTCAAACGAATTTCTTGTACACTTGTGCAGTTATCGCGCACAGAAACATCATTTCTGTAGTCGGGAACCCGGTAGACCCCGTCGACTGGTTCAATATAATGAACTTCGTTGTCGATACAGGTCGTGAACTTCGGAGCCTCATTATCTGTAACAATTACCTGAAACTCGCAACTGGCGACATTTCCTGCTGCATCTCTAGCTTCGAACTTTACAGGATGGCTTCCTAACTCGAAAAAACTCCCGGGAGTCATCCCCGCAATTTGGGTGACGACAACACCACCGGAATTATCTGTTGCCAGAGGTTTCTCAAAATTGACAACGGCACCACATTCTCCAGGGTCCGCAGAAAATTCAACATTTACACAATTTTTAAAGACTGGAGCTTCATTGTCCGCAATTTCCTCAACATTAACCACAACCGTAACCGAACAGCTCGATGTCTGACCCTGTTCATCTGTTACCGTTAGCATTGTAGTCACTTGACCTACATCTTCCTCAGTGAAGGAATCTTTGCTTAATGATAGCGTCACCTCTCCACACTGATCCCAACTTCCGTTGTCTAAGGCATCAGGTTCTAAAATTACAGTCTCTCCGGGAGGAACGTTGATCGTATGAGTCCCTACACAAGCCGCTACTGGATCAGTAACATCTGCCGAAGGTGTCCGAGCGTATATCTCCAGATCGAACTCCATCTTTTCTGGAATATAGCCAAGAAAAGTCGAATTTCCGTACAACATGGCATTGTTTACATACATCCGATCACAGGAGTTAAAAGCGATATCTACTGGAAAATCAATCCTCTCCTTGTAGAATTTTTGGAAGGTAAGATTTGGAGAGAAAATTTTGATCCCAAATTTTTCTTCTTCGATACCCTGGTCAATTTTTTCGGCCATTTCAAGCAGTTCTTTAGTTTCCATGTTCAAAAACCGAGTAAAATCTATAAGTCCAGCATATTCTATCACATGTATATAATCGAAGACGTCGATTTCAATACTTCCAGGAGAAACGACTCCTTCGAGTTGCCCGATCCTCGAAAGCTCCTGGTTAAAAATGACTACTTCATCCTCAGCGCCAGCCTGAGCCACGAACACATCTCCTTTTGAATTCACCGCGATCCGGAAGGGCATTTCCACCGCCGTGGTCATGGCCTCCTCTACCCCCGTTGTTTTATTAACGATTCTGACCTGCCCGGAAGGAGTGCTTTCAGGACCCTGTTTTCCGTCATTGTATTCCGCTACATAGAGATTTTCTTCATCGACGGCAATTCCCATGGGTCGGAAATAAGATGTATAGATCGTTTCTATCAGAGTCCCAGTACTATCAAAAATCAAGATCCGGCCATTGTCCCTAAAATCCTCTCCGGCTGCTTCAAAATCTGCAATATATATTAGCCCATCCTCATCCACAGCAATATCAGTAGGGCTGTTAAGCCCATTGATAAAGTTTCCATCCAGGAGATTTCCATCGGCGTCACGTTTTTCAACACCTTTCCCGAAAGTAAGAGTATACACATTTCCAACCGGATCTGTGGCTATGGCAATTGTCAAGTCATCTGTATTAGCAGACGGAGGAAAAAGAGTTGCCCGGACGGTGGGAAGAGATTTCCCAAAGAGAAATTCATATTCAGGAACCTGATCTTCCCTGGTCTGGCCAAACAATACTTTAGGCATGATGACCAGGAATATTATAATCAGGTACAGCAGCGTTGGTTGAGCACTAGAAGTATATCCGAAAAGGTGCCGCTTAAGGTCGGCAATGTTCAGGGTAGGGTATATTCGGACTCTCCTCATTCCATGAAGATAATTGAACAAAGATAGGAAAGGAAGAAAGAAGAGCTTTAAAAGAGATTGTTAACGAAAAACAGGGAACATTATCCCTTATGGCGCGGATAATGTCCCTATTCTTTGAAAACTGAAATTTATACGAGTGCTAACTCTGGGCCTCTTCTTTGTTCCTGATGACCAGCCGGAAGCCCTCTCCGTGGATATTCAGGATTTCGACGTTTTCGTCTTTCTTGAGATATTTTCTCAGCTTTGCGATGTAGACATCCATACTTCGGGAAGTGAAGTAGTTATCATCCCTCCAGATCTTGGTCAAGGCAAGCTCCCGGGGCATCAGATCGTTTTCATGTAGCGCCAGAAGCCGGAGAAGCTCATTTTCCTTAGGCGACAATTTGGCCGGTTCTTCATCGCGGAAGGTGAGAAACCTCAATTTTGAGTTCAGGTGAAAATCTCCGATCTGGAATTCGAATTGTTTGCTGTCCGCCACGCTGTCCGTTGCCTTGCGCTGCATGATTGCCTTGATCTTCATCAGAAGAACCTCGCTATCAAAGGGTTTGTTCAGATAGTCGTCAGCTCCCACCTTGTAACCTTTCAAGACATCTTCTTTCATAGCCTTAGCGGTGAGGAAAATGATCGGAATTTCCTCATTTTTCTCCCTGATCTCTTTTGCCAGGGTAAAGCCATCTTTGTATGGCATCATGACATCGAGGATACAAAGATCAAAATCATCCTTTTTGAACTTTTCGAATCCTTCCATTCCGTTCTTGGCATGGGTGACTTCATAGTCATTCATCGCCAGGTAATCCTTCAGAACCGTTCCAAAATTTGGATCGTCTTCAACAAGCAGAATCTTCTTATTTTCAGTTTCCATAAATTAAGATATTAGTGGTAGTTTAATTATAAATGTACTTCCTTTTCCTTTTTCGCTTTCCAGGCTGATTTTTCCATGGTGATCGTCAAGGATCCGTTTTACATAGGCCAATCCGAGGCCGTGCCCTTTGACATTGTGAATGTCCCCGGTATGTTCCCTGTAGAATTTTTCGAAAACTTTTTTCTGTACCGGTCTAGTCATACCGGAGCCCTGGTCCCTGATCTTCATCACGATGTAATTCTTTACATTTTCCGTGTATATATCGATTTTTGGATCCGCAGGGGAATATTTTATCGCATTGTCAAGAATGTTAACAATAACATTTGTAAAATGAGTCCGGTTGGCAAGAATAAACGATTCCAGGGCCCCAAAATGGGTTTTGATATATCCCTGCCGATCCTCTATGATCAGTTCAACATGAGTGATGGCCTCCTCAATTAACTCGTTCAGGTCAAGCCGCTCTTTCTTTAAGTCAAGTTCATTTTTCTCCAGACGTGAGATGCGCAAGACATTTTCCACCTGGGCATGCATCCGTTTATTTTCATCACGGATCATTTGATGATAATGTTCCACTTTAGCCGGATCATGCATAACCTTCGGGTTTTTTATCGCATCAAGTGCCAGGTTTATGGTGGCGATGGGAGTTTTGAATTCGTGGGTCATATTATTGATGAAATCCGTTTTGATCTCCGATATCTGCCGCTGTCTTATCAACTGGGATAAAGCACTTGAATAAGCGACCACTATGATGAGCGTGAAAATGATCGATAAAGCCGCCATCAGGGTAATCGAAGAAAGTACCACCTGCTTTTTTTCCGTGAAATTCACAAAAAGTTGATAGTCATTCGTACCCGAATCATTGGAGAACAGGGGCACCCTGTAGGTGGTTGTTGCATCCAGTTCAAAATCTTCCGAGCGAACCTTGGTCGCAAGACCATTTCCGTAAACCCCGTATTCGAAAGAGGTGTTCAAGCCTCTGTTCTTTAGCTCCTCCCTGATCAGCTCCTCCAGATATTTCTCGGACACCCTTTCATGGATGGGTTTTTTGCTTGTATACTCACTGACAGTAGATCGTATGAATTCCTTTTCCACGTCCTTCATGCGCAAAATCCTGTTAATTCTGCTCGATTTCCCTAGCGAATTGCCCCTGAGGCTATCTTTTTTCACCAGGTCGGACACTTTTGTGTTAACCAACTTTTTGAGATGCACCGTATCCAGAGAGGCATCAAGAAAAGCTGTTGACAATTTATAATCCTCCTCGATCAGCCCCTGAGAATAAACATATAATTCATTCGAGAATTCATCACGCTGCACCTGAAAAACCTCACTTATGATCGTACTGTCCGGCTGGACCCCCATACTATCAACAAGATCCTGCATCGCGAAATAGTAGGTCTCCAGTTCGTTGTTTTCTATTTCCGTGGCTACCTTCCTGAGCAGCTGTTTTACGTTGAAGGAAAACTGTTCTTCTTTACTCTCAACTGTGTTTTTTATCCAAAATCCCTGAACAAATATGATTCCTATTAATGAGAGGCTCATGAGAACCACCAAAAGAAAAAATATCTTTTTGTTCATATCTCAAAAGTATGATTTTAACATTTAGTCTTATAGCCATTTAACCAAATGTTAACAAGGAAAACCGCGGTTTTATGCGCTCTTGAGAAGGATTTGATGAAGTCGTTCAACCGCTTTCTGAGTATGCTCGAGATCATCATTTTCAATAACAAAATCGGCCAATTTGACCTTTTCCTGATCTGTCCACTGATGGTTCATTCGGGCCTGAATTTCCTCAAGGGTGGACTGATCTCTTTTCTGAAGTCTTTGTATCTTTTTATCTAAAGGAGCCGTTATGAGTAGGTTAAAATCACACTTGCGATAGGCCCCTTTTTCAAAAAGAATGGCTGCCTCATAGACTACATAATGACTCCTCTGCTGCTTTTTCCAGTTTTCAAATGATGAAGCCACTGCCGGATGTACGATTCGGTTCAGTTCCTCGAGAAGTTTCTTATCTGCGAAGACCCGCGCTGCGACAGCCTTTCTGTTCAGGGTACCGTGTTGGTATACCTCAGGACCAAAAAGTTTTACCACCGCTTTCTTAACATTGTCAGAGGTATTTAAAAGGTGTTGCCCTGCCTCATCCGCAATAAAAACAGGAATACCCAGCTTTTTGAAAATGGCTGCAACGGTCGTCTTACCACTTCCCATACCACCAGTGAGCCCGAGTACCATCATTTTTTTATTACGAATTGGATCTTTTTCTCGTTCAGCCGGATATTGGAGGTGAATTCCGGTTTCTTTACCACCTTGGGGATCAGAAAATCCTGGTTAGCCCCGGCTTCCCCGAAATCTGCAACGACACTAAAATCCGAAGCGGAAACCTTGTTGTAATTCTCGAGATTCACCTGGTAAAAGAGGAGAACTTCTTTTGGAAAGATAACCAGGTTCATTCCTTCAGGCACGTTTGTCACCTCAATAGGAACAGTAACCTTACCCTCGGTGGACTTCTCCACGTCGAGCTGGTAAGCCACCTCATTCTGATAAACCGAAATCCCATTAAGATGGGCGGTATCGATACTTATTATTCCCTGGGCATCCTGGCTGAGCTTTTTTAGAGCCAGAGGGGTTGTGGACAGGGAAGAAATGGTATCAAGGATCTCCTGGGGACCACTGACCATCACCGAGTCGGGTTTTATTTCTACCTGTCCTGGTGAAGAAAAACCCACTGCATATTCAATATTGGCATTGACCAGAACAGGTAGCTTTTTTTCCGCTTTTTTATTATAATTTATTACAAGAGCATCCTTAAGAAACTGGTTCTCTTCAAAATCAATATCCAGTTGGGCCAGAATATCCGACCTGTTTTCGTCAATGACGTAGTAAAGCTTCCCGTTTCTTTCCGCAGCCTTGCTAACATCGACCTTAAAAGTAGGCGGAAACAGCGAAAACCAGGCGATGGTAAAGCCATTCTCCTCCATCTTTAATTTGATCTCCCTGGGATTTTCCGGCGAAAGCAGCTTATCAGGAGGCACGTTGATATACCGAACCGGAATAGTGACGATTTCATTGTACTGCTTGGAAAACTGCACAAAAACCCAGATGATCACGGCAAAAAAAAGGAAGAATAGAAAAGTGTTGATATTTCCTCTTCTGATCCTCTGCTGTTTAATTTTTCGTAGAACTGTCATAGAATAACTGTGGAAAAGTCCGTCTGGGATCCTGATTTAATATCCTAAGATAGTACGTTGCTCTCCAGAAACCAAACCCGTATCCGAAAAATTGGATCAGGGCAGCCGCCATGGAACATCCTGCTACCTTTGGGTCCCCAGTAGTACGGAGGCAGTCGGCAAAAAGAAGAAGCAAATAGCACAGGTATAGCCCGATGGGAATCCAGATTCCGAAGAATAACATGATCAGAGATATGATCAAACCAGCGCAAAAAAGTAGGGGAAACCAGAAGGTTATCTTTGCTGATGTTGGGTGCCACCGATTTAGAATCACCCGGACACGACCGAATTTTTCGACTTGACTAAAGAAACTTCTCCAGGTGATGCGACGCTTATGATACACCACCGCACGATCAAAAAGAACCGTTTTAAAACCTTTTTCCTGCAGGCGTAAGGCCAGATCAGGATCCTCTCCCGGATGAATTGTGCCAAACCCCCCGGTTGCTTCAAAGGCCGCTCTGGAAAGGCCCATATTAAAGCTTCTCGGTTGAAAACCGCCTACCTTCCTCCTGCCCCCTCTTATCCCGCCGGTAGTCAGAAACGAGGTCATCGTGTAGTTGATCGCTTTTTGGACTGTGGTAAAATCATCGTGGGCAGTATCCGGGCCACCGAAACAATCGACGAATTCATGACGGAGACTGGCATCCACCTTTTTAAGGTAATCCGGTGGAAGAATGACATCGGAGTCCAGAATTAGGAAATAATTTCCCTGGGCGCGTAACATACCGTAATTGCGAGAGCTACCCGGACCAGAATTGGACTTTTGTAGATAGGATATCCAGAGTCTGGAAGAAAAATGGCTGACGACCTCTCTTGCTGGTAAGGTGGAACCATCCTCTACAATCACAACCTCAAAGGGTCGGGAAAATCGCAACTCCGACATGCTTTCCAGCAATTCCCTGATCTCATTAGGACGGTTGAAAACCGGGATCACAAAAGAGTAAGTCAAATCCATGGAGCAATATAAGGCCAAAAAAAGATAAAGGCGCCTTAACAGCGCCTCTGGTTTCTCATGCAATAATACTTATTCTTCCTGCTGTTTTATAAATGCCTCCATGACTTGCTGGCTGACTCCCATGTTGGAGAATCCCCCATCATTGTACAGGTTTTGAAGCGTAACCCGTTTGGTCAGGTCTGAGAAAAGGGTTACAATATAATTTGCACAATCCATTCCGGTTGCATTCCCAAGAGGGGACATCTGGTCCGCATAGGCGATGAATCCGTCGAACCCTTTCACTCCCTGTCCTGCAGTTGTCGGGGTAGGAGACTGCGAAATGGTGTTGACCCGCACTTTTTTTTCTTTTCCGAAAAAGTATCCGAAACTCCTGGCGATGGATTCAAGATAGGCCTTATTGTCCGCCATATCGTTGTAATCCGGAAAGACCCTCTGGGCAGCGATATAAGACAAGGCCATAATACTTCCCCATTCGTTCATCGCATCTTTTTTATAGAGGCTCTGCATGGTCTTGTGGAAGGAAACCGCTGACACATCCCATCCTTTTGTCGTGTAATCGTAATTCATCTCGGTGTAATGATTCCCTTTCCTTACATTGACCGACATTCCGATGGAATGGAGAACAAAGTCGAGTTTGCCACCCAGGACTTCCATAGCTTTTTCCACCAAATTATCAAGATCCTCCACCTTTGTGGCATCTGCCGGGATGATTTCAGAACCGGTTTTTTCAGCCAGGTCCTTGATACTTCCCATTCTCATCGCGATGGGTGCATTGGTCAGAACAAAACTCCCTCCTTCTTCGTGAACCCGAAGTGCGGTTTTCCAGGCTATTGAATTTTCATCAAGAGCTCCAAAGATGATCCCCTTTTTTCCTTTTAGCAGATTGTATGACATGTTGATTCTTTTTGGTTGTAGATTAAGCTTGTAAAGATAAGAAACATATTTAATTCAACAGGGCCTTGGCATGAGCCACGGCTGAGTCGCTGATATTCTCCCCGCCCAACATAGAAGCGATTTCCCGTACCCTTTCCGCGCCTTGAAGCTGCACGATATGAGTACTGGTACTATTCTCGGCCTCTTTTTTAAAGATTCTGAAATGATACTTTCCTTTGCCCGCAATCTGTGGCAGATGCGTAATGGCAATGACCTGCATACTCTGCCCCATCTTTCTGAGAATCTCCCCCATCCTATTGGCAATTTCTCCGGAAACTCCCGTATCGATCTCGTCAAAAATGATCGTAGGAAGATTGCTGTAGTTTGTTAGGATGCTCTTCACCGCTAACATGATCCGCGATAGTTCTCCTCCAGAGGCAGCTTTTCGCAATTCATTAAAATTCCCGCCTTTATTGGCTGAAAATTGCCACGACATGATGTCACTTCCGTTGCTATTGAAGGACTCCTGGACCTCGAGTCTGATCTTAAGATCAGCATTGGGCATCCCGAGATCGCTGAGGATTTTCTTGACCTCTGTAATAAAAACGGGAAGCACCTTTTTTCTCTCCGAATGAAGCACCTCAGCGCGTGTTTTCAGCGATTCTCTCCTTCGATCGAGCTCTGCCTCTGTTGCTTTGATGTCCTCCTCGGCATTCTCCGAAACAGCTACTTTTCTGGAAAGCTCCTCTGAAATCTGAATCAGTTCGGCAACCGTGGCCACCGAATGCTTCTTCTGAAGGCCGTAAACCATCTGAAGCTTTGCACTGGTCTTCTCCAATTCATCAGGATCAGCCTCGATTTTCTCCAGTGCAGCTTCCATCTCCATTGCGATATCATCCAGCTCGATATTCAGGCTGTTCAAACGTTCGAATAACTGGCTGTACTGTGCAGAAATCCCTGAGATTCTTTGCAGGTTATTACGAGCCTCCCGCAGCGTGTTAGCTCCTCCGATATCTTCCTGCTGAATAAGTTGCACAGCGGATCCAAGTTGCTCCCTGAGTTCTTCGACATTGCTGAGCTCCTCATATCGCTCCTCCAGAAATTCCTGGAGTCCGACCTCCAGCCGTGCCTGTTCCAGTTCCGTGAGGAGAAATTGATTGTAATCATAATCTTTAGCCGCCTGGGCCTGGGCCTCCCTTATTTCCCGAAGTTTTTTCTGGAGTTCATGAAATTCCCCCAACTCCTTCCTGTACTCCAGGAGTCTTTCCTGGTTCGTGGCCAAAGCGTCTACAACCAGAAACTGGAAATCGGATTCTCCCACAACAAGGGTCTCATGCTGGCTGTGGATATCAATGAGTTTCTCTCCAAGGAGTTGCAGGGAGGAAAGATTCGCAGGAGTATCATTGATGAAAGCGCGCGATTTCCCGGAAGGAAGAATTTCCCGGCGGATAATGGTTACAGGTTCGAAATCGAGATCTTCCTGGATAAACAACTCCTTGAGGTTATAACCGGAAATTTCGAAGGTGCCTTCAATGACACATTTTTTTGATGGATCTCTGATCACGCTGAAATCCGCTCTTTTTCCGAGCAGAAGGGACAGCGCGCCCAGCATGATGGATTTCCCGGCCCCGGTTTCACCAGTGATCGTGGTGAAACCGGTCTGCAGATTCATCTGGATATCCTCGATCAGCGCATAATTCTTTATGGAAAGCGTGGTTAGCAAGTGCCTGGAAATTTGGTTAAATATACGTGAGAATTATTTCGAAATCAAGATCCCTTCTACAGTATTGAAGTATCCTCAGTAACGGATATTGCTCCAGTTTTCGGAAAAGGTGGGCGCCATATCATGAAGAGCCTCAACCACCTTGCTGGTTTCAACCCGCGGACCTCCGCTAAAGATTTGTTCGATCTCATCTGCCTTGGCATCGAAAAAAGTGCGCACGAGCAATGAGTTCGGCCTCGCCGAATTCATCTTGTCCAGTAGGAGAATGGCCTCAGCAACACCTTTCTTCCCACTTTCCGGGGACATGTGCATCAGATCTAGACCCCTCCGGTGATAGTTGTACAGAGCTTTCCTGAATTCAGAATAGGAACTAGAGAGCAGATCAGAATTCAGTTGAAACCGGGAACTGCTGCCATCCGTCACCCTCCAGCCCGGGTGGCTGCTTTGCTGCGCAGTACTGACAATCCTATTGGCCTCCTCATAATACTCCGTCCCCCCCATTTCCTCAAAAGTATCGGCATCCAACCCAAGAATGGTATACACGTAAAAGCTGATTACCGAAACCAGGTTGGATTCGAACTCACTCGGATTGTAATCAAGCGGGGCATATTCGCTGTAGTCAAATGTGAAATTTTCATCATTGAAATTGAATACCGGGGTGATCATGGTGGAGCCGAATACCGGTCGTGAAGCCTGTACCTGAAGGGTGCCGGAAAAAGTATTGCCCTGGTGGGAACTTATATTGATAAAGAAACTGCAATTGATTCTTTCATAGGGAAGAAATTCCCGGTCCGTCCAACGATTCTGGTTGATGAACTCCTGGAGGGAGTTCTGGAGGTTTCGAAAAACACTCAAGCTGCTGTTCCCGGTCTGATCTGCATTAACAATTACCTGGCTGTTGAGTTCCTGAGCGGTCAGGCCCGTGGTCACGAACAGGAAAACAAAGGCAGACAGAATCACTCGGCATCTATACATGAAACAACAGTTTTAATTCTTCAATGATATCGCAGGCGATTTCTTTTTTAGATTTTAAACCTATCTTTTTGGAACGCCCATCCCGATAAAGAATCTCGACCTGATTGGTGTCCCAACCGAATCCTGCCCCGCTGTCCCTTAACGAGTTAAGTACGATAAAATTGAGGTTTTTTCTTTCCAGTTTTAAACGTGCGTTCTCATGTTCCTGATCGGTCTCCAGAGCAAAGCCTACCAATATCTGGTTCTTCCTCCGAGTGCCTAGGGTGGCCAGGATATCCGGATTTCTCTGTAGCGCTATCTGCATCTGCTCTCCGGTTTTCTTGATCTTGGTGGGGCTACTATGGATCGGCCTATAATCCGACACAGCTGCCGCTGCGATTACAGCGTCAGCACTATCAAAGTGCTGTAACACCTCCTCTAACATCTGCTGTGCAGTCTCTACATGAATAATCTTCAGGTCTCCGTCCGGAACCTGTATCTGAGTTGGACCCAATACAAGGATAACCTCGGCTCCAAGTTCTGCTGCAGCTGTGGCCAAGGCCAACCCCATTTTGCCGCTCGACCTGTTTCCGATATAACGGACCGGATCAATAGGTTCGTATGTAGGTCCAGCTGTAATAAGAATCTTTTTTCCCTTTAAGGCCAGGTGAGCGGAGAAATGCTCCTGAATGGCCGAAAGAATCTTTTCTGGCTCTGCCATTCTTCCTTCCCCGGTGAGGCCACTTGCCAACTCCCCTGTTTCGGCTGGAATCATGACATTCCCATAGGCCTGTAATTTTTCGAAACTATGGCGGGTGGAGGGATGTCGGAACATGTCCAGATCCATTGCGGGGGCAAAAAAGACAGGACATTTGGCTGAAAGATAGGTTGCCAGAAGGAAATTATCACTGTTCCCGGATACCATTTTGGAAAGCGTATTAGCAGTTGCCGGGGCAATGATCATTAGGTCCGCCCAGAGTGCCAGGTTCACATGATGGTTCCATGCCGTTTTGTGTTCCTCCTCTTTTGTGAAAGAGGTGATCACCTCATTTTTTGAAAGTGCAGCAAGCGTAAGGGGGGTGACGAAATCCACAGCAGCCGGAGTCATGACTACCCGGACATCCGCTCCCTCCTTTTTCAGGAGCCGGATAAGGAAAGGAATTTTATAAGCGGCAATGCCAGCAGTGATGCCCAGCAGAATATTTTTGCCGCTCAGTACTGACATTTACTTCTCCTGACTTTTGGTATTGCGGTAGTATATCCTGTCTTCGAGCCATTCCTGAACTGCAAGGGCATGCGGCTTTGGAAGCTTTTCATAGAACTTTGAAACCTCGATCTGCTCCTTGTTTTCGAAGATCTCATCAAGGCTGTCGTTATAGGTAGCGAACTCATCGAGCTTCTCCAGCAACTCCTTTTTGATCTCTGAGTTTATCTGGCTTGCGCGTTTGGATATGATCGAAATGGCCTCGTAGATATTATTGGTAGGAGCATCGATTTCGTTCTTATCAAGAGTCACGGTATTTACCGGGGCACTCGTTTTCTTTAGATCAATCATTGTACTTCTGTTGTATTTAATGTTTCTTGTTTCTGTTCTATATCGAGAAAGGCAGCCTCGGCCTTCTCGAGATATTCTCCCTGAGGAAAATATTTGATATAATCCCTGTAATATTTTTCTGCAGCCTCAAGTCTTTCAGGCATGGCATAGGCGTAACTATTGATGGCATAGAGGTAGGCAGATTCCAGTCGGTAGTACAAGGCTTCCTCACTGAAGGTTGAACCCGGATACTCCGAAATGAAATTGTCAAAAGATGCGATGGCAGCTTTATAATCTGTGGTATGATGATACTGCTTGGCTATTTCATACGCCTTTCGTTCGAGCTTCACTGTCAACTCCTGAACGAGCTGGCTCGCTTCATCGAGTTTTTCGCTTTCTGGATATTTATTGATAAAACCCTGTAGCTTCGCTATCGCTTGTCTTGTTTCCGTCTGATCCAGATTGTATGGTGGAGAGAGGAAATAGAAGCTTTTGGCTCCTTTAAAAGCAGCTTCTTCTGCTTTGTCGCTTTGCGGATAGGTTTCCGCAAATCGCTCAAACTGGTATCCACTCAAGTAGTAATCGCCCAGCTCATAATAGGTGTCTGCAAAGAGATACATCACACGCTGACCCTGAGGCTTCCCGCGGTATTCAGGAACGATTTGTTCAAATAAGCCCAGGGCTTTTCTGAACTTGCTCCTGACCCTGCCTTCTCCGGCCTTGGCCTCATCATAGAGCTTTTCTGCCGTTTTATATTTCAGACCGACGTCCCGGCTTTTCAGTACCTTCTGATATTCACTGCAGGACAGGGTCACCATAAGGAGCCCTATTAACAGAAATGCTTTCTTCATTATTGGTTTTAACATCTGGCAAAAATACTCTTTTATACGGTATTACAAAAACTTTGCTCCCCCCTGGAGTGCTACTGTTTCGCCCGGAGATTCTCCAGGAAAAAACGAATGTCCTCTTTGAGTCCAGCGCTAGCTGAAACCAATGGCAGCCTCAGGACATCACTGCAAATTCCTTTGATGTCTAACAAAGCCTTGATTCCGGCAGGATTGCCTTCGGAAAAGATCAGCTCGATGGCAGGTGCCACCTGGTAATGAAGATCATAAGCCTGATCAACCTTTCTTTCCAGGCCTAGTCGCACCATGTTCGAGAATTCCCGCGGAACTCCCTGGGCAATGACGGAAATAACCCCTTTACCCCCGGCCAGGACCATGGGGAGGGTTATCATATCATCTCCCGATATAACAAGGAAATCTCTTGGCACCGCATTAATCAGCTTCATCGCCTGAACCATATCCCCTGCTGCTTCCTTTATTCCTATGATATTGTCGAAATCCCTGGCCAGCCTCGCTACCGTGGAGGGAAGAACATTTGATCCAGTTCTACCGGGAACATTGTAGAGTATAACCGGTTTTGGAGAAGCCTTGGCCACCTCCCGGAAATGCTGATAGATCCCTTCCTGAGTGGGCTTGTTATAATAGGGAGACACAGAAAGTATAGCCTCGAAATGATCCAGGTCTCTATTCTGTAACTCGTCGGTTACCGCAGCCGTATTGTTTCCTCCAATTCCGAGGACCAGAGGAATCCGGCCATTGTTTTCGGCGATGACTGTCTGAATCACGAGCTCTTTCTCCGAGGCAGCAAGCGTGGCACTTTCAGCTGTGGTTCCAAGCACCACAAGATAATCAATGCCGTTCTCGATCTGGTAACTGACCAACCTTTTCAATGATGCTACGTCTACAGAAAGATCTTCATTAAAGGGAGTGACTAATGCCACCCCTGTTCCGCTAAAACTGTTCATTTTATATACTTCTGATTTTTTTCAAATATTTTCTTGTCTCATGTAAAAAGGTTTCGGGCTCTCCAACTGGCACCGCTATGGTAAGGTCAAGATCATTCCGAAATACCCGCTCATTTATCCCCAATTTAAGATCCGCCCGCATTGCCGAAACGAGGAAACCAGCAGATTTATTCTCCCCGGATGTGAAGGCTATCAGAATTTCATACCCGATATTCAGGGAATCAGCCACTGGCTTATTCTTAATGCGACCGTTCCAGGAGACATCCTTCAAAGAAAAGCAGGTCAGATCGGATTCCTGATGTTGATCCTGTTCCCCACAATAGATCATGCTGGTTTCCCAAAGTCCCTCTTCTAAATCCTCGCCTAATCGACGGAAATTCTCGATTAGATCAATGGTATTAGAATCGAGCAAAATGACCAGGGATTTTCTTTTTCTGCCATGGTTCCTCCTCATTTTCCTGGATAGATTCCAGGCGGAAATATCTCTGACCAATCTGTTCATTCGGAGCAAAATTAGACATTAAAAAATTACAAGGGAAGGGGAAGGCGGAGTTTTTAAACCAGATGCAGGAGCCGGAGCTTTTTTTCAGGGGTCACGAAGAACAGGAAAGCTAATTTGATCGCCGCAAACCTGATGAGAGTTCCCACAACCTCAACGCTTAAGTCAGGAAAATAAAAAACCTCCATATCCCTTAGCACATCCGCGAAGATAAAAGAAAGGGTCAGGCAGATAAAAAAGACGGACTTCCGGGAGAATGAATTCAGGTAATACACCAGGGCGCAAATGGCAAAAAACAGAATATTGAGATAATAGATAATATAAAACCCAAAGCTGAAGTCATCGGTGAGATTTCGCTCGATCTCCACCATATGAAGAAATAGCAGGTAAATGTACACGCCCACAACGATCAGGAAGTAGAGCGTGGTAAACCGGCTGCCCTTGGCATATTCCGTATGTTTGATGGCCTCCCGAACAAGAAAAATATAACTCCCCAACCAGAGCCCGAGAACCCCCAGCTTTATATACCACAGCTCCCAAAAAAAAGAAAAGCCTGCAGCGAGAAGAATGCAGACGAAAAAGGCAACGAAATTGATATTTCTCAGGGGCAGATTCTTGAGATAATATCCCGCAAGGGGCAGGATGAAAATGATCTCACCGCTCCTTCGAACCCAGAAGTTCTCCGTAAATATTCCGATTAGCGTAACCAGAATTGCTGTTACCACAGAAAAAATCAAAAAATATCTGGATTTCATCTAAAACTTAAAATTCCCGGCAATATAAATAATATTATTGATCAAAATTGTTAATATCCTTCAGAGCTTCTGAATTCCAGGTTACTAAAAATAGGGGACCTTGGCGGAAGGTCTCCGATGCAGCGCATATTGCACCATTGAAAAAAGTGCCATGACGTGAAAGAGCGGAAAAAAGATATCCAGGCTGACATTGGACATCACGTAAAGCCTGAAGAAAAGCGAAAGTTCAGAGATCAGAATAGAGGCTGCTGCCAGCATGAGCCACAAAGAGGCGTAATGGGATTTCACTAAATATCCTGTGAAGGTAAACGCCATAAACAGGATGAGCACCAATAGAAAAGTCCAAACTACCCATTTATAGCTCGGCACGACCATCGGAACTATTTCCGAAATCGAAAAGAAGAGGAATCCCAGGAAACCATACATAATGGCAAGAGAAAAAATTTCCACGGTGTATATCTTTGCACGCTGGAATCCCGTAACGGCAAACACAAAAAGAATGAGTAAGCTTAACCCGAGGCTAGTCAGGATGATCATCGCATGCTCACTGAAATCGATCAGGAGAAAGATATTTCTCACATAGAACAGCATCAGGGTGAGTACCATAGGAAGAAACCATTTCCTGGCCTTATACCAGTAGTACAGGATCAGTACGGGAACAAGCAGGTATGAACTCCCCTCAACCAGGCTCCGAAAATCGAATATCACACTTACTACGAAGACCAGACCTATATGGATGAACAGCAGCAGAAGCTTGTCTGCTATCTTCAGGTTCCTAAGCGATAACAGGCCCATGTTTCTCAGATACAGGATAAGTTTTCACAGCTGGAAATTAGGCTTTTTTTGCAAATCATGGAAATCTGAAGATTTCCTATTCCCCGGATCAAATGATTTCAGCATTAACAGATCTTTTGGATGAAAGGTTTTGCCTATGTGAGGCACAGGTTCTGAAATCACAGTGGATCAGGGCGTAGTCGAATAAAAGCGCCGAGCAGCAGGGTCAACGGGTGTTAAAAAAACATCGAGCTTCTCAAATTCAGGTTAAACTTCTCAATCTTACTGCTGCACCTGCCCTGGCTTATTAATTTTGCCAGACAAAAAAGCCACCTGAAATGATCAAGCGAAGAGTGCTCCGATTTTATGCCAAATTGCATTATGAAGAAAGATCCATGTTGAACGTAGCCATTATTCTCACCAGCCTCCTGGCCATTATGCTCAACCTGGACAGCTGATCTACTTCAGCATCTTTAGGAGGTCCTGCTCCCCAACAATAGGAATACCGAGCGATTGGGCCTTGGCAAGCTTAGATGGTCCCATGTTTTCTCCGGCGACAACATAATCGGTTTTGGAGGAGATAGAACCCGAAACCTTCCCTCCATTATCCTCGATGAGTTTCTTGATATCATTCCTCGGCATGGAGAAAACACCCGAGATCACAAAAGTCTCTCCGCTGAGTTTGTCGCTTCGCGCGGCGAGAGCCTCGGCATCGATCTGTAACTGCAGCCCGTAAGACTTTAACCGCTCCACGGTATGTACATTATCAGGGATTTCAAAGAATTCTTCAACGCTTTCGGCGATACGCTCCCCGATTTCTTCCACCTTCTCCAGGTCCTCTCTTGAAGCTGCCATCAGCGCCTCAATACTTTTAAAGTGCCGTGCTAATTTTTTTGCCACGGTTTCTCCGACATACCGAATCCCCAGAGCAAAAAGCACCCGTTCAAAGGGCATTTCTTTCGACTTCTCAATTCCTTTGACAAGATTTTCCGCCGATTTTTCAGCCATTCGCTCCAAGGGCAGAATCTGTTCCTTCTTCAACTCATACAGATCCGCATAATTTCCAATAAGGTTTTCTCTGACAAGAAGGTTGACTGTCTCCCCACCGAGACCTTCGATATCCATCGCCTTACGGGAGATAAAATGCTGAATGCGACCGGTGATTTGCGGCGGGCAGCCAGTAGCATTTGGACAGTAATGAAGCGCCTCCCCCTCCAATCTTACCAGCGGGGTACCACATTCAGGACATTTGCTTAAATATTGTGTAGGCTTTGATGCAGGATCCCTTTCCTGAAAATTCACCCCTACGATTTTCGGTATGATCTCGCCACCTTTCTCTACAAAAACCTCATCTCCCTCACGGATATCCAATTTTTCGATCTGGTCGGCATTATGAAGAGAAGCCCGTTTAACAACCGTTCCTCCCAACTGCACCGGCTCGAGATTCGCGACCGGAGTTATTGCACCGGTTCTTCCCACCTGATAGGTGATTTTTTTGAGTCGGGTGGCCACCTGATCTGCTTTAAATTTGTAGGCCATCGCCCACCGGGGTGATTTCGAGGTATGGCCTAATTCCTCTTGCTGATGGAGGTCGTTGACCTTGACCACCACTCCATCGGTCTCGTAAGGCAGATCGTGCCTGTGAAGATCCCAGTAATTGACGAAGTCAAGAACCTCGTCCAGATTTTTAGCCAAACGTGCTTCCTGTGGTACCTTGAACCCCCACTCCCTGGCTTTCTTAAGGCTCTCAAATTGGGTTTTGATCCCCCCGTGGTGACCGACGATGTTGTAGAGCAGGCAATCCAGCGGCCTTCTGGCCACCTCGGCACTATCCTGAAGTTTCAGACTTCCTGATGCGGTGTTTCTGGGATTTGCATAGGGCTCTTCCCCGGCCTCCACCCGGGCTGCATTGAGATGGGCGAATCCCTCATATGGAAGCACTATTTCCCCCCGGATCTCAAATCGATCTGGGTAGTCCCCTTTGAGTTTCAAAGGGACCGAACGAATGGTCCGGACATTGTTGGTGACATCATCGCCCCGGAAGCCATCCCCTCTGGTGACTGCCCTGACAAAATTTCCATGCTCATAGGTCAGGCTGATCGAAGCTCCGTCATATTTCAGTTCACAGGTGAAGGTTACCTCCCCCTCCACCTGCCGCTCGATTCGTTTCTCCCAGTTTTCAAGATCTTCTCTGGAATAGGAATTATCCAGAGAGTACATCCGATGCTCATGTACAACGGTCTGAAAGTTCTTTGTGACCGCCCCCCCTACTCTCAGGGTAGGGGAATTTTCATCATAATACTCCGGAAACTTTTGTTCCAGATCCTGCAACTTTTTTAGCTTCTGGTCGAATTCATAGTCGGAGATCTCCGGTTTGTCCAAAACATAATAGAGGTAGTTATGTCGATGAAGCTCCTCTCTCAGGGCTTTGATCTGTTCTCCTGGCTTCATAATGGCTGTAATATTTCGTTTTTGTAGCGAGCTTGATAAACAGCAGGTCCTTCCGAAAAACGGATCTCAAAATCAGAGGCAAAGGCCTCGTCAGCTTCTGGGATCCAGTCCTTCTGTTCTTTGTTGATGATGATAAAAAGGCCCAGGTCATCCCCTGTAGCACAGAAATTCTTTTGGTCCCCGGTAAAGAGGTCCAGCTTGAAAGACGTATTCAATACCCGGAAATTTCTCGCGACATCGCGTGTGGCCACCCCGATTTCTGCGACACCCAAAAGGTGTGATGAAGAGAAGTCCGTCTTTTGAACCGGAAAAAGATCCCTGCGCGAAATCAATTCCAGCACATTGCCATCAGGATCCCTGAAGTAGACGCTCCTGGCGTCCCAGGCCGGAAAATCTATGATCTTTTTTCCTCCATCCCGAAGCACCTCCAGCTTTTTCTCCAACCATGTCAAAGCCTCCCCTATCTCTAAAGGTGGAATATGAAAGGCTATGTGGTAAGGAGTGGCCTCCATATGGTAATGGCACTGAAGAACGGAATAACCGATCTGCACCTCAAAAGCTTTTTCTGATAGTGTTTTGACGGGTAGTCCCAGGACATTTTTGTAAAAATATTCCTGATCCTGGAATCGTTTCGCAAATATTTTGAGGTGGTCTATCTTCATTTCAACACGGCCTTAAGCAAACGATCAGCACCAAAAATATCCTTTCTGAGGCAGGTTCTAAAATTTTTTGCGTTGAGAAGCGCTGAGGTTTCCCTGGAAAGGTATTGATTGATTTCGAAGAAAAGCAGCCCGTCCGGACAAAGGGCTCGGCCAGCGAGATCAGTGATCTTACGGTAAAATACCAGAGGGTCGGATTCCGGAACATAGAGGGCTTCTGGCGGTTCAAAATCGAGAACGTTTGGGTGCATTTCCTTCTTTTCCAATTCCCTTACATAAGGTGGGTTTGAAACTATGACGTCGTACTTCATACCGAGGTCATCTGACAACAGAATATCCCGATGTATGAAACTGATCTCCACAGCATTTCGGGCAGCATTTCTCTTAGCGATCCTCAGCGCGTCCTCAGACCGATCGAGGGCCCATATCTCTGCATTCGGCAGATTTTTCGCCAGGGAGATCGCGATACATCCGCTTCCGGTGCCGATATCCAGGATTTTTGGTTGGGACCTTCCTGAAGTCTCCTCCAGGACCCAGGATACGAGTTCTTCAGTCTCCGGACGCGGAATCAGGACGTGCTCATCCACGGCGAAGGAAAGCCCGAAAAATTCAGCCTCTCCAGTGATATACTGGATCGGCTCATGGCGCTTCAGGCGACCTAGAACCCGACACAGCTCCTGATACTGAGTAGTATCCAACTCCTTATCAGGATGCAAGGCGACCTCGAGCCTGCTCATATTCAAATAAGTCTGGGTACAAATACTGAAAAGGGACCTGGCCTCCCCTTCCGGATAATCCGGGGAAAGGGCTTCAAAAAAGGATTCCCTGAAATTTCTTAGGGTCATTGGATCTTTCTTTTGGAACCTTACCTGTGGGCATTTAGAGATCCCTTATCATCCAGACCGAACAGTTGTAATGGCCGGTATCCCCCAGGGGTCCGTCCAGAGGTTGAAAACCGTTCCGCCTGTAAAGCCTTTGTGCATGTTGCATATAAGGCATCGTTTCAAGATAACATTTTCTGTAACCAGCCTCTTTCGCAAAGGAGAGGCACCTCTCGATCATCTCCATTCCTACTCCTTTCCCCCGGACTTCGGGTAAGAAATACATTTTCTGCAATTCGCAGATCGACTTGTCTCCATTGTCCAACGGAGCGATCCCGGCGCCTCCCGTGATAGTGCCTTCCTCGTTTACCACTACAAAATATGCCCTTGTGGCACCGGAATACGCCTCAAACATATCCTCAAGAGAAGCATCCTCGTATGCCGTGCCTATCTTTGGGACTCCCATTTCGGTTAAAACCGATCGTATCAGGTCCTTAACCTGGCCGTTATCACTCCTGCGGATCTCTCTGATTTTGTAACCGTTCATATTCGCTTTAAATAGTATTTTTGTCGGGAGTGAATATACATGAAAAATACATAAACCGTTGTATAGAACTGGCCCGAAACGGCCTTGGGCGGACCTGGCCGAATCCCCTGGTCGGCAGCGTAATTGTGCATAAAGGCCACATCATCGGGGAAGGGTGGCACCGACGGGCCGGAGATGCCCATGCTGAAGTCAACGCAATAAACGCTGTAAAAGATCAGGCCATGCTTAAGGAAGCTGCCATTTATGTGAGTCTTGAGCCCTGTAGTCACTATGGAAAAACCCCTCCCTGCAGCAATTTGATTATCGACAGCGGCATTAAGAAGATCATCATCGGAACAATAGATCCTTTTGGGGAGGTGAGAGGAAAGGGTATCAAGAAGTTATTGGACGCAGGATGCCAGGTCACTGTGGGAGTTCTGGAAAAAGCATGTCAGGACCTCAACCGTCGTTTTTTTACCTATCATACCCAAAGGAGGCCCTACATTATTCTGAAATGGGCGGAAAGCAGGGATGGCTTTATTGCTCCCTTTGAACATAAGGAAGCCGGCCGCAGGCCGGTGTGGATCTCCAACCTTATATCGAGACAGCTTGTACACAAATGGAGAGCAGAAGAACAGGCTATACTCGTGGGAACACGCACTGCCCTCAAGGACAATCCCAGGCTCAATACCCGGCACTGGAGCGGAGCGGATCCCATTCGCATTGTCATAGACAGGAAAAGGACCATTCCTTTAGAATCTCATCTTTTCGATCGTTCCGTCAAAACCATTGTACTGACAGAAGAAAACTCCCGGGATGAAGGGGAAAATCTTGTCTTTGAGCATCTTTCTTTCTCTCAAAACTTCCGGGAGAAATTCTGCGATCTCCTATATGATCATGAAATTCAATCCTTACTGGTTGAAGGAGGCACCTTTACGCTACAGGCGCTGATAGATCAGGGCCTTTGGGATGAAGCGCGTATCTTCCGGGGTCCGGCCGCCTTAGAAGAGGGAATTCCTGCTCCAGTAATCTCCGGAAGGGTAGAAAGCTGCCTGGACATCGCCGGAGACAAACTTCAAATTCTCAGAAATGATTAAACACATCATCTTTGATTTTGGAGATGTCTTCCTGAACCTGGACAAGAAAGCCACGGAGGACCAGCTCAGGAAACTGGGACTTCACCAATTATCAGATGCTGCACTTTCCAGGAATCAGGAGTATGAAAAAGGTGGCTTTTCCTCTGAAGATTTTGTGGCCGATTATTGCAGGGAATTCCCGGCTCTGAATGCGCAGTCCTTCGTGGCCTGCTGGAACGCAATACTCGTAGACTTTCCCAAGTACCGGCTGGAATTTCTGCAGGAACTGGTCTCCAGCGGAAGATTCAGACTGTTTCTGTTGAGCAACACCAATGACCTTCATATCGATTGGGTAAAACAACAGATCGTTTTCTTTGAGGAATTCAGAGCTTGTTTTGAGGCTTTCTACCTTTCTCAGGAACTCGGGCTGAGAAAACCAGATCCAGCTATTTTTGATTTGGTACTCAACCGGCATGATCTGAGGCCCGAGGAAACCCTGTTTATTGACGATACCCCCGAGAACACCAGAGCTGCTGAAAAACTTGGAATTCATACCTGGACCATTGATCCAGAGAAGGAAGATGTTACAGATCTGCTAACCATCAAAAGCGACCTCTTTTGATCTTTCTACTGCTCAGTGTGCTGTCCTCCAGCCTGATCTTTGTGATCTTCAAATTGTATCGGCACTTTGGGATCAATACGCTTCAGGCGATCATATTTAATTATTTCTTTGCTTTTCTGGCTGGGGTTCTCGTTGATAGAAGCCCTGCTGAACTCCTTCGGGTTCCAGGGGAAAGCTGGTTTCCGGGAGTGCTCATCCTGGGGATGTTGTTTATCTCGGTCTTTTATCTTACGGCCATCACTGCGCAAAAAAACGGTCTGGCGGTAGTCTCTGTGGCAACTAAACTTTCTGTGGCCATTCCGGTGCTGGTCGGGATTCTATACTACGGCGAGAGCACAGGGGTCCTGAAGATCACAGGTGTCGCCCTGGCTATGATCGCGGTTTACCTGACTTCCGTCCGGAGTGGGGAGACCATAAAACTCCAGGAGGGGAACCTGATCTTTCCCATTGCAGTCTTTTTCGGAAGCGGCATCATCGATTCCACCATCAAATTTCTGGAAAAGAGCTTTGTTGCACCCCGGGATATTGCCCTTTTCTCTTCCAGTATCTTCGCAATTGCTGGACTCATAGGGATCGGAATCTTGCTCGCCCAGTTTTTGTCCGGGAAACTGCGGCTTTCGGTGAGAAACCTCCTGGGAGGGATCGCTCTTGGGATCCCGAACTTCGGTTCCATTTATTTCCTTGTGATGGCCCTTAGACATACCGGAATGGAAAGTTCAACGATTTTCCCATTGAACAACCTTGCCATTGTCTTGGTTTCCACCATTCTTGGAGTCCTGTTCTTCCATGAGCGGATGTTGACCAGAAACTGGATTGGAACGGCGCTCGCCATCCTGAGCATTGTGCTGATTGCCACGGCTGATCAATGGGCAGACTGGTTTCCTTGGACGTGAGCAACTTCAGCCACATAGAGAAGTTTTCCCTGAGAGACCATAAGATAAATCTTATCTTGGGCCCGCAGGACCACAGGCTCCAGCAACTACAGCATTATTACAGAAAATGCCAGTTATGCCCATTAAAGATACCTACCGAACCCTAGCAAAAGTTTCCGAAGAAGTAACCTTTAAAGATCGGGGAAGCAAATTTATCGCACAGGCTTTTCCTGTGGAATCAGAAGAAAAGATCAAAGATATTCTTGAGGAGCTAAAGAGAAGTCATTCCGCGGCCAATCACTGGTGTTATGCGTGGCAGCTCGGCATGGAAGAGACCAGACACAGGAGTAATGATGACGGAGAGCCGGCCAATTCTGCAGGTACTCCGATCTACGGCCAGATCAAGTCGTTTGATCTCACGGATGTCCTGGTAGTCGTAACGCGCTACTTCGGGGGAACAAAACTAGGAGTGGGGGGATTAAAGAACGCCTATAAGACAGCTGCCCAGATGGCCCTAGTCCAGGCAGATCAGATCACCCGAACCCTCACTATTCAATTTGAGCTCGAGTTTGATTATCCGGAAATGGGCAAAGTAATGCGGATGATCCGGGAAAACAATCTTCTGGTTGCAGAACAGCAACTTGAATTGAATTGTCGCTTTCTTCTTCAGGTCAGGAAGAAGGATTTCGACCGGATACAGGAAAGGTTCAGCGAACTTCAGCGGGTTTCATTTAAGAAGCTGCCGAATCAGAGGTGAAGCTTTTCCAGAATGTAGTCCGGACATCTCACCGGGGTGCGCTTTTTGGAGTCCATAAAGATCAGCGTAGTCTCAGCCTCGGTCAGCAACTCCTGGGATCGGTTACGGATTTCGTAGCTAAACCGGATCCTAACCCCCGGTTTCTCCACGAGGCTGGTTCTGATCTCGAGTTCATCATCGAAGGTAGCGGGTTTTAAGAATTTCATTTTCAACTCATAGACCGGCAGCATCATACCTTCTTTCTCCATATGCTTATAGGATATTCCCAGCCCGGAAAGCCAGTCAATACGCGCTATTTCAAGGTATTGCGCATAATTACCGTGGTGAACAACTCCCATCTGGTCCGTTTCGCCATAGCGAACTTTAACATAGGTGAAATGGGTTTTCATGGATTTTTTATGGGATTATTTGATGGTGTTTTGTACATTCATCAGGTGAAGGTAGTATGCTAAAAATTTTGTTAAAATTCAAGACCCAGGAGGTTTTTTTTTTACATATTTTGTGCACATATTTGTTGCTCTAAATAATCCGGAGGAAAGGAATTTTCTCTTTTTCTAATGGACACCACAACTAACAAACAGATCAAAAATTTAGAATCAGGAATGTCAGAAACTGCGCAATCAGTTTGGAACAGCTGTCTAGCTTTCATCAAAGATAACATTACTCCACAGGCATACAAAACCTGGTTTGAACCTATTCAGGCAGTGAAACTGGCCGACAAGGCCCTGAGCATCCAGGTTCCTTCGAAATTTTTTTATGAATGGCTTGAAGAACACTATGTAAAACTTCTTAAGGTTTCTCTTAACAGAACACTCGGTGATCAGGCCAAACTGGTCTATGTCATCAGAATGGAAAATACCTATGGAAACAAACAGCCCTTCACTGAACGAATACCCAGTACCCAGCGGACTAATGTAGCTTCACAGGAGGTCGATGTTCCGATAAAGAATAAGAACCCGGAGCTGAAGAATCCTTTTATCATCCCGGGAATCAGGAATGTCAAAATCGAATCACAGTTAAATCCCAGTTACAATTTCGACAACTTCCTGGAAGGGGATTCCAACCGACTAGCAAGATCTGCCGGTCTGGCCGTTGCCAACAAACCCGGCGAGACCTCTTTTAATCCCCTGCTTATTTTTGGAGGGGTGGGACTCGGGAAGACACACCTGGCCCACTCGATCGGAATTGAAATTAAGGATAAGTACCCGGAAAAAACAGTGCTCTACATTTCAGCTGAGAAGTTCACTCAGCAGTATATAGAATCGGTTAAGAAAAACAACCGGAATGATTTCATCCATTTCTACCAAATCATTGATGTCCTTATAGTAGATGATATCCAGCTGCTATCGGGAAAGGCCGGAACCCAGGACGTCTTCTTCCATATCTTCAATCACCTTCATCAGAATCGAAAGCAGGTAATCCTGACCAGTGACAAGGCTCCGGTGGATATGCAGGATATCGAACAGCGGCTGTTGTCCAGGTTCAAGTGGGGCCTCTCAGCAGAGTTACAGCACCCGGACACCGATACCCGGATTTCTATCATCAAGAATAAGCTTTACCGGGATGGTGTAGATATGCCAGAGGATATCGTCGAGTTCCTGGCCCATAACATCAAGACCAATATCAGAGAGCTCGAAGGGGCTATCATTTCCCTGATCGCACATTCCTCCTTTAACAAGAAGGACATTACCCTGGATCTTGCCAAAAAGATCGTCGACAATTACGTCAAAAACACAAAGCGGGAGGTCTCCATCGACTATATCCAGAAGATCGTGAGCGAATATTTCCAGATGGATGTGGAGACCCTCCAATCAAAGACGAGAAAAAGGCATATTGTGCAGGCACGTCAATTGGCGATGTTCTTCGCAAAAAAATTCACCAAGGCTTCTCTTGCGAGTATTGGTTCCCAAATCGGGAAAAGAGATCATGCCACCGTACTCCATGCCTGTAAAACTGTTGACAACCTGGCCTCGACAGATAAACAGTTTAACAAGTTCGTCGACGACATCAATAAAAAGCTTACGTTATAACAGCTATGAAGACACGGATCCTGATGGTGTGCCTCGGAAATATCTGCCGCTCACCTCTGGCTGAGGGAATTCTACGTGCAAAGGTGGACCCAGAAAAAGTCACAGTGGACTCTGCCGGGACCGGTGACTACCACGTTGGGGAGGGACCCGACCACCGATCGGTTTATGTTGCCAAGAAACAGAATCTGGATATCAGCACCCAACGCGGACGTCAATTCACCGTGTCTGATTTTGACCGGTTTGATAAAATCTATGTGATGGATATGTCCAATTACCAGGATGTCCTGTCACTTGCACGCAATGACGAAGACCGACAAAAAGTATCCCTGATCCTCGACGAGATCTTCCCTGGCGAGAATGTCGAAGTCCCGGATCCTTATCAGGGTGGACCCGAAGGTTTTGAACGGGTTTACGATATGCTCGAGCAGGCATGTTCGGTCATCGCAAAAAAATTCAGTTAGTGGATGCATTCTGAAAGAGGCCGGCTAATTTTGTTACCCACTACCCTTGGGGAGACAACTGATCCTCTTCAGGTGCTACCTTTGCGGATAAGGGAGGAAATTCTTCGGCTCGATATCTACATCGTGGAAAACGAGAAAACCGCAAGACGGAGGATCAAAACCCTCGCACCCGAAAAATCACAGCCAGCGCTGAAGTTTTACCAGTTAAATAAGCATACTGCACCTGAAGAAATCCCTGAATTTCTTTCAGCTTGCAGGGAGGGAAAGGACATCGGTTTAATGAGTGAGGCTGGTTGCCCAGGTGTGGCAGACCCTGGAGCCGAGGTTGTCCGGTTGGCTCACGAACAAAACATTCAGGTGATCCCACTGGTGGGTCCATCCTCTATCCTACTGGCTCTGATGGCTTCCGGAATGAATGGCCAGAGTTTTGCCTTTCACGGCTATCTGCCTATCGATAAAAACGAGCGGAGAAATCAGATCAAATTCTTAGAAAAAACTTCTGGGGAGAAAGGACAGGCACAGATCTTCATAGAAACACCCTATCGGAACAACCGTCTTCTGGAGGAATTGGTACGCACCCTCCACCCTTCTTGCAGGCTATGTATTGCCTGGGACCTCACCTTGCCGACAGAAAACATTGTTTCAAAACCTGTCGCGAGGTGGAACCTGTCAGAATTTGATCTTCACAAGAAACCCGCGATATTCATATTGCAGAAGGAATCCTGACTCTTGCTTTTCTGTTTTCGACCACAAAGGAAGTATCAAAGCCGGCAAACTTCCGGAAATAATACCTGATGGAAGTTCCGAAACCATCACTGAAGGTTGTCGCTCCCCAACTCCTAAGGAATTTCTTGACATTTCCTGCTCCGGCCAGATGGGCAGCAGCAAGAATTCCGGATTCCGTGATCTTTACCCCGTTGATCACTTTACCATTGAATCGGGCGATGTCCCTGCGGAGGATCCATTTGTTCCTGGAGGCATTGGCATAAAATGCTGCTTCCTGTAAAGAAGGCGTCTCCAGGAAAAGCCGGGTATCCCTGATCCCGATCATCTTAAGAGTCCCGATACCAAATTGATACTTCCCCATATAACCGAACTCATTGATAACCGTGTAGTCTCCCCCAGATTCCTGGAATCCCAGTGCCTCCTTAAAAGCTAGATAAGATCTTTCGAGTTTCGGGTAGATCCTATAGGTCTCATCAAGGGCTGGATCAGCTGGTGCCGGTTGCACCCAATAGCATACGGAAGCTCCCCTGGTCGCAAATTGTTCCGCTATGGCGGGGGTTTCCAAATCTGAATTTCGAGCCGTAAAACTGTAAAGGAATACAGATGCTCCTACAATGGGTAATACTGAAAATTTTGCAATTTTCTTCTTCATCCTTTTTGTAATTTTTGGGAAACCATAACAGGTATGGATTCCCAGAATCGGCCGACAAATGTAGGAAAATTACCTAAAATCTGATTATCAACCTGTTAAACAAAACCTAAAGCAGCTTTTGCTATAGGTTTGGCACCTTATGCACGGAGCATGCCAAACAGGCCGGAAAGAAGAAATTAACAGGAAGAGATATGATTCAGAAACGGGTCAGCGGTTAATTTTTTGTTGATTGATCCACTTCACATACTCTCGTTTATTCGCATTGTGTTGCGCCAAAGTCTTTGCGAATTTATGGTATCCGAAGTTTTCAACGTCAGCCACAAAATAGAAGTAATCATGATCTTCAAAATTAAGGACAGCTTCAATGGAAGAGATATCCGGCATGGTGATGGGACCTGGAGGTAAGCCCGGGTATAGATAAGTGTTGTAGGGGGACTCGATCTTTAAATCCTTATATAGCACCCGTTTTATGATGGTGTCAAAATTGTCCAATTTATCCTTCAGCGCAAAGATTACTGTCGGATCAGCCTCAAGTTTCCATCCCTTGTTGATCCGGTTCATGTAAACGCCAGCAACTCTTTTCCGCTCCTCCACCTTTGCTGTTTCCTTCTGAACAATCGAGGCTAAGGTAATTACCTCCATCGGCGTGAGCCCTATATCCTCAGCTTTGGCTAACCGCTGTTGTGTCCAAAATCTGTCATACTCCTGTTTCATCCTTTCCCGAAATTCCATCCCTGATGTATTCCAGAAAAATTCGTAGGTGTTGGGTACGTACATGCTAAGGGCATTTCTCAGATCAAAACCATGAGCATCAAGGAATACGCTGTCTTTCATGGACTTCAGAAGCTCAAGGCTGTCGGCCTCGATCTGATCTGCGATTCGACCCGCCAGGTTCTCCAATCTCTCCTGATTGTTGAATTGCACGGAAACCGGAATGTTCTGGCTTCGAAGCGTATTGATGATCTCGTTATTACTCATACCCTTTTGCAGAATAAATCTGCCCGGAAGAATATTGTTGATGTAGCCTTTTTTCTGCGCGACTATTTTAAAGGATTCCTCATCCTCCAGCAGGGGTTCCATCCGTTCCAGAACATCCTCAAATTCCGAACCAGTCGGAATATATACGTTCACCTTCTCCTCGGAGAACGCCGTATTGCTCATGAATATGGAGTCATAAACGAAATAGGAAAAAATGGAAAGCCCAACTATTCCCAAAAGTGCTATAAGCACCAGAATCTTTCTAATGTACATCCGTGTTGATTAATTGGTACATGATTTCGTCGTGGTATTCACCTTCTATAAAGTTCCAGTCGACCTTTCTAACGGTTTGGAGGAAGCCAGCCTTCTCGAATAACACACGGCTGGATGTGTTTTCGGCTCCTACGTTCGCGTACACCTGATGGAGTCCCAGTCTTTTAAAGCAGTATTCGCAAACCAGGGCAAGAGCTTCCGATCCATAACCCTTACTGCGGTGTTTTTCGCTACTGATCAGGATCCCTATCGCTGCTCTGCGATGGGCGGGTTCAAAGTCGAAGATATCGATGATCCCCAGTCTGGTCCCGTCATAGGTAGAGATGATCAGCCTCAGTTGCCGAACTTCATAGATGTCTTTATGGGAGTTGTCCAGGTACCGGCGCAGCAGATATTTGGAGAAGGGAACACTGGTGTTGCTGACCTTCCATAGCTTTTCATCATTCTCGACATCGAACAGGAACTCCAGGTCCTCGGGCTCCAGGGCCCGGAGAAAGATATTTTCTCCGTTTAAGGTTTCCATTCGATCTCCCCTTTGAATACCATTGTCGCCGGACCGGTTAACCAAATGTTCTCATAGGTCTGGCCGTTACATTCGAAGGTTACGGCGAGATTTCCCCCCGGAGTTTCGAGGTGAACAGTATTGTCCTGAGTTCGGCCGGTATAATGTGCCGCGATGGCTACCGCTGTAACACCTGTTCCGCAGGAAAGGGTTTCATCCTCAACGCCTCTTTCGAATGTCCGTACCCTGAAGGTCGCCCGATCAAGCTCCTGGACAAAATTCACATTGGTTCCGCCGATATCCCGGTACTCGGGTGATTGCCGGATCGCTTTTCCTTCCCGGAGTACATCTGTTTGACCGACATCTCCTGTAAAAATGACATGATGAGGGGAGCCGGTATCGAGAAAAACCGCCTGTTCAAGCTTATTTACTTCCCGGACGTCCTTCATTCTTAAGCCGATCAGCTCATGCTCGATCACCGATTCATGCTCGCCGTCTATCGCCGAAAAAACTGCCTCCTTACCAATGATTCCAAGATCAGCGGCGAACGCCACGATACATCGGCCTCCATTGCCGCACATACTGCTCTGTTTTCCGTCCGCATTGAAGTAGATCATTTTAAAATCCTCTTCCTTATGATCAGCCTTCTCGAGGAGGATCAATCCGTCAGCACCGATCCCGAATCTTCGGTCACACATGTGTCTGATCAGATTGGTATCGTTTTTGGACAGGACAAGGTGACGATTATCAATCATAACGAAATCGTTCCCCGTTCCCTGATATTTGGAGAATGAGATCTTCATCGGGAGAAATTGAGGGTCAAATATACAATAATTGAGGTAAAATTATAGTTGATCTTTAGCCCTGGATCAGGTATTAAAATGCATATCTCGAGGAAAAATAAAGTCAAATTTTAAAGTACAAAAAGGATTATGAAAAAAATTATAGGTTTATTTATGATCGCCATCCTGGGAGGGATTATTTCTCTTGGAGGATATGTTCTTCTTTTTGAAGATGATCCCGTATTTTTGGAAGAGACCCCTGTCATTCCGTCATATACCCCAGTCAATTTTAATTCGGCACCCCCTGGAATGGACTTTACAGAGGCCGCCAACAAGTCCATCCATGCTGTGGTCCACGTCAAGAATGTAGCCGTCACACGCTCCCCATTTTTCAATTCTCAGCCGGGCTATGCCTTACAAGGTACCGGATCCGGGGTGATCATATCCCCTGATGGTTATATTGTTACGAACAACCACGTCATCCAAAATGCGAGTAGTATTCAGGTAACCCTGAACAATAACAAAGATTTTATAGCCGAGGTCGTTGGAACAGATCCCATTAGTGATATCGCCCTTCTGAAGATCGATCCTGAAAAGGAGTTGCCTTATCTGCCTTTCGGGAACTCCAACAATGTTCAGATCGGAGAATGGGTTTTGGCCGTCGGGAATCCTTTCAACCTCACCTCTACAGTAACCGCGGGAATTGTGAGTGCCAAAGCAAGAGATTTGGGCATGGATTCCAATGTGTCTTCCTTCATTCAGACCGACGCGGCCATTAATCCCGGTAACAGCGGGGGAGCCCTGGTCAATACCCGAGGCGAACTTATCGGAATTAACACCGCAATCTCATCCCGAACCGGAAGCTATATCGGATACGCGTTCGCCGTGCCTTCCAACAACGCGAGAAAAATTGTGGAAGATCTTCTGGAATACGGCGATGTCCAGAAGGGGGTCCTTGGAATCCGAGGTGTACCGGCCGCAAGGTTGCCCAGAGAAATGGACATTGATATCACCCAGGGGGTATACGTGGGAGAAGTGGATCCTGGCAGCGGCGCAGAGAAAGCAGGAATAGAGCCTGGAGATATTATCAATCAGATCGATAATATCGAGATCAGGAAATTCTCAGATCTCACCGGGTACATCAATTCAAAAAGACCCAACGATGTAGTTCGGGTGAAGGTGATAAGAGATGGCGAGGAGAAGATCTTCGACGTGAAGCTCTCAAAGTATGAAGTCTATCAAATTCGACCGATTGGTCTTGAAGTCGCCAATGCGACACCTGAATTTCTTCGGGACCGTGGCCTGGAATACGGAGTACAGATAACCCGAGGCCTTGGACCACAGATGCAGAACCAGAATCTCGAGGGGATTGCTATTGTCGCCATCGATGAGGTTCCTGTTGAGAATGTCCGAGATGTAGAGGAAATAATGACCCGTAGAGATCCATCTAAACCACTGGTGGTCACTTTCGTCGATCCCTCGGGAGAAGTACAGAATTACGTGTGGAGATAACAAGGGATAATATTCCCCTCGGAATCAGCCTGCAGAAAATAATTCCTGCAGGTTTTTTTTATTTCTTTTTTTGAACGAAAACGTTTGAAATCTCTATTTTTGCCCCAGTTTTATCAATAAAAACTGATCCTCAATGAACTCAAACGAAGTCTACGAAAAAGAACTCGCTTTCCAGGCCGATCGGCGAAGGGCAGCGGTTCAGTTTATCAAAACCGTTAGCGACCTATGGTATGACAAATCCATAGAACTGGTACTTTTCAGAAATCAATTGATCGACCGAAATGTAAGCGATATCCTAGATCTGCATGAATACGCCGGCGCCTTCGTCCAAAAGCCAATCTCTATCTTTGATTCCGTCGAAATTGCAGAGGCCATCAAACGTCTCGACTTTCCACCCGCCAAACTGGACATTGGAAAACTTACCTATGAATATCACCTTGAGGATCAAAAATCCGCTAATGCGACAGCGTTTGTTTCTAATAAATTAAAAGATGCCCGGAAATTTGAGGAGGTGACCCCGAAAGATGTTGTCCTGTATGGGTTCGGCAGGATTGGCCGTCTTCTTGCCAGAGAACTGATGACCAGGACTGGAAAGGGAAGTCAACTTCGTCTTCGGGCCATTGTCACCCGTGGAAAGGTGGATCAGACGGTGCTCGAGAAAAGAGCCTCCCTTCTAAAAAACGATTCCGTACATGGAGATTTTTCCGGAACTGTGGCGATCAACAGCAAACAAAAATCACTGATCATCAATGGAACAACCGTCCACATGATCGGAGCTGAGGAGCCGGAAGAGGTGGACTATACCAAATACGGGATTAAGGATGCCCTTGTCATAGATAATACCGGAGCCTTCAGGGATGAGGCTGCGCTTCAAAGACACCTATCCTCCAAAGGGGTTTCAAAAGTCCTCCTGACGGCTCCCGGGAAAGGAGTCCCAAATATCGTTCACGGGGTTAATCACAAAAATTACGACCCAGACTCCGTTTCTATATTTTCAGCCGCCTCATGCACCACAAATGCTATTACGCCTGTACTTAAGGCTGTGCAAGATTCCCTTGGAGTGGTCAATGGACATCTCGAAACGATTCACGCATATACCAATGATCAGAACCTGGTAGACAACATGCACAGGAAGTATAGGCGAGGCCGGGCTGCTGCACTCAATATGGTAATTACAGAAACCGGGGCTGGTCATGCCGTTTCCAAGGCCTTACCTGTCTTCGAAGGAAAATTGACTTCAAACGCGATCAGAGTTCCTGTTCCCAATGGATCTCTGGCCATTTTGAACCTCAAGGTCGAAAAATCGACCACCAAGAAAGGAATCAATAATATCCTGAAAAAATATGCTCTGGAAGGAGATTTGGTTGAACAAATCAAATATTCCATCGATAATGAACTCGTTTCTTCAGACATAGTGGGCTCAGCACAACCTTCCATTTTCGACAGCAATGCTACCATTGTCACCCCGGATGGGGAAAACGTTGTGCTCTACGTCTGGTACGACAATGAGTATGGTTACAGCCATCAGGTGATCCGACTCGCAAAGTATATTGCTAAGGTTCGTCGGTTTACGTATTATTAGCATCCTTTTACCTAGATTCGAGAATTGGTGAACCAGAATTCGCAAAGATATCTTTTACCAATATTTTAACGCTGAATTTGAGAAGAAACCTCAAACTTTAATCTCATTATCTCAATGAGGTGACTAGAAAAAGATATATCATCCTTTCTGTTATCGTCCTTTTGGTCGTGGCCAGGATTCTGTTACCTATCTTTTTGGAAAAGTATGTCAACAAGGTGCTCGACGACATCCCGGGTTATACCGGAATGGTTACCGACGTGGATGTTGCACTCTACCGCGGTGCCTATGTCATCGAAAATCTGACGCTCTGCAAAGAGGATGCAGCGGTATCCTTACCCCTCCTCAATTTTCCAGAGAACGATATTTCGCTGGAATGGAGCGCCCTCTTTAAAGGCAGGATTGTCAGTGAGATAACACTGCATCAGCCCGAAATTAATATTGTCCGCGGGGCAGGAGCAGGTGCCGAAAACAAACCACAGGATCCTAAAGCAGATGACTGGAGGGAAGCTCTAAAAGATCTTGTTCCTATCGATATTAACCGGTTCGAAGTTCACGGTGGCACCATAAATTTCATAGAACTTGCGGAAGACCAGGATATAGATCTTTCTTTCAGTGAGCTATACCTTATCGCCACTAACCTAAGAAATGTCGAGAGCAAGAACACCCCACTTCCCTCCTCGATACATGCCACCGGCGTTTCCTTCGGGGGAGGTAAAGTAACATTAGATGGTAAAATCGACCTGATGAAACGCATCCCGGACCTCGACCTGGATTTTGCTCTTAAGGATGCAGATGTAACCGCCTTGAATGAAACTCTTTTAAAGATAGCCAAGATCGACTTCGCCAGTGGGACCTTTGAACTCTATGCCGAGGCCGCAATTGCAGACGGGTACCTGACCGGTTACCTGAAACCCATGTTTATAAAAACGGAACTGATCGGAGAAGAGGACAAGGGATTTTTCGAGAAACTTTGGGAAGGCCTGGTAGGTGTGTTCAACTGGCTGATGAAGAACCACGGAACCGATACCCTTGCCACCCGCGCACCTTTTGAAGGAGATTTGAACAACCTTCACGGGGATGAGTTCACCACAGTGATAAATATCTTCAAAAATGCCTGGTTCGACGCCTTTACAACTGAGGTTGAGGAAGATATAGAATACCAGGACGCGGCACAACCAAAAGAAGAGGACGAGGAAGAGGAGGATTAATAATCCCCGGGATTCTTCCCTCACGACTTTTTTATTCCTAATTTTGCATTTTCCAGAGGCCTGCCCGTGCAGAAATTTTTAGAGGCAATTTCTTTTGCCGCAATAAGTGCGAAAAGGGTCCGTTGTTAAC
Organism: uncultured Salinimicrobium sp.; assembly: GCA_946887075.1. The sequence goes on from CAMPKA010000003.1 coordinate 47,430, forward strand.
AAAATGCCATAATACGCTATGAAAAAAATATTGCTTTTTTGTCTCATTTTGTTTTGTAATGCTTTGCCAGGCCTGGCCCAGGAGTCTCCGGAGTCCACTATTGATGAAAAGTTCACAGAACTTATCAATAGCTCCAACAACTATAAAGGTTACAAAGTGGTGGACCGTGAGGAACTTTCGACGCTACAGACTTTGACCTCCAACAGGATAGCCGAACTCAAGGCGGAGATTGCCGAGGCCAAAAATACCGCTGATATGCATAAGCAACAAATCGCAAGTCTCGAAGCGGAATTGAAGGAGCTGGAGATCAGATTAGGAGAGGTTACAGCAGAAAAGGACGCTATTGAATTTCTGGGGATGCCTTTTAGTAAAGCGGGCTACAAAACCGTGATGTGGAGCATCGTCGGAATATTGCTTATTGCTCTTGCCATTTTTGTTTTCAAGTTTAAACAAAGCCATGTCCATACCCGGGAGGCCAGGAAGAATCTGGCGGAAACCGAAAAGGAATTCGAAGCTTATCGCGCCAAATCCCTTGAAAAGGAACAGCGTCTCGGCCGACTCCTACAGGATGAAAAAAACAAGCATCTTAAAATAAGCAAGTAAAGACCCAGCATTCTCCAATTTCGCTATGCGTATAGACATCATTACAGTCGTACCGGATATTCTGAGCAGTCCCTTCGAAGCTTCGATCTTGAAAAGAGCCATCGACAAAGGCCTTGTGGAGATTCACTTGCATAACCTCAGGGATTACGTTCAGGATAATTATAAACAGGTAGATGATTACCAGTTCGGAGGAGGTGCCGGTATGGTGATGATGATCGAACCGATAGATAAATGTATCACTGGTCTTAAAGCCCAGCGGTCTTATGACGAAGTTGTTTATATGACTCCGGATGGAGAAACTCTAAACCAGCGTGTCGCAAATGAATTCTCCCTGAAACAGAACCTAATTGTGCTTTGCGGTCATTATAAAGGGGTTGATCAGCGTGTACGGGAAAACTTTGTCACCCGGGAAATCTCGATTGGGGATTACGTGCTATCCGGAGGAGAACTGGGAGCTGCTGTATTTTGTGATGCCGTTATCCGTCTTCTTCCAGGGGTTCTTGGAAATGAGACCTCCGCCCTGACCGATTCCTTTCAGGATGACCTGCTGGCACCCCCGATCTATACCCGGCCAGCGGAGTACAAGGGCTGGAAAGTGCCGGAAGTGCTAACCTCTGGAAACTTTCAGAAAATAGAAGCATGGCGGGAGGAACAGGCATATCAGAGGACTCGAAAACTTCGTCCGGACCTCCTTTCCGGTGAGGAGCGTTAAATTCCCCTGGCGACTTTTCAATTTGAAATTAATTATTACTTTTGCACACGTTTCTGAATCAACCTCTGGCGAGGTCCGCGAATGTTGTTTCGGAATTCACTTTTAAATAATAAGAAAATGGAATCCCTAGTCAACTTTGTACAGGAGGAATTTATTGCAAAAAAGGATTTCCCTGAATTCTCTGCAGGAGATACAATCACGGTCTATTACGAAATCACAGAGGGAACTAAAACACGGACCCAGTTTTTTCGTGGCGTTGTGATCCAGAAGAAAGGAACGGGTGCTTCTCAGACCTTTACCATTCGGAAAATGAGCGGAACTGTTGGAGTGGAAAGAATATTCCCACTGAACCTTCCTGCACTTCAGAAGATCGAGATCAACAAGCGCGGAAAGGTAAGGAGAGCAAGGATATACTATTTCCGGGAACTTACCGGGAAGAAGGCCCGAATCAAAGAAAAAAGAAGATAAACAAACATGTTTATCATGGAAAAGCCCCTGCATGCAGGGGCTTTTTTTATTTCACTTTTAAGAAAAATTTATCAATTTTCCCTAGCCCAAGGCTTGCCGTTCAGAGATATACGTCGTATCTTTAAGTGATTTCAAAAGGTACAGAGTGTCGCAAGGAATTCTTCTTTTGAAGTCTGTAAAAGTTCATCTTTTACTTCTCACTGTCATTTTGGAAACGAAAACCAAGTTTTCAATTTGGTAGAAAAGACAATTACCCAGTCTTTTGATGCGGGATAATTGTTTCGGTGAAAAAAGATTTTTACCAGTTAAACAATAGTTTCTCAGAACCGGAAAAAGGTTCGGTAAAAATTTTTCACCAGAGCCATTTCATTATTTAGATAGTGAAATGGCTTTTTTGTTGCATTTGCTCAAGTGCGACCTATGATAAAAGGGCTGAAAATGGTAAATTGCACGCTACAGTCCTACTGACAAACCAATATATACAATGACCAAAAAATCACAGATCATCTACACCAAAACAGACGAGGCCCCAGCTCTGGCCACGTATTCGCTTTTTCCAATCATAAAAGCTATCACGCATCCTGCTGGAGTCAGCATGGAAATGCGGGATATTTCTCTTGCTGCAAGAATCCTGGCCCAGTTTCCCGAAGAATTGTCTCAGGATCAGAGGGTCGACGACGATCTGTCGGAGCTCGGAGAATTGGCAAAAAGACCAGAGGCAAACATTATAAAATTACCCAATATCAGTGCATCCATTCCCCAATTGAAGGCAGCCATAGAGGAACTTCAGAAGAAAGGGTTTAAAATTCCGGACTACCCGGAAGAACCCACTACTGATAAAGAGCGGGAATTAAGGGCAAAGTACGACCGGGTGAAAGGAAGTGCGGTCAATCCTGTCCTTAGGGAAGGAAATTCTGACCGACGGGCTCCAAGAGCAGTAAAAAATTATGCTCGGAAGCATCCTCATTCCATGGGTCAGTGGAGCTCGGACTCCAGAAGTCATGTCGCCACGATGGATCACCAGGATTTCCGATCCAATGAAAAATCCATCACCATTACAGAGGATTGCACTGTAGACATTCAGCTGGTAAACGCCGATGGGACGGAAAAAGTTCTCAAGGATAATATCAGGCTTCAACAGGGAGAAGTCATCGACGGGACTTTTATGAGCAGGAAGGCTCTTATTCGATTTCTGGAGGAACAGGTAAAGGACGCCAAAGAGCAAGGGGTTCTTTTTTCGCTACACATGAAAGCGACCATGATGAAAGTCTCTGATCCTATCATTTTTGGTTATGCCGTCAAGATATTCTTTAAAGACGTGTTTGAAAAGTACGCTTCAGAACTCAAAGAGGCTGGAGCGGATCCCAATAGCGGTCTTGGGGATGTCCTTCATGCGGTTTCAGCGCTTCCTGAGGAGAAACGGAAAAAGATAGAAGAAGCTATTGAGGAGGACCTCAGGCAGGGCCCTGATTTGGCCATGGTGAATTCCGACAAGGGCATCACCAATCTCCATGTACCTAGCGATGTGATCATTGATGCCTCGATGCCCGCTATGATCCGTACCTCGGGGAAGATGTGGAATGGCAAAGGAGAACCCCAGGATACCAAAGCAGTCATTCCTGACAGCAGTTACGCCGGTCTGTATCAGACCACTATTGATTTCTGTAAGAATAATGGGGCTTTTGACCCTACCACAATGGGTACCGTACCCAATGTGGGGCTGATGGCACAGAAAGCCGAAGAATACGGTTCCCACGACAAGACTTTCGAGATTCCGGAAGATGGAACAGTTCAAATCGTTACTTCTGAGGGTAACATTCTGATATCTCACCAGGTGGAGAAGGGCGATATCTGGCGCATGTGTCAGGTAAAGGACGCCCCTATCCGCAACTGGGTGAGCCTTGCAGTTGAACGTGCACGGGCAACTCAGACCCCCGCTGTTTTCTGGCTTGACCAGGAGAGGGCCCACGATGCAGAACTCTTAAAAAAGGTAAGGAAATATCTGGCCGAAGAGGATACAACCGGACTGGAAGTCCATATCATGAATATCGCGGAAGCCACACAGTACACTCTGGAACGGCTGAAAGATGGAAAGGATACCATCTCCGTCACGGGAAATGTACTCCGGGATTATCTGACGGATCTCTTTCCCATCCTGGAATTGGGAACAAGCGCAAAGATGTTATCGATTGTTCCCCTTATGAATGGCGGAGGACTATTTGAAACTGGGGCGGGAGGATCAGCCCCAAAACATGTTCAGCAGTTTATTGAAGAAGGACATTTGCGATGGGATTCCCTTGGAGAATTTTTGGCCCTGGCGGTATCCCTTGAACATTTAGGGGAGAAATATGGGAATAAGAAGGCCCTGATTCTGTCAGAGGCACTGGACACAGCAACTGAGAAGTTTCTGGAAGAGAATAAATCTCCTTCAAGAAAGGTAAATGAACTCGATAATCGGGGGAGCCATTATTACCTTGCCCTTTACTGGGCTCAGGCTCTGTCAGAACAGGATAAGGACCAGGAATTAAGGTCTTACTTCAGCGAACTGCGGTCCAGACTAGAAGACAATCAGGAAAAGATACTGCAGGAACTTCTGGAGGCTCAGGGCACGTCAGTGGACATCGGAGGATACTACAAACCTGAAGAAAACAAGGTATCAGCTGCAATGAGGCCCAGCCCTACCTTGAATAAGATCATCAGGTAAAGGTCAAGTAAACTTAATCAGAGGGCCGGATTTCATCCGGCCTTTTTTCAGTCCTGCTTTTCCAAAAAGGGATAACTTTGCAGTTGAAATCCTTTATATGACAATCACTCAGTTACACTACGTTCTTGCCGTTGCAGAACATCAGAATTTCACCAAGGCTGCCCAGAAGGTCTTTGTTACTCAACCGACGCTCAGTATGCAGATACAAAAGCTCGAAGAAGAACTGGATGTACTAATCTTCGACAGAAGCAAGAAACCGATCGAATTAACCGAGACCGGTAGGAAAATTGTGGAGCAGGCCAGAAATATCGTAAACGAAAGTGATCGGATTCAGGATATTGTCGATCAGCAAAAAGGATTTGTAGGGGGATTGTTCCGGCTCGGTATTATTCCCACCATAATGCCAACCCTGCTCCCGATGTTTCTGAAGTCCTTCATCAAAAAATATCCGAAAGTCAGACTTAAAATAGAGGAACTCCATACAGAAGCCATTATTGAAAAACTCGAAGAAGGACACCTTGATGCTGCGATAGCGGCTACTCCGCTCGAACTTCCTCATATCAAGGAACAGGTACTTTATTATGAACCCTTTGTGGGTTACATTCCCCCCGGACATCGGCTCCATGAGCAGAAAGAGATCGAAGCTGCCGACCTGGATCTGGATGACATCCTGCTACTGGAGGACGGGCACTGCTTCAAGGATGGCATTCTAAATATCTGTAAATCGACCAGGAACGCTTCTGAGGATCACTTTCAGCTCGAAAGCGGAAGTTTTGAAACGATGATCAGACTTGCCAATGAAGGCCTCGGAATGACCTTGCTACCCTACCTCCATACACAGGAAATAAAAGAGCCTGAAAAAAGCAATCTCAGAATGTTCCGGGAACCCAGTCCAGCACGAGAGGTAAGTCTCATCTATAACCGGAGTGAGCTGAAAATGCAAATTATTGAAGCACTGCGATCCACGATCTCCGGTGTCATCAGGGGGGCGATTGCCTTCCAAAATGTAAAGATTATCAGTCCTCTTCCGAAAAAAGACAAACAGAATTAAAGAGAATTAGGTTACTCCGCTGAAGTCAAAAAAGGTGCATACATACCATTAAAAAACGGCCCTTTCGAGGCCGTTTTTATCAGGGATTAAGATAGATTAAACATTGATTTAATTCCGGGTTCCGCTTGATCAGGGTGATAATGAAAAGTTTCAGCTCTTCGATCTCATAAGGGAGTAATCGCTGAAGTGCTTTTCTCACCTCCTTGCAGAACAGATTCACATCAAAACTGACTTTATTCAAGACGGTCTTGGTGTACTCAAACATCGCTCTCGCCATAGTTGAAAATAATTTTTTGTAAAAGACTTGGTTAGAATAAGTAAAGAATACCCAATAGGCGCAAACGTTTTCGTTGTATACTATAAATATAACAATTTCTATAGATCTTCAACTATGACCGGCTATTTTAACAATGTTAAACTTGGACCAATTCAGCCGAACGCCCGTAGACCGGGAATCCGCAAGGGTCGAAGTTTTATCGGGGTCTCAGTGTCCATTCAAATTCAAAGGTAGAAACCTCTTCCTGCTGTTCATTATATCCCACGGACCTGACCCAGAAAGTACACCCCAATCCGTTTTCCGAAGATTTTTTGACGTTTTGCCTAATCCCTTCCACATCATCACAGATAAAGATAATCCGGCCTCTTGCTTTCCTTGAAAATCGAGATCGATTTTGGGCAACGAGCATGGAAAAATCCCTTCCAGTAGCCTTCACCTCCTTCATCACCAGAACCCCTGTACTGAGTTCGGCCGCCATGGCTTGAACAGCAAAATACATCGAATTAAAGGGGTTCTGATTGATCCACCTATACCTCACCAAGGTTACACAGTGCTCCTCAGTGACTTCCTTGACACGAACCCCTGTGATCCAGGCACTAGGAAGGTTTAATAGGAGGAATAGATTGAGTTTCGCCGGAGTGAATTTCATACTTCAAAAGTATAACATCCAGGAATATTATTTTCTTATTTCAAAAAAAACAGTACTTTGTTTTGCATAATACCTTATTTTAGATATATATTTGTATTAGAAAATCAATCAAAATGGAATCATCATCAGCTTTGCAGTCAGAAAAAACCATCGCAGCCCTTATTCATCTATCGACTTTCACGCAGCTCGTGTTCCCTTTCGGCAATTTTTTGTTTCCACTGATTCTGTGGACCGCCAAAAGAAAACACCCGTTTGTCGACGCCCATGGGAAACAGGCATTGAACTTTCAGATAAGCCTTTACCTCTACTTCGTATTTTTGATTCTGATCGGAGTGGCAGGAGTCCTGATCATCGGAGTAAGCTTAGCCCCTGAGGAAGCTTTTCAGTTCAATGAGGAATTCATCTTCCGCGACCCTTCAAGGTTCGGTCCCCTCGTCATCCTGCTGATCACTGTTCTCCTGCTGATTATCACCCTACTGGTTCTCGGTATATATGGCGTAGTCATGGCTACTATTCGAGCAGGCGAGGGAGCTTATTACCAATACCCCCTCTGTATAAATTTCCTTAGGACTGTACAGCCGAAGGCCGAAGACTTACCTCCCGTAAAAGACCCTGACCAAAAGAATGAAACACTTTAGTTTTTATTATATCATCATCAATCGATCAAAAAATGAACGCACTAACGATTCTCAAAATCAGACGCTATGAAGATTGAAAATACAAAAGCCCAAATGCGAAAAGGGGTTCTCGAGTATTGCATCCTTTCCGTATTAAAGGATAATGATGCCTACGTCGCGGAGATTCTGGACACCCTCAAAAGCGCAAGGTTACTCGTTGTAGAAGGTACCATTTATCCTTTACTGACCCGGCTCAAGAATGCTGGTTTACTCCACTACAGGTGGGAAGAGTCCACAGGAGGACCCCCAAGGAAATACTACGGGCTCACAGATACTGGAAAAATATTCCTCAAAGAACTTACCCACACCTGGGAAGAGCTTCAATCAGCAGTTGCCATAGTTACCACCAAAAATCCTAAGAACCATGAATAAGACAGTCAATATAAATCTGGCCGGTATTTTCTTCCACATCGACGAGGATGCCTATGCAAAACTCCAACGATACCTGGAGGCTATCAAAAGGTCCCTGACTTCTACACAGGGAAAAGACGAGATCATCAATGACATAGAGGCCAGGATAGCGGAATTGTTCTCCGAAAAACTGGTAACAGACAGACAGGTCATCGGATTGAAGGAAGTAGAGGAGGTCATCGGGGTTATGGGGCAACCGGAGGATTATGTGCTGGATGAAGCCCTTTTTGAAGATGACGCACCACAGACTAAAACCGGCAAAAGACTCTACAGGGACCCGGATCATTCTATAATCAGTGGGGTTTCTTCCGGCCTTGGTCACTATTTGGGAATAGGGGCCCTTTGGGTCAGACTACTTTGGATTCTGCTTACCTTTTTTTCGGGAGGGGGGTTCATCCTGATCTATATCGCCCTGTGGATCTTCATTCCTGAAGCGAAAACTACATCAGAAAAGCTGGCCATGAGAGGAGAGCCCGTGACGATCAGCAGTATCGAACGCAAAATAAGAGAAGGATTTGACGACGTTTCGGGGAAGATGAAGGATATCGACTACCAAAAATATGGGTATAAGGCCAGGGACGGCGCAAGCTCGGCAGCATCCGCAGTGGGAAAAACGGTCTCCTTCATTCTTAGTCTCTTTGCAAAATTCATAGGAATACTACTGCTTTTATTTGCAGGAACTACCCTCATCGGGCTCTTTATAGGGCTGTTTACTGTGGGAACCTTCGGAATCATCGAAGCACCTTGGACCGATTTTCTTGAGATTGTAGGGCCCGGGTCTGAGAATATTTGGATCATTTCCCTACTTTCCTTTTTTGCCATAGGAATTCCGTTTTTCTTCCTTTTTATCCTGGGCTTGAGGATCCTCGTAAAGAAATTGAGGTCCCTGGGAAGAACATCGATTCTCGTACTGGTCGCCGTATGGATCCTGTCGGTTCTCGGACTGGTTTTCTTCGGGATTAAACAAGCTACTGAGTTTGCATTTGACGGGAAGGTGGTCGATTCCAGATCCCTCCCGGTCTCCAGTGGGGATACGCTTTATATCGAGATGATCAGAAATTCCAACTTCAATTCCGATCTATCGTTCCACAGTGGTGACTTTAATCTGGATTTCGATGAGAATAACCAGAAGGTGCTTTGGAGCGATGACGTGGAGATCATCGTCCGATCTACTTCTGATTCCATCGCCCGAATTGAAATTATGAAATTTGCCGAAGGGAGCTCTCCGGAGGAAGCCAGACAACGTGCACAGCAAATAAATTATGAACTGGAGCTGGAGGGGAATACGCTCTACTTGGCCGGGCAGCTGACTACAGATCCGGCAAATAAGTTTCGCAGCCAAGAAATAGAGGTTGTCCTGTATCTTCCTATAGGCACCGTTTTCAAACCGGCGGAAAACACTGCAGCATTTTATCATTATTCAGATCTTGCAGGTAATTTCATTCTGGTTACCCCGGAAGGAACAGAATGTCAGGACTGTCCTTTGGATGAACAGTCTGGTTGGGAGTATCAGGAGACCGAGGAGAATGTCTGGGAAGAAAGCGGAGAACCCGAGGCCGACACCCTGGTACCTGCAGCCAGCAACACTCCTGAAGAAATGGATACCCTCGGGCTTTGATATGCAGATAGGGCAATAAAAAAAGAGCTGTCAAAACCGACGGCTCTTTTTGTTGGATCAAATTTCTGGATCGATCAGACAGTAACTTCCTTGTTGCTTTCGATTGCTGCCAAATATTTCTCTGCATCCAGAGCGGCCATACAGCCCGTGCCTGCAGCCGTGATGGCCTGACGATACTCCTTATCCTGCACATCCCCAGAAGCAAATACTCCAGGAATGTTGGTCTTGGTAGATTTGCCATGGGTGACGAGATACCCGGTGCTGTCCATTTCGAGTTGTCCCTTGAATATCTCGGTGTTCGGTTTGTGCCCAATAGCTATAAAGAGTCCGGTTATGGCAATCTCCTCTTTTTCCCCTGTTTGGTTATTCACCATTCGGAGCCCTTCCACCACCTGCTCCCCTATGACCTCATCAACTTCAGTGTTGAAACGTAGGTCAATGTTCTTTGTATTCATCACCCGGTGTTGCATCGCCTTGGAAGCCTTCATTTCATCCTTCCGGACCAACATCGTAACCTTCCGGCAAATGTTCGCCAGATAGGTAGCCTCCTCTGCAGCAGTATCTCCTCCTCCTACAATAGCAACATCCTGACCTTTATAGAAAAAACCGTCACAAACAGCACAGGCAGAAACGCCGCCTCCCCGTAGTTTCTGTTCACTCGGAAGCCCCAAATACTTCGCAGTAGCTCCCGTAGAGATGATCACTGTTTCAGCCTCTACCCATTTTGAATTGTCAATACAGGCTTCATGCAATCCACCGACTTCTTTATTAAAGACCACTTCAGTCACCATGCCCATTCTAACCTGGGTGCCGAATCGCTCCGCCTGCTTTTGAAGGTCGATCATCATTGTTGGTCCATCCACACCGTCAGGATAACCTGGAAAATTGTCAACTTCGGTCGTTGTGGTCAACTGACCCCCTGGTTCCAGTCCGGTATACATCACCGGGTGTAAATCCGCCCTGGCTGCATAAATCGCTGCCGTGTATCCTGCTGGGCCTGAACCGATGATCAGGCATTTGATTCGTTCCTTCTTGTCACTCATGTTATTGCTTTTGTATTGCAAAAATACTAACTTTAATACAATTGGGATGTGCTCCTGATCACGATTTATCGAAGGGAAGCTAAAACCCTTTAAGGCTTCCACCAAAAAAAAATACCCCCGACGAACACAGTTTAAATATCCCAATCCAAAAACAAGCTATCCCTGACTTGTTCCCTGTATATCTATTAAAGATAAAGTTTCATGTCGAGTCCATCGGTCCTTTAGGATTCAGACACTGTCTTCCCTCAGGGTCGCCTGCCATGGCGTAGTTTCCCGAACCCCAGGTTCAGGAATTGTGATTACCTTTGGTTCATGACTGAAATTTCCTTGTTCCATATTCTCGACCTTCTGGGGACTATTGCCTTCGCCATTTCCGGAGCTTTGACTGCAATGCACCGTCGGCTTGATCTTTTTGGGATTTTCATTATTGCTTTCGTCACGGCGATCGGAGGAGGTACCATACGGGACATCCTCATAGGAAACACCCCCGTGACCTGGATGGAGCACACCCTTTACATCTACCTGATCGGAGGGGTAACCATTCTTGCAATCTTTTTAAGAAAGCGCTTAATTCACCTTCGGACTTCTCTGTTCCTTTTCGACACAATCGGGCTGGGGATATTCACGATAACGGGAGTGGAAATCGGAATTCAGAACGATCTTAATCCCATAATATCGGTGGCCTTAGGTGCAGTTACCGGAACATTCGGAGGGGTCATCAGGGACACCTTATGTAACGAAATCCCAGTGATATTCAGGAAGGAGATCTATGCCACAGCCTGCCTGATCGGAGGCTTTGCCTTTGTGATCCTTCATCAGTTCGGGGTGCTTACAGATGTCATCTATGTCATTACAACCCTCACCGTCATTCTGATCCGAATAGCGGCCGTCAAATTCGAGATTACCCTTCCCTCATACCATCTCTAAGTTTGAGGGATTTAGAGTGGAATGTTTCCATGTTTCCGATCGATGCGCAGGACCTTCTTCTTTTCCAGCATGCTGAATCCTTTGAGTAACTTCCGCCTGGTCTCCCGTGGCATGATTACTTCGTCCACAAAGCCCCGTTCAGCTGCCCTGAAGGGATTTGCAAATTTTTCGGCATATTCAGCCTCTCTTTTCGAGAGCTGGAGTTGGGGATCCCTTGATTGTGCTATTTCCTTTCGGAAGATGATTTCCGAAGCCCCCTTAGCTCCCATCACGGCAATCTCGGCACTCGGCCAGGCAAGATTCAGATCCGCGCCGATGTGTTTTGAATTCATCACATCATAGGCGCCCCCATAGGCCTTTCTGGTAATTACGGTAATCCTGGGTACGGTAGCCTCGCTTAATGCGTATAAGAGTTTGGCCCCGTTAAGAATAATGCCATTCCACTCCTGGTCGGTTCCAGGAAGGAACCCGGGAACATCGACCAATACGAGCAGCGGGATATTGAAGCAATCACAGAACCGGACGAACCGGGCTGCCTTTCTTGAAGCGTTGACGTCCAGAACCCCGGCAAGGCTCATGGGTTGGTTTCCCACGATCCCAATGCTACGCCCCCCGAGCCTGGCAAAACCAACTATGATGTTCTCGGCATATGCCTTTTGAATCTCAAAAAAGGATGCATGATCAATAATACCTTGAATGACCTCATGCATATCATAAGGTTTGTTCGAACTGTCCGGTACGATCTTCTCGAGTTCGTCTCTGAATTCGGTTCCTATTGTATATCCTGTCTTTTTCGTGCTCTCCTGGTTGTTCTGAGGCAAATAACTCAGCAGTTTTTTGATATCCTCCAAACAGGCGACGTCATTGGCGGAGGTAAGATGGGTCACGCCGGATTTTGTTGAGTGGGTAAGCGCCCCTCCGAGTTCTTCAGAAGATACGTTTTCGTTGGTAACGGTCTTAACGACGTTTGGTCCTGTTACGAACATATAGCTGGTATCCTCGACCATCAGGGTGAAGTCTGTCATTGCTGGAGAGTAGACAGCTCCCCCAGCGCAAGGTCCCATTATCGCAGAAATCTGGGGAATGACACCGGAGGCCTGAACATTGCGATAAAAAATGTCTGCGTAGCCGCCCAATGACCTCACTCCTTCCTGGATCCGGGCTCCCCCGGAGTCATTAAGGCCGATCAGCGGTGCCCCGACCTGAAGGGCATGGTCCATAACCTTACATATTTTCTCCGCATGCGTTTCAGATAAGGACCCGCCAAAAACGGTAAAATCCTGAGCAAACACATAGACCAACCTTTCTCCAATAGTACCGTAACCCGTTATCACCCCATCACCATAGAATTTCTGATCCTGCATATCGAAATCTGTGGTTCTATGGGTAACCAGTTGGCCGATTTCCTCAAACGACCCGGGGTCCAATAAATATTCGATTCGTTCCCGTGCAGTTAATTTCTTCTTCTCATGTTGCTTAGCAATTCTTTTCTCCCCTCCCCCCTGGAGCGCTTCATTGATTTTATCCTGTAGCTTCTTTTGATTTTCGGTCATATTCTCAGATTTAAGAATTGGGCAACCTTAGCAAGTCTCTTTCATCCAAATAACGCCGTAGGGCCAGGAGTCCGGCCAGGCGTGCATCCTTCTCCATCTCCTGATGGAGCTTTTCGGCGGTGAAGTATTTAGCGACGAAATGAGTATCGAAATCACCGCTGCGGAACGCCGGATGGCTGCAGACGAATTTCCCGAACAAAAGGGTGGTACTCACCCCTTCCACCTCAAATGCTGAAATGGCAGAAATCATACGGGCTATAGCTTCCTCTCTTGTTTTACCGTGGGTAACAAGCTTGGCCAGCATCGGATCATAATGAATGGGTATGTCCATCCCTTCTTCATAACCATCGTCCAGCCTTATCCCTGCTCCGGAAGGACCCCTGTATCTCTTCAATTGTCCGATACTGGGAAGAAAATCTTCCATGGGATCTTCGGCGTAAACCCGGAGTTCCAATGCGTGCCCCTGTATCTCCAGCTGATCTTGAGAGAACATGAGCTTTTCGCCTCTTGCTATTCGAATCTGCTGTTCCACAAGGTCTATCTCGGTAATTAATTCCGTTACCGGATGCTCCACCTGCAGCCTCGTATTCATTTCCAGGAAATAGAAGTTCTTCTGTTCATCGAAAAGAAACTCGACGGTGCCAGCCCCCACATACTGACAAGATTCTGCCACCTTTACGGCAGCCATTCCCATTTGCCGGCGCAGTGACTCATCCAGGACAACGGAAGGAGCCTCCTCTACAACCTTCTGATGACGCCGCTGGATACTGCACTCCCTTTCAAAGAGATGTAGTGTATTGCCGTGCTGGTCAGCAAGAACCTGGATTTCGATATGACGTGGAGAACCTATGTATTTTTCAATGAAGACCGACCCATCGCCAAAGGCTGATTTCGCTTCGCTGATGGCTCGTTTCATCTGGTCTTCCAGGTCCCTTTCCTGATCAACGATCCTCATTCCCTTTCCCCCACCGCCGGCTGAAGCCTTAATCAATACAGGATATCCGATCTTCTTAGCGATGGTTTTAGCCTTGTCAAGATCCGTAATAGCCTCCTCAGTGCCAGGTACCAAAGGAATTTCGTAAGATTTCACTGTTTCCTTGGCGGCCAGTTTGCTTCCCATGATTTCTATTGCTCTGGATCCTGGTCCGATCCAAATAATCCCGTTCTCCTCCACGGAGCTGGCAAACTCGGCGTTTTCACTCAGGAATCCATAGCCGGGATGAATGGCCTCTACTCCTAATTTTTTTGCTTCTTGGATGATCTGTTCCCCTCTGAGATAAGATTGGCTGGAAGGCCCTGCCCCGAGGCAAACGGCCTCATCCGCGAACTTGACATGAGGAGCGTGTCGATCAACTTCTGAGTACACGGCCACCGTCTGCAGTCCCATCCGACGGGCGGTTTTCATAATTCGAAGGGCTATCTCACCTCTGTTGGCTATCAGAATTTTCTTCATTGGTTTCTTCTGCGAGAATTAGTAATCGAAGGGTATTTCAAGCCCCGCCTGTTTAGTCAAATTCGATTAAAAGATCCTTCTTACCTACGGTTTGCCCCTTTACCACATGAATCTTTCGGAGGACGCCGTCTCTGGGAGCGGTGATTGTATTTTCCATTTTCATCGCCTCCAGCACCATAAGAAAATCCCCCTTTTTGACCTCCTGACCAGCCTCTGCACTGACCTCCAGGATCAGACCCGGCATAGGCGCGTGAATTTCATCGATCATGGTAGAGGCCGAGACTTCAAGTCCCATCTCCTCGATAAGGAGATCTAGATCGTTATCAATTTCGACAGAAAAGTTGTCGGAATCAATTTGTATCTCATACCGCTTTTCCCGGATATCTGCACTTTTAAATGCTGCCATCCGGGAACGATTCCCATAGAGTACATGGACCTGGTCTTCCGATAATTCCTTCACATCAAGTCCGACCAAATCATCTTCTGTAAAGAGAAATTCAAATTCCTGATTGATCTTTACTTTAAATTTTTTCACCTTTCTGTCATTTTATTGAGTTACAGCAGGATGCGGCATGTTTTTAGAACTTTCTGATATCCTCACTGAGGTCAAAGACATCGATTTCAGCGTATTTATCCTGAATAATGCTGCTTCCGGCTGCCGAACGATATCCCCCGGCACAATGGACGACAATGGGTTTATCGGTGGGAATTTCCTCGAGGCGGTCTCTCAATGCGAACAAGGGAATGTGTAAGGAATTCCTGAAGATCATCTTTTGGTTCACCTCGGGTTCGTTGCGGATATCCACTATGGTGAAATGCTCCTGATTTGCGGCAAATTTTTTTAGATCTAGGACAGGAGTAACTTCCCTGGCTCCTGTACCGGGAATCAAAATGGCCTCGATTTGCTTTTCATACCCGATCTTGGCGGTTCTCTCCAACAGCTCCCTGACCTGGTCCACGCCGGCAACTACCAGGTAAAAGCTTTCCTCCGGTTCGACGATTGCGCCCAACCAGGTTTCAAATTTATCCCTTTCATGACGGGCCATGATGTTGATACTTCCTGGGAAATGACCTTTTTTGAAGGTTTTCTCATCTCTGGAGTCGACCACAGGTATCCCCGGTGTTAGCGACGCGGGATTTATCAGTAAAGGAACGGAAGCCTTTGTCCGCTGCACGTTTTCACCACCTACTCTGTTGAGCTCGACATCGAACCCGAAGTAATGCGGTATGAAAGGCTGATCCTTAAGAATGGTCTCCACAAACTCGGGTTCCGGCATGTTTCGGAAAGCCCAGTTGTATTTTCTTTCATTGCCCAGTGTGGTTGCAGACTCAGAACTCATGTTCTTTCCACAGAGCGAACCCGCCCCATGTGCTGGATAAACAACCGCCTGATCCGGAAGTCCTGAAAAACCGTTCCGAATCGTGCGATACATATCTTTTGCCAGGGATATACGCTGGGCCGTCATATTTCCGACCTTTTCCCTCAGGTCTGGGCGTCCCACATCACCCACAAACAAGGTGTCCCCGGTAAAGAGCACAATTTTGCCTTCAGCCTCAGCCACAATGGTGATGCTGTCAGGGGAATGTCCGGGAGTATTGATGGCCCTGAAGCTTACTTTGCCCATTTGCAGCTCATCCCCCTGATCAAAAGTCAAATGTTCATAAGTTGCCCCTGTCAGTTTACTGGTATATACCTTGGCCCCGGTCTGTTCCTGAATCTGTTTATGTCCACTGACAAAATCGGCGTGGGGATGAGTTTCGAATACTGCTACTATTTCTGCGTTGTTTGCCTCTGCATGGCGGTAATACTGGAGCGGATTCCGAGAGGGATCAACCAAAGCCATTTTGCCTTCACTGATAACGGCATAAGAGTAATGTGCCAGAGGAGCATCCTTAAACTGTTCGATTTTCATCAATCTCTAGATAGGTTAAAAGAATTAAATAATTTTCCGGGTTATTCTTCGAATTCGATACAATCAGGGGAAGGAACGTAAACGCCTGCCGCCTGCTGATAGACCAAAGTCGCACCAAGATGACCCGTATAAAGTAAAGCCCCGGTTCCACAGGTGAGCGTCACAGCGAGTAATCCAGCAAACCAGGACTTGGTGAAAATGGAAGGTTTTATTCTCCTGAGCACGTCCAGCACAAAAGCGGTTGTGAAGAGCCACCCTGTAAACCAGGCAATGTTTTCGTGGTCCTTCAAAATTGTAGGATCACAAATTTTTCTAGAAACGATCCCATCAGCCAGATTGCCCGTGTAGATGGCCACCCATAATCCAGTAACCCCAAGGAAAAGGAGGATGCTGGCTCCAGAATCCCAAACGTCCCGACTTGATTTTAAAGCGACCAATCTGAATAAGGTGGCTACCACAAGTAAGGCTATCGGAAAATGAACAGACAGAGGATGAAAAACCTCTGTCCGCCAAAACTCTGGAATCTGTTCCATCCGCTATTCGAGAACTCTTACGGCAATCGGATCAAGTCTTTTGCCCTCCTTGACCACTTCGACTTCCACTCGCATCCCTTCCTCTAAGACCGTGAATTCCACCGGAGCGCCATTCTGGGTCAGTTCAGTCTGATCGGTGAAGTAAAGTTCGAGTGTTTTATCATCCTCCGTCTTGACGTAAATTTCTGTCTTGGATGGTTCTACCTCTTCAATAGTGCCCTGATAAGTCCCTGACTCTACCACGTCTGTGTTCTCCCCGCATGACAGGAATAAAAAAATACCTGCCAGGACGAGGGGGTACATGAATTTAGTTTTCATATCGGTTATTTTGTTTTGGTTGTATAAAATCCTGCCTCTAAATTACCCAAAAATCCCGGACCGTCAAAACGAGGAAAATCCTGCCCATCCCGATGTACCAAGCCTCAATTTTTCTTTTTCTGAAAGCTGCAGAATAAAAAATCCTGGCTTTTCCCGCTGCCTGTAATGTGGGTGCTTTTCTTGCATCCCAAAACGTCAAAATCCGCTCGGAAAACGTCCTGAAGCTCCTGCATGGAATACCTTTTCACCGGCAGGCCGCTACACCTCTCGGGGCCTGTCTCAGAAAAGGTTCCGATAACCAGGAACCCTCCGGGGCGTAAAGCGTTATTGACGACGTTCAAATAATTCTTTACCTGTTGCTCTCCTGTCAGAAAATGAAAGGAAGCACGGTCATGCCAAAAATCATAGTGTTGCTGTGGTTGAAATTCCGATGCGTCTGAAACGATCCATTTGATTTCTTCTGCCCTTTCTTCCAATCTTTGTTTCACTCTTTGAAGCGCCTTTTCAGAAATGTCAAGAACCGTAAGATCGGTATAACCCTTGGCCAGCAAAAATTCAGTGAAAAAGCTATCCCCGCCACCTACATCGATTATAGCAGCACTTTTGTCCAGTCGGCAGTCTTCAACATAGGACAGGGAAGTTTCCGGGACAGGTTCATACCAACTGAGTTCTGTCGAAGGCTTTTCCCTGTAAATGCCATTCCAGTGGTCCTTACTACTTTCCATATCTCCATTATTTTGACATTCTCGGGGTTATCAAAAATAACCAAAAACCCCTGTTCAAGCTTTGGGAAAATCATAATATTTCCTTCCAGAAAATGTAGACACCCATCAGTAGTACGAAGATCCCGAAACCTCGCTTGAGCTTGTGACCCTCTATGATACGATTCAGGTATGATCCCAGAAAAATCCCGGCCACCGCCAAGGAAGAAAACAGCAGCAGAAAATCCCATTCGATTCTTATGCGGCCAAGATCACCCAGGAAGCCGAGCAGGGAATTCAGGGCGATAATGAATAGGGAAGTTGCCACTGCCTTTTTCATTGGCAGGCCGGCCAGAATCACTAAGATAGGAATAATGATAAATCCACCACCTGCTCCGACCACTCCAGTCAATATTCCTGTAAAAAAACCAAGGATTAAAAGGAGTGCGTATCGCGGCGAATCCGGCATGGGTCGGAGGTTCTTTCTCTCTGCGATCATGGTGACCCCGGAGATCAGCATCAGCATAGCGAATAAAACCATGATAGCTGTTCCTCGGGTAAGTACGAAGTGCGAGGAGGAATAGAGCTCTTCCGGAATCGCGGGAATTATGAATTTTCTTGCTGAATAAACCGCTATAACTGCGGGAGCTCCAAAGGCGAGTCCTGTTTTAAAGCCGATGAGTTGGCTTCTGAGATTCTTTGCAGTTCCAACCAGGGAAGACACTCCGACCACAAAAAGGGAGTAGCCAGTGGCCGTTACGGGATTCACGGCGAAAAGATACACCAGGACTGGAACGGTCAAAATAGATCCCCCGCCCCCGACTAGTCCGAGAACTATCCCGATTACGAAAGCTCCTAGATATCCGATAAAATCAGTGATCTCCATAATAGGTTCCCGGAAGCTTCGTGTAAGCCTTTAATAAAGAACACGGAACCGAATGGTCCCTTCTATACCCCTCATCTGATCGATCACCTCTTCATTATAGGCTTTGTTAATATCTGTTATCACATACCCGATGTGCTCATTTGTCTTCAGGTATTGTCCCACGATATTGCAGTCATGGGACGAGAGGATATTGTTAATGTGTGCGATTATACCAGGCCTGTTCTTGTGTATGTGAATGAGGCGGTGGGCATCCTCCAAAATGGGTAACTGGAGATTCGGAAAATTCACGCTGTTCGTCGTGCTTCCGGTATTGATATACTCGATAATTTTACCAGGTACAAAGTTTCCGATGTTCACCTGAGCTTCCTGAGTACTCCCCCCTATGTGAGGTGTGAGGATCAGGTTTTTCATCCCTCGAAGTGGAGACTGAAATTCTTCCTGATTCGTCTTTGGCTCCTTGGGGAAGACATCAATCCCAGCCCCCTTGATTTTGCCACTTTCCAGGTTCCGTTTCAAGGCCTCGATTTCGACCACATGCCCACGACTCAGGTTTAGAAATATAGAACCTTCCTTCATCTGGTCAAATTCTTCGGATCCAAATAGCCCCTCATTTTCCTTCCGCCCGTCCACGTGTAGCGTCACTACATCACATATTCTGAGTAGTTCATGCATACTTTTACATTTGGTTGCGTTCCCTAGGGCCAGTTTCTCAACAAGATCAAAGTAATAAACGTCGAAACCAACTGCCTCTGCAACCACAGACAACTGGGCTCCGATATTCCCATACCCAATTATCCCTAATTTTTTACCCCTGATCTCATTGCTTGCCGCCGAAGATTTGTTCCAGATTCCCTTGTGCATCTCTGAAATCCGGTCTGGAAGGTCTCGCATTAGAAAAATGATTTCCCCAATGGCAAGTTCTACTACCGATCGTGTATTGCTAAAAGGAGCATTGAATACGGCAATTCCTTTTTTCAGACATTCTTCCAGATCGATTTGATTTGTTCCTATACAAAAAGCACCCACGGCGATAAGCCGCTTTGCATGTTCCAGGACCTTTTTGGTCACCTGGGTTTTACTCCTTATTCCGAGAACAGAAACATCTTTAATTTTCTCGGCCAATTCCTCCTCGTCGAGGGCCCCTGAAATAACATTAACATTATAACCTTCGTTTTTCATGATGGACACAGCGTCCTTGTGTACGTTTTCCAGCAGAAGAACCTTTATCCGGTTCTTTGGGTAAGAAATGGCTTTGTTCATTTTATGCAGGTAAAGAAATTCATCAAGGCTAGGGGTGATGTGATCGGCTTTTTCCAGAATGTTGTTTCGCTCAATGTTTTCTGTAAAGGCATAGAACCGGTTGGCCAAACCAGCTGCTTTTATTTCGTAATCCGTATATCCGTCACCGATAACATACACATCACCTTGCAAATCGATCTCTTTGAGCATTTCTACTTTTCCATTATTCGAGGAAAGCACATTGTTCCTATCAAAGCCGATGATCTTCCCGTCCTGATCATATTCGAAACTATTGGCGAATACATTCTCCTCCCGGATTCCGAAGTCTTCCACAATTGGGACTATGAATTCCTTAAATCCATTGGAAATGATGTAGATGTTGTCCTTATATTCTGTGAAAAATTCCTTATTTCGGACAAAAGAAGTTGACACTCGGCTCTTCAACCTATTGATCAACTCAGGAAGATGGTCGCGGGAGGCCTCAAGGAGCTCCAGGCGCCGCTCAAGAGAATCGCGGAAGGAAATTCCTCCGTTCATTCCACTATTGGTAAGTTCCTCAAGATGATTTAGACGCTGGTCCCGGTCCGGGTGCGATGCCAGAGAAATTTCTCCCAAAACATCCAGAGCCTCGACCTGGGTGAAAGTACTATCAAAATCAATAACAAAATGTCGGTTGCTGTTCATGATCAGAATTTGAAGCCCGTCCAAAACTAAGGTTTTTCCTGCGCAACCTCAACAAATAGATCAAAAGAAGCAGGATCGGATTCAATTTTTTTGGATTCCTCAATTAAAGGAGGTCCGGATTCATGATTTGCAAGTACCGATAGGCAAAATTTCCTAAATGATGAAGAATTCACCTGTGGAGAAACTAAATTGGTTACTTCTCAGTTGGAACTTTCTCCTCTGCAGCTTTCCAGGCCTTGAAGCCCCCTGCAAGGTCTACAATCATGGAAAATCCCGCCTTTTGAAGAAGCTTTGCAGCTTTCGCGCTGCGATTACCACTTCTACAGTAGATGTACAACGGTTTTTTCTTGTCGTACCGGTCAAACTGCACCAGAAAATCCGACGCAAAAAAATCGATATTCCGCGCATCTTCAATATGGCCTTCCGCGAATTCTTCAGGAGTCCGTACATCGACCAGCTGAACCCCTGCTGAAATCCTCTCCTTATATTTATCCGGGGAGAGCACAACATGTTGAAGCGTATCCTGGGCGAAAGTTGCTACAGGAGCTATAAAAGCTAGAATTAGAAAGAGTTTTTTCATAAGTCAAAGGTAGTAAAACCGGAAGAAATAAGGACTAATCTTCCCCATTCCCATTGTTATCCTGAGCGCCGAGAAATTTCCCGTTTGAATCAAATTTGAGCTCGACACCATTGCTCAGGGTTATTTCATAGGTGCCGTTATTTTCTTCTTCTGCTTCCATGATAACCTGCTCAGGATAATTGGCCTCGATATATCTCCGGATAATTTCAGGAAGCTCTGAGGGTTTAATATCCTTATCGTCACTGTCACTGTTCCCTAACCGGTCCTGAGCCAATCCGAGGAATTCACCGGTACCCGAAAATATAATCTGAAAACCATTAGACAAGGTGATTTCATAATTCCCATTGTTCTCCAGCTCTGCTAGTTTTATCGCAGAAGTGGGAAAATAAGTGCCCAGAAAAGACCTTATGGCAGGATTGAGGGCGGAAGCCTGGAGTTTTTCGTCTCCAAAAGTATCCCCGCTGTCATCATCCTTCCCCAGAAAATTTCCAGAAACGTCAAAAATCAATTCCACATCGTCAGAAAGGACGACTTCGATATTCTCATTGTTCTCTTGCTGAGCCTCCTTAATGGTTAATCCTGGATAATTCGTTATCAAATAATCGAAGATGCGCTGAGGCAGTTTGGAAGTATTGATATGGGTATCAGAACGAAAGGCGATGGCGGAAAGATCGACATCCGGAATTGGCTGCCCTTTATCATCTTCGGGAGAACATGAAAGGCTAAGACTTCCGAAGAAGACGATAATCGAAAAACGTACTTGGGTTATCATAATATTGAATGGTTAAGAATTTTTCATGCAAAGAACGGCGAAAACCGAATTTTATTCTAGGGCTCTATGCCTTCAGAGGAACTGGCTCCTTCATCTTGGATTCTTTACGCCGGTATTATGATGTTACAACTCTTGTACCAACTATTTCGCAGGCACATCTTTTCTCTGGAGGGACTGTAACCGATGTTCACGGTCCTGATTCCGGCAAGCGGTCTTCAAGATTTTTTCCGGCCAGTAAGCAATAGCAGCGATCCAGCAATAGTTAAGAGTTTTGTAAAACAGATGGCTGATTTTCAACATTTTTCTAATTTCATCAGTAACATTTTCTCTAACTAAACTATAACCAATATGAAAAGTTTAAGATCAAAACTGCCGTTATTGCTCAGTTTGTTTTTCATGTCCAGTTTTTTTCTCTCCTGCGAGGACGAAGAACCCTTGATTGAGGATGAGGAAGAACGTGCAGAGGTATTCCAAGAAATCTTAAGTAATGAACAGCTATTCAATGCTTTCATCAACGAGATGAGTGAAAATCCCCAGTCATTGGAATGGGCACATTCCAGCGAATCGATGCGCCGAAATTTATACAGTACGGCTCAGTTACAAACGATGCTGGAGGAAGACCCACAAATGAGGGATTCTCTCATGCAGCTCATCGTAGTTGTCATGGAGGAGGATACGGCAATGCAACATAGTCCGCAGATGCGCGACAGGATGATCAGGCATCTCGATATGATGATGGAGAAAGATACGGCCCTTGCGCAAGACCTGCGAGAATTAGTCAATGAAAATCCACCATCCGAAGGAACGAATTAGAGTGGAGCCTGGAATTTTCTTGCTAAAGAATTTATTGTCCTGGATCCCTTTTCAGTGAACGGAAGAGGGACCGGGGACGTATTTCTGGGAGTTTTTTATATTTTTACGAGGTAAAGGCATAAATTTTGTACCCACAGAAAATAAAAATGAAAACTTCATTATTACTCTTTTTCCTTTGTTTCTCGATTTCCGGATCAGCCCAGGTGGAACGAAGTGAATTCTTCAAAACCATTGGATGGCTTAACAATAATCCTGTCCCTTCCAATGATAAAAAGCTGATTTTCAGTTCCGCAGATTTGATTCGGTACCAAATGGCCGAACATCCCGATTTTTTCGCCTCTCTGGATTTTCTACAGGAGCTGGAACCTGTCATCACGAATCATAAATATGGACGCTATTTCGAAGTGATTTACACCTACAATCAACTTGCCTATGCCCTGAAGAATAAGAAAGAATCCAGTCGCTATGATTCTGCGCTTTATTCCCTGAAGCAATTACTCAATTCTTATAAGGAAATTGTGGAGGAGGACCCGAAGTTGAGGATTGAAAAACTCGATCGGTTTCATAAGATGAGCAAATCGGAACTGAGGAAGGAGCTGAAAAATTATATTTAGTCCACACTTAATCCGCTCATTTTTAGGGTTAAATGTCGCGTGTATTAAATAATAACCTACATTAGCGGTCCCAAAACTATTGAACTTTTAAAAAACTTAACCTGACAGACAGTATGGAACTTATTCTTGTTTTTGTTTCTGTTGACATAATTGCGTCCAAATTTTTACGGGCTTTTGTTGCCTCCCATCCTGCAAGTCAGGCTGAGGAAAATTCCTTGCTCGATCCCATATTTAGAAAAATAGGAATCAGTTCTGATCCCTGGTTGTCTTTTTTCTTAACGGTACTTTTTGTCGGGGGATCATTAATCATTATCCGTGAAAATCCCTTTGCTCCTGCCCTTCTCTGGATGTACTTTATCATCGGGGTCTTCACAACAATCTTAAATCTTGGCGCAACCCATACCTGCTATTTCGGACGAAAGAATTTCATTACCCGAAAGCTAATGCGTTAGAGGCAGCAGCAAAGCTACATCTTGGCGATCGAGGGATCCAAGGATCAGGACCTGCCGGAGTAATTTCACAGGTAATAAAAGAAGAATGGTCTAAGGTCGTCTACTTCTGATGTGACTTTTGAGGTAAAGGCATAAAGCCTTTATAAGTCCATCTCTTTGGTGGAAGCTTGTTTGATCTCTGGAGAATTTTTGCATCTTTGAAGGTATGACGATCTCTCGCTTCATAGAAACCGGCTTCAGGAAATGTATTCCGGCACCCTTTACCTTAGCTGTTCTGCTCACTTTCCTGACCCTTGTATTGGCTTTTTTCTTTACCGGTGATCAAAGCTGGTCAGGGACCGTGCAAATCCTGAAGTCCTGGCAGGCTGGAATGTGGGAACCTTCTCTTCTGGTCTTTATGGTTCAAATGATGCTGATCCTCGTTCTGGGACATGTTCTGGTTCTGAGTAAGCCAATGGCCCTGCTGACCTCCAGACTTACCTCGATGGTCAGAGGAAATACCAGCGCTGCCATTATTGTTGCCGTATCCACTATGCTTGTGGCATTCTTCAACTGGGGCCTCGGTTTGATCTTTGGAGCAATCATGGCCAGAAAAATTGCGGAGACTGCACAAAAGAGGCAGTTCAAGATTAACTATCCCCTGATCGGGGCTGCCGGTTACGTAGGTCTCATGGTGTGGCATGGGGGCCTGAGTGGGAGCGCACCTTTAAAGGCTGCAGAGGCCGGCCACATCTCCAGTCTCCTTCCTGGGTTGAGCCAAGAGAGCTTACCCGAGGTTATTCCCGTTGAATCCACCATCATGTCAAGTTGGAATCTGTTGGCTTTTCTTGCTTTATTACTATTGATTCCCACAGTCCTCTACTTCCTTTCGAGAATGGGAACCACAGGTCCGGTTCAAATGTTCAGACCAGAGGAACCGGAAAAACGGGAAAGGGTTTCAGGGGCAGAAAAGCTTGACAGGTCGAAATGGTTCAGTCTGATTTTCGGAACATTGCTTGCCGCTGCTTTCGTTTCCAGCTACGGGCGGGATCTCCTTTCAGGTAATCTGACACCCAATATGCTCAATTTTTTCATGCTAGTGCTCTGTGTTCTCCTGCATGCATCCTTCTCTTCATTTCTTTCTGCCCTGGATGATGCCATTGTAGGGGCCGCAGCTATTTTGATCCAGTTTCCGCTTTATTTTGGAATCATGGGCGTCATGCAGGATTCCGGAATGGTCACGGAAATAGCGCTTTTCTTTTCAGGAATTGCAAACCAGGACAGCTTGCCTCTGTATACTTTCTTCAGCGCTGCCCTGGTCAATATATTTGTCCCAAGCGGAGGAGGGCAATGGGCCGTGCAGGGGCCTATTGTTCTCCAGAGTGCACTAGAGCTTGGCGTGCCGCTAAATAAGGCCATTATGGCCTTCTCCTATGGAGATCAGATCTCAAACATGCTACAACCTTTCTGGGCACTCCCTCTGCTTGCCATAACAGGCCTTAAAGCAAAGGAGATTCTTCCTTATACCTTAATTCTGATGTTATGCGGCCTGGTTGTATTCATCACTACCCTTAGTGTCATTTAAAAATCAAGCTTCCCAAAGATGAGGCCCCATAGCGGATAAAGTAAGTTCTCAAAAAACCACAATTTTCCCTTTGTTTTTCACAAATTAGGCGCTTAATTTGCACTTTGAATTTCGGGGTGTGGCGCAGTCCGGTAGCGTATACGTCTGGGGGGCGTAGGGTCGCAGGTTCAAATCCTGTCACCCCGACTTATTTTTTTAGAAACCTCTGTATTTACAGGGGTTTCTGCTTTTTTAAGTTGTCCCACATTTGCACCACACAAAGTTTTCATCCCAGAGAAGATCTTCACAATTAACCCTTTTCTATCTCCGAACCAAATCGGACATTTTGTTAAACTGTTCCCTCTATTTCCTATATTTCGACGACTGAACGAAACGTGGACAACAATCGAAAACATAGAATTGCCGAATAGCCGTTAGAAGAGATTTTTTGACCACCTTCTATTAGCAGTCTATTTGACTTATGAAAGCAGCATCGAAATTAGAATTGTAGGTGTTAGGATATATAAAGGGGAAGCATTAGCGGTAAAGATGACAAAGATCGTCTATATTATCCTTCCTAATGAAGTGCCGCCTACTTGGGGAGAATATTTTTCACCCTCCTTTGTTTACACCTCCTTGGTACGACAGAATTCCCAAATTCTTGGTATATTAGGTAAAGGGTTTCTTTCTCTTTAAAGGCAATCTGAAGCTAATGAAATAAACTCGGGATGATAATTTCATGACTGGTCGATCCATTGAACACGGCTGATTGATCAAAAAATTAGTCCGGATGATTGCTGTTTGATGATCCCTTTTCTGAAGTGAATTATAAATTTTAAAGTATGAAGGAAAAAAATGGGATTTTTCTGAACCGGGGTGAAGGAAAATCATACTGGGTGCTCGGTGACCTGTACACATTTAAGGCGACTGGAAAGGAAACCGGTGGAGGCTATACCATAATTGACCAGATCATTCAACCCAACAGCGGGCCGCCTCCTCATATTCATCGACGCGAAGACGAAGCGTTCTACATCCTGGAGGGAACATTCTCTTTCTTATGTGGTGAAAAAACCTCGTTGTTTGAAGCAGGATCTTTTGTTTTTGTGCCTAAGGGTACCTTACATACGTTCAGAAACGCTGGGGAGCAAAAAGGCCGGCTGCTGGTCATTATTACACCTGCCGGACTGGAGGAGTTTTTTTATTCGATAGGCACCCCTGCCATTGATATCACTACACCTCCAAAATTTGATCCCGCTATCCTGGAAAAGCTGACCCAGCTCGCGGAGACTTATGAAATGGAAATTCCCCCTCCAAACAAGGCTTGAGTACGGGTAGGCCTCGGTGTTCTTCAAGCACCTATGCCTCTCGGTACGGGACAATGGACATCAGGAGGCGACCAGGAAGAGGCCCCTGCAGAAAGCTTCTTTACTTCTTTAGATTACCTGATCAGAACAAACTGATCCTCAAGCAGGTCGAGGTCCTGCAACATCAGAATCTGGCTTTGGTTTGGATTCCATTTTATCCAGTACGAAATATACTGGACAGAAGCCTGTAAAATAACTGGAAATCTGAAGAACGGCAATCGCACCGGCCATATAGATCCATTCCAGTTGTACCGTAAGAGCCAGTACGACACTGATTAGATAGAGGACACCCACCAGACCGTCATGCACCCTGATTGTGGATAAAGAACGTGTTGCTTTCATAGTAATAATGTAATGTTGATCATCTATAAATTTACATTTTTTTCTTTTACATCAACATAACACCCTGGGAAATAGCGATATAATACCAAAATAATCTGTAGAAGGACTATAAGCACACCCGAAATTCCCTGTTTCGTATATATTTATCAGGCTCTTGACGAGAGCTCTACTAGTATAGTTTTGGAAGATGTAGGTCATTCAAGGGACTGGATTCCTGCATCAATTTCTCTATCTCTTCAGCTTGTCTAGGGGCTTCTGCAGAGAGATTAACGGGACCGTCTTCTGTTATGAGAATGTCATCCTCTATTCTTACCGCTATCCCATGCCACTTCGGATCGCATTCGCTACCCTCGGGGATATAGATCCCCGGTTCTACCGTGATCACCATATTGGGCTGGAAAATTCCGCCTAGACCAGGGTCATGGACGTCCAGACCCAGGTAATGAGATGTACCATGTGGAAAATATCGGGCTGCTTCCGCTTCGTTTTCTGCTATTCCCAGTGCGATAAGTCCACGATAAATAACTTGTCTGGCTGCCTGGTCAGTCGCACCAAACGGGTTGCCGACTTTTGAAGCTGCGATCCCTGCTTCTTGCGCTTGATAAACAAGATCATAAATAACCCGTTGCTCTCGAGTGAATTTTCCGTTCGCCGGAATAGTACGGGTGACATCTGCCGTATATCCGTGATATTCGGCGCCCAGATCCATAAGCACAAGATCATTGCCTACCCTTGTTTTGTTGTTTTCGGTATAGTGGAGTACACAGCCATTGTGGCCTGCTCCCACTATACTGGGATAACCCTCGTATTCACTACCATACTTTTTATAGACATATTCGTGAACTCCCTGTATCTCAGTCTCTGACATTCCCGGATGCATTGCTTTCATGATCTCCCGTTGACCCATAGCAGAAATCCTTACTGCTCTGGTCAATAATTCGAGTTCTTCGGTGCTTTTTATCTGACGCAGCTTCGACATTACGAGCTGAAGATTCTTGTTATCGAGTTTAGCACGTTGCGCAGGGATAGTTGCCGAGGAATGCAGCTCTTCATTGGCCGGGGAAAGCGTCTGCTGCTGCTCCTTCAGGTAATAACCAGACTGTTTTTTAAATACCTCAATTAGGCTATACAGGTCCGCAGGATCTTTTTCATTATCGCGATAGTCATCCTCGAAATCCTTGTACATGACTTGATCGAATTTCATATAGTCAATGCCGGAATCCTGAAATTCTTCTCCATTGAAGGCCATTTTGAAACCGAGTTTAGCCTTGGCCCCTTCCACGCCCATCCGGCGGCCGGTCCACTGCTCCGCCTGAGGATTTTTTTCCTGAACGTAAAGGATTTCATCAAACCGCTGTTCGCCTCTTACTTGCATTTCGGAAAAGATAACCAATATGGCATGTGGTTCCTTATATCCGGTAAGATAATAGAAGTCGGGATCCTGGTGATATACATAATCTACGTCATTGGCCCTGTTTCTGACGGCATTGGCAAAGAAGATCGCCATGCTGTTCTTGGGCATTTCCCGTCTAAAGGCCGCTCTTCGTTCTTTATGAAAGGAGGCCGGAAGATAATCGGTCGGAAGATTTTCCTGGGCAAACACTTCAAACGAGACTGCCAAAAAAAGGAAGAAGATAAACTTTTTCATACTTTTTATTTCGATTGGGTAAAATAACAAAAAACCGCTTTGGAAAAATCTCAGGAGGAATAAAAATGTCTCTAAACCGAACTTCTCTATTGGAAAAAACGAAAACCAGGAGAGTGCTGATCAAGGTTGATTAAGGACCTTGCTCAAAAAGGCCTGGCTTTAGGACCTGGGGCCTCGATGATGCTATTCCTGGTACTCCTGCTAAACCAGTTCCTGATCCTGCTATAATCTAGAAAATAGGTCACCCTCATGGAGAGATTATTGACCTGAGGTTGGCGGAATAAAATATCGAAATTATCTCTGAAATTGATCCGGGCCAGGTCAATATTGCTCTCTGTGGCATTCCTGTAAAGGACACTCAACTGGCTTCCAGGGGCGAACCACCAGGAAAATCTCAGATCCAGATTCCAGCTGTTAAAGGTGGTATCGTAGGTTCCGTCACTAGGCGACTGAAATGACAGTTTTCCATCATGTTCAAGGGTGAAGATTTGACTGTAATACACTTCCGAATAATAGTGCCTGAAGGATAGATTCAGGTCCATTCTATTATTGAAGATATAGTTGGCAGAGACAGAGTTGACGATGGTATTGCGGTCTCTACGGCCGAACAAAATATCGTCGCCCAGCAGATCAACAAAACCCTCCTCCTTGTCTGAAAGGATAACATTGGTCATCAGTTGGAGATTGAACTGATCCGATATGCGATAAGCTGGCACAAATTCAAGATTAAGACGGCCCCGGCCTTTTTCATCATACTTATACCAGTCGACTACGGACTGCAAATTGAAGGCCTTCCTTCTGTCAGTACCGAACCAGACCCAGAAGTCATAATAGGTGGGGATGTCAAAGTGGTAGCCTTTGACCCTGGGCTCATAGAAATCCTGAGTCCCGAAGGGGGTGGTTTCAAATCCGCCACCAAAATTGAAGAAATCTTTTGTCGTAAAACTGGAATTGAAATTAAAAACCAGCTCCGAAAAAAGATCCGGATCCAAGCGACGTTTATGAAAAAGATTGAAATTCAGGAACATGTTATTGAGGAGACCGCTGGGTTTCAACAATCTGTATCCATAGGCGGCATGGTATTCCGCATAGTTGGTAAGACCCGTATAACCAAGATCGTCAATATCATAATCTTCCGTTCTTATCTCGACTCCGACTTCTCCCCGATTCTTTCCACTGATCTTTTCGATCTCCGCCTGAGCCTCTAAACCGCTCCTGGTTTCCTGGTCCATCACCCAACTTCCCTCCACCCCGGCCCTGTAGTTGAAAGTATTCCTTTTGTTGGTCAGATCCAGATAAGCTCCGGTTGCATTGGCATCCCTGAAATGCCCCTCCCGAAGCGTGTTGGTATTGACCAGGGCAACAGAGGAATTCTCCCCAAATCGCTGATCTAGAACAAGAATATTATAATCGGTGAAGGGCGCGACTTTCTCCTCTCTTACTTCTCCGGTCTGAGTATTCTCGATGGTGGCAAAAGCATTTTCAGTCAATGCGTTAAAAAATCCCACTCCCAAACCACCATTGGTCCTCCCTGATATCTTGAGCGCATTGATAAGGTCCACATTGGCGGGATATTCTTTTATACTTTCATGCTCCTGAAGGTCGGGATAAAATTCAGGGGCTCCTCCTACCCTCCTGGAATAGAACAATTCCCCTTTAGAAAACAGTTCTGTTCCCTCCGTGAAAAATGGCCTCTGTTCATCGTACTGAACTTCAAAGGCAGAAAGATTCAAAACAGTTTCATCAAATTTGGTTTGGCCGAAGTCGGGAACCAGGATCATATCGAGGGTAAAAGCATCATTAATCCCATATTTCAGATCCATTCCTCCATTAAGGCTAACGGTGGCTTCATCTTGGTAATGGTTGATATAAGTAGAAAGGTAAGGCTGGAGTGAAAGTCTCACAGGGGTTCGGATATCACTGATACCGAGAAGTTTTCCATCGTAGATCGAAAAGCTGCCGATGGCCGTGTTCACTGGACTCCAGCTGAACCTACTACCAATTCGCCTGACCTCTCGTTCCATCTGTAATCCCCACACCTGAACTTCCTTATCTGGAAATCGCAGTTCGGAATAAGGAATAAAGATTTCCGCTACCCACCCGAATTTTGTGATTTCCACGGCACTATACCAGACCCCATTCCAGGAAGGATCTTCATTCATGTTCGTCATTTTCGCATCGTACTGCACTCCGGCCGCGGTTACAATAAATTGCATACTCTGCTGATGGTCATTATATCCGTTCAACAGGATGAAGAAAAAATCATCGTTGCCGATTCCATCCCTTTGTGTCAGCTCCTTTCGGATCTTTCCTGGTTCAGGATCAAACATTTTAGCCCCGAAGTAGATTCCCTTGTCATCATAGGCTATTCTCACCTCGGTTTTTAAAGAATCTGGTACTGGTTCCAGATTGTCGGGCATGCGTTCCACAAAATCAGTGGCAACAGAAGCTGACGCCCAGAAGGGCTCAGTTAACCTGCCATCGATGTCGGGGGATTCAAATATTCTGGAAATGGTGATCGTTTTTCTCTGAACGCTATCGATTTCCTGAGCTACCATGAAAGGGCTGAACAGGAAAAATAGCCCACAACAAAAGAATTTCATTCGGGTGATTTATTCTAAAGACAGCAAAAGTATCATTTTGTTTCACCTTTCCAGAAAGAATTTCCCTCACGCAGGGGCTGAAGACTTTTTTTCAAGGTCCAATCAAGTCAGTGGCATTCTAATATCCTGAAGATTAGTTACCGGGAGATTTATGATCCAGGGAGTTGCACATAAAGTCATTTCTGCTTACTTTGCACAGCAAAGTACTCTAACCATGAAAAACAACCAGGACTATATCAGGGATATCGCTGAAATCCGATCTATGATGGAACGAAGTTCCAAGTTCTTATCTTTGGCTGGCTGGGCAGGGATTATGGCGGGTATATATGCCCTTCTCGGAGCCTTTATCTCCTACCGGTATTTCGATTTCCATCCGAAATCCATTTATGCGGAGTCTTTTTCCAATGGCCTTGCTTTTGATATTTCTCCTGTATTATTGACTGCTGCTGTGGTGCTTCTCTTGGCGATAGCTACGGCGATATGGCTCTCTACCCGAAAAGCGAAGAGAAAAGGGGAACGGGTGTGGAATGCAACCTCAAAAAGAATGTTGAATAGCATGGCAGTACCCTTGGTTGTAGGAGGAATACTCATGCTTATTTTACTAGCTCACGGTCTAATTGGATTGCTGATCCCCTTATCCCTCTTGTTTTACGGAATCTCTCTGGTCAATGCATCAAGATATACTTTTTCCAGCCTCAAGCTTCTGGGTTTTGCGCAAATTGTCCTAGGTTTGTTGGCCTCCTGGTTTGTGGAGTGGGGACTGGTACTTTGGGCAGCAGGTTTCGGTTTGGCCCATATCATTTACGGAGTATATATGCATTACAGGTACGAGAAGTGAAAATTTCAATCAACGGTCTACATAAAGCATTTGAAAACAGGATAAGGCTGGGCATTATGTCCTCTTTAGCGGTCAATGACCAGTTGGATTTTAATTCTCTCAAGGATTATCTTCAGGTCACCGATGGGAATCTTGCCAGCCACCTGAAGGCTCTTGAAAAAGAGAAATTCATTTCAGTGGAAAAATCCTTTGTAGGCAGAAAACCCCACACCAGATATGAAATTACCCCGACAGGAAAAAAAGCGTTTGATGATCATCTGAGGGCTTTGGAAAACCTCATCAAACTTCAGAAGTAGTGGAAGGACCCCTCGGTAATGAAAAGCCCTGTTAATTTGCTTTGAATTACAAAGTACTTTTACTAATTTTGAACTTCTGAAAATCAATAACAAATATGGATTTCTTTGTAAAGCCGGGGTCAGTGGTTCGTGAAATATGGGGGAAAGGGGATACCATTCTCTTTATATTTGCAGGTGCAGCAGCTGAGTTTGCTCTGAACAAGGCTGTTGACTGGCTATACTTCACAGGTAAACTGCCATCAGATCCCCTTGGAAGGCTCTTCTCGACGGTCTCCTATGCCCGAAGCATTGTATTTTCTGAAAAAGTTGTGGCCATCCAAGCCATAGAAACCATTTCAGCCATTCATGCCAAAGTAGAGGGAAAAAGAGGAAAAACCATTCCAGATTGGGCATACCGGGACGTGCTTTTCATGTTGATCGATTATTCTATCCGTTCCTTCGAACTCCTTGAGCGGAAGTTATCTTTAGAAGAGAAGCAGGAAGTTTTTGATGTTTTCTTCAGAGTTGGAGAAGCTATGGATATCTCGGGCCTGCCCAAGGAATATCATCAATGGGAAGTAATGCGAGAGGAGCATCTCCATCAGAATCTGGAATATAGCAGATTTACCCGGGATCTCTTCCTTCAATACCGGAAAAATTTGGGTTTTTCACGGTACCTAATCCTGATACACACCCAGAGGCTCGTCCTGCCTCAACCAGTGAAATCCCTGCTTGGGTACAGCCGATCCTCATTACTTTTTCCTTTGATCCCCGTCTTCAAATGGTCCAGAATCGTGAAATTAGATTGGTTGTTGAAATCAATCGTTCTGCCCAATAAATACAAAGGAGAGATCAGAAAACTCGATATTGACCGAATTCCTGTTTAATCGATAGCTGACAGAATCCCTGAAAGAAAGGAGTTAACATCAAATTCAGGATGTTCTGTAAGTCCAAGCCTAACCACCACCAGGTCTTTGGAAGGGATTATGAAGACATATTGTCCCTGATATCCATTGGCAGACAAAAGATCCCTTGGAACATCAGGGTAGGCTGCTCCTTTGTTGAGCCAGAAGTGCCCTCCGTAATCTCCCCCTGAACCTGGCACCGGTCTGCTGACAAAGTCTGTCCAGGTCCTGCTGAGAAGCTGTTCTCCGTTCCATCTCCCTTGTCTGAGGTAAAACAACCCCATTCTGGCCCAGTCTCTCGCCGTGGCCCAGGAATAGGAAGAAGCCACGTAATTACCAGCAGCATCAGTTTCCAATATCATTGACTTCATGCCAATTCTGTCGATGAAAGCCTTGTACCAAAAATCCAGATAGACCTGGTATGATTCCATCTTTTCCCTAATCAGACCGGAAAGCAGATTGGTGACTCCTGAGGAATACTTCCATCTGGAGCCTGGAGGGGTTTCCAAAGGCTGAACCACCTGCGTCTGACTCATGTCCCGAGCCCAGAAAAGCATAGAAGTTACATCGGAGACCTCGGTATAATCTTCTTTCCATTTCAGGCCGCTGTTCATCTGGAGCAGCTGTTTAAAGGTGATCCGGTTCCGCCGGTCGTTTTTCCAGACTTCTAGAAGGTGGTCATCCTGAAGATTGATAAGATCCTTAGCTGCAAGAACACCCATTATGGAAGCCGTGATACTTTTGGTCATTGACCATCCTTGCAATCGCGACCCAGAGTGAAAACCTGGTGCATAGGCCTCAGCAATGAGAAATCCTTTGTAAAGAATTACAACCGCCCTGGTCTTTTTTTCTCCCTCTCCTGGTTTATCAAAGGCACTGGCCACTGTTCTTCGTAATTTTGAATAATCAAGATTTTCAAAGACAGTGTCCCTGGGTGGAAGATGACCAAACGGATAAGGTCTAGAAATGGCAGGAGTGTTCCTGTTGGGCACCTCTTCTCTTAACCGTGCGCGGGAAAAATTTATTGGGAGCAAGGTACACCCCATGCCTTTTCGGTAGACTGCGGTACGTTTACCCAAACCTAAAATTACGGCTTGAGTCGATTGATTAACACGATCTATTTCTACATTAGCCAGAGAAACCGGGAAAAAGTTATTGTCTTCTTCCTCTACCCTCTCGGGCCTCATTTCGGCAACAAAGACGCAGGAACAGGCATTTTTTGCGGCATAACCCGTTATAAGCTCCAGCTTTCTATAGTTCAGTCCGAAAAGGATCAGCAATGCTATCGGGATCAGAATGAGCAGGTATTTGATCCATTTTTTCATGATAGTCAAAGATAATATCCTTTGGATTAACCAAATTCCTGCAGGACAGATTTGATCGGGGAAGACAAGCCTTTTATGGGTGTAATTGCTACATTTGGCCGAGTTTTAATCCTCTCTATGAAAAAAATTTTGTTCCTTCTCGCTCTGAGCCTCTCCTGGAATTCCTATTCCCAGGAAACCAAAGAAGGAAACCCTGATCAAATTCTTCAAAAGGGCCTGGAGGCATACCGTTCGGGGAATTTCAATCTGGCTTTGGAACTATCCAGTAGGGGATTGAATCTTGCTCCTCAGTATCACGACCTCCGGCTGCTTCGCCTGAGAAGTAACAGGGTACTTGCAAATCTTCCTGCGGTCTGGGAGGATCTTTCAGTTTTCCTTGCAACCGCCCCGGACTACCCAGGAGTTAGAACTGTAGGCCTACAATATCTTCAATCGCCCCAGCAGGTAGTACCGCAAAAGGAGTTGCTCAAGAAACTTGAATCTGTTTATTCAGGGGATCCAAACTTTGAAGTCGCAAAAGCAGTGGTGCTGCTGACACTCGATCTTAAAAAGGCCGCACGAGATCAGGCGTCAGAATTTATCTCCCGCCCTGAGCTAAATGAAGAGCAACGCCAGGTACTTCGTAATATCCTCAGAAAAACGGTTCAGGATGAACTTGGCCTGCGCTATTCCTATCAGGACCTGAGCCAGCACTATCCAAACGACGGATCCTGGCACTCCGGGAGTATCGAATATCAACATAATTTTGGAGAAACAGCTGTAATTGCTAGGGGCACTTTTGCCGACAGGGGGTATGCTAGTGCTAAGATGGTAGAACTGGAGGCTTATCCAATTCTCTCGGATAACTTCTATTCCTTTGTCAATCTAGGAATTTCCGATGGCTCTTCATTTTTTCCGGATTTTGGAGGCAGCTTTTCCCTGAATTCCAGTCT
Organism: uncultured Salinimicrobium sp.; assembly: GCA_946887075.1. The sequence goes on from CAMPKA010000003.1 coordinate 82,856, forward strand.
CGGGAGTTCTTTTGAAGCAGAGGCTGGAGTCCGAATTAAATCAGCGGACAAAAATTTTTATACCACTGCCATCCTTGGTCTGACCGCCTATACTGGAAAATTCTATTTCAATCTTCGGAGTTTTCTGGGACCACGAACCATGGAAAAGCTGGTCAAGAATTTCAGGTTTACAACGCGATTATACTTTGCAGGGCCAGATCAGTACATTTACGGAAGTATTGCAAATGGTCTTGCTCCAGATCAGTTGATCCTGAAAAACCAGGTTCTGGAGAATCCATTTCTAGATGTTTGGTCAGGCAATTTGGGAATTCATAAGTCCTTTGGAATTCATCATCTGTTCCAACTAAGCGCGGGATATCTGATCGAAGAACTCAGTTCTTCTCGTGAGGCAAGTCGGTTCATTGGAGGAGTCGGCTACAGATATAGGTTTTAATGATGTTACTCTTCTGCCGTTGAAAAACCCCTCCGCGTCATTTTCCCCCAGCCTGAATCTATCCCAAGGATCTTTTTGCAGTATCCCTTGATATGTCCGAACACCAACAGAGGATGAAAAAGGAAGGGCTCAAGATAGGCTGCCAATAGCAACTCCACCAAATCTTTTACCGAGGTATAATTCCTGAAGTTCTTGACATAAAGAAAAATGGATGCTGTCGAGAAAATACATCCAAGCAGATAGGCAGCAGTAAATATCAGAATTGTATTGGTCCAGTCGACTAACCCGAAATACCCGAAAACAAGCAGACACAAAATACCCAGAAATTCAATGATAGGGGCGGCAAATTCAAATAAACACCAATACGGAAAGAAGAAAATTCCCATATTCCCGTATTTAGGATTTAAAAAAAGATACCGATGTCTGGAAAGAGTCTCCCAGAGTCCTCGTGCCCACCGGTCCCTCTGTTTGACAAAAATGGAGTATTCTGGAGGCGCTTCGGTCCAGCAGAGCGTCTCTGGCACATAAACCACCTTGTACGGCTTTCCTAACTTTTCCATATGCACTCTCAGACGAATGCAAAGTTCCAGATCCTCCCCTACAGTTCTGGTGTCGAATCCACCCACTTCTATTAATCTCGAGCGGGGAAACATTCCAAAGGCGCCGGATACGAGCATCAGACCATTAATCTCACCCCAACCCATTCTTCCGATCAAAAAGGCGCGTATATATTCAACCACCTGGATAGTCGGCAAGAAATCCCTGGGCACCTGAACTTTTTGAATTACCCCGTTCTTCACCATCGAATCGTTCGCTATACCTATGGATCCGCCACAGGCGATGATCTCCCTGTCCCCCTCTTCCAGATAGGGTCTCACCATTTTCAGGAGAGCGTCCTGTTCAATTATGCAATCAGCATCTGTAAAGAGTATAAGTTCTGATCCTGCAAAGTTGATTCCTGCATTGTTAGCGTCTGAACGTCCGCCGTTGTTTTTGTCTATTACGGTGAGGTGCTTATACTGGGCCTTTCGACTCTTATAGATGTAGTTGACCGTTGCCGTAGGAATCGGCTGGGTGATAAAAGTGGCGTCAAACGGCTTCAGATCATACTTTTCAATCAGGAGCTCCATCGAATTATCCTTGCTCCCGTCGTTGACTAGGATCAGCTCGTAAAACGGATACTGGACTGAGAGCAGGGAGCGCACATTTTCCACTATAGTTTGAGCCTCATTGTACGCTGCGGCCACCAGAGTGATGCTCGGGATGTCTGTGGCACTGACCACATCGCTTACCTGGATAAAGCGGGCCCTTCTTTTATTGCGAACCACAGCGCGGTTCGAAAGGATGACTCCGACGAAATAAATGCTGATCAAGGACATCCCATAGACAGAAAATATCCAGCCACAGACAGACAAAAGTAAATCCAGGGTTTCCGATGTCATAATGTTTCCACTGCCTCCGTTTCTCCTGTGTACTGTTGGTAATAATATTCCTGTACCTCCTCCTGATAACCATTGTTCCAGAGAAATTCTGCCGTGGCCAACTTGAGGATGTCATTATCGATGTTAAGAACCTTTTTATAGAAGAGGATATCCTTCATATCCCATCTCTGGAGGTGCTTGAGCAGTTGCATTTTCTGATGGGTATTAGGGATCTCGAAAAAAGATTCCTTTACCCGCTCAAGGCGTTCAGGTTCCAGGTCAAAAGTTGAAATACAATAAATGGCAGCTTCCCTTCTCTCGAAGTCTGGATGGGCTAGAAAACCAATGATGTAATCCAGTTCGGAGGAAATTTTGAATTTTCGGATGATTCGCATGATCAATTCCTGAGCATATGGTTTTTTGGTTCTATAGGCCTTTCTGAGTCTACCAAGATGAGGTTCAGGATAAAGTGCGTACAATTTCTCCACTACTTTGATCTGCTGCCACAGGGTCATCTCCTTTTTCAGGTATGGCAGAAAACGTAGACTTTCCCAACCCAGAAATACAACAATGGCAATTTGCGCTTCCCGTCGTACGTAAAGATTCGCATTGTTCCTCTCTTTTATGATATACCTGGCATGCTGATACTGATCCATCTCATAGATTTCTCGAATCCCTCTTGCCTTGATGTGCCACTTCTTGCTGTATAACTTCGTGAGGGAAGCCCTGTAAGGCGGAATCTGCTTGAACAGGATCTGCAGTTTATTGTAATTATTGCCCAACAGAGTCCTCTGGGTTCTAATCATCAGGTCGATAAGATGCTGTACATTTTGAGGCTGTGCCTTGGTAATTCCCGCTCTTCGTAACTTCCTTTGAATGGTGATCAAATTTGTCTTTTCCTCTGAATCGGGATAAAGATATTCAGAGACCACTTTGGAAAAGACCTTCTCGATAGCTTTCTTCTTCCTGGTTCCTCTCTTGCGCAGCAGAATACTCAAGGCGATAAAAAACCAAAGGCAGACCAAGAGGCTGAAAAGGATTCTGATCACCAGAATGAGGTTTTCCCTTTCGATCATATCAGGAAATGCTTTAGCTCATCCATATCCACTGGGACTGCAAAAAATCCTCCAACATTGTTGGAGGCCATCAGTTCTGCCTGAACTTTTTCTTGACCCATATTGGTAACGATGAGCAGCATTTCATGCAATATGATTTCTTTGAGCTGAAACACAAAATCCAACGGAGCAATACCATCGAACAAAATATCGGAAATGATGACATCGAAACCCGTCTCCTGATCCTCAATATCGAGTTCAGAGAGCGTCCTTACAGATCTGGCGCTATAACCAGTTGATCTGACTAGCCGGTCCAGGATATTGAGAAGGACCAAGTCCTCTTGGATGATTAAGGCGTTTTTTTTCACTAGAACTTTCGGGGTCTTTGAATAAGGCTAAGTTTTTTTACTTGCCACATCGTCAGACTTCCTCCCACAAAAATATCCATTTTTGTAGGACTATTCGGAGGAAAATGTTAAAATATTTAACAGGATGCACAGCTGATTTTTTCGGTGCTATTTCAGGAATCTTAAAGCCCCTGGGGCCATCTCTAATTTTATTTTTTTCCCTTTTAGTTCTGGGAGCAAATCATCGTCAATGTGTATTTCTTTCCCCTCCCATTCCATCTCTACCTTCTTCACCTTTCTCGATCGAATGACAGAAGTAAGCTCCTCAATTCCTTCCTTTCCATCAATTCGTTGGGTGAGATATTTGACCAGATGATCCCTCCCATCCTCGGGGATCATCACCAGGTCAAAATGGCCATCTCCGGGTTCCGCTGATGGAGCAAATTCCAAATTGGGGCCGATGGACCTGATGTTCATCAGCTCAACCAGTAAGAATTCACCCTTGATCTCTGTAGTGTCAGCAATTATCTCTGCCTTGCGAGCGGGGAAATCCATGACGATCTTCCTCAGATCCTCCAGGATCTGTAACAATTCTCCCTCTGATGTTTTAGCCTCATCCTGTTTGCCTTCCCTGTGAGCCATCAGCTTTGGAAACAAACCAAAACCGGCCGCTTCAAGAAAAATTTGTCTCTGGCTCAGTCCCTTTACAAGGCCAATGTCAAAGAAAACAGGTTCTGCTTTTCGCGTGATCTCCTCCGGGTGTACCTCCATGGATACCCCTAAGGTCCGCGCTATGTTGTTCGCGGTCCCTGTGGGAAGGACCCGAATCGGCGGAAACACTTTTTTCCCCTTTTCGTTCCATAGAACTCCGGCGAGCTTGTGAACAGTCCCGTCCCCCCCTGCCACTATGATGAGATCTGGATCTTCTTCTAGAAATTTTTCCCAACCCGGAAAATCCGTGGACACGTACCGCACATCCTGATGCCCCTTGGCCAGAAATTCGAGGATTTCCCTTTGGGAATACTCTTCCTTTCCCGCAGTCGGGTTGTGGACGAGGTGAATTTTGGTATAATCAAGATCCTTGTGGGCCATTCCCAAATGTAAAGATCAGACAAAATTCTCCAGGCTTCATTAACAAAGGCTTAAGGAAAATAGCCTTCTTTAATGCCGGTTCTGTTGTTAAAAGAAGCCAAAATAACATGAAACCTCAGAATTAAAGGTCCCTATTTTGTAATTTAATCTGGTAACCACAATTCGACGATATGAAGATACTGGTAACTAATGATGACGGCATATATAGCCCTGGACTTGCCTGTCTGGCAAGATCGGCTTCCCAATACGGGGAAGTTATTGTAATGGCCCCGGATGTAGAACAATCTTCCATGGGACAGGCCATTACCTCAGGAAAACCGATTACATATAAAAAATCACCCATTCATTTTGAAGGTATAGAAGCCTATAGGGTAAATGGTACTCCCGCAGATTGCGTGGCGATGGGAACCCACCTTTTCGACGATATCGAACTGGTCCTGTCCGGTGTCAATATAGGATCCAATCTCGGCAATTCCGCATGGCATTCCGGTACCCTTTCAGCGGCCAGGCAGGCTGTTCTCTTCGGGATCCGGGGAATTGCTCTTAGCCTTTCCGTGGGAGAAGAGGAACCGGATTTTGATGCGCTTGAACCTTTTGTCAAGCCTGCTCTGGATGAAGTCATCCATGAAACCACTTTAGAGCTTCTTAACATCAATTTCCCCAGGAAACCTTCTGGAGAAATTCGTTGGACCAGACAATCGATACGCCACTACGACGGTAAAGTTATTGGACAAAGGGATCCTATGGGAAGGGATCATTACTGGTTCACCGTTTTTCCGATTGAAGAGGTAGAGGAAGACACAGACCGTTGGGCCATACGGCACGGGATGACCAGCATTACTCCTATGATCCTGGATTTGACACACAACAAAGCCCTTGAGGGTAGAATTAAAAAGACCTGACTCAGGTCCAGATGCACTCGCCGGGTTTTGACTATCTTTGAAGGAAAGGATACAGCTCTCACTGATGTTCGAACTTCTTCATAAAAAGGTGTCGGAAACGATCGAAATTGACCAGGCACAATTCGAATTTGCGAAAACCATGTTTATTCCGAAAAAGCTTCGCAAGAAGAGGTTTCTTCTGGAAGCGGGGGAACCATGTGTCTATACCACATTCGTCGAAAAAGGACTTCTGAGAAGTTTTACAATAGACAGTAAGGGAACTGAACATATTCTCCAATTTGGAATGCCTGGGTGGTGGACTGCAGATCTTTACAGTTTTCTAACCGGAGAACCCTCAGAATATCACATAGAAGCTCTGGAAGACAGTGAACTCCTTCTGATCACGAAATCTTCCTGGGACCTCCTTTTGGAAAAAGTCCCAGCCTTTGAGCGCTATTTCCGAATCCTGATCCAAAATAACCTGATCAATACGCAAAGGAGGTTGATTGGAACATTTAGTGCAACTACTGAAGAACGATATTTGAAACTTCTTCAGGAATTTCCTGATATAATCCAGCGAGTTCCCCAACACATGATTGCCTCCTATTTGGGGGTGACACGCGAAACTTTGAGTCGAATCAGAAATCAGATAGTAACTGGCTCCTGACTACCACCTCAAGGATGAGATTGGCCAAAGCCCAGTCTGAGGTTCTCCTAAATAGGCTTGAATTGAAACAGCGCGGTCAAAAAACCATTGAGTTTGAGCGATGGTGAATTTTTTTATCTCAAGATCTTTTCACAGTACAACCTATAGCTTTTGTAAATGCCGGATTGATTTCCTTCCCCGCTTCTAAAGCGGCAATCGCATCTTCGACGTACAACTTTTTCTCTGGATTAACATTTTGAGTATCATTATCCAATGCCCCGGTATATACGACCTTGTACTGAGAGCCTTCTTTCTTCAGGAGAAAAATATGAGGAGTGACTCTCGCCCCGTATTGATTCGTAACTTTTTGGCCTTCATCGAACAAGTAAGGAAAACTGAATCCTTTTGATTTTGCTCTCTCCTGCATCTTCTTAAAGGAATCTCCCGAAGAAACTTCAGGCGAATTCGGATTAATAGCAATAACAGGATATCCTTTGGAATTGTACTTCCTGCCCAAAGCTATAAGTCTATCCTCATAGGCGATTGCGTATGGACAGGTGTTTGCTGTAAAAACAACAATAATACCCTTGGCATTGGGATAATCTTCTGGAGAGACCATTGCTCCATCGACGTTTTTCAGGTTGAAACCCGGAGCGATATCTCCAGGTTCTAGCGTTTTTACCTGTGCATTCGTGTCAGGATTTCCACAAGCGAAAATGACAAAGCAGCCGAGAAGAATTAAAATTTTTTTCATAGTAAATTATTTAATTTGTTGATACACTTCGAGAAGAGTGGAATACGTAAATTCGTTTTCCACAAATTTTCTTTTGCCACCCTTTACGAAAAGTGTTGCAGGAATGGCACCGCTCCATGATTTGTCGATTCTGTCAATATACTTCTGCTGATCAGTTTCATCAAGAAGAAAAACTTCAGTTTTCAGTCCACGTCGTTTGACAAATGGCTTTACCGCTTTATGGAGTCTGTCTTTGAAATCCACGCTTACCAGGAGCACTTTCAGTTTCTCCGCGTTTTTCTCCTGCTGAAGTCTTTCAAAGTGAGGAATCTCCTTTATACAGGGTGCACACCAGGTTGCCCAAAAATTGACAACATAAGTGGTATCCTTCCCTAGCTTTATCCTCTCATTCAATTGGTCTACTGTAAGCAGGTCTACCTCTTGACAAACACCAGGGGATGCTGCAAAGAGTATAAATCCCAAAGTAGACAATATCTTCACGATTTTTATCATATCGAATCTTTTAGATGCAGATTTACATCTGCCTATGAAGAAAAAGACGTCCTCAAGGTATTATTGTTACCAACTCGTGTAAAGAATTTAATCCTCCTGATCCACCTCCACAGTTTTTAGCTCTTTCATGCATAGCTGCTCGTAGGGTACCGCAATAAGTATCTGTAAATAATTCTACCAAATAAGTAGCAGCTTTTGTGGCAACAAAATCAAAAATTACAGGAACATTTTAATGAGTGATTTCGAAAAAATCCCATCAACTATAAATACGGGGAAGAAGAAACTACCTTGTAGGAATCCGGTCTAAGGAAGCAGGCCCTACTATCTTTCTTATATCTTTTTAAATTTATTGTAGCATCCTTCATCACAATTCATATATGTCGGAGATAAGAACATAAAACCCTCCGAAAATGCAAAAATTTCAATAAAAGTACCTGGTGGGTTTTCAATGCCGGTAGAAAAATCCTTACAATTATAGTCTAAAATCAAATGATTTGATGACACTGAATAGCTTCCTTCTGAACATTGATCGAATCTATTGGAGGAAAAGGTGCCATTTTCGTTAAAGGTATACTTGTAACCATTTTCAATCACTGTACCACTTGAAGAACTACTTCCATCACCCAAACCTATTTCAGTTAGCTGCCATGTACCCACAATCCTATTTAACTTGTTTATTTCTTGATTCTCACTATTTGAACAAGCTATCAACACAAATAAGAACACTGGCAGGATTGAGATATTATTTTTCATAATTTATGACATTGAAATTAAGAAATGAAAAAAAATAAATTCCTGAAAAATACTCCTCTGTTAAACAATGGATTTATCTCTTTCATTACTCTTTTGTTTGCCGCCAGAGATAAACATTTGCCACCTCCCTTCTTTCAAATATAGATTTAAAATATAAAATCACATTGGGTCGATGTATAACCTAGGTTACCTTTACAACAAAGTTATTTGCAGACGAGCCAAAATTTCAACTTATGCCTTAAAAAGATAGAAAATAATGAGTAAAGAATCGTTCACCGAATCATTCAACAAGATTATCATTTTAGATGATACCAATGAAATGATTTGAAAGCAAAAACCCTGGATAAATAATAGAGTTCTTGATACTCCAGATTTGGAGTTGGTCGGGGTGGCAGGATTCGAACCTGCGGCCTCCTGCTCCCAAAGCAGGCGCGATAACCGGGCTACGCTACACCCCGAATGGATCTTGGTTCTTCGTAAGATACGAAGGAGGCAGCAAATATAGTAAAATGCCGCAGTAGGTCTGCGTATAGTATTTTTTATTTTTCTAAATTGCCCCTTCGGATTCTGAAATCTCCTGAAGAACTACAAATAACATGAGAAAATCAATTTTTTCCTTAGTAATAGCGGGAACATTTATCGCCTGTGAAGATTCTAACAAGAACCAAGAAACTGCTTCAACTGAGAATCCTGCCTCTGTCTCCGAGCAGGCCATTCCAATTTCTTCAGAAGATATTCCAGCATCCTCCGCTGAGTACGATCATGAGGTGGTTGTGCCTGATCTCCAGATTCCGTGGGGCATGGTTACCCTTCCGGATGGAGATCTCCTGATTACCGAAAAAGGCGGGGATCTGATTCGTTTCAGCGATGGCAAGAAAACCCTGATCGCGGGTGCTCCTGAAGTATACAACCGGGGACAGGGAGGCTTTTTGGATGTCGCTTTAGACCCCGACTATGAAAATAATGGATGGATCTATTTTACCTATGCTTCATCGGAAGGCGAAGGTGAGGGTGGAAATACCGCCCTTATGCGAGCCAAACTAGAAGGAGACCAGCTGGTGGAAAAGGAAGTACTTTATAAAGCCGTCCCAAATTCTACAAGAGGCCAGCATTTCGGTTCTCGTATAGCCTTTGATGAGGAGGGATACCTATATTTCTCCATCGGGGAGCGGGGAAATCGTGATGAAAACCCACAGGATCTTACAAGGGATGGCGGGAAGGTATATCGACTCAATCGGGACGGAAGTATTCCGGACGATAATCCTTTCGTGAATCAAGAGGAAGCAAAAAAGGCAATTTTTTCTTACGGACACCGGAATCCGCAGGGTATGATTTTTCATCCGGTTGCCGAGGAGATCTGGGTGCATGAACACGGACCACAAGGGGGAGACGAGATCAATGTGGTAAAAAAAGGCGAAAATTATGGCTGGCCCCTTGTAACGTATGGTATTAACTATGACGGAACACCAATAACCGAAAAAACAAGCGGACCAGAATTCCAGGATCCAATTTTCTTTTGGAGGCCTTCTATCGCTCCGAGTGGTTTTGCCTATGTAACCTCAGAAAAATATCCGGAATTACAGGGTGACCTTTTGGTGGGTTCCCTCAAATTCCAATACCTTGAACAACTCGAAATGGACGGTAAAAAAGTGGTCTCCAGGAAAAAATTGTTGGAGGGCATCGGAAGGATCCGGGATGTTATCCAGGGTACTGATGGTAATATCTATGTTTCCGCCGAAGGCTTGGGTATAGTCCGACTAATCCCCAAAGCGCAATGAAAAAATGGATTGTGATTCTTTTCTTGTGTTCAGGAATCTCCTGCAAAAATGAAAAGAAGGAATCTGAGGTAGTGGCAGTACAGCATACCGTGGAAGTACAGGAAAGTATATCCAGAGGTGCTTCGGTATACAATAATTTTTGTGCCTCCTGCCATCTTGCAGGCGGCGAAGGAATTGAAGGGGTATTTCCACCTCTTAAGGGTTCGGATTGGCTGTCAGAACAACCGGAAAAATCAATTCACGCGATAAAGTTCGGAATAAGTGGACCAATTGAGGTCAATGGTCAAACCTATGACAACCTTATGCCGGCCCTAGGTCTGACCGATCAGGAAATAGCTGATGTCATGAATTACATATCGGCCTCCTGGGGAAATCAACTCGAGGAGCCGATTTCTCCTGAGAAAGTTGGAAGTATACAAAAATAAAATTCCTCTTCCGGTGCATTGCGACATTCGATTTTGTTACATATAGTCTGAGAAAAAATCTCCCTTTCGTACATTAGCATTCTTTTAAGAAGAAGGTGAACAAATGCTAAGCCTTCCTCCTGATGGAGTTATGCTACTACAAAAAAGGCTAAGAAAAGGAGAAGTGAGTGCTCTTGACGAGACTTACAGATTATACTTTGATAAAGTATATGGCACTGCTTTGCATCTGGTTAAAAGAGATTTCTTGGCCACGGATATTGTTCAGGATGTCTTTCTAAAACTCTGGAGTAACCGTGACAATATTTCCTATGAACTACCTGTTGATCAGCAGCTTTATGTAATCACGCGAAATGTAGTTTACGACTTCTTCCGAAAAAGAATAAGGGAGGAAAAGGCTCTTCTCGCCTTAACTCTGGAAGACTGGGACCCTGAAAGAAATAGCGCGTCTACTGCTCAGGTAGCCCGATTACAGGAGTTGCTACATGATCTACCTGAGAGGCAACGTCAGGTTGTGACCATGCTGAGGTTCCGAGGAATGACTTATGAAGAAGTCGCAGAAGAACTGGGCATTTCTCCTAACACTGTCTCGAATCATTATGCTGCAGCGCTTAACTACCTGAGAAAGCGGGCTTCTGATTTGTCGGAGTAAATAAAATCAGCCTGTCTTAAAATTTTAACACTTGTAACTGGTGATCCTTCTGTTGACAAACGTAATACGTATAGAGAACAGAAAGAATGAATCACGAACTGAACCATCTTCTTACCAGGTTAATCGAAGGAAAATGTACTCCTTCCGAAATCGAACGTCTTGAAAAATTTTTTGAGGGTGAGGATCAGCAGGTATTGGAAGATCTTACTCAAGAAGCCTGGAATCTGGAATCCGGACCGGTGGATTCAGAAAAAAGGTCAAGGATCAGAGAATACCTAGATCATCGGATCACCAGACCGCGCAGGATCAGGAATTTCAGACCGGTGTGGTATGCTGCTGCGGCTATCCTTATCGTCCTCTTCCTGGTAAGGGGTTTTGTATCTATCTCTGGAGAATCGGAGTCTTACACACCGGCCATTACCATTGAACTGGAGGACGGTACCATCAAGAGCCTGGAACCTGGCACAGAGGAAACCCTTGAGCACTATTCCCTACAAAAAGGAAAACTAATATCCAACGCGAACAGTGGAGAGAGCTCCAAAAAGGAACTCACCTACAATACCATTCACATCCCTGCAGGACGCCTGCTTACCCTGGTACTTTCGGATCAGACTCAGATTACCTTGAATTCAGGAACGAGCATTAAATATCCGGTGGAGTTTTTACCGGGAAAAAAACGGGAGGTATTCCTGGAAGGAGAAGCATATTTCCAGGTAACCCGGGATGAGGAGCATCCTTTTGTTGTTCATACGCAGAATCTGAACACCACTGTTCTGGGAACCAGCTTTAATATTTCATCCTATGCTCAGCAACAATATGAAAAAGTTGTCCTGGTCGAAGGAAAGGTGCTGGTCAAAGGACCCGCTGAAAAGAAGATATTACTTCCGGAGACAATGGCGGTTTTTCACCAAGGCTCCAAAACCCTTACGACAGCTCCAACCGATTCCTTTGAACATATAGCATGGACCAGGGGAGTCTTGCTCTTTCAGGACAAATCTTTCCAGGAAATTGTACCCATTCTCGAACGTCGCTATAATGTTGACATCCTAAATAAAAATGAAGCACTAGCCAAAGAACGCTTCACAGGAACTTTTGAAACCGAAGGTCTGGAAGCCATATTGGGTATTTTTCAGCACGCAGTGGAATTCCAATGGGATCGGGAAGACAATCAGATAATAATTAATCCCTAAAATAAAACAACACCAATGAAATAACTACCAACAAAAAAATCGGAAAATGCGCCAACATTTCCCGATTCAGTCAAAATTTAAAAATATCCAACAATTCTTAAATCGTATCAAACTTATGAAATTTTCTCCATTCTTTGGCTCCAAGGGAGTCAGAGCATTCCAGAGGAAGACAACGAAAGTTTTCCTACTATTGGTTCTGGTTCTGGGAATGCCGTTAAACGCCAAGAGCTTTTCTCAGGACAAGATCAGTCTAGACTTCCAGAACGCCTCACTTCCAGAGGTGCTGGAGGCTATTGAAAACCAAACCGCCTATCATTTTTTCTATCAGACCACCCTTCTGAATGACCAGAAAACAGTTTCCATCAAGACGAGCCAGGAAGAGCTCCATGAGGTACTGAATAAACTTCTCAAGGGCTCCGGACTGACTTATGAAATCGTAAATAAGCAGATAGTCCTCAAACCTATTCCTCTGCAAACCACCAATCCCGACGACCAGGAAGATCAAAGAACGGTGGAGGGGATTGTCAGAGACCAGAATGGTGTTCCTTTGTTAGGAGCAACCGTAATTGAAAAAGGCACCTCTTCAGGCACCATGACCAACGCCGAAGGAGAATTCCGTCTCCAGGTGGAGGAGAATGCTATCCTGCTCATTTCCTATGTGGGATTTCAGACTGCTGAAGTACCCGTAGCTCAGCAAACCTTTATTGATGTTCAATTAGAACCGGCGGTCGGGGAGCTTACTGAGGTAGTCCTTGTGGGATATGGCACCAATGAAAAAAAGGACATAGTGGGATCTATCGGTACTGTCGAAATGGAAATTATCGAATCGCAGTCTCCCCTGACTAATGTTGACAATGCCCTTCAGGGGCAGGTGCCAGGAGTCTATGTCACCAGTGCCAATGGACAACCTGGAGCACCAGCGCGGATCCGGATCAGAGGAACCACTTCCCTCTGGGGATCCAACCAGCCACTTTACGTGATTGACGGGATTCCAGTGGTGGCTAACAGCAACATTCCTGTCGGCGGTACTGAAGGAAGTAACCTGGGTATGGAACTGGATCAAAGAGGGTTGAATACCCCAATTGGAAATATAAGCGCAAATGATATAAAATCCATCAGCATACTTAAGGACGCTTCTGCGGGTGCAATTTATGGATCGAGGGCCGCAAACGGAGTGATCATCATCGAAACCAAAAGTGGAGCCTTTGGTCAGGAACCTCAGTTTACCGTCGACTTTGCTATGAGCACTTCCAGCCCAAAAACCCTTGAAGTTCTCAATGCAGAACAGTTCAGAGAAGTAACCACACGAGCTGTAGAAGCCGGAACTATCAATAACGCATACACGAGAAGTGTGTTGGATGGAACCTATTTCGGAGATGTTGATACGAATTGGGAAGAGGAACTCGCCCCATCCAGCCCGGTTTCTACCTTTTTTGATCTTGGGGCGCAAGGAGGAACTGAAAACCTTCATTATTACGGTTCCATAGGAGCTAATACGCAGGCCGGTGCATTTGAAGGCAGTGGTTTTGACAGATATTCCCTAAAACTCAATATGGACTCTAATATCAATGAGATTTGGAATTTTGGAATATTGTCGAGCCTTTCATATACGGATCAGCAGGCGCTGGACGGCGATCTTACTGACCGGATGTACAACTTCAGACCAGATGTTCCCGTGCGCGACGAGGACGGAAATTTCTCCTTCTCCCCCAATTACAGCTTTGCGAATCCTGTGGCCCTTTCCAAGGCCCGGAACCTCAATGAAACCCTACTTGTTCTTGCTTCCTTCTTTACCGAACTCGAAATCACAGAGGAGTTGAGTGCCAAGACCATGCTCTCGGTAAATTACAACAACGGCATGCAAAAAAGCTTCTATCCGAGATTCACTTTCCGGGGAGGTTGGTCCAGATTTTCCGGCGATGGGGATGGATATGCACAGGAGAGCCGAAGCAACTATTCCAATGTGATGTGGGAAAATACTTTGCGTTATAACGACACTTTTGATGAAGTACACGAAATAGATGCTGTAGCAGGTGTTTCCTTTGAGGAAACGACCCAATCTTTCGTCAAGGGCTGGGGAGAAGGATTTTTCAACGATGTATTGACCAATGTGAGCAGCGCTACCTTGAACAGGGATGCCGCTTCTCATAAAAGCCAGTCCGGACTTGCCTCATATTTTGGTCGAATCAATTACGATTATGAATCGAGATATCTTTTATCCCTCTCCGGTCGTGTTGATGGGTCTTCTAAATTTGCCAAAGAAAACAAATACGCATTCTTCCCGGCTGCTGGAGCAGGATGGAGAATATCAGAAGAGGCTTTCCTTGCTGATGTAAAATCACTGGATGATCTGAAAATTCGAACCAGCTGGGGTATAACAGGGCAGCAGGATTTCGGACCTTATCAGTGGAGGACGCTTTTCGAGACCTCCGACTACGGTGGAGAACCGGCGGTAATCATCTCTCAATTGGGGAATGACATTCTCAAATGGGAGCGGACAGAGCAGTTTGATCTGGGGATCGATTATTCCCTGTTTGACTTCAGGGTCAATGGAAGTCTTGGATACTATGTGAAAAACACCGAAGATGCCATATTTCCTGTTAACACTCCTGGTAACACAGGATTTACCACAGTACTGGCCAATGTCGGCGACACGCGTAATTCAGGTTTTGAATTCCAGTTGGATGCTGATATCTTCCGTAGGGAAGACTTCAAATGGAATCTCGGTTTCAATGCGAGTATTAACCGTAATAGACTCGTCTCCATTTCAGATGATTTTGAAGACGAAGAGGGTTACATCGTTGGTTTCGGTGGTGGCGGACGACTCAAAGAAGGCAGCCCGATCGGTCTTTTATATGGTTACGTCGCCGACGGGCTTTTTCAGGATGCTGCCGAAATCGAAGCGCTTAACCAAGCCGCACCTGGCGGGGCTTACCAGGATGAAGATACTGCCCCGGGGGATATCAGGTTCAAAGACATCAGTGGGCCCGAGGGGGTGCCGGATGGCGTGATCGATTCCTTTGACCAGACCGTTATAGGTGATACCCAGCCAGAGTTCTTTGGAGGGTTCACCAATTTCCTCAGCTATAAAGGATTTTCCCTGAGAACCCTTTTTACCTATTCCGTCGGGAATGATCTGCACTGGTTCAACCAGGCGCGTTCCATCAACTTTTCGAGCACCTTCCTGGGAGAGAACAAGACGGTAGATGTCTTAAATGCATGGACGCCGGAAAATCCAACGAGTCAGCCAAGGGTTGTATATGGAGATCCGAACAATAACGACAGAATATCCAGTTACTATGTGCATGATGCTTCTTATCTCCGGATGAAGTCAGTCAATCTTACCTACAATTTTTCAGAGGATTTCCTCAACCGGTTCGACTTCCTAAGGTCTGCGAGCATCTATGTTATAGGACAAAATCTGTTGACTTTTACTGACTATCCTGGAGCAGATCCCGAAGCGACCAATTTGTATAACAACGACATCAGTTCCGGACGAGATAACAACAGATATCCCATCTCCAAAGTCTTTACAGCCGGGATTAAAGTCGGATTTTAAAAAAAGATAAGATGAAAAAAATAACAACCATATTTATAGCCATTGCCGTCTCCCTTTTCTGGACCGGGTGTGAACTGACGGATGTGGTGGACCAAAATCCACCGAATAACCTCGTTCCTGAAAACGTGGCAACCAATGCCGGAGATGCTGAAGCGCTCCTCAACGGGGTATATAGTACGATCATCTCGTTTGTAAGCGATTCTTATTATGCAGACTACGAACTCATCCCGGGGGGTCTCAGTGGATCGATGAGTGATATCGGTTTCGGATCCGCCAATCTGGAAATCGAGCAGAATGACGTTCAGCAAGATAATTCAACCGTCAGTGATTTCTGGCAGATCTTTTACCAGGTAATCAACGGGGCGAACGTTACGATCGACAGGGTAAGCGAAATGCCTGAATCTGAATTTGCGCAAAACAGGAAATCAGAAATCCTGGGCGAAGCGCATTTCCTAAGAGCTATGGCCACCTTTGATGCTCTGCGGTATTTCGGACAGTACTATGATCTTTCCAGCAACCTGGGAGTTATCATCAGAACAGAGCCTGTCAACTATGTGACCCGGAATAAAGAGCGGAGTTCTGTCCAGGCGACATACGACCAAATCCTGAGCGATCTTGATTTTGCCATAGCCAATGCTCCTGATTTTTCTGTCACCTACAGGGCCTCAAAAACCTCGGCAAAAGCACTAAAGGCAAGGGTTCTACTTTTTATGGGCAGATATGAGGAAGCCGCCAGCCTGGCAGATGAGGTGATCAACTCCGGAACACGATTCCTTGAAAGCGAATTTTCCGAGGTATTTTCACGTGGTCTGGAATCCGATGAGATGATATTCATGACCCACCGTCATTCTGATTCGGATACTGAGGACAACAACAGGAAAAGGTTTTATCGGGCAGAACCTGGAACAACCTGGCTGCCGGACCTTATGGCTGAAGATCCCAGACAACCCTTCACTTATTTGGATGGGGAAGTCATCAAAACCAACAATGAGGAAACTTTCCGTCCTACTTACTTCATAAGATTAGCGGAAATGTACCTGATCAAAGCAGAGGCCCTGGCCAGAAGCGGAGCACCTTTGGAAGAGGTCCTGGAACCGCTTAACGTCATCCGGGAGCGTGCAGGAATAGGGCCTTCAGAAGCTACCACCCTAGAGGAGGCCATGGAGGATATCTTTGCCGAATGGGTAAGGGAACTTGTATTTGAAAATGGAAGTGAATGGTTTGCCGCCATACGATTTGAAAAGATCATGGAACTAAAACCACAGGTAACGAGTACGGATGAATTCATTCTTCCTATCCCTCTTGATGAACTCGATGCTAACGCGCTACTAGACCTGTCCGATCAGAATCCAGGATATCTATAATCAATCCGGGGCGGCGAAAGCTGCCCCTTACATTTAAACTAGCATGACAAAACAAATCATTTTTATACGCCTCATTCTGATCGCTGTTCTCATAGGGACTCCGTGGAAAGGAGACTCTCAGGAAAAACAATGGGAGCAGCAAAAAATTCCCACCGACCCGGCAGTAAAGATTGGCGAATTGGACAATGGGATCAGGTATTTTATCAGACACAACAATAAAGCAGAGGACAAGGCTGAGCTACGACTGGTTATAAATGCAGGCTCTGTTCTGGAAACTCAGGAGCAGCAGGGAATTGCTCATTTCCTGGAACATATGGCGTTCAATGGAACCACCCATTTTGAAAAAAACGAACTGATCGGATACCTGCAGAGCCTGGGAGTGGAATTCGGGGCAGATCTCAACGCCCATACCAGTTTTGACGAAACCGTCTATAAACTCACCATACCGACCAACAACCAGGAAATTCTGAATGATGGCTTTCAGATCATAAGGGACTGGGCAGATGGAATAACACTTGCTGAAGAAGACATCGATGCCGAACGTGGCGTTGTAGCGGAAGAACTCCGTAGCGGGCTCAGCTCTGGAAGGAGAATGTTCAATGAATATGTCGGGGTAATTACCAATGACTCCAGGTATTCTGAGCGGCTACCTATAGGGAAACTTGATGTGATTATGAATGCGCCGTACGAAGAGATAAGGAGTTTTTACAGGGATTGGTACAGGCCCGGATTGATGGGTATAGTCGTGGTTGGGGACATCGACCCTGATGTGGCAGAAAAAAAGATCAAGGAGTATTTCGGTGACATGGAGGCACCTTCAGATACAAAGGAAAGAAAGGATTATACCATTCCGGACAATGAAGGCATAAAAGTGGCTGTTACCAGCGACGAGGAAGCCGACGCGGTTAATTTCTGGGCCTACTATAAGAAAGACAAGAAAGTATCTCTGGACCTGGGCGACCTTCGGGAAGACCTCCTTGAGAATCTGTACACCAGTATCCTGAACCAGAGGCTTGATGATCTTCAGCAGAAAGGTGAAGTGGCGTTTCTTTCAGGTTCTGCCGGTATAGGGAACTTTATCGGGGACAAAAGTGCCTACTTCATCGGTGGAAGCCTAAAACAATCAGAGATCAAAGAAGGCATTCGTGATTTCATCGTCGAGAGCGAACGTCTCAAACAACATGGCGTGACGCCGGGAGAACTGCAGAGACATAAACGCAAACTCCTGAACCAGGCAGAGATCCAGATGAAGGAAGAAGGGAAACTGAGTTCACGATACTACCTGGAACAGTACATAGACCATTTTATGGAAGGTGAGCCGATTCCGAGTGATAGCTTCCTTTATCAATTCTATAATGAACAGCTTCCGGGTATTTCTCTGGAGGAGGTGAATGCTGTAGCCGATAAATGGATTGGGCAGGATAATATAGCCGTTGTTCTGACCGCCCCGGAACAAGAGGACCTGGACCTGCCTTCCGAGAAAGAAATTCAAGAGATCATAGAGACGGTATCAAATCAGAACCTCAAACCTTACCAGAATGCGCTGACTGTTGATCATATTATGGATGAGAAGCCGAGAGCGGGGCGGATATTGAACAGCGAATACTTCCCAGAGATCAACACCACGGAATTAACGCTATCAAATGGGGTTACTGTCGTCTTGAAACCAACTGAGTTCCAGACTGACCTCATCAATATGAGTTCATTCCGGGCGGGAGGAAGTTCTCTAGCTCCGGATTCTCTCTATGTCTCAGCTCGCAATGCTGGTTTGCTTATCAACGGAAGTGGAGTGAATGGTATCAGTGGTCCCGACCTTGAGAAACTCACAATGGGACAGACCGTGAGTGTGAGCCCATATATTAATTTCTATGATGAACTCGTAAACGGGACGAGTTCCCGGGAGGACCTGGAAACAATGCTGCAACTCACTTACCTGTATTTCACCGCTCCAAATAAAAATGAGGATGCGTTCAGGACGATGAAGGAAAGGCTTATTGCCAGAGCTAAAAATCCCGATGCTGACCCGTATAGATACTTTTACAGGAAGGTGGCAGAGACCATTACGGATAATCACCTGAGGGCAGTACCGATCACAGCCGAACAATATGAGGAAGAATTCAAGCTGGACCAGGCATACCAATTCTACAAGGAACGGTTTTCCAATGCAGATGACTTTACCTTCATATTCGTAGGAAGTTTTGACCCCCAAAAGATTAAACCCCTTATTGCGCAATATCTCGGGAGTCTTCCCTCCAATGAGGTAGATAGTCATTCCGGTGATATCGGCCTTAGATATGTAGAGGGTGGAATCGATAAAACATACTATAAAGGTAAGGAGGACAAAGCCTCGGTTATCATGCGTTTCGTTGGGGGAACTTCTTTCACCCCCAGGAAAAAACAAATGATGGACGCACTGGAGCGGGTACTTAGGCTGAAGCTATATGAAGAGCTTCGGGAGGAACAAGGAGGGGTCTATGGTGTCAGGGTCTCCGGCTACGCGACCGATGTTCCGTACCAGTGGTACAGAGTAAATATCGAATTTACCTGTGCGCCCGAAAACGTTGAGGATCTTATCGATTCTGTATGGGAAGAAATCGCAGATATTAAGGAAGATGGAGTAAGTGAAGGAGATTTGGAAAAAATCAAGAAAGCATTAAGACTCAACGCAGAGGAAGGTCTTAAGTATAATGGATATTGGATAAATCAGCTGAAAGAGGTCTACAGCTATGACCTCGATCCATTAAGCATTGCAGATTACACTGCATTTGCAGATCAACTTACCGCAGAGGACTTGCAAGAGGCTGCTCAGAAGTATCTTATCAAGGAAACTTATGCGCAATTCGTACTGCTTCCGGAAGATCTGGAACCAACGGAGTAGGCTAATTTTATCCTACAGGATTAGCCAGGACCGCCTTATGGGGCGGTCCTTTTTCTTGTTTGAGAACCGGAGCGGGTAAAAATTGCCGCTTTTATTTAGGGAAAAAATTAACTTTGTTCCCAAAATCGGGATATGCTCATTATTGGTATTGCGGGGGGCACTGGCAGTGGGAAAACGACTGTTGTAAACCAAATCATTGAAGAACTTAGAAATGAAGAAGTGGATGTCATTTCACAGGATTCCTATTACCAGGATACCAGTCACCTGACTTACGAGGAACGCACCCGGATCAATTTTGACCATCCCAAGTCCATCGACTTTGATCTTCTGGTTTCCCATCTTAAAGACCTGAGAGCGGGAAGACCAATCGCGCAACCGGTGTATTCCTTCAAAGAGCATAACCGTACCCCGGAAACCATATCAATAGTACCTCGTAAGGTAATTATAGTAGAAGGAATCTTAATTCTCACCCATCCGGATATCCGAGAGATGTTTGACATTAAGATTTATGTTCACGCAGACAGTGATGAACGCCTTATCAGGCGGTTAAAGCGAGACATTGCAGAACGAGGAAGAGATCTGGATGAGGTTCTGAATCGCTACCAAACAACGTTGAAACCCATGCATCAGCAGTTCATAGAGCCCACTAAGGAATTTGCCGATATTATCATTCCTACCAACAGGTATAATACAGTTGCTGTTGATATCGTGCAAACGATTATCCGACAGCGTTTGGTCTAATTTTGTATCTTCGGATTATGAGCATAAAAAAGATCTTCAGGAATCGATGGTTTCGGCTTGCCAGCAACAAATACCTTCTTGTGTTGATCGCATTTCTGGTTTGGATGGCTTTTCTCGACAGCAATTCCTGGCTGATTCATCGGGAACTGAATGCGGAAATAAGGGACCTGGAGAAAAACCAGGAATATTATATCAACCAGATCAACAAGGACAAGGCTGTAATAGAACAGCTGGATGATTCCCTGGAATTGGAAAAATTCGCGAGACAGGAATATTTTATGAAACGCGAAAACGAGGAGATCTATATTATTGAATTTCAGGAAAATAACAAATAGGCATATTGATCACAGGGAGAAAGTAAACGGCATGAGCAAGGATCTATTCCCAGAATTTGAAGGGGTAACTGCCAAACAATGGAAACAAAAGATCCAGTATGATCTCAAAGGAAGGGACTACAATGATCTGGTCTGGAGTGCTCCGGAAGGGATTGCAGTAAACCCATTCTACCATCCGGATCAGGTCAGGGATACCTATAATATCCCGGGGCCTGAAGGATGGACCATCATCGAGAAAATCTATGCAGGCGAAGCGCAGCCTGCCAATAAGAAAGCACTTAAGGCACTTGACAGAGGGGCAGAAGGCCTATGGTTGATCCTTCCTTCAGATCAAATCGACCTTGAGGTACTTTTTCGCGATATCAATCTGCAGGAAGTCCCTATCTATCTTGAGCCCCAGTTTCTGTCTGCCGATTTTGCCCGGAGATTACAAAGTCTGGTAAAGGGATCTTCAGCAATTTCCCTGATAACCGATGTTATAGGCAACCTTGCGCGCACCGGCAACTGGTACAAGGACAATGCGAATGATCATCGAGAACTGGAAGATATGGCGTCCCATAGCCCCGATTTTCAGGCCTTAATTTCCATCGATACCAGGCTCTATCAAAATGCAGGTGCCGATATCGTACAACAACTTGCATATGCGATGGCTCACCTGAACGAGTACCTGCATTTTTTGGAACAGAAAAATCTACAGAGGAAGGCGAGAAAATTTCTGTTTATGACCTCTACCGGAGGAAATTATTTCTTCGAGATTGCCAAGATCCGAACCTTAAGGATCCTGTTTGCCACCCTGGCCAGGGAATATGGTATTTCAGAAAGATGCCATATACTGGCACAGCCTTCAAGGCGCAATAAGACCCTCTATGATTTTAATGTCAATCTTCTGCGAACCACAACGGAGTGCATGAGTGCGATCACAGGGGGTGCTGACAGTATTTGTAATATGGCCTATGATGAGATCTATCACAAAGACAACGATTTTGGAAGACGAATAGCCCGGAACCAGCTCCTCATTCTGAAGCATGAAGCCTACTTTGGCAAAGTTGCCGATCCAGCAGCGGGAAGTTTTTATCTCGAGCGTCTTACAGGGCAATTTGCGGAAAAGGCACTGGAACTTTTTAAGCAGATAGAGGCAGGAGGTGGTTTCCTTCACATGTTAAAGGAAGGTACGGTGCAACGAAAAATAAAAGAGCAGGCGGACCTGGAGCAGGAGATGTTCGATCAGGGAAGACTGACCCTGATCGGGACAAACAAGTATCTGAATCCCGAGGACAGGATGCAGGGAGAGCTGGAGCTGTTTCCATTTGTCAAGAGAAAATCCAGGAAGACTTTTTTGCCCCCTGTTGTTGAAAAAAGGATTTCGGAGGATCTGGAGCAACGAAGACTCCAGGAAGAAAAAGAGCAATAAGGTGAAAAGCATAAAGAGAAGAAAATTTAAGGATCTGAAATTAGTTCCGGACTCTTCGATTCTGACCAGTTCGGAAAACGGGCGTGAAAGGGTCCCGAAGCGGCCCCACCATCTCCGTTTTGCCGCAGGGATCCCTCCATTCCTCAGAGGTCCATATAGCACGATGTATGTTTCTCGCCCCTGGACCATCCGGCAATATGCTGGCTATTCCACGGCAGAAGAAAGCAATGCTTTCTACAGGAGAAATCTTGCTGCTGGACAGAAAGGACTTTCTGTTGCTTTTGATCTTGCCACCCACAGAGGCTATGACAGCGATCATCCTCGTGTTGTAGGAGATGTGGGCAAAGCGGGGGTAGCTATCGATTCTGTTGAGGATATGAAGGTTCTTTTTGATCAGATTCCGCTGGAACAAATGTCGGTCTCCATGACCATGAACGGAGCGGTACTTCCAATCATGGCGTTTTATATTGTTGCTGCAGAGGAGCAGGGTGTGAAGACCGAGCAGCTTTCGGGTACAATCCAAAATGATATTCTGAAGGAATTCATGGTTCGCAACACCTATATCTATCCGCCTGCACCTTCGATGCGTATTGTCTCTGACATCTTTCGTTATACGGCCAAAAGAATGCCCAGGTTCAACAGCATTAGCATTTCAGGATATCACATGCAGGAAGCCGGAGCGACGAGCGAAATCGAATTAGCCTACACGCTGGCAGATGGGTTGGAATATATCCGAAAAGGCATTGAGGCGGGGCTCCATATCGATTCCTTTGCACCACGTCTTTCTTTCTTCTGGGCCATAGGGATGGATCATTTTACCGAAATTGCAAAACTGCGTGCCGGGAGGGCGCTCTGGGCAAAGCTTGTCAAGAAATTCGGACCTGAAAATGAAAAATCTTTAGCCCTTAGAACCCATTGTCAAACCAGTGGCTGGAGCCTTGCTGCCCAGGAACCTTTCAATAACGTTGCCAGAACCTGTGTTGAAGCTGCAGCGGCTGCTTTCGGTGGAACCCAGAGCCTCCACACAAACGCCCTCGATGAGGCCATAGCCTTACCTACCGATTTTTCTGCCAGGATAGCCAGAAATACGCAACTTCATCTCCAAACAGAGACCCAGATTACCCGTACGGTAGATCCTTGGGGTGGAAGTCATTACCTGGAACAGCTTACAGAAAAAATAGCGGCCAAAGCCTGGGAGCTTATCGAGGAAATTGAGCAACTGGGTGGCATGACAAAAGCGATCGAGGCCGGGATTCCAAAAATGAGAATAGAGGAAGCTGCCGCTAAAAAACAAGCCAGAATTGACAGTGGTAAGGACATCCTGGTAGGTGTAAATAAATTCAGAAATGATCAAGAAGATGCCATTAGCACGCTGGAAATAGACAATCAACAGGTCAGACAAGAGCAGATTTCCCGTCTACAGAAGCTCAGGGAGACCAGGAATTCGGATAAGGTGAACGCTGCCCTTGATGCATTAACACAGGCAGCGCGAACCGAAGGAGAAAATTTATTGACTCATGCCGTTCTGGCTGCCAGAGAAAGAGCTACATTAGGGGAAATAAGCGACGCCTTAGAAGCTGCTTTTGGACGTTATCAGGCAAAAAGTCAATCTTTCAGTGGTGTGTATTCCAAAGAAATAAAAAGCGATTCATCCTTTCTCCAAGCCCGGGGAATGGCGGATACTTTCGCCCAGCAAGAGGGTCGGAGACCTCGGATCATGATTGCGAAAATGGGACAGGACGGACATGACCGGGGAGCAAAGGTGGTGGCAACAGCTTACGCCGACCTGGGTTTTGATGTTGATGTTGGTCCCCTTTTCCAAACTCCAGTGGAGGCAGCCCGGCAGGCAGTCGAAAATGACGTTCATATTCTTGGAGTCTCCTCTTTGGCCGCAGGTCATAAAACACTGGTACCTCAGGTGGTCGAAGAACTGAGGAAACTAGGACGGGAGGATATAATGGTCGTCGTAGGAGGGGTAATTCCTTCACAGGACTATCAGTTTCTTTTCGATTCCGGAGCCACCGCCGTGTTCGGGCCGGGCACCAAAATCAGTGATGCGGCTATGGAGTTACTGGGGATCCTTATCGAGTAAAGACCGATTTCTAAACATGTGAAGATGAAGTACACCGATGAAATGCTACGGGAAGGTTCCCTGAGCGATAAAGATATCCTGATCACCGGAGGTGGAAGCGGACTCGGAAAGTCAATGGCTTCATATTTTATGAAACTGGGGGCCCGGGTGGTAATAACGTCAAGAAATCTGGAGAAACTCCGAAGATCCTCAAAGGAACTGGAGGAGCAGACCGGCGGTACTTGCATTCCGGTACAATGCGACGTACGCCATTATGAAGAGGTCGAAAAACTGGTTGCTTCCGTAATTGATACCTGCGGTAAGCTCGACATCCTGGTCAATAATGCCGCCGGCAATTTCATCTCCCCTACTGAAAGACTAAGTGCAAACGCCTTTGATACCATTATTGATATTGTTCTGAAAGGTAGTAAAAACTGTACGCTCGCCTTTGGGAAGCATTGGATTGAACAAGGTCAGAATAATAAGGTCATTTTGAATATCGTAACCACCTATTCCTGGACCGGATCGGCTTACGTGGTTCCCAGCGCCACAGCTAAGGCCGGGGTCCTGGCGATGACCAGATCTCTGGCAGTGGAGTGGGCAAAATACGGAATCCGCACCAATGCCATCGCACCAGGCCCCTTCCCCACCAAGGGCGCATGGGATCGTCTCCTTCCTGGGGAACTTCGTGAAAAATTCGATTTGGTTAAAAAAGTTCCCTTAGGCAGAGTTGGAAATCATCAGGAACTGGCAAATCTTGCAGCATATCTCGTATCTGACTTTTCCAGCTACATCAATGGAGAAGTTGTAACCATAGATGGGGGCGAATGGCTCCAGGGGGCCGGGCAGTTCAATATGCTGAGGGAAATCCCCGATCAAATGTGGGAAATGCTGGAGGAAGTCATCCGAGCCCGGAAGAATAACTGAAATTTATTTGAACAGTTTTCGTCCTCAAAGATTATACCCCGGTGCAATCATTAAAGGTATGTTAACAAAATCCCTTTCGTAAACCTATAATATATTGTATTTTTACCTTTTAAATCCGTAGATACTTAATGGGTAAAATCATAGCCATTGCAAATCAAAAAGGAGGAGTAGGAAAGACCACGACTTCTGTAAATTTGGCGGCATCACTTGGAGTCCTGGAAAAGAAGATCTTGCTCATCGACGCTGATCCCCAGGCTAATGCTACTTCAGGTTTGGGAATCGATGTAGAGACGGTAGAGTTTGGAACTTATCAGCTCCTTGAACACTCCGCCGAAGCCCATCAGGCCATCCTGAAGACTCAGTCCCCAAACCTGGAAGTCATACCGGCCCATATTGATCTGGTGGCCATAGAGATTGAACTTGTCGATCAGGACCAGCGGGAGTATATGCTGAAAAAGGCCATAGCGCCTTTAAAGGATAAATACGATTACATCCTGATCGACTGCGCTCCCTCCCTCGGACTTTTAACTCTGAATGCTCTGACAGCAGCGGATTCTGTGATCATTCCGATTCAATGTGAATATTTCGCTTTGGAAGGGCTTGGAAAACTGCTCAATACGATCAAGAGCGTCCAGAAAATCCACAACGCGAAACTCGATATAGAGGGCCTATTGCTCACGATGTACGATTCTCGCCTTCGATTGTCAAATCAGGTAGTGGAGGAAGTGCAAAAACATTTTGATGAGATGGTCTTCAAAACAATCATTCAGCGCAATGTCCGACTGAGTGAGGCCCCTAGTTATGGCGAGAGTATTATAAACTATGATGCCGGGAGTAAGGGAGCAAGCAACTATCTGAGCCTTGCTCACGAGATCATAAAAAAAAACAGCTAGCAGAAGATGGCGAAGGCAACAAAAAAACAGGCTTTGGGAAGAGGTCTTTCAGCCCTATTGAAGGATCCCAATAACGATATAAGCTCTGCGGAAGACAAGAATGCAGATAAGCTGGTCGGGCATATTGTAGAGCTAGAACTCGATGCCATAGAGGTTAATCCATTTCAACCCCGGACGAGTTTTAACGAGGAATCTTTGAGGGAATTGGCCTCCTCCATTCGAGAACTGGGAGTCATTCAGCCCATTACGGTTCGTAAATTAGGATACAACCAGTACCAGCTCGTATCTGGAGAAAGAAGATTCCGGGCTTCCAAGTTGGTTGGCCTCAAGACCATTCCGGCCTATATTCGGATTGCCAATGATCAGGAGTCCCTGGAAATGGCCTTGGTGGAAAACATTCAACGTCAGGATCTTGACCCGATAGAAATTTCCCTTTCCTATCAGAGATTGATCGATGAAATAAACCTTACTCAAGAACAGCTAAGCGAAAGAATCGGTAAAAACCGTTCGACCATTGCGAATTATCTCAGGTTGCTCAAACTCGACCCGATCGTTCAAACCGGGATGCGCGATGGATTTTTAAGCATGGGGCACGGAAGGGCCCTGATTAACGTCGAGGATAACCAGGCCCAGCTTGAAATATATGAGAAGATCCTGGCCGACTCGCTTTCCGTTCGAGAGACTGAAAAACTGGTCAGGGATCTTCAAGAACCGGCTTCCGGAAAAAAACGCTCCGCACCTGCGGCCCCGGTTTCCAGGAACATCAAAAAAAGCATCAAGGAAGTGTCAGAACGATTGGGAGCGCGTGTCGACATCAAAATGGCCCCTAAAGGAAAGGGGAAAATGATCATACCCTTTACCTCCGAAGAGGACCTCGAGCGGATCAACAAAATAATTCAGGGTGAAGATTAGGCGCCTCATAGCAGCCCTCCCCTTTTTGATTTCCACTGTGGCGGTGGCACAGGATTCCCTGGAGATCGATCCTGGTGTAATCGTCGCAGAGGAACCACGTTACGAGCCTTATGATCCCTTATCTCCCGCCCGGGCAGCCTTTTATTCCGCTGTTCTTCCGGGTCTGGGACAGGCCTATAACGGAAAATACTGGAAGATCCCCATCGTTTACGCTGCCCTGGGAACCGGCATCTACTTTTATCTGAATAACGACAAGGAATATGATCGATATAGAAGCGCGTACAAAAGCCGATTGGCAGGAAGAACCGATGACGAATTTTCCGATGAGGAAGGGAATCCACTGCTGACCAATGAGGGGCTAATTGAAGCGCAAGAGTTTTACCAGCGCAACAAAGAGATCTCCTTACTGGTGATCGTAGGCATGTACGCACTCAACATCATAGATGCCAATGTGGATGCCCACCTTCAACAGTTTAATGTAAGTAAGGACTTGTCAATTCGGCCTGCACTGGATGTTGATCAGTTCTCGGGCAAGACGGACTATGTTCTGAATTTAAATTTCCAATTTTGATGAAGATTGCACTCTCCGGTTACGGAAAAATGGGTAAAACAATAGAACGTATAGCAAAGGAACGCGGACATGAAATCGTGGCCAGGATTACGGAGGGAATGGACCGCCATGATCTTTCCCAGGCTGATGTTGTTATAGATTTCAGTGTCCCCGAAGCCGCTTATGAAAATGTGATAAACGGCTTTCGACAAGGGGTTCCTGTCGTGTGCGGGACCACCGGCTGGCTCGACAGGTATGAGGATGCTGCGACTATATGCAAGGAAACCGGTTCAGCCTTTATTTACGCTTCCAACTTTAGCCTGGGTGTAAACCTTTTCTTCGAGCTTAATCAGCACCTGGCAAGAATGATGAAAAAGTTTCACCAGTACCGCGTCTCCATTGAGGAAATCCATCATACCCAAAAACTCGATGCTCCCAGCGGCACGGCTATTTCCCTTGCCAATCAGATTATCGAGGAAGGGAATTTCAAGAAATGGAAACTCGGGGAAGCAGCAGAGGATGAACTACCGATTGTAGCCAAACGTGAAGAAAACATTCCCGGTACCCATACGGTCAGCTATGACTCCGATATCGACCGAATTGAGATCAGACATAGCGCCCATTCCAGGGATGGTTTTGCAATGGGAGCCGTAATTGCTGCGGAATGGCTCAAGGGCCGCCAGGGGGTCTTTACGATGAAGGACGTCCTGTTTTTGCAGGAAAGGAGAATAGACATTTAATAATTCTTTAGCACATGAGCTTTACTAACTGGATACTGTTTTTCCTGATCATTCAGATCATTCATTTCCTAGGGACCTGGCGGTTGTATAAAAAGGCAGGCAGAAAACCTTGGGAAGCTGCCATACCTATTTACAACGGGCTTGTGTTAATGAAAATCATTAAACGTCCCTGGTGGTGGGTGATATTGCTTTTCATTCCCATTGTGAACCTGATTATGTTTCCGGTCGTGTGGGTTGAAACCGTAAGGAGTTTCGGTAAAACTTCGACCACTGATACCATACTTGCAGTTGTTACTCTAGGATTGTACATCTACTATATCAATTATTTTTCGGCTGCGAATTACAGGGAGGATCGTTCTCTTCATCCAGGCAGCGCCGCTGGGGAATGGATTAGTTCCATTTTATTTGCGGTGGTGGCAGCAACTATCGTCCACACCTATGTGATGCAACCTTTTACCATTCCAACCTCCTCACTGGAAAAGACGCTCTTGGTAGGGGACTATCTTTTCGTATCAAAGTTCCATTATGGTGCCCGGACTCCCATCACGGCAGTTGCCTTCCCCATGGTCCACGATACTATTCCCTACTTCGGAGTAAAATCCTATCTTAATGACCCCCACATTCCTTATTTCAGACTGCCAGGATTCCAGGACATCGAAAGGAATGATATCGTCGTTTTTAATTGGCCAGTCGATACCGTGCGAATGTTTCGTGACCGCTCCGGCATCCGGTATGACAAACCTATAGACAAAAAATCGAATTACGTCAAGCGTGCGGTGGGGTTGCCTGGGGATTCCCTGGAAATCATCCAGGGTAAGGTTTACATTAACGGGGCACCCCTTGAACTGCCCGACAGGGCAAAACCTCAATATTCCTATACAGGAACAACCAGGGGCGGGACTTTGGATCCGTATACGCTATATAAAATGTACGGGATAACCGACGGCTTTTATCAGGATCCGGCAACAAATCAGTTTTTTATTCAGGCTCTTTCGGATGAAGCTTACCTAAGGCTGAGGAACCACCCAGAAGTCGCCTCCCTGGAAAAGGTACTTTCACCTCCGGGTGAAGCTGACCCTGCTATTTTTCCCAATAACGGAAAGGTAGACTGGAACAGGGATAATTTCGGTCCGATCTATATCCCGAAAAAGGGACAGACTGTACAGATGAACCTGGAAAACTTCTCGCTCTACCGCCAAATCATCGAAAACTACGAAGGTCGTGAAATGGGCCTCGACAACAAACTTTCCGTACGGGGAAGAGA
Source organism: uncultured Salinimicrobium sp. (assembly GCA_946887075.1). The sequence continues at coordinate 112,417 of CAMPKA010000003.1, forward strand.
GGTATTACTTAACGGATCACCCCTGGAAACCTACACTTTCAAACAGGATTATTACTGGATGATGGGGGACAATAGACATAATAGTGAAGATAGCCGTTATTGGGGTTATGTTCCGGAAAATCACGTGGTTGGAAAACCGGTATTCATCTGGCTGAGCCTTGATCCCAATGCCTCCGGGCTTGATAGCGTACGATGGGATCGCATGTTCACTACAGTTGGAGGGGAAGGGGAACCCGTATCCTATTTCCCATACTTTATGATCCTTCTTGTTGGATTCCTGGGGTATTCCTTCTTCAGAAAGAAAAAGAAAACCGCCAAATAGATTCAGTTGGACACGGTACTCCTTTCCCCCTGTTATTTTGGTCCTATTTCTGTCTATGTGGCGCTCACCCAGGCCAAGCACGTAATTTTTGAGAATGAGGAGAATTATCAGAAACAAACCTATAGGAATCGGATGTATATCTATGGGGCCAATGGAAAACAGGCCCTGACAATTCCGGTGAAACATTCCGGAAAAAACAACGGCCGCCAGAAATACCGTGATGTGCGGATAGAGAATGGTTTTCCCTGGCAGCAACAACATTGGAAATCCCTACAGACGGCATACCGCTCCTCCCCTTTTTTCGAGTTTTACGAGGATGATCTGGCACCCTTATACCACAGGACCTATGACCATTTACTCGAGTTTAATTATTCCAGTTTTGAGATGATATCACAATGCTTGCAGCACCAGTGGCATTTTTCCAAAACCAGGGCATACCGGGAAGCCCCTTCCGAAGGTACAGACCTCCGCCGTTTGGCTGAAGCCAAAGGTACCTACCACGATGTAAAACTGACCCCATACCCTCAGGTATTCGAAAAAAAAGCTGGGTTTATCAGTGATCTGAGCATCCTGGATCTCCTTTTCAACGAAGGGCCCAACGCACTTTCTTATCTGGAGCAACAGGCCAAACTAAGACTTTAAACGCAGGAGAGCCATCACAGGGTAATGGTCGGAATATGGAACTTCGAAAGTTTCGAATTTCAAAGCCTCAAATTGATCCTGACTTAGGATGAAGTCAATCCTCAAAGGAAAAAATTTGTAGAAGAAGGTTCTTCCAAATCCATTTCCGGCCTCTTTAAAGGTATCGAAAAAGCCTTCGGATTTGATTTCCCTGTAAATATAGGAATAGGCTGTATTATTAAAATCACCGAGAATCACAACGGGATGCGGGCTTTTCCGTACCAGATCTAAAACGATTTCCATCTGCCGCTCCTGCTTTACAAAGGTCTGACCCATACCCAAAAAAACCTTTTTCGCCTCTTGTTTGGCAAGGTCTCCAATATCGGGTTTTATACCAAACGACTGAAGGTGAACATTTACAAATCGGATAGTATCTCCATGAAGAACAATGTCAGCATAAATCGCGTTATTGTTGCTGGCGGTAGGGAAATCGAGGGATCCTCTTTCGACGATTGGATATCTGGAAAAAATTGCCAAACCAAATTCTGCATTTTGTTCTTTGAGTTCTATGAACTTATGAGGAAAACTCCGTGCAATAACCTCTTCCCCGGAGTAATACTCCTGCATGGCCATAACCCCCGGCCCACGTTTTTTCACAAAGTCTGCTATTTTTTGAGGAATATCAGGATCTTCTGCCCATTTGTACTGATTAAATTGACGCACATTGTAACTCAGGACCTTCAGACCTTCAGAACCATCCTGTAAGGCTTCAGAGGAAGAGATTTCATAAATGGAGGTTACATGATTAAGGCCGACCACCAGCACTACCAGGGATAACCAAAGCTGCTTTTTGAGTCTGAATAACCAGAAGAGAAGAAAGATCAGATTGCAGATTATCAGAAAGGGGACTCCCAAAGTTAAGACCGAAAGCAAGGCAAAAACACTTGGCGGAATATAAGGAAGTACATACGCGAAAAGTAGCCCCAGTGCCAGGAGGATGTTCAGGGCAAACAGAATTTTGTCGAACCAGTTAAGCGCTTTCATCAGTTATCCTTTCCAGCGTTGAAAAGATAGTCTTTCTCTTGTTTTGAAAGGCTGTCATATCCGCTCTTGCTGATTTTATCGAGGATGGCATCGATTTTCTCCTGCTTCTCCCTTTTGCTTCGCGCATGAGTTGTATAGGGGGATGGGGCTCCAGCTGAAGAGGCTTTCCGACGGTGTACCGTTTTCAAATTGCTTTTGGGATTCCTTTTTTGCTTTGAAAAAATCCCGGTGGTCCCGTCGACCATTCGCCCTATACTTCTGGCAAAATCGTGTCCTTTTCCCAACTGTTTTGCATAAAGAAAACCAAAAGCGGCACCCCCAAGGTGCGCAAGGTGTCCTCCTGGATTGCTGATGGGGATCTGTATAACATCCAGGATAACAAGAAAAGCTGCGATATACCACAGTTTTATACTTCCCAGGAGCAAAAGCCTCACTCTCATATGGGGAATATGGGTAGCGATCCCCACAAGAACTGACATGACAGCCGCGGAGGCCCCCATCAGAAAGGATCTACCGGTAAGCTCAAATGCTGGAAAAAGGTTATAGCTCAGCATATATACCAGCGCTCCGGCAACGGCACCAAAGAAGTAGAAACCCAATAACTTTTTCGGTGAAAAATAATTGAGAAAGTAAATGCCAGAAAAATAAAGGATCAGCATATTTCCGAGGATATGCCATAAACCGCTGTGCATGAAGGCATAGGTGATAATGGTCCAGGGCTTCAAAAGAAAAGCGTAGGGATCCTCAGGAAAAACTAGCCATTCCAGGACAAAATCGGCAGGAATCTGAAAAAGGAATGCCAAGGTTCGGAACAAGTAATACAGGATAAACACCATCACATTTATGGCGATAAGTTTTTCCGCCACACTTGCTGTTCTGATCTTATATTTTAGGCTTGTCATGCTCATGTTAATCCCACCGATTTTGATCGAACTGATTCTTTTTCCAATACCACATCATCAAAAATCCGAAGAGCGCTCCTCCTACGTGAGCAAAATGTGCTATCCCACCTCCAAATATAGAATATCCTGTAAATCCGGAGAACAAGTCAATGGCTATAAGTACAGGGATAAAGATTTTGGCTTTGATCGGGATCGGAACAAAAAGCAGAAAAAGTTCCACATTTGGAAAGAGCATCCCAAAGGCCACAAGGATTCCATAGATGGCACCAGATGCCCCAACCGCAGGAGTGTTGTACGAATTAAAAAACTCTGAGAGCATATCCTGTGAAACGAAATTCAGAATGGATGTATTGTACTGTCCGGTTTCCAGTAATGTCTGTATATCCGTGGGATCCATCCCGGCGTCGAGCAGGGCATTGTAACCAGCCTCGACGTGGTAATAGTTAACCAATGTATGGATCATGGCTGCCCCTATTCCTGCAGAAAAATAGAAGAATATAAATCTGTTCCTGCCCAACATCTGCTCGATCGGACTTCCGAATGCCCAAAGCGCGTACATATTAAAGAGTATGTGCATGAATCCTCCATGCATAAACATATGTGTCACTACTTGCCACAGATGAAAATTTTCATTCTGGAAAAACCACAAGGCAAAAAATTCATAGGCCTGCTCTCCAAGGGACATGGAACCGACAAAAAATATAACATTGATGATGAGCAGTACCTTTACGGTTTCGGTCATTCTTCCCATTTACAAGAATCTTTTATCGAGTTCATCCAGGGTCAAGGTAACAAATACAGGTTTATTATTGGGCGAAAAAGCAGGTTCCTTACAGGCAAAAAGACTATTTATGATATTTTGCTGTTGTCCGGCATCAAGAGAGGTTCCGGATTTGACAGCCATGCTCCTGGCAAGTGATTTGGCTAACAGGTCGTTCTGTGAAAAACCCTCCGGCACCTCATTTTCGAGATCTGAGAGCAGGTGTTCCAGGAGAATGGTCACCTCGCTTTCTGAAATCCTTGTCGGTATTCCCGTAATGACAACAAGGTCCTTTCTGAAATCTGCAAAGACGAATCCCATTTGTTGCAAAACTTCCTTCTGCTGCTGGAGCAATCTTACCTCCTCTTTGGTAAACTGAAGCTCCAGCGGAAACAGTAATTGCTGACTTACCGCAGCAGTCACGGTAATGTTCCTGAGAAATTCCTCATAAAGGATTCGGGAATGCGCCCTATGCTGGTCTATGACAAGAATCCCGGTACGGAGTGTACTGACGATATACTTTTTATTTAACTGAAAAGTGTTGGCTCCCGATTCCGTTTCGGCCTCGCTAAAGAGCTCAGGGGAACCCGCATCACTCTCGAATTCCATCTGATTGAATTCCTGGACCTCGGCAAAATCGTCTTGAACCCCGCTGTAAAGTCCTTCCCAGGCACTCGGGGTTTTTCCACTGGATCCTCCTGATCCCTTATAGGAACTATTTCTTTCTCTGAAGGGATTAAAGTCAGGATCCACCTCAATCCGGGGTGCAGAAGCAGCAGCCCGCTTGATCTCATACGGGGGATCAAGATCCGGATCCTGTTCAAAATCAAGAACTGGTGCAATATTGAACTGCCCCAGACTGTGTTTTATCGCACTTCTCAGAAGCGTATACAACGCATGTTCATCGTCAAATTTGATTTCGGTTTTTGTGGGGTGAATATTGATATCTATTGTCTTGGGGTCTACTTCCAAAAACAGAAAATAAGCAGGATGGGCCTTCTCCCGAAGCAAGCCTTCAAAGGCAGCTGCAACAGCATGATTCAGGTAAGGGCTCTTGATGAACCGGTCATTGACAAAAAAGAACTGCTCACCTCTGCTCTTTTTTGCAAATTCCGGTTTCCCAACATAACCATGGAACTTCACTATGGCCGTTTCTTCTTCAACAGGAACCAGTTTTTCATTGGTCTTGCCCCCGAATATAGCTACGATTCTTTGTCTGTGATTTCCAGGATTCAGCTGAAACAATTCTGCCCCATCGTTGAAGAGGGAGAATTTTATAGAGGGATGTGCAAGGGCAACACGATGAAATTCGTCAATAATATGTCGCAACTCGACCGCCGTACTCTTCAGAAAATTTCTTCTGGCGGGAATGTTGTAAAACAGATTCTTTACACTGATTGTAGTCCCTGGTGAAGTAACACAGGGCTCTTGGGATACCACAGCAGATCCTTCGATTCTCACACAGGATCCGACATCCTGATCCTGCATTCTTGTCCTGAGTTCCACGTGGGCGATAGCAGCAATCGAAGCCAGAGCTTCCCCACGGAAACCTTTGGTCCTTAACCTGAATAGATCCTCTGCTGAATTGATTTTGGAGGTTGCGTGTCTTTCAAAACAGCGCCTTGCGTCTGTCTGGGTCATCCCCTTTCCGTTGTCCGATACCTGGATCAGTACTTTTCCAGCTTCTTTGACCTGAATCCCAACTTCCGTTGCATGAGCATCTATGGCGTTTTCAAGAAGTTCCTTAACCACGGACGCCGGCCTTTGGACCACTTCCCCTGCAGCGATTTGATTCGCAACATGGTCGGGCAGAAGATGAATCACGTCAGCCATCTAGTAGGTGGGCCTTGAGAAAATAGAGAGATCGAAATCGATGATCCAGAGAAATATCAGCAGGAGGACCAGCATGATCAGGAGCAATCTTGAGTTTATGCCTCTGTTGCCACGGGTTCTGCTGGCCTGCCGGTCCTTTGCCCATTGGGCTCCAAAATCTATGGCGTTAGCGGTATCTCGAAACTTTCGGAATTTGGAATCGAAGCTATAAATGTTCCCAGTATCCTTTCCCTGGTAATATCGGGGGGTATAATTAAATCGCTGATTTTTGCGCTGCTTAAAAAAATTGGCTCTCAAAATGAAGTTCTTAATTTTCCGGAAAACCAAATTTACTCAAAATGCCCAAACTTTCCGAAAATATACCTGGGCTAACTTTGAGCAGCAAAAAAGATGCCGTGGCGAAGGCTTAAAGTCGGGAATCCTGGCGGAGCTGAGCCATTTTTATGGCTGCCACAGCGGCTTCCGCACCTTTGTTTCCGTGCCTTCCTCCAGATCGATCTTTGGCCTGTTGCACATTCTGGTCAGTAAGAACGCAGAAGATCACCGGGATGTCGGATCGCACATTCAGGTCCTTGATCCCCTGGGACACTGCCTGGCATACATAGTCAAAATGCTTTGTTTCACCCTCGATCACACTACCGACAGCGATGATGGCATCCAGCATATCATAACTTTCCTGCATCTTTTTACAGCCGTAGACCAGTTCAAAGCTCCCCGGAACGTTCCAACGCACGATCCTCCGTTCCAGAACATGGTTCTCCAGAAGGACTTCAATTGCACCTTGGCACAAAGCCTCGGTAATCTCCGGGTTCCATTCTGAAACCACAATCCCGAACCTAAAATCCTTTGCATCCGGAATCCGGTTCCTGTCGTATTCTGAGAGATTCTTGCCTTCTGTAGCCATTATTTTCTACCTCTGCATTGCCACCGCCTGTCCAAGATAGACATCTACCTTTCTGGCTTCGGGAGAGTCCGGGAATTCTTCTTTGATCCGATTGAGGTACTCTTCTGCAGCTGCACCTTTTTCGAGCTGGATCGCTGTGAGTGCCGCTTTCATCAGAAATCTCGGAGTTGTAAAGGGATTGGTTTTCATACCGGCAGCTTCTTCGTAGTAACCCAGGGCTTCCTCAGGTTGTTCGAGCTGAAGAAAAGCATCTCCTATTGCACCCTTAGCCAAAGGCCCTAATATCTGATCATCGCTCTCGAACTGATCAAGGCTTTGAATTGCTTTCTGGTATTGGTTGGTTCTTAGATATGCCATTCCGGCATAGTAGTGGGCAAGGTTTGCGGCATCGGTTCCCCCGTAATTCTCGGCGATATCGATAAAACCGAATTTTCCCTGACCGCCTGTAAGAGCCAGATTAAACAGTGAATCGCTTTGTGCAGACGAAGCGTCCAGTGCAGCGTCAAAATACTGTTGTGCTTGGAACATCTCATTAGCCGCCTCCGTTTCCTGCGGCTCCTGAATGAATTCCTCATAAGCCAGGTAGCCCAAAATGACCAGAGCAGCAATTCCTATAATAATAAAGATATACTTCTGATTACGGGCAACCCAGGCTTCGGTCTTACTTGCCCCCTCATCAAGGGTGTTGAAAACCTCGGCTGTTGTTGAACCTTCTTCAGCGGCATTTTGTTGTTCTTCCCGGGTCTTCGGCTTATAACCTCTTTTCTTATAAGTTGCCATAAATAAGTGTTAAATTGAAGCGCAAAAATAGCGCTTTTCTTTAAAAGTAAAAGGATAAAAATCGGATAATTTATGCTAATTTGCACCTTCAGAAAACACCGTTCACCTGCTGTTTACGCTGATATTTTATCACAGATTTAGCGTCTTTTCATGTTTCTCAAGCACCTTTCTCTTCTGAACTACAAGAATATCGATTCAGCCGAATTCGATTTTGACGGCAAGATCAACTGTCTGGTCGGGAACAATGGCGTGGGAAAGACCAATGTACTGGATAGCATCTATCATCTGGCTTTTGGAAAAAGCTATTTCAACCCAGTTACGAGCCAGAACATCAGGCATGAAGCTCAGTTTTTTGTGATCGAAGGTCTGCTAGAGAAGAAGGGTCGGGACGAGACCATAGTGGTAAGTGCCAAGCGCGGACAAAAGAAAATGATCAAACGCAACAACAAGCCCTATGAACGGCTAAGTGACCATATCGGCCTGATTCCAACTGTCATGATCTCCCCTGCCGATCGGGATCTTATTGCCGAGGGCAGCGAAATACGTCGCAAGTTCATGGACGGCGTGATTTCCCAGGGAGATAATCAGTATCTGCAAGATCTAATCAGCTATGGAAAAATCCTCTCCCAACGAAACTCCCTCCTGAAGTATTTTGCTGCGAACAACACCTTCGAAGGTGATACCCTTAGTATTTACAACATGCAGCTAAAGGACACGGGGAGCCGACTTTTCATGAAGCGAACCGATTTTATGAAGTCTTTTATCCCGATCTTTCAGGAAAGATACAGAAGCATCAGTAAAGGCCGCGAGAACGTGACCATTGCATACAAAAGCCAGCTGGAGGAAAGCGATATTCAAACCCTGCTTGAGGAACACCTTCAGAAAGATCTGGCGCTCCAATACACAACTACCGGGGTTCATAAGGATGATCTTATTTTTGAGATTGAGGGCCATCCCGTGAAGAAATTTGGATCACAGGGTCAGCAAAAATCCTTCCTGATTGCCTTGAAACTCGCCCAGTTCGATTTTATTAAGGACCTGGGAAAAATTGCTCCGATCTTACTTTTGGATGACATTTTTGACAAACTGGACGAAAACCGGGTGGCTCACATTGTGGACCTGGTGGCTAAGGATGAGTTGGGACAGATTTTTATAAGTGACACGCACCGGGATCGGACGGAACATGTAGTACGGGAGACCGGGCAGTCCTATAAAATATTTCCATTATGAAAATCACTACACTTCTTCTTTTGGTGTGCATTCTGATCGGATGCGATCATCGGGACCAGCAGGACACCATCAATGATCTCAATGGTTATTGGCAGATCAAAAAGGCAGTTATGCCGGACGGAAGTGTAAAACAATTTGCCCCCGGACAGATAATTGATTATATAAAAATATCCGAAAGGAAAGGGATCCGGAAAAAACTGCGCTTGGAGTTCGATGGCGAATTCCGCTCTTCACACGAACAGGAATCTTTCGTGGTCAGACCCGAAAACGATACGCTGAGAATTTTTTACACCACACGTTTTGATACTCGAAAGGAAACCTTAATTTCGGTGGACAAGGAGCAATTGATCACACGCGGCGAAACCGGAATCCGATTCGTCTATCAGAAATACCACCCCAATACCGATTGACCATGGTCAGAAAAAAAAATGAACACCAAAGTATCAGTGAAGCGCTTCAGGATTTCGTAAAAGACCATAGGCTGCAGCAAGGTTTGGACAAGGTTCATGTTCGGGAGGCCTGGACAAACCAAATGGGACCTGCGATTGCCAAATATACCACCGCAATAAAACTAGATCGCGATGTCCTGTATATTCAGCTGAGTTCTTCTGTTTTGCGGGAGGAATTGTCCTACGGAAAGGAAAAGATCATTAAATTGCTCAACGAGGAACTAGGTCGAAATCTTATTAAAAAGCTCGTTCTGAGATAATCTTCCCCTCCACATCCGGTGAGGTAGGTTTTGGCAGTGTAAAGATTTTAGCAACCGAAATCTCCCTGATTCCTATTCATTACCTCAGTTCCGTCTCCAGGGTTAAAGATCAATGCGACTTTTGTTACCGGGAACAAGCTTCGGCCGAAAAGCCAAAATTGAAAATGCCCCCAAAGAATTGATATCTTTTTGGGGGCACTTCTATAGAATATAAAGGGATCTGACCTGAGCCATTTAAAACATTTCTCTTCCGGAAAAATGGAAAGCCCCTTCAATCGCAGCATTGTCATCACTATCGCTACCATGGACAGCGTTCTCTCCTACTGAGGTTGCGAATTTCTTTCTTATGGTACCTTCGGCAGCCTCCTGAGGATTTGTCGCCCCGATCAGCGTCCGGAAATCCTCTACAGCGTTTTCCTTCTCAAGAATGGCTGCTACAATAGGTCCGCGGCTCATAAATTCAACCAACTCCCCATAGAAAGGTCTTTCCCTGTGAATTTCGTAGAATTTCTCTGCATCACTTCGGGTCATCTGGGTCAGCTTCATCGCTACGATTCTGAATCCCGATGCCGTAATCTGCTCCAAAATTGCACCGATATGCCCTTTCTCAACAGCATCTGGTTTTATCATCGTGAATGTTCTATTTCCTGCCATGTCTTGTTTTTTTAATTTGCGTGCAAAAATAATCATTAATAAGCCATTCACAACTCTTGCTCTTATTTTATTGACAAAAGCTGCCCTTCCCTTTTTTATACTCTGCGGTTGGAATCTGGAGATCCTTTCCTGAAATAGCAAATATTAGGTATATTCGCCCCGTATGACTAATAAAGATATCTCTACAGTTAAAGAGCTATTAGCAGGACGAAAGAGGATTGTAATAGTCCCACACAAGGGCCCGGATGGGGATGCCATGGGATCTTGTCTTGCCCTAAAAATCCTTCTTGAAGGCCAGGGCCATGAGGTTCAGCTTATTGCTCCCAATGATTTTCCGGATTTTCTGAAATGGATGCCCACCATAAATGAAACGCTGGTCTATGACTGTGAAAAGGAAAAGTGTGATCAAATCATAGGCGATTCCGAGGTGATATTCGTCCTGGACTTTAATCATCTCTCCCGGGCTGGTGATATGAAGGAAGCCTTACAGGCTGCCCAAGCAGATTTTGTTATGATCGACCACCATCAGCAGCCAGAGGAATTTGCCAGGGTCACCTATAGCGATGTCACCATGTGCTCTACCTGCCAAATGGTCTATCACTTCATAGAATCAACTGGCCTGCAGGAGCATATCACGCCTCAGATCGCCACCTGTCTCTACACAGGGATCATGACCGATACCGGGTCCTTTCGGTACCGATCAACCACGAGCCTGACCCACCAGGTCATCGCTCACCTGATCGAGAAAGGAGCTGACAACACCTCCATCCACGAGAACATCTATGACACCAACACCTATGATCAGCTACAATTATTGGGCTGTGCTTTACGAAACCTCCAGGTACTGGAGGATTTCCGCACTGCATATATCACGCTGAGTCAGGAGGAACTCGACAGGTATAATTTCAGAAAAGGAGATACCGAGGGATTCGTCAATTACGGCTTATCTCTGTCGGGCATTGTACTTGCAGTCATTTTCATTGAGAATTCCAGTGAAAAAATTATCAAGATCTCTTTCAGATCGAAGGGAACCTTCTCCGTAAATGATTTTGCCCGGAGATTCTTTCACGGTGGGGGCCATGTCAACGCAGCGGGAGGGAAAAGCGACCTGTCCATGAGAGAAACCATTGATAAATTTATTAGTATATTACCTGAATATAAAACCAGCCTATCTTTATAAACAAGGATCCACGGGTTTAACACCTCCTCTATTGATGGATAACAGAAATGATCTTCCTCGAGAATTCGCCTCACACAAAAACTCGAAATATGGTGTCAGAACGTAAAGCAGCCGCATCTTTCAGCACCTGTAATCTGAAATATGGAGTTTCCAGGATGCTGTTATTTGTTCTGGTCATATCCGGAATTTGCTCCTGTAAAGGACCAGAACCCAGACGTCCTGTTTCTCAGGAGAGCGGTTCCTATATAGATGAATCTATAGAAAGGAACAGGAAGATAGTGGCAGCAGAAGAAAGGGCGATTCACCAGATCATCGATCAGGACAGTCTTAACACCTACCATTCTTCTCCCCACGGATTCTGGTATACTTATCAGGTTAAGGATTCTACCTCCTCCCCCACACCAGATTTCGGGGATATTGTGGAATTCGATTATGATCTGAAAACCCTTTCCGGCCGGCCTATTTACAGCGATCAGGAGATCCCGCGACGGACCTATATCATGGACAAGGAGCGACTCTTTAGCGGCCTTCGCGAAGGTTTGAAGCTGATGAGAGAAGGAGAAACCGTCACCTTTCTCTTCCCTTCCCATAAGGCTTTTGGATACTATGGAGATAAGAGAAGGATTGGAAGTGATGTACCGGTAATAGCCACCGTTACCCTTTATAATATTACATCCAAAGATGAAGAAAACCCTGATTCAGAAAACAAATAAACCTATAAACCAATCCATTAAAATGAAAAAAATCAGTCTATTTTTAATTTGTAGTATCCTTATTGGTCTTACTTCCTGCCAGGAGGAATATCCTGAGCTCGAAGAGGGTCTCTACGCAGAATTTAAAACAAACAAAGGTACCTTTGTCGCCGAACTTTATTACCAGGCGACTCCTTTGACTGTCGCAAGTTTTGTCTCTCTTGCCGAGGGTACTAACCCCATGGTCGAAGAACAGTATAAGAAAAAACCCTTTTATGATGGGTTAACCTTCCACCGCGTAATAGGAGACTTCATGATCCAGGGAGGCGATCCTACTGGGACGGGAAGCGGGGGACCTGGTTACGAGTTCCCCAACGAGATTGTCGATACCCTTACCCACAATTCCAAAGGAATCCTTTCGATGGCTAATTCCGGGCCGGATACCAATGGAAGCCAGTTCTTTATCACTTTAAAAGAAACACCATGGCTTGATGGCCGTCACACGGTATTCGGAAAGATCGTAAAAGGACAGGAAATTGTCGATCAGATCGGTCAGGTCGAAACCGATCCAGGGGATAAACCTGTCGATCCAGTAGTTATGGAAGAAGTCAATATCATCCGGAAAGGAGAGCAGGCGGAAAACTTCGAGGCTGCTGAAGTCCTCACTCGTGAACTCGAAGCCCACAAAGCAGAGGCCGAAGCCATGGAACAGAAAGTTACCCAGCAAAACAAAGAAAACCAGGAGCGTCTGGCACAGCTCAAACAGGAAGCCGAGAAGCTTGAGAGTGGACTCCAGATCGCCTATCTTGAGGAAGGGGAAGGACCTAAACCGAAACTCGGGGATACCGTGATGGTGAATTATATCGGTTATCTTCCCGAAGGAAAGGTCTTTGACACCAATTTAGAAGAAGTAGCAAGAACTTACAACATGTTCGATGAGCGAAGAGCTCAAATGGGTGGATACAGCCCAATGCCTGTGGTGTACAGTCCTGATACCAGAATGATTCCAGGTTTCATAGAAGGGGTTCAACAAATGAATGTTGGAGACAAGGCTCTGTTTTTTATTCCCTCCCATCTGGGTTACGGGGAACGCGGAGCACCTCCAGTAATTCCTGCAAATTCTGACCTGATATTTGAAGTTGAAATGGTCCAGCTCCAGGAATAGGACCTGAAATCTCCGAAAATCAAAGGCTGCCCGAGGTTTTCTCAGGCAGCTTTTTTTCTATCTCTTTGGGGGATGTTTTCGAGTACTTTCAAAAGGAAGTTCCAGTACTTTTGAGCTGAAGATATGCTCGCTCTTTCATCAGGAGAATGTGCTCCCCTAATGGTGGGACCGAAAGAGATCATATCAAGCTGAGGAAAGTGATCACCTATGATTCCGCATTCCAGACCAGCATGGCATGCAGCTATCTGAGCGCGCTCGCCATGCAGCTCCTGGTAAAGCTGGTCGACAACCTGAAGAACCTCGGAATTCCTGTCCGGAGACCAACCAGGATAATCGCCAGAAAGTTCAACCTGAAATTCGGCCAGATCAAATACAGCTGAAAGACTTGCTGCCAGATCATGTTTGGAGCTCTCAACAGATGATCTTGTAAGGCACCTGATCTCAATTTTTCCATTTCCGACAGTTACCTTTGCAAGATTGTTGGAAGCCTCAACCAACCCCTCGATTTCCGGGGACATCCGGTATACGCCGTTATGAGTGCCGGATATCGTCTGAAGTAGTTTCTGCTGAGCAATCTGATCCATAACCTTTTGAGGGACCTCGGTCTCCTCGCAGGTTATCCGTAGTCCAGGTTCGAGGGTTCCATATTCCCCTTGCAACTCCTGGTGAATATTATCGAAAGTCTTGAGAAACACCTCGAGATCAGCATTTCTGACCGTAACGATGGATTCGCTTTCCCTGGGGATTGCATTTCTCAGCCCGCCTCCTTCAATGGAACTGACAGATGCTCCCGTGGTGTCGAACAAGCCTCTCAACACTCTGTTCATCATTTTATTGGCATTGCCCAGCCCTTTAAGGATGTCCATTCCCGAATGTCCACCCCGCAGGCCTCCTAATGTAATGCGAAAGGCCGCAGATTCCCGGGGAGTCTGTTTTTCCGGATACTGTGCCGTCGCAGTGACATCAACTCCCCCGGCGCAGCCAATTCCGATCTCATCATCCTCCTCAGTGTCGAGATTTAAAAGGATTTCCCCTTTAAGACTTCCGGGTTCAAGACCTTTGGCTCCGGTCATTCCCGTTTCTTCATCTACTGTGAACAATCCTTCTATTTCGGGATGGGGAATTTCCGTGCTTTCCAGGATAGCCATAATACTCGCCACACCGAGTCCGTTATCAGCTCCAAGGGTCGTCCCCCTTGCCCTGACCCAGTCACCGTCGATATACATTTCTATTCCCTGAGTGTCAAAGTCAAAGTTGGTGTTGTTGTTCTTCTGGTGCACCATGTCCAGGTGGGCCTGCAAAATCACCGGTTTACGGTCTTCCATCCCGGGTGTAGCTGGTTTTTTGATCACCACATTTCCGATATGATCAACCTTAGTATCCAGGCCGAGCCGGTTTCCGAACTGTTTCATGAATTCGATAACGCGGTCTTCCTTCTTCGAGGGCCTGGGAACTGCATTTAGATCTGCGAATTTGTTCCAGAGTTCCTTTGGTTCCAAAGTTCTGATAGACTCCTCCATATTTTTTCTTTTAAACAAAGATATCATTTTGAGACAGGCTGAAAAACACTTCTTCAACTACCATAGAAATTGTTGTACCGTCCTTTTTTTTATTTTTGGGATAGTGAGAAAGAAATCTGCCATTATTCTTGCCTGGTTCCTGCCCTTCCAGGTACTTGTCATTCAGTTGCTGTCGCAATATCCCCAGTTCATTGAAGACTGGTACAGCAAAGGATTATACCCATTCTTCTCCTCGGCACTCCGGCTTACCCTTGGAATCCTTCCTTTTTCGCTGGGAGATTTACTATACGCGCTATTGATAATCCTGGTGTTGAGGTGGTTGACCAAGGTGCTCCCCCGGCAGTTCAGAAGACCCAGGATCTGGATTCCTGAATGCCTTGCTGTTCTTTCCCTGATCTACCTTTTGTTCAATCTCTTCTGGGGTCTGAATTACTACCGGCTACCGCTACACCACACCCTGAACATCGAAGCGGAATACAGTACGGAGGATTTGGCCGGTCTGACAGCCCACCTTGTGGAAGAATCGAACCGTTTACAGCTCGATCTCACCGGTGACGATTCCACCATGGTGGAAATACCTTATTCCAAGACAAGAATTCTCCAGATGGCCATGGACGGATATCGCAACATTGATGATCGGATTCCTGAACTCCATTATCGACAACGGAGTCTGAAAAAATCCCTCTACAGCCTGCCCCTGACCTACATGGGTTTTAACGGCTACCTGAACCCATTGACTAATGAAGGTCAGGTGAACATCGAAATTCTGCGCTATAGATTGCCCACCACGGCCAGCCATGAAATAGGGCACCAACTGGGCTTCGCTAAGGAAAACGAATCGAATTTCCTTGCCTGCCTGACCACTATGAACCACCCTGATCCTTATTTCAGATATTCCGGTTATACCTTTGCCTTGAGCTATTGCCTGAGCGAACTTTTCCGGAGAGATCCGGACGGTGCACAAAAGGCTATGGAGGGCATCAACTATGGTATTCAGCTCAATTACCTTAAGATCCAGGAGTTCTGGGAGGCACACCACAATCCGATGGAACCTGTTTTCATGTCGATTTACAACTCATTCCTGATCGCCAATAACCAGCCAGAAGGAATGCGCAGTTACAGCTATGTCGTTGCCCTCCTTGTCAATTACCATAAGGCCTTTGGCGGTATCACTTTGAAGCGTGCCAAATTATAATTTTTTGTTAACTTACCCGCTGTTTCGTTATTCAAGTCACCAATTCCTAATATTTATGAAAATCAAGATTCTGATTTGCCTGCTCCTCACCTCTGTTTGCGGATTGCAGGCCCAGGAATATTTTCCTGTGAATGATGCTGTAAAGGCTTCTGAAAATTCCAATTTCACCGTTTTTAAAAACGCCAGAATCCATGTTGATCCCACCCGAATCATCGAGAATGGAATGTTGGCCGTTCGGGAGGGAAAGATAACCGCTGTCGGGAAGGACATTGATGTCCCGGAGAATAGTGTGATTATTGACCTTAATGGAAACGACGTGTATCCCTCCTTTATAGACCTGTACAGCAGCTTTGGAATCGCGGAACCTGAAAGTCCAAACGAAAATTCCTTTGGAGGAGGCCGTCAATACGAAGCCTCGAGGGAAGGGTATTACTGGAACGATCATATCAGACCTGAGACCTCAGCGGTAACGGAGTTTGAATACAATGAGTCAGAGGCAAGAAAACTGCAGGAATCAGGATTCGGAGTAGTCAACACTCATGTACCCGACGGCATCGTCAGGGGAACAGGAATGCTCGTGGCTCTCAATACAGAAGGAACGGAAGGGGAAAGGATCATCGATGAAGAATCAGCCCAGTACCTCTCTTTTGAAAAGAGTGAAAAATCCAATCAAGTCTACCCCACCTCCATAATGGGAGCAATGGCGTTGCTCCGACAGACCTATCTGGATGCCCAATGGTATGCGGAAGGCCACTCGGATAATCAGGATCTGGCCCTCGAGGCATTCAACGAAAATAAGGATCTGGTCCAGATTTTCGCCACTGACAATGTTTTGGATGAGTTAAGAGCGGCTAAAATTGCGGAGGAATTCGGGAAGCAATATCTGATTGTGGGTAGTGGGAAGGAATTTGAAAGACTGGACGCCATAAAATCCACCGGCGCCACCATAATCGTGCCTATCAATTTTCCAGACCCCTTTGATATGGAGGATCCGTATCTGGCAGAGAAAGCCAAACTCGGGGATTTAAAGGAATGGAATCAGGCTCCCGCGAATCTCGCTATGATGGAGGCCAAGGGAATTCCCTTTATCATAACCGGTCACGGAACAGAAAATTTTAAGGAAAATCTGATCCAGGCCGTCCGGTATGGGCTGAACAAAGAAAAAGCGCTCGCCGCATTGACCACGGTTCCAGCCTCCCTCATTGGTCAGGGGAACAGCCTCGGAAAATTGACAGAGGGGGCATGGGCGAATTTCATCATCACTTCCGGCGATTACTTCGATGAGGAAACCACAGTGTTTGAGAATTGGATACAGGGTAGAAAAGTGGTTTTTGAAGATAAGGACGTGGTGGATCTGAAAGGCACCTATGAATTGAAAGTGGCGGGGAACACTTACCAAATGGAGATTACCGGAGAACCTGCAAAACCTAAAGCCAAAGTTACCCATGGGAGCAAAAAGCTGGGTTCGAAAATAGCATATAAAAACGACTGGATAAATCTTCTTCTCACCGCTCCCGATACCACCCAGAAGGAATATCTGAGATTGACAGCTAAGATCCCGGATACTCCGACCCGATTTGATGGAAAGGCCATTCTTTCTGATGGTCAGACCACCTCCTTTTCTGCAGTTCGAACTTCATCAGAGCCTGAGGAAAGTGAGGAGGAAGATGAGAAAGACAAGCCGTTAAGGGAAATCCTGCCTGTGACCTTTCCCAATAAAGCATATGGCTTTCAGAAAATGCCTGAGCAACAGGATATGCTCTTTACCAACGCAACTGTATGGACCAATGAGGAAGAAGGAATAGTGCAAAATACCGATGTGTTGGTGAAGGACGGAAAAATTGCCAGGATCGGCAAAGACCTGCGAGCCAGTGGGGCCAAGGTTATAGATGCAACAGGAAAGCATCTGACCAGCGGAATTATCGATGAACATTCTCATATTGCCGCCTCCGATATTAACGAGGCTGGACACAATTCCTCTGCCGAAGTCCAAATGGAAGACGTCGTTGATCCGGACGATATCGGCATATATCGTAATCTGGCCGGAGGGGTCACGACTATGCAGCTGCTGCACGGTTCAGCAAATCCGATAGGAGGGCAATCCGCCATTCTTAAGATGAAATGGGGAGCGACTCCAGAGGAAATGATCCTGGACAACTCACCGAAGTTCATAAAGTTCGCACTTGGGGAAAACGTAAAACAGTCGAATTCCAGCAGTAACTCCAGATTCCCTCAGACCAGAATGGGAGTTGAACAGGTATTTGTCGATTATTTTACAAGAGCTAAAGAATACGCGGAAAAGAAGAAAAGCGGGGAAGCCTACCGGAAGGATATTGAGATGGAGACTCTCCTTGAGATCTTGAACGGAGAACGAAACATCACGGCCCACTCCTATGTCCAGAGCGAAATCAACATGTTGATGGACGTGGCTGAAAGGTTAGGCTTTAAGATCAATACTTTTACCCATATTCTCGAAGGATACAAGGTAGCTGACAAGATGGCCGAACACGGTGCGGGCGGAAGTACATTCTCCGACTGGTGGGCCTACAAGTACGAAGTCAAGGATGCGATCCCCCAGAATGCCGCCATCATGCATAATGCAGGTGTTACGGTAGCCATTAACAGTGATGATGCAGAAATGAGCAGGCGCTTAAACCAGGAGGCAGCCAAGAGCGTGAAGTATGGGGGGATCTCAGAAGAAGACGCATGGAAATTTGTGACCCTTAATCCGGCGAAATTGCTTCATATTGACGATCGGGTTGGAAGTATAAAAGTAGGCAAGGATGCCGATCTGGTCCTTTGGAGCGACCACCCGTTATCGGTTTACGCCATACCGGAAAAGACGATCATCGAAGGAAAGGTCTATTTCGATATCGAGAGGGATAAGGAACTTAGGGAAGAAATCGAAAGACAGAAAAATATCCTTACCACTCAGATGTTAAAGGCAAAAAACGAGGGTCTGGAAACCCAACCGATCAAGGACTCCAAAAAAGAAGAAATGCACTGTGACACTGTCCATCTAAACTGATAAACATGAAATATCTAAGAAGAATAACCCTGCCAGCTATCCTATTCCTTACCGGGACCCTTCTGGCCCAGCAGACCCCCGCCCCTGAACAAACTACTCCGATCACTATTGTAGGGGCAACCGCTCATATTGGCAATGGGGAGGTAATCGAAAACAGCGTGATCACTTTTGCTGATGGCAAGATTACCTCAGTTACCCAAGGCGACATGACCTCTCCGGAAGGTACCGTGATTGATGCCAAGGGGATGCATGTATATCCTGGGTTTATCGCTCCCAATACCAGTCTTGGTTTGGTGGAAATAGACGCTGTCGAAGAGACTGTCGATGAGGACGAGATCGGGGAATTGCTGCCTCATGTCAGAAGTATTATTGCCTATAATGCTGAGAGCCAGGTAGTGGAAAGCATGCGGCCAAATGGCGTACTCATTGCTCAGGTGGTTCCCCGAGGAGGAAGAATTTCCGGAACCTCCTCCATCGTACAGCTAGACGCATGGAATTGGGAAGATGCAGTTCTCCAGGAGAACGACGGTCTCCATATCAACTGGCCCCAGAGTTACCGACAGGGACGCTGGTGGCGCGGAGAGGATCCCGGTATTAAACCCAATGAGGATTACGTCAAAGAGGTGGATGAGCTTATCTCCTTCTTCAAAAATGCCAAAGCCTACCTGGCAGGCAACAGAGATGAAGTCCATCTTCCTTTCGAGGCGATGGAAACCGTTTTCCAGGGAGAGAAGAAAGTGTTTATACATGCTGATGGGGAGAAAGAGATCATCGACATTCTTGACTTTAAGAAAGAACAAGGACTTCAAAATGTGGTCCTCGTTGGGGCCTATGACGCATTTAAGGTTTCGGACGAGATCAAAGCCGCAGGCGTCCCCGTTCTTATCGGGCGCGTGCATGATCAACCTGAAATGGAGGATCAGGATTATGATTTGCCTTACAAGATGGCAAGGCTGCTGAGCGATAAAGGTATCCTCGTAGGGCTGGAAACCAGCGGGGACATGGAAAGAATGAATACCAGAAATCTGCCCTTCTATGCCGGTACAGCAGTAGCCTTCGGAGTGGACAAAGAGGAGGCCCTTAAAATGATCACCTCCAATACTGCCAAAATACTGGGAATCGACGAGCGGATGGGAACTCTTGAAGCTGGAAAAGATGCCACCTTGTTCATCAGTAACGGGGATGCCTTAGACATGAGGACCAATAAGATTAGTAGAGCTTTCATCCAGGGAAGGGACATCAGTTTGGAAAGCCACCAGACGGAACTCGCGGAAAGGTACTCTGAAAAATATGATAACCAATAAAAATCTGTATTCAAAGAAGCCTTACAGGGCTTCTTTTTTTTTTACCTGGTTTGTCATCACCACAGGTTCTGAGGAAATTTATTAATCTTCCATTTGCCCCAGCCGGTACCTTACTATATTTGCAGTATGCCAAAAACAATAAGCAGTTTTCAGAACAAGGAGATCAGGTCCCTTGTCCAGCTGCAGGAAAAATCCCGGATTCGGAAACGGGAAGGCCGCTTTGTCATTGAAGGAAGGCGGGAAATCCAATTGGCCCGGAAGGGAGGGTATAAGATCTCCAGTATTTTCTATTGCCCCAAGCTTATAACGGCGGAGGAATTTGATATTCAATTGGAGCAAACAGGACCTGCTGCTTATTCCATACCTGAAGAACTCTATACCAGACTCGCTTACAGAGGGAGTACCGAGGGTATTATAGCTATAGCAGAAACGCGTTCCTTGAGCCTGTCCGAAGTCCGGCTACAGCAAGAAAATCCCCTGATCCTGGTGGCTGAGGCCCCAGAAAAACCAGGGAATATAGGAGCATTACTACGAACGGCAGATGCAGCCGGAGTGGACGCTGTCCTTATTGCCAATCTGAGAACCGACCTGTATAATCCCAACATTATCCGCTCCAGTGTAGGGTGTGTTTTTACCACCCAGATAGGTTTGGGCAGTACAGTGGAAATTCTGAACTTCCTAAATCAGCGCGATATCCCGATCTATGGGGCCGCGCTCCAGGCATCCGTACCCTATTACACCGCAGATCTTACTGGAGCGGCGGCAATAGTTGTGGGAACCGAAGCAACCGGCCTGAGCGACCTATGGCTGAAGAACAGCCGTGGAAACCTGGTGATCCCAATGCAGGGTGAGATAGATTCTATGAACGTTTCCGTCGCGGCTGGTATTCTGATCTTTGAAGCAGTACGCCAACGCAGATCCGCTGCAAAGGGGTGAAATTTTACTTATCTTTGGGCGTATTGAAAACACCATATCGTTGGATTCACAAGGCCTTTTTTATCTCCTGATTACCATTATTGTTCTTGATTTTCTGATCGATCAGTTTTTGGACTGGCTAAACGCAAGACATTTTGGGGATCCAGTCCCGCCTGCACTCAAGGATGTATTCGATCAGGAGGAATACCAGAAGTCTCAGCGCTATAAAAGAACGCGCTTCAAATTTGGAATGGTGACAGCTTCGGTCTCTTTCCTCTTCCTGCTTCTATTCCTCCTTCTGGACGGTTTTGCCATGGTAGACGCTCTGGCCCGTTCCTTATCTGACAATCCCATTGCAATTACCGTCCTTTTTTTTGCCTTTCTTTTCCTTTTGGCAGATCTTCTAAACCTGCCCTTTTCCTATTACAGCACTTTTGTGATAGAGGAGCGTTTCGGATTCAACAAAACCGATCTTAGGACCTTTGCCACGGATAAACTCAAAAGCTGGGGTATGATGTTATTATTAGGTGGAGGCATCCTTGCCCTTATCACATGGTTTTATCTCCTTGCAGGCGAGGATTTCTGGTGGTACGCCTGGATCCTCATCGCGGCATTTAGTTTGTTTTTGAACATGTTCTACGCGCGCCTGATCGTTCCGCTTTTCAATAAGCAAGAACCTCTGGAGGAGGGTCCACTGAGAGAAAAAATTGAAGCCTATGCGAGCAAAATGGGATTTACACTGGATAAAATCTTCGTGATAGATGGTTCCAGGAGAAGCACCAAAGCGAATGCATATTTTTCCGGATTTGGTTCTGAAAAAAGAGTAACGCTGTATGATACGCTGATCCAGGATCTGGATGATGAGGAAATTGTAGCCGTCCTGGCGCATGAAGTGGGCCATTACAAAAAGCATCATATCCTGATCAATATGTCGCTCAGTATCGTCCTCACCGGTATCACATTATGGGTGTTGTCACTGATGATCGGAAATCCTGTACTTGCAGAAGCTCTAGGGGTCCATCGCCCTGCCTTTCATATTGGGTTGGTCGCCTTCGGGATCCTCTATAGTCCTATTTCTGAAATAACAGGGATAGTGATGAACTTCCTGTCCCGGAAGTTTGAATTTCAGGCGGATGATTTTGCGAAAAGGACCTTTAGCGCACCCCCTCTGGTCACGGGTCTGAAAAAATTATCCAGAAAGAGTCTGAGCAATCTTACCCCTCACCCCGCCTATGTTTTTGTCCACTACTCCCATCCTCCCCTGGACGAGAGATTGCGTCATCTGGGAACCTAATTTTATTGTCGTGTTCTAATCTTAATTGTACTTTTATGCGATGATGACCGATGCCGAAATAGAGAAAGAAAACAAGGAGATTGCCCAGCAGTACAAGAAGCTGCTCCGGATCAGTTATCAGACCTTGACCGAGGAAGATAAGAAACTGATCAGGAAAGCATTTGACATTGCCGTCGACGCCCATAAGAACCAACGCCGAAAATCCGGAGAAGCCTATATTTTTCATCCCATAGCAGTGGCAAAGATCGTTGCCTCGGAAATTGGTTTGGATGCCACCTCCATAGCCGCTGCCCTACTGCATGATGTGGTCGAGGACACCCCGTATACGCTGGAGGATATTGAGCAGATGTTCGGATCGACGGTAATGCGAATCGTCGACGGACTTACAAAAATTTCCCATCTTCAGCACGATAAGGATGTTTCCCTGCAGGCGGAAAACTTCAGGAAAATGCTCCTCACCCTGAACGATGACGTGCGAGTGATTATCATCAAGATCGCCGACCGCCTCCATAATATGCAGACCATGGATTCAATGCGGACGGACAAACAGGAAAAGATCGCTTCTGAAACGCTTTATATCTATGCTCCCCTGGCGCATAGAATCGGTTTGTATAATATCAAAACCGAACTGGAGGACCTGGGGCTGAAATATACCGAGCCAGAAGTCTACCACGAAATCCTGAGGAAGATCAGGGAGAGCAAAGAGGAACAGGACGCTTACATCGAGGAGTTTTCCAATACGCTCAAGAATTCGCTTGACAGGGAGAATATGGAATATACGATAAAAGGAAGACCGAAATCGATATATTCCATCCGGAGGAAAATGAAGAATCAGAATGTGACCTTCGATGAGGTATACGATAAATTTGCTGTACGTATTATCTACAAAGCTACTCCCGAGAACGAAAAATTCCTGGCCTGGAAGATCTATTCGATCGTAACGGACCATTTCCGTCCCAATCCTACGCGACTCAGAGACTGGATATCCTCTCCTAAATCGACAGGTTATGAAGCCCTACATATTACCGTAATGGGACCTAAGGGACGGTGGGTGGAAGTTCAGATACGAAGTGAACGGATGAACGAAATTGCAGAGAAGGGATATGCCGCCCACTATAAATACAAACAGGGGAAACAGGAGGATGGTCTGGAGGAATGGGTAAACAAGCTGCAGGAAGCCCTTGAAAATCCGGAGGTAAGTGCGGTGGATTTTGTGGAGCAGTTCAAATTAAACCTGTATTCCAAGGAAATTTTCGTCTTCACTCCCCAGGGAGATTTGAAATCTCTCCCAAAAGGAGCTACCCCGATGGATTTTGCCTTTAGCATACACACAGAAGTAGGTCTAAAGACCCGGGGTGCCAGGGTGAATGGAAAATTAGTACCTCTTTCTACGGAACTCAACAGTGGTGATCAGGTAGAAATCATCACCTCTGAAAAGGCCAAACCAAATTCAAACTGGTTGGATTACGCCACTACGGCAAGGGCAAGGGCGAAGATCAAAAGTTCTTTAAAAGAGGAAAAAAAGAATATCGCGGAAGAGGGAAAATCGATCCTTACAAGAAAATTAAGGGCTCAGAAAATTCCCTTTAACGAAAAGACCATAAATGAACTTGTGGTTTTCTTCAAGCTCAAAACCAGTCTTGATCTGTTCTATCGTGTGGGAATTGGCACCATAGATAATCAGAAGCTGAAGGATTATGCCGCCTCCCGAAGCAACGCACTGGTAAGCTTCTTCAAAAACAAGATCAGGAAACCTGCTCCGGCCATGGATATCGACCGGGATGAAATTACTGCCAAATACGATCAACTGGTCTTTGGAAGGGACGAAGAAATTCTGGACTACAAGCTGGCCAACTGTTGTAATCCCATCCCCGGAGACAGCGTTTTTGGATTCATCACAGTCAGTGAGGGGATCAAGGTTCATAAAAAAGATTGCCCCAATGCCATCCAACTCCAGAGTAACTTTGCCTACCGCATTATTCAGGCAAAATGGAAAGACTCTACCCAGGAGGAATTCAAGGCGGTTATCAAACTTACCGGAATCGATAATCTCGGATTGGTAAACGATGTGACTAAAGAGATTTCCAACAACATGAACGTCAACATCAGGAACATCAATTTTGATAGCACCGATGGCATCTTTACAGGAAGGATTACCGTTATCGTAAAAAATAACAGCATCCTGAAAAAGCTGATGGAGCACCTCAAAAAAATTAATGGTATAGATAAGGTAACGCGTGAATAATCTTTTACCTTTGTGGTGATACCATGAGCAAAAAAGTCGTCAACAAGAATGATCAGGCGGTAGTTAAAAACGTCTTTACCAAATATCTTGAGGAGAAAGGCCATCGCAAGACACCAGAACGATTTGCCATACTTCAGGAAATCTATAACAGTGAGGACCATTTTGATATTGAATCGCTGTATATCAAAATGAAGAACAAGAAGTACCGGGTCAGCCGCGCAACCTTGTATAATACGATTGAACTGCTTTTAGGCTGCGGACTGGTAAGAAAACACCAGTTCGGCAACAGCCAGGCCCAGTATGAAAAATCCTATTTTGACCGCAATCACGATCATGTCATTTTAACTGATACCGGAGAGGTGATTGAATTCTGCGATCCTCGTATCCATTCCATCAAACAAACCATTGAAGAGGTTTTTGACATCGAGATAAAAAACCATTCCCTGTATTTCTACGGGAACAAAAGAAAAACGGAATAATCATAATTTATGGCTGTAGATTTACTTCTCGGACTGCAATGGGGGGATGAGGGAAAAGGAAAAATTGTCGACGTATTCACTTCAGGATATGATATCATAGCCCGCTTCCAGGGAGGACCCAATGCAGGACACACCTTGGAATTCGACGGAAAAAAACATGTGCTTCACACCATTCCTTCCGGAATATTTCACAAGGAAGCCATCAATGTAGTAGGAAACGGAGTCGTCATCGATCCTGTAATTTTCAAGAGGGAACTCGAAAATCTGGAAAAATCCAATACCCAGTACAGGGAAAGACTTCTTATTTCCCGCAAAGCTCATCTGATTCTACCTACGCATCGTTTACTGGACGCAGCCAGTGAAGCATCAAAGGGCAAAGCTAAGATAGGATCTACCCTGAAAGGTATCGGGCCGGCTTATATGGACAAAACAGGCAGGAACGGGATTCGGGTGGGAGACCTCGAGCTCGATGACTGGAAGCAGCGATACCGGAATCTCGCGGACAAGCATGAAGCGATGATCAATTTTTACAACGCCGATGTCCAGTATGATCTTGAAGAACTTGAAATAGAATTCTTTAAGGCTGTTGAAGTGCTAAGGCAATTGGAATTCATCGACAGTGAAGAATTCCTGTATCAGGCACGAACACAGGGTAAGACCATCCTTGCAGAAGGTGCTCAGGGATCCCTCCTGGATATTGATTTTGGTACTTATCCCTTTGTCACCTCCTCCAACACTACAGCTGCAGGAGCATGCACAGGTTTGGGAATCGCTCCGACTGAAATCGGGGAAGTCTTTGGGATATTCAAGGCATATACCACTAGAGTTGGAAGCGGTCCTTTCCCAACAGAACTTTTTGATCAGGATGGGGAGCGAATGGGCCGTGTCGGCCGTGAATTCGGTGCCACCACAGGAAGGCCTCGTCGTTGCGGGTGGCTTGATCTTGTCGCCCTGAAATATGCTGTACAGATCAACGGGGTCACCAAACTCATTATGATGAAGGCAGATGTCCTCAGTGGTTTTGAAGATCTCAAAATTTGTACCGCCTATCATTATCGGGGAAATCACATCACCCATCTTCCTTTTAATATAGAAGCGGAAAATGTCACTCCGGTGTACTCTAAGTTCCGAGGCTGGAAAAAAGATCTCACAGGCCTTACCTCAGCTGAAGAGCTGCCCGAAGAACTGGAGGATTACATCAGCTTCATAGAAAAAGAATTAGGGGTACCCATTGAAATCGTTTCCGTAGGACCAGACCGTCTCCAAACCATAAAGAGATAGGTATACAAGGGCGGTTGGTCATTCTCCCAAGGCTTCTTCACCAGTTTCTCTTCCGGTTCAAGAGAATGAGTCCTATCTTCCGCATTGCAGATTTTGCGTTCTTATCCGGATTCCAGTAAGATTTCTTCAAAAGTGGTGTCCGAAAATCATAATTTTCCAGGTTAGACACCGTCGCTTTCCTTTAGATTCCTGATTTTCGGGTAAGTAATCCTAGATTTCAGGACCATGGAGAATACCAAACCACTTACCACTCTCAAGTTTAGCGAGGAAGTCGCCGCAAGATTTCGACAATGTTCAAAGAAAATAGCACCCAACCAATCCCTGGCCCTTGGAGCCCTCCTGGACCACTACACCAACAGCGGACCTGCCCAGGGGACAGGAATGATCATGAAAGTTGACATGCTTGAGCAGCACCTGTTGCGTAAGATCGATTCTGTAATCGCAATCATCCGGAATATTGAGAGAACGCAGAGCAAGCCCACCATGGCGATGCTTCAACTCCTGTTTCAGGAAAATGGCGCGGAACGCAAGAGTTTACTTCTCGAAAGGAGAAAATCTTCAGAATCGTCCTTTGCCCAGGAGGAAGACTTAGTCAGAGAACTGGAAGAAAAAAACAGACATCTCAAAAGGATCCTTGAGCATGTGAGGATCGACAGAAGCCCGGCGGGAAATATCCACTTTAGACTGGATCTTTCCCTTCAGGAATTCGAGCAGATGAAATCCAGAGTTTAAAGTAAGTATGTTCGTCCGCATCAGTCCTCAGACCAATATCCGTGGCAACAAAAGCGTCAGTCCGCTGGTATCCTATCTTCAAAAGGAGAATAACCTGATGGCGCGTGAAAGGATCAATTATTTTTTCGATCAGCGGCATGATCAAATCCCTGCAAAAGAAGTAATCAGCCGTATAGATCAAAACACAGCTGCCCTCAGCGCAGGACAGCCCAGGTATTATTCGTTGGTTATAAGTCCCAGTCATCGCGAGTTAGCCCACATCGGAAATGATTATGATGAATTGAGGCGTTACGCGCGAGAGGTCATGCGCGAATATCCCGCCTGTTTTAACAGGGATCTCCGAGGGCGGGAGGTCCGTCCCGAGGATATTCTTTATTATGGTAAGGTTGAAACCATCAGGAGATTCCAGGGTCGGGATCCGGAGATCAGAGAGAATGAACCTTACCTTGAGAAACTGTCGCAAATGAAAAAGGAATTCCAAAGGTCCGGTCAGCACAAAAGCCCGCTTGAGATTTCCCGGTTGGAAAATAATATAAAGGCCATGGAACAATGTATTCCTTATCGCCTCCAGGGACGCCCTATTGATAAAGGAATGCACAAGACTGGATTTCAGACACACGTACATGTGATTGTCAGTCGCAGGGACATCAGTAATCAATACGGTCTCTCCCCAGGAACCAGCAGTCCCGCCTCGACGGTATACCTCAATGGAAAGCCGGTGCGCATAGGCTTTCACAGAGACAGGTTTTGTCATCGGGCTGAAAGCACCTTTGACAATTTGTTTGGGTATGACAGGAATTACGCAGAACGTTATCAAAACCGAAAACTGCTGAAAAAGGATCCCGTACATTTTTATGAGGGTCTTCAACAATTATCACCGTCTCAAAGGAGAAGAGCATGGGAAATTCTAGCCGCGGGAAAATTGAAATTACCACAGCTCGCTCTAAGTCAACATCAGGTAAAATTCGCGTTAGGCCATCTGAAGAAGGCGATCGATCTTGCGGTGAGAACCAGCGCCATTGAATACTGATAATCGCATTCAGGCACTTGCTATCACTTTTTTATAGTGGGAAAGTATCTCCTGGAACTGTCCGGCAAGACTAAGATGGGAATTATCGATCTCGATAGCATCGGGAGCCTTCATAAGAGGAGAATCGGCCCGGGTCGTATCGAGGAAATCTCTTTCCTGGACATTCTTCAGCACTTCCTCAAAGCTGACCTCTTCTCCACGTTCCCGCAGTTCTGCGAATCGCCTTTGTGCCCGTTCTCCGGCAGATGCGGTCATAAAGATCTTGAGTTCCGCATCTGGAAAGACAACGGTACCAATGTCCCTGCCATCCATCACAATTCCTTTGTCCTTGCCCATTTTTTGCTGCTGGGCCACAAGCATCTCCCTTACCTCATGAATCGCGGCAACTTTACTTACGAACTGGGATACCTGCATATGCCTGATTTCTTCCTCCACATTTTCACCATTGAGGTGCATTTCACCAAATCCCAGTTCGGGGTTGAATACGAAATAGAGCCTTACTGAGGGAAGTTCTCCGATCAGTCCATCCACATCAAAATGCTGTTGTGAGATGAAATTATTCCTCAGCGCATACAAAGTGACAGCCCTGTACATAGCCCCTGTGTCGACGTAGACATATCCTAATTCCCTTGCCAGTTGCTTTGCAACAGTACTTTTGCCAGTTGAAGAAAAACCATCGATGGCAATTGTAATACGTTTTTCCATAGTGATCGTTGGAGGAATGACAGGTTTACAAGCTGCCATTCCGAGATCACAAAAGTAAGGAATATTGCACAGAAGCCTTAGAGAACATCTGCCGGATCACTATTACAGCTGCTTATCGTCGCGAACCTTTTCATTCAGGATGGCAATGTCGATCACCTCCTTCATCTCCTTGACATAATGGAAGGTCAGTCCTTTGAGATACTCATCCTTGATCTCCTCTACATCCTTGCGATTTTCCTCGCACAAGATGATTTCCTTTACATGGGCTCTCTTGGCGGCAAGGATCTTCTCCTTGATCCCTCCTACCGGAAGAACTTTGCCTCTCAGAGTGATTTCCCCGGTCATGGCAAGATTCTTCTTCACCTTTCTCTGAGTGAATAAGGAAACCAGAGAGGTGAGCATTGTGATTCCAGCACTTGGTCCGTCCTTCGGAGTGGCTCCTTCAGGAACATGAATATGTACGTTGTATTTTTCTATGATTTCCGGCTTCAGCCCAAGTCTTTCCGCATTCCCTTTGATATATTCCAGTGCAATGGTCGCTGATTCTTTCATGACTTTACCGAGATTTCCGGTGATATTCAAAGATCCCTTTCCTTTGGAAAGAATGGATTCTATGAAAAGAATATCTCCTCCCGCCTGGGTCCAGGCCAGTCCAGTAACAACTCCTGCCACTTCGTTGTCCTCGTATTTATCCCTTTCCAGTTTCGGACTTCCCAGCACTTCCAGGATGTCAGCATCTTTGATCTTGATGTTGTACTCCTTTTCCATTGCGATATTCTTGGCAGCATAGCGCACCATCTTCGCAATCTGCTTTTCAAGGCCTCTTACTCCCGATTCTCGCGTATAGCCTTCCACAATTTTTTCTAGCTGCTTCTTTCCGATCTTCAGGTTTGATTTTGTCAGGCCATGCTCCTTGAGCTGCTTGGGAAGAAGGTGTTGTTTGGCAATTTCCACCTTCTCTTCTATGGTGTAACCCGTGACATTAATAATTTCCATCCGATCCCGGAGGGCTGGTTGAATGGTGGAAAGATTATTGGCAGTAGCGATGAACATCACCTTCGACAAATCGAACGGCATCTCCAGAAAATTATCATGGAATTCATTGTTCTGCTCTGGGTCAAGAACTTCAAGTAAGGCCGAAGAGGGATCTCCCGAATTTCCAACAGAAAGCTTGTCAATCTCATCCAGGACAAAAACAGGATTGCTCGTTCCGGCTTTCTTCAGGCTCTGAACGATTCTTCCAGGCATTGCCCCGATATAGGTCTTACGATGTCCCCTGATTTCGGCTTCATCACGCAAGCCTCCTAGGGAAACGCGTACGTACTCCCGTCCAAGAGCTTCGGCGATAGATTTTCCAAGACTGGTTTTTCCGACTCCCGGGGGGCCATAAAGGCACAGGATCGGAGATTTCATATCGTTACGGATTTTGAGCACAGCCAGGTATTCTATGATTCTTTCCTTTACATCCTCCAGGCCGTAGTGGTCTCGGTCAAGAATGCGCTGTGCCCTTTTCAGGTCGAATTTATCCTTGCTGAACTCATTCCAGGGAAGGTCGAGGAACAGGTCCAAATAATTTCTTTGGATGGAATACTCCGCCACCTGGGGGTTCATTCGCTGCATTTTGGACAATTCCTTTTCAAAATGTTCCTCAACCCTTTCCGGCCATTTCTTCTTTTTTGCCCTGGTCCGCATTTCCTCGATTTCTCCCTCGTGAGAAACCCCTCCGAGTTCCTCCTGAATCGTTTTCATCTGCTGATGAAGAAAATACTCCCGCTGCTGCTGACTCATGTCACTTTGGACCCTGCTCTGAATATCATTTTTAAGTTCCAGTTTATGATATTCCATGTTCATGTA
The DNA here is from genome assembly GCA_946887075.1 of uncultured Salinimicrobium sp. The sequence goes on from CAMPKA010000003.1 coordinate 142,795, forward strand.
CTTCAGCGTAGCCAAAGCCCTGCCTTTTAGGTCATTCGTCTCCAGCAATTTCTGCTTCTCCTCAACAGAAAGATTCATGTTGGAGGAAACAAAATTGATCAGAAAGGAGGGGCTCTCAATATTCTGAATGGCAAAAGATGCTTCGGAAGGAATGTTGGGAGAATTCTTAATGATCTGCAGGGCCAAATCCTTTATCGATTCTATTATGGCAGTGAATTCTTCGTTGTCCTTCGCCGGCCTGGCTTCCGGCACCTCCAGGATCTTGGCCTCCATATAAGGCTTTTCTGAGATCACCTCCACCACCTGAAAACGCTTTTTCCCCTGAATGATCACTGTTGTGTTCCCATCTGGCATTTTAAGCACCCGCAGAATCCTTGCCACCACACCTATCCTGTTGATGTCCTGAGCAGTCGGATTCTCGACCTTCTCATCTTTCTGAGAAACTACACCTACCACTTTATTACCGTTGTTGGCCTCATTAATGAGTTTAATCGAAGTGTCCCTTCCAGCAGTAATAGGAATTACCACCCCTGGAAAAAGAACTGTATTTCGAAGGGGGAGAATCGGTAGGGTTTCCGGAAGGTCCTCTTTGTTGATTTCTTCTTCATCTTCAGGAGTCATCAGAGGGATTAATTCTGCATCCTCATCGATCCCTTGTAATGACAGACTGTCAAGATTGGTGAATTTGGTTCTATCCATAGCTATGATTAGGTCAAACTGTCATTGCAGTTTATTCATTTTTTGCTTCCCACTCATTCGATTCGGTAAAAATACTTGAATAACAAGGTTTTGCGAGCAGGTTAGGGGGTATATTTCAATTCCTGTGCCAACAGTCCCGAAAAAAAAACCTCAGAACTGTAACATTACAAAGCCTTACCTATCTTTATTACAAAGCATTCAATTGTGACGCTAACCACCACAAATATAGATGAGCTTTTACAAAAGTGCCGTCAGGGGGACGATCGCGCTAAAATGAAAGTGTATAATCAATATTATCGTTCCATGTACAACACTGCGCTACGAATTGTAAAAGATCCCGCTGAGGCGGAAGACATTATGCAGGATTGCTTCCTCAAGGCCTTTGAAAAACTGGACACTTTCGAGGGAACCTCCACCTTCGGGGCATGGTTGAAGAAAATTGTGATCAATCACAGCATCGGTGCCTATAACAAAAACAACCGGTTTCAGCAGGTTTCCTTTGGGGATCATTTCCGACACGAGGTTGAGGAGGATCAGGGACTGGACCTGAGAGAGGAAGAGCAGAATTCGAAGGTCCAGAAAATATTGAAGACTATGAATGAGCTAAAGGAGAACTACAGAATCATTCTGAACCTGCACCTTATCGAAGGTTACGACCAGGAGGAGATTTGCGATATTATGCAGATTACCTACGCCAATTGTAGAACAACACTCTCGAGGGCAAAAGAAAGCCTTCGCCAAAAACTGAACGTCTATGAAAACTGATCAGCTGAAAGATCTATTCAAGAACCTGGATTTTGACATTGCAGAGCCACAAACGGACCACCGGAAAAGGTTTGAAGAAAAGCTCATAGAGCAGAGAAGAAAAAAATCTCATCGTAGACTATTCTCACTCTGGCTTCCTGCTCTTTCTGTCGCGGCCGCAATAGTTCTGGTCATTACCGTGGTCAGGTATATTGACCCAGTTGATGCCCCGAAAAGTCTTGCAGCAGTTTCTCCGGAAATGGAACAAACCCAGAATTTCTACACTTCAGTGATTACTAAGGAACTTGAGGAACTGAAAGACCAGCGAAGTCCTGAAACAGAGGGAGTGATAAACGACGCTCTCGAACAGATGGAAATTCTGGAAAAGGATTATCTCCTTCTAGAAGAAGAACTTAAAAAGAGCGGCCAGGATGACAGGGTGATTTATGCAATGATCTCGAATTTTCAAAAGAGAATCAACCTGCTCAACCTTGTTCTGGACAAAATAAAAATGATCAAAAACCTAAAAACAACACCCAATGAGAACAAAATTATTTAGCCTGTTTCTGGTATTTATGATGGTTCCAGCTATTTCAATGGCAGGAAATGAGTTCACAGGAAAGCATACCAAGCAGAAGAAGATCAAAAAAGAATTCACTGTGTCGGCCAATGACCTCCTGAAGATCGAAAACAGTTATGGAAATGTCGATTTGACAACCTGGGACCAGAACCGGGTGGTTATTGAAGTTGTCGTGACCACCAGCGGTAATGATGAAAAAGAAGTGATGGACCGATTAAAGGAGATTGATGTGGATTTCTACCAGGGAAATAATATGGTCCGGGCAGTCACAGAGATAGAGGAAAACTCGGGTTCCTGGTGGAACAAGTTGTTCGATTTCAACAGTGGGGTCAGTATGGAGATCAATTACAGAGTAAAGGCTCCGGTGAAAAATCCAGTGGATCTTTCCAATGATTACGGAAGTATCAGTGTCGATAAACTCACCGGTAATGCGGAGATTTCCTGCGATTACGGACGGCTGATGATCGGGGATCTTCTGGGAGATAAGAATGTATTGTCCTTTGATTATACCCAGAATTCCAATATCCACTATATCAAGAATGGCCATATCAGGGCTGATTACTCTGAATTTACCATTGAAGAGGCCGGCTCGCTTGATATTGCCGCGGATTATACCGAGGGGCATATCGTAAAAGTGGAACACCTGGTTTTCAATAACGACTATGGTTCCATACAAGTCGACCGGATACGAGACCTTGAAGGGCGCGGAGATTACCTCGGGGTAAAACTAGGTCAGCTCTACAGAAGTGCCGAGATCGCGATGGATTATGGCTCCCTCTCAATTCTCAAACTCATGCCGGGGCTCAAGACCCTGCAGATCAGCAGTGATTACACGGGGATCAGGCTTGGATATGATCCAGAAGCAGCCTTTAATTTCGAGATCAGCACCTCCTACGGAAATGTAGACGGGTTTGACGAAGGTTTCACCTTAAATAAAAAACATGAATCCGGAGGAGATCATTTCTACAGCGGATATCATCTGTCAGACAAAACCGGAGCCAATATTGCCATCGAAACCAGTTATGGAAATATAACCTTAAACGAAAAGTAATGTGCACCTTATACAACAACACCATGATTAATAAAACCTCTTACCTCCTCTTTTTACTTCTTTTAGCGGTAGTTTTTCCTGCCGAGTTAGGAGCCCAGAACAAGAAAGTAAAGGGAAATGACCAGATCCTAAGCGTGACAAGAGAAACAGGGGATTATGACGAAGTTTCTTTGGAGGGATTTATGGATGTCCGGCTGATCAGCGGACAAGAGGGAAAGCTTACGGTTGAGGGGGAGGAAAATCTTCTGGAGTACATCGAAACGGAAGTCCAGGGGGATCGGCTTAAAATTGCTGTAAAAAGAGGTGTCCAGCTGAATCCTTCCGCAGGCAAAACGATCAGGATTACGGTTCCGTTTTCAAGCCTGAAGGCGGTACAACTCACCGGTTCTGGAGACATCAGTTCTGAAAAACCGATCATTACAGACGCCTTTGAGGTAGATCTCACCGGATCAGGTGACATTCGGCTTCCGCTGCAGACCGAGCAGACCAGTCTTGCCCTCACGGGTTCAGGCAACATTACATTAACGGGTTCAGCCAACGATTTTGTGTGCAAACTTACCGGATCAGGAGATGTCAAGGCCTTTGACTTTAAATGTCAAAGTGTACGGGCCACCCTTACGGGATCTGGAGACATCGAGGTTTACGCTTCAGAGGAGTTAAAAGCAAGTGTGCCAGGTGCTGGCGACATCACCTACCGCGGTAATCCCGAAAAGGAAGACTTCAGCACCCTTGGTGTGGGTTCAATTACAAAGGACTGAGCAAGTCCTACTCTGCGGCTGAGCCTGAGGAATTCTTTGGAATCCTCAGCAAAAGAACTATTCCGATCAGGAAAAAGGCAGTCAGAAAAAGTACAGAAACCCTGATACTCCCAAAGAGTTCTGCAACCGTACCGTAGAGGATCATACCAATGACGATCCCAATCTTTTCAGTGACGTCATAAAAGCTGAAATAACTGGTGGTATCGGCGGTATCCCGCGGGAGCATTTTGGAATAGGTGGATCGGGATAAAGTTTGGATGCCTCCCATTACCAGTCCGACCAATCCTGCTGCGATGTAAAACTGTAGTGGAGTATGGATGAAATAGGCAAAGACGCAAATCCCGGTCCAAACCAGATTGATCAGAATAAGGGTCTTGATGTTTCCCAGGCCAGCGGAAATACGGGAAGTCAACATCGCTCCCCCGATAGCGACCAGCTGGATCAGGAGAATACTTACTATCAGACCCGTTGTGGCATCCTGACCGGTCCAGTTCACCTCCTCTATTCCGAAATAGGTCGCGATCAGCATCACGGTCTGAACTGCCATACTATAGACGAAAAAAGCGCGCAAATAGCGCTTTAACCGAAGATCATGCTTTAGTTTCTCCCATATCATTCGGAGCTCCTTGAACCCGTTGAGCAGAACCTTTCGCCTGGGCTTTTCTTCCCTTTTTCCACCGGGAAGCCTGACAAAGCTGATCTGGGCGAACCCAATCCACCAAATACCGGTCATGACAAATGCCAAGCGGGTCGGAAGATCCTGATTTTCAAATCCCAGAGCCTGATAATTCATGATGACCAGAAGGCATAGGATCAGGAGAACTACGCTACCTATATACCCGAAAGAATAACCCTTGGCGCTTACCCTGTCCTGCTGTTCCGGAAATGCGATATCAGGGAGATAGGAATTGTAGAAAACAAGGCTCCCCCAGAAACCTACCAGTGCAAGGAAGTAAAACCCCAGACCCAGACCCAGGTATTCCAGATCAAACCAGAAAAGACCGATACATGAAAGTCCGCCCACATAACAGAACGATTTCAGGAACTGCTTTTTTCTTCCCGTGTAGTCAGCGACGCCGGAGAGAAACGGGCTGATCACAGCCACAAAGAGAAACGCCAGGGCAGTTACAAAGCTGATCAGGGAATCATTATTGAAGCTGCGACCCAAAAACCTGACCTGGTCTGCAATGACATCACCCTTCTCATTTTTGACTACAGTGAGGGTGGCATAAAAGATCGGGAAGATTGTAGAGGCAATAACGAGACTGTACACGGAATTTGCCCAATCATAAAAAGCCCAGGCATTGAGCAGGTTTTTGTTACCTTTCTTTGGAGTATTCATCAGGAGTGCAAAAAATTAGAGCCGCCAATTGGCAGCTCTAAATTACACTTATTACGCAATTCTTAGCCTTCAAAAGAGGTGACTCCATATTTTCTTGCCTCGGCCTTGGCCTGCGCGGCCCATTTCTCGATATTTCTGATCCTGGTATCAGAGGAAGGGTGGGTACTCAGGAATTCTGGCGGCGCTTGGCCTCCTGCGTTTGCCTTCATCCTTCTCCACAGATCGGCCGCTTCCATAGGATCATACCCTGCAATGGCCATAAGGGTCAGACCTATCCTGTCTGCTTCTGTCTCGTGGCTTCTGCTGAAGGGTAGCATCACACCGACAGTGGTTCCAAGACCATATGCCGTATTGAAAATCTGCTGCGTTTCCTGGCTTTTCCCGCTCAGGGCGATGCTACCTGCAACTGCACCCAGCTGTTGCAGCTGGGCTGCGCTCATCCTTTGGGCCCCATGATCTGCGAGAGCGTGAGCGACCTCATGGGCCATTATTGCTGCAACTCCTGCTTCATCCTGAGCAATGGGTAAAATACCAGTGTAAAATGCGATTTTTCCACCTGGCATTGCCCAGGCATTAACCTGATCATCCTTGATCAGATTGAATTCCCACTTGTAGTCGTCAAGATAACCCTGGTACCCATTGGCATTAAGGTAACGTTCTGCAGCGGTTGCAATTTCATTGCCCACTTTTTTAATCAATCGCGCCTCAGATGTTCCAGTGACCACATTGTTTTCTGCCAGAATCTGGTTGTACTGCTGAAAAGCGGCAGGAAAGATCTGAGAGTTCGGATAAAAGTTCAAATTCTTTTCACCGGTGAATGGGTTGGTCTTACAAGCCATAACCAGGAGAAAGAAACTCAAGACTATTGGTATTTTGTAAAGTTTCATCATCATAATTTTGTTTAAAGTTAAACAATCGTCCTTGCCTTTATTTACCTTTTAAAGTAGGTTTAACAAAATACCTGCCAAAACTGTAATTCCTTCAAAAGTTGTTATATGCCTTCACTTTTCTACCTTTGTGCAAGAGGCACATGACCAAATCCCCAAATGATAAAATTCCAGTACAACGGTTACTGGTTCCGCCATACATCCTGAGAATCTCACGGATCCTCACCTGGATATCTCCCACTTTGGCAAGTCGTTTTGGAGCACGACTTTTTCTCACTCCCTTCCGGTATGAGCTTCCTAAACGAGAGCAGGAGATGGACGCTCAAAGTCGTCAATGGAAGGTCCGGGTTCCGGATATTAACCGGGAAATCGTGGTATATCAGTACGGCGATTCCCCAAAGAAGGTTTTGTTGGTTCATGGCTGGAGCGGTCGCGGTACACAAATGGCGGTAATGGCAAAGCAGCTTCTCGAAAATGGGTATTCGGTGCTCAGTTTTGATGCCCCCGGTCACGGAAAGGCTCCCGGTAAGAGAAGCATGATGCCTTTTTTTTATAAGGCCATTGAATTTCTCGACGACCGTTACGGTCCCTTCACAGCTTCCATCGGTCACTCTCTGGGAGGAATGGCGTTACTCAAAGCGGCTAACAAAGCAAGTTTTGAGAAAATAATCGTAGTCGGGACCGCGAACAGTATTAGCCATATCACCAATGAATTTGCCAGGAATATGCATATGAATGACAAGGTTGCAACCAAAATCAAAGCCTATTTTGACAGGCGTTATAGGACTGATCTTGACGCTCTTTCAGGGGCAGTATCCGCCGCACGGGTTCCCATTCCTACCTTGGTCATTCACGATGTCCATGATGTTGATGTGTCCGTTACCTGTGCCTACGAGATACACAGCAGTTTGCCTTATGGAGAGCTGCTGATCACAGAGGGCCTTGGCCATCGGAAGATTTTAGGAGATGCTCAGGTAATTAAGAAAATTCTTGAATTTCTTTCGGTATAATTATTGCCGTGTCTATCTATAAAACCAAAGGATGAGAAATATAGTTGTGATGCTGATTTCCCTGGTGATCTTCGGATGTACGGGTAAAGCCCAGGAAAACACCCGCTTTCCGGTGCAGAAAAGCGAGGCCCAGTGGAAAGAGATTTTGAGTCCCGGAGAGTTTGCCGTACTGCGAAAAAAAGGTACTGAACCTGCTTTTTCAAGCAGGCTGAACGATATTGATTCTCCGGGAACCTTCGTCTGTGCCGGATGCCAGAACCCCTTGTACCGAACCAAACATAAATTTGACAGCGGTACCGGTTGGCCCAGTTTTGACCGGCCCGTCAGTCAAAAGAATGTCACCTACAGACCTGATCCTGAAGTAGGTTATCAGGCAAGGGAAGTGCTATGTGCGAGGTGCGGGGGGCATCTGGGTCATGTTTTCAATGACGGTCCCCGGGAAACCACGGGGAAGAGACATTGTATCAACGGACTGGCCCTCGAATTCATCCCCGAGATGGCGGAGGATTAGGAGGTTTTCCCGGACCAAAGTTTACCAATAGTTTAAGATAAGAGCCAAACGAAGTTTTCTAACTTTAAAAAGAAAAGTCTATGGTCAGCAAATATGCCGTGCAGCATTCCGAGGAGGAGTGGAGAAAAAAACTCTCCCCGGAACAATATCGGGTCCTTCGAGAAAAAGGAACGGAACCTCCACACAGCGGAAAGTATAATCTGCATTTTCAGGATGGGGAATATCGTTGTGCCGCCTGTAACGCTAAGCTCTTCCAAAGCGATCAGAAGTTTGAATCCAATTGCGGATGGCCAAGTTTTGATGATGCCATTGAAGGCAGTATTGAATATGTACAGGACAGAAGCTTTGGAATGATACGCACGGAGATATTATGCGCCAACTGTGGTAGTCACCTCGGCCATGTCTTTGACGACGGACCGACTGAGACCGGGCAGCGCTTCTGTGTGAATTCTGCCAGTATTGATTTCAACCCAAAAAAATAACTGATGAAAAAAATTTGTATCCTCTTTTTGATGTTTGGTTTTACCCTAACCTCCTGTACTTCTGACGAACCAGGACCTCCAGGTCCTCCTGGACCACAGGGCCCGGCGGGTGCTGATGGTCTGATCGGAACTGTTTTCGATGTCGTCGGAGATTTTACAGCTGAAAATGAATATTCCCTCCTGGTCACCTATTCCGATTTTACTGATGTGGAGGTTTTTGAAAGCGATGTGGTTCTGGTATACCTCAGGGTGGGCCAGGAAGGCGAAGCGGAAGGAGAACCGGTTTATCTGTGGAGGCTGCTACCCCAGACCTACTATCTGGAGGGAGGAACCATGCAGTACAATTATGATTACACCTTTTTTGATGTCAATATCTTCCTGGATGGGGATGTTCCTTTATCCTCGCTTGGACCAGCCTTCACTGAAGAGCAGTACTTCCGGATAGCCATCCTTCCAGCTGAGTTTGCTCAAGAGATGGGAATGGAAATCAGGGATTTCGATGCTGTTATGTCTGCCATGGGCCGAAAACATGAGGTTGTCCCTACCGTCAGACTTGAATAAAAGGCTTCCCATTCCGGTTAAAGGAATCATTTTTTTTACTTCAAGAAATATTGAATCCCAAAGCAGGGGAAGAAAGCCTTCCGCCAGGGTCGAGGCTCTACTGGGGGCAGTATTCCCAATATCCCCTTCGGTTCTTGCTCAAAAATCGCTAAATTCGCAATTCTAAAATCCAGATCGTAAAGATTTCGACATGAGCAAATATGATATTATTGTTTTAGGAAGTGGCCCAGGGGGCTATGTAACGGCCATCCGCGCCTCACAACTTGGTTTCAAAACCGCAATAGTGGAGAAAGAGAATCTCGGAGGAGTATGTCTGAACTGGGGATGTATTCCAACAAAAGCGCTCTTGAAAAGTGCACAGGTTTTTGAGTATCTCCAACATGCCGAAGACTACGGCCTTGCTGTGGGAAAAGCTGACAAAGATTTCTCCTCGGTAATAAAAAGAAGCAGAAACGTTGCTGATGGCATGAGCAAAGGTGTGCAGTTCCTAATGAAGAAGAATAAGATCGATGTGCTAGAGGGATTTGGGAAGCTCAAACCGGGAAAGAAAATCGAGGTAACTGGCAAGGATAACAAGAAAAATGAGTTTACTGCGGATCATATTATCATTGCTACAGGAGCCAGATCAAGAGAGTTACCGAATTTGCCCCAGGACGGAAAAAAAGTGATAGGATACCGGCAGGCGCTAACGCTTCCTGAACAACCAAAATCTATGATCGTAGTGGGTTCAGGAGCAATCGGCGTGGAGTTTGCCTATTTCTACAAAGCCATGGGCACGGACGTGACAATCGTGGAATTCCTTCCTAATCTGGTGCCACTTGAAGATGAGGAAGTCTCCAAGCAGTTTGAAAGAAGTTTCAAGAAATCCGGCATTAAAGTGATGACCAGTTCCTCAGTGGAAAGTGTAGACACCTCTGGGAAATCAGTCAAAGCGAAAGTGAAGACCAAGAAGGGAGAGGAAACCCTGGAGGCAGATGTTGTTCTTTCTGCCGTGGGAATTAAAACGAACATCGAGAATATAGGGCTCGAAGAGCTCGGGATCAAGACAGATAAAGACAAGATTCTTGTCAATGACTGGTATCAGACCAATGTCCAAGGGATCTACGCCATCGGTGATGTCGTTCATGGGCCCGCTCTTGCTCATGTAGCTTCAGCAGAGGGTATAACCTGTGTAGAAAAAATAAAGGGCCTCCATGTAGAACCCATCGACTACGGTAATATCCCTGGATGTACCTATGCTTCTCCCGAGATCGCCTCAGTAGGCATGACAGAGAAGCAGGCCAGAGAGGCAGGTTACGATCTAAAGGTGGGAAAATTTCCTTTTTCCGCATCGGGAAAGGCCAAGGCCGCAGGAACCCCGGAAGGTTTTGTCAAGGTCATTTTTGATGCCAAATATGGAGAATGGCTAGGTTGCCACATGATAGGAGCAGGAGTAACCGATATGATAGCGGAGGCCGTTCTCGGCCGTAAACTTGAAACTACCGGACATGAGGTTCTGAAAGCCATACACCCCCACCCTACTATGAGTGAAGCAGTGATGGAAGCCGTGGCGGATGCCTACGGTGAGGTCATTCACCTCTAATCCCGTAAACATGGATATCTGCAAAACCCTGGCACTCCAGGGTTTTGGTTTTTATAACTCCCGTAGAAAATTTCCATAAACGTCCCTGAATTCTGTTCCTGAGGCAAACCGCCGCTTTGTAAGCTTCTGAGCCTCCACAAGACCCCAGAGGATAAATTCCTTTAGAAAATACTTTTCCCTTTTCGGGGTCTGAGGAAGATATCGTTCCAGAAGATCTTCCAAGGCCGGAATATCATCCAGGGCCTTTTTATACTCCCTTTCCGGATATTCATCCAAAAGGCGGAATTCCGTCTGTCCCAGGAACCACTCCACTATATCCTCATAGGGATCCTCATCCTCAGGTTTAGAAAGCTTTTCTATTTTGGGAAAGCGCTTGAAAAACAAGGTCAAAATCGCACTTCCTAAAAGTTCAAAAGCCACCGCAGGTCCGCCTTCCTGCTCCCCTTCGTAAACCAGCTCTATTTTTCCCGTAATAGCAGGAATGACGCCAAGGAAATCACTGAGACGTACTGTGGCCTTTTTTTCATTGTTCCTGACTGCCCTTCGTTCCGCAGCACTGATCAGATTCTCGTAGGCAGTGATACTCATTCTTGCGCTTACGCCGCTCCTCTGGTCGATCATTTCATTGTCCCTAGCCTCAAAACCAATTTGCTCAATCAGGTCTTTAGCTAGATCAGGAACAAAAATATTGTCGATTTGCCACTGATCCAAACGTACTTCCTGAGCGGTTATCTCTTTTGCAGTACTCAGCTCCGAGGGATAATGCGTCAGGATTTGGGATCCTATCCTGTCCTTCAGCGGTGTCACGATACTTCCTCGATTGGTGTAATCCTCAGGATTGGCAGTAAAAACAAATTCAGTATCCAAAGGCAGTCTTAATTTGAAGCCTCTGATCTGAATATCCCCCTCCTGGAGAATATTGAAAAGGGCCACCTGGATTCTAGGCTGCAGATCAGGAAGCTCGTTGATCACAAAGATACACCGGTTAGCTCTTGGGATCATTCCGTAGTGGATCACCCTGTCATCCGCATAGCTCAGACGCAAATTTGCAGCCTTAATGGGATCGACATCCCCGATGATATCCGCAATTGTTACATCCGGGGTCGCCAGTTTTTCAAAGAACCGCTCTGTTCTATGGAGCCAGCCGATGGAAAGGTCATCTCCCTTCTCACTAAGTGCTTCCTTTGCGGTTCGGGAGATTGGCCGGAAGGGATCATCATTGATTTCGGAACCTGCGACTATTGGGATCCATTGGTCCAGCAGATTGACCATCATTCTGGCCAGGCGTGTCTTGGCCTGCCCTCTTAGCCCGAGGAAGTTGATGTTGTGACGGGATAAGATCGCCCGCTCCAGTTCAGGGATCACGGTATCCTCATAACCGAATATCCCAGGGAAAGGCTGCTCTTTCTTTTTGATCTTCTGTAACAGGTTATGGCGTAATTCATCTTTTATACTTTTATAGGAATAGCCTGAGGCTTTTAATTCCCCCAGGGTACTTATTTGAGGTTTTTCCATGATGGATTTTTGATGTAGAAAATTCGACTTGCCTTCAACTTCTGATTCTTTTCCTCCGATTGTTTTCATAATCTTCAAGAATCATTTCTCCCAGACCTTTTAAACCTGTGAAAAAAGCTTTTCCCTGGTTAGCCGCGGTAAACTCCCGTACGAATCGCTCCAGGTAAGGATCCTGAGCTATCATAAATGTCGTAATCGGAATTCTGAGTTTTTTTGCCCGGCTCGCAGTATGATAACATTTTTCCACGATGTAGGGGTCCAGTCCCACACTGTTCTTATAGTAGTTCCCATCCCGCTCCCGAATACAGCTTGGTTTTCCATCGGTAATCATAAAAATCTGCCTGTTGGCATCTCGTTTTCTTCGCAGGAGGTCCATGGCCAATTCCAGTCCCGCGACAGTGTTGGTGTGATAGGGACCCACCTCGAGATACGGAAGGTCCTTAAGGGATACTGTCCAGGCATCATTACCAAAAACCAGAATGTCCAAGGTATCGCGGGAATATTGAGTGGTGATGTATTCGGCCAAGGCCATAGCCACCTTTTTTGCCGGTGTAATACGATCTTCCCCATAAAGGATCATGCTGTGACTGATATCGATCATTAAGACGGTACTCATTTTGCTTTTATGATGCGTCTCCTCGACAACAAGGTCTTCCTCTCTCAGTTGAAGTTTTCCATTACCTGAATTGAGATGGGCATTGCGTAAGGATTCAGTTACGGAAATCCTGTCAAGCGGATCTCCGTAGCTATAGCCCCGGTATTCCCCAGTATGTTCATCACCAGATCCCACTTTCCTGGTGAAATGGTCCCCAGGACGGGTCTTTCGCAACTTCCCGAAAATCTGCTCAAGGGCATGTTGTCTTATGGCGCGCTCGGTCTTGTGGGTTAAAGTGGCGGCTGAAGCTCCTCCTGGTCTGACTTCTTCCCTGATATATCCTTTGTTCTTCAGGTCCTCGATGAACTGATCTACAGAATAATCTTCTCCCGAGATCTGGTATTCCTCATCAAGCTGCCGCAACCATTCTATAGCCTCCTCGAAATCTCCGGAGGTGTGGGTAATCAACTCCATGAAGATCTCCAAAAGCTTTTCGAAAGGAGTTTTATGCTCCTCCTGATAATTTGAAAAAACAAAACCCTTCTTCATATTCCCGTTGTAAGATTTCTAAAGTTAAGCGAAAGCCTCAAAAACCGGTTCTTCAGAAAACTAATTTTGTGTTAAGGTGGTAAAGTCGTTCAAGGAATCGGCAATAAATCACAATACCAGAACCTGCTGCTCCAGGAGTGGCCTTTAACCTCTGAGCCATCCGCAGTCTTACCTGATTCGAAGTTCACTTCCCGAATCTTTCCCTTTTGAAAATCCACGGGATTTCGAAAACCGGGTCCATCAAAGACAAAGCTGTGATATTCCCCATTTTCACCTGCAGGATCAACATTCGGGGGAAGTTCCAGTAGAAAATCACGATCTATAATTCTACCACAAAAGGATTTATCTAATTTGGAAGCATCCACACATACAGTTACCGCCTTGAACCCGAGACGAATCACTTCCTCCACGACTGCAACAGGGGAATTCATCCACAAGGGGAATAATGCTTCAAGACCTACCTTTTTAAGCTGGTTTGTACGGTAACTTCGGATATCTTCCAGGTGGATATCTCCGAATATTCCGTGGGTGAAACCCTGGTCCTTAAGAAGAGACATCTCTCTGTACATGATGCTGTTATAAACTTCCGTAGCGGGTGTTGCCCCAATAGGAATCTCCAATAAACAAATCCCTAAACTTTCAGCCTGTTTCCTTAATAGCGCCGATCTCAAACCATGCATACTAACGCTTCCCTCCTCACTGTTTACTGTGGTTACTAACTTCTCCACCCTGTAGACATTTTCCTGCCTAACCCGATAGAGCGCAAGGGCAGCATCCTTGCCTGAACTCCAGTTCAGAAATACTTTCCCTGGTTCTTCAGCGGTCATAGTCGATCAGGAAAAGCTCCGGATGGCAAGGGAATAGCTCTGGAGGCCAAATCCCATGATGACGCCTTTAGCATGCGGTGCTATGAAGGAACTGTGACGGAATTCTTCTCTTGAGAAGGTATTGGAAATATGGACTTCCACTACCGGAGTCTCAATCGCCTTTACCGCATCGCCTATGCCTACCGAAGTATGGGTGTAGGCAGCTGCATTGAGGACTACGCCATCGAAACTCTCATTGGCCTGCTGTAGTCGGGTAATGATCTCCCCTTCGATGTTCGACTGAAAAAAATCAAGATCGTGTTCAGGAAAAATGCTTTGAAGCTCTTCAAAATAGTCCACAAACCCCCTGGAGCCATAGATTTCGGGTTCCCGGGTACCCAGTAAATTCAGGTTTGGTCCGTTGATAATCAATATTTTCATAATGGCTAAAAATAACTAAAAAGGGTGGAATTTCTTCCACCCTTTATCAGATTCTCCAAAACCTGGTTAGAACAAGAATCCAACCCCGGCCTGGATTACTGAATTTTTAGCATCATCTCCGTCGTTATCAGAAATCTCGGTCATCCCGGCATTATACCTGCCGTAGATAAAAAAGTTCGACAGCTTGATGGCAGCCCCCAGACCCAGGCTTAGGTCTACCTTCTTGAAATTTTCGTCATCGAGATCGAAATCGCTATCCCCGTTACTGATTTCGCTGTTGACCAAAAAACCTGCCTGAGGTCCAGCCTCCAGGCTAAAACCATCAACAAGGTACACCTTGGCCAATAGCGGCACAGTCACATAGTCCAACCTGTATTCCAGATCATCCATACCTTCAATATCCGTAATATCATATCCCTGAGCGGAATAAAGAACCTCCGGCTGAATGGAGAAACGGTCCGAAACCGGCACTTCTGCTAAAAGTCCGAGGTGATAGGCTGTTCGGGCTTTGGCATCTCCTTCAAAATCCGAAAATCCGTCCCCGGAGAAAGTAGAAAAATTCACTCCTCCCTTGGCTCCGAAATAAACGTACTCCTGAGCGTTCAGGAATGCCGTACTGAAAATCATAGTCGCGATGACCATTAAGGACTTTTTCATATCGTGTAGTTTAAAAGTTTGAACAAATGTAGGAATGAGGGTGTTAACAAAATTAAAGTTTATACTAAATAAATGGTAATTGCCGCCTCAAAGCCTGTATCTTTAGCTTATGGAATGGCATAAAGCGGTGTCTGATTACCGGCATTACTTAAGAATCGAAAGAGGTCTCTCCGATAATACCCTCATCAATTACACCTTTGACCTGGAGAAATTGATCTCCTATTTGCTGAGCAACGGAATATCCGCGTCTCCGGAAAAAATTTCTCAGGAACATCTTCAGGATTTCATCTATTCCATGGCCAAGGAAATGCATCCCCGGTCCCAATCCAGGCTTATCTCCTCCTTGAGAAGCTTTTTTAATTACCTGCTATTCGAGGATTATCGCACGGAAAATCCGATGGATCTGATTGAATCACCTAAAATCGGAAGAAAGCTACCCACTACCCTCTCTACCGCGGAAATCGACCTGTTGATCCAAGCCATAGATCTCTCCAGGTCTGAAGGGGAAAGAAACAGAGCGATAATAGAAACCCTCTATGGGTGTGGTCTGCGCGTCTCTGAACTCACAGCGCTCCGGCTTTCCGACCTTTTTTTCGAGGAGGATTTCATCAGGGTCACCGGAAAAGGCAGTAAACAGCGGTTGGTGCCGATATCGGCAGTCACCAAAAAATATATTGGCCTCTATATCCATCATGTGAGGAATCACCAGAAATCAGCAAAGGATTCTGAGGATACGCTTTTTCTGAATCGGAGAGGAAGACAGTTGTCCAGAGCCATGATTTTCTCCCTGGTCAGACAACTTTCTGAAAAAGCGGGAATCCGAAAAAAAATAAGCCCGCATACCTTCAGACATTCTTTTGCCACACATCTTCTCGAAAATGGTGCGGATTTAAGGGCGATCCAGCAAATGCTGGGACACGAGAGTATCACCACTACGGAGATTTATGTCCATATGGACAGAAAACACCTGAAGACGGTAATGGAGCAGTTCCATCCCAGACGGTGACTCCTAAACTTGTCCTAAAAGCTCCAGTTTGTTTTTGCAAAAGGTATTTCCTACTTAATTTCATTGGAAACTTAGGACGGAATGGAATACCTGAAATTCAGAAATGGGGATAAACTTCCTGCAATCGGATTGGGAACATGGAAAAGCAGCAAGGGCAAGGTCGGGGCCGCTGTGAAGATGGCCTTGAACTCAGGCTATCGCCATATCGACTGTGCAGCCACCTATGGAAATGAACCGGAAATCGGAGAGGCACTCCGGGAGGTTTTATCCCAGGGAAAGATAAAACGTGAGGAGATCTGGATTACCTCTAAATTATGGAATGACTCCCACAAAAGGGAAGATGTTCCTCAGGCATTAAAGAAGACACTGGACGACCTACAGCTCGAATATTTGGATCTTTACCTGATCCATTGGCCTGTAGCCTTTAAAAAAGGGATATCCTTTCCTAAAAAAGACGATGACTATCTTTCCCTGCAGGAGGTACCGATAAGGGAAACCTGGGAGGCAATGCTAAAGTGTAAGGATAAAGGGCTGACCAGGCATGTCGGGGTTTCGAATTTCAGCATTAAAAAAATGGAGGACCTTATGAAGGAAGCCAGAGAAATACCAGAAATGAACCAGGTAGAGATGCATCCTTATTTACAGCAACATGAACTTCTGGAATTCTGCAGAACAAATGATATTCATGTGACAGCGTACTCCCCTTTGGGAAGTGGAGACAGGATTGATGCTATGAAAGCCCCTGACGAACCTTCTTTGCTCCGGGATCCGATTATCGGCAAGATCGCCCTGAAACATGGCGTATCTTCCGCACAGGTTCTCATCAACTGGGCCGTTAGTCGAGGTACTGCCGTTATTCCAAAATCGACCTCTCAAGAGCATATCCTGGATAATCTGAAGAGTCTAAATTTTGAGCTGGATGAGGAGGATCATAAAACAATAGCGGCAATAGGCAAAGATTTCAGGTATGTCAACGGGGAATTTTTTGTCACGCCGGGAAACCCTTATAACAACATATATGATCTCTAAAATGCGAATTCAGAAAATGCTTTTTCTTCTCCTGATATCTGTGGTAACTGGATGTAAGGAAAACAGCAACCGAAAAGAACAAGTCGCAGAGAATGAGTGGAAGGAGCTGGCAGCCGAACTAGAAAGAGAACAGGAACGAAATGACTCCCTTGTTCTGTTGCTCCAGAAAAGCAGTCTTGCCACTGAATTTCCTGTTCTGTTCCCAAAAAGTTTTGACACCATTGCAGATCCTGAAGGCTTTATTATCGATGCCCTTCGAAGCCGAAAAGATCTTATCCCCAAAGATCCCGTTTTGGGAGGAACAATGCAGTTCCGGCAAATTGATGTCATCACCGAAGACTGGGTTCTGGCCACTTATGAAGACGGTCATATTCAGGGGAAATCGATATATCAGTACAGGTTACTTCCTGGGGGAACTCTTCGATTTGAACGTGTGGTTTCCACCGGGGAGAACTAACCTGTTCCTCTTCCCTGTAACGAACGTTATTGTTTTGCAAAACAGCCTTTTTCGCGGGTGAAAAATGGGTATATTCAAAGAGAATTTAAATAAGGAAAGCTTTATGAAGACCAACATTCAATTCGTACATGCCGAGACCAAATATTCAGCACAACAACTGGTTCAGCGTAAACTAGATAAGCTTGAGGACAAATTTGATTGGATCATCAGCGCAGATGTGATCTTTAGAGAGGAGAAATCCACTAATGGGAAGGGTAAGATTTGCGCTATTGAGTTAAGTGCGCCCGGACCCAGAATCCATGCCAGTTCCAACGAGGACAGTTTTGAGGCGGCCGCAGCCGAAAGTGTTCGGGATATTGAAAAGCAACTCAAGAAACGAAAAGCGGAAATGCAAAGCCACTAAAGGTGGTCCTGTTCGTCCCCATGGAAACCATCTCCTACCGAAACGCTTTTTCCTATCAGGCTTCTCGGGTTATTCTTGCCCCAAGAGCCTGAAGTCGGCCGTCAATGTTTTCATAGCCACGGTCGATTTGCTCGATGTTGTGAATGGTCGAGATTCCCTTGGCAGAGAGGGCAGCTATAAGAAGGGAGACTCCTGCTCTGATGTCAGGAGAGACCATGGTGGTCGCTTTCAACTGGGACTTAAAATCATGGCCGATCACAGTAGCACGGTGCGGGTCGCACAGGATGATCTTGGCTCCCATATCAATTAATTTGTCCACAAAGAAGAGGCGGCTTTCAAACATTTTCTGATGGACAAGGACATCTCCACGAGCCTGGGTCGCCACCACCAGAATAATGCTCAAAAGATCAGGAGTGAATCCCGGCCAGGGAGCATCACTTATGCTCATGATTGAACCATCGATGAAACTCTGGACTTCATAACCTTCGGTGTGCGCAGGGATAAAAATATCTTCTCCCCTTCGCTCCAATTGGATTCCCAATTTTCTGAATGTCGCCGGGATTACCCCGAGGTGTTCCCAGGCTACGTTTTTGATGGTGATCTCGCTGCGGGTCATTGCCGCCAGTCCTATCCAGGACCCGATTTCGATCATGTCGGGAAGAATGGTATGGGTACAGCCTCTTAACTCCTTCACTCCTTGGATTCTCAAAAGATTTGAACCGATCCCCTCGATATTGGCCCCCATACGGTTCAGCATCTGGCAAAGCTGCTGCAGGTAGGGTTCACAAGCTGCATTATAAATGGTGGTTTCTCCCTTTGCCAGTACGGCTGCCATCACAATGTTGGCTGTTCCAGTGACTGATGCTTCTTCCAGGAGCATATAGGCCCCGGTAAGACCTGAAGCAGGAGCCTCCACTCCGTAAAAACGCTCCTCTCTGTTATACCTGAAATCCGCGCCCAGCTTGATGAATCCTTCGAAATGAGTGTCAAGGCGGCGTCTTCCTATTTTATCCCCCCCTGGCCTGGGGATATATCCTCGTCCGAATCTTCCGAGCATAGGACCTACAATCATGATGGAACCTCTTAATCCACTTCCCTCCTCCTTGAATTTCTCGCTTTTTAGGTAATCCAGATTGAGTTCATCGCTTTGAAAGGTAAAGGTCCCGTGGCCTTTTTTCTCCACCTTTACCCCCAGTTGTACCAGTAAATGGATCAATTTATTTACGTCGAGGATATCCGGGACATTGTGGATGGTGATTTCTTCAGAAGTCAGCAGGACAGCACAGAGAATTTGAAGGGCTTCGTTTTTTGCTCCCTGGGGCGTAATCTCTCCTTTCAGAGCATGTCCCCCTTCTATCTTAAAGGTACCCATGTAGATTCAAATTTAATAGCGCTTCCGGCTTCTTGGCCGGTGCGTTTTCTTATTTGTTTTTTTGGAAGAGTATTTCTTGTTTGACTTAAGGAGTTCAGAGGCTTCGCTAAGATCCTCATCCTTGTTCTTGAGGTTGATTTTGCCGCCGCTGAGTTCGCTCAGATGTTCAAAAATCACCTTATCGTCTACCGAGTCTTTATTCCAGCTCAGATAAGATTTCTTCATATGATTGGCAATCGTATAAACCAATCCCTCCTTTTCCGGCCCGTCTTCCCATTTATTGGCCTGGTCGATCATCCTCTTGATGTTATTCCCATAAAACCTGTATTTGGGAAAGTTCTGAGGATATTCCATCCGCTCCGGCCTTTCCTCGAGCATTTCTCTGGACGGTTTCGGGAAAGGACTCTCCACATCGAGTTTAAAATCACTGATGATAAACAACTGATCCCATAATTTATGCTGAAAGTCCGGTACATCCCGAAGATGCGGGTTGAGATTCCCCATTACGGAAATTATGGCTTTGGCCACCCTATTGCGCTCCTCGCTGTCTTCTATGGACACTGCATATTCAATCATTTTCTGAATATGCCTGCCGTACTCGGGTATAATGAGCTTACTCCTTTCAGAGTTGTATTCTAATTCGTTGGTCACAATGGTATTGTATTAGAGGATAATATAACGCAGTAGTTTATGGGCTGCAAATTAAACAAATATATTCAGGAAACAGAGAGGAATTGCAAGTAAGCAGAATCTCAAAGAGAGATCACCCCTTCGATCTTCCTTCCTACTTCTTTGTATTTTGCGATAACCGATTCCGGATCCTGCATCCTGACATTGACCGAGACGCTGGTATAGGTGCCTTTTTTAGATCGCTTTGTATTAATCACTGCCCCCATGTTGTCAAAGATAATTTCGATTCCGGTGATCTTTTCCCGGCTACTGGGAACGATGAACTTATACAGGTATATTGAGGGCCATTCCGTAGTTTCGTATAATTGGGTCCTTAGCTTTTCATAGAATTCTTCCGGATTTTGCGCTTCACTCATATCGTTCTTTCTTCCTTGAATTGCAAAGATACATTTTAAGATCCATTTTTTAAATCAGATGCAAATACCGAAATTTGCAGCTGTGAAAAGCAAGAAGATCGTTATCACAGGGGGACCTGGGACCGGAAAAACTTCGGTCATAGAACGACTGGAAGATCAGGGGCATTTCTGCCTTCACGAAGTTTCCCGGGAAATCATAAAAAAAGCCAGATCAAAAGGAATAGACCAACTGTTTCTAACAGATCCTGTACTCTTCAGTGAGCTATTGCTGGAAGGGCGGATCCAACAGTACAAGGAAGCCGAATCTATGGTTGTCGACCGGGTTTTCATCGATAGAGGCGTTCCGGATGTCATAGCCTATCTGGATTTTTTCCACACGGACTACCCTCCAGCTTTCGACCAAATATGTGACAAGTATAGGTATGACCAAGTATTCATCCTTCCGCCGTGGAAAAAAATCTATACCGGAGACAACGAGCGCTATGAGAGCTATGAACAGGCGGTAGGACTACATGATCAGCTCAATAAAAGCTACACCGAGATGGGCTATCATCCTGTCGAGGTGCCGGAAGGCACAGTAAACCAAAGAATTTCTTTTATTTTGGAACACATTGGCAAAACCTGAGGAGATATTGCAGCGTTACTGGCGCCATCCCACTTTCAGGGATGGGCAGGAACAGATCATTACCTCAATTCTCCAGGGAAAGGATGTCCTTGCGCTTCTTCCAACCGGGGCAGGAAAGTCATTATGTTTCCAGATTCCTGCCCTGGCCCGGCCGGGAATTTGTATTGTGATATCCCCTCTGATAGCCTTGATGGAAGATCAGGTAAAGGAATTGCAGGCAAAGGGGATAAAGGCCATCTCCCTGGCAGGTGCGCGCCCTGGTGAACTCGACACCCTACTAGATAATGCCATTTTTGGAGGCTATAAGTTCCTGTACCTTTCGCCTGAAAGGCTACAACAGGACCTGGTTAAGGACCGCCTGAAAAAAATGGAGGTGAATCTCATAGCTATAGATGAGGCCCATTGTATTTCTCAATGGGGCCATGATTTTCGACCCTCCTACCGGAACATAAAACTTCTCAGAGACCTTAAACCCAGAATACCCATAATAGCGTTGTCTGCAACGGCAACCCCTCCGGTGGTAGCGGATATACAAGATCAGCTCGATATGCAGGAGGCTAAAATTGTTCGTACCTCCCTTGAAAGGAAAAATCTTGAATATCAGGTTGTAAAGACAGACAAAAAAAGAGAACTTCTGGCGCAGATGCTCTCGTCTGAACCGGGATCTGCCATAGTGTACGTGCGCAGCAGGAAAGGATCGGAAAAGATAGCTGAACTTCTGGTCCAGAGAAATATAAAGGCCGCTTCCTATCATGCTGGGCTTTCTAAAGAGGATAAATCGCAACGGGCAAAAACCTGGTCGAAGAATGAAATCCAGGTCATGGTTGCCACCAGTGCGTTTGGGATGGGAATAGATAAACCCGATGTCAGGCAAGTAATTCATCTTGATCTTCCGGAAAGTCTCGAAAGCTATTTTCAGGAAGCTGGCCGGGCCGGAAGGAATGGAAAACCGGCTAAGGCCGTTTTACTGGTGGAGCCTGGAGACATTGAGCGGCAAAGCAGACGCTTATTAGAGGCTGTTCCCAGTCCTGACAATGCCAAATTGCTGTATCGTAAGCTCAATGCCTTCCTCGGCATTGCCTATGGAGAGGGTGAACATCAAACCTATTCCTTCAATTTCTATGATTTCTGCACCAGGTATGGTTTTCCACTGATGCTCGCATACAACACACTAGCTCTTCTCGATAGCCTCGGAATTCTTACTTTTTCCCAGCATTTTCAAAAAAGGACTCGAATTCGTATCCTGGTTCCCCCCCGTCATCTTTACGACTACCTGGAAAGCCATCCACAATTCGATCCTGTGATTCAGGCTTTGGTAAGGTCCTATGGAGGACTCTTTGACCATGATATTGCTGTTGATCCCAATAAGGTTGCAAAAAGAGCCGGGACCCCAACTTCTGAGGTCATAAAGGTCCTCCGGAAAATCCAGAGAGAATCCCTGATCAACTTTGAGCACGATGCCTTTGATACCAGAATCACTTTTCTGGTTCCTCGGGAAGATGAAGTGAGCATCAATCCTTTCATTTCTGAAATAAAGGTCAGAGCGACAGGAAAAAAGGAGAAATTCGACAAGGTACTGGAATACATCAGGAGCGACTGCAAGTGTCGAAGTATGTATATGCAGGAGTACTTCGGGAGTCCGGCTGCAGTTCCTTGCCTGACCTGCACTGTCTGTACTTCAGGAGAGACCCGGCAACCCCTCTCTCGGGAAATCATCGACCTCCTACAGCACGGGGAATATAGTCTGACAGATTTATCACATCAGCTGCCGGTAGAGAAAAAGAATCTCGCCAAAGAACTCCACCAGCTCGAACAAAGAGGGGCCATTATTCGTACTACAGATCAGAAATTCAAACTAAGGCATTTATGAAAAAACCAAGAATAGTATTTATGGGAACGCCTGAGTTTGCTGTGCACATCCTCGACCGGATCCTGGCAGCAGGATATCCTGTCGTAGGGGTAGTCACGGCTCCCGACAAACCGGCTGGACGAGGTAGAAAAATCCAGCTATCTCCGGTCAAGGCGTTCGCTCAACGAGAGGGACTTAGGATTCTTCAGCCAGTCAACCTGAAATCCGAGCCTTTTCTTGAAGCACTTCGTGAGCTACAGGCCGATCTACAAATTGTAGTGGCCTTTCGAATGCTTCCCAGAGAGGTCTGGGAGATTCCGCGTCTGGGAACTTTCAACCTTCATGCTTCCTTGCTTCCGCAGTATCGCGGTGCAGCCCCCATAAACTGGGCCCTGATCAACGGGGAAAACAAAACAGGCGTCACCACCTTCTTTATAGATGAACGCATAGATACGGGAGAAATCCTTCTTCAGAAAGAAGTCGAAATATCTGAAACCGATGACGCAGGCGATCTTCATGACCGGCTCATGAAAGTAGGGGCTGAGATCGTCCTTCAAACGATACAGGAAATAGTGGAACAGAAGGTAACCCGAAGACCCCAGGCAGTTACGGCAGATCAAAAGAAGGCTCATAAACTTTCCAGGGAGAATACCAGGATCAGTTGGGATCTCCCTTTAAGGAGTATACGTGATCACATACGTGGTCTGAGTCCCCATCCTGTGGCCTGGACTTATTTTCAGAATGGAAATCAGGAAATAACTTTAAAGATTTTCAGGGCGGAAATCCTACCGGAGGACCATCGTTTTGAGCCAGGAAAGGTAATTCTGGACCATCAAGACCTGAAAATTGCCACCCAGGAGGGTTTTGTAGTACCCAAGGAAGTACAACTACCAGGGAAGCGTAGAATGAAGGTGGAAGATCTTTTGAACGGTTACAGGATTTTTCCTAATGCCAAAGTGTTCTGAACCCTTGCCATTGCTGAAATAACACTATTTTTGTAAATATCAACAAAGGTTATCAACAATCTTTTGAAGTTATCAACAAAGTTTCGCTTTTCCCTTGATATTACTTGCGTGGGAAAGTTTTCCATATAAATTTGTAAAGCAATCTAATTAAAGTTTAACCAACAACTACTTTAAAAACTCAAATTATGAACAAAACAGATTTAATCGATGCAATGGCAGAGAACGCTGGAATTTCAAAGGCAGCTGCAAAAAAAGCCCTCGAATCCTTCCTAGAAAATATTGAGAAGTCTTTGAAAAAAGGTGACCGCGTTTCTTTAGTAGGTTTCGGATCCTGGGCAGTATCAAAAAGATCAGCCCGAGAAGGAAGAAACCCTCAGACCGGAAAAACCATCAAAATCGGAGCAAAAAACGTTGTGAAATTCAAACCAGGAGCAGATCTGCAAAAAGCAGTAAACTAGGTTTGAGATCAAACGCTAAAAAAATACTAAACTCTCCCACCGGGAGAGTTTTTTTTGTTAAATAATGCAAAGCCAGGTCTCGACGTGAAAAATTATTTTTTAGATTTAGTAGAAACTCTGCAAAAACAAAAGCCATGACCACACTTAAACCAGCCAAAGGACATCTTTTAGTAGCAGAACCCACCATCACAGGAGATCTTTCCTTCAATCGGTCAGTAGTTCTTATCGCTGATCATACTCCCAATGGCTCTGTAGGCTTCATCCTGAATAAAGTTCTGGATTTTGAATTAAGCGATCTGGTACCAGATATTAAAGGGAAATTTAAGGTTTACAACGGAGGACCAGTAGAACAGGACAATCTGTATTTTATTCATAAGGTCCCTGAACTTATTCCGGAGAGTATAGAGATCGCAAACGGGATTTACTGGGGCGGGAACTTTGAGATTGCTAAGGGACTTATTAACAGCGGATTGATAAACAAGAGCCAGATCAAGTTCTTCCTTGGATATTCCGGCTGGGATTGTCAGCAGCTTAACGATGAACTGAATGCCCATACCTGGGTGGTCATAGAAAACAGCGACAATAGAGATATTCTCAATCGGCAACCCAAAACCTTTTGGAAGGATAAAATGATGCAGTTAGGCGGCACCTACGTCATCTGGTCAAACGCTCCAGAAAATCCATCCTATAACTAGGACAACCTTGCCAAAGCATTCAGCCTCCCTAAAAGATTCCCGGCGATCCCACGCCCAAAGTCTTTTTTCCTATACCTGCTCACAGGTTGAATCCCAAGAATGACATTTGTGATAAAAATCTCATCGGCTTTCTGAAGCTCAAAGGCAGACACCGATTCCTCACGAAATTTTAATTCCGGTATTTTTTGAAGAATTTCTATCACTTTTGCACGGGTCACACCCCGAAGACAGCCGTCGGACAACGGGGGTGTCTTTACCTCGTCGTCCTTAATAACGAAAATATTCCCATTAAGAGCCTCGATGACCGATTTCTTCTCATTTAGAAGGAGGCAGTTGCGATAGCCGTTCTCCTGGGCAAATATACTGCCCAGCACATTTATGGCCCTGTTGTTTGTCTTGACAGTCGACAAAAGCCCTGAATTGACATAATGATCCTTGAAAAGTTCAATCTCATAAGGACCTTGTGAGGACGTGTAGAACATTTCCTCAAGGGGAGAGCAACTCACAAAATACCCGATGTCTCTGTTCTCCGGACTGTAGTAGCCTCCTTCCTTTCTGAACACCAGGAATTTGATCCGTGCTGCGGAATCCCGCAATTGATTGAGTTCAACGAGATTTAGGATTTCTGCTTCAAGATATTCTGGAGAGAAGGATGAGGGAATTTCCATCCTCATGATCCTCAAGGATGCCATCAGCCTGAAATAATGGTCCTCCCAAAAGACTATACGCCCGTTTATAACACGAATTGTTTCAAAAACCGCATCACCATAATTCAGGCCACGGTTCCTGAAGGAGAGTCCATCCTCGTTGTCAAATATTTTTCCGTTGTAATTGACCATAAAAAAACCCGCTTTGGAACGGGCAAAGGTAACATTAGTTAACCTTTATCTACACTGATCCCAACACCTGTTTAAGATCAGACATCATATTCTCCCACAACATCTTTCCCTCCTCAATTTCATCTTCCTCGGCAAAATCCGTAACCATAATGGAGACATCTTTCGTAATCTCGTCCACCTGAATTCTCAATTCAAAAAAATAGCCGGTATCATCATCGTTTAACCAGCGGAACTTTACCCGCTCTCCGGTTTTTTTACTCAATAACCTGGCTTTCTCCTCGCTGCCTTCCCATATGAAGGTGAAGAGTTCCCCTCGGGAATTGACATTGTCTGCATACCATTCACTGAGGCCCGAAGGAGTTGCGATATAATTGTACAGAAGAGATGGGGAAGCCTGAATTGGAAATTCCATTTCATACTTTATCTTTTCGTTCATTCGTGGGCTGGATTAGTTTCCGGGCAATATAATTATTAATTACTAACCTAAAAAGATTTCAAAAAAATTATTTCGGAAAAGATAGTTTGTGCCAAGGCAAATAGTTTTTATATTTGCAGCCGCTAAAAGAAAGCTCTCTGTAGCCATAATTTTTGGTCGAATGGCGAGATAGCTCAGTTGGTTAGAGCGTCGGATTCATAACCCGGAGGTCACGAGTTCAAATCTCGTTCTCGCTACTGGAAAAGAAGGAAAAGTCGAAAATTTAAGTTTTCGGCTTTTTTTGTTTGGTACAACCCCGCTACCTCAAAAAGGATTTCCTTTTCCGCCTTTTGTTTATGTTCCTGAAAACGAAAAGGGGGAAGATGTACCTCATCACCTCCACCGTATTGGCCTCTTGCAACCTTCCCTCCAGGCATTATCCTCACTTGCATCGTAAGTTCGTTAACGCAAAATGATGTTTCTTGATGGTATAACCCATCCTATTGATCGTTTTTTCTGACTTATGTTGGTGTTTTTACCACTTTGAAAAACCTAATACGGTTGGTAAAAAAGGTGTGAAAACAGTGATGATATCTGGGAAAATGTTACAATCCATTCCACACCATGTGGAAAAATTGGACAAATATTTCTTACAAATACAAAATTGCAGTTTCGGTGTCAGGTGCTTTTTTCCCGATCATGTGCACAACTCCCTTTCGCACTTTTCTCTATGATAGATGCATTACCAGCCCTGGAAAAACCTGATGTTGCAGATTTTGTCACCAAACATGTCACTGCTGTAAAACCTTCCTTAGGAATCAGTTCACACCGACTTCTCCTAATCGTCAGGATAATCCTGGAATCACTATTGCATCTACTTTCCTAACTAAAAGAAATCATCATGGGAGTAAGAGGAAAACACTTTGGAAAAAAAGAATTCTACGACGCCTATGTATCACAGATTAACTGGGATTGGTTGTTCTTTAAAGCCTTGCTGATATTTGGAGGCATTTTGCTGATCGGTCTGATCGTGTTTCTCCTGTGGTTTATCCAGTGAATCTGTCAACCACATTCAACTGCAAAGGGGGTTGCTGATTCTCTTATGTATGAACTAGAAAATTTCTAAGTTCCTTTATGGAACATTGCTAAATCTGCGGAAGCTCACGGGAATGGTGGTGCCAAAGGTTATTCCTTAGTGTCTTCTTTCCCAAGGAAATATCCGACCGGATGTAACATTGAGACATTATCAGCTATGGCTTTAATGAAGCTGAAGAGGGGAAGAAACACCACCATTCCAATTACCCCCCATACCGCCGCTCCCACCGTGACCGACAGAATAGTAAACAAAGGATTGATGTTCATGCGGTCTCCCACCACATACGGCTCGAGAAAATAGCTTTCAAAAAACTGGCCTATTGTTACGGTGCCCACAACAATCCAGACAGCGTTGAGACTTCCGGTCGTGATAAAGGCGATTCCCACCGCCAGAATATTTCCTATCATAGTTCCCACGTAAGGCACCAGCGTCAGAACGGAAGCTAATAAAGCCGTGGTAAAAGCGCCCTTCATTCCAGCTATGAGAAACCCCAGCGTATAGAAGCCGGTGAGCACGAGGATCAGTATGACATGGCCAAAGAGATACTGCTGGGCATCTTTGAGTATTTCCGCAATAACAGTTTCTCCACGTCCCCTGTGTCTTTCAGGTACAAAGTACAGAACTGCCTTTTCAAACTTATTCCGGAACAGCAACATAAAAAAGATATAGACGCATATAAGCAGGAACGTGGTAATGGAATGGAAGGTCCAGGTAAGCGCCTTTTTAAGAAATCCCTGAACACTTCCGAAGGTGCTATCACCGGTTTGTTCTGCCGAAGAACCGGAGGACCTACTCCTGTTCGCATTATCTGAAAGCGGTTCAGGCTTCTGGCTCTGAGTTCCCTGGAACGGATTTTCGAGATTATATCCGATCTTCTTTTCAAAAAAGGAATCCACCTGAGTGTACATCTGTGAAATCCGGTCCTGAATTGTAGAAGCGTTCGAGGCGACCTTCTTGACCTCTGCTCCAACAGCGACAACAACAACGCATACGAATATTACAAAAATCAGATCGGATGTAAATGCTGCCCATCCTCTGTTGAAGCCATGTTTTTGAAGAAAATTGGCAACAGGAGACAAAACCATCGCTAGGAGAATCGCCAAAAAAATGGGAGCCAAAACACTCTTGGCCATCGACAATCCATAAAACAGCAGAAAAACAGACCCTATTACCAAAAAAGCATTTAGAAGAAGCGGTTTTACCTTTCTTTCCATGATTAAATGGTTTATTCCTCGAAATTTTCTTAGGTTTAGAAATGAAGTTATGGTTTCTTACAGCCGGAGGCTGCTAAAAGTGCGTTAAATAAAGCTGCTGAAACGAAGGAAACCTGAAGCTCGACCGTCATCCGCGATTGGAATTCTTGCAAAAACCCACTGCCGCATTCGCGCTTTCTTAGCAAAGATCAGACTGCAGCATCGCAGCTTTCCAATACCACCAGTCCAAACCATGGCCGACATTTGTCCTGCTCGCAACTAAACCAAGCCGATACAGTTCTGCAGCGTATGGTGGATTATCGGGGGAGTGGATTTCTTCATTTATTCCGGGCCGTCCTATTTGCTGAGTTGTTCCAGTAATTCAGACATATTCAGTCTGTCCTGCCTCCCGGTCTGCATATTTTTCAGGGTAAACTGCCCATTTCGGATTTCTTCCTCTCCAGCCAGTATCACAAATGGTATCTCCCGCTTGTTGGCATGGTTCATTTGTTTTTTCATCTTGGCTTCCTCTGGATAAAGCTCAACAGCTATACCGGAAGAACGCAACTGCTTAATCGCCTGAAGGCAGTAACGACTTTCCTTATCGCCAAAATTGATAAACATTGCCTTTACCCGCCCAGAAGCTGCAGGAGGAAAAAGATCAAGTTCTTCCAGAACAAGATAAATACGATCAAGACCAAAGGAAATACCTACCCCACTCACTCCTCTTAGACCGAATATCCCAGTGAGGTCATCATACCTTCCCCCTCCTCCGATGGATCCCATTGCAACATCTTTTGGTGCAGAAACTTCAAAGATAGCACCGGTGTAGTAATTGAGCCCTCTTGCCAGCGTCACATCCAATTCTAAATGCGCTGCCTTAAGCCCGAGCTCAAATACCGCCTCATATACGAACACCAGTTCCTCGATCCCCTTGATTCCGACTTTCGAAGATGAAAGGATATCCTTCAGCAGGCTGATCTTATCAGAAAACTTTCCCTCAAGATTAAATACGCCGCTGATCTTGTCAATGGCTTCTGAGGATATTCCTTTTGACCGCAGCTCCTCCTTTACCCCTTCCTCACCTATTTTATCCAGCTTATCCAAAGCAACGGTAAAGTCCATAAGTTTCTCGGATTCTCCGATTACCTCAGCGAATCCGGCCAGAATTTTTCTGTTGTTCATTTTAATGGTCACTCCCTGCAGATTGAGAGAATAAAAGGCTGCATCATATAACTGCACCAGCTCGACTTCCTGCCACAGGCTAGAACTGCCGACAACATCGGCATCGCATTGATAGAATTCCCTGAATCTTCCCTTTTGAGGCCTGTCCGCCCTCCATACAGGCTGGATCTGGTATCTTTTAAAAGGAAATTCAATGGAATTACGGTGTTGAACAACATATCTTGCGAAAGGAACGGTCAAATCATAACGTAAGGCTTTTTCGCTGATGGAAGGGGTAAGGTTCTGACTATCCCTTGCCACATAAGCCTCCTGATCGGCTTTAGAAAGGTAATCTCCTGAATTCAGGATTTTGAAAATTAGACGATCTCCCTCCTCCCCGTATTTCCCCATCAGGGTATCGCTGTTCTCGAAACTGGGGGTCTCAATAGGCTGGAAACCGAAGTACTCAAACTGTTTTCTGATTTTTTCGATGATATAATTCCTGCGGTTGACCTCTGAAGGTGAGAAATCTCGTGTTCCTTTTGGAATGCTTGGTTTAAAAGTCATGCTCAGAATGGGTTTCAGCCGCAAATATCCGAAATTTAATAGGAATTTAGGAGATCGAGGACAATACTAAATCATGATGTGTAACAACCAGCACAGTTCCACGTCTAATAGAAAAACCCGACAACAAAGATGTTTCCACTGCTGAAGGAAAATATTCGAATAGCCTTCTATTCTATAAAAAGTCAGTTGTTACGCACTATTCTGACGGTATTGATCATCGCCATAGGGATTACAGCCCTGGTGGGGATTCTGAGCTCTGTTGCTGCCCTGGAAAATACGATCACCGGTGACTTTGCCTCGATGGGATCCAATACCTTCAACCTGCAGCAATACGATTCCTCAGTTAGAATTAACAGTGGAGAAAAAGAGAAGGTAAACCCGGTTATAGATTACAGAGAAGTAAAGGAATTTAAGGATAACTATGAATTTCCTGGAACACGTACCTCAATATCCTTTACCGGGACGTCCTCGGCCGAGGTGAAATATGAGAACGAGAAAACAGACCCAGAGGTATCCGTACTTGGCGTAAACGAGAATTTCGTGACCAACTCAGGGTTGGAAATTGCACAGGGCAGGGACCTGAATATCCTCGACATCGAAAACAATAACAATGTGGCTATTCTGGGTGCTGATTTTACAGAAGGCCTTTTTCAGGGTCTTGACCCGATAGGCAAAACCATTTCAGTAAGAGGAGTGAAACTCAATGTTGTAGGCGTCCTGAAATCAAAAGGATCCACTTTCGGCAATAGTC
The DNA here is from genome assembly GCA_946887075.1 of uncultured Salinimicrobium sp. Next base: position 173,495 of record CAMPKA010000003.1, read on the forward strand.
AGGATCTGCGGGTTCTGATCCCGGTCCAGCTCGCCAGATCCATTTTTACTGCTCCCAACATAAATTATAACATCAGCGTTCGGGTAGAAAACAAAGAGCTGTTTGAAGGAGCACAGGATCAAGCCATCCTGACCTTCAGGAATATCAGGGGTCTCAGGCCTCTGGAGGAAAATAATTTCGGAATAACCCGTAGCGATGACCTGTTGAACAGAATATTTTCCATCACCCAGTACCTGAGCATTGCCGCGTGGGTGATCTCCATTATTACCATTTTCGGATCTTCAATTGCCTTGATGAACATCATGTTGGTCTCGGTCAGTGAACGAACCAGGGAGATCGGTGTACGAAAGGCCCTGGGTGCAAAACGCAGTACTATAGCGACCCAATTTTTTATGGAAACGCTGATCATCGGTCAGTTGGGGGGATTGTTCGGGATAATTTTTGGAATCCTGATAGGGATAGCTGTTTCCTCGGCTGTAGAATTCGATTTTACCACACCATGGGCAGCCATACTCTCTGCCACAGGCATCACAATCATTGTGGCGATATTGGCCGGAAGCTATCCGGCAGCTAAGGCTGCTAAACAAGATCCGATCGAATCTCTGAGATACGAGTAGCGGGTTTTTTCCCTGAAATCAGAGACCGAGATGTTTTTCAAAAAATCGGTACAGATCACCTTTGGTTATTACAGCGCCCTGTTGAATCAAGGCAAAGACATCCGTGTTCCGATCGGCTGAGATGGCCTTGGTGGAAGTAAACAGAGACACCCGGTCATCCATTAAATTCTGTTGGAGCCAGGCATAGCCCTGAGGAGTTGTAACATCGATGTCGTTATCGCTGACCTTAATGGCAATCAGGTTGATTTCCAATTCGGTGATCTTAAAAAGAAAAATCTGATTTGGAGAAAAATGTTCCAGGAAACGGGCCTTGTCCAACACCCCTTCCCAGACCAGATCACTGAAAACATCAAGTTCTTCCTCGGCGACTTGAGGTTTTTCCGCTTTGATAGATTCCCATTCTTCCGCAGTGATCGACTGACTGGCCAGAAAGTTTATAAATTCCTGGTGCATCTCCTCAAATTGTTCCCGGGTTAGCCTTGCGTATTTCATCTGAGCAAAATTTTTGATGATATTCTATTCCTCCAAAAGTCATATTACGAAAAAAGCCCACTTTACAGCAGGCTTTTAATGATATTGGCTCAGGATTATGCCTCGGAAACAACTTCGAACCGGAAGTCGGATACCACCTCGCGATGAAATCGCAAAGTAGCTTCGTACTGACCCAATCGTTTGATATTTCCTCCTGCGATAGAGATGTATTTTTTGTCGATCTCAACCCCTTCCTTATTGAGGGCATCGGCCAGATCTGCATTCGTCACAGACCCGTATATCTTGTCTCCAGCTCCTGCCTTTGCAGTAAGTTTGACATCCAGTCCGTTGAGCTTGTCAGCCTGAGCTTTAGCCTCTTTGATTTCTTTCTGTTCCTTATAAGATCTTTGTTTCAGGGTCTCCTGAAGCACTTTTTTTGCAGATGGCGTTGCCAACACTGCTGCACCCTGCGGGATCAGGAAATTTCTGCCATAACCTGGCTTAACCGTAACGAGATCATCTTTAAATCCCAGATTCTCCACGTCTTTTTTAAGTATCAGTTCCATAATATCCCTCTTTTTATTTTAGTAAATCACCCACGTAAGGCATTAAAGCCAAGTGACGGGCACGTTTTACGGCCACAGCCACTTTTCTCTGATATTTCAAGGAAGTACCTGTAAGTCTCCGTGGTAAAAGTTTTCCCTGTTCATTCACAAAACTCATGAGGAAATCTGGATCCTTGTAATCGATATACTTTATTCCAGACCTTTTAAAACGACAGTATTTCTTCGCTTTGGTAGTTTCTATGTTAAGAGGGGTAAGATATCTGATCTCCCCATCCTTTTTTCCTTTTGCTTGTTGTTCAATAGATGACATACTTACGCTTTTTCTTTGTTCCTTTTTCGTCTTTTCTCTGCCCACTCCACCGCATGCTTGTCAAGCTTCACGGTCAGGTAACGCATCATCCTTTCGTCCCTCCGGAATTCCACTTCAAGAGGACCTATCGCCTCCCCCGGTGCTTTAAATTCGAAAAGATGGTAAAAACCACTTTTTTTGTGCTGAATCGGGTAAGCTAATTTCTTTAGCCCCCAATCCTCTTTGGATATCATCTCTGCACCGTTAGAAACAAGAAAATCTTCGTATTTCTTAACTGTTTCCTTTATCTGGTCATCAGATAAAACGGGATTCAAGATGAAAACAGTTTCATAATGATTCATAAAAATAACTTTAGATTAAATTGGGCGCAAAAGTAGAACTATTATTTCATTTTTCAAAGAATGGGAGAAAAGAGGAATGGCTTTTTTAATCGACGAAATCCAGTTTTTGCTTTTTTTTATGATTTTTTTTGGTTATTATTGCTATAGAAATCCGATTTTCCGTGGAAGAAGTATTACTAAAATGTGCCGTAGTTGACGATTCCAGCCTCCAGCGCCTTTCCATAGTTAAGTTGATCAAAGATCATCCTAATCTCAAGTTGGTAGCTGAATACAACAATGCGATAGAGACGAAGAATGGATTATTGGATGTGGAGGTGGATCTTATCTTCCTGGATATAGAAATGCCGATTCTTTCCGGTTTTGATTTGTTGGACGATCTTCCGAACAAGCCTCAGATCATCTTTGTGACCGGAAAAACCAAATATGCCTTCAAAGCCTTTGATTATGATGCTGTCGATTACCTGCACAAACCCATTTCCAAGGAACGGTTCTTGAATGCGGTATCCAAGGCGATCAACCTTTACAGACTCAAACAGGAAGGAACTCCGCCCGAGGATGAGAACTATATTTTTGTGAAGAGCAATCTCAAAAATCGTAAGGTTTTTCTCAATAAGCTCAAATACATTGAGGCTCTTGGTGACTATGTCAAATTCGTCACAGAAAAAGACAACTTTGTGGTATTGGCTACAATGAAATCTTTTGAGAATCAGTTACCTTCCAATAAATTCCTGCGAATCCATAAGTCCTATATCGTTAATCTCGATAAGATAGAACGCTATAACAGCCGAAATATCGAAATTGATAAACAGCAGATTCCTTTGAGCAGACACAAAAAGAGCAATCTTATCGAGGCCCTAGCAGCCAATCAATAGGGATCCACATTGATAACAAGTTTCACTGCGCGATACGGGGCAATTGCCCTGAAGCTCTGAATCATTCTTCTCACCTGATTTTTGGTTCCGCTCAGGGATTGATTTTGAGGAATCTTGAGCATGATGTTCTTATGATACTCATTCCTGATCCTGGCTACAGGTGGATATTCCGGTCCCAGTACGTTTTCCTTAAAGTTATTCCTTAAAGCCGCCGCAAGCCATTCCGCGGCTTCGTTCGTTCGATTGAAATCCCTGGCCCTAAGGGTGAACCGAATCAAACGAAAATACGGAGGATATTTGTACTGCCTCCGTTCCTCGGTTTGTTCGTGATACATCTCCTCATAATTATTGGTGGAAACCTGTTGTACGATCCTATGATACGGATTATAAGTCTGGATGAGCACAAGACCTTGTTTGTTGGTGCGGCCTGCTCGGCCTGCCACTTGCAACATGAGTTGAAAACTTCTTTCGTGCGCCCGAAAATCCGGGTAGTTGAGCAAAGCATCGGCACTCATAATGCCGACCAGTCGTACATTTCGGAAGTCAAGGCCCTTTGTAAGCATCTGGGTGCCGACCAGAACATCGATCTCACCACCTTCAAAGGCGGAGATGATTTTTTCGTAACTATATTTGCCCCGGGTGGTGTCAAGATCCATTCTTGCCACGTTTCGGTCCGGAAACAGCACCTTGAGTTCTGACTCGACCTGCTCCGTTCCGAACCCTTTGGTCGAAAGATCCGGACTGCCACAGGCCATGCATCTCTGCTGAAGCGCCATATGATACCCACAGTAATGGCATCTGAGCTGGTCGTTGTGCCGGTGAAAGGTAAGGCTGACATCACAGTTGGGACATTGTGGAGAATGGCCACAGGTATTGCATTCCACAATCGGACTGAAACCTCTTCGATTCTGAAAGAGTATGACCTGTTCCTGGTTATCAAATGTCTCCTGCATCTCTTCAAGAAGGCGATCTGAGAAATGCCCGGTCATCCTCTTTCTTTTAATTTTATCCTTGAGGTCGACCACTTCTATTCTGGGAAGCAGGACGTCACCGTAACGCCTCTTGAGACTGACCATCCCGTACTTGCCATGATCAGCGTTAAAGAAAGATTCAAGAGATGGAGTTGCAGAACCCATAAGTACCCTTGCCCCGTGTTGTTTGGCTAGAACCACCGCACTGTCCCGCGCATTGTATCGCGGAGCAGGATCGAATTGCTTAAACGACGATTCATGCTCTTCATCAACGATGACCAGGCCCAGCTCTCGAAAAGGTAAAAAAAGTGAAGACCTTGCACCGATGATGATTTGGGCTCGCGAACTTCCCTCGAGAACGTATTGATAGACTTCTACTCTTTCACTGAGCGTATACCTGCTATGGTATACAACCACCTTTTCTCCGAAATGTTCCCGGAGTCTGGTAATCAGTTGAGTGGTCAGAGCGATCTCAGGCAGGAGGTAAAGTACCTGTTTCCCCTCCGAAATTGTCTTCTTGATCAGCTCAATATAAAGTTCTGTCTTGCCTGAAGAAGTCACGCCATGCAGCAGGCAAACATCCTCCTTCTGGAAAGTCTTCCGAATTTCTTCCAGGGCTTGCTGTTGAGGTTCATTCAAGGACAGGACCTTTTCGGAATTTCCTTTCTTTCTTTGAAGCCTCCCGACCTCGATCTGTATCTCCTGCACAATATCCTTTGTAATGAGGGTTCGAAGCGTTGCGGATGAGGATTTGGTTTTCTTCAGCAGCAAAGAAGCCTTCACAGGGTCATTCTCACTGCCTGCCATACCGAAGAGCCCAAAAATGACCTCCCGCTGCCGGGGAGCCCGCTCCAGCTCTTCAAGTAGCTTTCTCATCTCCTCCTCCCGGGAATATCTGGAATGCAATTGCACATAGCGTTCCATCTTAGGTTTGTACTGCTCCCGGATTTCTTGGTTGACGATCACGATTTGCTTCTCCACCAGCCCCTTGACTACAGGCAGCACATTTTTCTTCCCCAGGATCTCCGAAATCTCCGAGATTTTCAAAGCTGATTGTCGCTGAAGGGCTTCATAGAGGAGAAATTCATCATCACTCAGACTTTTTTGATCGACTGCCGATTCCGGGTTATTCCGGACGATAGTCTCACTTTCGAGAAGAAAAGCCCCGGGTAATGCAGCTCTAAGCACTTCCCCTTCCGTACACATGTAATATGAGGAAATCCACTGCCAAAAATCAAGTTGCTCCTGAGTTACAACGGGGTTTCGGTCAAGTACCTCCTCTACAGGTTTTGCCTGATAGGTCTCCGGTTCCTGCTCATGCAGGTCCGTCACCACTCCTGTGTATATCTTGGTTCTGCCAAAGGGAACAGCCACTCTCATTCCTGGCACTAGAGTACGAGCCTCTTGTTGCGTAACGCTATAGGTAAATCTCTTTTCTAATGGAATCGGTAAAATGACATCGATAAAACTGGCCATCGAAGATTATTTCATTCAATATGAGGATTGATAAAAAGGCCATCCCTTCACAGTCTGACCAACTAAGATGCTTCTGAACTTATTTTCCCAGAAGTGCAGATTTGAGGTCACCGTCAGCTGGACGTTCGGAAAGCCAGATCCCAAACAGAGCCTCTTTGAACTCCTTCCCTTTGATCACACCTCTTCGCTTCCCGTTCTTGAAAGCAATAACCCCTTCAGATGGAAGGTATATCAAATCGAAAATGTCATTCTTGTGGATATCCTCCTCAAAGAAACTTAGGATCTGATTGATCTCATCCTGTACAGGTTGCGTGTTTCCGTTGGTAGATTTCTCAAACCCTTCCATAACGGCCTCAGACATTTTTTCGCTAGTAATCAACTTCGAAACAATATGTAATCGGATCCCCATGGGCCGCTCCGCCGTGATAATACCGGGTGCATCAGCGGATTTCTCCTCCAGGTATAGACCTGCCGAGTAGAGGTCAATCCAGAATTTTTCCCTGACGCCTGCCCCATTCAGTTTCAATGTATGGCCCTGGATGTCCAGGGTCCCCGGAAGAATCACACCTCCGACCTCAACCTGGGCGAACGAACTGACCGTCCAGCCGGCAGCTATAAAAAATAAGACAAAGTTTTTCATGATGTTTTCTTTTGGATTGTTTCCCTCTTCTTTAACTTAAGCAATGATGCATTCAGCTCAAAACCGAGCAACAAGATATTAGAATTTATCCAGATGTACATCATCAATATCAGCAATGCACCAATCGAGCCATAGAGCTCATTGTATGAAGAAAAATTTTCGATATACAGGCTGAATAGAAAAGTGTTGAGCAGGATCAGAACCGTACTGAAAGATGCTCCAGCAGAAAAAAAACGACTCAATCTGCTTTCCTTCGTTCCAAAGTAGTAGAGGGTAGCCACAGCGATATAAATCATCCCGGCGAGGAGCAAATACCGACCTGCAACTGACCAGCCCACCGGATTGGTCACCACACCCATTGTCTTTAGATCCTCCGTCAGGTAGGTAAGGTATACGATGACCACGACCGTAATCAGAAGGAGAAAAGCAAGAATAAGAGAAACCCCAACTGCTATGATATACTGCCTTAGAATACTCCGGTTGATTCTCGTATGGTAGGAAAACTCGAACCCTGTAAAAATGGAATTAACTCCGTTAGCCATCAGGAAAATCGACAGTAGGAAAACCACGGAAAGCAATCCGCCGCGCTTTCGGGCAGCAATATCCAGAAAGATATCGCTAAAGAAGTCGCTGGCTTCAGGCGGCAGGAGGGAATCCATGATCACGAGGAATTCTATCTGGAAGTCATCGATGAACTCAATGAAAGGAATCAGGTTCAGGATAAACAACAAGAAAGGAAAAAGCGCCATGAAAAAGCTAAAGGAGATGGCGCTGGCGCGAGCGGAAAACGTTCCCTTTACAAGACCCCCGTAAAATATGATCACCAGGTCATGGAATGTCAGCCCTTCCATACCAGGCAGGACCAATTTAGTGGTCTTCCTTTTGAACCAGGAAGACTTCTGTTCCTTGCCTTTTGCCCTGACTTCACTCATGTCTACATGGCCTTGAGGCTGAGATCGAGATTGTAGACGGAATGCGTGAGGGCACCACTGGAAATATAGTCGATCCCGCATTCTGCATAGGCACGAACGGTTTTCAGATTGATTCCCCCACTGCTCTCAGTCTGATATTGCCCATCTATGAGCTTGACTGCCTTCTGGGTCTCTTCCAGGGAAAAATTGTCCAGTAAGATCCGGTGGATACCTCCTTCGGAAAGTATTTCTCTTATTTCCGCCATATTTCTCGCCTCAACAATAATTTTCAGGTCCAGATTTTGCCGTCTCAGATATTCCTTTGTCTTGTTGATGGCCTGCCGGATTCCACCTGCAAAATCGATATGGTTGTCCTTCAACATGATCATATCAAAAAGACCGAAGCGATGGTTCTCACCTCCCCCGATTTTCACCGCCCATTTCTCAAGGGCCCGAATACCAGGGGTAGTTTTGCGAGTATCGAGAATTTTTGTGTTTGTTCCCTCGAGTTGATCGACGAAACTACGGGTTTTTGTAGCAATGGCACTCATTCGCTGCATCCCGTTGAGAACCAGTCTCTCTGCCTGGAGAATGGAACGGGATGGCCCCTTGATGAAGAAGGCTACCTGATTTTTATCAATTTTGCTGCCGTCCTCCAGAAACACTTCCATCTCGATATCTTCATCTACCTCTTTAAAGACCCGCTGAGCAAATGCCACCCCTGCCAGAATGCCGCTGTCTTTTACCAGAAGTTTGGCCTTTCCTATTACCTCCCCCGGAATACAAGCCAGGGAACTGTGATCACCACTCCCGATGTCTTCTCTTAAAGCATTTTGAATAATTATATCAATTTCCTTTTCAAATTGTTCTTTTGAAATCATCACAGTCCCTATTTTTGCTAAAGTTACAAAGTAAAGGGTAATTTTCATCATGACGATCAAAATGCTGAGTATCGGAAGGACAAGTGATCCCCTGATCAAAGACCTCCTCAAAAAATACATTGACCGGTTGGAGCATTACGTCAAATTCGAGGAGGAGTATATCCCAGACCTAAAGAATGCGCGGAACCTTGGCCCTGAACAACAGAAAAAACTAGAGGGGGAACTTCTCTCTGCCAGGATCCGGACCTCCGAATTTCTGGTTGTCCTGGATGAGAAGGGTAAGCAATATACTTCGGAAGGGTTCGCGCAATTTATCCAGAAACAGCTAAACAGCGGCGTAAAGCAGGTCACCTTCCTTATCGGTGGTCCCTATGGTGTCTCGCAGGAGGTCCTGGATAGGGCCGATTTGAGCCTATCGCTTTCCAAGATGACATTTTCCCACCAAATGGTACGGCCTTTTTTTATAGAACAGCTGTATCGCGCCTTTACTATTCTGAGAAATGAGCCCTATCACCACAGCTGATGAACAGTGAACTCCACCCATACCGCCTCATTTTTGCGACCAGCAACCAGGACAAGCTACAAGAGATAAGAAACATGTTACCGAAGACGCTGGAAATTTCCTCGTTGAGAGACCTTGGTTTCCATCAGGAAATACCTGAAACAGCTCAGAGCATTGAAGGAAATGCCATTCTAAAGGCCAATTTCATCCGGGAAAGGTATGGTCGGGATTGTTTTGCTGATGATTCAGGACTAGAGGTGGATGCCCTTAAAGGGGCGCCGGGTGTTCTTTCGGCACGATATGCCGGACCCGAAAGAAGCAGCGATGCAAACATCGAAAAACTGCTACGCGAACTGGGCCCTAATCCTGAAAGAAAAGCCCGGTTCATCACCGTGATTGCCCTCTGGTTCCGGGACCGTCTGCATCTGTTTACCGGAATATGTAAAGGGAGAATCACCTATGAACGGATAGGGGAAGCAGGATTTGGTTATGATCCTGTGTTTCAACCTGAAGGAAAATCGCTGACTTTTGCTCAGATGAACCTCGAAGAAAAAAACCTACTTAGTCACAGAGGCCATGCAACCCGCGAATTGGTTGACTTTCTTTCCAAGAATACCCATTGAGGATTATAAGCGATTGCTGGTAACTTATCCGTACCTTTGCAGCTTATTTGAAATATATGAACAAATTTGAATTACTGGGATTGAATGAGGCCGTGCTTAAGGCTATAAAAGATATGGGCTTCACGGAACCAAGTGAGGTACAGGAGAAATCGATCCCGATTCTACTGGAGCAGGACACGGACATGGTAGCTCTGGCACAAACGGGCACCGGAAAGACCGCCGCCTTTGGATTCCCTTTGATCCAGAAGATAGATAACGGAAATAGAAAAACCCAGGGATTAATCCTGTCCCCTACCCGGGAGCTTTGCCTTCAGATTACCAATGAACTGAAAAATTATTCGAAATATTTTCCTGGTCTTCATACTGTGGCGATCTACGGAGGAGCTAGTATAACCGAACAGGCTTCCCAAATCCGCAAGGGAGCTCAGATTATTGTGGCAACCCCAGGAAGGATGCAAGACATGGTAAACCGTAAATTGGTAGACATTTCGGCCATCGATTATTGTATTCTGGATGAGGCTGATGAAATGCTGAACATGGGATTCTTCGAGGATATTACTGCAATTCTTTCCCATACCCCTAAAGAAAAAAGCACCTGGCTTTTCTCGGCAACTATGCCAAAAGAAGTTGCGACCATTGCGCGCAAATTCATGAGAACACCTGTTGAAATCACGGTTGGGACCAAGAATACAGGAACTTCTAATGTTTCTCACGAATTTTACGTGGTAGCTGCAAGAGATCGGTATGCGGCCTTAAAGCGATTGGCTGATGCCAATCCGGATATTTTCTCTGTCATCTTTTGTAGGACCAAGAGGGAAACTCAGAAAGTGGCAGAACAGCTGATCGAGGACGGCTATAACGCTGCGGCCCTGCATGGGGATTTGAGTCAAAACCAACGAGACCTGGTTATGAAAAGCTTTCGCTCCAGACAGATCCAAATGTTGGTGGCCACGGATGTTGCCGCAAGAGGAATTGATGTGGACGATATCACACATGTCATTAATTATCAGCTTCCGGATGAAATAGAAACCTACACGCATAGAAGTGGTCGCACGGGTCGGGCCGGCAAGAGTGGGGTATCCATGGTCATCGTATCTAAAAGTGAAGTAGGCAAAATCAAAGGAATAGAAAAAATCATCGGGCAAAGTTTTGAACGAAAGGAAATCCCGGACGGACGGGAAATCTGTGAGGTTCAGTTATTCCACCTTGCCAACGAAATCAGTAAGACAGAGATCAATCATGAAATCGACCGCTATTTGCCACAGATCACAGATCTCTTCGATGGACTTTCGAAAGAAACCCTGTTGAAGAAATTCTTTTCGGTGGAATTTACCCGGTTCTTTAATTACTATAACAATGCTGCCGATCTCAATGCCCGAGGTTCGGGAGAAGCCTATGAAGAAGACAGCAATAGCACCCGCTTCTTTATCAATGTCGGTTCAAAAGACGATTTTGATTGGATGAGCCTGAAGGATTTCCTGAAAGCCACCCTCAATCTGGGCAAGGACGAGGTTAACCGTGTGGAAGTAAAGGAAAGCTTCTCCTTTTTTAACGTGAGCAGCAGTCTGGCCAAGGAAGTGCTACATATCTTCGAAGATTTCCAGTTGCACGGGAGGCAGATCAATGTGGAGATTACCAAGAAAAGCTCCGGAAAAGACCGTGGGAGAAAGAACAGTAAAAGCAAAAGCAGGGGTTCTGACAGAAGGAGTTCAAGCGCCCCTGGAACCCCGGGAAGACGAAGATCGGGAACCGGAGAAAAACCTAAGAAGGGTGGGAGAAACAAGAGCATAGAAAGTTCCCTGAAAAGAAGAAGGGCAAAAAAATAGCACATCTGACAGTTTGGTACAATTTTTCGGACTTGTTATATTAGCCGAATTCACGATATGAAAAAGATTTTATGCTTCCTATTCCTACTATCCGGGAGTCTGGTGTATGGCCAGGATTCCACCACGGTGGTGACAGGAACGGTTATGAATGCTGCCAATGATCAGCCCATAGAGAACGCGCACATCCTCAACCTAAACCAGGTGGTCGGTTCGGTATCGGGTGAGGATGGAGCCTTCGAGATTTCCGCAAATGTTAATGACACCTTATATTTCTCCTACCTTGGTTTTAAACCTATCCGCGTAAGGGTAACCAATGACTGGCTGAGGTTTGGAGCTGTAAAAGTGAAAATGACAGAGGTCGGAATAGCTCTTGAGGAAGTCGTTGTACGGCCGGTCCAACTGACCGGATACCTGGAAATCGATGCGAAAAATATTCCGGTATATGAGAATTACAGATACAGTATACCCGGGCTTGAAGACCAGGGATATGAGGGAGGTGAAAACAGCCCGGATGCGGTTAGCAGAGTTATCGGAGCTATATTCAATCCAGTTGACGCCTTGTATAATATATTTGGCAAGCAGCCCAGAAATATGAGAAAACTCAGAGAGATGCAGAAGGATGATGAAATTCGCAATCTCTTATCGACTAAATTCGACCGGGAAACCCTGATGGCAGTACTTCAACTGAACAAAATGGATATTGATGAGGTCCTACGGAAATGCAACTACTCAAAAGATTTTATCGAGAATGCCAATGATCTACAGATTCTGGAGGCGATGAGCGGGTGTTATGAACAGTACAAGGTGCTCGCCCGGGAATAGAAGCGGGGCCATGTTCCCTCTTCCCTCTTGCATCGCGCTCTATGTCTTGGTTTTTTCCAGAATGGTTTTGAGATTCTGAAGCCCTTTTTCAAAATCTTTTCCGATGGCCCTTTCCATACCGTAGAACAGCATAAATACCGAAGCCGGAAATTTGTGTACCCCCTTAACCCCCCATACCATTTTGGTTCGCTCAGGCTCCACCTCTTTTACAGCCATATAGGTGAGAGACAAAGATTTGTACGGCCGTAAAAACAGAAGTTCGGTTTCCAGGACCTTCCCCTCCCTCACCTTCGTGATCTTCTGAATTCCCTCCACCCGGTTCTGGCCCTTCCAGTAGGAAGAGGCCCCGATTTTTCCATCCTCGCCTTTAAATTTTAAGACGATTTTCGGATCATTCAGGTACCACGGCATCCATAATGGTTGTTTCTTCAATTGGCGGATAAAGGCGTAGACCTCTGCTTTTGGCCTGTTGATGATTATAGTGCGACTCACGTCATAGTCCTTCCTCGCCCAGGCGTGAAGAAAGGCGATAAATGTGATCAGACCGATGATCAGATAAAAGAAAAGGGTCATCTGCTCCTTCTTAAATAAATCCTAAAGGTAATAATTAATGTGACGCATAAAACTGATCTATCAGTTGTTGCACGTTTTTAAAATTTTTTTTAACCCATTCCAGCTTTTTCTGCTCCTTATCCTCCTGGGAAAGCCTCCAGGGCAGATGCTCCTTCCGCATCCTGAAAGTGAATTCCTGGAGCATTATTGCGGCAGCAACCGAAATGTTCAGACTTTGTGTAAATCCGAACATAGGAATGTGAACCAGCGTATCAGCCTGATCGATGATCTCATCAGAAAGACCCTCTTTCTCCGTTCCAAAGAAAAGGGCAGCCGGTTCCTGAAGTTCGTATTCCTGGAAAGGAATTCCCCTGTTCGGACAGGTAGCCACTATACGGTAATCCCTCTTGAGAAGGTCAACACATTCCTTTGTAGCGGTGTACCGATGTACATCCACCCATTTCTGGGCACCCATGGCAATCTCCCGATCGATTTTCTTGCGATTTCTCTCTTCGATGACATGAAGATTCTGTATCCCAAAGACATCACAACTTCTCAGCACAGCACTTGTATTATGCAGTTGGTAAACATCCTGTATTGCCACGGTTAGAAAATTTGTTCGCTCTTCCAGGACTTTTTCGATGCGCGCTTTTCGGTTTTCGCTAAGAAGGGACTCCAGAAAAAGGGTAAGTTCTTTGTTGGCCATAGGCACGAATTTAAACATCCCCGATGGTTTTCCCTCTTTCCTGACTCGACAAAATTCCGTACATTTTTTCTAAAAAGATCCCATGGGAAAAATAGTAGTCCTAACCGGAGCAGGAATCAGCGCAGAGAGTGGCATCAATACCTTCAGAGATGCCGATGGCCTCTGGGAAGGACATGATGTAATGGAGGTAGCCACACCCCAGGGATGGAAGACAAATCCTGAACTGGTCCTGGAATTCTACAATGCCAGACGGCGTCAGTTAAAAATGGTGAAACCCAATGCTGCCCACCTGGCACTAAAGAAACTCGAAGATGCGTTTGAGGTCACGATCATTACTCAGAATGTTGATGATCTTCATGAAAGGGCAGGAAGCCGCAGAATCCTGCACCTTCATGGAGAACTGATGAAGGCCAGGAGCACCTTTGATCCCGATCTCATCCTGGACTGGAAGGAGGACATAAAATGGGGAGATATGTGTGAACACAACGCTCAGCTCCGCCCCCATGTGGTTTGGTTTGGGGAAGCTGTCCCCATGATGGAGAAGGCGATCGAAGAAGTCTCCGAGGCAGAGAAACTTATCATCGTTGGCACTTCCATGCAGGTTTATCCGGCCGCCGGACTTATAGATTATCTTTCCGCCGGAACTCCGATCTATTATATCGACCCCAAACCTAATCTCATTCGAGCGGCTAATCTTGAGGTCATTGCAGAGAAAGCGTCAAAAGGTGTTCCCGATCTGGTCGAAAAACTATTAAATTCCACCGACTTCAGAACCTGAAATATAGTTTTACAGGTAATTTCTGAAGCCGTATCTTTAACGGCTCAAACAAAAACAGAGCACATGACTTCCCTTCAGGCCATTTCCCCTATTGATGGAAGATACCATCAGAAGACGAAATCTTTGATCCCCTTCTTCAGCGAGGAGGCCTTGATCAGATACCGCGTAATGGTTGAAGTAGAATATTTTCTGGCGCTCTGTGAGGAAGGGCTTGTGCAATTAAGATCTCTTGAGAAGGTCGAGGCCCAGAACCTGAGAAAGCTATACCTGGACTTTCGGTCAGAGGACGCAGTGAGAATTAAAGAGATCGAAGGGGTCACCAATCATGACGTGAAAGCCGTTGAATATTGGCTAAAGGAGAAGTTCGAGAATCTCGGGCTGGGGCGGTATCGAGAATTCATCCATTTCGGGCTGACCTCACAGGACATCAATAACACCGCAATTCCGCTGAGTATTCGGGAAGCCATGGACCAAGTTTATCTCCCTTGTCTGGATTCCCTCTTGCAGAAACTCGTCGATCTCGAAAACCAGTGGCAAGAGGTTTCTATGTTGGCCAGAACCCACGGGCAACCCGCCTCTCCCACCAGACTCGGAAAAGAAATAGGGGTATTCGCTGAGCGGATCCGGGAGCAGAAGAAGTTTCTAAAAACCATTCCTTTCGCAGCAAAATTCGGTGGGGCCACCGGTAATTTTAACGCTCATAAGATAGCCTATCCGGATATAGACTGGAAAGGATTTGCCACCAGGTATGTTCAGGATCGGTTAGGTCTACACCATTCCTTTCCGACCACCCAGATCGAACATTATGACCATCTGGCCTCTCTTTTTGATGCGCTAAAGAGAATCAACAATATTATTCTCGATCTGGACCGGGACATCTGGACCTACATCTCCATGGATTATTTTAAGCAGCGGATAAAGAAAGGGGAAATCGGTTCCTCAGCAATGCCCCACAAGGTAAATCCGATCGATTTTGAAAACAGCGAAGGCAATCTGGGAATTGCCAATGCGCTATTTGAACATTTGGCTGCTAAACTTCCCCTCAGCCGTCTGCAACGTGATCTGACAGACAGCACGGTCCTCAGGTGTATCGGAGTTCCGTTCGGCCATTCGCTAATTGCAATTGAAGCCACTCTCAAGGGACTTGACAAATTGCTTTTGAACCAGTCACGCCTTGAGGAAGATCTGGAGCGAAACTGGGCGGTAGTTGCCGAGGCGATTCAAACCATCCTAAGAAGAGAGGGCTACCCGAACCCTTATGAGGCATTAAAACAGCTTACCAGGACCAATACTGTAATTGACAGAAAGGCAATCTCTGCCTTTATAGAGGAGCTCGCTGTCTCCGAAGAAACGAAGAAGGAACTAAGAAGTATTACCCCTCAAAATTATACCGGAATTTAACGCCCCTCAAGGAGTAAGGTAAAAAAAGCCCCGGCATTTAGGCCAGGGCTACTTCTCTGAATTCCATTTCTATCAATCCTTGAAAGCATTTTGAAGATCAGGCAACCCGGACAGATCCAGATTTCCTTTTTCAAATGATTTCATCAGCCTGATCATGGCTTCGGGATCCATATCATTACCGGTTACTCGGGCAAGACCAAATCCTTTGGTTTCATCAGTCCCATATATTACGAGCTCATCAATGGCATCTTCCTCTCCCGAATAATACAGCTGAATATGTAGTCCGTTTTTGCCGAACCTCATCAATTGCTGGTATTTTTCATCCTTAAGAATCTCAGCAACCTTCTCCTTTTCCTGTTCATACTGTGCCTGGTTCTCTTCCTTTTTAGGAAAAGCCAGAAAATTGATCTTTTCAACAGTCTCCAACGTCGCCCGTTGCTCTCCAGAAAGTGTGGAATTTGCTCCGGTCACCAGACTCGCAGGTATATCAAGTGCTATAAATTCTTTCTGAGCCTGGTTCTCTACATAATATTCCTGGAGGGTGGTCTGGTTGTCGCAGGAAACTACCAGGAATGACGTCAGGAATATCCATATTGCTGCCTTCATAATCAATTTGTTTCAATTTTTTCAATCTGATCCCCACCGGGAATATTGAAGTCATTTGCCAGCTTCGAAACCTGGGCCAGGTTGATCTCGCCGGTAATATTGAGAATGACTGATACCGGTTTATCCTTCTCTCTCCCTTCCATGAACATGAATAACTGACTTACGTAATCATCCGTCTTTCCCGGTTTGTAGTAGAATTTCACTGTCTTCCCATCTTCTGAAACCCGCATCAGCTCTTCCATTTTTCCTTGTTTAAGATAGGAGGCAACATCCTTAGACATCTGCTCCCTTGCCTGTGCATTGGTGGTGGAAAATACCTTCATTTCCTGAAGGTTTTCAATCAGGTCTATATAAGCCTGAGTTTCGGGGTCATCCGCATTGAGATCCACTTTGGTCAGCAACTTAAACATTTTACTGGTGATCACCACTGCATCGACTTCTTTCATCTCCTCGTATTTCTGAAAATTTTGAGCCCCTACGAGAAAAGGGATCAACATTGCCATAAGGGCTAAATTTAACTTTTTCATGATCTATTGTTTAATTGGGTTAAGTATTTTCTGTTTGCTGTTATTGAATTCTTCAAGGTACTCCAGGTCCTCTGTGCCGTTGTTCATCAACTGCGATACCAGTTCAAGAGTCTCTACAGTTTTCTGCATAGCCAACTCCGGATCCTGGTAAGTTCCAAACTCCGTGCCGGTCGAGTTCCTTGGAACTGCAATTCCCAAAAGAATCACTATTGATGCTGCCACTGCCACTAATGAATAAATCTTTCTTTTGGATCTATCGAAGCTGACCTCTTTTTCAAATCGGGCTTCTTTACTGCTATTGAAATAGCTGAACAACGGAATGTATTCCTCGAAATCAGGTGCTACGTTCCCAGAGCAGAAATAAGCTCTTAGTCTCTCCTCCTCCTGAAGAGAGGTTTCCGCTTCCAGGTACTTCTGAAGCAGCTTCTCAATTACTGTTGATTCCATAGCGATGCTTTTTGATCATTTCTTCTCTTATTTTTTTTCTTGCCCGACTCAGGGCCACCCTGATAGCGGTCTCTTTCATATCTGTCATTTGGGCGATCTCATCATATTCATATTGTTCTACTTCCCTAAGCTGAATCAGAAGCCGCTGTTGATCCGGCAGGTCCGCGATAATCTTTTGAACCCAGGAAAGATCATCCTGGACCTCCATCCTGCGCTGCAGCGATGGTTCGCCATCTTCATAATTGTTGTGAACGATCCTGAGATTGTTGTTCTGTCTTAACTTAAGTTGATCCAGGCAATAATTCTTGGTGACCGTCATGGCAAAGGCTTCAATATTGTTATAGCTGGTCAAATCTTTCTTTTTACTCCAAAGCTTCAGTAACACCTCCTGTGTTGCATCCTCAGCAGCTTCCCGGGAAACCAACATCCTCAGAGCGAGCCTGTACATCTTGTCCTGCACGGGTTTGACCAGGGATAAGAAGGAACTATGCTTCATTTTTGGTAGTTTGTAAAGGCCTATAATTGGCCTCTTTATGTTACGACGGTCACCGATAGAATTTGTTACCAAATTATTTTAATTTTTACTTTTTCAGGCTACATTTAGAAAAAATGCAGCATGAAAAATATGAGCCTACGAATCCTCCTGCTCCTCCTATTGATGAGCTCGTGTTACCAGGACATGGATGATGTCCCCTATACTGCCAGTGAGCTGTCTATCAAAAATTTCATCTGGAGGGGAATGAATAAATATTATCTCTACAAACCCGAGGTTCCCGAATTGGCTGATGACAGATTCTCGGGGAAAGAGGAACTCAACGATTATCTGGCACAATTTGCTTCCCCTGAGGATCTATTCTATGAGGGACTTGTTGCTCCCGGGGACCAATTTAGTTTCCTTGTTGAGGATTACAGGGAACTGGAAAGACTACTGGATGGGATAAACAATATCAATGGGATGGAATACGGCCTATCCCGATATAGCACCGGATCTGATCTGGTCCTAGGTTATGTACGGTACGTCCTGCCGGGCACCTCTGCCGACGATCAGGGTCTGAGGCGGGGAGATCTCTTTAATACTGTTGATGGACAACAACTTACGGTGGATAATTACTATCGTCTGTTACAGCCCGAGGTGTATACCATTGGCCTGGCAGAATTTCAGGGGGACCAGATTGTTTCAACTGGGGAGGAGATTAACCTTGAGAAGCAAGAATACACCGAAGATCCAATTTATTTCTCCAGTGTTATTCCCACCTCAGCCGGAAAGGTGGGATATCTGATGTATAATGCCTTCACGGGAGATTTTGATCCATACCTCAACGACACCTTTGGGAACTTCAAGTCAGAAGGGATAACGGATCTAATTTTGGATCTGCGCTACAATGGCGGCGGTAATGTTGAATCAGCCACGGATCTTGGCAGCATGATAACAGGTCAGTTCGAGGGAGAGATTTTCCATACCGAACAATGGAATCCACAGATGCAGGAATACCTTCAGACAATTGCCCCGGAGAGCCTCGTAAATCTTTTCGATGATGAGATTTCCAATGGAACCGACATCAATAATCTTGGACTGACCCGGCTATATGTCCTGACCACCCTGAGTACAGCCTCAGCTAGCGAGTTACTCATCAACAGTCTTTCTCCCTATATCCAGGTGATCCAGATCGGGGCTCCCACAACAGGAAAATACCAGGCATCGACCACTTTATACGATTCCCCTGATTTCAACAGGTCCGGTGCCAACCCGGGCCATACTTACGCCATTCAGCCACTGATCTATAAGACGGTTAATGCAGCCGGAGTCACAGACTATGCTGAAGGCTTAATGCCTGACATAGAGATATTTGAAAATCTGAGGAACCTTGGCACAATAGGTGATATAAATGAACCGTTGCTAAAAACCGCCCTGGATCATATTACTGGAAATCCCGTTCAGGAAGATTTCCGACACCTGAAGGCACCGGACATCATAGGAGAATCCGGTTCGGATGAAATACTGTATCAGAAAATGTATGCTCCAAACGAATTAGCACTACAATAAAGAAAGACTTAGTTTAGCCCACAAAATCAAATTTATGAAAATGAAAAAACTATTTGCTCCGCTGCTCCTGATTGCAAGTTTGACGCTTTCATGCGCAAAGGAAGAATTGCCCAAGGACGAGAAGGAAATAACGGATCCGAAAGAACCTACAGAAGACCTGCAGGTAGAACAGTTTATTTATGAGGTGATGGAGGACATTTATCTGTATGAGGCCGAAGTGCCAGAGCTACAGGATGATTACTTTAAAAGCGAAGCGGCTCTGGATGACTACCTCGGTTCTTTTGAAAGCCCATTCGACCTTTATGAGGACCTCCAGGCAGTCCATGATAAATTCAGTTTTATGACCGATGATTATGTTGCGCTGGAAAAGATGTTCAACGGGGTTACGAAATCCAACGGAATGGATTTCGGATTGGCTTACATGAGCAGTGACTCAGATAAGGTAATAGGTTATGTCAACTATGTCGTCAAGGGAAGCTCCGCAGAGGAGCAAGGTATTGAGCGTGGTGACGTCTTCACAAAAGTAAATGGCACGCAGCTCACTTCTGGAAATTATGTGGATCTCCTGTATAGCGGGGCTACCTACACAATCAATAAAGGACGCCTGGTCAATGGAGAGGTGGTCTGGAGTGATCAGGAGGTTTCCCTGACAGGCGAAGAGTTAAGCGAGGACCCGGTCCATGTGAGCAAGGTCCTGGAAACCGAGGGAAGGGAAATAGGTTATCTCATGTATAACGGCTTTTTCGGAACCCCCGAATTCGACACAAAACTGAACGCAGCCTTCGGTGATTTTAAAGCTCAGGGAGTGACCGATCTCATACTCGATCTTCGATATAACAGCGGTGGACATGTGATGACAGCAATCGACCTTGCAGGAATGATAACAGGCCAGTTCGAAGATGAAGTACTGATCAAGGTGAGATATAACGACAAGTATCAGTCCCTGTACAGTCCCGAGAGTTACCTGGTTCGGTTCGACTCAAAAATCCAGACCGGAGAAGCTTTGAACAGCCTGAACCTCAACCGGGTATTTGTCATCACCTCGTCCAGATCTGCCTCGGCAAGCGAGCTGGTGATCAACGGACTGGAACCGTACATCAATGTGGTTCAGATCGGGGAAAATACCGCCGGAAAATTCCAGGTCTCCAATACCTTTTATGACTCCCCTGACGGAGGAAGAGAAGGCGCCAGTACGGAACATACCTATGCAGTTCAGCCGCTGATTGCTAAATACGCCAATGCAGAGGGAAAAACGGACTTCTTCGATGGACTTGTGCCAGATATCGCTATTGAGGAACATCCGGCGAATCTCGGAATATTGGGAGATCCCTCCGAGCGCCTGCTGGAGGCTGCACTTAATGCAGCCCTGGGAAAATCACAGGAAACCATGGCCACCTCTAAACAGATGGAAAACCAGTTTAAGGTCATCGGTAATAGTGAAATGTTCAAACCGAGTTACCAGAGGATGATTCTGGGGGACGGTCCTATACTTCAACTAAAGGATTAATCTGTTGCCCTATCCCTAAGATCCCGTCTTTATGGCGGGATTTTTTTATGGATTAAAAAAAACTGCTGTTGGATTTATTCCCGTCTCAAGCTCTGCCTGTAAGACACCTTGCAATAAATCATATACCAGAAGCTTGCCGTTCCCGGTAAAATCCGTGTTTGCAGAAGTTGCATAGATCATGTCGTTGATCAACCTGAACCCATAGAGATAATCGACTTCCTCCATTTGAATCAACGGAACAGCAGGCAGGGTTCCTTCCTCTTCTGAAATCCCGAAAACCCCTTTTCCGACGGTATAATACAATGTTCCCTGGTCCCATTGGAGGTGACTGGGATGAACCCCGGTTTCAAAAGGCAGGACATCTGTCACCTTCATCAGATTGAGGTCAATGACCGTGAGACTTCCGGGGGTTTCTTCCCCGCTGAATGCAGGCTTCCCACCTGAAAGAACATAAAGCTGTCGGTTTGCGATCACCATCGAATTGGGTACATCCCCTACCTCAATAATATGTTCTACAGTGTTGGTCAGGGGATCTATGAAAGTTACTTCATCGCTGAAATTCCAGCCCCCGCCGTGTGCTATGATCACATTTTCCCCTTCAGCAAGAATTTCCTCAGGACCTTCTGAAACTGGAATCTTTTTGACCAGACTCCGATCCGAGGAGTCGAAGACCGCGATATAATCATCATTCGGATCGCTCCCTTCCCCCCAGTTGCTGACATAGGCTTTCCCATTGTGGAATTCTATTGCCCTTGGGTTTTTAAGCCCCTCTGTTATCGTACTGACTTGTTTAAAGGAATGCCTGTTGACGACCTGTATGGTGTTGGAAGTATTCATTACGATAAAAGCCTGATCCCCGTTGAAGGACATATCTACACCGGTGTCTCCGAGTTCCATGGCATTCTGAGTCTGGAATATTTCCTGCTCAAGGTGATCCAGTTCCGGAGGGTAATAGGTTAGGGAAGCATTGCCCCACCCGAAGTTGCCTTCATTCAATACCAGAACACCGGGCGAATAATCCGTTTCCCCCGGGATTTCCGGTTCAGGAGAATCCTTCTGGCAGGAAGCAAAAACAAGAGATGCGACAAGGGCTGGAAATACAAATTTTCTGTTCATTTTTAAAAATTAAAGGTTAGATCAAGGCTGAAATTCCTTCCGGGCATGGGTCGGGAAGGCATGTTCTGATATTCCGTATTGAGCAGATTCCTGACGACTATTCCCGCTTGCAAATGCTTTGGAACCAGACTGAAATCGAAACCGAGATTAAGGATCACATGATCCTCTAGAAAATACTCGTTATCTGAAGAAGTAAAGATTTTTCCGGTGTACCCTCCCTGCAAATAGGTGCTAATCCGGCCACGGTTCATCGCAAAGGATCCGGTAGCCTTATGAATCGGGACGTAGATCAAATCCTTCTCGAGCTGTAAATCCCGGGATCTGGTATAGGCATATGTTCCTGAGAAAGCTAATCGGGTATGATTCAGGGATGTTTCCCAGCCAGCGCCGAGCTCAAGACCATAATTCCTGGCCTCCCGGGTATTTTCCGGGTGCCAAAGACCATCCTGCCCTGGCACCCACCTCAACAGATCTTCCACTTCCAACAGGAAAGCGGTTAGGGACAAGGATAAGCTTTTATAGCTTAGCTTCTGGGTTACTTCTCCCTGAAGCGACTTCTCCGACTTTAGTTCCTGATTCCCGCCTGCATACCAGAACAGGTCATTGAAGGTCGGAATCCTGTAGTTCCTAGAGAAGCTAAGGCGAAGCTCATAGTGATCAGAGAATTGGTAGGCCGATCCTAATGAATAAAGGATCGGCGAATCGTAAAGTCCGGAAAACTCTTTCCGAAACCCCACCTCATAACCGAAATCCCCAAGCTGGTGACGCATCAGAATACCTCCGGAATATCTTTGCCGATCCACCTCTCCGATTTGGCTTCCTTCTCCCTGTGAACCCCTGAATTGTCCTACTGTGATTATCTCCAGATTCCGTGACATTTCATAACCGAATTCATATTTCAGGATGCCGGTATCGACTTGGCCAAAAGCATATGCGCCGGAATGACGATCTTCATAGTACCGATAGCTCTCGTGCAGCAAGGCCAGTCCAATTTCGGAGGTCCACCTCCCGGTCCCGGTCTCCCATTCGAGCAGATTTCGGCTGTTGGAATCGACATATTTGCTTTCGGACGGCGCGGTGAGTGTACCAGAAAAACCACGCTCCCCGGTGGAATAGTTGGCATAAAATCGCAGCATATTGCTATCATCCAGGATCTGGGCAGCCGTCAGGTTAAGCCCAGTCCTTTGGAAGTCGCCATTGACGTTGTTCTGCTGGGAATCCGGGTATGGAAAATCGTTCTCGCTACGCAAGTGACTGAGGCTGACCTTGAGGCTGGTGTTCGGATCACCATAGTCAGAGGAGAGATGTCCCATATAGGTGCTGAAGCTTCCGGCTTCCAACTGAATCCTGTTCTCAAAAAGCCGTTTGAACTTTAAACTGTTTTCCAGATGCACACTGCCCCCGATGGCACCGCTTCCATACAACAGGCTTCCCCCACCTGAACGAATAGCGATTCGGTCATATGATTTTGACAGAAGCGTGTTAAAGTCGGTCTGGCCGTTGATGGAGGAGTTGATATTGATACCATTCCAAATCACCGCAGTCTGGGAAGCTGAAGTCCCTCTAAAGGAGACAGACGATACCATTCCGGGACCGTTTTCCCTGAAATACAGCGGAGTGTTAAACCTGAGTAGCTCTGTTAATGTAGCCGGGTTTTTAAGGATGACCGAATCCTGAAGTACGCTGACGTTGTTACCCGCTGCTCCTGAAAGCAAATGAACATCATCCAGAATCACCTCCTTAAGTTGGTGTAAGGAATCCGCCTGAGCCACCATGAACTTTGGTATAAATGCGAGGCCGCAAAAGATGTAGAAAAGTGTTTTTTTCATCATCCGCCGGCTTTTTTCCCGAAAGCCAAAGGTTTTAGTTATGACTTTGGCAGGTCTCCTGGCTCGCGTCCTCTTGTTCACCTTCCCGTGCTGGTCATCAGCACAGTGGTATGAAGTTAACAATGGCATCCCTTTCCGGGACTAAGCTTACAGTTGCGGGAACAGCTCAGGCTTTGATAGATGTTATCTCTCCTGATTCCCTTTTAATCGACTTTTCCGGAACATCCGGAAAAATTGTCGAACCAAAATCTCTGCTAAAGTAAACAATTATCACCTCGCTCTTCAGAAAAATTTAAATAATCTTACTTTTGAATCCGATGAAAATCTTCAGAACATTCCTTGCTTTGATTCTCCTCAGCGCTGGATCAGGTTGTAAGACGGAAAAGGAAAATGAACCTGTTCCTACCGGAGGAAATCCGGTAGAAATCGAATACGCAAAGGGATTTAGCATCCGGGATTACGGTTCCTATTACCTGCTTCGGGTGAAGGAACCCTGGCCTGAGGCAGAGACTTCCTTTCGTTATCTTCTGGCAGAGGATGGGGCAAAAATTCCGGAGGATATCCAATACGATGAGAAGATAAATATTCCGATACAGACCATTGCGGTCACCTCCACTACCCATATCCCTTCCCTTGATATTCTGGATGCAGAGGAAGCTCTGGTCGCGTTTCCTGGTCTGCACTACATATCATCTCCAGATACCAGAAAAAGAATAGCCGAAGGGAAAATCAGTGAATTGGGCAGGAATGAGGATCTCAACACGGAAGTGCTTCTCGACCTTCAGCCGGATGTTCTGGTTGGATTCGCAATCAACGGGAACCTTGGGGACCTACAGATAATCGATCAGGGAGGTATTCCGGTACTCTACAATTCAGATTGGACCGAGGTTTCGCCATTGGGAAAGGCAGAATGGATCAAATTCTTCGGGGTACTCTTTGGGAAATTGCCTGAGGCAACAGCCTTTTTCGAGGAAATAGAACACCAGTACCTGACAGCTAAGCAACTGGCCCAGAAAGCTGATCACCATCCCACGGTCTTGGCTGGTGCAATGTACAAGGATCAGTGGTATCTGCCGGCAGGGGAAAGCTGGCATGCTCAGTTTATCCAGGATGCTGGAGGACGTTATCTCTTTGGGGAGACAGAAGGTACGGGAAGTCTTTCCCTTTCGCTGGAAACGGTGCTGAGTCAGGGAACAGGCGCTGATTACTGGATTGGTCCTGCTCAATTCGAGACTTATGAGGCAATGCGAGATGCCTCTCCCCATTACACCCGATTTGCCGCATACCAGCAAAGAAATATCTATACCTTTGCCAGCAGTAAAGGGGAGACCGGTGGAATTCTGTACTATGAACTTGCTCCAAATCGGCCGGATCTGGTGTTGCAAGACCTGATTTCGATTTTTCACCCCAGGCTGTTGCCAGGTTATACACCCGTTTTCTATAAACCTCTGAAATAAGTGCTTGCGATTAGAAATCATAAAATCCCCCTGCTCCTGCTGATCTTTATGATGGCAGCCGCCTGGTTGCTCAATATCAGCCTGGGATCTGTTCATATCCCGCTCCGTGAGGTGGTAGATGTGTTCTTCTCGCCAGAAGGTTCCGCCTCGAATTCCAGATATATCATCGTCAACTACCGGATTCCTAAAGCTATTACTGCTGTCCTGGCCGGGTCAGGGCTCGGGGTCAGCGGTTTGCTGATGCAGACCCTTTTCCGCAACCCTCTGGCTGGTCCTTATGTGCTCGGAATTAGCAGCGGGGCCAGTCTGGGAGTGGCCCTGGTCCTGATGGGAGCAAGCCTTATGGGTGGGATGGCGGGAGCGGCCGTCTCCTCAAGCTGGGCCCTCGTTCTGGCGGCCAGCGCAGGAAGTCTGCTGGTTCTGTTCTCTGTTCTTCTAGCTTCTTTACGCCTTAAAGACACCATGGCAATTCTGATCATTGGGCTCATGTTTGCCAGCCTAACCTCGGCACTGGTAAGCGTCCTGGCGTATTTTAGTCCGGCGGCTCAATTGCAGCAGTATGTTTTCTGGACCTATGGAAGTGTGGGTGATCTGAGCTGGCCCGAACTTGGGGTGCTGGGATGTTTCTGGGGACTGGGGATAGGGGTCGCCCTCTACTGTACAAAAGACCTCAACTCCCTCCTCCTGGGCGAGCAGTATGCCAAAAGTATGGGAACCCGGGTAAGAAGGAACCGGATCCTGTTGATCCTGGCTACCAGCCTTCTTGCAGGCAGCATCACGGCTTTTGCAGGCCCGATTGCGTTCGTTGGTCTCGCCGTGCCTCATCTGGTAAGACAAATGGTTTCAGGAAATGACCACCGCATCCTGCTGCCTGCAGTAATATTTGGTGGAGCGATTCTAATGCTGATGTGTGATACCGTTGCACAATTACCCGGTACTGAACATACCTTACCGATCAATGCGGTCACTTCCGTGATTGGAGCCCCGGTGGTGATATGGCTCCTGGTAAGAAAAAGAAAGTTCATCTTTTAAAGTCATGGTCACAGAAGTCGAGAACAAAAATAGTATTCTGGAAACGCTGGATCTTTCAGTTGGGTATCGAAAGAAGCGGTCGCTTTTGACTTTGGCTTCAGGGATTAACCTCCGGGTCAAAAAGGGAGAGCTTGTCGCCTTGATCGGGCAGAATGGCATCGGAAAATCTACCTTGCTCAAAACCATTAGCGGACTTCAGCCTGCTCTAACCGGGAGTATCCTGTTGGAAGGAAAGGACCGAAACCAGCTCTCGGATAGGGAACTTGCACGGAAAATCAGCGTAGTGCTGACCGGGCAGCCGTTTTCCAAAAACCTCAGTGTGGAAGAACTGGTCGCTTTGGGAAGGCAGCCATACACCAACTGGCTGGGCAGCTTTGGCCCGCAGGACCGGGAGGCCACCTTTCGAGCACTCGACCTGGTCAATATCCGAAATCTTTCCCAGAGGAAATGTTATGAGCTTAGTGATGGACAGCTTCAGAAAGTGCTTATTGCAAGAGCTCTGGGACAGGACACGCCAATTATGGTCCTCGATGAACCTACCTCCCATCTGGACCTTTACCACAAGGCCCAGGTCCTGCAGCTCCTGAAAGGTCTGACCCAAAAAACAAAAAAAACCATCCTCTTTGCCACCCATGAACTCAATCTGGCGCTCCAGCTTTGCGATCGTCTTGTTGTGATGAAAGAGGCTAAAGTTTATTGTGGTTCCCCTGAAGAATTGATCGCAACCGGAATTTTTAGAACCCTCTTTCCCGATGATCTCATCAGCTTCGACCCGATGGACAAAAGCTTTAGGATTAAATCCTGAAAAGTTATATTTGAGAAAAGACAATCAGTATGAATACAACTTTTGTTCAAATCCTGGTATTGCTGTCCGGAGCATTAATCGGGTACTTTCTTACCCGATTAACCGGGAGAAATTCCCGAAAACTGATCGAGCAACAACATCTCCAGCAGTTGGAGCAAACGAAGGAATACCTGGTCCAGGGACGGGAAGAAGCGGAAGAAAGGCTCAAACAGGCCCTTGCGGAAAGGGAACTCCTGCGCCAGGAAAAAGATGACTATCGCCAGCAAGTGACCCAAAGTCATTCAGAGCTTGTCCATCTGCGGGAAAGAATGAAAGAGCAACAAGGAGAGCTGGAGAAACTTCAGGATAAATTTTCAATTCAGTTCGAGAATCTGGCCAATAAGATTCTCGAACAAAAGACGGAGAAATTCACCTTGCTCAACAAGGAGAATATCTCCCGTATTCTTGATCCTCTTCAGGAAAAGATCAGGCAGTTTGAAGAAAAGGTAGAGAAGAACGCTTCGGATTTCACCAGGAGAAACGCGGAACTGGATAAGCAGCTTCAACTGCTCAACCAGCAGAACATCAAGATAAGCGAGGAAGCCACCAACCTTACCCGGGCACTAAAGGGAGATCACCAGAAACAGGGTAGCTGGGGGGAGATTATCCTTGAAAGGGTCCTTGAAAGAAGCGGACTGCACAAGGATCAGGAATATTTTGTACAACATAGCTTTACCTCAGAAGAAGGAAGGAAACTGAGACCGGACGTGATCATATCTCTGCCCGGCAACAGAAAGCTCATCATAGACTCGAAGGTTTCCCTAAATGCCTATGACAGGTATTGCGGGGAAGAGGACAAAGAAGTTCAGGCAGTATGCTTAAAGGAGCATTTGCGGGCAATCAGGGATCGGGTCAATGAACTGAGCAAGAAGGATTATCAGCTGATTTACGAGGTCGAGAGCCCGGACTTCGTCCTGCTTTTCGTACCGATCGAGGCTGCCTTTGCAGTGGCTTCAAGGGAATATCCTGCCCTGTATTCTGAGGCCTTCGAAAAAAACATCATCATTGTTACTCCAACGACCCTTCTTGCTGTTCTCCGGACCATCGACAGTATGTGGCAAAGCGAAAAGCAGAAACAAAATGCCATAGAAATTGCCACTCAGGCAGGAAGACTCTATGATTCCTTTACAGGGCTTACGGAGGAATTGCTGAAGGTCGGGCGCCAAATGACTGCTTTACAAAACAGCTATGATGGCGCGATGAAAAAGCTCACCGGAAAAGGAAACCTGGCAACCCGGGTGGAAAAACTGAAGAAACTCGGTGCCAAGGCCAGCAAGGAAATCGACGGCCGGCTTCTCCAGGAAAAGGAAGAGGAACAAGATAAGGAGGTCATACAACTGAAATGAATCCGCTGAACCATATTGGCTCTTTAAGAATCCCGCTCGATTGAGATCAGGAGGTTTCATAACGGCATTATTCCTGTCCATTCTTCTGGCCTGGATTTTTCCGGCTGGTCCCGGACATCTTCCTCTTGAGGAAATCAGCAATATCGGGATAGGCCTGATCTTTTTCTTTTACGGGATAAAACTTTCTCCGTCCGAATTCAGGAGTGGATTCGCCAATTACCGTGTGCACCTCCTGATCCAGATGTGCACCTTTGTCGTTTTCCCGCTTCTTACATTGATGTTCATTCCGCTTTTTGAAGACGGGGTGCGGTCAGAATTGTGGCTCTCGCTGTTTTTCCTTTCTGCCCTTCCCTCTACTGTGAGCTCCTCCGTCGTCATGGTATCTATGGCAAAGGGGAATATTTCGGTGGCCATCTTTAATGCCAGTGCCTCGGGACTCCTGGGGATTTTTCTGACGCCCTTGTTGATGAGCGTTTTTCTGACTGGATCAGCCCAGTTTGAATTTTCCACTGTCCTGACGAAGCTCTTTCTCCAGGTTATCCTCCCCCTGACTCTTGGCCTCCTCCTGCACGCTTCCCTTTTTCCCTTTGTCCATCGCAACAGCAAAAAGATCAGCTTTTTCGACAAATCCGTCATTGTTCTGATCGCCTATATCAGTTTCTGCTCCGCATTTGATTCGAAACTCTTTGTCAGGATTCCCTTTGAAGGGTTACTCCTGCTCTGCATCCTGATCGTACTGTTGTTTTTAGCGATTTACAGTATCAGCGGCTATTTGGGTGAGCTGCTGCACCTTAACAGGAGGGATAAAATCAGTGTCAGGTTTTGCAGTAGTAAAAAATCTCTTGTCCACGGCTCCGTGATGGCGAGCATCATTTTTGCGAATTCTCCGGGTTCCGCCATTTTTCTTCTGCCTGTGATGCTGTACCACACATTTCAACTCCTGATCATCTCCCATCTGGCACAGAGGTACAGCAGGCACTCCTGATCGAGATTAAAAGGATTCCGTGGCGTTGAAGACAAAGAGCATCCACCCGAGGACAAGGAAAATGCCTCCCAATGGCGTTACTGGTCCCAGCACCGACCATTTGCGCCCCAGGGCACGACCCAGAACCAGACCATAAATACTGAAGGAAAATAAACAGGTTCCCAAAATAATTCCCACGGCCATCATTTGCTGGGAGATCTGGTCAAAAGGAAACATGATGCCCATACCTATCAGAAGCAGGGCGTGATACATCTGGTATTTGACCCCTGTTTCGAAACTCGACAGTTGGGCCTGGTCGAGGCGTTTCTTCAGCCAGTGCGCACCGAAAGCGCCCAGGATGATACTCAGGCTCCCCAGAATCCCGGCAATAATTATGACTGTGCCTTTCATCGGGTTTTAATAGGGCTTATTTTGTGAGATACATTCTTCTCCTGGAGTACAGGTCATAGAAGACATCGTCTTTGAGGCTATCGATGAACAAGATGCTTTCCCCGGTACTCTTCATTTCCGGCCCTAATTGCTTATTGACATGTGGAAATTTATTGAAGGAGAAGACCGGCTGTTTGATCGCATAGCCTTTCAGATTGCTCTCAAACTTAAAATCCTTGATCTTCTTCTGACCCAGCATGACTTTCGTGGCATAATTGACATAAGGCTGCCCGTAAGCTTTGGCAATGAAAGGAACAGTGCGGGAGGCACGCGGGTTGGCTTCTATGATATATACCTTGTCATCCTTAATGGCGAACTGAATGTTGATCAGACCGACCGTGTTCAGCGCAAGAGCGATTTTCTTCGTGTGATCCTTGATCTGCTGCATCACAAGATCCCCAAGATTAAAGGGAGGAAGTGTGGCATTGGAATCCCCGGAATGAATTCCGCACGGCTCGATGTGCTCCATAATTCCTATGATCTGGACTTCTTCCCCATCGCAGATTGCGTCAGCCTCTGCCTCAATAGCCCCGTCGAGGTAATGATCCAGCAGGAGCTTGTTATTCGGAATTTTCCGAAGCAGGTCTATCACATGTTCTTCGAGATCCTTTTTGTTGATCACGATTTTCATTCCCTGCCCTCCCAGCACATAGGATGGCCTTACCAGGATAGGGAAATCGAGTTCATCAGCAAGGGCAAGGGCTTCATCAGCGGTTTCTGCCACCCCGAATTCTGGATAAGGGATATTGTTCTCCTGGAGCAATTTTGAAAATGAACCGCGGTCTTCTGCCAGATCCAGAGAACGGAAACTGGTTCCCATGATTTTGATCCCGTACCTGTCCAATTTCTCGGCTAGTTTTAAGGCGGTCTGCCCCCCGAGCTGAACGATTACCCCTTCTGGTTTTTCATGACGAATAATGTCATAGATGTGTTCCCAGAAAACAGGCTCAAAGTAAAGTTTGTCAGCTACATCGAAGTCAGTTGATACCGTTTCTGGATTACAATTGATCATAATTGTTTCATAACCACATTCCGAAGCTGCCAGGACTCCATGCACACAGCAGTAATCAAATTCGATTCCCTGGCCTATCCTATTGGGACCGGAACCCAGAACAACAATCTTCTTCCGGTCCGAAACCTTACTGTCATTCTCCACATAACTTCTCCCGTCCGGAGTCTCTATCTCGGCCTCGAATGTCGAATAGTAGAAAGGGGTCTCGGCCCGGAATTCCCCAGCGCAGGTATCGACCAGCTTAAATATCCGGTTGATTTGCAGCTCTTCCCGCTTTTTGTATACCTCGCTTTCCAGGCATTCCACCATATAGGCGATCTGGCGATCTGCAAATCCTTTCTGTTTGGCTTCGAGCAACAGGTCCTTGGGAAGATCATCTATACTATAACGAGAAATCTCTGTTTCAAGAGTATATAACTCCTCGTATTGCTTGAGGAACCACATATCTATTTTGGTGATTTCATGTATCCGGTTAAGGGTAATCCCGAGCTGAATCGCATCATAAATGACAAAGACCCGATCCCAACTGGGGTTCTCGAGCTTTTCGATGATCTGGTCGTAATTCGTATATCCCTTTCCGTCCGCACCAAGTCCGTTCCGTTTAATCTCAAGGGATTGGGTTGCCTTATGAAGGGCCTCCTGGAATGAACGTCCAATTCCCATTACCTCACCCACAGATTTCATCTGAAGCCCCAGGGTCCTGTCACTACCTTCGAATTTATCGAAGTTCCATCTCGGGATCTTCACAATGACGTAATCAAGACTGGGTTCGAATAATGCAGAGGTCGATTTCGTGATCTGATTTTCCAGTTCATCAAGATTATAACCTATAGCCAGTTTGGCGGCAATCTTGGCAATCGGATAACCCGTTGCCTTGGACGCCAGGGCAGAGGATCTGGAAACCCTCGGATTTATCTCAATGGCAATGATATCTTCCCTTTCATCCGGGCTAACGGCAAATTGTACGTTACATCCCCCGGCAAAATCCCCTATACTCCGCATCATCTTTATCGCCAGGTCGCGCATCCTCTGAAAAGTGACGTCACTGAGGGTCATGGCAGGAGCTACCGTTATGGAATCCCCGGTATGGATCCCCATGGGGTCCATGTTCTCGATGGAACAGATGATGACCACATTGTCGTTTTTGTCCCGGAGGAGCTCGAGTTCATACTCCTTCCATCCGAGCAACGCCTTATCGATCAGTACCTCGTGAATCGGTGAGGCCTCCAGACCTCTGGTCAGAAGTTCGTCAAACTGCTCCCTGTCATGAACAAAAGATGCCCCGGTTCCACCCAGGGTAAAGGAAGGCCGGATAACAAGCGGGAAACCATATTCCTGAGCGATTTCCTTTCCTTGAAGAAAAGAGGTAGCGGTCTGTGCCGGGGCTACAGGGACTCCTATCCTCACCATGAGCTGCTTGAATTTTTCCCTGTCCTCCGTAATATTAATCGCATCTATATCTACCCCGATGATTTTGACATCGAAGTCCTTCCAGATGCCCTTTTCATCCGCTTCTATACAAAGATTCAGTGCTGTCTGACCTCCCATAGTCGGAAGCACCGCATCGATCTGGGGATGGGCTTTGAGTATCTCAACGATCGACCTGGTGGTCAGGGGCTTGAGATAAACATGATCCGCCATTGAAGGATCAGTCATAATGGTTGCAGGATTGGAATTGATCAGAATGGTTTCAATTCCGTCCTCTCTTAAAGATCTGAGCGCCTGGGTTCCGGAGTAATCAAATTCGCAGGCTTGTCCAATAATGATCGGACCTGAACCGATGATCAGTATACTTTTGAGATCTTTGTTCTTTGGCATCTGAGTAGGTTATGGAGTGGATGTAAAAATAACGAAGCTATAGGGTATAAAAAAAGGTGTTACTGAAAAAGTAACACCTTTATATTTTTCAGGAGTTCAATGACATTTAGTGCTTGTGACGATTTTCTGAAGACACGGATAATTTCTTTCTGCCTTTAGCTCTTCTTCGTGCAAGGACTTTTCTACCGTTTACACTTGCCATACGTTCTCTAAAACCGTGCTTGTTTTTCCTTTTTCTCTTCGAGGGTTGAAACGTTCTCTTCATGATAAATTATCTTTGTTCTTCTTTGAAAATCGCCTGAACTAGCGCCTAAGGAGCAGTCCTTAAAACTGCGGGCAAATATACGAAGAGTTTTTACTCCCACAAGACCAAAACCCAATAAATTTCGGATACTTTTTAGTACCTTTGCGGCCTCCAAAAACCTCGTAATGTTCAATAAGATTTACAAACTAATTCTGGCAGGGCTGATCTTCATTGTCGCTATCTGGCAGTTCATCGATGGCAATATCGGAAATGGTATATTCTTAACCTTGCTTTCCGGAATATTTCTCTTTTTATATTATAAAAACGAGATGATTCTCATGGCTTTCCTCCGGTTGCGCAAGCAGGATTTTGAGGGAGCAAAAAAATGGCTGGATAAGATAAAGGATCCTGAAAAGGCCCTGACCAGGAAGCAGCAGGGCTACTACTGGTATCTTCACGGCCTTATGGTTTCCCAGACAAATATCACACAGGCAGAAAAATATTTTAAAAGAGCCATTCGACTTGGGCTGTCGATGAGCCAGGACCTGGCGATGGCGAAACTGAACCTGGCAGGAATCGCCATGACCAAACGGCGTAAGAGAGAAGCCCAAAACCTGCTTAAAGAGGCCAAAAAACTAGATAAACACAACATGCTCGACGAGCAGATCAGAATGATGAAGCAGCAGATGAAAAAGATCTGATCCGACCTGTATTCCACCCTTAACGGGAAATCGGATTTAACCATGTCGTTCATCTACTATATGAGCGGCTTGTCGAAAAATTTTCCATCCCACCAGGAACATGAGTAAATTGTGAGGGATTTCTAACCTGGACATGCTCAGAATTCTGCTATTGCTGAATTTACTAATCCTCACGTCCGTCTATGGTCAACAGGACCAGATGACCTTCTCTGAAGCCCTCGATATTCATCTCCCCAAGTACAATGAACGCGCTAATAAGGCTTATCGCTACAATCAGGTGGAAAGAGCGGAATTCCTCTTTGATTCTCTTGTCACCCATTGCTTGAGGGGAACCGTATTAGATGATTTTGTCCTGAAGGACCTCAAGGAAAAACCGGTTTCTTTGCAGGATTTTCAAAAGCCGGTCCTCCTGATGACTTCCGCATCTTGGATCATCCCCTCAAAAGGAGAAGTTCCGGCTCTCAACCGGCTTGCGGAAAAATACCACGATCGTATCGATTTCGTTATCCTCTTCTGGGATACCAGAGAAAAAGCCCGTGAATCGGCAGGAGCATACAACGAGTTTATCCGCGTACTGTATGTGGATGAACTCGAGAATTCCAGTCCGTATATCATCAAGAAGATGAAACATTCCCTCGGGTTTCCGACCACTTTCCTCTTGGATCAGGACAAGGTAATCCTAAATATCACCCGAAAATTTACCCATCCCTACGGCCTTGCTTTTGAAAAATCCTTTGACCTTAATTACGAGGCCTTATCCTCAGTGGTATCCTCCCTGGTTTTTGACCCAGGTTCTGAATTTGCCACCGCTCAGGAGGTGGTGTCCCCAGAGTGACCATTACATCATCCTGAAATACTGTCCTGGCTCCGGGCCTTGTCGTACTGACCTTCCATCGGAATTTCAATGCTGTACTTTTTGCGGGAGCCATTCTCCAGATGCGCTTCCCTGAGCCAGGGATTATGGATCTTCAGTATCTTATAATTGATCCCGAACCTTCTTGCAAATCTGGGGAAATCCGAGACCGAAGTGTCTACCCTGACCTCCTTCACTGCGATGGGTTGATAAAGATCCTTTTCCCTAAAATGAAAACCGTACTTCCGGGGATTTTCCATAATCTCCTTCAAAGCAAGGATCCGGAAAACGTACCTTCCGGTCTCCTCCCCTAGCAACAGATCATAATAATCCTCTACGTCCTGACGCTCCTGCTGTCTGGAGATTCCGTAGTTGCCTGCATTATAGGCAGCTGCCGCAAGGGTCCAGCTTCCAAATCGTTCCTTGGAACTCTTCAGGTACTCTGCTGCGGCATGGGTGGATTTTTCGAGATTATAGCGCTCATCCACATTATCATTGATTTCCAGCCCATACTCCTCTCCCGTATCTTCCATAAACTGCCAGAAACCTCTTGCCCCCGCAGGGGAAACTGCGTTGGTAAGACCGCTTTCGATCACTGCAATGTATTTGAGGTCATCCGGAACGCCATGTTCTTCAAGTATGGGTTCAATCACCGGAAAATATTTGTTTGCCCGTTTGAGAAGCAGCAAGGTATTTGATTGCCAGTAAACGTTGACCAACAACTCCCTATCCATTCTTTCATGGATATCCGGCAGGCCTACCGGTACGGTTTCTCCGGCAAATTCGAGGTCTTCCGGCATAGGAAGGGCATAGACCTTATAATCGTTCAGGAATTTGGTTTCCTGGTTCTCATCCGTCGGTGCATCCTGAACAGCATTGACGCCGAGGCCAACCGCCGCTACCAAACATCCTCCTAAAAAAACTTCTCTCAGTTTCATATTTTCCCTTTTAAATTCGATTTGTCTCTTCTCTCTTGAGTTCACCTGTGAGAATTATTTCCTCCAGATTTTCGTTGAACCACCGGAACCTGTTCAGGATCATGATATGTGTACCTCCAGGAACCGGTATGCATCCCTTGATATAACGGAAAGGCAGAATCTCATCCTGATCCCCATGAATATGAACCACCTCTGCGTGGGGCGACTTCTGTTTCCAACAGATCATTTTTTCTATGGCCCAGTCTAGATATCTGGTATCGGTCACCGACATGTACCTCTTGTACAGCCTGGCCCTGTTCCTGATAAATTTTCCCATCGCCACCGACTCCAAAAGGTCCACATGTCGTGCCAAAGAAGTAGGCAGTACCTTGTAAAAGCGTGTGCATCTGGCAAACTTCATTCTGCGGGGCAGCTCACTGGCGGATTTGACACTGGAAATGATGATCACCCTTCTGGTCTTGATGAATTTCGACATCTCCTGAACGATGATCCCTCCAAAGGAAACACCGATCAACACCGGATTCTGGTGCCGGACACGTTCACAGATTCGCCGGGAGTAATCCTTCAATTCTTCCCCCGGCTTAGGCAAAATCCAGTCAATCCAATGAATCCTGAATTTTTCCTCAGGCAGCCTGATATTTTCAAAAATAGAAGGATTGGCCGCAAGGCCTGGCATACAATACACATGTATCAGTTCTTCTTTCTCCATCATTCACGGCTGGATGAGATCTGCTTGTCAAACGTAACGGAATCCTGTCCAAACATAGTTTTTTCCTTCTAATTATCCGCGAGATCCATAGACGAATTTACGGCGCATTTCTTATTTTGAATTCCCTGAGCTGTGATTTGGTAAAGTGAAGGGACATTAATCCATTAAGGCTGCTCACTCCCATGATGATCCTCCAAATCTCGATCAAAATGCTTATCTTTATCAGGGCCCGTGGGGGAGCCCAAGTCAATCCCTTCCCATTTTCTTATTATTCTGATTCGACCGGCAGATTCCTCATTATTGGTCACCCTACTTCAAGACCAGTGGTTCTGGCCGCTTTTTTGATGGATTAGCAATGAATTAAAGAAAAAAATGATGAATACACTTTCCATTACAGACAATGAGTTCCTGCGTCAGTTCGAGTGCTCCATTGAAGGAGAGCTCGTGAAGATCGAGTACTCAGAACAGGAGCGAAAGATTTTTTTAACCAAACTGGTCATGAGCGAATCGCTCAGGAATAAAGGTTACCTGGACCTCTTCATTGAACAGGTCCTGGAGATTATTAAAGATCGGAACATAAGAGTGATGCCGACCAACCCGGCCATAGCCAAATTCATGCGTAAAAACCGGCGCAGATACAAGGACATGCTTCCTGTCGGAATCAACATTTAAGCTACCACATCATGGCTGATCGTACTGAACCGAACCAGGCCGTCTTCATCGATTCGCTGAAGTTGAATCCGCTGCAGGGTATTGACCAAAGCAGGGTCCCATGGCATTTTTACCTTTACATAATTCTCTGTGAAACCCTGGATGTAACCCTCCCTGTTCTCCCCTTCAAATAAAACGGTCCTTTGGCTTCCCAATTGAGATTCATAGAAAGCCCTTCTCTTCTTTACCGAAAGTCCGCGTAGCATTCTGCTTCTCTTTTTCCTCACCCGTAATGGCACAACTCCTTCCATTTCAGCTGCGGGGGTATTTTCCCGTTCGGAGTAGGTAAACACATGAAGGTAAGAGATATCCAGTTCGTTTAAAAACCTGTAAGTCTCTAAAAAGCGTTCTTCCGTTTCTCCGGGAAAACCTACTATGACATCCACTCCGATGCAAGCATCAGGAAGCACCCTTTTGATTTTTTCCACGCGATCGACATACAGCTCTCTCATGTATCTGCGACGCATTGCGCGCAAAACAGGATTGCTCCCGCTCTGGAGCGGGATATGAAAATGGGGCACGAAAGTGCGGCTCTGGGCAACGAAATCTATAGTTTCGTCTTTCAGCAGATTCGGTTCGATCGAGGAGATGCGAAGCCGTTCAACCCCATCAACCTGATCAAGAGCCCTGACCAGATCGAGAAAGGTGTGCTCGTGTTTTTTGTTCCCGAATTCTCCTTTGCCGTAGTCCCCGATGTTCACCCCTGTCAGAACGATCTCCTTGATGCCCTTCTCACTGATTCTTCTAGCATTCTGCAGCACGTTGTCCAGCCGATCACTACGGGAAATACCTCTGGCAAGCGGAATTGTACAATAGGTGCATTTGTAGTCACAACCATCCTGAACCTTGAGAAAAGCCCGAGTACGATCTCCGTAGGAGTAGGAACTTACATAAAAATCAGCCTCTCCGATTTCGCAGGAATGGATTTCCCCGAAATCGTTTTTGGTCAGGTCGTTAAGATAGTCGGTAATCTTGAATTTTTCCGTGGCGCCCAGCACCAGATCAACACCATTCACAGCAGCCAACTCCTCTGGTTTGAGTTGTGCATAACAACCAACTGCGATTACGAAGGCATTTTCATTGATCTTTTGGGCCTGTCTGACAATGGTTTTAAAACGGCGGTCTGCATTCTCCGTTACAGAACAGGTATTGATCACGTAGATATCCGCCCGCTCAGAAAAATCTACACGGATAAAGCCCTCTTGGGTAAAAGATCGGGCAATCGTTGAAGTTTCCGAGAAATTGAGTTTACAACCCAGGGTGTAAAACGCTACTTTTTTGTTATGCTCCATTATTCCTGCTATCACTTAAATCCCGGCCTCACAAGCAGATCCAGGACCAGGCCTGCAAAGTTACTAACAATTTGGAACCTGGCCCAGGTGCCTGGGGAAATCCTCAATCCCTTCTGTACTCTCTTGTCAGCTCAAAAACATGTTCCAGGATTGCCCTGTCCTGGTCCGAAAAAGGCAGACCCTTTCGCTCCATAACCTTTTCGGCCACCTCGAAGGCTTTCTCGGTTTTGAAGGTCACCATTCCAGCAC
Organism: uncultured Salinimicrobium sp.; assembly: GCA_946887075.1. The sequence continues at coordinate 211,457 of CAMPKA010000003.1, forward strand.
TTCCTCCCCAGCTAAAGCTCGGGATGAAATTCCGGGGAAAGCCGGATCCGAATATATTGGCACTCACCCCGACCACTGTTCCGGTATTGAACATGGTATTGATCCCGCTTTTACTGTGGTCTCCCATCATCAGCCCACAAAACTGAAGGCCGGTCCTGGCAAAGCCCCTGGTTTCATAATTCCACAACCTAACCTCCGCGTAATTGTTCTTGAGGTTCGAAGTGTTCGAGTCGGCACCCAGATTACACCATTCCCCCACAACAGAATTCCCAAGATAGCCGTCGTGGCTTTTGTTGGAATACCCGAAAATGACACAATTCTGGATTTCACCCCCGGCCTTCGAGAAGGGTCCGACCGTGGTGGGACCATAGATCTTTGCCCCCATTTTCACGATGGCCCCTTCGCCCAGTGCAAATGGTCCACGTATGATACTCCCCTCCATAACCTCAGCGCCTGAAGCGATGTAAACCGGGCCTTTATCAGCATTGATAATGGCATTTTCCACTACTGCTCCCTCTTCAATAAAGATGTGCTCTTCACCGCGAATCTGATTGGTCGAAGATATGCTGGCACCTTTCCTTTTCCGGGTGAGCAGTTCAAAATCCGCTTCGATGGCCACGCCGTTGAGATGGAAAATATCCCATGTATTTCGGATCCTGAAAGGTTCCCCTTCCAGCGGAATTTTTTTAAGCTGATCAAAATTCACCACAGATCCCTCCGTGGAGAAAAAAGCCACTACCTCCTCTTTATCAAAAATGGCTTCGCCTTCCTTTAGGGAAAGAATCTGCTTGACCAGTTCCGGAGTGGGGCAAAAGGAAGCGTTGATCAATATATTTTCCTCCAGCTCTACAAGTGGCCATTTATCCGAGAGATAATCCTCGGTTACCGTGGAAGTAGTTGCGCCCAAATGCCGCTCCCATTTCTCACGTAAGGTGAGGATGCCACACCGGATCTCCGCTACAGGTCGGGTGAACGTAAAGGGAAGCAGACTATTTCTCGAGTTCCCGTCAAATAACACGTAGTTCATCGAATGTATTTTTGTAAAGGTACAAAGCTCGGGAAGAAATTGTTGGAAACGGAAAGGCCTTCCCAAAGGAAGGCCTTATCAACATCTATTTCTTCGCGAATTACTTCTTGAATTTCGCGTATTTGTTCTTGAATTTATCGATACGCCCCGCAGTGTCTAATAGCTTCGCTTTTCCGGTATAGAAAGGATGAGAAGTTCTGGAAATCTCCAGTTTTACCAGAGGGTATTCCTCCCCATCAACCTCAATAGTTTCCTTTGTTCTCGCGGTAGACTTCGTGATAAAAACATCTTCATTCGACATGTCCTTAAAAGCTACAAGTCTGTAATTTTCCGGATGGATTCCCTGCTTCATCTCTTTTATTCTTTATTTTTCGAGGTGCAAATTTAATCAATTTTTGTAAAAGGACAAGACCCGTGATAAAATTATACTCGGATTCTCAATATTTACGGAGCGTACAAAGAGAATATGCCCTGGGACGTGGGGCATTCCAAATCTGGAAGTCCGCTTTATCAGGATTGACATTGTCGAGGAGGGCGCATGATAAGGTTACCTGGATACGGAATGCCCCAGGGGATCAACCAAAATATCTCAACGTTCATTCTCCTCTTTTTAACCAAAGGTGGCAAGGTCCTTCTGCAAGGGTATGTAACGTTTTCCTATCTTTGTTGACATATAAGGTTATCTAACCAATATAACCAAAAAATGAAGAATTCACCTAAATCCATCGGCCTTTCCTACGGACTTTACCTTGGGATATTCCTGATCCTTCTCTCAACAGTTGCCTACGCCTTTAATCTGGCCTTGCTGACCAAGTGGTGGTACGGCATAATAGGCCTGGTCGTTCTTTTGACCATTTCAGTATTGGGTGTCCGCAAGGCCAAGAAGGAGATCTCAGGAGATTATTTTTCCTTCAAAAACGCCTATACCACCTATTTCCTCATTGTCCTAATCGGGACGTTGATGGCCACCTTGTACAGCATCCTTCTCTTTGTAGTGATAGATCCCGAGGCGGCCGAGACCGTTACGGAACTGACCATGGAGGCAACGCGGAATATGATGGAAGGCTTCGGTGCTCCAGAAGCCAGTATTGATGAAGCCTTGGCCGGCATGGAGAACAACAACCAGTTCACCGTAAAGAATCAATTAAAGAATTTCGCCATTGGACTGGGCTTTTATTTGGTAGTCGGTCTGATTGTCGCCTTGATATTTAGGGAAAAGGATCCCAATAAAATGTAAGAATGCAATTATCCATAGTTATCCCCCTGCTAAACGAGGAGGAATCTTTACAAGAGCTGTATGATTGGACCGCAGGAGTACTGCGGTCCAATTCCTTTTCCTATGAGATCATCTTTATCGATGACGGAAGTACGGATAGCTCATGGAAGCTGATCAAAGAGTTGGCTGCGCAGGATCCTTTTGTCAGGGGGATCAGGTTCAATAGAAACTATGGCAAATCCCAGGCCCTTCATGTGGGTTTTGAAAAGGCTCAGGGCGATGTCATAATCACTATGGATGCGGATCTTCAGGATAATCCGGAGGAAATTCCCGAATTATATGCTCTGGTGATGCACCAGGGTTATGACCTTGTTTCGGGATGGAAGAAAAAACGCTTTGATTCCATACTCAAGAAGAATCTGCCTTCGAGGTTGTTCAATGCAGCGGCACGAAAGACTTCAGGTCTTCAACTGCACGATTTTAATTGTGGCCTGAAAGCCTACCGGAGAGCCGTGGTAAAGAACATCGACGTATACGGCGAAATGCACCGCTACATTCCGGTTTTGGCAAAAAACGCGGGATATTCCAGGATCACGGAGAAAACGGTGCAGCACCAAAAGAGAAAATACGGAAAAACAAAATTCGGTGCCGAGCGATTCCTCAATGGATTTCTGGACCTCATTACGATCTGGTTTTTAAGCAAGTTCGGAAAAAGGCCAATGCATCTATTCGGGGCCCTGGGAATCGTTATGTTCTTCCTGGGATTTATCTCTACCCTTTGGATCGGAGTTTCAAAGCTCTACAAGCTCTATCACGGACTTCCCAGTATTCTCATCACAGACAATCCATGGTTTTACATCGCGCTGACCACCATGATCCTGGGAACCCTGTTGTTCCTCACCGGGTTCCTTGGGGAACTCATCCTGCGCAGCAGCAGGGAGAAGGATCGGTACAGGATTAGCGAAACAACCGGGAGCTTTTGATTCCTTTAGGTGTTAAATCATTATTTTTGTTGGAAATTCAATACTTGACTCATGAGTTATTATGATATAAAATCGCGGGCGGAGTCGTGGTTAAGAGAGCCTTTTGACCCTCAGACCCAGAAGGAAGTCAAAGCCTTACTTGAAGCAGATGCAGAGGAGCTTAAGGAAAGCTTCTATACCGACCTGGAATTCGGAACAGGAGGAATGCGCGGTATAATGGGAGTCGGTACCAATAGAATCAACAGGTACACATTGGGAAAGAATACCCAGGGGCTGTCCAACTATCTCAAATCAGAATTTAAGAATGAGGAAATTAGAGTGGCAATAGCCTATGACTGTCGGAAAAACAGTAAGGAACTTGCAAGGGTGGTAGCTGAGGTATTTTCAGCCAATGATATCGAAGTCTTCTTGTTTTCGGAACTGCGTCCGACTCCCGAACTTTCATTCGCGGTTAAGCACCTGGACTGCCATTGCGGGATCGTGCTGACAGCCAGTCATAATCCTCCGGAATATAATGGATACAAGGTGTATTGGCAGGACGGCGGGCAGCTCGTCCCTCCACAGGATAAGGAAATCGTTGAAGTGATCAACTCCCTGAAGTATCAGGATATCAAATTCCAAGCCTCCCAGGAAAGGATCCACTATATCGACCAGGAAGTGGATGATGCTTTTGCCGCTGCCTCAGTAGAAAACGGAAGCTTCGACGCTACACCAGAAAACAGGGAAGCTCTCAAAATTGTGTTCACCTCCCTTCACGGCACCTCCATCACCATGGTCCCACGGGTCCTGGAACAGTCCGGTTTTACCAACCTGGAAATCGTTGAGGAACAAAAAAATCCTGATGGCGACTTCCCTACAGTAACATCCCCTAACCCGGAAGAACCCGCGGCCCTGGAACTCGCCCTCGACCAGGCTGAACGTTCCCATGCTGATATTGTTATAGGAACGGATCCGGACTGTGACCGATTGGGAGTTGCTGTCAGGGATGAACAGGGAGAGATGATATTGCTCAACGGAAATCAGACCATGCTTGTTATGACGTGGTTTCTGCTTGAGCAGTGGAAAGAACAGGGAAGGATTTCCGGAAATGAGTTCGTTGGTTCCACTATTGTCTCCACCCCTATGCTGAGGCTATTGGTCGAGGATTATGGCGTGCATTACAAAGAAGGACTTACTGGCTTCAAATGGATCGCCAAAATGATCAAGGATCATCCCCAACTCCACTTCATCGGCGGTGGGGAAGAAAGCTTTGGCTACATGGTCGGCGATTTTGTCAGGGATAAGGACGCGGTCACCGCCACGCTTCTGGCCTGCGAAATCGCAGCAAAATTAAAAGCAGAGGGAAAGACGATTTACCAAAAACTCCTTGAGCTTTACCAGAAGTATGGCTATTATAAAGAGGCCCTGGTTTCTATGGTGAAGAAAGGGATCGACGGAGCAGAGCAGATCAGCAATATGATGAAATCGCTCCGGGAAAATCCGCTATCGAGAGTGACAGGGGAACGCGTGGTACTGATTGAAGATTATAAGACTTCCAAATCCGTGCGCTACAGTGAAAAAGAAACCCAGGTTTCTGAGCTGGAAATCCCGAAAAGCAACGTGCTGATCTACTATACGGAAAACGGGACCAAAATTGCTGCCCGCCCCAGTGGAACGGAACCGAAAATCAAATTTTATATCAGTGTGAACGCTCCAGTGGAAGAGGATTTTGATGCGGTCGACAAAGTGCTGGATGAAAAAATCAAGACAATCAAAGCTGAGCTTAAACTCACCTGAACCCTTATTGAATGAACTACTTCAGGAAGATTCTGCGCTTCGCAACCCCCTATAAAAAGTTCGCGGTACTCAATATTGTCTGCAATATTTTTTATGCGCTCTTCAGTACGCTGTCTTTTCTGGCCCTGATTCCGGTGATCCGGATCCTTTTCAACGAAGAGATGAGGACAACTACCGCTCCGAGGTGGGAAGGGATCAAGGGAATCAAAGACTATGTCCTGGACTCCTTCAATTATCAGGTCACCCAGCGGATAAACGAAGATGAGGTTTCCGCCCTGGTCTTTGTCTGCGGGATCGTGGTGCTGCTCTTCTTTATGAAGAATCTATTTGCTTACCTGGCAGCCTTCTTTATCACCTTTCTCAGAAACGGGGTTCTTCGTGATGTCCGCAATGCGATCTATGACAAGATTCTTTCTCTTCCCGTGGCGTATTTTACGGAAAAGAGAAAAGGGGATACGATTTCCAGGATAACTGCCGATGTCAATGAGGTTCAGACTTCCTTTCTGTCCATTCTCGAGTTGGTGGTAAGAGAACCCCTGATGATCATCTTCACCATCGTTGTTATGTTGTTGATCAGTCCCAAGCTTACCTTGTTTGTTTTTGTTTTTTTACCGGTTTCCGGATTTGTCATCTCCGCTATAGGAAAAAAACTCAAGAGCAAATCGACACAGGCCCAGGAGGAAAACGGTTATTTCCTATCCCTGGTGGAAGAGACGCTCTCAAGCCTGAAAATAGTCAAGGGTTTCAATGCGGAAAACAGGTTTCGCAATAAATTCCGCTCCTCTACCTCTAGGCTCAAGAAAATCCTGGATAGCCTTATCAACAGACAGAACCTCGCCTCCCCGACCAGCGAATTCCTCGGAATTTTTGTCATCGTGATCATTCTCTGGTTCGGGGGAAATATGGTATTGGTAGAGGGTACTCTCGAAGGCGCCACTTTTATCGCCTTCATGGGGCTTGCCTATAACATTCTTACTCCGGCCAAACAGATCAGCAAAGCATCCTACAGCGTCAAAAAAGGCAACGCTGCAGCCGAGCGCATCTTCCAGATCCTGGAAACCACAACCTCAATTCCGGAAATACCTCAGGCTGTGGTCAAGGAAACTTTTGAACATTCCATTGTGCTTAAAAACATTTGTTTCGGATATGGACCGGAATATGTGTTGCGGGATTTCAGCGCTAGTGTTCCCAAAGGTTCGACAGTTGCCCTGGTCGGGCAGTCAGGAAGCGGGAAGTCAACCATAGCCAACCTGGTAACCCGGTTCTACGATGTCGATAAGGGGAGTATCGAAATCGATGGTATCGATATCCGACACATGACCAAAAAATCCTTGCGAAACCTAATGGGATTGGTCACCCAGGACTCTATCCTTTTTAATGACAGTGTTCGGAATAACGTGGCTTTAGGAAAGGAAAATGCCACGGACGAAGAAATTATAGAAGCACTGAAGATCGCCAATGCCTGGGGATTTGTAGAAGACCTTCCGGCTGGGCTGGATACGAATATCGGGGACGCGGGTAACAGACTCAGCGGTGGGCAGAAACAGAGACTTTCAATCGCCCGGGCCGTACTTAAAAACCCTCCGATAATGATCCTGGACGAGGCAACTTCAGCCCTGGATACGGAAAGTGAGCGCCTGGTTCAGAATGCCCTGGAGAATATGATGAAGAACAGAACCTCTGTGGTCATTGCGCACCGGCTCTCCACGATTCAGAAGGCAGACCTCATTATCGTAATGCATCGTGGGCAGATTGTCGAACAAGGAAAACACGAGGAATTGCTGGCCAGGAAAGGCGTCTATCAAAAATTGGTGGAAATGCAATCCTTCGGGGAGAATAACAATACAGGAACTATTTCGTAAAGGGGTATAAAAAAATGGATGAAGTAGGTTCATCCATTTTCTCTAATCCTCATCCCGCTTTTGGGGCCAGCGGAGAGAAGATCTCCATTAAATTTGGAGCAAAAAAGATCACTTTTTCACGATGTGAAGATACTACAAAAATGATTACTACCAAACTTTTTGTGTATTTTATCTGAATTTTGTGTATTTCATCGATGTTCTTAAGCTTAGCGTGTCCTTCAAATATGAGAAATAGCTGAAAAGAAATCAACTATATTTACTTCCTGAAATCCAACAAAAAGCCTTTGTGAATACCTCTGAAGATAAGCTGATCACTGAACTTCAAGACCCGGAACAGCGAGAGGGAGCTTTCAGGGAACTTCTCAGCCTTTATAAGGAACGACTTTACTGGCATATCAGAAATATCGTGAAGGACCATCATGACACGGACGATGTCCTGCAGAACACTTTTATTAAAGTTTACCGGAATATCGACGGGTTCAAACGGGAAAGCCGACTGTTTTCCTGGATGTACCGCATCGCTACCAATGAGGCGATCTCCTTTATCAACAACAAGGCACGGAAACTTCAGGTCAGTTCAGAGGAACTCCAGCAACAAATTATTGATAATCTGGAAAATGATGTTTATTTTGAAGGGGATGAAATCCGTATAAAACTTCTTAAGGCTGTTGCAGCACTACCGGAAAAACAGCAACAGGTTTTTAACATGAAATATTTTCAGGAACTGAAGTATAAGGAAATTTCTGATATCTTAGGTACTTCGGAGGGAGCTCTAAAGGCTTCCTATCACATCGCAACAAAGAAAATAGAGGAATATTTGAAGAACAATTAAACCTTTCCAGGAAACTCGAGTCAAATAACCAAATGAAAGAGAGGAGATTACCATACATCAAAAAAACAGGATTTGTAGCTCCTGAAGGTTATTTTGAGGAATTCGAGAATCGAATACTTCAGAAAGCTGGGATTACCACTCCTGTGATTCCTGAGAAACTCCCGTCTTCTTATGGGGTGCCAGCTGGTTATTTCGAAACATTTGATGCCCGACTCCTCGAGAAGCTCGAAAAAAAACAGAAGGTCGTAAGACTGCATCCCGGCAAAACCATATCTTATATTGCAGGAGTAGCTGCTGCATTACTCCTATTGATCTCGAGTATTGTCCTGAGCAAATCGCAGGAGCCCGGATTCGAAGATCTGGAAATCTCAGCCGTGGAAACCTATCTTTTTGAAACCCTGGATATGAACGAGGAGGGGGACCTCGAAGTGATGGAAGAGGAAAATTTTAGCTTTTCAACTCATGAATCCCAGATAGACAAAGAGGCGCTTCTCGAGTATCTCAATGAGCACGTGGAAGAACCTTCGATATTATTTTATTCCGATTGATATGAGACTTATAATAATCATCTATATTTTCTTAGGCGCAGGAATCCTCAGTGCCCAAAACGACAGTGACCGGCATGAAAGGATCAAGGCGCTTAAGACTGCCTTTATCACTGAAGGCCTCGAACTAACCCCTGCCGAAGCTGAGAAATTCTGGCCGATCTACAATCGCTTCGAAGAAAAGAGACGGGAACTGTATCGAAGGGAACACGCAGATCTGGAGGATGTGGAATGTCTGAGCGAAGAAAAGGCGGAAGAAAAGCTCCAGGAATACGTCAGCATAGAAAAAGAAGACTACCTGTTGAAGCAGCAGTACTACCGGGATCTGAGAAAGATATTCAGCGCAAAGCGCATCATGGAACTGCAGCAGGTGGAGGAGGAATTTCACGACAAACTGATGCGGGAATACCGTTCAAGGAAACAGCAAAAATAAGGTAGGTTTGGTTGGTTAGTTGGAGTGGTCCGGTGGCTATCAAGGCCCCGGATCACTTTCTTTTAAACCGCAACCTTGCCAGGCGATTTTTTCCTCCTGCATAGGCTACAGAATCGTTGAGAAAACGAATGGTATAAAACCCCTCCCCGGAGAGCTCCTTCCAGCTAGCCCCACCATCCTGTGAATAAGAAATACCGGTAAAGCCAACCGCGATAAGTTCTTTAGCTCGACTGCCAGGGACGTACCTGACACTGCTTTTATATCCCGGATCCTGTCCGTCGGCAATTACTTTCCAGGTTTTGCCCCCGTCGTGGCTGATCGCTTTGTTTGCTGCGTTATGCTCAGGAGCAGTGTAATCTCCGCCGATCATAAATCCGGTGTTCCTGTCAAAGAAATCCAGGGAATAGGCGCCCAGAGTACTTCTGCCCTGGACCATTGGTGTATTGTAAACCTTCCAGGTGCGGCCCTTGTCCGGGCTGTAGAAAACCCTTGAACGCATTCCACCGGTGATAATCCAGGTCTCATCCCCTACTACCGCAATATTCGAATCACTTGCAGCGAAGGCTGCCTCTCCTTCCACCGCCGCAGGTATGAGATCACAAGGAAGCTTTTTCCATGTATTTCCTCCATCCCGAGTAATCACTATAGAAATGCATCCAGCCGTGGGGTCACCCATTGCGATCCCCTCCTGGTTATTCCAGAAAATCATAGAGTCGTAGAAAACTTTTTCCCCGGATTCCTGATATACCAGTTCCATTTCTCCTGCCGGCCCCGTCTTGTAAAGCAGAGCGGGATTACCAGCGCTGAGCATAAAGAAGTCATTGGCGGTACTTGCGACAGAACGAAAGTCGGGAAAGGTTCCGTCGTACTGCTGACGACTACTTCTTATCTTACCCTGGGAAGCATTATAGATACCATAGTAACCTCCACTTCCTGCGAAAGCAACATCCCCGTCTATAATTTCCACCGCGCGAATGCTTACAGAGTCCTGAAGGAGCATATCGATCTCGACAGCACTGATCCTTTCTTTTTGCAAGACATCCTCAGAGGCCCTGTCTTTGGTCTTGTTCTGCTTACAGGCTGCCAAGGCCAGTAATATCAGGAGGGACAGTTTCTTCATTCCGGTATTTTGATGGTAAAGATAAATTTTTCCCACTTTAAAAAATCCTACCTTTGCCCCTTAATTTTTATTATGCGACTATACCGTAATCTTGTTTTTGCGACTGTAGATGCCTTGGGAGAGATTTTCAATGATGGCCAGTATGCCGACAAAGTGATAGAAAAGACCCTGAAGCGTGATAAACGCTGGGGCTCCCGGGACCGAAGCTTTATTGCGGAAACCACGTATGATATCGTCAGGTGGAAGCGACTTTATGCAGAAATAGCTGAAGTCAAACCGCCGTTTTCAAGGGAAAACCTCTTCAGGTTGTTTGCGGTCTGGGCCACCCTTCGAGGTATCCCGCTGCCGGACTGGAAGCAAATAGAGCCAACTCCCACCAGAAGAATCAAAGGCAGGTTCGACAAACTCAGTGAGATCAGGAAAATTCGGGAGTCTGTACCCGATTGGCTTGACGAACTCGGGGTAAGGGAACTGGGAGAACCACTCTGGGAAAAGGAGATTCATGCCCTGAACCAGCAGGCTCCTGTGGTTTTACGAACCAATACGATCAAAACCAACAGAGACCATTTAAAGGTGGCATTGAACGACGAGGGGATCCTCACAGAACCTTTGAACTCCTATCCAGAGGCGCTCCAGCTCCGGGAAAGAGCCAATGTCTTCAGGACGGAAAGTTTCAAGAAAGGATTTTTTGAAGTCCAGGATGCCTCTTCCCAAAGGGTGGCCCATGCCCTTGAGGTCCAACCAGGGATGAGGGTGGTGGATGCCTGTGCGGGAGCCGGAGGAAAATCGCTTCATCTGGCCGCCTTGATGGAGAATAAAGGACAGCTAATCTCGATGGACATTTTCCCGGCTAAACTGAAGGAACTCAAAAGAAGGGCAAAGAGAGCCGGAGCCTTCAATATTGAAACCCGATTGATCGATTCCTCCAAGGTGGTCAAAAAGCTTAAAAATTCTGCAGATCGGCTCCTTATCGATGCCCCCTGTAGCGGACTTGGGGTCCTAAGCCGGAATCCGGACGCCAAATGGAAACTTCAGCCTGAATTCCTGGACACGATCCGAATGACCCAGCAGGAAATACTCCTTCAGTACTCTTCTATGCTCAGGGCGGGTGGGAAAATGGTTTATGCCACCTGCTCGATTCTCCCCTCGGAGAACCGCGAACAGGTCGATCGATTTTTGGCTTCGGATCAGGGGAGCTCCTTTGTTCTTGAAAGTCAGCAGGAGATATTCTCGTGGGAGAGCGGATTCGACGGCTTCTACATCGCGGTACTTTCCAGGAGCTAGACTCCTTGGCCGGGAGATCCATACAGGGAAAATCCATAGCTTCTTTTTGGCATTTCTGAGCATCCAGTTCCTCCAAAAAAAACGTAAATTTGGCCTTTCTAAAAACCTTCCCCAGATGATCCTATTCTTCGGAAATCACCCCAACAGAATTTATGCTGTAGAAGCGTACAAAGCCCTAACGGCGGAGCATATTGCCAAACTTGACTGGCTTTTCGGGCAGGCACAGTTCCTGGACAAAGCAGAACTTGTGGGTTTCTTTGTAGGACCCCGGGCTGCGATGATCACTCCATGGAGCACCAATGCGGTGGAGATCACCCAGAACATGGGAATAGAAGGCATCCGGAGAATTGAGGAATTTTGGGAGATAGACGAAAATTTCCACGATTTTGATCCGATGCTTTCACAAAAGTATGCCGGTCTGGATCAGGACATTTTCAAAATAGATATCGAGCCTGAACCCGTAATCGAAGTAACGGATATTGCCGCCTATAACAACCAGGAAGGGCTTGCCCTGAATCAGGAGGAGATCGATTATCTCGAACAGCTCTCACAGCGCCTTGGACGAAAACTAACAGATTCCGAGGTTTTCGGATTTTCGCAGGTAAACTCCGAACATTGCCGACACAAGATCTTCAACGGTAAGTTTATCATCGACGGCAAGGAGATGGAGGATTCCTTATTTCGCCTCATTCGCAGAACTTCGGAGGAAAATCCTAATGATATAGTCTCTGCTTACAAGGACAATGTCGCCTTCATCAAAGGACCGGTGGTGGAACAATTTGCCCCTATGTCAGCAGACAAGCCTGATCTCTACCTCAAAAATGATTTTGAGTCGGTGATCTCCCTTAAGGCGGAGACTCACAACTTCCCGACCACCGTTGAACCCTTCAATGGTGCTGCGACAGGTAGCGGCGGGGAGATCAGGGACAGGTTGGCCGGAGGAAAGGGTTCAATCCCTCTGGCGGGCACGGCAGTTTACATGACCTCCTATTCCAGACTGGAGAAAGGCAGAGTATGGGAGAATGCCGTCAGCGAAAGACCGTGGTTATACCAGACTCCAATGGACATTCTGATCAAAGCCTCAAACGGAGCTTCGGATTTTGGAAACAAGTTCGGCCAACCGCTTATTGCGGGATCTGTACTTACCTTCGAACATTCTGAGTCGGGCAGGACCCTGGGATATGACAAGGTGATCATGCTCGCAGGCGGAATCGGATTCGCCAAGGCAAGTCAGGCCAGAAAGGACCGACCGAAGAAGGGGGATCGAATTATTGTTCTCGGTGGAGAAAATTACAGGATCGGGATGGGAGGAGCTGCAGTTTCCTCTGCAGATACAGGAGAATTCAGTAGCGGGATCGAACTCAATGCGATCCAGAGATCCAATCCGGAAATGCAGAAAAGAGCGGCCAACACTATCAGGGCCCTTGTTGAATCCGAAGAAAATCCGATTGTGTCCATTCATGATCACGGAGCAGGAGGGCATTTGAATTGCCTGAGCGAGCTGGTGGAGGAAACAGGTGGGAAAATCGATTTGGACAAACTTCCGGTAGGGGATCCCACCCTCTCAGCAAAGGAAATTATTGGAAATGAATCTCAGGAACGGATGGGACTGATTATTTCAGAGAAAGACCTGGCACTGATAAATCGAATAGCAGACCGGGAGCGGACGCCGTTATATTGTGTGGGAGAGGTAACGGAAAATGGGCGCTTCTCTTTCGAAAGCAAGAAAACCGGGGCGAAACCCATGGATCTGGCCCTGGAGGACATGTTTGGCAGTTCTCCGCAGATGGTCATGGCGGATGTTTCGATCGAACGTCATTACGCTGAGGTCGAATATCAGGTTTCGGATTTCGAGAAATATCTGAAGGAGGTCCTGCAGCTGGAGGCCGTTGGATCCAAGGACTGGTTGACCAATAAGGTCGATCGCTGCGTCACGGGTAAGGTGGCCAAGCAGCAAACCGCGGGGCCCCTGCAGCTCCCCCTGAACAACTGTGGCGTAATGGCCCTGGACTTCAGAGGAAAGGAAGGAATAGCCACTTCGATAGGACACGCCCCTATCTCGGGACTAATCGATGCGAAGGCAGGCGCCATAAATTCCGTAGCAGAAGCCCTTACCAATATTGTTTGGGCGCCACTGGCAAAGAAAATAAAAGGTGTCTCCCTTTCGGCGAACTGGATGTGGCCATGCAATAACCGGGGAGAAGATGCAAGGTTATATGAGGCAGTCCATGCGGTTTCCGATATGGCAATTGCATTAGGAATTAACATTCCCACGGGAAAGGACTCCCTGTCGATGAAGCAGCGATATGAAGATGGTAATGTCCTTGCCCCAGGAACGGTCATCATTTCTGCTGCAGCACATTGCGAGGATGTGAAGCAGGTCATTGAGCCGGTGTTACAAAAGACCGGCGGGGATTTGTACTACATCAATCTCTCCCAGGACCAATTTAAGCTCGGAGGATCCTCCTTCGGACAGATCAGGAACAGGATCGGAAAGGCGGTCCCAAGGGTGAAAGACCTAGGGGAATTCGCAAAGGCCTTTAATGCCATCCAGGATCTGATCAAGAAAGAACTGATTGTAGCTGGACATGATATTTCTGCCGGAGGTCTGGTGACGACCCTCCTGGAAATGTGTTTTGCAGATCAGGACCTTGCAGCCGATATTGACCTTTCCGAACTCGGGGAAAAGGATAGTGTGAAACTACTTTTTGCGGAAAATACAGGAGTTGTCTTCCAGGCATGTGATCACCAGGCGGAAGCCTACCTGTCGGAAAAAGGGATTTCCTTCTTTAGGATTGGGAAAGCCACCACGGGTAAAACCCTGAGCATCCGAAACGGAAGCGACCTCTTCCATCTTGATATTGCTGAACTAAGGCGGGTCTGGACCAGAACTTCCTTCTTACTTGATCAAAAGCAGAGCGGCCGGGATTGTGCTGCGGAACGTTACCGGAATTTCGACCAACAGCGACTCCATTTTCGTTTTCCGGAGGACTTTACCGGAGCTTATCCTAAACCTGCAGCAAGGAAAATTAAGGCGGCTATTATCAGGGAGAAGGGAAGTAATTCCGAGCGTGAGATGGCTTATGCAATGGACATGGCAGGATTCGAGGTAAGGGATGTTCATATGACCGATCTTATCAGCGGAAGGGAAACCCTGGAAGATGTGAATTTTATTGCGGCTGTTGGTGGATTCTCAAATTCCGACGTATTGGGAAGTGCAAAAGGCTGGGCCGGGGCTTTTCTTTACAACGAAAAAGCCAGAACGGCCATTGAGAAATTTTTTGCCCGGGAGGACACCCTTTCTATCGGAGTCTGTAACGGATGTCAGCTATTCCTGGAACTTGGACTGCTGCATCCGGATCACGAGGAAAAGCCCAAAATGCTCCACAATGAGTCCGGCAAATTCGAATGCACTTTTACTTCCCTGGAAATTGCCCCCAATGATTCTGTAATGATGCATAGTCTCGGAGGTAGCAGACTCGGAATATGGGCGGCACATGGGGAAGGTAAATTCAGTTTCCCCTATGAAACGGAAAGATACCAGATCATCGGGACCTATGGATATGAAGCCTATCCTGCCAATCCGAATGGCTCCCATTATAACGCCGCCATGATTGTCAGCGATAATGGCCGGCATCTGGCAATGATGCCACATCTTGAGCGTTCGACATTTCCCTGGAACTGGGGGTATTATCCGCGGAATCGGAGGGATCAGGTTTCTCCATGGATCGAGGCTTTTGTAAATGCCAGGACATGGCTGGAGGGTGAGCATTAGGAATATTATTTCCGGCAATTTCAATTGTGAGAAATTTCTTTATTTTAGCATTTTATTAACCTCGGGACTCCCTGCATTTCCTGGTATATTTAACCACATGAACAGACTTCTGTCATTGCTCCTTTTTGTCGGGAGCCTGTCCTGCTATGGACAAATCAATTTTGAAAAAGGTTATGTGATCACTAATGGAGGGGAGCGGGAACAGGTCTGGATCCGAAACGTGGGCTGGAAAGACAATCCGGAAGTATTCACCTATAAAACATCTCCTGATGCTGGCATTCAACAGGGCACTTTGAACACCATACGGGAATTTGGAATTCCCGATCGATTCAAATTTGTCCGGGCACAGGTCCCCATCGACCAGTCCAGCGATAAACTCAAGTATCTGACCAACCATGGCAGACCTATACAGGATATAAGGCAGGTTTTCCTCAATCTGCTCGTAGAAGGAAAAGCAAACCTCTATTCCTACCAGGATGAAAACCGGGAACAATTCTTCTATCAATTAGATGCGGAAACTATCGAACCCCTGATCTACAAAAGATATGTCCCTGAAGGCACTTCGGAACTCAGGAGCAACAATCAGTATAAGCAGCAGTTGTGGAATAATTTCAAATGCGGGCAGATCACCATGGAGGATCTTCAGAAACTCGTTTATGGGCGTAATGAACTCACGGAATTTTTCATAGCCTTTAATTCCTGTCAGGACGCTCGCTTTGAAGATTTCACCGCGATGGAGAAACAGCGGGATGCCTTTGATCTATTCCTGCGAGCAGGACTGGCTATAAATAGTGTTGAGCTCAACAATTACGCCTATGGCCGCCACCTCCAGATGGACGGGTACAAGAGTCCCAGGATCGGTCTGGAAATGGCGTATATCCTCCCATTTTACAGGAATAAATTGGCTTTTATTGTGGAAACTGCCTATCAGTCTTTTGAAGGAGAAGGACCCTTTGGAGACGGTTCCCTTAAAGTTCGATACCACTCCATAGAAGTCCCGCTCATGGTACGCCACTACTTCTTCCTTAACAAAGATTGGAAACTTTTTGCCAATGCCGGTTACACCCTCGATATCGCACTTGAAGGCTCTGAAATGAAATTCGATACCAACCTCAACGCCTACTCCACCTCAGACATCGACACCTTTCTGACAAATCCCACAATTGGAGCAGGATTGGATTTTCAAAACCGTTATGCCCTGGAGGTGCGCTACAGCTTCGACAGAAGCCTCACCAATGGGTCGATGTATTGGGGATCAACTTATAACAGCTTTTCGGTGTCCCTTGGCTACAATTTCCTGTGAAGTTGACCGGAAGTTAACAAAGCAGGAACTCTAAAACCGCGGTTTTAGAGGTTACCGAAACTTTTTTCACTATTCTCTAACATTCCTTTACTTCCCTTTTTCCTAACTTTTTAGGAAAAAGGCTATGGAAATACAACCAAGAAATGAAAAATTTTTTGGCAGGGGAAATCCTGCTTTGGATTTTGAGGTCCGGAGAACGATCGGCAGTTTTATCTACGACGACAGGGGAAAAAAATTCATCGACTTTCTCGGTGGCGCCGGGGTGGGAAATCTTGGATGGGAAGTTCAGGAAATCGAACAGGCCCTCAGGAAAAATGCCAGACCCACATACGTCTATCCCAATTTCCAGTACCAGAGATGGAAGGAGCTGTCCTTACTCCTGCAGCGAATTACTCCCGACGGTCTTGAGGTGAGCTACAGGACCACAGGAGGCTCGGAGTCTGTGGAAGCCGCCTTGGAAATGGCCATGATGGTGACGGGTCGAAAGAAGATGCTCTCTATCGAAGGGAGCTACCACGGAAATACCCTTGGCGCCCTGAGTGTAGGTAAGAGTTCCAATCAGGAGAGATTTCCGAATCTACTTTCCGGGTGTGAGAAAATATCTCCTCCCCTGAATGAGGAAAAACTTCAGGAAGTACGGGAGATCCTGAAAACGGAACAATTCGCGGCCGTAATTATGGAACCAGTGATCATCAATCTGGGGGTTCTCATTCCGGAGGGAAAGTTCATGAAAGGACTTGACAGCCTCTGTAGGGAATACGGCACCCTTCTGGTTATGGATGAAGCTATAACCGGGTTTGGTCGCACTGGAAAAATGTTTGCCTCGGAACATTTCGAGATAAAACCCGACATCCTCTGTATGGCAAAAGCGATTACTTCGGGATATGCCGGAATGGGAGCAGTCATCACCACAACCGAGATCAGTCAGCAAATCGAAGGAAAAATAGGGCTTTACTCGAGTTATGGCTGGCATCCGATAGCGGTAGATGCCGCCATTGCAAGTGTGAACTACCTCCTTAAGCATCATCAGGAACTGTTCGACAATATCCGCAATCTCAGCAGTTTCTTTTCGCAGGAGCTTCCAAAGTTGCAATTCCGGAAAAGCCCGGAACTTCGCATCATGGGCCTTGCTATTGCCGTTGACGTAGGGGATGAGCAGTATGCCTCTAGCATCAAAGAGAAAGCCTTGGAGGAAGGGCTATTGATGAACACAGAAGGTACTTCTCTGCTTTTCCTGCCCAATTTTCACATGGACAAGGCCACAGTGAGTGAAGGTTTGGGAATTCTCAACAAATGTCTGTAAAGTAGGTTGTTTCTTTTAAACATTTAAATTTGAAATAGGAACATCTTTTCCTAATTTGCAAATAGATTAAGAAAAACTTCATGACCGAAATCAAAAGACTTTTTGATATCCCCTACTTCCAACTGCAAAACGCGGCCCTGGAAAAATCCCTTGTTTCTAAGGTGGATGGGGAGTGGAAGGCATTGTCCTCCCAGGAATATGTCGACAAAGCCAATGCGGTGAGTCGGGGACTTCTTAAACTGGGCGTCCAGCCAAATGATAAGATTGCGGTTATTTCCACATCCAACAGGACCGAATGGAATGTTCTGGACATCGGAATTCTACAGGTTGGCGCTCAGAATGTTCCCATTTATCCTACTATTTCCGAAGAGGAATACGAGTACGTTCTCAACCACAGTGAAGCGATATACTGTTTTGTTTCAGATAAGGGGATCCTGAAAAAGTTGAACTCGATCAGGTCCAGAACCAGTCTTAAGGAAATCTATTCCTTTGAAGAAATTCCAGGTTGTAGAAACTGGACGGAAATCCTGGATCTCGGGCAGGACAATGCGCTCCAGGAAGAAGTAGAGACCAGAAAATCCAAGGTAGGCGAGGAAGATCTGGCCACCTTGATCTATACTTCGGGAACAACAGGAAAACCAAAAGGGGTCATGCTGACGCACAAAAACGTGATTTCAGACGTCATGCTGAGTTCGGACCGGGTTCCCTTTGACTTTGGCACATACACCGCACTTAGTTTTTTGCCGGTTTGCCATATTTTCGAGAGGATGATTCTATACCTGTACCAGTACTATAGCGTCTCGATTTATTTCGCAGAGTCGATCGAAAAGGTAAGCGACAATTTAAAAGAAGTCCGTCCCCATGTGATTTCTGCAGTTCCAAGGCTGCTAGAAAAAGTTTACGAAAAGATCATCGCCAAAGGTTCTGCTCTTGAAGGGATTAAAAAGAAGCTTTTTTTCTGGGCGGTAGACCTGGGTCTTGAATATGAACCCTATGGTGCCAATGGCTGGTGGTATGAATTCAAGCTTTCACTGGCCCGAAAGCTCATCTTCTCCAAATGGAAAGAAGGATTGGGCGGAAGAATCGAGCTCATCGTATCAGGAAGTGCAGCCTTGCAACCGCGCCTGGCCAGGGTTTTTGCTGCTGCCGGGATTCCGGTCATGGAAGGCTATGGCCTTACCGAAACCGCCCCGGTTATTTCCGTGAATGACCAGCGCAACGGAGGATTCAGAATTGGAACTGTTGGACGGGTCATCAAGGAGGTCGAAGTCCGAATAGCCCCCGACGGGGAAATCCTCTGCAAAGGCCCCAACGTTATGAAAGGATATTATAAGGATCCTGAAAAAACCCGGGAGGTCATCAATGAAGAAGGCTTTTTCCATACCGGAGACATCGGAAACATCGACAAGGATGGTTTTCTTCAGATCACCGATCGGAAGAAAGAGATGTTCAAGACCTCAGGGGGGAAATACATCGCTCCTCAGCTTATTGAAAACCAGATGAAACAATCCCGGTTCATAGAGGAAATTATGGTGATCGGGGAAAGCGAAAAAATGCCTGCTGCTTTTATTCAACCCAATTTCGAGTTCCTGAGGGAATGGGCTAAGAGAAAGCATCTGGATATCGGGGAGTCGAATCAGGAGCTGATAGAGAATCCGGAGGTGGTCCAGCGTATCAAGGAAGAGGTGGATTTCTATAATCAGAAGTTTGGAAACTGGGAAAAAATCAAAAGGTTTGAGCTTACCCCCGACGTCTGGAGCATAGAGGGAGGTCATTTGACCCCAACGATGAAACTCAAACGAAGGAACATCATCCAGATCTATAAACCCCTGTACGACAAAATTTTTCCTAGACAGTTATAATGGAATGCCAGGATTAGCTCAGGAGATGTAGACTTCCAGCAGGGAGGCATCTTCAGCCAGGATCACAGCTTCAGGTGCGCTGGCAGGTATTAAAAGAGTTTCCCCTGTCTTGATGGTTTCTTTATTGCCGAAGATTTCAATACTTGCCGTTCCTTCCACGCACATGTAGATCACGAAGGAATCCAGCTTGCTCAGATTCCGTTCTACTATCCCGGTGACCGGAAGGAAATTAGTGGTGAAATACTGACAGGAAGCTATATTGGAGGGGGTATTCCTGATTTTCTTGTATGGTCTGCGGTAATCCTCCTTCTTTTCAAAATCGATGACCTCAAGCGCGAGCTCGGTATGGAGTTCTCTTGGTTTCCCACTGTCATCTGTCCGGTCCCAGTCGTAGATCCGGTAAGTGATGTCCGAAGTTTGCTGAATTTCAGCAATCAGTACCCCTCCCCCAATGGCATGTACCTTACCTGGAGCTATAAAAAAAGCATCCCCTTTGTCGACCTCTACAAAGTTCAGCAGATCGATAATCTTTCCGGATTCAAGATGGCTCAGGTACTCCGTCTTATCCACTGAACGGTTGAACCCGATATTGAGACGGGCTCCAGGATCTGCCTGCATCACATACCACATTTCCGTTTTTCCGAAAGATTCGTGACGCTCTTGGGCTATCCTGTCGTCGGGATGCAGTTGAACAGAAAGATCGCTCTTGGCATCTATAAACTTGATCAACAACGGAAACTCCTGACCAAAAGACCGAAGCACCTGCCTTCCCACAAGTTCGGCCTGAAAAGTACTGAGGAGCTGGCGAAGATCTTTACCGGCCAAAGCCCCATTGGCCACCTCTGAAATGTTTCCCTTCACTCCGGAGATTTCCCAGCTTTCCCCAAGAGCTTCAGATTCAGAGGGCTTTCCTAATAAGTGCGATAGTTTTTGGCCTCCCCAGATCTTTTCCTGAAGAATGGGCTGAAACTTTATCGGGTAATTGAGCATGACGCGGAACTTTTGCCGTAAAGATATTAAAAGAGGTTCCTCCGGCAAACCCCCAATTCCGGAAAATATGGTTCAGAATTTTTGTTTCATCGGAAGAAACTTTAAGGTTTTTACTATGCGTGCATAATAAAAAATATCTACATTTGGTAAGATGAAGGAAAGGACCATCGATTATGTCTTAAGGGCGACGTGGATCGCCGTAGCCAAGATGTACAATGAAGAAGCCAATAAGGCGGGAAGTACGATGGCTACAGGATTCGCCCTGCTCAGTATTGATCCGGAGAAAGGAACCCCGTCAACCTCTCTGGGTCCCAAGATGGGAATGGAGGCTACCAGCCTGTCCAGAACCCTGAGGACCATGGAGGAAAAAGGACTGATCAGAAGAAGTAAAAATCCTGCGGACGGACGCAGCGTTCTGATCCATCTGACGGAGTTTGGAAAAGAAATGAGGGATTATTCCAAGAGCGTCGTGATTTCTTTCGATGAAGCAGTAAAAAAGGAAATACCGGAGGAAGACCTCCAGAAATTTATCGAGGTGGCCAATAAAATCATGGACCTTGTCGCGACCAAAAAGATTCATTCAGGTACCTGAAAGGGTATTCGGACCAAAATTTATATCAATGAAAAGACGGATAAATAAAGTTGCAGTTATCGGCTCTGGCATTATGGGGAGTGGAATAGCCTGTCATTTTGCCAATATCGGGGTTCAGGTCCTTCTTTTGGACATTGTTCCCCGGGAACTTACTCCGGAAGAGAAAAAAGAAGGGTTTGATCTGGAAAGTCCATCTGTTCGGAACAGGATTGTCAATAACTCCTTAAAGAACGCCTTAAAATCCAATCCTTCTCCGATCTACCATAAGGACTTCGCCCAAAGGATCCGGACCGGGAATCTGGAGGACGATCTTAAAGGTATCTCCGAGGTTGACTGGATAATTGAGGTAGTTGTTGAACGGCTCGATGTGAAAAAAGAGGTCTTTGCTCAATTGGAGAAATTCCGTACGCCCGGTACTATCGTCACTTCCAATACTTCAGGAATTCCTATCGCAAAGATGTGTGACGGCCGCAGCGAAGACTTTAGAAAGCACTTCTGTGGGACACATTTTTTCAATCCTCCCCGATACCTCCGACTTTTGGAAATCATTCCTGGGCCGGACACCGCCCCCGACCTCATCGAATTTCTGGAAGGATACGGCGAGAAGTTCCTCGGCAAAAAAACCGTAGTGGCCAAGGACACTCCAGCCTTCATCGGGAACCGGATTGGCATATTCAGTATCATGAGTCTGTTCCACACCATGAAGGAGATGGGACTGAGCATAGAAGAGGTAGACAAACTTACCGGCCCCGTTATCGGGAGACCCAAATCAGCGACTTTCCGGACTGTAGATGTAGTGGGCCTCGATACGCTGGTACATGTAGCCAATGGTCTTTATGAAGGTGTCCCGGAAGATGAGGCACACGAATTGTTCGCCCAGCCGGCCTATATAAAGGAGATGATGGATAAGGGATGGTATGGAAGTAAAAGCGGCCAGGGGTTTTATAAAAAAAACAGGAACAAAGATGGATCAAGTGAAATTCTTGCGCTTGACCTGGAGACCCTGGCCTATAGGCCGCAAAAGAAGAGCTCCTTCCCTACTCTTGAAAAGACCCGCTCCATAGAAGAGGTAAAGGATCGGTTCGAAGTTTTATTGGCGGGTGCCGATAAGGCAGGAGAATTCTACCGCAGGACCTTCTCGGCACTTTTCGCCTACGCATCCAACCGGATTCCCGAAATCACTGATGAACTCTACAAAATAGATGATGCGATGAAAGCGGGCTTCGGGTGGGAACACGGCCCTTTCGAAATCTGGGACGCCGTCGGAGTGGAGAATGGGTTGGAGATCATGAAAGCGCAGCACCATCAGCCGGCCGATTGGGTGGCACAGATGCTTCAAAAAGGAATTTCCAGTTTTTACAAAGTAGAAGATGGGCGGAGTCATTATTATGACATTGACAAGCAGGATTATTTGGAAAAACCCGGGCAGGATAACTTCATCATTTTGGACAATATCCGGGAGTCGAAACAGGTATTCCGCAATAATGGCGTAGTTGTGGAGGATCTCGGTGACGGAATCCTCAATGTGGAGTTCCGCAGTAAAATGAATACCATCGGGGGTGATGTTCTCGACGGTCTCAATAAAGCTCTCGATCTCGCCGAGAAGGAATTCCAGGGGCTGGTGGTGGCTAACAACGGAAAGAATTTTTCAGTGGGAGCAAACATAGGCATGATCTTTATGATGGCTGTCGAGCAGGAATACGACGAGCTTAATGCGGCCATTAAATATTTTCAGGATACGATGATGCGCATGCGCTACAGTTCTATTCCTACAGTTGCCGCACCCCATTCGATGACCTTTGGAGGAGGGTGCGAACTGGCTTTGCATGCTGATAAGGTGGTAGCTGCAGCTGAGACGTACATCGGTTTGGTCGAATTCGGTGTAGGGGTAATCCCGGGAGGGGGTGGAACAAAAGAAATGACCCTAAGGGCATCTGAACTGTTCCGAAAGGATGATGTGGAACTCAATAGCCTCAGGGAATACTTCCTGACCATCGCAATGGCCAAGGTGTCTACCTCTGCATATGAAGCTTTTGATCTTGGTATCCTCAAAAAAGGCCGGGACGTAATTGTGGTAAATCCCGATCGCCAATTGGCCATGGCTAAAAAACAAGCCCTGTTAATGGCGGAGAACGGCTATACCAAACCCATCGAACGCCGAGATGTCAAGGTGTTGGGAAGGCAGGCTCTGGGAGCTTTCTACGTAGGTACTGACCAGATGCTCGCCGGAAACTTTATCAGCCAACACGATAAGAAAATGGCCAATAAACTCGCCTATGTGATGACAGGGGGTGATCTTTCGGCTAACTCCTATGTCAGCGAACAATATTTGCTTGATCTGGAACGGGAAGCATTTTTATCTCTTACGGGAGAACGAAAAACCCTTGAACGGTTACAGCATATGCTGCAGAAAGGAAAACCCCTCAGGAATTAATGGCTAAGCGTTCAAAAGATTAAAAAAATCAGACATGAAGAGAGCATATATCGTAAAAGCATACAGAACCGCCGTAGGAAAAGCTCCTAGAGGAGTCTTCCGGTTCACCAGGCCGGATGACCTGGCTGCCAGCACCATCCAATATCTGATGGAGAGACTTCCTCAGCTTGACAGGAACCGGATCGACGATGTTATCGTGGGCAATGCCATGCCGGAGGCAGAACAGGGGCTAAATGTGGGTCGCTTTATTTCATTGATGGGACTTGATACGGAAAAGGTGCCGGGTATGACTGTCAATCGGTACTGTGCTTCGGGGCTGGAGACTATTGCAATCGCTACGGCTAAAATAGAAAGTGGGATGGCAGAATGTATCATTGCTGGAGGAACAGAAAGCATGAGTTACATTCCTATGGGAGGTTTTAAACCGGTCCCGAATTACAAATTAACCTCAGACAAACGCGAGGAATATTACTGGGGAATGGGTTTAACCGCAGAGGCAGTTGCTGAAAAATATGGGGTGACTCGAGAACAGCAGGATGAGTTTGCCCTTTCCTCGCACAAAAAGGCACTTCAGGCTCAGCAGGAGGGGGCGTTCGAAGATCAGATCGTTCCGATTGAGGTGGAGGAGGTTTTTGTCGATCCGGAAGGAAGAAAACGAAAAAGATCTTACGTAGTCACCAAAGACGAAGGACCGAGGGCAGACACCTCCATTGAAGCTCTGGCTAACCTGAAACCTGTTTTCTCCCAGGGTGGCAGCGTCACCGCGGGTAATTCTTCTCAAATGAGCGACGGTGCAGCTTTCGCCATGGTAATGAGTGAGGACCTGGTAAAAGAGCTGAATCTTGAACCGGTGGCACGTTTGGTCAGTTACGCTGTTGTAGGGGTGGAACCGCGACTTATGGGTATCGGTCCCATTCATGCCATACCCCGTGCACTCGAAAAGGCGGGTCTGAACACTAAGGATCTGGAGATCATCGAATTGAATGAGGCATTTGCTGCCCAGGCAGTCGCTGTGATCAAGGACCTGGATCTGGACCCGGAAAAGGTCAATCCTACAGGAGGAGCCATCGCTATGGGCCATCCTCTTGGTTGTACCGGTGCAAAGCTCTCAGTCCAGCTTTTAGATCAGATGAGACGAAAAAACTTGGGGGACCGGTATGGTATGGTCACCATGTGCGTCGGGACAGGCCAGGGAGCTGCTGGTATATACGAATTCCTGAGATAATGACTATAATTCAAAAAAACGATGAATAAGGAAAAAGAGCATTCGGAAAAGGAACCGCTACGCGGAGGTCAGTTCCTGGTCAAGGAAATAGGACCTGAAGAGGTCTTTACCCCTGAAGATCTTACTGATGAACAAAAACTCATGCGGGATTCGGTGATCGAATTTGTCGATCGGGAAATCGCCCCGAGGAAACCGGAATTCGAGAAGAAGAATTACCAGCTTACCCAGGACCTGCTGAGGAAATCCGGGGAAATGGGATTTCTGGGTGTCTCTGTACCCGAAGCATACGGAGGTCTGGGAATGGGATTTATCGCGACGATGATCGTTGTGGATTATATTTCTGGGGTGACCGGATCCTTCTCTACTGCCTTTGGCGCCCATTCCGGGATCGGTACTCTTCCCATCAGCCTTTACGGGACTGAGGAGCAAAGAAAAAAGTACCTGCCGAAGTTGGCCTCTGGGGAGTGGTTCGGATCCTATGCCCTTACGGAACCCGGGGCGGGAAGCGACGCGAATTCAGGAAAAACCAGAGCCGTTCTTTCAGCAGATAAAACCCATTACAGCATCAGTGGTCAGAAGATGTGGATTTCCAATGCAGGATTCTGTAACCTGATGATCGTTTTCGCGCGAATTGAGGATGACAAGAATATTACAGGTTTTATCGTTGAGTTTGATCCCGAGAATGGGATCTCTCTGGGAGAGGAGGAGAAGAAACTGGGGATCCACTCCTCCTCTACCCGTCAGGTCTTCTTCAACGATACCAAAGTTCCGGTGGAAAACATGCTCTCGGATCGGGGAAATGGCTTTAAAATAGCGATGAATGCTCTCAACGTGGGAAGAATTAAACTTGCCGGGGCCTGTCTGGATGCCCAGCGAAGAACGATAGATGCCGCGGTAAAATACGCGAACGATCGGGTTCAATTCGGTTCTCCCATCGCAAGTTTCGGAGCTATAAAATCCAAACTGGCAGAGATGGCAACCTCAGCTTATATCGGAGAATCCGCTACTTATCGGGCGGCAGGGGATATCGAACAGCGAATCCTTCTGAGATCACAGGCGGGGGCGGGACATCAGGAAGCTGAGCTGAAAGGAGTGGAGGAATACGCTATTGAATGCTCGCTCCTGAAAGTGGCCGCCTCAGAGGATCTCCAGAACTGTACTGATGAAGGGATCCAAATCTTCGGAGGGATGGGGTTTTCGGCGGATGCCCCAATGGAGTCAGCCTGGAGGGATGCAAGGATCACGCGCATCTATGAAGGCACCAATGAGATCAACCGAATGCTGTGCGTCGGAATGCTGATCAAGAAGGCGATGAAAGGTCATGTTGACTTGATGGGGCCAGCAATGGACGTCCGGGAGCAACTTACTTCCATTCCTTCCTTCGATAAACCAGATTACCAGGAAATACTTTCAGAAGAGCTCGAAATGATCCGAAAATTGAAGAAGGTATTTCTTATGGTCGCAGGGGGGGCGGTACAAAAATTCGGACCAGACCTGGAAGATCAGCAACAGCTCCTTTTGGCTTCTGCAGATATCCTCATTGAGATCTACATGGCAGAATCGGGAATCCTAAGAACGATCAAGAATGTACAACGCCTTGGAGAAGAAAACCAGCTGGAACAAATTGCCATGGCGAAGTTGTATCTGTACAATGCGGTAAATCTCGTTACCACCAAGGCAAGAGAAGGAATCATTTCCCTTGCCGATGGGGATGAACAGCGAATGATGCTCATGGGTCTCAAACGGTTTACTAAATATGATAACTATCCCAATGTGGTGGACCTTCGAAACAAAATTGCGGATCGACTGATTTCAGAAAACACTTTCTGTTACTGAACCCATAGAGAAATAAAGATGATGAAGGCCTTCAAAAGAAGGCCTTGCTTCCTAGAACTCCTCTGCCTCCAAAATGGCAGATAAGCGTTCATGCGAGGTTTCCCCCTGGCTGATGTTCATGGCTGTTTCGATCAGGGCGAGGTGTGAGTATGCCTGTGGAAAATTTCCCAGTAGCCTCTTCGTTCTGAAATCGAGATCCTCACTGAACAAGCCGAGGTGATTACTGTAAGAAACAAGTTCCTCAAACATTTTCACTGCCTTTTGCCGCTCCCCTATTTTGTAGAGGCTATTGATAAACCAGAAGGTACAAATGGTAAATGAAGAAGAAGGAAGACCAAAATCATCCTTGTTCTTATATCTGTACAGCAGACCGTTATAGCAGAGATCTTTTTCTATTGCCCGGACCGTACCTACAAATCTCGGGTCTTTAGCCCGGATAAACCCATAGGTTTCCATCAGCAGGACTGAGGCATCCAGGTCCGTCGATCCGTAGGACTGGGTATAGGCTTCAAGATCCTCATTCCAACCATGCTGATAAATGTCGTCATAGATCTCCTGTCTGAGGTCCTTCCATTTCCTGTCGTTGATACCGTTGCGCAGGATTTCGCCGATCTTCACTGCCCTGTCGACCGCAACCCAGCAAAGAAGTTTTGAGAAGGTAAAATGCCTCTGCTCCGTCCGGAATTCCCAGATTCCCTTATCTGGCTGCCTCCAGTGCGCCTCAACAATCCGGACTATTCCCCTTACGATGGTCCAGAGTTCCTCACTGTTTTCGAGTTTGGTCTCAAATTGGACGAACTGCTGGAAGATCACCTCCATCAGGATTCCGTAGATATCGTTCTGCTTTTGCACATAAGCAGCGTTTCCTATTCGAACCGGCTTCGAATTCTCATAGCCCTCCAAATGGTCCAGGATGTGTTCCGTCAGCTCTTTTTCTCCATTGATCCCGTACATAATCTGAAGTTTTTCATCCTTATTCGGGATCAGGTCAATAATAAACTGGAGGTATCTTTCTGCGGATTCCCTGTGACCAAGGCTTGAAAGCACCTTGATGACCATCGAGGCATCTCTGATCCAACAGAACCGGTAATCCCAGTTCCTCACTTCTCCAATGGTCTCTGGAAGAGAAGTGGTTGCTGCCGCTAAAACCGCGCCTGTTTTGTCATAACTCAGTACCTTTAACACGAGCGCGCTTCTGTTGATTTCTTTGTTATACTTGGAGAACCGGGTGGTGTGTTCACTCCAGTTCATCCAGTACGTCCTGGTCCTCTGGAACTTTAGATGGATCCTTTCCAGGTCCTGATCCCGCAGTTTCTCATGATATCCCATAAGAAAATAGGCATCCTCCTTCAAGGTGATCTCCTTTCCGTACAAAATATCGTCCAACCCGAGATTGCTGTACAGGTATAGCGAATCATATTTGCCCTCACGGATCGTGCTCTTCAGAAAAAATTCATGATTTTCAGTCCGGGTTTCTTCACGGGCATAATTCAACCGTGGATCATATTGAACCCTTATTACGGGCTGGCCTTTCAGAATCCGGACCAGTCGGATCACATCCGGAGGATGATAGAAATCGCCATCTTCCTCCCGGTATCTGGGCATGAAATCAAGAAGTTCGAAGGAAGCCGACCCCTTTTCAAAAAGGGTTCGTAGAATATTGGTCTTCCCCAGATATTCCTGAGTAATGGAATATTCGGAATCGACTTTGATGGCGAAATTCCCTCCTTTTTCCGGGTCAAGAAGCTTAGCGAACACGGAAGCTGAGTTAAACCTGGGCAGGCAACACCAGTCCAGGGAGCCTTCCTTTGAAATCAATGCAGCACTGGTACAATTTCCAATGATGCCATAGTTCAAATTGTCCATTTCTATTAAATTTCTTTTAAATGCGTGGTGTGCTGTTCTAAATTTTCGGAAATTTAAGGAAAACCTAATTGACGGAACACGTTGAAAATTCATTATGGGTAAAACAATTATTATTTCAAATCGCCTACCCTTACAGATTAACATTTCAGGAAAAGATATAGAAGTTACGCCCAGTGTGGGAGGTCTTGCTACGGGCCTAAAGAGCTTTCATGAGGAAGGAGACAGTATCTGGATCGGCTGGACCGGAATAGCCTCGGAAGACATCCCGAAAGACCTGGAACAGGAAGTGAACCAGAAAGTAAGACACCAGGATTGTGTTTCCGTTTCGCTGGATTCTGAGGATATTGAAAAATTCTACTATGGCTTCAGCAACAGGACGATCTGGCCCCTATTCCATTATTTCATGGAGTATACGGAATTCCACCCGGAATACTGGGAGGCCTATCAACAGGTCAATGAAAAGTATGCGGAAACGGTCCTGGAATACCTAGAA
Organism: uncultured Salinimicrobium sp.; assembly: GCA_946887075.1. Next base: position 240,214 of record CAMPKA010000003.1, read on the forward strand.
GAGGACGATATTGTATGGGTTCATGATTATCAACTCCTGCTCCTTCCCCACCTGATCAGGCGCCGGAAGAAAAATGTCACCATCGGTTTTTTCAATCATATTCCCTTTCCCTCTTACGAAGTCTTTCGAACCCTTCCATGGCGGGAGGAAATTCTTCGGGGAATGCTGGGATCAGACCTAATCGGTTTTCACACTTATGATTATGAACGTCATTTTCTGAGATCTGTTAATCGCATCCTTCGGTATGATATCAACTTCAACTCGATCAATCTTGGCAGCAGGATCATAAAAACTGACTCCTTCCCGATGGGGATTGATTATCAGAAGTTCCGGAAGGCTGCCTTAGAACATAGAACCCAACCCAGGAGCGAGAACACCGAAATCCAGAAAAAACTTGACTATCACAAATATGTCACCCGCAATACCAAGTTGATCCTCTCGATCGACCGCCTGGATTATACAAAAGGAATAGCCAATAGGATACGGGCATATGGTTATTTTCTCGAGAAATATCCGGAATACCAGGAGAAGGTCCGACTGATCATGCTTGCTGTACCTTCCAGGACCGACGTGCCTCAGTATCAGCTTCTCAAGAAGGAGGTGGACGAGTTGGTCGGAAGGATCAATGGCCAATTCGCAACCGTCAACTGGACCCCGATCTGGTATTTCTACCGTGCGATGCCTTTCGAAAATCTTATAGACCTCTACACTTCAAGCGACGTGGCCCTGATTACCCCGACCCGTGATGGAATGAATCTCGTGGCCAAAGAATACCTCGCTACAAGAGCGGACCAAACGGGAGTCCTTATCCTTAGCGAGATGGCAGGGGCCGCCCATGAGCTCAATGAGGCATTGATCATCAATCCCAATAATTTTGAGCAAATCGTGGATTCGATTAAACTCGCTCTGGAGATGCCAGAGGAGGAACAGAAGAGAAGAAATAAGGTTCTTCAGCGGAGGTTGAAACGGTACAACGTGGAAAAATGGGCCCGGGATTTTATGAAAAACCTTAAGGAAACCCGAGGTTCAAGACAATCCTTCAAAGCCATCGAACTGACCAAGAACATCAAAAAGGACCTCTTTGACAAGTACAGCGCGGCGAGCAGGAGAATTCTGTTCCTGGACTACGATGGTACCCTGCGAAATTTTGTTGACAAACCCGACGAAGCACGCCCTGATAAAGAGCTTCTCGATCTGGTCCGGCGGCTGGGAGAACAGAAGAATACCAGGGTTGTCCTGATCAGTGGCCGGGACAAGGAAACCCTTGGGACCTGGTGGGGAAATATACCGGTTGAACTCATTTCGGAGCATGGAGTCTGGCTGCGGCCGGTAAATGAGCAGTGGAAACTCACGGAAAATCTTAACAACAGCTGGATGAAAACCATTCGGCCGGTTCTGGAAACTTTTGTAGATCGCACTCCCGGTACTTTCATTGAAGAAAAAAATTACTCCCTTGCCTGGCACTACAGAAAGGCTAATCCGGAACTCGGTGAAGTGCGTGCGAACGAGCTTTCCACGGTGCTTCGGGATATGATTTCGAATCACGGACTCAGCGTACTGCAGGGGAACAAGGTTCTTGAGATCAAGAACAGCGGTGTTAATAAGGGAAAAGCAGCCAACAAGCTTCTGGTAGAAAAATATGACTTTATTTTTGCCATCGGGGATGACTGGACTGATGAATATCTCTTTACAGAACTTCCGGAATATACCACCACCGTCAAAGTTGGAATGAACAAAACAGAAGCAAAATATTTTGTGAATGATGTAGAAGAAGTACGCGAATTGTTATCGCAATTTACCAGGTTGACCCATTGAGTTGTATTCTTTTAAGAATTGTTGTTAATTCTTCCGGCAAACCTGAAAAAATTTAATGCAACCTTAACTAAGGATTCCTGTACAAAACCTCAAATTTGAAGTAGATTTAAAAAGGAACAAAAAGTAGAACTAAATCCCAAGAAAATGAAAGCAGGAAAAATTTTGTTAGGTGTCCTTTCCGGAGCTGCGGCTGGTGCTGCAGTAGGCATGTTGTTTGCCCCTAAAAAAGGTACCGAAACCCGCAGATCGATCGCCAACAAGAGCAATGAGTACATGAATGGCACCAAAAGAAAATTCAATGATCTTTCGAACGACATTTCTCATAAGTATGACTCCGTGAAGTCCAAGATTAAAGGAAAGTCCACCAGAGTAAAGGCTGAAATGGACGGAGATGACAAGATCATTTACTGAAAAAATGTATCGCCAGAGAGAAAGCTGCCCGGAGGCAGCTTTTTTTGTTTATTATAAAATGGTATTTTGCTGACTGGAAAAAACCCTAATGTTATGCACAATAAATTCATGCTTTGTCTCAGCCTTGTCTTCAGCCTAACCCTTGCCGCACAGGAAAAAGCTCCCCCACAGGTGGATCTTAGAATTTATGACATTATAGAGGCGGTTTCTGCGGACAGTATTGAGGAGGATATTGCCAGATTGGCCGGTTTCGGTACCAGGAACACCTTCAGCGATACGGTCTCTGACACCCGGGGAATCGGGGCGGCACGGCGTTTTATCAAAGCTGATTTCGAAGAGATTTCGGAATCCTGCGGAGACTGCCTCGAAGTCTCTTACCAGAAGAATTTTGTGACAAAGGAGGGTAACAGAAGAGTTCCGAAGGATGCCTGGATTGTCAATGTAGTTGCCATTCAAAGAGGAACGAAGTACCCCAACAGGTATATCATAATGAGCGGGGATATCGATTCCAGGGCAAGTAATACCATGGATTATACCACGGATGCCCCTGGAGCCAATGACAATGCCAGTGGAATGGCCGGGGTGATGGAGGCAGCCAGGGTACTCTCCCAATACGAGTTTGACAGCAGTATCGTCTACCTCGGACTCTCTGGAGAAGAACAGGGTCTTTTCGGTGGAAAAGGTTTCGCAGAAATGGCCAAGGAAGAAGGCTGGGAGATCATCGGGGTGCTTAATAACGACATGATTGGAAACATACAAGGCGTAGATGGGGTAATAGACAACCGTAGTTTCAGAATCTTTTCAGAACCTGTACCTCCTACAGAAACCGAGCAGGAGAGAACGATGCGCAGGTACTATGGAGGTGAAGTAGACGGGATTTCCCGTCAACTTGCCCGCTATATCCACCGTATGACCACTACTTATATGCCCTGGATGAACCCGATGATGATTTACCGCCTTGACCGTTTCGGAAGAGGAGGTCATCATCGGCCTTTCAACGACCTTGGATTTCCTGGGGTGCGGATTATGGAGGCTCATGAAAATTATAACTGGCAGCATCAGGACATACGCGTTGAAGATGGTATAGCCTATGGGGATGTCCTGGAGCATGTGAATTTCGATTATGCGGAAAAACTGACAGCTGTCAATGCCATTACTATGGCGGCCCTGGCCTGGGCACCCCCCGCTCCGGAAAAAGTTTCAATCGGCGGTATCGTCGAGCCTGCAGCTAAACTCCGATGGACAACGATTGATGCTGAAGATCTCGCAGGATACAAGATCTACTGGAGAAAGACCACTTCCCCTCAGTGGGAACATTCCCGGTTTGTCGGAAAGGTCGATCACTATACCCTGGAGGGATTCGTAATTGACAACTATTATTTCGGGGTTGCGGCAGTTGGCAAGAATGGAAACGAAAGCGTGGTGGTCTTTCCTTCTGACACCTTTAGAGATTAATATCCGCTCAAATAATATTGATCTTTTTGGAATGTGTTATAGCCGTTGCGCTGTTTCTAAAGTAACACGTCGCTACGCCAAGATCTTCAAGATTTTCCAAGACGTCCATGGTACTTCTTTTCTTTTTGCTCCTGGTTTGGCGGATATAAATGGCCCTGATATTTCGTGGATATATCTTGCAGATCCTTTCATAGATATCCGGATCCTTTTGGGAATCGTCTCCCAGCAGGATGTATTCCAGCTGCGGATAGAATGAGATGATATCCTTGATCTTGATGAATTTGTGGTCATGTCCGCCGCGGCCTGTAAAAAGAAAATCTCCTATTCCCGTCTTGATCTTCTTTAGTTTTACAACCGCCTTGGGAAGCTGATGAAGGGCCGCGAACTGGAGGATGAATTCATAAAGATTCCATTCACTACTGGATACAAAAAAAAAGGAATTGAATTTACCCGCCTCCTTCATCCCTGCTCGGCTCAGCGCCTGATAATGGGGCACCACCTCGTCGAATATTTTTCTGTTGTTAAGATTCTGAGTAAGCAGGACATATAATTTCTTCCAGAAACTATGGGTATGGGAAATCAAGAAGGTATCATCAATATCCGAGACGATTCCAAGCTTACTCTTAAACGGTTTTAGGATTTCTCCTCTTTCCACGATTCCCTTGGTTCCGATCTGGCAGTACACTTCATAGGGATGCCACCCGCTCTCAAGGAATTCATTGTACGGGATTACAAACCTGAAATACCCGTCATCCAGAGTCTTAGAGGAGACCTCGAGGTCCCTGAACCTAAGCGTTATTCTGGCATTCTTGATCGGGCTGATGGTAAACATTTTGTAGACCGATTTGATGTGTCGGTAGCCTCTCCCGTCGATTTCATACTTGTCAGGTGCCCAGGATTTAAAGACATGACCAAAAACGATTAGTTCCTGGTCGTTCACATATCCTCTATAGAGTTTGATGTCAAGCTTCATATTTGCTTTTTCTTAACCTGGTGTACCTTCCAAAATAAGTATTTTTAGACACAAGCAATGTGAAAATGTCCACAAATCAGAAGATTTTAATGGTTGTCAACCCTGTGTCAGGTGCGGTTGACAAAAAACCCATCATTGACCTGGCGATATCGGTCACCTCACAAAAAGGGCATCAACTTCGAATATTTGAAACCACAGGAAAGAACGACAAGGAGAATCTTACCGCGGTCACCAAGGATTACCAGCCAAATCGCTTTTTAATGGCTGGTGGTGATGGGACCATAAAACTGCTTGCTGAGATCCTGCAGGGAGAAATGCTGCCCATCGGGATCCTTCCTGCTGGTTCAGCAAACGGCCTGGCTGAAAATCTTGATCTTCCTGATGCTCTGGAGGAACGGCTGGAAATAGCGCTTGGGGAACATTTTATCCACCTCGACGTGATCAGGATTAATGATGAATACTGTTTACATATAAGCGACATAGGACTTAATGCCGCCCTGATCAAAAATTACCAGGAGGGGAATATACGGGGAAAACTGGGATACCTTATTCAGTCCATCCCGACCCTGGTTCAGAGCGATTTCCCCTTTGGGTTCAAATTGGAATTTGAAGATAAAACGCTTTTCAGAAAAGCGGTTCTGGTTGCCGTGGCTAATGCCAGGCGATATGGCACCGGTTCTACCATCAATCCGAATGGAAGCTACGATGACGGAAAATTCGAGGTGTTGGTGTTCAAAGAATTCAACATCCGGGAGATCCTGAAAACCTTTCGTGAAGAGGTGCAGATCAACCGGGATTTCATGGAAATTTATCAGACCTCCAGAATTACCATTGAATGTGAAAAATCGATTCCTTTTCAGATAGATGGGGAGTATCGTGGGGAGGTGAGGAAAGTCACTGCAGAAATCGCACCGGTTAAGATCAAAATTGCGGTTCCTGAATTCAAGGCCACCGCATCACTAAAAGAATAAGCAATATTTCAAAAAAAGCCTGCTTTTAGTGCTTAATTAACAATTTTTTAGGGAGCCGTTAGAACATATAGCAAGTGCTATTCGTTAATTTTAATCTTTCTAATCAAATAATCAACCGTTTTAAAAAACCAACAATTATGGCAGAAATAGATATTGAGAAGAAAAAGCCAATCTGGCCATGGATACTCCTAGTCCTGATCATATTGGCCATCCTTTATTTCCTTGTCTTTGACAACGAGGAAGAAGAAGTAATGGATGAGGTTGACACCGAGCAAATCGACGATGGTGTTATGGAAGATGAAAACACAGATACATGGGAAGAAGAGCAAAATGACACGCTCTCCTGGAATTACGATTCAGGATCAGAAGTTCGGTCCCTGAACGGTGAGCAACCCACCGGAATTTCCTGATACACCAGAAGATGCTGTAGCCGTAATGCAACCTACGATGAGGGAGATAGAAGATACAGCACATACAAACCTTTAAAACTAAAGCTATGAGTGAGAAGAGAAAACATTTATATTACCTGGACGAATTGTCAGACTACAAGGTGAGCAGTCATGATCCGGACGTAAGGGGATGGCAGGTGAAAGACGCGGAAAACCGAGTTATCGGAAAGGTGGATAACCTGCTTGTAAACAAGGATCGTAAAAAGGTGGTTTATCTCGACGTAGAGGTCGATGATTCCATCATCGAAGCAGACCACGATCCCTATAGCAGCCGTTCCTCCGAAATTCATGAATTTATCAATAAAGACGGGGAAAACCATCTGATCATTCCTATCGGTTTGGCCGACCTGAACACAGACCAGAAATACGTGTATACGGACCGAATCGACCATAGAACCTTCGCAGAGACCAAAAGAATGCAAAGAGGTTATAACGTTGATCGGGATTATGAGGTGGTTGTTTTAGAAAGCTATAATCGCACCAGGGAAGATCGCGACAATCGAGAACGAGAGGTGAGACGAGACCGTGATTTAGCAGATCGCGACAGGGTGCGGGGTACTGCCGCTGAGGACTCCCGGGGAGGTTATGAGGAACGTAGGGACCGGGACTACCGGGATGATGACTCCTTCTACGACAGGGGGGAATTCGACGACTCCAGATTCCGCAGGAACAGTTGATCCTATAATCAGTAATAAAAAAGGGGAAGCCGATGGTTTCCCTTTTTTAATTTTCCATCAAATGAACTATAAAAAGGTAGTCTTCGAAAATCCCAAAGGGGAAGAATTGTCCGGATACCTGGAATTGCCCCTAAATCAGGAACCGCATAGTTTCGTGCTGTTCTCCCACTGCTTTACCTGCAACAAGAACTTTTTTGCCGTCAAGAATATTGCAAGGGCCCTGAGCCGGAATGGATATGGGGTTTTGCGTTTCGATTTTACAGGTCTGGGAGAAAGTGAGGGTGATTTTTCCGATACAAATTTCTCTGGAAATGTGGAAGATCTTGTAGCTGCTGCCGAGTTTCTCAAAAGTGAGTACAGTGCTCCTGAACTTCTTGTCGGTCATTCCCTCGGGGGAGCAGCAGCCATCTTTGCCGCTGCAATGCTTCCCGAAGTAAAAGCAGTCGCTACCATAGCCTCTCCCTCTACTCCGCAGCATGTCCGACACTTACTCAAATCCGGTATCTCAGAAATCAAAGAAAACGGAATGGCACAGGTAGACCTGGGTGGACGGAGTTTCACTATCAAGGAACAGTTCCTCAAGGACCTGGAGACTAAGGAACTCAAAACCTTGATCAGGGAACTGGATGTCGCGCTCCTTATTATGCACGCACCCCAGGATTCTGTGGTTGGGATTCAGAATGCCGAGGAATTGTACCAAAATGCACGACACCCGAAAAGTTTTGTATCTCTGGATGGGGCTGATCATCTGTTGAGCAATGCTGTGGATTCAGAGTATGCAGGAGAGGTTATCGCCTCCTGGGCTTCCCGCTACCTCAGTATCCCCCAACCTGAGGAGTTGCAAACGGAGTTTGAAGTTGTAGCAAATCTTGGCGAAGAGGGATTCACTACGCAACTGCGAGCGGGCAAACACTATTTTCTAGCAGACGAACCGGAAAAAGCTGGAGGAAACGGATTCGGCCCCACGCCGTATGATTATATATCCGCTGCACTGGCAGCATGTACCTCGATGACCATCCAGATGTACGCACGTCGAAAAAAGTGGCCTTTGAAAAACGTTGAAACCCATGTCAATCATCAGAAATCCCATGCCAGGGACTGTGAAAACTGCGAAAGGAATTCTGCAAAGATTGATCTCTTTGAAAGAAGAATAGAAATCGAAGGCAATCTTGATGATGACCAGAGAACGAAAATTCTGGAAATTGCGGATAAATGCCCAGTTCATCGAACATTACACAATAAAATCACCATTAAGACCGCTCTTGCCAAAGCATAAATCAAATGTTAAGCAAAACCCAATTTTTTGGCAAAAGCGGGGGTTCTGACTAAATTCGTTTTGACTAACCATGAAAAACAAATGCGATGAAACGATCTTTTTTAACATTAATAATCTGCGCCGCTGTTTCCCTTACCAGCTGTAAGAACGAGAACACTACTGCAGAGGATAGGGTAGAAGAAAACGTGGATGCGACTCAGGAAGAATCCGCCATGGAAAATGAAGAAGCCCAGGAAGTGGTGGTGACACTGGAATCGAAGAACAATAGCAGTGTTACCGGAACTGTAACCTTTACCGAAGAAAACGGAGAAGTTACTATGGTTGGAGAATTCCAGGGCCTACCAGAAGGACAGCATGCAGTCCATCTCCACGAAACTGGCGATTGTTCAGCTGCAGATGCTTCTTCCGCCGGTGGCCATTGGAACCCTACAGGTGAAAATCACGGAGAGTGGGGAAGTGAAAGTGGCTTTCACAGAGGTGACATTGGTAACTTCGATGTCAATTCGGAAGGAGAAGGAAGCATCACCTTCACTACTGACCTCTGGTGTATAGGATGCGAAGATCCGGAAAAAAATATTGTGGACAAAGCAGTAGTTGTACATGCAGGAGCAGACGACTTTAGTTCCCAGCCCAGTGGCGCCGCCGGAAACAGGTTGGCCTGTGGCGTGATTCAAGCGCAGTAAAAAAACGGCTTCCATACAACAAAAAGGAAAGCGGCCTCTTAGCCGCTTTTTTTTGGTAAACATTAATAATGACTGATTCGTTATGAAAACCAATTTTTATTCTTTGATCTTCGGTTTCTTGTTCTTAATATCCTGCGGTAACAAAGAAGAATCCGGGGATGTTGAGATCATGTCGGTGGAGGAAAAAACGCTTCAAACCACCCAAGATACCCTTTCGCTCAGGGACAGCCTGGACAGATCTCAGTTGGAGTCCGACAGCCTCAGGCCGGATGCAGACACCATTCTCCAGAAAGCGGATACTTTAGTCCAATAACCGAAGGAAGACCATTAAATGAGTAATCCGGCTCCAGCATGAGCACTACACCTTTTTTTGATCGACCTCCAGATTTTCCTTGTTACTCTTGAAAGGTCTGATGATCAGTCTTGAGGCTTTTTCAAAGTTGACATAGTTATATACCCAATTGAAGAAGGTGATCAGCCTGTTTCTGAACCCGACCAGAAAGTAAAGGTGAACGAACATCCAAACAAACCAGGCGAAGAATCCCCCAAATCTTAGTTTTCCTATGTCAACCACCGCACGGTTTCGACCTACTGTTGCCATGGTTCCCTTATCGAAATATTCGAACGGAAGCATCTGCTCCCCGCGCAGGCTCCGCTTCAGGTTTTTTGCCAAGTGCTTTCCTTGTTGAATGGCCGGTTGCGCAACCATAGGATGCCCCTTCGGATACTTTTCTGTCTGCATCAGCGCAATATCTCCGATGGCAAAGATGTTCTCATAACCGCTAATCTGATTAAAGGCATTGACCTCATAGCGGTCTGCCTTCTCTACCAGGGAGGAAGCGTTTAATCCCTTGACAGGTGCCCCTGCAACCCCCGCAGCCCAGATAAAGGTCGCCGTCTCGAAAACAAGGCCTTCCTGATTGGTATAGACTGTATTCCCGTCATACTTGTCGACCATTGTACCGAGATGTATCTGCACGCCAAGTTCCTCAAGAAATTTTTTTGCCTTTCTGGAAGCCGTCGGACTCATCGGTGGCAGCACCCTATCGAGTCCTTCCACCAGATGGATCTCGAACTCAGAGGGATCGAGGTCCCGGTAATCCTTGGGCACGATCTGATTTCGAACCTCTGCGATTGCGCCGCAAAGTTCCACTCCAGTGGGGCCCGCTCCTGCAACCACGAAATTAAGAAGCATTCTGCGTTTTCCCTCATCCTCCGTGAATACGGCCTGCTCCAGATTTTCAAGAATAAGACTTCGGATGTTTAGCGCCTGTGGGATGGTTTTCATCCACATTCCATTCTCTTCAATGCTTTTATTCCCAAAAAAATTCGTCTTCGACCCCGTGGCGATTACCAAATAATCAAAAGCCAATTCTCCGATCGAAGTCTGGATGATGTTTCGTTGAGGATCGATGTGCTGAACCTCTGCAAGGCGAAAATAACCGTCTTTGCTGTTTCTGGTCACCTTTCTTAAAGGGTAAGCAATGGAGTCCGGTTCCAGCCCCGAGGTCGAGACCTGGTATAATAGAGGCTGAAAGGTATGGTAATTATGCCGATCCACGAGGACCACCTGCAATTCGGCCTTGAGAAGATGATTTGCCAGGGACATTCCTGCAAACCCGCCACCGATGATCACAACTCGGGGGTATTTGGAGATTGGGATGTTCATCTATGCTGCATGTTTTCTTCCTATAAAGTTATTATTTTAAGGCCAAAGGGCCCAAAGTTTAGGATTGTCTTTTGTAACATTACAGCCGGTTTCCCTACATATAAAGGCAAACCTTGTTGTGAAGGAAAAACTGGAACATAAATTTGTCAGTAATCTGGAGAAGCACCAGAATATTGTGCATAAGATCTGTCGAATGTACACCAATGATCAGGAATCGCACAACGACCTTTTTCAGGAGATCACCATTCAGTTATGGAAGGCCTATCCAAATTTCAGAGGAGATTCAAAGTTCAGTACCTGGATGTACAGAGTCGCTCTTAACACGGCTATCACGCTCTACAGAAAAACCAAAAAGGAAATTCGCACCCAGGATTATGATGAGGTAAGCTTTCGGATCAGGGCCGAGGATTATAATGACGAAGAAGAGCAGCAGCTCAAACTGATGTACAAAGCGATAAAAGAATTGAATGATATAGATAAGGCGCTGGTGTTTTTATACCTGGAGGACCAGTCCTACAAAGAAATTTCCGAAACACTCGGAATATCGGAAGTCAATGCAAGGGTAAAGATGAACAGAGTAAGAAAAGCACTTAGGAATATCCTAAGCCCCTAAACGATGAAAGAACTTGACCTTCTAAAACAGCATTGGAGAAAGAATGAGGAAAGCCTTCCGCACCTTTCTTATGATCAGATCTATAAGATGATTTGGAAGCGATCATCCTCGATTGTAAAATGGATCTTCATCATCAGTATTTTGGAACTACTCCTCTCCACTATGCTCAGCATCTTTCTGGCAGATGAGGAGTATTGGAACCGCATGGAAAAAATGCACCTTAAAAACTTTTCCATCGGACTCTATATCGTAAGTTATCTGATCACCTTCTTTTTTGTCTGGAAGTTTTACATCAATTACAGGAAAATTTCAGCAACCGATGATGCGGCAACGCTGATGGAAAATATTCTCAGAACAAGGAGAACAGTCAAAAACTATATTGCGTATGTTTTAATCTCTTCAGGGGTTACCTCTCTGATTTATGCCTACTATACCCTGGAGTATCACGTGGCCGTGCAGCAAATCGAAGAGACCGCAAAGTATACTTTTGACTCGGCCGATTGGGTGAAATTTGTAGTGGCAGGCTTTCTGATCCTATCCCTTTTTCTCCTGGTGATATGGTTCTTTTACCGGCTGATCTACGGCATTCTGCTTCGCCGTCTTAAACGAAATTACAAAGCCCTGAAAGATCTGGAATTTTAACCGAAGGTCAGCCTTCCTCTGATCGATAGTTCCAGCGCCGGGTCTTATCCAATTCCTCCATTGCCTGAAGCTCCTCCTGGGTCAATACCTTGAGGAAAGAAGGATGCTGCTCTATGGCATATTCGATTTTCTCCACTATGTCCTCCACAGAATCATGGTCATAATCAATTTGAAGGGGTTCTTTAATCTGAAAGCTCTGAAGAATCCCTCTCTTCTTGATCCGGAGGCCCTTTTTATCAAAAGACCTACGAAAACCGTCGATGACAATTGGAATCACAATGGGTCGGTACCTTTTGATGATATGTGCAGTTCCTTTCCTAATCGGTTTGAATGGCTTGGTAGTACCTTGTGGAAAAGTAATAACCCATCCGTTCTGGAGGGCGATTCCGATGTTTTCAGAATCCTCCTGGTTTACAGGACGCTGGACTTCCCTGCCGTTTGCCCTCCAGGTCCTTTCTACGGAGACTGCACCGGCATAAGCCATCATTCTGGTAAAGAGCCCTGAGCGCATGGTTTCCTTCGCTGCCACATAATACAGATTGAGTTTCGGCTCCCAGAGATAACCTACGTTTTTGATAGAATCGACCCGTCCGCTGAGGGAGGCATTAAAGACGTGGTACATCGCAGTGACATCTGCAAAATAGGTTTGGTGATTGGAGACAAACAACACGTTGTTGTCCGGTAGATTCTTGATGATCTCAGAACCCTCTATTTTGAGTTCGTTGAAACCCCTGTAGCGTCTATGGGAAAGCAAACCGAAAATCCGGATCAACCACTTCTTTATAAAAAGGTACTGCCCAAAAGGATCTTTCTTAAATACCGCCATAGCCTCTGGGATTGCAGATTTCAAAGATAGGTTTTTCTAATCTTAAAGCGCCCGTCTAAGAATTTCTTTCATTTCGCTGAGCATCATGGCCGTAGCTCCCCAAACCACCTGACCTTCGAGTAAAAATGCTGGAACTTCGACCTCCTTTGCGTAGGATGTACTTAGGCTTCGCGTTGTTAGGCAGGAGTCGTGAAGGAGGTCGTCCAGATTGACCTCCAGGATCGCTTCCACCTCTTCTTCCTGAGGGATCAGTTCGGGGGTAGCTCTTGTACAGCCTAAAAATGGCTGCACCCAGAAATTACTCGGTGGAATATACAAGGGGGTAATTTTTGCCAAGATTTCAATCTCACCAGCCGGGATACCAACCTCTTCCTCGGTCTCGCGGATCGCAGTCTGCTCCAGATTGCGGTCCGCCTTCTCCACCCGTCCCCCCGGGAAACCTATTTGGTTGGAATGTACCCCCGGATATGTTTTGCGCAGGATAAGGATAAAGTAGGTCTGGTTATTCCTCCCTGGATAGAACACGGCCAAAACAGCCGCATGTCTGGGATTTCTTTGTTCAATTTCCATCTTTTGAAGCTCCTGCACACGGAACCTGGGGGCCAATTTCTCGTGAGCTGCCTCTCCAGGCAGGTTAATTTTTCTTATTTTCGGGCTATTGTTTAGAAAATCCTGGAAATCCATGATCAGATCCTTCTTGACATGCTGTTGTGTACTGCTTCTTTTGACCAGTTGTGAAGATAGGCAATCTTCCCAGAAAAATGAGGTGGAAAAAACTTCTGAGGAAAAGCAGAAGAAGGAGGAGCTGCAGTCTCAACCTCAGGAGGAGAAAAAGAAAAAGAGCTCTTCTAAGAGGAAGCAAAGACCGGAGGGACCTCTTATTGTTCAGAAGGAATTCATTCCCTTTATGACCGAGTATGGGAGGAATAACCCGGAGGACAAGGTAAGGATCAAGACCCGGTTCGGAAACATTGATTTAGAGCTGTTTCATGACACTCCACTCCATAGGGCAAACTTCATCTTTCTGGTCAAGCACGATTATTTTGATGACACCTTCTTCCATCGCGTCGCTAAGAATTTTGTAGTTCAGGGTGGAAATTCCGATACTCCGGAAACGAACAAAAAAAGACATTACATCGGAGATTATCTCATTCCGAGTGAATTCGAAGCGGGGCACAGGCACGTACGCGGGGCTCTGGGGGCCGCCAAGTACAGTCAGCAGAATCGAACCAAGGCCTCCTCTCCATATGAGTTTTACATCGTCCAAAGTGATAGGGGGGCCCATCACCTGGATAACGAGCATACGGTATTCGGAAGGGTGATCGACGGGATGGAGGTGGTGGATTCTATTGCAAAAGTAAAGACCGATCAGAGTGACTGGCCTCTGAGAAATATCTATCTTGATCTCGAGATCATAGAGTAACCGAAACCCCCTGCCTACATAACATGATCATGGAGACATTCGTTTAACTCTGTGACCCAATGTTGATCAATTGACCGACGGATTTGTATCTTTAAGCTTTCAGATTCTTGATATGAAGCACACCAACAAGATCAGGCTTATGAACGGGATAAAATACCTGGCCGGAGCGTTACCCCTGACCTTCCTGGGACCTCTGGTACTCACCAGTTCCTTTAAGAATCAGGATCATCCCTGGTTCATTCCCGTTATGTTGCTGGCTTTGGCAATTATGGTTCTATCGGTGTTTTTCATGTTCAAAGGGATCAGGACAATCATCAAATCACTTTTTGACTAGATATATTTCGAATTCTGCTATCGAAAAACGTACTCTATATAGTAAGAGATTCCTCTGGACCCTCTGGATCGCTTTCTTCAGTGTGGGACTCCAGGGTCAGGAAAAATTCCTCTTACATGGAACCGTGCACGATGCAGTCACAGAGGAGCGGCTGGCGGGGGTCAACATCTGGTTCCCGGAACTCCAGACGGGAACGACCACTAACGAGTATGGCTTTTTTTCTTTACGGCTTCCCTCAGGAACTCAAGTTTTGGAGGTCTCATACCTGGGTTACCTCCCCCAAAGGATGGATTTGGTTATAGAAGAAAACCGAAAAGTAAAATTCGCTCTGACACCTGCCGCTGAGGATCTAAAAGAGGTCATTATTTCAGAAAATGCAGACCGAACAAGGATTTTTGATGCACAGATGGGGACTGCCCGGCTAAAAGTGTCTCGAATCAAGGAAATCCCGGTCATTTTTGGAGAAGTGGACATCATTAAAGCGCTTACGCTGCTCCCGGGAGTATCGAATGCGGGAGAGGGATCTTCAGGATTTAATGTACGAGGGGGTGCTGCAGATCAGAACCTCATTCTCCTGGACGAGGCTACGATCTATAACGGTAGTCATCTTTTCGGTCTGTTTTCGATCTTTAATCCTGATGCCATACGGGATCTCACTCTTTACAAGGGGGGTATTCCGGCAAAATACGGCGGACGAGTCTCCTCTGTACTTGACATCTATCAGAAGAAAGGGAACACCAGGGAATTCGGGATCGAAGGAGGTTTGGGCCTGATCTCCAGCCGGCTGCTGGTCGAAGGTCCGCTAAAGGAAGGAAATAGCTCCTTTCTTATCGGAGGAAGAGCATCTTACGCTCACCTGTTTTTGAAGCTTTCGGATAATGAAAACTCTGCCTATTTTTATGATTTGAATACGAAAGTATCAACCCAGGTGAACGATAAGAATACGATCCTGTTCTCCGGGTACTTTGGAAGAGATGTTTTTCAAATCAGTCAAAGCTTTATCAATCGCTATGGGAATTCCATTTTTAACCTGAGGTGGAATAGTATCTTAAGGGAAAATCTTTTTTCGAATCTTTCCCTGATATACAGTGACTACTACTATGGGTTAACTCTAAATTATGTCGGATTCGACTGGTCCAGTGGTATCAAGAATGCCAATATCAAATATGATCTGGAACACCATATCAGCAATAAAACGACCCTGAATTATGGAATTCACAACACCTGGTATGGCTTCAATCCGGGGAGAATCAGCCCTAGCGATAAGAATTCAGGGATAAATCCCGACCAGCTCACAAAAAAGTACGCCTTCGAAAATGCACTCTATCTGGATGTGGAACAGGATATCTCTCAGAAGGTAGAAGCACGGTACGGGCTCCGCCTGAGTAATTTTCTGAGGATGGGCCAGAGCTATTTTCTTTATCCCCGTAACGAGGCGCTACTTTATAATGAAAATCTCGGCATTTATGAAGAAGCCACTCCCTCCGGGATTCAACAGCTAGATAGGGCGTCGGTGGATCGGGATTTTTGGAATCTTGAGCCTCGCCTAAGTCTATCCTATCGCCTGGATGACGACCAAGTACTGAAAATTGGTTATAACAGGATGACCCAGTATATTCACCTGATTACCAATACAAGTTCTCCCACTCCCCTTGACGTGTGGGCCCCTAGTGGTAGGTATCTGGCCCCCCAAAAGCTGGATCAGTTTTCGGCCGGCTATTATCGGCTGTTCGGAGACGAAAGCTACGCTCTGGAAATGGAAACTTTCTACAAAGATCTCAGAAACCGGATAGATTATATCGATGGCGCGAATCTCATAGCAAACAATGCCATTGAACGTGTCATTCTTCCTGGAATGGGAAGGGCTTATGGTCTCGAGGTGTTGTTTAAGAAAAGTACTGGTTCCTTCACAGGATGGCTGGCCTACACCTGGTCCCGGTCCGAACAGAGAACTCCAGGAAGAACGAAGAAAGAACCTGGGATCAACAATGGCCAATGGTACCCGACGCCCTATGATAAGGAACATGACCTTTCCCTCAGTCTCCTGTATCGTATCAACAATCGGTGGAACATTAGCTCCAATTTTATTTTCCAGACTGGTCTTCCTGCAACCTTTCCAACCGGGTTTTACGAGTATGAAAATCTGAATGTTCCGGTTTTTGCTACTCGTAACAGCAACCGTCTCCCGGCGTATCACCGCTTGGATCTGGCAGCGACCTTCAGACCCTCCGATGATCCGGCAAAGCGATTTCAATCCTCCTGGAGTTTCGGGATTTATAATGTATATAACAGACACAATGCCGCATCGATCAGTTTTCGGAGAAACGAGGACACGGATAAAAACGAGGCGGTAAGGCTTTCGCTCTTTGGAATTGTTCCTGCAGTAACCTATAATTTCAAATTCTGATGTGGAAAAAATATTGTGTATTAATTGGGATTCTGACCATGACGTCTTGTGAGGAGGTAGTCGAACTGGACCTTCAAAAATCCGAACCCCGACTCGTCATCGAGGCCTCTCTCCTTTGGGATATAAATCAAAAGGAGAACAAACAGATCATAAAGCTGACCACCACGGCTCCGTTTTACGCCGAAGGGGTCTCTCCTGCTCTGGGCGCAGCAGTTTCTGTAATCGACCCTAACGGGATTGAGTACGTGTTTGATGAAACAGAAATCGGCATTTTCACCTATGATGAAATTCCCGCCGTGTTGGAGGGAGAATATGAGCTAAAGGTTTATTACCAGGAAGAATACTATACCGCCTCCGCGGAACTGATTCCTGTTCCAAGAATTCAGTACGTAGAACAGGAACAAAATACGGGGTTATCTGGGGAGGAGACACAGTTCAAAGTATACTACAGGGATCCGGACGGAGTGGACAACTTCTATCTCTTCCGGTACTTCGGTTCGGACCTGAGCCTGCAGATCTATGATGATGAATTTACAGATGGGAATCTGACATTTGCATTTTTCTCATCAGAAGAAACGGACCCGGGAGAACGGGTGGCCTTTGAAATCCAGGGCATTTCTGAAAAGTTTTATAATTACCTGTACATTCTCCGGTCTCAGACAGGAGGTTCCAATGCAGGACCGTTTCAAACCCCACCCACCGTTGTCCGGGGTAATATTTTAAATATGACCAATCCGGAACATTTCCCCCTCGGATTTTTTCGGCTTTCCGCAAAGGAACTCTACCCAGTGATAGTCGAAGAATAGCCGCAACAAATTAATATTCCGACGGAGGCCGTTTTCAGGAACATAATTTTTTCTAGAAAAATTTTTACCTTGCTCTGGAACTTAAAATTTCAGATTTTCAATGAAGAGAGCCCTCCTTTTCCTGCTGGTATTCTTCGGCCTTACCAGCCAAGGCCTGCACGCCCAAGACAGTATTCCCAAGACAGATACGCTAAAGACCAAAGGACTTCCCCTGGAGCCTGAGAGGACGATTTCCTTCACAACAACAGAAGGTACATGGATCTCTCTTGATGTCAGCCCGGATGGCAAATTCCTTGTCTTTGATATGATGGGAGATATTTACCGGCTGCCCATCTCCGGTGGCAAGACAGAACGGATCACCAGCGGGCTGGCCTATGATGTTCATCCCAAGTACAGCCCGGACGGGAAATCCATTGTCTTTATCTCGGATAGAAGTGGTGCTGCCAATATTTGGACCATGGACCTCGAGTCCAAAGAGATGGAAGAAATCACCGAGGACAAAAATCAAAATTTCTTTTCTGCCGATTGGAGTCCCGATGGCAATTATATCGTTGCAGCCAAAGGCCGCAGAAATATCAAACTCCACCTCTATCACAAAAAAGGAGGTGGGGGAGCGGAACTGTTCTCAGAACCGGAGAACCTAAAAACCATCGATCCAGCCTATAGCCCGGATGGTAAGTTGATATACTTTTCCCAACGTAAGGGGGCATGGAATTACAATGCGCAGTTCCCCCAATATCAAATTGGCACCTACGATACCGAGGACGGAGATATGGCGGTGATTACATCCCGGTACGGTTCTGCCTTCACACCCGTATTGTCCCCGGATGGAAATTGGTTGGTCTACGGAACCCGCTATGAAGATGAGACCGGACTTATAAAAAGAGACCTTAGGACAGGGGAAGAAGAGTGGCTTGCCTATCCAGTACAACGGGATGAGCAGGAGTCCATAGCGCCCCTTGGCGTTCTGCCAGCCATGTCATTTACACCCGACAGCAAAAATCTGATTTTAACTTACGGAGGCAAAATCCATAAGATATCCATCGAGGAGAAAACGGCTACCGAAATTCCTTTTGAGGTGGATTTGGAACTTCAGCTGGGACCGAAAGTATTTTTCGACTATCCTATAGAAGATAATCCCACAGCTGAGGTAACGCAGATTCGGGATGCAGTACCCTCCCCAGATGGATCCAAACTGGCTTTCACGGCTCTGAACCGCCTGTATGTTATGGACTTTCCTGATGGGAAACCAGAACGGGTGACGGATCAGGATTTTACCCAGGCTCATCCCGCATGGTCTCCTGATGGGAGGCATATTGTATTTGTCACCTGGAGACCGGAGGGCGGCCATATCTACAGGGTTGAACCCGACGGAGACAATCTGAAAAGATTGACGGAGTCTCCGGGGATTTACAGCAATCCCGCCTGGGCCTATCATAAAGATCGCATCGTCTTCACCAGAGGAATCGCGGAAGAATATCGCACCTCCACCTCTGGCTTCAGTTCCCGCAACAGGGAAGATCTTGCCTGGATACCGGCCGAAGGAGGTCCTTCTACCTTGATCGACAAGGCTAAAGGACGAATTGTACCCCATTTCACCAAAGTCGATGACCGGATCTATCTCAGCGAGGATGAGAAACTTATTTCAATTCGATGGGATGGGACGGATCAAAAGACCCATCTGCTGATCAAAGGCATCACGACTTTCGGCACATCCGACATTGCGGATCCCCACTTGCGCCACGAGGATCACGCTTCTAAACTGGGAGACGAAGCCTCAGAACCATCTGTTATCAAGATTTCACCTGATGGTACAACAGCACTTGCCAAGATCAATAATGATATATATACCGTGCTGGTACCGCGTTTCGGAAAACCTGCAGAAATTTCAGTCGCACAGGTTGAGGAGTCTTCTTTTCCCGCCAAGAAACTCACCATGATCGGCGGAGAATTCCCCGCCTGGGGTGCGAACAGTTCGAAGGTGCACTGGTCCTTAGGAGCCAGCCATTTTGTTTATGACCTGGAAAAGGCCCAGAAATATGAAGACAGTCTGCAAACTGCCCGGGGAAAGGATGAAGATTTCAAGGACCCTGGTATACGGGAGGAAGATTCAGAAGAAGAAAAGCAGAAGAAAGAAGAGGAAGAGGAATACTCCCCTGCGGAGTATAGGATTTCAGTGACTTACAAGCAGGCCATTCCTGAAGGGGTTGCTTTGATCAAGGGGGCGAGGATTATCACTATGAAGGGGGACGAGGTCATAGAAGAAGGTGACATCTTGATTCAAGACAACCGGATAAAGTCCGTAGGGCCGTCAGGTACCCTGGAGATCCCCTCGGACGCTACTGTAATTGAAGCCGCCGGTAAAACGGTGATTCCTGGATTGGTCGATACCCATGCCCATATGTGGCCTAATTGGGAAATCCATAAAAATCAGGTATGGATGTATTCCGCGAATCTAGCCTATGGAGTCACCACAACCAGAGATCCGCAGACCTCGACAACTGATGTGCTCACATATTCGGATATGATCGATGCCGGGATGATCCATGGGCCAAGAGTGTATAGCACTGGTCCAGGGGTAGG
Organism: uncultured Salinimicrobium sp.; assembly: GCA_946887075.1. Next base: position 260,227 of record CAMPKA010000003.1, read on the forward strand.
CTACTGGGCATATAAACTGAAGGATCTCGAGCATACGAAGCGGGTCCTGAAACAGTACAGTGAATATTATGACACCAAGACCATCAAGATGTACCTAGTCGGTAACCGTCAGATGCGACAGTGGGTAATCATGGCTGCCAAGGAGCTCGGACTGATGCCAACCACTGAGGGGGGTCTTGATTTTAAGCTCAATATGACTCAGCTTTTGGACGGATATCCAGGACATGAGCACTCGCTCCCAATTTATCCTATTTACAAAGATGCAGTCAAAACCATAGCTGAAGCGGATATGGCAGTCACGCCTACCTTGCTGGTTTCTTATGGAGGACCCTGGGCAGAGGAATATTTCTACGCCACAGAGGAACCATATAAGGATAAGAAGCTACAGTATTTTACACCCTACGTCGAGTTAGCTCAGAAGACCAGAAGACGAGGAGCCTGGTTTATGGAGGAAGAACATGTTTTTCAAAAACACGCCGAGACCATGAAGAAAATCCTGGATATGGGCGGCCTGGTAGGTGTCGGAAGTCATGGGCAGCTCCAGGGACTGGGGTATCATTGGGAACTGTGGGCCTTGCAGAGCGGAGGAATGAGCGAACACACTGCCCTTCAAGCTGCTACAATTCTGGGAGCTCAGGCATTGGGTCTGGACGGGGATCTGGGAAGTATTCAACCTGGAAAACTGGCAGATCTCGTGATTCTTGAAAAGAACCCTCTTGAAGATATCCGGAATACCAACAGTATTGACCTGGTTATTAAGAATGGCGTCATATATGATGGTTCGGATCTGGATCAGATCCACCCAAGGAAAAGTGAAGCAGCCCCCTTCGATTGGGAAGTGGACAAGCCGGAGAATCTTCCTGGTATATCCGATGAGGAGTAAATGAATAAAGCTCCCTTTCATTCAGACCCTCAGTAAAATAGATACTGGGGGTTTTTTTATAATTATCCTGATCTAGGGAAAGAACAGGAACATATATCCCTTCTTCATTTTTTTGGTCATAAAAAAACCCCTCATCGTTAGATGAAGGGTTCTCAAAAGAAAGGCGGCGACA
>CAMPKA010000004.1 GCA_946887075.1 uncultured Salinimicrobium sp.
AAATCCTCAGCTTTTTTTGATCGATTTGTACCGACTCTATTTGTCCTTGACGGGTTCATTGATTTTCTTGGTCAGCTCCATCGAGATGGAGGATCTGTCGAAGGTGATTTTTCCTGCCCCGGTCTCAAGGACCACTGCATTGAGCTTTTCACTAAAGTCGACAATCTTGCCATGCATCCCGCTCTTGGTTACCACCCGATCACCCCTTTTGAGGTCAGAGGCGAATTTCTTTTCCTGTTTTGCTCGTTTCATCTGAGGGCGTATCATAAAGAAATACACCACGACAAACATCAATATTATCGGCGCAAATTGCGTTAGTTGATCCATATATTGTTTCTTGCTTTTTCTCTTAAGACTGTGTCTCCTTAGGAGTCACAAAAGCTTTGATTTTGATCTCTTCCTTGCCCGATTCTGTGTTAGCGGTTATGGTAACGGTCTTGGTCACCTGATTCTGGCCGCTTCCATTGAATTTGACCAACATTTCCCCGGTTTCCCCCGGAGCGATGGGTTCCTCAGTATAAGAAGGGACTGTACATCCACAGGAACTGGTCGCGTCTGTAATGACCAATGGCGCCTTTCCGGTATTCTTAAAGGTGAAGGTGTGCTCCACATTGGTACCCTGTTCGATGGTGCCGAAGTCATGAACTGTTTCCTCGAAGGTCAACTCGGGATAAACTACGTCCTGAGCATCGCGTTCGGCAGCTTCTTCTACATTTTCTGCCTTTACTTTGTTTGCAGCCTTATCCTCGCAGGAAGTAAAGACAGCTGCAACCATGGCTAAAAATAAAATTCCTTTTTTCATGATTTGCTTAATTAGGTTTAGATCGATAAAAATAGTAAAAATTGGAGGACTACATAAGACCCCGGCCCATTTTGTTCAACTTGCCGCTTTCCTGGTATTCCTTGGAAAGTTTATCCAAAATTCCATTGATGAAGATGCTGCTTTTGGGGGTGCTGTACTCCTTGGCGATCTCCAGGTATTCATTAATGGTCACTTTTATGGGAATCGAAGGAAACTTTAAAAATTCACAAATGCCCATTTTAAGCAGGATGGCATCCAGGTCAGCGATTCGTTCCTTGTCCCAGTTCGGCGTTTTGCCCTCCATCTCTGCAGCCAGAGATTCATCGTTCAGGAGGGTTTTCCTAAAAAGGGAAATGGCAAATTCCCGATCCTCGAGGTTTTTGTACAACTTTGGAAGAGAGGGTGCTTTTCCCTCGCTGGTCTTCTGAAGCATTTTGATCAGAGCCGTGTTTACTATGGGAAGATCATCGACCCAGGTAATCTTTTTATCCTCCAGATAATCATATAACTTTTCATTGGGTGCGATCAATTCCGTATAGATCTCTATGAGAAATCTTCGGTCTTCCTCAAAATCCCCGGACCTGGAAGACATGTAGTTCGCATAGATGTCGCTTCCTATGATTTCTTTCCATAGGACTTCTACATACTCATCATCATTCTTCCAGTGATTTAACCTCCGGGTTTCCAGAGCTTCCCGAAAGGTGGGAAAATCTTCGAGCTGTTCGAGGAGTCTGTTGTTGACGAACTTCCGATTCGGGTCACGATCCTCGACAGTAGGAAGATGTTTCTGCTGCCCTTTTTCAATATAATGCAACGCATGGCTTCTGAGTTCCACCAAAAGATCCAGCAATAGAAGGTAAAGATCGTACATCTCCTCCATGCTCTTGATCAAGAACTTTTCCTCGGTTTTGATATCCTGATTGGCGCTCTGGGAATATGCGTAGAGGGATTGCATCACCTTGATCCGAATATGTCTTCTTGTCAACATAGCTGTAAAAGAACTTTAGAAATATCAAAAGGACGAAAGAGCCAACTTTCGTCCCGCAAAAATACTATTTATACCAAGATGGCAGATGCTATTTCTGATTTTTCCTCAACTGGATTCTTTCCCTGGCCACATCCATGGCAGCCACCTGGGTTGGAATCCCTTTTGCTTCAGCTGTCGAGAGGATTTTGAGAGTGGTGTTATAGATGTTTTCCGTCTTCTGCATTATTTCTTTACGCCCGTATCCTTCGAGTTCTGCATAGACGTTGATTATTCCACCAGCATTGATCAGAAAATCCGGAGCATAGACGATTCCCTTCTCGAGCAGCGTGTGGCCCTGGATATGTTCATCTGCCAGTTGGTTATTGGCGGCCCCTGCAATGATAACGGCCTTTAGGTTCTCCAGAGTCCTCTGGTTTATGGTTCCTCCCAATGCGCAAGGTGCGTAAATATCCACCTCCGCAGAATAGACATCATCCCCTGAAAAGATCTCAGCGCCATAGCGTTTGCTCACCTCTTGAAGACGTTCCTGATTCAGGTCGGTTATGACAACATGGGCGCCGTCCTTCACCAGGTAAGATACCAGGGACTCCCCGACATGTCCAATCCCCTGAACCAGAACCCTTTTACCTTTAAGCTCATCCGATCCAAACCGGAATTTGGCCGCGGCCTTCATTCCCATGAATACCCCGAAAGCGGTGACGGGGGAAGGATTTCCTGCTCCGCCTTTTTCCACAGAAATTCCGGTGACATAGGGGGTTACCGATCTGACGGTATCCATGTCCGCAGTTTCCATACCCACATCCTCTGCTGTGATGTACTTCCCTCCCAGGCTGTGCACAAATTCCCCGAACCGCTTCATCAGTTCCGGCGTCTTTTGGGTTCGGGAATCCCCTATAATCACTGCTTTTCCACCACCCAGATTTAATCCTGTCACCGCACTTTTATAGGTCATGCCCCTGGAGAGACGCAGCACATCGTTAAGAGCTTCCCATTCTGAGCCGTAGTTCCACATCCGGGTTCCCCCAAGGGCCGGTCCCAAAACGGTGCTGTGAATTCCGATTATTGCCCTTAATCCCGTATCTTTGTCGTGGCAAAAAACGACCTGTTCATGGTCATCAAATGAAGATTGTCCGAAAACAGGAGCCATTTTAGAAAATTCTTTGGCTCCTAATATATCCGCTGTCATAGGAAGTTTATTATAAGATAAAATTTTAGAGATTGATAATTTCTCGTGCAAAAATAACCAATAATCCAAAGCGAAGCCCGATTAGCCTCTCGAAATTAGGAAAAATGAAATTTCTGAATCATCTGGGATGAAAGCACTGAAGCATCTTAACAAGTACTTCTACAGATACAAATGGCATCTTTTAGTCGGATTGGTCATTACCATTCTGGCAAGGCTTTTCGCCCTGGTCACCCCGCGACTGATCGGTCAGTCCACCAATGCGATTGAGCGCTTTGTCAATGGGGAAGAAATAACTGCCGCCGCCGTCAGATCAGAATTGATGACCAACATCCTCCTGATTCTCGGCGCCACCTTGATCGCTGCCCTTTTCACGTTTTTAATGCGACAGACTTTCATCGTGGTTTCCAGGCATATGGAATTCGATCTGAAGAATGAAGTGTATCAGAAATACCAGGACCTTTCCCTGAACTTTTATAAACAGAACCGGACTGGAGACCTGATGAATCGGATCAGTGAAGATGTAAGTAAGGTTCGAATGTATCTTGGACCCGCAGTAATGTACAGTGTACAGACAGGTATCCTTTTTATCGTGGTGATCCCCTACATGTTTTTTCAGGCTCCCGAACTGACCGTATATACGATTCTCCCTTTACCCATCCTCTCCTTTGCCATTTATAAGCTCAGCGTTGCCATTAACGAGAAAAGTACCGTTGTGCAACAGTATCTTTCAAAATTAAACACCTTCACCCAGGAAAGCTTCAGTGGCATTTCCGTAATCAAGTCCTACGGACTTGAACCTCAGACCAATTCCTCATTTGTAGCGCTCTCCAATGAGAACAAGGAAAAGAATATCGATCTGGTGAAGGTACAGGCGTTCTTTTTTCCGCTGATGGTACTGTTAATCGGAGTCAGCAATATTATGGTCATCTACATCGGTGGAAGAAAGTTCATCTCCGGAGAAATAGACAACCTGGGAATCATAGTGGAATTCCTCCTATATGTCAATATGCTGACATGGCCTGTGGCGACCGTAGGATGGGTCACCTCCATCATCCAACAGGCAGAGGCATCACAGGAGAGAATTAATGAATTTCTAAAGGAAGAACCCCAGATTCAGAACCCCACTTCTGCCCCGGAGAACATAGAAGGTCATATCAGTTTCCGGAATGTCAGCTTCACTTACGAAGACACAAATATCGTTGCCCTAAAGAACTTGTCTTTTGACATCAGCAGCGGAGAAACCCTTGCCATAATTGGGAAAACCGGTTCTGGCAAATCCACCATTCTCGAATTGATCGGACGCCTGTATGATGTCTCCAGCGGTGAAATCCTGATCGATGGAAAGGACGTCCGTACAATGAACCTACAGGAGCTGAGAAAAAGCATTGGTTATGTGCCTCAGGATGCATTTCTTTTTAGTGATACCATAGGGAATAACATTAAATTCGGAAAGGAAGGGGCGACTCAGGAAGAAATTGAAGAAGCTGCGAAGAACGCTGCTGTTCACCGCAATATTTCCGGATTTACAAAAGGGTACGAGACCGTTCTCGGGGAACGGGGGATTACGCTTTCCGGAGGTCAAAAGCAACGTGTCTCGATTGCCAGAGCCATTATACATGATCCTAAGATCTTGCTTTTCGACGACTCCCTTTCTGCGGTAGATACCGAAACTGAGGAAGAAATACTGAATAACATCTTCAGGCTCTCTAGAAATAAGACCACCATCATTGTGAGCCACCGCATTTCCTCGGTAAAGAATGCGGATAAAATCATTATCCTGGAGAACGGCCAGATCCTTCAGCAAGGTACGCATCAGGAGCTTTTGGCAGCCGACGGTTACTATAAACAACTTTATCTGAAGCAACTGGATGAAAAAGAAATGTAAAAATTTGTTGTAAAACGTTAATTTTTTTTAGAATTTTGATGCTGTCATTACAAACCGAAAAAGTTATTTGATTATGAGCGACAATGGAGCGATTGAAAAAGAGGAGATTTACTCAAAGGTTCTGAGAGCAGGAAGACGCACTTACTTCTTTGACGTCAGAGCGACAAAGGCCGACGATTACTATCTCACCATTACGGAGAGCAAGAAGTTCACAAATGAGGATGGTTCCTATCACTACAAGAAACACAAAATCTATCTCTATAAGGAGGATTTTGCTGGATTCAACGAAATTCTTCAAGAAATGACGGATTATATTCTGGAGCAAAAAGGGGAGGAAGTGATCAGCGAGAGACATCAGAAGAACTTTAAAAAAGAATATGAGGAAGATTCTGCTTCCCAGGAAGAAAAAACTCCTGCAGCTGCAACTTTCACCGATATCAGTTTTGACGATATCTGATAGGATTAGCGTTTAAAAATAGCTGGGCCGTCATCCTTTACAGGGGCGGCCTTTTTTGTGCTGGTGGTAGCAAGCGATTAGCCAAGTCGAAGGCCATTCTCCACCGGCAGATCCGGCCGGACCAGTACAACATCGCCATCTGTTCCCATTACCCCCAGTACCAGACAGTCACTTATGAAATTAGCAATCTGTTTCGCGGGAAAATTCACCACTGCCAGGACCTGCTTTCCCAACAGATCCTCCTGACTATACCTTTTGGTGATTTGAGCCGAAGACCATAGAACCCCGGTACTGGCGCCAAAATCGATTCGCAGTTGATAGGCTGGTTTCCTGGCCTTTGGAAAATCCCTTACCTCTATAATGGTTCCCACCTGAATTTCCACCTTTTCAAATTCATCCCAGGTAATGGTCATCTCAAATACGTTTGAAGTGGTCGTTCATGGAAAAGTGCCCACTGGTTACATGAGACAAAAGTATCTAATAAAGGCGCGCCGGCCCAGAATAAATGGTGGAGTTTTTTTACCTTTCTAACCAAACTGATGACCTATGGCAGAAACACTGTCCAACATGATACCTCTTGGGACTGTTGCCCCGGAGTTCCAATTACCCGATGTGGTCACGGCCGACCTGGTTTCCTTGCATGATATTAAAGGGGAAAAGGGTACTGTGGTGATGTTCATTTGCAATCATTGCCCCTTTGTAAAGCACGTTATCGATGAGGTAGTCCGGGTGGCTAACGATTATCGCGTTCTGGGATTCGGGTTCGTTGCCATCAGCAGTAACGATGTCGAACGCTACCCGGAGGATCACCCCGACCTCATGTGGAAATTCGCCAGAAAACACCATTTCACCTTTCCTTACCTGTACGACAGGACTCAAAGCGTTGCCTGGGAATATAAAGCCGCTTGTACCCCTGATTTTTATCTATTTGACCCGGACCTGAAACTGGTGTATCGGGGACAACTAGACAATTCTCGACCAGGCAATGGCATACCCTTAAATGGACGAGATCTTCGTGAAGCGCTCGACGCCCTATTTAATAATCGTCAGGTTCCCGGCCCCCAGCGGCCGAGCCTAGGGTGCGGGATTAAATGGAAATATCAGGGTCCCTCTGGAAACTGATATCTATAGGACTACTTGACTTTCATCAGCTCCACATCAAATATCAGAACTGCATCAGGAGGGATGACACCCCCAGCGCCACGGGAACCATAGGCCAGGTGAGACGGAATTACAAACCTCGCCTTATCTCCCTCCTGGAGAAGGGCTATGCCTTCATCCCATCCTTTTATGACGTGGCCCTTCCCCAGGGGAAAATCAATCGGCTGTTTCCTTTTATAAGAGGAATCAAAAACGGTCCCATCGGCCAGCATTCCTTTGTAATGCACAGAGACGGTCATTCCCTTCTCTGCATTTTTACCTGCTCCTTTGGAGATGATCTTATAACGCAATCCCGAATCGGTAGCTTCAAATCCAGAGGACAACTTCCCGACCACTTCCTCTTGTTGTTTTAAGGCAGCGGCTTCTCTTTCCGCTTTTGCACCGTTGAATTGCCTGAAGGTTTCGACCGCATTGAAACGCGATGCCTCTTCCCCCTGACGGAGGATCTCCAGCTTTTCGATTTCATCTCCTTGTTCGATTTGGTCAACTACCTCCTGCCCTTCCACTACATGGCCAAAAACAGTGTGTTTCCCATCCAGCCATGGAGTCGGGACATGGGTAATAAAAAACTGACTGCCATTGGTTCCTGGTCCGGCATTGGCCATGGAAAGAATACCGGGCTTGTCGTGCTTTAAATCTGGCACTATTTCATCGTCGAACTGGTACCCTGGACCTCCAGAACCAGTGCCTTTGGGATCTCCTCCCTGAACCATAAAGTCCGGAATTACTCTATGAAACTTCAGACCGTCATAATAGCCTTTCCCTTGCGGAATGGCATCATTTTCAAGGTTGCCCTCCGCCAGGCCTACAAAATTCCCTACTGTGCCCGGAGTCTTCTCATATTCAAGCTCCGCCAGAATTTGCCCTTTGGAGGTATGGAATCTGGCGTATAGTCCGTCTTTCATTTTGGTCTTTTTTAAATTGGAAATGCAAAGATATAGAAGCCAGGCAACTTAGTCGGGGATTTCAGGAAAGAATAAGTTTCGCCAAGCCAAATCGCTGAGGTTTCTGGACTCGCGGCTTAAAAAATCAATTGGCCACTTCGCTGATGAACTTAATACGGTAAAGCCGCAGCTCTTCCTCATCATAATCCCCGTCGAATTCCTCCAGGGCGTCCTCGATCTTGTCGCTCTCCGCTTCAAGAAAATATTCGTGTATTTCCTCTTGCTGGTCTTCATCGAGAACTTCATCAATCCAGTAAGTTATATTGAGTTTGGTGCCGCTGTAGACAATGGCTTCCATTTCCTTGATGAAGTCTGACATTTCCATACCCTTTGCGGCTGCGATATCATCCAGTGGAAGTTTCCGGTCAACATTCTGAATGATGTAAAGCTTTAAGGCGCTGTTTGCCCCTGTTGTCTTTACCACAAGATCATCCGGTCGTGTGATTTCATTCTCTTCCACATATCGTTTTATGAGTTGCACGAATTCCTGACCGTATTTTCGCGCCTTCCCCTCACCTACTCCGTGGATGTTGCTCAGTTCCTCAATTGAAGTGGGATACTTCAACGCCATATCATCCAAAGATGGGTCCTGGAAAACCACGAAAGGAGGCACGCCCAATCTCTTGGCTACCTTTCTTCTCAGGTCTTTCAGCATCCTGACCAGTTTCTCATCCGTGCCATACCCAGCTCCTTTGGAAGCGGAAACGATCCCGTCGTTCCCATCCACTTCGTAAACATGATCCTCGGTCATCATAAACGAAGTTGCATTTCTAAGAAACGCCTCCCCCTTTTCAGTGAGTTTAACCACCCCATAGGTCTCGATATCCTTACGAAGGTATCCTGCTACCAACAGTTGCCTCAGAAGTGCCATCCAGAACTTCGGATCCTTGTCGCTTCCCTTGCCAAAGAGTTCATGTTCATCGGTTCTATGGGATTTGATCACCGCATTTGATCGCCCGACAAGGGTATTGACTACCTCTTTAGATTTGTATAATTGATGGGTTTCTCGAACGGTTTTCAGCAGCAGGAGTACTTCCTCCTTGGCCTCGTGTTTCTTTTTTGGATTGCGAACGTTGTCGTCCATGTCGGCCCCTTCCCCCGTCTTCTCATCGAATTCCTCTCCAAAATAATGAAGGATGAACTTCCGTCGCGACACCGAGGTTTCGGCAAAAGCCACAACCTCCTGCAGCAGGGCATAACTGATCTCCTGCTCAGCGACTGGTTTCCCGCTCATAAACTTTTCCAGCTTCTCGATATCCTTATAGGAATAGAACGCAAGGCAATGTCCTTCCCCTCCGTCCCTTCCTGCACGGCCCGTCTCCTGATAATAGCTTTCGATGCTTTTGGGGATATCATGATGAATGACAAAACGTACATCAGGCTTGTCAATTCCCATTCCGAAAGCGATAGTTGCAACCACGACATCAACATCCTCCATCAAGAACATATCCTGGTGTTTAGAACGCGTTTTAGCATCCAGACCTGCGTGATATGGCACGGCAGAAATACCGTTAACCTGAAGTGTCTGAGCGAGTTCTTCCACTCTTTTTCTGCTCAGACAGTATATGATCCCGGTCTTCCCCTGATTCTGCTTTACAAAACGGATAATGTCAGCATCGACATTCTTCGTCTTTGGCCTGATCTCATAATAAAGATTAGGACGGTTAAAGGAGGCCTTAAAGGTCTTGGCGTCCGTAATTCCCAGGTTCTTCAGAATATCTTCCTGTACTTTGGGCGTAGCCGTGGCGGTAAGACCGATAATGGGAATGTCTTCGCCTATTCTCCGGACGATATGTCGGAGATTGCGATATTCAGGACGGAAATCATGACCCCACTCACTGATGCAATGCGCCTCGTCAATGGCCAGAAAAGAGATCTTCTCCCCTCTGAGAAAATCCACATTTTCCTCCTTGGTGAGGGACTCCGGGGCGACATACAGAAGTTTGGTGATCCCCTTGCGGATATCTTCCTTTACCTGTTTTACCTCTGTTTTGTTCAGGGAGGAATTCAACACATGGGCGATGCCGTTCTCGGCAGATATGCCGCGGATGGCATCAACCTGGTTCTTCATCAGGGCGATCAAGGGAGAAACCACAATCGCAGTTCCATCCTTGATCAATGCGGGAAGTTGATAACAAAGAGATTTGCCTCCTCCAGTTGGCATTACCACAAATGTATTGTGCCCGTTAACAATACTTCTGATCACTTCTTCCTGGAGGCCTTTGAACTGACTGAAACCGAAGTATTTCTTAAGCTGTTCGTGTAAATTGATTTCCTGGGAAGTCATTCAATCATGTTACAATTTTACATACATTTGCACAATTAAAGATAAGGTTTTCTTTAGTTCATGCAATCCATAACTCTACAAATTTGACATCTCGAGAGAAAATACTCTCTGTCGCCAGAGAGACCATTTTAACAGAAGCCAAAGCAATAGCAAATTTAGAGCAATTATTAGACCAGAATTTCCCTTCAGCAGTAGAAACGATCTATAGTTCAACAGGGCGGGTTATTGTGACAGGTGTGGGAAAAAGCGCTGTGGTCGCGACAAAAATAGTAGCCACCTTGAACTCCACAGGGACCCCTGCTATTTTCATGCATGCCGCGGATGCCATTCACGGAGACCTCGGCACCATTCTCAAGGAAGATGTGGTCATCTGTATATCCAAAAGCGGAGATACACCGGAGATCAAGGTTCTGATACCTTTGATCAAGAACTTCGGAAACAAGATCATCGCCTTCACCGGAAACCCATATTCATTCCTGGGAACCCAGGCGGATTTCACCCTGAACTGCTTTGTCGAAAAGGAGGCCTGCCCTAATAATCTTGCCCCTACCACAAGCACGACTGCCCAGATGGTCCTCGGAGATGCCCTGGCGGTCTGCCTCCTGGATATGAGGGGTTTTTCCAGCAGGGATTTTGCCAAATATCATCCAGGGGGATCCCTGGGAAAAAAACTCTATCTCCGGGTGAAGGATATAGCTGACCAGAATCAAAAACCTATGGTCTCCCCAGAAGCTCCAGTTTCCCAGGTAATTGTGGAAATTTCTGAAAAGATGTTAGGTGTGACCGCCGTGGTCGAGGATAACAGGATCATGGGAATAATCACCGACGGGGACATCCGGAGGATGCTATACAGAAGTCCCGAGATCTCCGACCTCAGGGCCAGAGATATCATGAGCAGAGAGCCCAAAACAATCCCGGTTGAAGCCATGGCCGTGGATGCCCTTGAAATCCTGGAGCGGTTCAAAATCACCCAGATCCTGGCGGTAAAGGATCAGCAGTATTACGGGGTTGTCCACCTGCATAATCTCATCAGAGAAGGGATCATTTAATGGCTACACAAGACACAAATGAAATGTCCTTTCTGGATCACCTAGAAGAACTGAGGTGGCATCTCATTCGTTCCACTCTGGCTGTGGTTATCGGAGCTACGGCTGCTTTTCTGGCGAAAGGTTTCATCTTTGACGTGTTGCTCTTTGGTCCCACTCATCCTGAATTTTTGACTTATGACCTGCTGTGTCGCCTGTCGACCGCTGTCGGTGTGGATGGCGGGTTCTGTCATAATGAAATGCCTTTTACCATACAGAGCCGGACCATGGGAGGCCAATTCTCGGCGCACATCTGGACGGCGATAACGGCAGGTTTCATCATGGCCTTCCCTTATATTATCTACGAATTTTGGAGATTTATCTCCCCGGCAATGTATACCAAGGAGAAGAATACCGCCAGGGGATTCATATTGCTTTCTTCAGTGCTGTTTTTCCTGGGGGTGCTATTCGGATACTATCTCGTTACTCCCCTGTCGATCAATTTCCTTGGCAGCTACCAGGTCAGTGATAAAGTTCTGAATGAATTCGACATCGGCAGCTATATCAGCCTTGTCAGATCCTCCGTCATTGCCTGTGGGCTCATTTTCGAACTTCCGATCATCATCTATTTCTTGACGAAAATCGGACTGGTGACCGCAGAAACCCTGAGGAAATACAGAAAAATCTCTCTTGTAGTGGTTCTCATTATTTCGGCCATTATAACGCCGCCAGATATCCTGAGCCAGATTATTGTGGCTATCCCAGTCCTGGTTCTCTACGAAATCAGTATAGTGATCGCCAAAATCGTACAAAGGAAGGAAGAAAGAAAACTAAGAAAAACAGGTAATGGACAATAAAGTCGAAGAATTCAATGTCTACCGCCAAAGGATGAACGATAAGATCCTAGGAGACAACAATAAGATCATCAAGAGGATATTTAACCTGGATACCAATGCTTTTGCAGCTGGCGCACTCGACAAGAAAACCAAAGAACTCCTGGGCCTTGTGGCCTCGACCGTTCTGCGTTGTGATGACTGTGTAAAATACCATCTGGAAACCTGTCACTCCACTGGTCTTAAGAAGGAGGAAGTCATGGAAGCCCTCGGAATTGCCACCCTGATCGGAGGGACCATTGTTATTCCACATCTCAGGAGAGCTTACGAATACTGGGAAGCCCTGGAGGATCAGCAATAGGATCCCTTTTGCCGGAAAGCTTGGACTTAAACCGATCTTTGCTATCTTGTAATCTGCAGGCTCACCAAAATTACTGAAGGAAATACATGAAGTTAACAGCCGACAGTCTCGTCAAAACCTACAAAGGCCGCGAAGTGGTCAAGGGAATAACCCTGGAGGTGAACCAGGGAGAAATCGTTGGTTTGCTAGGGCCCAATGGAGCAGGAAAAACCACTTCATTCTATATGATTGTCGGACTGGTAAAGCCAAACGATGGCAGAATTTTTCTCGACAGGGAAAACATCACCAAATTCCCCATGTACAAGAGAGCTCAGTATGGGATCGGATATCTCGCTCAGGAGGCCTCTGTTTTTAGGAAACTCAGTATTGAGGATAACATCATGAGCGTGCTGGAATTGACTAAGCTCTCCAAATCCGAAAGGGTGCATAAAATGGAATCCCTGATAGAAGAGTTCGGCCTCAGTCACATCAGGAAGAACCGGGGCGACCTCCTGAGCGGAGGGGAACGCCGGAGGACCGAAATAGCACGAGCGCTGGCAACAGATCCCAATTTTATTCTTCTGGATGAACCTTTCGCCGGGGTGGATCCTGTTGCTGTCGAGGACATTCAACGCATCGTAGCCCGGCTAAAGGACAAGAACATCGGGATTCTAATTACGGATCACAATGTTCAGGAAACCCTTGCCATCACCGACCGCACCTATCTGATGTTCGAAGGGCGTATTCTCAAAGCAGGTATACCCGAGGAACTCGCTGAAGACGAAATGGTCCGAAAGGTTTACCTCGGCCAGAATTTCGAACTGAGAAAAAAGAAGATTTTTTAGGCTGGACTTCTTTCAGCCGGGGGTGTCGTCAGTACCGATAACAACACATAACTCAGGATGATTACCGGAACAGCGAGAAACTGCAGTAAAACAAGCAGCAACAAGCAGTATAGCAGGAAGCCATACCTGACCTTGTTCTGACCTAGACCCCAGGTCCTGAATTTTAAGGCAAATAGCGGGATCTCAGCATTAAGCATAAAACAGCTAAAAACAACGAGTCCTGCCAAGAACCATGGGTTCATGATCAGGGAAACTGCAAAAGGCTGGGGCTGAAAGACCAGAATGAGGGGAAGACTGAGAATGAGCAGTGCATTGGCAGGGGTAGGCAACCCGATGAAAGAGTCCGTCTGACGTTCGTCCAGATTGAATTTAGCCAGTCTGTAACCTGAAGCAAGGGAAACGAATAAACCCGTCAAAGCCAGCCAGGGAAAATTCCATTCCAGGATTCCCGGAGCCTCCTGCCACTCCTGACCGGCGCTTCCCGGGTTCTCCAGGGCAGAACTCAATAGCTGGAACATAACGATCCCGGGCACCACTCCGCTGGTTACCATATCAGCAAGAGAATCCAACTGAAGCCCAAGTTCCGTCTTTACATCCAGCAACCTCGCTGCCAGCCCGTCGAAAAAATCCAGAAAGATTCCGGCGCCCACAAAAACGGCCGCGGAAACCAGGTCGCCCTGGACGGCAAAGATCACTGCAATGGTACCACAAAAAAGATTGAGCAGCGTGATGGAATTGGGAATGTGTTTTCTAAGGCTCATCGGTTGGCTTTTGGTAAAAATATTAAAAAAGTTCGGAGTACGCCCTCTTTGGTACGAGCAGACATCAACCGCCGGAAACGATCTGGTAATAATTCGTAGTTTTGCTGCTAAATCGCTACGATGAGAAATTTCCTGTACGCTTTTTTATCCGGAATTCTTTTGGCAGCAGGCTGGCCTACCTACGGTTTCCCGCTTCTACTCTTCGTAGCTTTTGTTCCACTTTTATACACAGAGCACCGCCTTCGCCTCCTAGGCAAAGCTTACAAATTCCGGGTGTTCGGCCTTTCCTATGTCTCTTTTTTCCTCTGGAATCTTGTAACCACCTATTGGTTATACTATTCCACCCCCTTTGGAGGGGTATTCGCCATAGTGGTCAATTCCCTGCTTATGTCGCTGGTGTTTTTGCTTTTTCACGTGGTGGCCAAGCGGGTAAATTTCAAGGCTTCGGCTTCCTTTTTCATCAGTATCTGGATGTCGTTCGAATACCTGCACCTTAACTGGGAATTCTCATGGCCATGGCTGAATCTCGGCAATGCCTTTTCAGAAAGAACCCCCTGGATTCAATGGTATGAATACACCGGTGCCTTCGGAGGTACGCTCTGGATCCTTCTAGTCAATATTTCCCTGTTGAAAATGATCCTCTTGTATAAAGCCTACAGTGAAAAGGAAATAATGATCCGCGGCGGGATACGAACTGCTCTTATGATCCTGATTCCCATTGGGATCTCTTACCTTATTCTCAGCAGCTATGAGAGCGGGGAGGATAAAATAGAAGCTGTCGTTCTCCAGCCAAATATCGATCCGTATACCGAAAAATATCATACAAGTGATACCAGGATCGGACAACACCTCCTTGATCTGGTGGAAAAATCGGTTACCGACAGCACCAGGATTGTGATCGCACCGGAGACCGTTTTTGCCTATGGCACCAACTTCCCAGAATTCAATCGTTCGGAAGCCGCTTTCTTTGCCCAGCAAATAGTCCGCAGGCATAAGGAATTGGCCTTTTTGGGAGGAATATCGATGTACGAGCGATTTTTTGATCCGGCCCTGGTTACCCCGGAAAGCAATCAAATTGGTCCGTCTGACTGGTACAACGACTACAACTCCGCCTTTTTTCTTACAGCCCGTGATTCTGTATATTTTTACCATAAATCCAAGCTGGTTGTTGGAGTTGAAAATTTTCCATACAACGAGATCCTGCAGCCCATTTTGGGGGATGTAATGATCGACTTGGGAGGTACGACAGGGATGAAAACCACCCAGGATACGCGAAGCGTATTTCCGTTGCCTGGAGGTCCGGGAGTCGGCCCGATCATCTGTTATGAATCGGTCTACGGGGATTTCGTAACGGGATATGTAGCCAACGGGGCAGATTTTCTGGCCATTATCACAAATGATGCGTGGTGGGGAAATACCCAGGGGCATAAGCAGCATCTGAGTTATGCCCGACTGCGGGCTATTGAAAACAGACGCTCGATTGCCCGAAGTGCTAACACGGGGATATCCGCGTTCATCAATGAGAAAGGAGAGATCACCAATTCATTAGGATACGAAAAAACCGGGGCGCTGCGGGGTGAAATCACACTTAATGATGAACTTACCTTCTATACGCGTTTTGGGGATTATCTCGCAAGAATTTCACTCTTCCTCGCTTTCTTCATCTTTTTATTCGCAATGGTAAAATGGAAGAGGAGTCGTTTTCAAATCTCTCCTAAGAGATAAAAATTATTCTACTTTTACAGAAAAATTGCGTGAATTACCTTTCAGTTGAAAATATCGCCAAATCCTATGGAGAACGGGAATTGTTTTCGGGGATCTCCTTTGGAATCAATCAGGGACAAAAAGTAGGGTTCATTGCCAAAAACGGAACTGGAAAGACTTCCATTTTAAATATTCTTTCAGGGGCCGATAGTCCGGATGAGGGCAGCGTGGTCTTTAGAAAAGATATTACCCCTGCCTTTCTCCCACAAGATCCTGATCTCGATCCAGGTCTGACAGTCGAACAGACTATTTTTGCATCTGAAAACGAGATCCTGAAGGTCATAGCGGAATATGAGAAGGCTCTTGAACATCCAGAGGACACGGAAGCTTACCAAAGGGCATTTGAACGAATGGAAGCCCACCAGGCATGGGATTTCGAGACTACCTACAAACAGATTCTTTTCAAACTGAAACTTGAAGACCTGGGAGCCCAGGTTTCCAGTCTGAGCGGGGGCCAGAAGAAGCGCCTTGCCCTGGCTTCGATGATCCTGAACAAACCTGACCTGATCATTATGGATGAGCCAACAAACCATCTTGACCTGGAGATGATTGAGTGGCTGGAGGAATTCTTCAAAAAAGAAAATTTTACCATTTTTATGGTTACCCATGACAGATACTTTCTGGAAAGGGTCTGTAATGAAATCGTTGAACTCGAGCAGGGAAAACTATATACCTACAAAGGGAATTACGCTTACTATCTCGAAAAGAAAGAGGAGCGATTGCAATTAGAGCAAGGCAATGTCGAAAAAGCGCAGCAGCTGTATAAAAAGGAACTCGATTGGATGCGCCGACAGCCAAAAGCAAGAACGACAAAATCAAAATCCCGGATCGACGCTTTTTACGAAACAAAGGAACGTGCCGCACAACGAAGGAAAGACCATCAGGTCCAGCTGGAACTCAATATGGAGCGGATGGGAAACAAAATTGTGGAACTTCATAACGTCTCAAAAGGATATGGATCCAGAAAGCTTCTTGAAAAGTTCAGTTATAATTTTCAACCCGGGGAACGTCTGGGAATCATCGGAAAAAACGGAACGGGAAAATCCACTCTCCTCAATCTAATCACTGGTGGTATATCCCCCGACTCAGGAAAAATTGTGACGGGGGAAACCGTGAAATTCGGATACTATACCCAAAAGGGAATTCAGGTTAAGGAAGGCCAAAAGGTAATTGATGTCATCCGGGAATTCGGAGATTACATCCCTTTGAAAAAAGGCCGACAAATCTCCGCCCAGCAACTTCTGGAGCGCTTTCTTTTCGATCGGAAAAAACAGTACGACTATGTCGAAAAGCTCTCCGGGGGTGAGAAAAAAAGGCTGTATCTCTGTACGGTTTTAATTCAGAACCCGAATTTCCTGATCCTGGACGAACCGACAAATGATCTCGATATTGTGACGCTAAACGTCCTGGAGAACTTTCTCCTCGATTTTCCGGGATGTCTTATCGTGGTATCCCATGACAGATATTTCATGGACAAGATTGTGGACCACCTTTTCGTCTTCAAAGGGAACGCCGATATTCTGGATTTTCCAGGGAACTACACGGAGTACCGTCAGCATAATGCCCTATCTGCTGTTGACCAGGACCCAACACCTTCGGTCGGAGGCCAAAAGAAGAAAAAGGATTCCGCGCAGAACCTGACCTATATGGAACAAAAGGAATATCAGAAACTCGAAAAGACGATTCAGGCACTGGAGGAGGAAAAGACCCATATTCAGGAGAAATTTTTGGAAGAGATGACCGGGGATGAAATCAACAACACCTCCCTGGAACTCAAGAAGGTCGAAGATAAAATCGAGGAGCTTACAGAACGTTGGTTCGAACTGAGTCTAAAACAAGACCAGCAATCGCGTTAAAATCCTGATCCCGTAAAAATAGTGCGCCGCTCTGCCATCCATTTCGTGCTTGCCTATCTCAAGTTTCTGATCCGTTCCACTAATGAACATGGAATCCATTCCCCTTTTGTTTATAACCTGGTCACCCGTTGCTTTTATAACGGCCAGGTTTTCCCTTCCTATGTTGTTTTAGAGGATTTCCGACAGCTTCTCCTGCATGATGATCGGGTAATACAACAGACCGATATGGGTGCCGGCAGTAGGGTTTTTGACCATAGCTCAAGGAGAATCTCGGACATCGTCAGAAAGGCGGCAAGCTCCAGAGCCAGATCTCGGCTGCTCAATCGACTGACCCAGTACATCGGAGCACACCAGGCACTTGAATTGGGAACCTCTTTGGGAATGGGAGCCGCGTCAATTGCGGCAGGTAATGCTACTAAAGTAACGACTATAGAAGGCTGTTCCGATACCGCTGCTGTGGCCGGGGAAATGTTCCGAAAAACCGGTCTTGCCCATATCGACCTTCAAATAGGGGAATTTACCGAGTTGATTTCCTGTTTTCCGGAAGAGCGGAAGTACGACCTGATCTTTATCGACGGAAATCATCGAAGAGCAGCCACCCTGGATTATTTTCACAGGTTACTGCCCCATACCCACAATGATTCCCTTATGATCATCGATGACATCCACTGGTCCTACGAAATGGAAATGGCCTGGGCAGAAATCAAATCTCATTCCTCGGTGCGCGTCAGTATTGACACCTTCTGGTGGGGGATGATATTTTTCAGAAAGGAACAGGAAAAGGAACATTTTGTTGTGCGGCTGTGACAAATAGCCCTGATCAGGTGGAATATTGGGGTTGGAGACTTGTAACAAATTCTTAAGGTCTGCGTCTAACTTTTCAAGAACATCTATATGGATAAGGTTATTACCATCAGGAATATCACCAGGAATTTCTCATTAGGCCAGGAAGTCGTCAAGGTCCTTAAGGGGATTGACCTGGACATAGACAAAGGGGAATATGTAGCTTTCATGGGACCATCAGGATCCGGAAAGTCAACTTTGATGAATATTCTTGGCTGTCTGGACACGCCGACAGCCGGCAGGTATATCCTCAATGGGAATGATGTCAGTAAAATGTCTGACAACGAACTTGCGGAAATAAGAAACAAGGAGATCGGATTCGTATTTCAGACCTTCAACCTGCTCCCGCGGACTACTGCATTAGACAATGTGGCACTTCCCATGATTTATGCCGGGGCCTCTAAAAACGAGCGAAAAGCAAAAGCAACCAAGGTACTGAAGGATGTCGGTCTAGCCGACAGAATGGATCACAAACCCAGTCAACTTTCGGGGGGACAACGCCAGAGAGTGGCGGTAGGACGTGCCCTGGTCAATGATCCCTCAATCATTCTTGCCGACGAACCAACGGGGAATCTCGATTCCAAAACTTCTGTCGAGATCATGAATCTTTTTGATGAGATTCATTCACGCGGAAATACGGTGATCCTGGTTACCCATGAAGAGGAAATTGCCAGACATGCCCATCGCATTATCAGGCTGCGGGACGGGATGATCGAATCCGATGAAAAGAAGGAAGCTGTAGCCCGGCATTAAATACTGTATTGCCAATACCCGGAAAACGCTCGATTTCTCCCGGGAAACCCCGACCCGACTTCGATTATTTTTTATCTTAGGAGGCTAAACTGAAAAACACCTCTGATGAAGATATATACCCGAACCGGAGACAAGGGGACAACTGCGCTTCTCGGTGGCACGAGAGTTCCCAAACATCATATCCGGATTGAATCCTATGGAACGGTCGATGAACTTAATTCCTTCGTAGGCTTACTAAGGGACCAGGACCTGGATGCTCCATGTCACGAGATGCTGCTACAAATCCAGGACCGTTTGCTAACCATAGGTTCCCTGCTGGCTACAGATCCGGTAAAAAAACCGCCAAAGTCTCTTCAGATAGCGGGGATCTCAGAATCAAATATTTCGGTCTTGGAAAAGGAAATGGATCGAATGAATTCAGACCTTCCCGAGATGACCCATTTCATCTTACCCGGCGGGCACCAGGCCGTGTCAGTCTGTCATATCTGTCGATCGGTTTGCCGTAGGGCTGAGCGCCATGCGACCGCATTGTTTGATATCCAGCCCTTTGAAAAGAATATTCTGGTTTATCTCAACCGCCTAAGTGACTACTTCTTTGTGCTGGCACGAAAATTGTCAAAAGATTTACAAGCCAGTGAAATCCAGTGGAATCCCAGAAATTCCGAATGATTCCGGCTGATTTTTCCCTTTGAAAACCAGGTCGTTTAACAGGGGAAAAAGACGTTCTTGGAGTTAGTGACAAAAAGGTGATTTTTTTCTTGACTATGTCGTCAAAAAAATTATTTTTGCAGAAATTTAAACCGATTAACCGATGTATTGGACATTAGAATTGGCATCCTATCTCAGCGATGCACCATGGCCCGCGACAAAAGATGAGTTAATTGATTATGCCATCAGGACCGGGGCTCCGTTGGAGGTTGTCGAGAACCTGCAGGCCATTGAAGATGAAGGGGATTCCTATGATTCCATAGAGGAGATCTGGCCGGATTACCCAACCGATGAGGATTATCTCTGGAATGAAGATGAATATTAAAAACAACACAGCATAAAGCAGAAAAAAGTCTCAGAAATTGAGGCTTTTTTTTTGCGTAACTTTGGACCACTTAAAGCAGTAAGAACATGAGTTTTTTAGATTCGATTATAAAAGTCTTTGTCGGGGATAAATCAAAAAAAGATGTCAAGGATATACAACCCATTGTAGATCAGATACTCGCACTGGAAAAGGAGTATGAGGCACTGAGCCTGGATGAGCTTCGTTCGAAGACCATCAGCTTCAAAAATAAAATCCAGGAGGCCTTGAAGGAGGTGCACCAGCAGATGAAAGATCTCAATGCTGAGGCGGATGCCTCGGAAGATATCGACCGCAAAGAAGAGATCTATGCGGAGATCGACCGGCTCAAGGACAGGTCTTACGAGATCTCAGAAGAGGTTCTCAATGACATTCTCCCCGAAGCTTTTGCCACGGTTAAGGAAACAGCTAAACGGTTCAAGGATAATCCGCGACTGGAGGTTACAGCTACGGCCTTTGACCGCGAACTTTCTGCGGATAAGGATTATGTCATTCTGGAAGGGGAAAAAGCAATCTGGAATAATTCCTGGGATGCGGCCGGTAAACCAGTGACGTGGGACATGGTCCACTATGATGTTCAGCTTATCGGTGGGGTTGCGATGCATCAGGGAAAGATCGCAGAAATGCAAACTGGTGAGGGTAAGACCCTGGTCGCCACCCTCCCGATGTATCTCAATGCGCTTACCGGCAACGGAGTACACCTGGTGACCGTTAATGACTATCTTGCCAAAAGAGATAGCGCCTGGATGGGGCCCCTCTTCGAGTTCCATGGGTTAAGTGTTGACTGCATCGATTATCACCGTCCCAATTCAGCTTCACGAAGAAAAGCCTACAACGCGGACATCACCTATGGAACCAACAATGAGTTCGGTTTTGATTACCTCAGGGATAATATGTCCCATTCCCCCGACGACCTGGTACAGCGTCCCCATAATTTCGCTATTGTAGATGAGGTGGATTCTGTATTGATCGACGATGCCCGAACACCTCTGATAATCTCTGGTCCTATTCCAAAGGGAAATGTTCATGAGTTTGAACAATTGAAACCAGCTGTGGCCAACATTGTGGAGGTGCAGAGAAAATACCTTACCGGTGTTTTGGCTGAAGCCAAAAAGTTGATCGCCTCCGGTGATACCAAGGAAGGTGGCTTTCAGTTACTCCGGGTATACCGTGGTCTCCCCAAGAACAAAGCCCTTATCAAGTTTTTAAGTGAAGAAGGAATCAAGCAATTGCTCCAGAAGACTGAGAACCAGTATATGGCAGACAATAACAGGGAAATGCCCAAAGTCGATGCAGAACTGTACTTCGTAATCGATGAAAAGACCAATCAAATCGATCTCACCGATAAAGGAATCGAATATCTGTCCGGAAAGGATGATCCGGATTTTTTCGTGATGCCGGAGATCGGAATGGAGATTGCGAAGATCGAAAAAGAAGGGCTCCCGAAAGAAGAGGAGGCGGAAAGGAAGGAAGAGCTTTTCCGGGATTACAGCGTCAAGAGCGAACGAATCCATACCATGCGACAACTCCTAAAGGCCTATACCCTGTTCGAAAAGGATACCCAGTATGTAGTCATGGAGAACAAGGTAAAAATTGTGGATGAGCAGACAGGACGGATAATGGAAGGGCGGCGTTATAGTGACGGCCTCCACCAGGCCATCGAGGCCAAGGAGAGCGTCAAGATCGAAGATGCCACCCAAACTTTTGCGACAGTGACCCTTCAGAACTATTTCAGGATGTACCGCAAACTTGCAGGTATGACTGGTACAGCTGTAACAGAAGCCGGAGAATTCTGGGAGATTTATAAACTCGATGTCGTTGAGATTCCCACCAATCGGCCGGTCGCCAGAAAAGACAAGGAGGATTTGGTATTCAAAACCAAACGTGAAAAATACAATGCGGTAATCGACCATGTGACAGAATTATCAAAAAACGGAAGGCCAGTCCTGATCGGGACCACTTCTGTCGAGATTTCTGAACTTCTAAGCCGTATGCTAAAACTCCGAAATGTCCCGCATAACGTCCTGAATGCCAAACTTCACAAGAAGGAGGCCGATATCGTGGCTGAAGCCGGTAATGCCGGGGTAGTGACTATCGCGACAAACATGGCAGGTCGTGGTACCGACATCAAACTCAGTCCAGAGGTAAAAGAAGCGGGAGGACTGGCCATCATAGGTACTGAAAGACATGACTCCCGTAGGGTTGACAGACAGCTCAGAGGTCGTAGCGGGCGCCAGGGGGATCCTGGAAGTTCTCAGTTCTATGTATCGCTTGAGGACAACCTTATGCGTTTATTCGGCTCCGAAAAAATCGCCAAACTGATGGACCGGATGGGTCTCGAAGAAGGTGAAGTGATCCAGCACTCCATGATTTCCAAATCTATAGAGCGGGCTCAGAAGAAGGTAGAGGAAAACAACTTTGGAGTGAGGAAAAGACTTCTGGAATATGATGATGTGATGAATGCACAACGCGAGGTAGTGTATAAGCGACGTTATCATGCTCTTTTCGGAGACAGGTTACGGGTTGACATTGCCAATATGATCTACGACACTTCGGAGAATATCGCCGAGACGAACAAGGTCGCCAATGACTATAAGAATTTTGAATTTGAACTGATCAGGTATTTCTCCATGAGTTCTCCGATTTCTAAGGAGGAATTCGAGAAGATGGATTTCCAGAAAATAGCTTCTGTTATTTATAAGGCAGCTTATGAGCATTACAGAGAAAAGATGACCCGCAATGCGGAAGCGGCTTTCCCTGTCATCAAACAAGTTTGGGAGGATAAAGGAAACAATTTCGAAAGAATTGCAGTTCCCTTTACGGACGGTGTCAAGACCCTCCAAGTTGTGACGAACCTCGAAAAGGCATATGAATCCGAAGGAAAACAGCTGATCAATGATTTCGAGAAAAATATCAGCCTGGCCATCATAGATGATGCGTGGAAGACCCATCTAAGGAAGATGGATGAACTCAAGCAGAGCGTCCAATTAGCGGTTCACGAACAAAAAGATCCGCTTCTGATCTATAAATTTGAAGCCTTTGAGCTTTTCAAGGTCATGCTGGACCAGGTGAACAAAGATGTCATCTCCTTCTTGTTTAAAGGAGAACTTCCTACTCCCAACCCACAACAGATCCGGGAGGCCAGACAGACCAGACAGAAAGAAAAGATCGAAACTTCCAAGGAGGAGATACCCAATATGGATGAAAGGGCTGCACAAAGTCGGGCTGCTGGTCAGACGCAAAGACGTCCACAGATCACGGAAACCATAACCAGGGAGCGACCAAAAATCGGACGAAATGATAAGGTGACGATCAAGAATGTGATGAGCGGCGAAAATAAGAGCATGAAATACAAGCAGGCCATTCCGCTTTTGGACAAAGGGGACTGGGTACTGGTAGATGAGTAATCGGTCACAACGCGAAAAGCAAAGTCGCACCGACAAAACAAAAAGACCTTCGGGTTGATTTGTTTTTTTTGTTATCTTAGTTTACCAAGCTTCAACCGATGCGCAAGTTCAAATACGAAATCAAGTGGGCCTTTATTTTTATCGGGGCACTCCTGCTGTGGATGCTGGGGGAAAAAATTGCAGGTCTTCATGATCAGCGTATAGACCAGCACGCTTTTTATTCCAGCTTCTTCGCAGTTGTGGCGGTCGGTTTATACATCCTGGCTATGGCCGACAAAAGGAAAAACTACTACAGGGGTTTTATGACCTGGCAGGAGGGTTTCGTTTTCGGCCTTTGGATGACGGGCGTCATAGTACTTCTGACCCCGCTTGCTCAACTCATCATAAATTCCCTGATCACCCCGGATTACTTTACGAATATGCGGGAGTATTCTGTTGAAACGGGTCAGTTATCTGCTGAAGATGCCGTGAGTACCTTTAATCTTAAAAGGTATATTTTTGAAAGTATGGTTTTCGCCGGAATAATGGGTGTGATTACCGCTGCAATTGCCGCCCTGATCATGAGGAAAAGGAGACCGGATCCCACTCAGGTTAAGGGGACGGTATAACCGGATATTAATCTGGCTTTTTTTTTCACAAGCACTTCTTAAATTTCTTCCAATATTTTCCTAAAAATCAGGTAATTAACAATTGCTTATGGGGAGGATGTTCACCCGGTATCTATCTTTAGCTTCTACCAAAACCCGAACATATGGAAGATCGTT
Source organism: uncultured Salinimicrobium sp. (assembly GCA_946887075.1). Next base: position 23,971 of record CAMPKA010000004.1, read on the forward strand.
ACTCTAAGTTTAAAAAACTGAACTGGTTGCTATCCGAAAGTTTCGAGGCTGAACGTATCTACTACAACGCCAGCGAAGATGTCCAGCAAGTAGAACTCAAACGATTCTTCAACCACGAGACCGTTATCCGCAACCGCTTCAGTTATGAAATTTCCGAACACCTGGTACAGGCAGGAGTCGAACCCGCAAAACACTGGATCAAAAAAGGAAATCTTGACCGAGACTGGAGAGAGGAAAAAAAAGCCCTCACCAGTAACCGCCCGCTTAAACTGTTGAAAAAATGCGTACGAAAGGACGAGGAGAACATACAATTGTATGACGAAATCCTTCAGGATGGGAATTTACCGAAAGAGGTCCTGAAGCTCCTTAAGAAACAGCGGAAAATTATCATCGAAAGCCTTGAGAAGGCTGAGAAGTTCAGAACGGGCCAACAGATCCTGGACCCACACAACCGACCTAGGGTCCGAAGGCTCAAGGCTATTTGAAAACCACCGGAAGCACAGGAGCCGCCTGATGGCAGCTCCTGTGCTTTACCTTTGCCTTTCGGTTAAACTGCAGACACTCCTGGCTCTTACAGCTGGGGGGCGCTCTTGTTGTTATTTCAGGACTACATCACTAAAATCTGCATTTATCAGGATAGTGGCCTTTCCGTTATTGTTTTTGTTATAGCCTCTCAGTTTTTTCAAGTCATAGGAATCAGACTTTGTAAGATTCAAACTTGCAGGATATTTGATATCACTCTTGTTTCCATTATAGGTAAAACCGAAAGCGGTGCCATCGGGCAGGTCCAGAATCAGATCTGTATTTTCCAGGTTAAAGTCAAGGCTCTGGAATTCCGGAGCGACCTCATCGATGACCAGTTCCCCAAAGCTCCCATTGAAGATGCCGTTTTGTACCAGCTCTCCCACACGAATATCACTGGAATTAGAGTCCAGTTTGATGCTTAACACCCGATCGATCAGGAGATCTTCTACGTATGCCGCATGTAAGACCCCATAGTTCCACTGAGCAACATGTACAGGCCCATAAGCCACCTTCACCACTGTGTTCTTACCGGAAAGATGGTTGGCTGAAAATCGGGAATGCGATAGGTCAGCCCGTAGGTCTTTCGCTGTTCCTCCGAGTTTGACTTCCCCGTGCCTGATGTCCAGCTGCAACTTTCCGCTGTTCGGCATCTTAATCCTCAGGATCTTTTGGAGGCCAGGATTATTCAAATTATGAATCTTCGGCTTGTTTTCTTCCATTTTCAGGTTCATGGCTTCCATTTCCTTGCCAAACTCCTCTCCCCATTTTTCCATGTCTTTACCAAATTCCTCCCCCCACTTCTCCATTTCCTTTCCAAATTTCTCACCCCAGGCCTCCATTTTCTCAGCGTGCTTTTTGAGCATTACGCTGTCCTTGGCGAAACCAGCGGCCCATTTTTCCATGTTCTTTTCGAAATCTTCTCCGAGATTTTTCTCAATCTTTTTTTCGAATTTCTCCATATACGCGTCTCCCTCTTTCTGATAAGCTTCATAGTCGAAGGTGATCTCACTCATACTGGCATAAAATTCCGGAGGAAGGGGATGTGCTGCTATACTCTCCAGAATAGGAGATATCATTTCCTGCAGTGGTACCATAACCTCTGGCATCTCGAATTTTAAATTCAGGTCCCAAATGGCGGGATGAGGCATCACCATTCCCCCGGAGGAACTAATCTGAACGAGATCCTGCCCCGCCTCTACCTTAAGATCCCAATTTTTTAAGGCCGCCGCCGCGGTCTTTTGGTCGGCCCCTTTCAGAAGGGCCTCGACCTGAACCTTGTTTTGGTCCCAGTATTCCACTTCTATATCAGTGTGTTGCCCTTCAATCTTGACTGTTACCTCATTGTCAGTGTTGAAAGTCTTATTTAATTTCTTTGTCTGTCCCACGGCCACCAGGCTACAAAAAAGACTCAGAACAATCAGGTTACGCTTCACGGTTTTCATAATTCTTAATTTTAGATTGATTGATGTCATTCAATTTATTTTTCAGCTTTTCCAATAATTCCAGGCGCATCTGCAGGTTCGAGATCAGGGCTTCCACACTGCTTTGGCTAAAGCCGTTTAGAAGAATTTCCTGGTTTAACCTGTTGTATTCCTGATCGAGCTCCGCCAGTTGGGCCATAAAGGAATCTACTAATGCTTTGTTGTCCTCGCTTACCTCCAGTTGAGCTAGCTCCACATTGAGGTTTGCCAGATAGTAGTTCTCAATTTTCCTGTAATCGGGAGAAACATCACTCAATCTGTAAACTTCGGTTGGCGCGTTTCTACTTTCCTGCTCATCTTCCTGTGATTCGACTACCTCCGTGGCGTCAAACGCTGAACCGCGGTTAAGCAAGAGGAATCCCACTCCGAATACCACAATCAGAACTGCAGCTATTTTTAACCACAGAAAATGCAGGGGCTTTTTCTCAACTGGGAATGCTTTTTCCAATCTAGCCTTGAATCTTTTCTGATGGTCATTGCTAAGCCGTTCCTGATCGGAAGATTCCGCATTCCTGGTCATTTCTCTAATATCCTGTGCCATATCTCAGTTCTTTAAGTTCATCTTTCAGTTTCTTTTTTCCTCGGTGGACCAGGGTCCTGGAGGCTACTCCGGAAATCCCAAGAATCTCGGATATTTCCTCGTGATCATATCCTTCAAAGAGATAGAGCATCAACGGATAGCGATATTTCTCCGGAAGGCCCTGAAGCTTTACCTTTATCTCATCTAGGGAAATCCCGTCCTCGATCAGCCAGTCCTCTTCCTCCGCTGTTCCCAGGATCTGTTCATTTATTGCGAGAAATTCCATTTTTTTTGCTTTTAATTTATCCAGACATCTATTGATCACAATCCGTTTCAACCAGGCGCCAAAGGTGACTTCTCCGGTAAACTGATGCAGCTTTTCAAATGCTTTGATAAAGGATTCCTGCATCGCATCTTCAGCTTCCATGCTGTCGCTGATGAACCTTTTTGCGACATGGAACATGCCCTCACAATACTTGTTGTACAATTCAAGTTGTGCTCTTCTGTCATTGCGTCTACAGGCTTCGATTAATTGGTGCTGTATCAAAATAACTTTGGTTGGTTGGATTTCATTCTAAGGACGACATAAAATATCCCATGTTGCAACTTGAAGAAAGAATTTAAAAATTTAAGATTCTAGGAAAAGAAAAAGGGACATCTGAAAAATGTCCCCCTTATGATCAGCAAGCCGGTTGCATCAATCCTCTTCATCCAGCAACAGGTTCAAGGTAACATCGATATTGTCCCTGGTAGCCCGGGAGTAGGGACAGATTTCATGCGCCTCATTAACCAGCTTCTCCCCTGTTTCCAGGTCCACTCCAGGAATATAAGCGTCGAGAACCACTGAAAGATCGAGTTCCCCCTCCTCCGATTTTAGAAGTTCAACATTTGCAGTCACAGAAAAATCTCCAAGTTCGACTTTATGCTTTGCAGCAACCTCCTGAAGAGCCGTCCCGTAGCAGGCAGAATAGCCGGCTGCGAAAAGCTGTTCCGGATTCGTATGCCGTTCTCCTTTACCTCCCATGGATTTGGGCATACTGAGGTCGAGATCCAGAATGCCGTCATCGCTTCTTACATATCCTTCCCTACCGCCGGTCGTGGTCGCTATACCTTTATACAATGTCTTCATACTTTTGTTTTTTGTTATTTTAGTAATTCAATATACGAATTAGATCGCACCTCAGAAAAGTTAAAAAACCTTGAGCAAGAAATCCGGATTAAGCGACTATAAAGGAACTGCTCCCCTTTCGGGAGTAAACCCAACTATGGCAGAAAAAGTCAGGAAAAGCCGGAACAGAGAAATCGATGTGGATGGCTTGTTCAACAAGCTGATACTGGGGGATAAAACGGCCCTGGCCCAGGGCATTACTCTGGTTGAAAACATCCATCCTCTTCATCGTCAGCAAGCCTCGGAACTGATTGGAAAATGCCTCCCATTGGCCAATAACTCCATCAGGATTGGTATTACAGGGGTTCCGGGAGTGGGTAAAAGCACCTTTATCGAGGCCTTTGGTCGTTATCTCACATCCCATAACAAAAAGGTGGCAGTTCTCGCGGTGGATCCGACCAGTACCATTTCTGGCGGGAGTATTCTTGGAGATAAAACCCGAATGGAATCTTTGGCAAACGACGAAAACGCCTTTATCCGTCCCTCCCCTTCTGGAGAATCTCTGGGAGGAGTGGCAAAAAAAACACGGGAAACCATCATCCTTTGTGAAGCCGCCGGATTCGATACCCTCCTTATAGAAACCGTTGGGGTAGGACAAAGCGAAACGACGGTACACAGCATGACCGATTTTTTTCTGTTACTCAAGCTTGCAGGTGCCGGAGATGAGCTGCAGGGGATCAAGCGGGGAATTATGGAAATGGCTGACGCCATTGTAATAAACAAGGCAGACGGTGAAAATCTCAAGGCAGCGAAACAGGCCAGATCGGAATTCAAAAGGGCCCTTCACCTCTATCCCCCAAAGGAAAGCGGATGGGAACCGAAGGTATTGCTATGCAGCGCGGTAAACCACGAAGGAATCAAGGAAGTCTGGGATCTTATCGCACGTTTCGAAGCTCATGTAAAAAAGAACCGGGCTTTTGAGAAGAAAAGAATGAATCAGAATAAGTATTGGCTGTTACAGACGATAGATGACCACCTAAAAAGCAGGTTCTACGAAAACCCTGAGGTCAAGGACGCCCTGGAAGAGCAAATGGCCGCCATTCAAAAAAACGAAACTACTCCGTTCGAGGCGGCACTTTGGCTTCTCGAAAAATTTGTTCATTAGCACCAGGAGGGGGTGTTCTCTGAGGAATTTACTTACAATTTGTTAAAGGTTTATCTGTTTTGGAAAACAATACCTAATTTTAAAATGTTAACCAATATTTCTCAGTGATGATCAAAATTCTTGGTGTTGTCATGCTTATCGGGGGCGCGGTCGCTCTGGCCATGGGTGTCATGGGTATCTTTGGAAGCATCTCTGTCATGATAAGCCCCTGGGCCTTGGCCATTCTGGGCTTTATTTTTTTCATAGCTGGGATTTCCATGCTTAAATCCCGGAAAGACACCGACGAAGTTGCCGCCGAACAGCATAAGGAGTGACCACAGGACCATCGGGGAAGCGGCAAAAACATATTTCTGCCCTATTGCAGGTCTACAGCCCCTTTTGCATGAGCAGCCTTTCCCTATACCAGTTGACTTGAAACCTAAGTCCTTGTTCAAGTGATACGGTCGGCCTGTAACCCAGGATATCTTCCGCTTTGGAGATCACAGCAGCAGTCATCTCCTGGTCCCCTGGTCTTCTGGGAAACTCCTGCAATGGAATCCTTACTCCCAGGATTTCCTCGACAATTTTTATGCCCTCAGCTGTAGAATATTCCTGCTGACTTCCAATGTTGATAATTTCTCCATTTAGGGATTCATGTCTTTCTACAGCCCGAATGATTCCATCAACAACATCCCCTACATAGGTAAAGGACCGCAGATGTTCCAGGCTTCCCTGGAATATCGGGAATTTTTTCTGGCTGAAGGCGCAGGATATTAATCGGGCATAAAGTTTTTCGGGTCTTTCTCTCGGACCATATACCGAAAAAAGGCGGAGGGAAGAAGCGTTCAGGAGTCTTTCACGGCTCTTGGCCAGAACAAGTTGTTCCGCCGCAAGTTTAGAAACTCCATACCAGGAAGCGGGCTCTGCAGCTACGGTCTCAGGGTGAGTAGCTCTGAGTCCATAGACAGAGGAGGTGGAGATATTGATGAGGTGCCTGAGGCCTTTGTTCCTCTCAGCGAAGGACAAGAGATTTTGGGTTCCTGCCACATTGTTTTGGAAATAATCTTCAAACGTGGAGGTACCTGAAATTCCGGGCTGCGCTGCCAAGTGGATGATCAGGTCATATCCGCTGTCCAGCTGGTCGATTTCCTCAGAATTTTTAAGATCAGCCTGAATAATGGGAATACCCTGGTCCAGAAGTTCCTTTTCATTCAACCTCTTCATGGCCGGGTCGTAGTGCGGTGAGAAATTATCCAGTCCTGTAACCCTGAAACCTTCCTTCTGCAGTCTTTCTGCAACATGGGATCCTATAAATCCAGCTGCCCCTGTAACAAGAATATTCAATTTTTCTGATTTGAACGGCTAAGGTAGGAATGATTCTCCGAAAAGTCCCCCCGGAGGAAAAACCGAATATGATTAACTTTACGCCATATTAGCATTTATGTCTTATGAATTCACCATCATAGTTCCCCTGTATAACGAAGAGGAGAACCTTCTTCGAGTGGAACAAGAAATGAAAAATTATCTCAAAAATGCTCCCCGGTCAACCTGTGTGTTGTTCGTTGACGACGGATCTACCGATGCCAGCCTTCAACTTATCCGTACGGTTTGCTCAAGGAATCGAGGTTTCCGGTATCTCTCCTTTGCTAAGAATTACGGATTAAGTGCGGCTCTAAAAGCAGGATTCGAGTTTGCAGAATCGCCACTTGTCGGATATATAGATGCCGATCTCCAGACGCTGCCTCAGGATTTCGATCTCCTTCTAAAACATATTGATAACTATGACCTGGTGACCGGAATACGGGTCGATCGCAGAGATTCCCCCGTCAAGAAACTTTCTTCAAAAGCAGCAGGAAAAATAAGGCGCCTGTTCACCGAAGATGGTATGGAGGACACAGGATGTCCGCTTAAGGTGATCAGGACTGAAACAGCCAGAAATATCCCCATGTTTAATGGGATCCACAGGTTCCTTCCGGCTATGGTGCTATTACAGCAGGGAAGGGTGATGCAAATTCCGGTCAGACATTTTCCACGGAAAGCGGGGACGCCAAAATTCCACCTGTACAACCGGATAGCAGGTCCACTGATGGCCTGTTTCGTATTTCTATGGATGAAGGCGCACTACATCAATTACCGGATAAAGGAAAGCAATGGATAGGTGGGAGATCTATGTCATAGGGTTTACCGCCCAGCTTCTCTTTACGGCTAGATTGATCAATCAGTGGCTGGTATCGGAGAAACACAGGAAAGTCCTGACCCCTAGGCTGTTCTGGAAGTTTTCCCTCCTGGGTTCCATTTTGTTGTTTATCTATGGTTATCTCCGCCACGACCTGGCCATTATGCTCGGTCAGGGTTTGACCTATTTCTTGTATATCAGGAATATGGACCTCCAGGGGGAATGGAAAAGGACGCCCATGCTGCTTCGGGTTCTAATTCTCCTTTTTCCGGGAATCCTGGTCATCTACTACTTCAACAATAATGTGTATGATCTTGATAGGTTGTTCTCCCGAGAAGTGATGCCAGGATGGCTCTTACTTCTGGGTTCAGTAGCTCAGGTGATCTTCACACTGCGTTTTTTCTATCAATGGGCTTATTCAGAGAAAAGAAACCGCTCTCTCCTTCCCAAGGGATTTTGGACGCTGAGTTTGTCCGGGTCAGTTCTGATCCTGCTTTATGCCATCCTGAGAAAAGATCCTGTTCTCCTCATCGGGCATCTGGCCGGAAGCATCATCTATACAAGAAACCTTCTTCTGAACAATGAGAGCGATACCTAAAAAGCACTTCCTTCTGATCCTGGTGCTGTGGGCGGTTTTGTTTCTTCCACACCTCGGGGAATTATATGTCAATATCATGGAGGCAAGGAATTTCGTTACTGCACGGGAGATGCTGGAAAGGGACAACTGGCTTCTTACGACCCTCAATGGACAGCCCCGATACGAAAAACCTCCCCTCCCGACGTGGCTTACGGCATTTAGTGGATCTCTTTTTGGAATGCAAAGTCTTTTTGCCCTCCGACTGCCAGCCACCCTGGCGACCTTGTTGATGATCATTTACTTCTGGCGTTTTCTAAACTTGCTCGGTCTCAAACCCAGGCAAGCCCTTTCGGCGGTATTGATCCTGATGACCTCGTTTTATGTGCTTTTTATGGGCCGCAATGGTCAGTGGGATATTTTTACCCATGGCTTTATGATGGCCGCCATCTTCTATTTCACCAGATTGGTGAAAGATAAAAGAGAAGGAACAACCGATGGCCCGCTGGCAGCAGTCTTTCTTGGGTTCTCGATCCTCAGCAAAGGTCCGGTTTCTTTCTACGCCCTCTTCCTGCCCTTGGTCCTCGCCTATGGGACCGTTTTCACCTATCCGGCAGTACGAAAGAAGGCTCGTGGTTTGCTTGTATGGCTTTTGATGGGTCTTGCCATTGGGTCCTCCTGGTTTCTTTACGTAAGATGGGCAGACCCTGAGGCTTTTATCGAAATCACTTCCAGAGAGGCCGGGAGGTGGACCAGTTATAACCTTCGCCCGTTTTACTACTACTGGAACTTCTTTATCCAAAGTGGGATTTGGGCGGTTCCGTCCTTTCTAGCGCTGCTCTACCCCCTTCTAAAAAAGCAAGTTAGCGAGCGAAAAACCTATAGATTTTCTCTGCTCTGGACTTTATTTTCGGTTGCCCTGCTCACCTTGATTCCGGAGAAGAAGGTACGTTACCTGCTCCCGGTCCTTATCCCTATGGCCTTGAATACCTCCTTTTATATCGAACTCCTGTTTCGGGAGTTCAGAAGAAGGCCTTTTCCTGAAAAGGCAGTGTTATATCTCAACCATGGTGGCATCGCGATAGTCGGCATTGGTTTTCCGCTGGGGGCTTTCCTGTATTTCAATCCGGTCTCAGTATGGTCATGGTTCATCCTGACATCAATGGTGCTTTTCCTTCTGGGTTGCGCAATGCTCTATTATTTATGGAAAACCGACTATCCGAAGGTTTTTTTTCTAACCATAGCCTTTATTTGTGCCCTCGTGGCCTTTGGATTCCCCCTTTCCCGCGAAATCCTGGGAAATCCTCATTTTCGCAGTTTCAGCAATCTGCGGGAGCACATGGAGGACCTCCAAGTCCCGCTGTATGAATATGATGCTGGCGCACCGGAGATTATATGGGACTATGGCACCCCGATTCCCAAACTCGAGAAAGAGAGGCTGGATCTACCGCAGGTAAAAAAATTCGGCCTCCTGGTCATGACCAAGGACAGTCTTTTCATTTCCAAAATGCAGCAGGATTATCGAATTCTTTCAAAAAAAAGGTTTGATCTTAACCCGGTTCCTCCCGGAGCTTCGGGTTATAAGGAAAGACTGGTCAGGAATTATTACCTTCTCCAGAAACGCTGAAATAATTGAGGCGAGACAATAAGAGCCACAACAGGTAAATCAGGTAGCCTGCCGTGCCCCCAATGATCCAACCCACAAGAATATCACCGGGATAATGCACCCCCAGATAGATCCTGCTATACGACACCAGAAGCATCCAGATAAAAAGAACCTGTCGGATACCGGTCCAATATGGCTTCAGCAGAAGACCAAGAAACAAAGCCACTCCAGCAGAACTCGCTGCGTGCGCGGAAAAGAATCCATACCTCCCACACCGTTCTGCCACGAATCTGGCTATTCCCAATAGATCTTCTTCCCTACAGGGGCGGGGCCGCTCAAAGTAATTCTTAAAAACATTCGCAAATTGATCAGTAAACGTAATAAGACCTGCTACCAAGAAAAGAACCAGAGCAGTTCGTTTTATTCCCAGACTTCTATAAAGGAGTCCAACTAACAGGATATAAAAAGGGATCGAAGCCCACTTGTTGGTAATGAAATTCCACAAGCTGTCCCACCGGGTGTTTCCCAGAGAATTCAGAAAAAGAAAAAGCTCTTTATCTGTCTGAAGCAGTCCTTCCATCATTCCTCGTATCGCGAGATTTCCCGGTCATAGAACGCAGTTGCTTCTGAAATCAGGATTCCGGCTTCTCGCGAAAGCTCCTTTTCATCTTCCGAGTCAAAATCTTCCAGCCATTCTACCTCATCATTTTGAAGATTCAGTATAAACCGCGGGAATTCCGTATGAATGATAAATATAGCATCGGGATAATCTGTATTATCGCCCAGCAGAAACTTTGGAAATTCCATATTAAATCAGAATTAATGCCGGCTACTGCCTGCAGAAGTTAGTAATCTTTTACTGAGAAAATTGAATCTAAGATACAACATTAAGGCGGAAGCGCTCAGGCCAGCCAGCAGACCGAACCAGATCCCCATCGCTCCCCAGAGCGAAGAGGATCCAAGAAAGAAAGATATAGGGAATCCGATGATCCAATAGGCAACAAAGCAGATAAGCGTAGGAAAACGCATGTCCTGCAACCCTCTTAAAGCACCGAGAATTACGACCTGCATTCCGTCGCTCAGCTGGAACAATGCTGCAACGATCAGTAACTGGGATGCCAAAAATACCACCTCGGAATTGTCGATATAGACCATTGGCAGGAAATCCTTGAACATTATAAATAGGAGCGCAAAGACCGCTTCGATAAGAAAAACCAGCAAAAAGGTGGACAAGGCAACCCTTCTTAGTTCGGGGTAATCCCTCCTGCCTTTCTGATTCCCGACCCGGATTGTGGCCGTTACACCCAATCCTACCGCTATCATAAAAGTCATGGATGCGAGGTTCAGGGCGATCTGGTTGGCTGCCTGCTCATTGGTCCCAAGCGTACCCGCAAGAAAAACGGTTGCCGTGAAGATCGCCACCTCAAAGAGCATCTGCATGGCAGTCGGAAGACCAAGACCCAGGAGCCTCTTAAAAATACCCAGTTTCAGTAGTTTCTGGCCCCGCCATTGGAAGTATGCCATGAATTTAGATTTTCTTCTCAGGATCTCCCAGAGGAACCAAAGCATGAAAAAACGGGAAATCAGCGTACCCCATGCAGCGCCTTCTATCTCCAGTCTAGGAAATATCCAGACCCCGTAAATCAGCAGATAATTAAACAAAACATTCACAAGATTGGCCAACAAGGTGGCATACATGGCATATCGGGTCTGAGACAGTCCATCTGCAAATTGTTTGTATGCCTGGAATAGCATGAGGGGAACCATAGAGAAGGCGACGATCTCCAGGTAAGGGATCGCCATCTCAACGACTTCTTCTGGTTGATCCATGTAGCGAAGAACGGGTTTGGCAAGCCAAAGGAGAACGAATAAGAATAGCCCGTTCATCCCGCACATGAGGATTCCATGATGGAAATAAGCCTTTCCTGTGTCTGAATCTCCGGCTCCGTCGGCTTCGGCGATAAGGGGGGTTATGGCAAAGGAAAATCCTATTCCCAGAGAAAGAGCGATAAAAACGAGGCTGTTACCCAAGGATACAGCTGCGAGTGGGGCTGCGCCCAGCTGCCCCACCATCACATTGTCCGCCAGTCCCACCAATACATGCCCCAGCTGGCCCAGCATTACGGGATAGGCGATGCTGAGGTTCTTCCTGAATTCTCTGGTATAGGAGTTTAATCTGATCATTTGAGCGTGCAAAGATAGATAAGTTGTCCTGACCTCGGCCAAAAAACTCAGCTTCGGCGACAACTAAGGTTTTTCCTGTTCAGAGGGGTCACGAATGGCAAAACATTTTCCTCAGACATGAATTACCCGGCCTAATTTTCTATCTTTCCACAAATTTTGAACGCCTTGAATAAGCAGGAAATCATCAATAATGTGTCCTTGTTACTCCAGGAGATTCCCACCTCCATGGAAATTGTTAAGGATGATAGCAAACGGGAGAAAAGATTCCATTACCTGGCCCGGCACATGGTAGAAAAGGCCATTGAAAAAGATGCGCTTATCGTTTCTGAAAACAATAAAGGGATCGCCATTTTATTCAGGACCAACAGCCGGGAGGGCAATTTCTGGAAGGACCTTATCACCGATCTGAAACTGGCCATCAATGTGACTGGGATCAGGAAGGGTCTTAGGGTAATGAAGAATCAACAATATATCAAAGCCCAAAGGCCGAAGGAAGGAGATTACCTCTATTGCTGGTTTTGGGGCATACTTCCTGATGCCAGGGGTAGTGATGACGCCAAGATCGCCTACGAAATGAAAAACAGGTTTTACGAAATATCCAAGGAACTACAGCTCCCGATATATGCCGAAACCAGAATCCGCCGCATCTCCCTGGCTTACAGACGCTATGGCTTTGAACTCTTTCATCAGTGGGATCATCCCAGTGGAGACAAGATGTACTTCCTCAGATATTTCCCGCCGCCGAAACAGTCTGGAGACGCCTGAGAATATGATCCGAAAGGGAGCTTACTTGCTGGCAAAGAGGTGAACGTCCTCTTCGGTGACCTTTTGTCCGCCCAGAATGATCAGCCTTTCTACCACATTTCTGAGTTCTCTGACGTTACCCGTCCAGTTATACTCCTTCAGAAGTTTGAGGGCATCTTCAGTAAAGGTTTTCCTGTTTATCCCCTGTTCCTCGGTTATCTTATCCGCAAAAAATTCGACCAGTAAGGGGATGTCCTCTCTTCTCTCGTTCAGCGGTGGCACCCGGATCAGGATCACGGCCAGACGATGATACAGGTCCTCCCGGAATTTCTTTTCCTCAATTTCCTTTTTGAGATCCTTGTTTGTGGCGGCCACAACGCGGACATCAACCTTGATATCCTTATCGCTTCCAACACGGGAAATCCTGTTTTCCTGAAGGGCCCTTAGCACCTTGGCCTGAGCCGAAAGGCTCATATCGCCGATCTCATCCAAAAAGATTGTTCCTCCGTTAGCTGCCTCAAACTTGCCTGCACGATCCTTATTGGCAGAGGTAAAAGCCCCTTTCACATGGCCGAACAACTCGCTTTCAATAAGTTCCGAAGGAATGGCCGCGCAATTTACTTCGACCATTGGTCCCGCCGAGCGGTCGCTTTTCTGATGAATCCAGTGCGCCACCAGTTCCTTTCCTGTTCCGTTAGGTCCGGTAATAAGGACACGAGCTTCCGTCGGAGCCACTTTTTCAATAATACTCTTGATTTTTGAAATGGCTTCCGATTCCCCGACCATTTCGAAATTCTTTCCCACCTTTTTCTTCAGCCGATTGTTCTCCACCTCCAGTTCCTTTCGATCCAATGCATTGCGCACAGTATTGAGCAAACGATTCAGGTCCGGAGGTTTTGATATGTAATCAAAGGCACCCATTCTCATCGTGGTTACCGCTGTGTCCAGTTCCCCATGACCAGAAATCATGACTACAGGAATCTCCGGCCGGAGTTTTTTAATGGCCTCCAGGACCTCAACACCATCCATCTTTGGCATCTTGATGTCACAAAGGACCAGATCGAACTCCTGGTCCTTGATCTTTTCGACACCCTCAAGGCCGTCAGAAGCCTCCTCCACCTCATAGGTACTGTTTTCTTCTGTAAGTATTTTTATCAAGACCCGCCGAATGGCGGCCTCGTCCTCTATTAAAAGTATTTTAGCCATTTTCTTTAAATTTTAAACTTCAGCCCGCTACGACCATAAAATGTATTGACATCATTGATAATGTAAACATCATCCTTATTGTCGTCCCGTAAACGAATGTCATTCATCAGAGTGTGCCCTGCATAGATATAATATACTAAATGTTCGGTAAAGTTATACTCGTAACCGATCCCAGCCAGCACAATGGTCATGGAAATATTTTCTGCCAGGTCACCGGAAGTCGGGATTTCCCGGTTTTTCTGAAGATTGGCATAAAACCCGTCCAAAGTGGCAAAAAGTTGCAAATGGTTTTTTGGATTGAAGGAATACTTTAGGTTTGATTTAGGTACTCCGAGAGAGTAGGACCAGTTTGGAGCGAATTCCCTGTAATAGTTCAGAATGGGGAGCGGAAAGGGAAAACCGGAAGTAGTGGAATAATGAAGTCCAGCGATGAGCCGCCATGGCTTGCCCGCTTCCCCCTCCCCTGTCTGATCTTTGATAAAGAAAACAGATCCAGTAAAAAGGAAATCGTCGTTGACAACCTCTCCCAGTTCAAAGTTCGAAGCCAACATACCCCCGACACTTGCAGCAAATCTCCAGTCTGTAGACATTTTGAAGGTATAGCCGAGATTAAGGGTAAAGGATTGGTACCGATCCAGCTCATTGTTCTTCAGGAAAGGGGTAGGGTCCTCAAATTTGAAGTTGATATTTTCATATTCCACACCCGGAACGAGATAACTCTCCGTCCCCACTTTGATCGGAAAATTCACAAAAGATTTGAACCTTCGGAAGGAATTATCTGAACTGGATTGTGGGAAATAGGTATATTCCACCCTGGCCAGATCCGTAGACTGTGCGGTTGTTTCCAATATGGATGCAGTAAGGAGCACCAGCAGGATTAAAACCGATTTTAATGTGTTGACTTGTGTTTTCATATCTTATGATTTATGAAGGTGAACATCCTGTTGCGGATAGGGGATCCTGATACCGTTCCTCCTGAAACTCTCGTAAATCAGGAATCGAAGGCGACTTTTGATCTTAGGTTCAACAAAACTGTCACTGATAAAGAAATAGATCCCGAAAAGAAGTGCGGTCTGTTCGAAATTATCGAGTAGAACAAAAGGCTCCGGGGCATCCACAATGGCGGGTTCCTTCCGGGCACATTCCAGAAGAATTTGTTCCACTTTCCGGACATCACTGTCAAGGCCTACCCGAACCTCAACCCGTTCACGCGTGTTTTTATGGTTTTGGGTATAATTGAAGGTGATATCACTTATGAACTTGTGATTCGGAATCACAATGATTTTATCATCCCTTGTAAGGGCCCGGGTGGTTCTCAGGTTTATCTCTATCACCCTGCCCACCTTCTGGTTCACCTCGATGATGTCCCCTACATGTAAGGATTTGTCAATGATAATACTGATTCCCCCGATTAGATCCTGGAATATCTCTCTCATGGCTAATCCCAGACCGACGAATAGGGCAGCAGAGGCGGTAAGCAAAACGATAATATTGACTCCCGAAGCGCTGAGGATCAAAAGAAATATGATGATATAGACAAAGTAGCGTATAAATCCGAAGATCGAGATAAATTTCAGGCGATCCTCAGTATCCATATTCCTGGTGATCAGGATACGTATTCCCTTCAGGATCACATTGGCAGCCACCAGGGACAGAATAAAAAGAAGGAGAAGACCAATGGTGAAGACCACGGGACCGTCCTTACTGCCGACATTGATCAGTTCAAAGTTCAGGAAATCTTTAATGCTTCCCCAGATGTCCTGTTCAATAACCTCTTGTATGTCCTTTTGCTGGTTCATCTAGTATTTTAGCCATTTGTATAGTTCCTTGTATCCAGGTCGCTTTCCATAGCTCAGGATTCCCACCTTGTAAATCTTAGCCGCCAACCACACCACCAGACCTATACTGATAAAGAGCAGGACGAGGGAAATGCCCAATTCCCACCAGGGAACTCCGAAAGGAATTCTCATCAGCATGACTATCGGAGAGGTCAGGGGTATCATGGAAAATATCACGGAGACAATCCCATGGGGATTCTCTATAACCGCGAAAAAGCCTACGTAGATGCCGAGCATAGGCGGCAGGATGATCGGCAGCATGAACTGCTGGGTATCGGTTTCCGTGCTGACTGCAGCTCCAATTGCAGCATATATCCCGCTATACAAAAAGTAACCCCCAAAGAAATAGATCAAAAATGACAGTATCAGAGTCAACAAGGGTAGGGACATGATATCCAGGATCAGCAGCCTGAGTTCATTCTGATTTATCTCAGGTATTGATGAGGATCCCGCAGAGGTCAAAGTGGCTGGATCCAATCCAGCAAGAGCGGATACCCCCGCAAGCATTATAGCTCCCAGAAGTACCCAGATCAGGAACTGGGTCAGGCCCGCAAAGGAAGTTCCCAGAATTTTTCCCAGCATGAGGTGAACTGGTTTTACCGAGGAGACAATGATTTCTATGATCCTGCTGGTCTTTTCTTCAATGACGCTTCTCATGACCATATTTCCGTAAATAATAATGAACATCATCAGCAGGTAGCCTGCTGCGCCTCCGAAAAACAGCCTGACCACGGTGGACATTTTTGAGGTCCGCACCCCGGAAAAGTTTTCCACCCCGATATTAATTCTGGCCCTTGTTTCCTCGATCAGGGAAAGATCCACCCCGCTCTGTTCAAGCTGGCGGGAAATCACTTCCTCCCCTATAAGCTTTTCATATTCTTCAATGGTTCCCAGGGCAGGTGCCTCGTCACCGAAAAAAGAAATCCTGGGAAACTGATCCTCCGGTACCGCAGTAATATACAGGAGCCCCTGGAATCCTTTTTCCTGGACCATGCTCTTGGCCTGGTCAAGCCCGACTCCCGAGAAGACTATAAAATCGGTATCGGGTGTGTCTTTGAATTTTTGAGCATAAATTCCCGTCTGGTCAAGTAGGGCAATGGTCCTTTTATCCCCACTGTTGAGACTTACAAGATAAACGATCAACATCACCATTCCGACCAGGATTATCGGACTCAGAAAAGTCATGATCACAAAGGTCCTGTTTCTTACGCGGGCGAGATATTCCCTCCTGATGATCAGCCTAAGATTACGCATGAGCTGTCACGGTTTTGATAAATATATCATTGACAGACGGGATGACCTCGGTAAAATGAATCACCTGAGCACGCGTGATCAGAAAGTTCAGCAAGTCATTGGGCGAATTCCCTTCCGGAAGCTCGACCCTGAGCTGCAGGTCATCATCTATGCTTTTGAAATCCGCCTCCCTGATGTGATACTTTTCCCGCAGTTCGCGCTGGAGTTCCTCCTTTTTATCCGCGATCAATCCTACCTCGAACATGTTAGAGCGAAAACGCCTCTTAATCGCCCGGACCTCTCCATCCAGTAGCTTATTCCCCCTGTGGACCAAAGCCATATAATCACACATCTCTTCTACGCTCTCCATGCGATGGGTAGAGAAGACAATGGTCGCCCCTTCCTGGCGGAGCTGAAGTATTTCGTCCTTGATAATCCCGGCATTAACCGGGTCAAAACCGCTAAAGGGCTCATCGAAGATAAGCAGCTTGGGCCGGTGTAAAACGGTGACGATGAACTGCACCTTTTGGGCCATCCCCTTTGACAATTCCTGGATCTTTTTTCCCCACCAGTCCTTGATGTTCAACCTGTCAAACCAATAATGGAGCCTTTCCCGAGCCTCGGAACGACTCAAGCCTTTGAGCTGAGCCAGATACATTGCCTGCTCTCCAACCCGCATGGAATTGTAGAGCCCGCGCTCCTCGGGAAGGTAGCCGATATTCCGGACATCTTTGGGTTCTATCTTTTTCCCGTCCAGAAATAGGTACCCCTGATCCGGCACCATGATCTGATTGATGATCCTGATAAATGTAGTCTTGCCCGCCCCATTGGGCCCCAACAATCCGAAAATACTTCCTTTCGGGATCTCCAGGGAAAAATCGTTCAAAGCGGTATGTGCTCCAAACTTCTTTGAAATTTTTTCCGCAACAAGAAGGTGTTCCATACCCTGGCTTTAGCGTAAATATAAGAAATACGCAAAACCGGCTTTTTTTCTTGGGAAGATTTTAATAGTCAGATGCGCCTGAAACCAGGGCCTAAAAACACAAAACCCACCCTTAAAGAGACTTTAAGGATGGGAAAAAAATTGCTATGAAAAAGAAAAATTACCACTGTTCAAAAGACCAGTGATATTCAAAGATATGTAAAAACATTTAGATTATGTAAACATATCTTTAACTTTTTCAAAGAAAGACCGGTCGCTGCTTTCTGGTTTGGGTTGAAAATGTTCATCTGCAGCCATTCTTTCGAAAAATTCCTTTTGCTCCCGGCTCAGCGTCCTCGGAGTCCAAACATTTACATGGACAAGCAGATCCCCTTTGCCATATCCGTTGATGCTGGGGATTCCCTTGCCTCGCAGGCGAAGGATTTTACCCGATTGCACCCCCTCTTCGATCTTGATCCTTACCTTTCCGGTGACAGTATCGATCTCCTTGGAGGTTCCAAGTACTGCCTCTGAGAAGCTGATATACAAATCATAGTGCAAGTTGTCCCCCTCGCGTTTTAAGGTTGGATGCTCCTTCTCCTCGATAGCGACCAGCAGGTCGCCAGGAACGCCATTTCCAGGGGCGTCGTTACCCTTTCCGCCTACCTTTAACTGCATCCCCTCTACAACTCCCGCAGGAATAGGGATGGTCACCATCTCTTCCTGTACGACCATACCTTGGGCATCCGCCTCTGCGGGTCTGTGATCCAGGATCTGTCCACTTCCGCCACAGGTAGTACACGGCGAGGCAGTCTGCATTCGGCCAAGAATGGTGTTTGTGACCCTAGTAACCTGCCCTGTTCCTTTACAAGTGGTACAGGTTTTATATGTGGTATCCTTTGCCTGAACTTTGCGCTTGACCTTGATCTTTTTCTCGACCCCGTTGGCGATTTCTTCTATGCTGAGACTTACGCGAACCCTGAGGTTGCTACCTTTCATCCTGCGTTGGCCACCACCACCGAAGCCTCCAAAACCGGAAAAACCGCCGCCACCACCGAAAGCGCTTCCAAAGATATCTCCAAACTGGCTGAAAATGTCTTCCATATTCATGCCGCCGCCGCCATAGCCGCCGTTTTCAAAGGCCTGATGGCCGAACCGATCATACCTTGCCCGTTTGTCTTCATTACTGAGCACCTCATAGGCCTCGGCAGCTTTTTTAAACATCTCCTCTGCCTTGGTGTCGCCGGGATTTTTATCCGGATGATACTCGATCGCCTTTTTCCTATAGGCTTTCTTGATCTCGGCCAGACTGGCGTTCTTATCGATCCCTAATATTTCGTAATAATCCTGTTTCATTATGCCTGTCTTCTGTTTAATTGGGGATGTTTATTTCCCGGTGACTACCTTAGGATACCGGATGATCCGGTCTCCGAGTTTATATCCCTTCTCCAATACATCAACTATCTTGCCTTTCAGCTCGTCGGACGGTGCCGGAATCTGCGTAACTGCCTCATGAAGGTCCGCGTCGAAATCATCACCTTCCTTTACCTGCATTTGTTCCAGGCCCTTGGAACGCAAAGTTTCCCGGAACTTTGTGTGGATCAGTTCCACTCCTTTCAGCAGATCCTTGTCACCGGACTTGGAAATTTCACCCAGCGCCCTGTCAAAGTCATCCATTACGGGGAGCAGGGAAAGAATCACCTCCTGACCTGCCGTCTTGAACATTTCGATACGCTCTTTACCTGTCCGTTTTTTATAGTTCTCGAACTCTGCGAAAAGTCTTAAGAATTTATCCTTTTCCTTCTCAAGATCCGCTTTCAACCTTTCCTCCTGAGAACTGGCTTTTTCTCCGGTTTCCTTTCCATTTTCACCAGCCTCCTCAATCGCATCCTCCAACAGTTCTTCAACCTGATCAGCAAGATGTTCCTCGTTACTGTGATGTTCAGAAGAGGATTTTGCCTGATTCTTTTTATCTTTTTTCTGGCTCATTATAATTCTCGTTTTAAAATCCATGATCGAGGTGGCAAAAGTACTGCCAAGAAAATTAAAATGTCAAAATGTCATCAGTGTATTTTATGGTTTTTTTAAGGTTTTTCCTTAAGGAAGACAGTAATTTTACCCTCCGAAAAAAACACATCATGAAAAAAAGTATATCCAAATTAGTCCTGGTTGCGGGAATTGTACTTGGCACCGTTTCCTGCAAGGATGACACAAAGAACGAGGTAAATCCAGGTGAGGCCCAGGACGCGGCAGTTGCCACTGAAGAGGCAGTCTCCTATGAAATCGACACCACCAAATCAAGCATAGAGTGGAAAGGCACCAAACCTACAGGGGAACACATCGGAACGATCGATATCTCCGAAGGCACCCTGATGGCCACCAACGATTCTATAATCAGTGGAGAGGTCACCATAGATATGAATACCATAACCGTGTTGGATGAGGATATGGAAGAAAAAGATAGAACGAGCCTCGAAAATCATTTAAAAGGAACCGTTGAGGGAAAAGAGACTGATTTCTTCAATGTAGAGAAATATCCCACCGCAACATTTGAAATCACAGGAGTTACTGAAGAAAACGGAGAAACCTTGCTTCAAGGAAATCTTACGATTAAAGAGGAGACCAAGAATATCGCTTTCCCTGTGGAGGCCACGGTGGAGGATGGCACGCTCACACTGGAGAGTGAAACATTTACCATTGACAGAACCGACTGGGGTGTCAATTACGGGTCCAAATCGGTTTTCGACAATCTCGGTGATAACTTCATCAGTGATGATATGGAGCTTAAGATCAGCGTCACTGCACAGCGATCGGATTCCATTTAGGAAGTAAACCAAATCGTCAGGTAAAGCCCCTGCTGAAAATTCATTCAGTAGGGGCTTTTCTTTTAGCCCTTTCCTTCTCCTCCCAGAGATCCAGAAAGGCCTGTTGTATGTTTACAAAGCGGAACTTGAACCCGGTTTCCTGGATTTTATCGCTGCTGACGAGCTGACTTGCCAAAACCACTTCTGATTTTTCGCCATATACCAGCCTGAGCATGAAGGGAGGCACCGTCGGGAGCCATATTTTCTTTTCCATGGCAGTAGCCAATTGCTCCATTAGGTCCTGGTTGGTTACGGGGTTAGGGGCAACAGCGTTATAGACCCCGCTCAGTCCATTTTCCACAATATGAATATATATCCTGGCCAGGTCCTCCACATGAATCCAAGACTGCCATTGTTTTCCGTTTCCCACCGTCGTTCCCAAGCCAAACCTGAAAGGCCACCTCATTTGAGGAAGGGCGCCCCCGTCATTGGCAAGAACGATTCCTGTGCGCACTTTGGCGACTTTGATATCGGTTTGTTCAAGCTCATCCGCCGAACGCTCCCATTCCTGGACCACTCTCCCCATAAAGGTCTGATCCTTTTCCGTCTCGGTTTCATAATAGATCCGGTGGGTGGATGAGGGGTAAACGCTGATTCCACTGGCAGAAATAAGATGTCCCACCTCATGACTATGCTCCTGAAGCGCCTGCCTGAGAAGTTTGAGAGACCGGGTTCTGCTATTCAAAATCCGTTTTTTGGCCGCTTTTGACCATACCTGAAAGATGTTTTCTCCTGATAGGTTAATGATGGCCCCCACCCCTTGTAAACATTGCGGATCTATCTCCATGCGATCCGGATTCCAGTAAAAACCGGTGAAGTTCTCCTTTTTCTGGATCTTTTTTTTTCGTGTGGTGAGGAAATTAAGCTGATAACCCTTTTGATGAAGGAGGTCAGTTATCCGTCTCCCGATAAGGCCAGTAGCTCCTGTAATGAGTATGCGCATTTTTTTTCTGAAGGTATGGGTTATCCAGCGGCCTTTAGATCAAATTCTTAAACTTTTAACATGATCTAAGGCTTTGTTGCTCTCAACATCTCCCTTTTTCCCGGGGGGCCAGGAAGTCTTTCCACTTCAAAGCCGACGTGCTGCAGGCTTCTTCTTACGCTTCCTTTGGCACAGTAGGTGACAAGGCTTCCACTGGTCCGAAGGGCACCAAACATGTTACTGAAGATCTCCTCATTCCATAGGTCGGGCTGGACTCTTGGAGCAAACGCATCAAAAAAAACCAGATCAAAGGTCTCAGGAGGTTTAACTTCGATGAATAGCTTCCGCTCTTTCCTGAGCCAGAAAAAAGGGCTGATCTGTATCTCCTCCTCCCAATCACATCTGTGAATTTCCGAAAAGATGATCTCTGAATTTACATCTTCCACCGCCGCAGCGTAGTTCAGACGCTCCCACTCCTTTTGTTCTATCGGATAGGCTTCTATGGAGGTATAATGAATGGGAAGCTTTAAAGCGGCGGCCTGATAGTTGGTCAAAAACGCATTGAGGCCGGTTCCCAGTCCCATTTCCAGGATATCAAGTTTTTCTGTGCGGTGGGCTACCTGATAATCCAGGATTCCCTTTTCCAGAAATACATGCCGGGCCTCCTGTATTGCACCGTGTCTGGAATGATAATGTTCCTGCCACTGGGGAAGGAAAATGGTATTTGAACCGTCAGCTGTGGTGATGATTTCTCTCTTCAATTGCTCTTTTCTGAATGAAACTTTTACAGGACAAGGGATTGGAGGCAGGGGTTACCCTCCCAGGTATCCAATTCTTATTTTAATCTAAAAACCCTAACAGGGTCCGGAAAAATTCTCTATTTTTCCCTAAGGCATAAAAATAAAGAAAACCGCCCTTTATAGCCCCCATAAATATTAAATTTGCAGAAAAGTATACACATGGAGCATGGCCCGACCACAATGGACATAGTCCTTGCAGAATCCTCAAGAATCCATTCAGTAGATTTCGACAACCTGATTTTTGGAAATATTTTTTCCGATCATATGATGGTGAGTGATTACCACGAGGGACAATGGCAAAAGCCACAAATTCAGCCTTACGGTCCGATTCAGATGGAGCCTTCCGCAAAGGTCTTCCATTATGGGCAGGCCATTTTCGAAGGGATGAAAGCCTTTAAGGATGATCAGGACCAGGTATGGCTCTTTAGGCCCGAGGATAATTTCGAACGGTTCAATAAATCCTCCAAAAGGCTCGCTATTCCGGAGTTTCCAAAGGAGTATTTTTTTGAAGGCTTAGAAACCATTCTCAATTTGGATCGGGAATGGATTAGGAAAGGAAGAGGAAACTCCCTGTACATCCGCCCATTCGTCTTCGCTACTGAGCCTGGAGTTTCAGCATCTCCATCAAAATCCTATAGGTTCATGATCATTTGCTCTCCCGCAAAAGCCTATTACAGCGGAGATGTAAGAGTACTTTTCGCCGAACACTACAGCCGTGCAGCAGACGGAGGGGTCGGGTTTGCCAAGGCCGCGGGAAATTACGGTGCACAATTCTACCCGACCCTTTTGGCTAAGGAAGAAGGTTACCAACAGGTCCTATGGACGGATGCCGGAAAGCATGAGTATCTCGAAGAGGCAGGAACAATGAATGTTTTCTTCAGGGTAAATGATACGCTGCTCACTGCTCCCATCAGCGATAGAATTCTTGACGGAGTAACCAGAAAGAGCGTGATCCGTCTCGCTGAAGAATTCAGGATTCCTTGTGAAGTGAGAAGGATACGGGTCCAGGAAATCGTGGAGGCCGCTGAGAAAGGGGAGCTAAAGGAAATGTTTGGAGCAGGGACCGCCGCCACGATTAATCCTATCAAAGGCTTCGGATATAAGGGGAAAAAATATGAACTCCCTGAACAAAACGATCCCTATTCTTCATTCTTTAAGCAGAGCTTGATGGACATCCAGTATAACAAGACCGAAGATAAATTCGGTTGGAGATACCTTGTCCGGGAAAGAACCTATTAACGGCTGAAGAATTACAAACAAAGAGTGACGGGAAATGTAAATATCACCTGATCATATTCCTATTCCTGTTGTCGGGATTCCTAAGGGTGTGGTAATACCTTTCACATTCAGGTCTCCAAGATTGAAAAAACCGTCGTATGGGACCTGAGGATATACCTGTTGATCTTCCTGACTTACCATCCCTCTTTCGTTACAAAAGCTTAGATTTGCAAAAAAAACGACATGTTCAGTCCCGGACAGTTGATCTTTGCCGCTGTTTTCCTCTTTGTGTTTGTCGTCGTGGTGATTTTCAGCTACAGGAAAGATCTTAAACTCCATCGGAAATATTATAAGGGAAGCCTGTATATTCTGGTAGGTTTTCTCCTCTTTATCGCCCTGCTCTTCCTGATCAAGGAGTATCTCAACTAAACCCGGAAGCAATCAGGGGCCTCAACTTGAGACCCCTGATTGCTTCTATGGTTAATTCCAGTTCTACTGTTTCTCTTCAATAAGAAAACTGTAATGCTCTGCATAATCCAGCATCTGCTCCTCGAACGAGGTCGGTTGCGCGACTTCAATCGAGATGATCTCACCGGCCTGATCCGTTTCAGGTACCAGGATCGGGTTGACAAAGCCGGAATAAGGAGCTGTGGTAAACTGTTCATTCCGTTTGAGTACTTCCTGGTGCAGGTCCTGATCAACCTTCACTCCGTAATTTTCAACAAGTTCTCTTGCTGCCTCATAATCTCCCTGGGATTTGATCCGTTGGGTTTCACGAAGCAGTTGTCCGAACAGGTCTCTCAGAGCCTGATAGTCTGTGATGTTGAAATAGGTCTTTCCATCCCGGGTCACCTTTTCTATTACCCCTTGCTCTTTTCCTTTTTCAAAGACCCAGGCACTGACCCATTGTCTGTTTCTCATGTGTGCTTCCTCGATATCTGCCCCCGGCTCAATCCTGATCAGCTGGGTCATTAGGCCGTTTCTTATATAATCATTATATGCTGCCTTCCCGACTTTCTCATAATCCTCCACCAGTCCAAGTTCCTCCAGTTTGGGATCCATCAAGAAGTAAAGGCCCACAAGATCGGCCCTGCCTTCCTCCAGGGTGGAGGCGTAACTTTTAAGAGTTTCCTTGGTTTCCGCCACCCCCGGTTCCAGTTGACCGGAGGCGTGCCCCACTACTTCGTGAAGTGCGGTATGAAGCTTATCCGCCAACTCACCATATTCCTTGGACAGTTCGATTTCCTCCTGATCATGTGCAAATTCCTCCAACCGGCCGGAATTGCCTGCGTTGTTGTAAGCCTCTATGATATTACCCAGAGAGACTGACTTACTTCCATGCTCCTTCCTGATCCAGCTCGAGTTGGGGAGGTTAACTCCGATTGGAGTACTTGGAGAGGCATCACCGGCTTCCCCCGCGACGACCACTGTTTTGTAGGTCACCCCGACCACGGAATCCTTTTTATGCGCTTCCATCAATGGAGCGTGATCTTCGAACCATTGCACATTCTCTTCGAGCACCTGCATTTTTTTACTCATGTCAAAATCCTTGATCTGAACGATACTTTCGTAGGAACCTTTGTAACCCATTGGATCATTGTATACCTCAATGAACCCGTTGATATAATCGATGTCGCCCTCAGTGGCATTGACCCAGGCGATGTTATAGTCGTCCCAGGTCTTGAGATCTCCACTTTTATAATACGCAATAAGGAGCTCCAGCCCCTTTGCCTGCTGCTCATTTTCAGCCACCCCCTTGGCTTTTTCGAGCCAGTATATGATCTGATCGATGGCCGGTCCGTACATCCCCCCGCTTTTCCAGACTTTCTCCTGAAGTTCTCCGTTCTGCTCGACCACTTTGGAATTCAATCCAAAGGCAAGGGGTCGGGAAGGGTCAGGGGATTCCATTTCCCCGTAATACGCAGATACCTCATCCGCCGTCACACCTTCTCCATAAAAATTCACCGCAGATCCCTCAACAAGTCCCTTGGTCTGGTCCAAGTTTACTTTTTTGCTGTCCTGATCATTGAAGATAACTTCATAGGCCTCGCCCGAAAGCTCGGTACCCGTAGCTTCCAACAGGGAATCAAAATAATCCCGGGTGAACTCCGGCTTGAGCTTATTCATCGAATAGTGATGGTGGATCCCGTTGGAAAACCATACCCGCTTAAGATAGGTTTCAAAATCCTTCCACTGTTCACTTGTCTTGTCTCCATCATAGTTCACATAGACGTTTTCAAGAGCTTCCCGGATCTTAAGGTTGTGCTTGTAATTCTGATCCCAGATGATATCCCGGCCACTGAGTCCGGCCTGAGTGAGATAATACACCAGTTTCTGCTCCTGAAGACTTAGGTTTTCCCAGCCGGGAATTTGGTACCGGAGGATTCTGAGATCCGCAAATTCGTCTACCACGTAATCAAATCCTTCGCCCTCGGTTAATTCAGGGTTCTCTACAGGTTCTTCGACCACTGCATCTGCACAGGAGGTGAATAGAAAAGTTGCTAAAATCAGCAAATAGGTATGCTTCAGTTTCATGTCTTATTGTTTTTGATTGATAATCGGGGGGCACGACTCCGATAGATCAGGAGTGCGCGCTCCAACCCAACAAATGTAACACTTTCGGTTGCTGAATTTAACTATATTAGCACAATAATCTCCTAACCAACCGTCATGAAGATCCTGAAATACCTACTTTTCCTATTGCTCATCCTCATTATCGCAGGTTCCATCTATATCGCGACCAAGGATGGTGACTACGAAGTCGATGTTGCCCGAACGATCGATGCCCCAGCTGGTCTGTTGTTTAAGGAGGTGTCGGATCTTTCCAACTGGCAGGACTGGAAAGCCTGGACAGCGGTGGAAGGAATAGACCTTGACACAGGAGAAACCACTTCGGGAAAAGGTGCCAGCCTGCAGTGGCAGGCAGAACAGATCAGCGATGGTATGATTACGACTCTTTCCGAAATTCCCAATAAGGAAATTCAGCAGCGGATTATCATCGAGACATTGACTGGAGAGGCAGAAGGAACAATTACCTGGACATTTGAACCCCATGGGGACCAGACCCGGGTGACCTGGAACCTGGAGGGCTCCCAAAGCTTTAAGGAAAAACTGGCTTTCACCCTTGAGGATGAGAACCTTACCCAGATGTTCTCAGGAGTGTTCCAGCAAGCTCTGAGTGATCTGGAGAGCGAGGTCCTTCGCCAGATGTCGGAGTTTTCTATTAATGTGGACGGAGTCACCCAACATGGGGGAGGATACTATATGTACAGTACCACAGCGGCGAAAACCTCCGAAGTCAACGAAAAGGCAGCAGAAATGATCCAGCAGGTAAGCTTGTATATGAAGGACAACAACATCTCGATCAGCGGGAAACCTTTCGTGGTATACAACCAGCGGGATGAGCAGAATCGAACTTCAATTTTTTCGGCTGCAGTACCAACCCCTGCCCAGGTAATAACTCCTGTGGGCAGCCCAGTGCTGAATGGGTATCTGGAACCCCAGAAAGTGGTCAAGACCACCCTGAGGGGACATCATAAAAATGCATCCCAGGCATGGGATCGCGCCTACAGGTATATCGAATCGAACGAACTGCAGGTCGATCCTCAGGGTCAGCCTTTCGAAATTTTCATAACCAACCCAGCTGAGGAAGAGAACCCGGCTTCATGGGTTACTGAAATCTATATTCCCGTCCTGTAGATGAAAAACCTGGTGTTGATCTTTTTGGGAGGAGGTGCGGGAAGCGTTTTCCGCTTTTTGATTTCCAGTAGCCTCAATGGACTGATTGCCTTCCCGCTCGGGACTTTTGTAGTAAACATCACAGGAAGTCTCCTCCTCGGATTCCTATTGGGTTTAGGATTAAGGGAGATTTCGAGTCAGCTCAGCCTCCTGCTGATGATTGGTTTCTGCGGAGGCTTCACCACTTTTTCCACATTTTCTGCAGAAACCCTTGAGCTTTTAAAAGCAGGCGAATACCTCAGCCTCATTCTTTATTCAGGACTAAGCCTTGCATGCGGAATAATCGCGGTTTTTGCAGGTATTTTTCTCTCCAGGCTGATATAGGCTGAAGCCTACTTGTGATAGGCTTTGATCCCTGCTTCAACAGGAACCTCCAAATGGTTCTCTTTTGGTGGTATGGGACAGGAATAATTCCCGCTATAGGCACAATAAGGATTGTAGCTTTTGTTGAAATTAAGAACAACACAATTCGATGTTGGGATACTCATGTCGAGATATCTTCCCCCCGCATAGATCGACTTCCCATTAGTGAGATCCGTAAAGGGCAGAAACAGATAATCTGCATACTCAGGATCCTTTATCAGGTCCTGACTTTGATATACATTGAGCTTATAGTTTTTTCCTTTGAGCTTGAAATGAATCTCTCCGTATTTCACATACAGGGGTTTTCTTTCCGTTGTGGTTGGCATGGCAAAGGGAACTTCAAAAGGAGTTCTGACAAATTCGCCTGTCACAATATAGGAAGGATCCACCGGAAAGAATTCAAGCCCCTCGAAATAAGGAATTTCATCAGGAGGTAAAGGAGAATGTTCCGGGTCTTTGAAATCTCTGTTCATCTTGGCCTGGTAGGCTTCGGCAGAGGCAACTTCAGAAGAAGTCTGGGCCAAACCGCCTAGGAAAAAGAATATGTGCAATACTATGAGCGCCTGTTTCATCCTGTTATTCTTAATTATGATCGTAATACTTAGCTGAACCGAAATATCTTTCGATAATCTTGTTGTAGTCTTGAGTCAGTTTCAGACCCAGTGTCCCTTCGATCTCGTAGAGTGCCTCTTTATCTCGATATCCATGTTTGAGCATCTCCTCGAGGTAAAACAAGGCAGTTCCAAAGTCATTATCCATGGCAGAGAGAGAGATGATCTTCTTATAGGAATCAAACGCCCGGGGGTCAAAAATGGTCCGGATGATGTGGGCGATCAGGCGGGACTCCAGGGAACCTTTTTCTTTTTCAATGTCCTCAATGGCCATTCTGGCCAATTCCGGAATAAAGCCTTTCAGTCGTTCCGCCATCCTGGATTCTGGTCCACTACCTGCAGCTAAGGAATCCAGCTGGTTTTTCTGGTAATTCCACCAGCCAAGATTTTCGAAATTCTCCGTTCTGACATCTTCATACAAATAATATACAAAATCGCTCATCAGCCTCCGCTCCTTCTCCAGTACCTCCCTTTGATCCCGTCTCTGTTCTCTGAAATTTCTGGAATCCTGCAACTGATCCATCTTTTTGTCTACGGCATCAGTATCAAGAAAACCACGGTATTTCTCTTCCATGATTTCAAGTAAATCAAAGGCATTGAGAAGCCTCCCATTACTGATCATCATATCGACCAGCCCCATATCATTCTCATATAGTTCCCGGACCAGCTCCTGGTCAGCAGGCCTCAGGCCCTCTCGCATGGCCTGAAGGGTAAGGGATCCCACAGCACTGGAGATCAGAGCAGGTTCCGGCCAGTCGTCCTGACCTTCATATACATAAACCGTACTGGGAAATTCAAGTTCTTCAAAGATCTCTGCAGTTAAATTCATCTCCGCCGAGGTAAACTGCTCATCTCCCACCACACCGATAAAGTAAAAATCCCGTTTTCTATCCACAAGATCGAAATTAACCCACTGATCTCCCACGGCGATTACGCCATGTATGTTTTTGTAGATCAAGGGTATGGAAGTAGCCACCTTGGCCCCACCATTTGATCCTGAAACCGAAATCTGCCTTAGATCCGCCAGGCCTAACTCCAGAACCCTGTTGAGCAGGCGAACCCCTTTCTGGGCGTTGCTCAGAAAATCATGCTCCGGATTTATGTCGTTGGAGGAAACAAGAATATATCCCTGGCGTTCTGCTGCCCTAGAGAAAAGATGGGCAGTGGTTTTGCCCCTACCCTGGCCATCAAAAAGGAGGAGTACGGGATATTTTTTTCCTGTCTCATAACTAGAGGGAAGGTAGAGGGCGAATTCTTCTGAAAGCGTATCAGAAACACTGATGGAATCCATCACCACGCCTTTCTGCACCGAAAACTCCTGTGCCGTCATTTGCAGTGAGCACAGTAGTAAAAAACATAATTTTTTCATATTACAGGACACTTAGACACCCGGAAAAGGGAGGAACTGTGTCAGAATTCCTTCTTTGATTCAGGCCTATTGATACAGGACAAGGACTTTGGCCCCCGAGGAATGAAAGTAAGAATTAAATAGATCATTTCACAGTCTCCTCCTATTCAAAAAAAGCGATGTGGATTCCCTGGATGAGCATGTTCACCCCGATAATGGCAATGATTAGGCCCATGATCTTCTCCACGACCACTATTTTATTCGCTCCTACCAGGCGAACCACCCATTCGCTGGAGATAAAGGCCAGATGGTTGAGCAGCATTACCACTGCAAACATCAGGAGAATGATGCCCAATTGAAGGTAAGTCGCATTCGTTGTGAAGTTCATCGCGGTTACAATCGTACCCGGTCCAGCAAGAATCGGAATCCCCAGTGGAGAAATGGAAACTCCCTCGTTAAAGTTTACTTCGGTTTGATTATCAATACTCGAAGTCTGGGCCCGTATCATCTCAAAACCCACGAAAAATACCAGGATGCCACCGGTTATCTTAAAGGCAGGAATGGTCAGACCAAAGAAATCAAAAATATACTTCCCAAGGATGATAAACCCCGCCACAATCACAAAAGCCGTGAAGGTGGCCTTCTTGGAGATCTTCTGCCGCGTTGCCCGGTCCGCCTGCCTGGTCAGA
The DNA here is from genome assembly GCA_946887075.1 of uncultured Salinimicrobium sp. The sequence goes on from CAMPKA010000004.1 coordinate 53,785, forward strand.
CCAAGAAAGACCGGCACGTTTCCTACGGGATTGTTTATGGCAAAAAAGCCTGTGAAAACCGCAATCGCGAAGACGCCTAATCCTTCCATCAGTGTTCAGCCCCTTTTCTTTTTGGGATCGGTAAAAGTATTCAAAATATGGCAACTGAAGAAATTGCCTCAGGGTACTGTTTGCAAGCGTCGGCGCCTTATCCCGTTGTTTTGAGAATTCTTTAACGAAGCTGCCGGGTCATTTTTTGTAATTTTTGTCCCTGGCCAAAATCGGCTCCTTTATGAAAGAATACAATGAGAAACGGAATTTTGCCGAGACAAAGGAACCTCATGGCAAACCTGGACCTAAGCGAAAGTCGGGACTTCCCATTTTCGTGGTTCAAAAACATGATGCTACCAATCTCCATTATGATTTCAGGCTGGAGATCGGCGGTACCCTTAAATCGTGGTCTGTACCAAAGGGGCCCAGTACAAACCCGAAGATAAAGAGAATGGCCATCCCTACAGAAGATCATCCGATGGCTTATGCTGATTTTGAAGGGAGCATTCCAAAAGGTCAGTACGGCGGAGGGACCGTGATGATATGGGATAAAGGAACCATTTCAAGTAGCAAGAAAGATGAAGAAGGCAGGAAGATGTCTTTAGAAGAAAGCTATTCCGCTGGAAGTATAGAGGTCATCCTTCAGGGGAAGAAACTGCAAGGAGGTTATAATTTGATCAAAATGAAAGGGGGTAAAATGAAGGGAAATTGGCTTCTGATCAAGCAGGAGGATGAATTTGCAGATTCACGTCAGGATCCAGTTAGATCCCAGCCCCATAGTGCCGTAACCGGAAGAAGCCTAAATCAGATCAGCCAGGATGAAGAAGAATAAACTCAGACTGGCGGGGATCGAGATCTCGAGCCAGAACAAGATCATATTCCCCGAAAAAAAAATAACCAAAGGGCAGATGGCCCAGTACTACTACAGAATAGCGGACCACATGCTCCCGTATATGAAAAACCGGCCCCTGACCCTCCAGCGCTTTCCCGGCGGAATCAGAGGGAAAGGCTTTTATCAAAAAAACGTATCGGATTATTTCCCGGATTTTATCCCAACCGTGGATATTGAGACAGAGGAAGGGATCAATAAACAGATCATCTGCAACAGTAAGAAAACCCTTCTCTACCTGGTCAACCAAAATACGGTAATCTTTCACATATGGTTGAGCAGAAAGGACAAACTCCGCCAGCCCGACAGGATTGTTTTTGATCTGGACCCCCCGAAAAATGCCTTTTCTCAAGTAAAGCAGGCCGCGGTTATTCTAAGAGAATTCCTGATCCGCAGAGGGAAATCCCCCAGCTTAATGACTACGGGTAAGGGAGGTTTGCATCTTTTCTATTACCAGAGGAGAGGGAAGGACTTCGATTCTATCAAAGCCGAGGTCAGGGCTTTGGCGGAGGAGATCGAACAGGAATTTCCGGATATTTTCACCACCAGTATCCGCAAAAACAAACGAGAAGGAAAAATATTCCTGGACTATCTCAGAAACGAGTACGCCCAGACTGCCGTATGTCCATACTCCCTGCGAGCAACCGAGGATGCCGGAATCGCCACTCCCATTCATTGGGAGGAACTGGAACAGCTCAACAGTTCCGGAGATTTCCACATCGGAAACATATTCGATAATATCAAAACCAGACCTAAACCAAAGAAGTAAACCATGAAAGAGATCGACCCAAAACGGGCGGAACAAGCCCTGGACCATCAGTCAAAGGATATTGAAGAAAATGACCTGGAACTCGTCCTTGAAAAACAACAAAAAATAGAGGACAAAATTCGGAATAATGATTCGATCAGCGGGTACCTCGCCAAAGCAAAGAGTATGTTTTCGCTCATCCGGGACTACTGGAACGGGACCTATAGACAGGTTCCATGGAAGACTATAGCCGCCGCCGCCGGAGCGCTTCTCTATGTCATGATGCCGCTTGACCTGATTCCTGACTTTATTCCGGTCGCCGGATTCCTGGATGATGCTGGGGTGATCGCAGCTTGTCTGAAACTCGTAAGTGATGATCTTGTTACCTACGAAAAGTGGAAGATCGGAAAACAGGATACGGATCAACAGGACATGGCTTAGCAGGAATACAGCATCCTCCGACATATCTGTTACTGAGATTTCCTTAAGTCACTGCACGGTTCCTTATTTAGGAAAAACCGGTTTTTCCAGGGCAACGGACGAGCGCCTTTGGGCGTAAATCAACACCTATCTTGGCGATTACATATTCCTTCTGTATTGGCCACCCACTTCAAAGAGGGCTGTAGTGATCTGTCCCAGCGAACAGACCTTTGTCGCCTCCATGAGCACCTCAAAGATGTTCTCATTTCTTACGGCCGCCTGTTTCACCTTTTGGAGCGTATCCCGCTCCAGGTCCTTTTTCGCCTTGTGAAGGTGCTCGAGCGTCTGGATCTGATCCTGCTTCTCCGCTTCGGTTGCCCTGATTACTTCCCCTGGAGTTACTGTAGGAGATCCCGTAGAACTCAGGAAGGTGTTGACGCCTATAATCGGATATTTCCCGCTGTGTTTCAGAGTCTCATAATGCAGGCTCTCCTCCTGGATCTTACTTCGCTGATACATGGTTTCCATAGCCCCCAATACTCCCCCGCGCTCAGTTATCCGGTCGAATTCAAGCATGACGGCCTCCTCGACCAGATCCGTGAGCTCTTCTATGATGAAAGAACCCTGAAGTGGATTTTCGTTTTTCGCAAGGCCCAGTTCCTTGTTGATGATGAGCTGGATCGCCATCGCTCTGCGAACTGAAGCTTCAGTCGGGGTGGTAATGGCCTCATCAAAAGCATTGGTATGCAAGGAGTTACAGTTATCATAGATCGCATACAAGGCCTGAAGCGTGGTCCGGATATCGTTGAAATCTATTTCCTGGGCATGCAATGACCTGCCTGAGGTCTGGATATGATATTTAAGCATTTGCGCCCTCGGATTCGCGTTATACTTGTATCTCAAGGCTTTGGACCAGATCTTTCGTGCCACGCGTCCAATAACCGCATACTCTGGGTCAATCCCGTTCGAGAAGAAAAAAGAAAGATTAGGTCCGAACTTGTTGATATCCATTCCCCTGCTGAGATAATACTCGACATAGGTGAACCCGTTGGCAAGTGTCAGTGCCAGCTGTGTGATCGGGTTAGCCCCGGCTTCAGCGATATGGTATCCGGAGATCGATACGGAATAGAAATTCCGTACATTCTCTCTAATGAAATATTCCTGAACATCTCCCATGAGGCGCAGTGCGAACTCTGTGGAAAAAATGCAGGTATTCTGGGCCTGATCCTCCTTTAGGATATCCGCCTGGACCGTACCTCTGACCTGGCTAAGAGTCCGCTTTTTGATTTCCGCATAAACCTCGGCTGGTAGTACCTGATCTCCTGTCACACCAAGAAGCATCAGTCCAAGGCCGTCATTCCCTTTTGGTAGGTCTCCCCGATACTCAGGGCGTGTCATTCCCTTTGAAGAATAGATCTCTTCGATCTTCTGCTTCACCTCGGATTCCAGGCCCTGCTCCTTGATATATTTTTCACATTGCTGATCGATAGCGGCATTCATGAAGAAACCGAGTAACATGGGAGCCGGGCCATTAATGGTCATACTGACTGAGGTCAGGGGATCTGCCAGATCAAAGCCCGAATACAATTTCTTCGCATCATCAAGGCAACAAATGGATACCCCGGCATTGCCGATTTTCCCGTAGATGTCCGGGCGATAGTCTGGGTCATTCCCGTATAGCGTTACCGAATCGAATGCAGTCGACAACCTTTTGGCGGGTAAACCTTCACTGACATAATGGAAGCGTCGATTGGTCCGCTCCGGGGAACCTTCCCCGGCGAACATCCTGGTTGGGTCTTCTCCCTGCCTTTTAAAAGGATAAAGTCCCGCGGCAAATGGAAATTCCCCAGGAACGTTTTCCTGAAGTGACCATCTCAGAATATCTCCCCAGGCCTGAAATTTCGGCAGAGCCACCCGCGGGACCTGGGTATGGGAAAGGGATTCCGTATGCGTTTGGATCTTAATTTCCTTGTCCCGTACGGTGAAACGATAGACCGGTTCCTTGTATTTGTTGACCTTCTCATCCCAGCCCGTGATGATTTCCCAGTTATAGGGATCCAGATCCATTTTTAGTCTGTCGAATTCCTTTTTTAGGAGCCCTAGAAGATCCCTATGGTCATCGTCTCCCTCAGAGGGGTGGACGTCCTCCAAACCAGATTGGTTCAAGGCTGGTTTTAAACCAGTCAGGCTTTCAATCGTCTTATAGATTCCATACAGTTTTTGGGCTATTTCAGCCTGTGATGCCGATTTCTGGTCGTAGGCCCTGTTATTCTCGGCTATTTCCGAAAGATATCGGGTTCGTTCTGGAGGAATGATGAAAATCTTCTCGCTCATTTCCTGCGGTTCCTCTGAGGCGACTTCAAAGTTCGTCCCCTGCTTTTGGTTGATCCGCTGGATCACCTCCCTGTAGAGCGTGTTCATACCGGGATCGTTAAACTGAGAGGCTATGGTACCATATACCGGAAGGCTGGCGGGATCTTCGTGCCATAGGCCATGATTTCGCTGGTATTGTTTCTTGACATCTCTCAATGCATCAAGAGCTCCTCTTTTGTCGAACTTATTTATCGCAACAAGATCTGCAAAATCGAGCATGTCGATCTTCTCAAGCTGGGTGGCGGCACCGAATTCAGGGGTCATCACATAAAGGGATACATCGGAATACTCCAGGATCTCTGTATCTGACTGGCCTATTCCAGAAGTTTCCAGAATGATCAGATCATAATTCGCAGCCTTGACAACCTCAATGGCTTCGGCAACGTGTTTCGATAAGGCCAGGTTGGATTGCCTGGTGGCCAGGGACCTCATGTATACCCTGGGATCATTGATCGCATTCATTCTGATCCGGTCTCCGAGAAGCGCTCCCCCCGTCTTTCTTTTGGAAGGGTCCACAGATATGATCGCTATGGTCTTCTCCGGAAAATCTCTCAGATACCGCCGAACGAGCTCATCGACCAGGGAGGATTTACCAGCCCCACCAGTTCCTGTAATACCAAGCACTGGGATTTTACTGTTTTTGTTCGTGTTTCCGATTTGTTCCAGGGCTGTCCTGGCAGTTTCAGGAAAGTTTTCTGCAGCCGATATGAGTCTGGCGATCGAACCGGGCTCTTTTTTAGCTACCCCTGTAAGCGCTCCGTTTAAATTGTTACCGATAGGAAAATCCGCCTGCCTCACAAGATCATTAATCATCCCCTGCAGGCCCAGTTCTCGGCCATCATCGGGGGAGTAAATTCGCGTAATCCCATATTCGTGAAGCTCGTTTATTTCCTCTGGAAGAATAACCCCGCCGCCGCCGCCGAAGATCTTGATATGAGCCGCACCCCTTTCCTGTAGCAGATCATACATATAACGGAAATATTCATTATGCCCGCCCTGATAGGAAGTGATCGCTATTGCATTGGCATCTTCCTGGATAGCGCAATTAACCACCTCCTCCACGCTTCTATCGTGCCCCAGGTGAATCACCTCTACCCCTGTAGACTGAATGATGCGGCGCATGATGTTGATCGCAGCATCGTGTCCGTCAAAGAGAGAAGCGGCGGTTACAATCCGCACCTTGTTGACCGGTTTGTAAGGAGCTTGTTGTTCCATGAGCAGGTAGTAAAATTAAGAGCTGCAATTTAAGAATTTGGCAGCGAATTCGGATGGATTTGCCGAATAATAAGCGGATCAAGAAGACTCGGTTCCACCTGTAGATAACTTTTGTTTAAGACTTTTCTCCTGCTCAATATGGTACCTTTGGTTCAAAACCAGATGAATGAAACAAAAAATACTCCTTTTGGTCTTCCCGCTCTTCTTGGGATGCGCTGAACTCCAGAATATCGCCGATTCCCTCCCCCAGGAGGGAACAGTCGTCACAGATTCGGAGATTTCGGCTGGTTTGCAACAGGCATTGTTGTTCGGCATAGACAAACAGGTAACTCGTCTTACCCAGGAAAACGGATTTTTTAATAATGAGCTAGTTCGCATCACTCTGCCGCCGGAACTTCAGAAAGTGGACAGGACTCTCAGGGATTTGGGCATGGAGGAACTCGCTGATGAAGGACTTAAAATCCTGAACCGGGCGGCCGAGGACGCGGTAAAACAAGCCACTCCCATTTTTGTTGATGCTGTGAAGCAGATTACCTTTGCCGACGCACGTAACATCCTGATGGGCGGTGACGATGCTGCTACAAACTATCTCGTAAGGAAAACCCGTCAAAAATTATATGATGAATTTACTCCTGTGGTGAACCGCTCCCTAGAGGAGGTCGGGGCCACCGAAATATGGTCCGGTATCATTAACAGGTACAATGCGATTCCCCTGACCTCCGATGTCAATCCTGATCTGGTGGATTATGTAACCACGGAGGCACTAGAGGGCGTCTTTACCATGATCGCCCTGGAAGAAAAAGAGATCCGCAATTCCTTGGATGCCCGGACCACCGAACTCCTCAGGAGTGTCTTTTCGCTGCAGGACTGAAACGGCTTTTCCCCACTTATTGACAATATCAGCGCAGAAAAAATCCTTGCACTGTCTGACTTCCAAGGGGTTAAGTGTAAAGTTTTTAACACCGCAGGCACCTCAGGCATTCTTTTTACAACAATGTTAACGTTAGGTTATGAATTGTTCGAATATCAGTGGGATATCTTTGTAGCCATAACAAAATGCGTATGTTCCGACTATTTGAACCACGTTCCACATTGGAAAGGCTTCAGGAGAAATATACTTTTTTAATGCGCCGCTCTTTTGAACTGGCTCTGGTCGACAAGACAAGAAGTGATCTTCTCAATGAGAAAGCCTGTAAGATCCTGCAGGAGATACGGAGAATGGAGAAGGATCAGGAGAGAAGCGTAGGATAAAGCCCCCTGAAATATTCAAAAGCCGCCTTCAGGCGAGATCCGTACCAGCTAAAATACTGCCCATTCACAAGATGAACCCGGGCGGGACCGAACATGCCTCGGAGGCTTTGCCTTTCCTTTTCACCAAAGGGAAATGGTTCTGATGATAACAAGATCAGTTCCGCCTCTCGCTCTTTGAGGGAGTCGACCTCGAACTCGGGGTAACGACCTTCTCCAGGAAGAAAGATGTTTTCCAGATGGTTTCTGGCCATCAGATGATCGATGAACGTATCCTTCCCGACAGCCATCCATGGCTTCTTCCAGATCAGATATGCAGCCCGTTTCGGAGGCTCTCCCTCGAGTTCCTGAGCCAATTTCCGTGCTGCCTTTTCAATTTCGGCCTTAAGACATGCTGCTTTTGTGGGAACGTCAAAAATTTCTCCGTATTGCCCGATTAAATCAATGGCATCATCCAGGTTTCTGACATCCGAAACATGGACTGGTGCTATCTCTTCCAACGCACCTACCATTTCGGGGGTGTTTTCCTCCATGTTACAAAGGATGATTTCTGGATTCAACCGCTTCACCCGATCCAGATGAACGCGCTTGGTCCCTCCTACCACCGTCGTGGTTTTTCGAAGGTCCCCAGGATGAACACAAAATTTGGTGATTCCTACAAGGAAATTCCGGAGACCGAGGTGGACCAGCAACTCCGTCTGAGACGGCACCAGGGAAACGATTCTTGTGGGCCGGGAATACAGGGAGATTTCCCTGCCTAATTGGTCGACCGTAACGTCCACCACTACAACCGGATTTTATTGAGGAATGGAACCATTTGCCGCTGCATTTCCTCAGCCGCAGCTGCAGCCATTCCTGCAAAATCATCACCCCCAGAAGCATAGAGGATTCCTCTGGAAGAATTTATCAACAAGCCTCCATTGCGGTTCATTCCGTACCGGCATACCTCCTCGAGATTGCCTCCCTGAGCCCCGATACCAGGAATTAAAAGAAAGCTTTCAGGGATCAGCGCCCGAATCTGCCGAAGATAGTCAGCCTGAGTCGCTCCGACCACGTACATCAGATTCTGTCCGTTTTTCCAAGCCTGGGAGGTCCTGATGACTTTCTTGAAAAATTCCTCCCCATCTATTTTCTGGGTCTGGAAATCCACCGCCCCGGGATTAGAGGTCAGGGCAAGAAGAATGGTATGTTTATCCTGATATTCCAGGAAGGGCTCGACAGAGTCTTTTCCCATGTAAGGGGCAACTGTAATCGAATCAAAGCCCAGGTCGTCGAAAAAAGCCCTGGCATACATGGTCGCGGTATTGCCGATATCCCCCCGCTTAGCATCTGCAATGGTGAAAATTTCCGGATACGTGCTGTTGAGGTAATCTATTGTTTTTCCCAGTGCTTGTAACCCAGTAATTCCATAGGCCTCATAAAAGGCAATATTGGGTTTGTAGGCTACGGCAAGGTGATGGGTGGCATCGATGATCTCCTTGTTGAAGCGAAAAATCGGGTCTTCCTCCTGTAATAATGATCTGGGGATTTTGTCCAAATCCACATCCAGACCGATACAAAGGAGGGATTTTTTCTCCCGGATTTGTTCGATAAGCTTAGCGGTTTTCATCGGTTGATTTTCTAGCTTCTGCCATATAGCAGACAGCTTGTTGATCTGTACTAAAAAATATCGGAATTTTCCTTGAGCTTTTCGGTGTTCTCCACCAACTGCAGCTCATCGATAATTTTCTGAATATCTCCATTGATAATATTACCCAGATCATACAACGTCAGTCCGATGCGATGGTCAGTCACGCGACCCTGGGCGTAATTATATGTTCTGATCTTGGCACTTCTGTCCCCACTTGAAACCATGGAATTTCTTTTGGCTGCGTCTGCTTCCATCTTTTTTGCCAGCTCCTGTTCGTAAAGCCTTGACCGCAGCACCCTGAAGGCCTTTTCCTTGTTCTTGTGCTGGGATTTCTGATCCTGGCACTGGGCAACCAGACCAGTGGGGATATGGGTGAGCCTGACGGCAGAATAAGTGGTATTGACGGATTGTCCTCCAGGTCCGGAGGAACAGAAATAATCGATTCGAACGTCTTTGGGATCAATCTCGACATCGAACTCTTCTGCCTCCGGCAGAACCATAACAGTGGCAGCCGATGTGTGCACGCGGCCTTGGGTTTCTGTCTGGGGAACCCGTTGAACCCGGTGAACTCCCGCCTCAAATTTAAGGGTTCCGTAGACCTCTTCGCCGGACACCTCAAAAATGATCTCCTTGAATCCACCACTTGTTCCTTCGCTAAAATCGACGATATTGTGCTTCCAGCCTCTACTTTCGATATATTTTGTATACATCCGGTATAGATCCCCGGCGAAAATACTGGCCTCATCTCCACCTGTCCCTGCTCTGATCTCCATAACAACATCCTTGGCATCCTCGGGATCCTTGGGAACGAGCATCATTCTGATCTTCTCTTCAAGGGCCGGAAGCTGGCCACGGGCCTCTTCCAGTTGCATTTTTGCCATCTCGGTCATTTCAGGATCCGATCCGTCCGCGATGATTTCCTCTGCCTCGCGGATATTCCCGGTGAGGGAGACGTATTTTTCCCGCTCTTCCATCAGCTTTTTCAACTCCTTATACTCTTTGTTGAGTTCTATATACCGCTTCTGGTCCGCTATTATATTGGGCTGTATAATGAGGTCGCTTACCTCATCAAAACGCTGTTTAACTATGTTCAACTTATCTATCATAACCGCTCTCTGAGAGTCCAAATTTACAATAAAAACTCGGAGAAATCCATGATGGGTAATACTATCGAAATTCCTGCCACACCGCCTGCCACGGCGCCTGCTTCTTGTGGACTCTAACCAGAAACCTCTCCTGATACCAGCTCTTTATCTTCAGGAAAAAGCTTAAAAAAAGCCTAATTCATTGGGGAACTTCCTGCTTATGGCTATTTTTAATTACTAACCAATCAAACTCATATGGAAAGCAAGTTTAAGAAAATGGCCCGGGTAGGCTATGTAGCAAAAGGAACAGTCTATGCCATTGTTGGAGTGCTCACCTTTAAAGCTGCCTTTAACATGGGAGGACAAAAGGCCGGAAAAATGCAGGTCCTACAGTTTCTGGATCACCAGACTTTTGGAAATGTACTTCTTGTATTAATGGGATTGGGTCTATGTTGTTATGCCGGCTGGCGCTTTATCCAGTCTCTTAAGAATCCCGAACATTTGGGAAGCGACAGCAAGGGAAAGGGAAAAAGATTGGCCTTCTTTGTCAGTGGGGTTCTATATCTTGGTCTTGCGATCATGGCATTTCTTCGGGTTTTTGGCTCCTCAGGAGGCAGCGGAGGTACCACATCCCCGCAACGGTCCTCCTTCCTGGCCAGTGAGACTGGTTTGATATTTTTAGGGATAGCTGGTGCCCTTATTATTTGCGTTGGGATCTACCAGTTTCTGAAAGCATACAGAAGCGACTATTTCAAGAAATTCGATCTCTATTCCATCCAAGAGGAAAAAAGGAGGAAACTGATCAAAAACACCGCGGAATTCGGGTTAAGTGCAAGGGGAGTTATTTTTCTGATCATTGGGTTTTTTGCCATTAAAGCAGCGCTCAACTCAAATCCCTCTCAGATCAAAACAACCGTTGAGGCCTTTTCTTTCATTCAACAGTCCTCTTATGGACCCTGGCTTATGGGACTGGTAGCCGCCGGTCTGGTGGCCTATGCCATCTACATGTTCCTTAAGGCCAAATACAGGCGATTTCCGGGAACGAGCATCTAGGTACCATCAGCGAACCAGCAGCTTGCTTATTCCGACCACTTCTCCATTTCTCAGGGCGCGGACAATATACAATCCTGGAGCAGTAGGTGTCAGTTCCACCCTACCTGAAAAACGGAAAAGAATATCCTGATCCACCCGCCTTCCCTGCAGGTCAAAGACCTCAAAAGTCAGGTCGTCTCCGAGGGACAGTATGTTTACGGTTGCTCCAGACCCAACGGGATTGGGATACACGGTAAAAGTTTTTGGACCTGGCAAAAAGATTTCAACCGCAGAAGTGTATACGGTTCTTCCATCTTTTAACTCCAGAGCCGCCCTGTACTGGTTAAAACCGGCCGGAACACTCGTGTCGATAAAATCAACGATGCCGGAATCCGCCGGATCAAATTTGGCAAGGCTGGACCAGCTATTTTTGCTTTTTCTCTCAAAAGAAATGTCCTGAATAAACCCACTCTGGCTCAATTGAAGACTGTTCGTAACGTTTCCTTCTTCATCGAGGAATGCGTAAAATCCTTTATAATGACAGTTCACACCCTGTTGGGTATAATCTATTGCCGTTCCTATAGGCCCGGGAACCTTTTCAAAAAAGGGGCGCACGGACCAGATCTTCTCAGGATATTTTTTCTTGTCAATGACGAAAAAGGTATCCACCGTCGTTGCCTGGATTTCCATGAACTGATGCCCCAGCGCGCTGACCGAATAGGAGGTGGCACCTGGAATCGCATTCCAGGAAATCCCGGCCTCCTCTGTGCAGTCATAGAGGACGGCCGGCAGTATTTCAGGAGCGATGACAAATTCCTCCGATAGAAAATACGTCCCTCCTATCAGAACGCGAAGCTGAGCAGTGCCGGATTCTGAAGGGATATCCCAGGACGTCATTCCGTCCTGAAGATGCTGATCGACCTTCATATCCTTCCATGGAGAGCCATTGATTCTGAATTGGAAAGACCCGCTTCCCTCAAAACTGGTCTTCCAACGCAGAATGGTGTCGTTGGATTGCAGTGCATCCCCCGGACCGGGATAGGTCCACTCAAACGACGATTCCCGGGAGATGGTGTAGGCGAGGTGGAACGGCTGTTCCCCCTGAAGGTCACCGGCGGTAATTATAAGTTCATAGCGTCCAGGCTCCGGATCTGCAAGGCTGACCACCTCCACAGGGTTTAGAGAATCCACACCCCTGGTCGCCCTTTCCGTCAGGTGATCCGGATCCAGGGTCCAGGGAAGATATAGCTGGGCCGATGGTGAGACCACCCGCAGATTAAGGTCATTTATAAGGGCTTTTCTGTCCCCGGGGTTTGCTGCAGGATCCGTCCAGGCCAGGGCTATTCGAAGTTGGTTGGCCCCTGAAGGGACATTGATAGGGATTACCTGCCGGTCCCCTTCTGAATAATTGCCTGACCGGTACTGACCTTCCTTTATGATCCTTAGGCTTTTGGCGGCATCCAGGCTGCCATATCCGGAAAAATAATCCACATGGGGAGGGCCCACATCTTCAGCCGCCGCGATCAAGGCAGCTTTGACAAGAGCCGAGGCAGGAAGTTCTTGATGAAGTTCACGATAGAGATTCTGGACCAAAAGTGCTGTACCTGAAACCAGTGCCGCAGCGTCAGAGGTTCCCGCCAGGGCGAAGGCGACCAGTTCGGGTTTAACACGACCATCCGGGGCTGGACCTTTGGAACTTCGTTCCAGCACCTGCTTTTCGGCGTTTATCGCCCCTACAGTAATGATATTCTTGGCATACTTGAAATTCCCGGTGAGATTAGCAAAGCCTGTCATTCCTTTGTACTGACCATCCTGTGGGGTTTCCAGACCGCTGTTTCCAGCTGAAAAAACATGGACCAGATGGGGAAGTTGGTTGCTGTTCTGGTCGTATGCAGCAGCCTCGTTTCCATACTCATATTCCGGAACGGTTCCATAGGAGTGGTTCTGGACGGAAATATCATTCCTCTGATAAGAAACCAATGGGTCTGGGAGCACATTGAGAAAAGAGGAACTGGTTATCATGGCAGCAGGGGCAACACCCAGTCCAGTTTCACCCGAGTTTCCTGCACCCGCGATCAATGTTGCAATAACCGTGGAATGCTGGTCCACCATATCGTGTTCGAGGCCTGTATAGAAAAAACGGAACTTGAGATCCAGATCAGCATTATTGATCAGCAATTCCTTGACCGAGGCTTTCAATCCTGACCCCCGGATATCAGGAAACTCATAATGGGCCTGATTGATGTAGTTCACACTGAGATCGTGAAATTGTACCGGTGTTTCCGTCACTGGTTCCCTGTAATTGCCTATATGAACCACCCTGGGGTCCGAAAGGAGGTTCCTCAGCCCTCTAGCATCTGCTGCCAGTAAGAAAAATTCTCCGTTATTCCCGATCCGGCGAACTCCTTTTGGAACATCATAAAATTCGTCCCCCAGTATCCGCACCGAAAAGAGTTTCTCCCCTACGAATTCGCGCTTCCCGAAGCCTGCGGATAACTTCCAGAACGGATCCAAGGTAAAAAACCTGCTTTTCCACTCGGGATCAATTGGAACAGGGGTGTCAACTCTAAGAATCAGGACCCTATCCTTCGGTTTTTTCACCACCTGCAGACCTTCATAAATGTTAATGTTTTCTAAAGAGGATGATTTATAAAGATAAAAACCGCTTTTAATCGTGTCATTCTCATAAATTTTAACATTCGTTAACATTTGAGGAGGATCCTGCGCCTGCAGCAGCCCCAGCGCAAAAAACGGGAGAACGGAGGATAAAAACAGCTTTTTCCTTAACACGATGACCTTGGATTTGCAGAAATCTTTTTTCTATATTGATCGCTAATAAACAACGTTTTAACCTAAACCACTAACTTAAATTAATTTTTATTATGAAGAAAAAACGACTCTTTAAGACCCTTTTTTCTGCGGCACTGGGTGCCACTCTTTTTGTTTCCTGCCAGTCCGATTCCGAGCCTGCGGCAAATGAACAAAACCTGGATCAGATCGAAGACAAACTGATCAGCCTGGGCTTTGACACCGCTACTCTGCATGCGACCACCTTCAATGGGCAATCAGGTTTTGCTGTGGAGGGAGATATCTTCCTTACTGCTGAACAGATCAACAACATGATGCCGCCACAGACCGTAAGCAACGGTGAAATTCACACAGAACACTACCGCACCACGAATCTGGTAAGTTCTCCAAGGACGATACAGGTCTACATGGATTCGGACTTCAACAGTACGATGCAGGCCGCTTTCGACGAAGCCTTAGCCCGTTACAACTCCCTGGGGCTCGGTCTTACTTTCCAGAGGGCTTCAAGCGAAGGGGCTGACATCGACATTCTTTCCCAGAAGTTAAAGCGTTATATGGGATACATCATCCTTGGCCGAAGTGCCGGTTTCCCAGACGAGTATGGAAACCCGGCTACCCCCATCGTTCTGAACTCTGACGTTTACGATCCAAAAAGAGGGAGCATCCCTGCTGATGCCGTGACCGTAATCGCTCATGAGATCGGACATGCCATCGGATTCCGCCACACGGATTATATGGATCGCTCCTTTAGCTGTGGAGGAAGTTATTCCAATGAAGGCGCCGCTGATGTAGGTGCCGTTTACATTCCCGGGACCCCATCGGGACCTGAGAATGGATCTTACATGCTGGCCTGTAGCGACGGTACGGACCGTCCCTTCACCTCTGGTGATGTGACCGCCCTGACCACCGTCTACTAATCAATTCCTTTACCAGCTAAAAGGGAGCCGGAAAATTACCGGCTCCTTTTTTTTTACAGGTCCTGGGACGTCTCCCCCTCCCACTCCGAAAATCCACCTTTCAGGTTGTAAGTTGTCTTGAAACCTTTCTGCTCCATGATGGCGCAGGCCTGTGCGCTCCGTTTCCCAGACCGGCAATACAGGTAGTAGTGTTTTTCCGGATCCAGTTTCTCAATCTCCTCAATGAATTCCGCCCCCTGATAAATGTCCAAATTCTTGGCTCCTGGAATATAACCGGCCTCCAGTTCTTCTTCGGTGCGTACATCGATTATCTCTGCTTTTGGATCCTTTTCCAGTTGCGCTCTCCATTCTTCCTGTGACAGTTCCTTCATAATAAGTTCATTTGTGATTTCTGCAAAGGTACGAATCTGGTCAAATGATTCCAGAGGAACTTCCTGCATACAATTCTTAAAAAAACTTTTTTTAAATTCAGATTTCCCTATATATTTGTCCCAAATGAAACCGATTCAAAACAAAACATGGTGGTGGAAGAACTTACGTCCTGAGTCGTGAGCAATTCCTCCTGTATAAATACAAAGGCTTGTCAACACGACAAGCCTTTTTTGTTTCATCAAGACCGATTAAATAGATGTTTACACTGAAAACTACTTATAAAAAGCTTTTGGCTGATACCTTTACTCCTGTCAGCTTGTATCTCAGGATCAGGGATAGGTTTCCCAACAGCCTTTTGCTTGAGAGCAGTGATTACCATGGTACCGAAAACAGCTTTTCCTATATCTGCTGTAACCCGATCGCCTCTGTAAAAGTTGAAAAAGAAATTCTTTCAGAAACGTTTCCCGATGGGAGCCAGAAACAAACCCCTATTACTCCGGAAGTGAAATTACCAGAAGCCATCCAGGAATTCTCCAGGAAGTTTCGTACCACAGGTCCGGATTTCGGTTTCATTAACCAGGGACTTTTTGGTTTTATTGCCTACGACGGAGTGCGCTATTTCGAAGAGATCGTACTCAGTAAGAAAAGCGGCGATTTGGACCTTCCTGAGCTATATTATGCAGTTTACCAGAATATCATAGCCATCAATCACTTTAACAATGAAGCCTACATCTTTGACCATAGCTTTAACTCAGGAAACAGATTGGAGGAGATCGAACAGCTGCTGCGACTGAAAAACTTTGCCTCATATCCTTTTTCCCTCCAGGGAGAGCAGGAATCGAACGAAAGCGATGAATCCTACCGACAGATAGTGGCGAAGGCCCGAGAGCATTGTCATCGAGGGGATGTGTTTCAGATGGTCCTTTCTCGACGTTTTTCGCAGGGTTTCAGGGGAGATGAATTCAATGTCTATCGCGCCCTGCGCAATATTAATCCCTCGCCCTATCTCTTCTTCTTCGATTACGGCAGTTTCAAGATCTTCGGAAGTTCTCCCGAAGCCCAACTGGTGGTAAAAAATGAAAAGGCAGAGATTCATCCGATTGCCGGCACCTTCCGGCGAACCGGAAACGATGCGCAGGATGCTGAAAATGCAGAACGCCTGGCTGCTGATGATAAAGAAAATTCGGAACATGTGATGCTGGTGGATCTCGCCAGGAATGACCTGAGCAGACATGGTTCTCAGGTCAGGATAGAAACCTACAAGGAAATCCAATACTTCTCCCATGTCATTCACCTCGTCAGTAAGGTCAGTGCCGTAAAGGATGGAGATACAGATACCATGCGGATTGTAGCCGACACTTTTCCAGCAGGTACTTTGAGCGGGGCGCCAAAGTTCCGGGCCATGGAACTGATAGAGCAATACGAAAATGTGAATCGGGATTTCTACGGAGGGGCCATCGGTTTTATGGACTTCAGCGGGAACTTTAACCATGCGATTATAATCAGATCTTTTCTGAGCAAAAATCACCGCCTTCATTACCAGGCGGGAGCAGGAATAGTGGCGGATTCAACGGAGGAAAACGAACTTCAGGAAGTATATAACAAAACAAGAGCCCTTCAGCAGGCAATGCTATTGGCGGAAGATATTTGAATGCAAAGGCAATGAGAATAGAAACATCAAAAGATTCACCACAGGACTCCCGTATCCTGGTGATCGATAACTACGATTCATTCGTGTACAATCTTGTCCATTATCTGGAGGAATTCGGTTGTGAGGTCACGGTCCGGAGAAACGATGCCGTTACGCTCGATCAAGCGATGAGCTATGACCGGATCCTGCTTTCACCAGGTCCCGGAATACCCCGGGAGGCCGGTCTTCTTAACGATATTATAAAGGCCTGCGCCCCGACAAAAAGGATCCTGGGCGTTTGTCTCGGACAGCAGGCTATCGGAGAAGTTTTCGGAGGCCGTCTGATTAATCTGGAGAAGGTATATCACGGGGTCAGCTCCATCATCAGGACCTGTGTTGCGGATGAGCCACTTTTCAGGGGCCTTCCAGATGAAATGGAGGTGGGCCGCTACCATTCGTGGGTTGTAGATCCAAGACTGCCCGATGAACTGGAGGCGACTTCTTTTGACCAGAACGGGCAGGTGATGTCTCTCCGGCACCGCTATTATGATGTACGGGCAGTGCAATTTCATCCGGAATCGGTTCTTACTCCTCTGGGAAAGGAAATGATTAAAAACTGGGTAACCATGGATGCCCGTCACAGGCCCTTAACCGAAATGGTTTCAGAACCGGACACCTCCAAAAATCTTCCGAAACAATGAAAGAGATTCTGAACAGACTCATCAATCACGAAGAGATAAGCCGGGAGGAAGCCCGGCAGGTTTTGGTCAATATCTCCGAAGGAGCTTATAACCCAAACCAGATAGCCTCCTTTCTGACCGTCTATATGATGCGAAACATCAGCCTTCCGGAACTTGAGGGATTCAGGGATGCCCTGTTGGAACTTTGTCTGCCTGTAAACCTGGAGGATTACGATCCTGTGGATCTTTGTGGAACCGGGGGAGATGGAAAGGATACGTTCAATATCTCCACCCTTGCCTCCTTTATTACTGCCGGTGCCGGTATTCCAGTAGCCAAACATGGCAATTATGGGGTCTCCTCAGGATGCGGGAGCTCCAATGTGATGGAATATCTCGGGATCAGATTTAGCAATGAAGTGGATTTTCTGAAAAAATGCATGGACCAGGCGCAGATATGTTTTTTACACGCAGCCCTGTTTCACCCAGCCATGAAGAATGTCGCTCCGATTAGGAAGGACCTGGGGGTGAAGACCTTCTTTAATATGATAGGTCCCATGGTGAATCCGGCCTTTCCAAAGCATCAGATGGTCGGGGTTTTTAACCTTGAACTGGCCAGGATGTATGCATATCTTTATCAGAATACCGACAAAAACTTCAGCATTGTTCATGCCCTGGACGGGTATGACGAGATCTCGCTGACCGGAGACACAAAACTGATCACCAATGCAACAGAAGCAATGCTAATCCCTGCTGATCTGGGCGTGGAGCAGATCACTCCCGCTGCGATATCAGGGGGTAACACTGTGGCGTCAGCTGCCGGGATCTTTATGAGCATCCTCGAAGGTAAAAGCAGCAAGGCACAAAAGGATGTGGTTTGTGCCAATGCCGGGGTGGCCATAAGTACAGTACGGGGCATCAGCCCTGCCGAAGGGTTCATCATCGCCCAGGACAGCCTGGAGTCAGGGAAGGCCAGACAATCATTTTTTAAATTACAGCAATTAAGCCAATCCTTATGAACATCCTGGAACAAATCGCAGTCCATAAACGGGAATCTGTCAAAAAGAACACACAGCTTGTCCCATTGGAAGCCCTGAAAAAAAAGCCGTTATACGGTCGCTCCTGTATCTCCCTTAGGAATAATCTTGAGAAAGATAAGGCTGGTGTTATTGCTGAGTTTAAAAGAAGGTCCCCTTCTGTTCCCGATTTGAATCCTGATGCAGATGTCATAAAAGTCACCTCAGAGTATCAGGCTGCGGGAGCTGCCGGAATCTCGGTTCTTACAGACTCCCGGTACTTTGGAGGTTCAGATGAAGATCTCCTGAAAGCCAGGGAGGTGGTTTCATTGCCTCTCCTGCGCAAGGATTTCATTATCGGGGAGTACCAGATCCATGAGGCGAAGAGTCTGGGAGCGGATGTTATTCTCCTGATTGCAGCCTTGCTTTCACGGAAAGAGATTCTGCGATTTTCACAGCTAGCCCAAGGCCTGGGTATGGAGGTACTGTTAGAAGTACACAACAAACAGGAGCTTGAGGAATCGCTGGTGCCTTCTGTGGATCTGGTGGGGGTAAACAACCGGGATCTCAAGCGTTTCAGTGTGAGTCTGGAGACGAGTCTTGAATTGGCAGCGGAAATTCCGGAGGACTTCCTGCGAATTTCCGAAAGCGGTATAGAATCCCCAGAATCCATAAGAAACCTGCGGAGCCACGGGTATACCGGGTTCCTGATCGGAGGAAATTTTATGAAAACCAGGGATCCAGGTGCAGCTGCCGGCAGATTCATTAAGGAACTCATCAAATGAAAGATCTGAAAATCAAGATCTGCGGGATGAAAGAACCCGCCAACATAAGGCTCGTCTCTGGTCTGGGTCCGGATTATATGGGATTTATCTTCTTTCAAAAGTCTCCCCGTTACTTTGGTGAGAGCAACCTTGAGCCTATTGAAGGAATCAAGAAAACCGGCGTTTTCGTCAATGCCTCCCTCTCTTATATAATTGAGAAAGTCACTCGTCTTGACCTCGATGCCATTCAGCTTCACGGGGAGGAAACACCTGATTTCTGCAGGAGCCTCAGGAGGGACTTAAACATCAATGGCGGGAATACTGAGATTATCAAAGCCTTCGGTATCCAGAACAGGGAAGACCTTGAGGCTGTCAGGACGTACGAAGGCCTGGTAGATTTTGCCTTGTTCGATACCAGGAGCGAATCTCGGGGCGGAAGCGGAAAAAGCTTTGACTGGAGCATTCTCAGGGATTATGAGGGACCCCTGCCGTTTATTCTCAGCGGTGGGATCAACCCTTCCTCTACAACATCTATCCGGGAACTTTACCAATATTTCCGGCAGGGTGCCAGGCCCACCCTGTTCTACGGTATTGATGTGAACAGCAGGTTTGAACAGGCTCCCGGTGTAAAGGACCCGGTAAGTCTGCAGGAATTCATTAAACAAATAAAAAAGCAGGAATAATGACATATCAGGTTGATGAGAAAGGCTACTACGGGGATTTTGGAGGTGCTTTTATACCAGAAATGCTCTATCCGAACGTGGAAGAGCTGAGAACCCAGTATCTGGAAATCTTACAGGAGGCGGGATTCCAAAAGGAGTTCAGGCAACTGCTCCGGGATTATGTGGGAAGGCCTACCCCGTTATACCATGCCCGCCGGTTGAGCGAGCGGTACGGGTTCAAGATCTACTTGAAAAGAGAGGATCTTTGTCATACCGGTGCCCACAAGGTGAACAATACCATCGGACAGATCCTCATGGCCAGGAGACTGGGAAAAAACCGCATCATCGCAGAAACCGGGGCAGGCCAACACGGTGTGGCTACGGCAACGGTCTGCGCCCTGATGGGCATGGAATGTATCGTGTATATGGGAGAGATCGACATCGAACGACAGGCGCCCAATGTTTCCAGGATGAAGATGCTGGGGGCGACGGTGGTACCTGCTAAATCGGGTAGCCGCACCCTGAAGGATGCTACCAATGAGGCTATCCGGGACTGGATCAATAATCCCCTGGACACCCATTACATCATCGGTTCGGTGGTTGGACCCCATCCCTATCCTGATATGGTGGCTCGTTTCCAAAGCGTTGTTTCGGAGGAGGTAATGGCACAACTCCAGGAAAAGGAGGGGAAGGACCATCCGGATTACCTGATCGCCTGTGTAGGGGGGGGCAGCAATGCCGCGGGGCTCTTCTACCACTATCTCGATCGAGAAGAGGTAAGGATCATAGCTGTGGAAGCCGCGGGTAAGGGTATCGCTTCCGGAAAAAGTGCTGCCACCTCTGCCCTAGGAAAAGAAGGAATCATTCACGGAAGCAAGACCCTTCTGATGCAAACCGAAGACGGTCAGATTACGGAGCCTTACTCCATTTCCGCAGGCCTGGACTACCCTGGAGTAGGTCCTATGCACGCTAACCTTTACAAAACAGGACGGGGACAGTTCGTATCCATAACCGATGATCAGGCCATGGAAGCTGGATTGGAACTTACCCGGCTGGAAGGGATTATTCCCGCTATAGAGACCGCACATGGCCTGGCAGTTTTTGGAAGTAGGGTCATCGAGCCAGGAAGCCTCGTCGTACTCAACCTTTCCGGACGCGGAGACAAAGATCTCAGTACTTACACCTCACATTTCAAGTTTTGAATAGAATGAACAGAATAAAGAAGAAGATTTCAGAAAAAAGGGACGAAAAAATCCTCTCCATTTATTTCACCGCAGGATATCCGGAACTGGAAGACACGGACAGGATTCTCCAAGAACTCCAAAGAAGCGGAGTGGATATGGTAGAAATCGGACTTCCCTTCAGTGATCCCCTTGCAGATGGGCCTACCATTCAAGAGAGTTCCCGAATTGCCCTCCACAACGGCATGACAACCAGAAAGCTGTTCGAACACCTGAGCGGTATTCGTGAAAAAATATCCATACCCATGCTGATCATGGGGTATTTCAATCCTATTCTCCAGTACGGGGTCGAAGCCTTTGCAAGGGATTGCAAAAGAATTGGAATTGATGGCCTAATCATTCCAGATCTTCCACTGGAGGAATACCTCCTGAAGTATAAGGATGTTTTTGACAGAAATGATTTACTATGCATTTTCCTGGTAACTCCGCAGACCCCGAAGGAACGGATCAGGAAGATCGATGAAGCCTCGGAAGGGTTCCTTTACCTGGTCAGCAGTGCAGGAGTAACCGGAGGAACCCGTGAATTCACGCAACTTCAGGAAGAATATTTCAAAACAATATCCGAGATGAAGCTAAGGAACCCGCTGATCACTGGATTCGGAATTCATGATTCGAAAACATTTAGAGATGCCACAGAGTACACCAATGGAGCTATTGTCGGTAGTGCCTTTATTAAGCACCTCCGGGAGAAGGGCGTAAAGGGAATCAAGAATTTTGTCCATGGCCTGAGGCGGGACAGGAATGTCTGAGGTTTAACATTTTATAACAAAGCTTTAATACCCCAGGATGCCTGATTTGGTTACCTTGAAGCAAATCCAAAAACCTATCACTATGGGACTTATAGAAGATAAGAACAAAAAGAAGGATCGGCAAAGAAGGAGAAGCAGCGATGACAATCCGGTAAGTGGAGAGATCGGAAATCGTGATATCAAACATAATGAATTCGATATTGACGAGAGGACGATCAAGGATCAAAAGAACAAAAAGTAAGATAAGCCGTGGGAAAGGGAGATAAAAAGACCCGAAGAGGTAAGATCGCCGCCAAAAGTTACGGAAGACTCCGTCCCAGGCAAAAAAAATGAACCGACTGACGGTCGGCAAAGGCCGCTCAGGAATCCAAAAATTGTCGGTATTGAAGCACCCTGAAATCAATAGTACTGAATTCAGGGTGCTTCTTTTTTAGTTCCTTATAGGTTCTCATGCTGCCGATCGCCCTGTTTGCAGAACCAGAAGGCGCGGTGAGTGAAACTGTATTGATCAGGCGCCCATCGAGTAAAAACTGATGAACTCGAGGGACAGTACTGGAAATAACCTTCAGTTTAATCTGATGTTTCCGCAGCAGCCTCCGAAAGAAGAATTCAGGGCCATTCTTGCTGTTACCCCCCGTAAAGATCAGCATCTCTATGGTGGGATTCTCCCTCAGAATTTTAATCAGATCCCGAAGCTCAACATGCAGCATACCGAGATCTGATGCATCGATCTTTTCGCGTCTGCAGCTTTCCACAGTGTCACAGATCCCTATTCCTTTTTCAGCCAAAAACTGTTTTCTCTGCCTGACCGCTTCCTCGGTGTTCGCGAATTGGAGATCCAGACCAAAAATCCGGTCGATTATCTGCCATAACATACCGTCCCTGCTGCCATAACAAAAGTCGACATCGCCTTCCTTGAGTTCCCGGGTTGTAAACCTTGGAGGAGGAAGGGTTCCGACAATCAGTTTGCTCGCCCCTTGTGGAATATAAGGAGCATATGGGTGCTGATGATGAAAGAGTTCCTCTCCCATACGGTAATTACTTTATAGTCAGAACAAGATCATCAGCGAAGACCATTTCCCCCTCCTTCAGGACTATCCTGTCCACCTTTCCTGCAGCAGAAGCGGTAATAGTGGTTTCCATTTTCATGGCTTCGATCGTAAAAAGCGGTTGATTTTTCTCCACCTCATCACCCTCCTTGACCAGGATTCCTGAAAGCGAACCCTGCAACGGTGCCCCGATTTGCAATTTATCCGTTTTGTCCGCCTTCTGATGAACGACCTTTTCCACTTTGACCGCCTCGTCCCGAATGTCGACCGCCCTGGTCTGGCCATTGACCTTAAAGAAAACCTTGGCCATTCCTTCCTGGTCCGCCTCGACATAGGAGAGGAATTCAATCAGCAGCGTTTTGCCCTGATCCAGTTCGACTATGATTTCTTCCCCGGCTTCCATACCATAAAAGAAATTGCGTGTCGGGATATTGATGACCTTGCCAAACTGTTGGTGATAATTATAGGCTTCGGTGTAGACCTTCGGATACAATTTATAGGAGAGGAAATCAGTAAGATCAGGTTTCCGCCCCAGTCCTTCAGGAAAAGCTTTTTCGAAGGCTGCAAATTCCTTCTCAAAATCAATAGGTTCTAAATGAGCATTTGGCCGTTCCGTATAGGGTTTTTCGTCCTTGAGGATAATTTTCTGGACTCGTTCGGGAAATCCGCCATAGGGTTGCCCAAGATCACCTCTGAAGAAGCTTTTGACCGATTGGGGAAATGAAAGCTCTTCACCCCGCTCGAGAACATCCTCAATGCTCAGATTATTGCTGACCATGTATTGCGCCATATCCCCCACGACTTTTGAACTGGGAGTTACCTTGATAATGTCTCCGAAGAGCTCGTTTACCCGGGCATACATCTTGGTGATCTCGTGAAATCTGTCTGCCAGGCCCAAGGATTCCGCCTGTGGTTTCAGATTGGAATACTGGCCTCCCGGAATCTCATGCTTGTAAACGTCACCAGACCCTGCCTTCAATCCCGATTCGAAGGGATAGTACATCTGCCTGACCGCCTCCCAGTACTGCGAATATTCACTGAGCTTATCCGTATTGAAGTCACGACCACGGTCATGGAACCTCAGCATCTCCACCAGAGAATTGAAATTCGGCTGTGAGGTTAACCCTGACAATCCGCCCAGGGCAACATCGATGACGTCCACTCCTGCCTCCACCGCCTTGAGATAAGTAGCCGCTTGAATGGAAGAGGTATCATGGGTATGAAGGTGAAGCGGAATATTGATTCTTGATTTCAGTGCTGAAACGAGTTCAAAGGCCGCATCCGGCTTCAGGATCCCGGCCATGTCCTTTATTCCCAGGATGTGAGCACCTGCATTTTCAATGTCTTTTGCCAATCGGATATAATAGTCCAGATCATACTTCTTCTCCTTAGGATCCATAATATCACCCGTGTAGCAAATAGTTCCTTCGGCAAGACCCCCGGTTCGTTTACGAACATACTCTATACAAGGTGCAATGGATTTCATCCAGTTCAAACTGTCAAAAATCCTAAATACATCTACCCCGTTTTCCCAGGCCTGTTCCACAAATTTTTCTATAAGGTTGTCGGGGTAAGCCGTGTAACCCACAGCGTTCGAGCCGCGCAGGAGCATCTGAAGAAGAACATTAGGCATTGCGGATCTCAACAGTCGGAGTCGTTCCCAGGGATCTTCCTTCAAGAACCGCAGACAAACATCAAAGGTCGCTCCTCCCCAAACCTCCATACTGAAGATTTCCGGATGATTTCTGGCAAAACCCTCTGCCACCTTCAACATGTCGGTTGTTCTCATCCGGGTGGCCAGCAAACTCTGATGAGCATCTCTCATCGTAGTGTCCGTAAAATGGACCTTCCCCTCATGGAGCAGCCATCTGGAAAACTTGTCCGGACCGTATTCCGAGAGGAGGTTCTTTGTTCCCCGCGGATACTCATTACTTTCTACAAAACGTGGTACAACAGGTTCGATAAAATCCTTTCTTTCAGCTCCCTTGACGTCCTTGTTTCCATTGACAATGACATGCCCCAGAAAACTGACCATTTTGGTGGCCCGGTTTCGCGTCTTTTGAATATCGAACAATTCCGGGTGCGTCTTGATAAAATTTACAGTCACATCTCCGTTCCTGAAGGTAGGATGAGAGAGGATGTTATCCAGAAAACCAATGTTGGTCATCACCCCCCTTACCCTGAATTCTGCCAAGGCCCTGCGCATCTTTCTACAGGCCCCTGCCAGAGTCCGGCTGCTGGCCGATATCTTGACCAGCATAGAGTCGAAGAACGGGGAAATCTTGACCCCCTGATAGATGCTCCCGGCGTCCAGTCTGATCCCAAAGCCGGAGGCACTCCTGTAGGTGGTTATGGTTCCGTAATCCGGTTGAAAATCATTGGTCGGATCCTCAGTGGTGATACGGCACTGGAGGGCAAATCCTGTCATTCTGATCTGATCTTGGCTCCCGATCTTGATCTGTTCATCCGACAGTCGGTATCCTGCAGCTATGAATATCTGCGCCATCACCAGATCGATATTGGTGATCACCTCAGTGACCGTGTGTTCCACCTGAATTCTCGGGTTTACTTCGATGAAATAGATCTCCCCATCCCGATCGACCAGAAATTCAACCGTTCCGATATTGTTGTAATTGACCGCCTTGCACAGGCGCAGCGCATATTCATACAGGTTATTCCGGGTTTGATCGGCCAGTCCATGTGAGGGTGCAAATTCGATTACTTTCTGATAACGCCTCTGCACCGAACAATCCCTTTCAAACAGATGTACAAGATTTCCGTGGTTGTCCCCGACTATCTGCACTTCTATGTGTTTGGGATCCGCTACAAATTTCTCTAAGAAGACGGTATCATCCCCGAAGGCATTTAAAGCTTCCCGCTTGGATTCCGGAAACCCTTTCTTGAGTTCCTCCTCATCCTGGATCACCCTCATTCCCCGTCCACCGCCACCAGAAGCGGCTTTTAGCATCACGGGGTATCCGATCTTGGCAGCCTCTTCAAGGGCTATCTCCAAGGACTCCAGATCCTGCTCGTTGCTTTTGATCACCGGAATGTCATTGGCCACAGCCACCTCCTTGGCCCGTACTTTGTCCCCAAGAGCACGCAATATTTCGACCCGGGGACCTATAAAGATGATTCCCTGCTGCTCACATTTTTCCGCAAATTCTGCATTCTCCGAAAGAAAGCCATAACCGGGATGGATTGCATCCACATTATTCTTCCTTGCCACCTTCAGGATAGCCTCAATATCGAGATAAGGTTTCAGAGGTTCATCCCTGGCACCAATCTGATAGGACTCGTCCGCTTTATACCTGTGAAGAGAGTACCTGTCCTCGTAAGTATAGACCCCTACCGTACGCAAACCTATCTCCGTACATGATCGAAAAATACGGATAGCGATTTCTCCCCTGTTTGCGACTAAAACCTTCTTGATTTTCATGGTGAACCTTTTTGCTTTTGACGGCTGACCACTGCCTTTTTTCGGTCAGCTGGCGCCGGATTTGAGTGCGGCAGAAAATAGAAATAAAAATGCGGGAAGGGCTCTTTTTTTAATAAATTTTAACAAAACATTGCAGCCTTAACGCGTGAAGACGGGACAAGAACCCTTTTCAGTGTGGCGGGGGCTGAACCTGTACCCCATGTAATCGAAGCCGAGCAGGCCTTCCTGATTGTCTATGCCGTTGTCTAAGATATACCTGACCATGGCGCCCCTGGCCTTCTTGGCGAATAGCGCAATCGTCTGTAATTTTCCGTTCCTGAAGTCCATGAAGGAGGGGGTGATCACCGGAACATCGAGGAGATCGGGATCGATTGCCCGGAAATATTCCTGACTTGCCAAGTTGAGCAGGAAATCCTCCTCTCCGACTTCTTCATTTAGTCTTAGCGTTACCTTCTCCCGCCATATCTGATAAAGGTCTTTCTTGCGACCTACCTTGAGCGGAGTGCCCATTTCCAGCCGGTAAGGCTGAATCAGGTCCAGGGGCCGTAATATTCCATATAGTCCGGAGAGGATCCTCAGGATCTCCTGAAGCCGGTCGAGCTGTACTACTGGAATGGAGTACGCGTCCAATCCCGTATAAACGTCTCCGGCAAAAGCGTAGATTGCAGGCCTGGCATGCTCCGGACCAGGCTCTTCCTGAAATTCACGATACCGCTCGTAGTTCAGCACAGCCAGTTTTTCACTGATCCCCATAAGTTTCTGAAGCTCTTTCCGGGACATCCTCGCCATTTTTCGTGCGATCAAGGCAGTTGTGTCTTGAAAGAGGGGTCTGGAATGGCGTGTGGTAGGGAGATTGGACTGGTAATCAAGCGTTTTTGCTGGAGAAATAACGATCTTCATGCCGAGGGCGTTTTTTCAGGTTTAAAATTTCCGGAATCCCAAGATAGGCTCCTATTTGGCCTATTCCAGATATTCCTTTTGGTTACGGGAATAATTGCGCCACTTTTCAATGCAGTTTTGCATGTCTTCTGGCAGTGGGGCCTCAAATCGCATCCACTCACCCGATTCCGGATGTCTGAAGCCAAGGCTCTTCGCGTGAAGCGCCTGACGCGGAAGGATCTTGAAACAGTTTTCGACAAACTGCCTGTATTTTGTGAAGGTTGTACCTTTAAGAATCCGATCCCCGCCATATCGCTCGTCATTGAATAGCGTATGCCCAATATGTTTCATATGTACCCGAATCTGATGGGTCCTTCCTGTTTCCAGGGTGCATGAGACCAGCGTGACATAACCAAAGCGTTCAAGAACCCTGTAATGGGTTACAGCTGGCTTTCCTTTTTCCTGTTCCTCCCCCAGATAAACTGTATTCTGAAGCCTGTTCTTGGGATGTCTGCCAATATTTCCCTCTATCGTGCCTTCCTCTTGCTCCACATTCCCCCAGACCAGAGCGATATATTCCCTTTCGCTGCTCTTATTGAAAAATTGTTTGGCCAGCCGGGTCATCGCCTGCTCTGTCCGTGCAATGACAAGAAGGCCACTTGTATCCTTATCAATCCGATGCACCAGACCCGGCCTTTCACTACTATTTCGCGGGAGATTCTCAAAATGATATACCAGAGCATTGATCAGGGTTCCGCTATAGTTCCCATGACCGGGGTGCACGACCATTCCCGCCGGTTTATTCACCACCAGAAGGGTCTCATCCTCGTGCAGGATGTCCAGGGGAATGTTTTCGGGGGTAAGGAGAAACTCATAAGGAGGGTGTTCGAACATGACTTGCACCACATCCCCGGGTTTGACTTTATAGTTGGATTTTACAGGGATGTCGTTGACATAAATATTTCCATCTTTGGCCGCAGTCTGAATCTTATTGCGAGTCGCGTTCTCGATATAGTTCATCAGGTATTTATCGACCCGGAGGGGTTGCTGGCCCTTATCCGCTACGAAGTGATGGTGCTCGTAGAGCTCATCTTCATTTTCCTCTGGTTCCTGCGCCTTTTTATCAAAGTTCATAATCCGTACTTTCCAGCTCCTCCATGATAGTTTCCTCCGCGGTGGTATCGGTTTCCTCAACACCATAGCGCCCGGACCCATCCCCTAGGACGAGATCGATGGTGGAGGTTTTCATCAGTTTCATTCCCGGCTCAACGAGTTCACCCTTATGTCTCATCTCGAGCACCACATCCTTACCTACATCCGGTTTATAGGTAATGGTTCCTATTTCGAACCCCAGGGAACGCAGCGTTGGCTCCACCTGTCTTCTTGTCCTCCTGATCAGATTTTCTGGAATCTCTACTTTCCGGAATCCGGAAGGATTCAGCGTTAGGTAAATCTTCCGATTTTCCTTCACCTTTTTCCCGGCTCGGGGAACCTGGTCGATGACGGTATAAGGGGGATAATCTGGATTGTAGTTGGCGGAATCAAGGATTTCCCTGCGCAAATCTAGTTCCGCCAGCCGCTCGTCCACCTCATCCAGAGCCAGACTCTGGAGATCTGGAACAGATATTTCCTGATCCTGATTAGTGGAAAACTCCAGCCACTCCAGAACGATGAAGGCCAATAGAATAAGGGCAAGAACCGCCAGAACCAACTGGATAAGAAAAGTTCGGCTAAAAAGGAATTTGAGGAAGGTCATAGCGTTATTTGAATGACAAAGATAACAAAACATGCCTTTTTGCTCCCATTCAAATATTAGGCTACTTTTGCTAGATAATATAATGAATCGGATTGACCATGAAAAAAAATGTCGCGATTGCCATGGGCGGATTCTCGAGCGAGTACAGGATCTCCATCAATAGTGGGAATGTCGTCTATAAGAACCTGGACAGGTCCAGGTACAATCCCTTCAGGGTACATATCCTCCAGAAGGAATGGTTCGTCATCGGTGAGAACGATACGCCTTATCCGATCAACCGCAGCGATTTCACCGTAATGATCGATGGCCAATTGATCACCTTTGACTGTGTGTTTAACACCATTCATGGAACCCCAGGAGAAAACGGCCTTTTACAAGCCTACCTGGAGTTGCTGAACATTCCCCAGACCTCTTGCGGATTTTATCAGTCCGCGCTGACATTTAACAAGAGGGACCTGATCAGTGTCCTCAGACCCTATGGGATCCGTACTGCCACGAACTATTTTGTCGACAAAGGAGATGATGATGTCGATCCGGAAGAAGTAATAGAAAGAGTAGGACTGCCATGTTTCGTAAAGGCCAACAAAGCCGGTAGCAGCTTTGGCATAACCAAGGTTAAATCGAAGGAAGACATCATCCCGGCGATGAAATTTGCCTTTAAAGAGGATGACGAAATCATCATTGAATCCTTTCTTGATGGCACGGAGGTCTCCGTAGGCGTCATCACGTACAACGGAGAGGTAACCGCCCTGCCAGTAACCGAAATTGTATCAGAGAACGAATTTTTCGACTATGCTGCCAAATATCTCGGAAAATCTCAGGAAATCACTCCCGCCAGGATTTCGGAAGAGCAGACTGCCCAGGTTCAGGAAATCGCCGTGATGATCTACCGCAAACTCAAAATGAAAGGCTATACCCGATCGGAATTCATCTTCCACAATGGAGAACCTCATTTCATCGAAATCAATACCACCCCTGGTCTGAGCGAGGCGAGTATTCTGCCACAGCAGGCAATTGCGGCAGGCATTTCCCTTCAGGAGCTTTTCGGAAGCGCCATTGAGGCTGCTATGGAAGCCTAAAATTATTAACTTGGTGCTTCAAATCCTATCCTTATGAAAAAAGCTGTCTTTCCCGGTTCCTTTGATCCAGTAACGCTTGGACATGTAGACATCATAAGAAGAGCACTCCCCCTATTCGATGAAATCATTCTTGCCATAGGAAGCAATGCAGATAAAAAGTACATGTTCAGCCTGGAACAGCGAATGGACTTCCTGGAACGGACCTTTTCCGGGGAGACCCGAATAAGGGTAATGCCATATCAGGGTATGACGGTGGATTTCTGCAAGAAACAGGGGGTTAATTTCATTCTGAGGGGACTCCGTAACACAACTGATCTTGAATTTGAAAAGGTCATCGGCCAAACCAACTTCAAACTTTCTGGAATCGAGACGGTATTCCTGATCACCTCCCCGGGAAAAAGCCACATCTCTTCCTCGGTCGTCCGGGATGTGATCCGCAATGGGGGTGATTTTGGATTTATGGTACCGGAACCCGTCCGTCCGGCCTAAAAAAGGTATTCCAGCGAAAATCCCGCAAACAAATTCCTTGGAAGTCCTGGGTAAAAGTACCTGGGGGAACGCCCTCCGAATCCAACAGCGTTTGGAACGATCGAGGCCACATAGGCTTCATTTAAGACATTTCCGGCCCCTACCCGTATGGAAGGTTTCCAGTTTTCGAACAAATCAGGGCTGAATACAGCTTCCAGGTCTAACAAGGAATAGGCAGCGGCAAATTCGGAATTCTGGTCATTGAGCGGCATTCTGCCCTGGTGTTCAAAGGCGGCATGTATCACAAGTCCGTGATCCCACCGTAGATTCAGGCCTGCCTGAAGGGTGGTCCTGGGCACCGACGGGAGGTGATTTCCTTCAAAATCCTCCCCTTCATTTCGAAATTCATCGAACCTGAATGCGTTCAGGTTTCCCCTGAGATCTATTGTGCTGCTTATCCCTTCGGAGATCATGATATTGTAGGAGAAATAAGATTCAACTCCGTTGTGGTCTGTCCTGCCAGCATTCCTCCCGATGTACTGATCAGGACCGGTCCGCTCGGCAATCAAAAGATTCCTGACCTGGATCGAGAATAGGGCCAGTTCGATATAAAGTTGGTTCCTCAGAAAATTCCCTTTGAATCCGATTTCATAGTTCACTCCGGATTCCGGCTTGAGATCGGTGTTTATGGTTCCCACCGGGGTAAGCGTTTCTGCGACTGAAGGAGTCGAGAAACCATGACTGATGAGCCCGTAAAGGGTCTTTCCCTTTCCGGCGATATAAGTAAGGCCCAACCGGGGGGAAAGGACCGGATCAAAGGTATAGGAACCGGTTTGGTCAAGTTGGTCCTTATGATACAGGTCGGTCAATGCGTAACGCGTGGTATTCAAACTGACACCTGTCTCTACCAGGATTTTTTCCGACACAGAAAAATTCAACTGGCCGTACAAATTCCAGTAATACCTTTTTTGGTCATGGCTTCCCAACAAGGTTCCCCGAACACTGCCCTGACCGGGAAACTCTTCATACAGATTGGCGAAAAGAGCGGTATCATACCATTCGTGTTGCAATTCCCCTCCCAGCCCCAGTTCCACAGGCTTTCCCCTCAGGTCAAACCTGTGCAGAAAGTTGGATCGGATCCCTGCCGCCACCTGCTCTTCCTTCAGTATATCAAAGGGCCGGGGTTCATATGCATTCCTGAAATGAATATGGACGGCCGTACGGTGGGTGGAATTGCTCCCCAGGCTATCCTGATAAGAAATACCTACAAGACTTTTGTCATAAGCTTCATAT
Organism: uncultured Salinimicrobium sp.; assembly: GCA_946887075.1. The sequence continues at coordinate 85,254 of CAMPKA010000004.1, forward strand.
CCCCGGGCTTCCTTCCAGGATACTGCTGCAGCTGAAGGATCCTCCAGCAAGGTTTCCCTGTCCAAAGAACTGGGAATATACGCCTTTTGCCTGGTGAACTGGGCTATAAAGGATAAAGGCTGCCCACCCTTGCCCTGTGATCCGGTAAGGGTTAGTGATTTGCGATCGTATCTGGAGTTATCCCTCCAGCCGGCCACCTCCAGGTGATCAAAAATTCCGGCTACATATCCCGACCTGGAACTATGGCTAAGGGAGGTACTTAAATGGCTGCGTCCGAAACTTCCAAGGGTAGCGTGGACCCGGGAGGAAGTCCCGTTCTCTTTCGGTTCCCGTGCCTGTATCAGGACAACCCCTCCCAGGCCGGCTCCGAAACTGCTCGAGGCGGGTCCTTTAAGCACCTCTATCCTTCCTACAGTTAAAGGGGGAAGGTCCCCGAAGGCGCTGATGCCTTCAACTGAGGAGATGGGAATTCCCTCGAAATAGACTTTAACGCGGTCCGTACTGTATTGGGAGCGAGTACCGATTCCGCGTATGCTCAGCTTGTTGGTATTGAGGGCTCCCTGATGTACTAGAACTCCGCTGACCTTATTTAAGGCACCGAGAACATTACTCCCTGCTCCCCGATCGATCTCTTCTGTGGAAATCACACTGACAGCAGCCGGAGTGTATAACAATTCCTTGGGAATATTGGCCGCTCTGATTACCACAGTTGAGAGGGCTTCCGCAAGAGGTTCCAATGTTACCCGGATCCTCTCTGAAGCCGACTCTACAATAAGATGCTCGCTCCGGTATCCGGTAGCAGAAAAGATCAGCCTGAGTGGAAAAAATTCCGTTTCCGAAAGTTTAAATTCCCCGTTGTCCTGTGTCCAGTAAATATTGCCGGAACGCTGGGAATATATCCGGACCCCTTCCAGCGGATCTCCAGAGGCGGCACTCAGAACAGTTCCCACCAGGTTTTGGGAGGCGGTGTGCCAGCCAGTTAGAAGGAGGAGGAAAACAAAGAGATTTCGGACCAACGGGATCGTCTTTTTCGCGGTAGGTAAAAGTACCAATTTTTGTTCCGCCTGACTAAGCAATTCCATCTTCCTCAGAAAATGCTAATTTTGCCCAGCCCGGATGAGCAGGGAAAAACTTGCAGCATCTCCGCGTTTTTGTACTTTACGGTCTCTTATATAACAGTAAATGAAAAAATATTTTGCTCTGGCAGGTCTTGCAATTGCTGTAGCCTCCTGTGATTTCTCGGATTATATCCTGGAACAGGATTACGATTTTACCACTACCTTCGAAAAATCCGGAGGTACTGAGACGGCCACCTATCAGCAGGTAATCGATTTCTATGAGGATCTGGCCGCTGTTTATTCCGAAGTCAGTCTTGAGACAGTAGGCGAAACCGACAGCGGGGAACCCCTGCACCTGGCCTTGTTCAACCCTGGGGGCGATTTTGATATCTCCCAGCTTCGGCAAACGAAAACGATAATGCTCATTCTCAATGGCATCCACCCCGGTGAAAGTGACGGGATCGATGCTACCATGATGCTGTTTCGTGACCTTGCCCAGGATTCCATAGTCGTCCCGGAGAATGTTGTGATTGCCACTATACCGGTGTACAATGTAGGTGGAGCACTGAACAGGAATTCCTTTACACGGACCAACCAGAATGGTCCCAAGTCCTATGGCTTCCGGGGAAACGCACGGAATTATGATCTCAACCGTGACTTTATCAAGGCTGATACACGAAATACCCGGAGCTTCTACGAAATATTTCACCGGCTGAACCCGGATGTGCTGATCGACACCCATGTCAGCAACGGAGCCGACTACCAGTACACCCTGACTCACCTGTTTACGCAACACAATAAACTCGGCGGGGAACCGGGAAAATATCTGAACCAGTCACTGATGCCTGCCCTGGTAGACTCCCTGGGGCAAAAAGGCCTGGAGATCACCCCTTATGTCAATGTGTTTAACGAGGTTCCGGAAAAGGGTTTTTCACAGTTTCTCGATACGCCCCGGTATTCAACGGGATATGCCGCCCTGTGGAACACCTTCGGCATGATGATAGAGACCCATATGCTCAAGCCTTACCCGAAACGGGTGTGGGGGACTTATGAACTGCTGCGCAGCATGATCGGACTGGTTGACCACGAGGCGGAAAAGATTCGGAGACTCAGATCTGAGGCCGTTCTCGAATTTCCCAAAGAATCCAACTTTGCATTTGATTTCGAAGTCGATAGTACCCGGTCCAGCACCCTGGAGTTCCTGGGTTATCACGCGGAGATAGTGGAAAGCGAGGTGACGGGACTCGAGCGACTGCAATATGATACCACCAAACCCTTTAAAAAGGAGATCGTGTATTATGATCAGTTCAAACCTACCAAAGAGGTTGCGGTTCCCCGGGCGTATGTGGTTCGCCAGGCATGGTGGCCGGTTCTAGAAATCCTGAAACTCAATGGAGTCGAAATGAAAGAATTCAGCAAAGACACCCTGATAGCCGCCGAAGTGTACCGAATAGAGGACTACAAAACGCGCAACAGGGCCTATGAAGGCCATTATCCGCACTATGACACCAGGGTGAGTAGCTCTCGCCAAAAAATCAGAGTAGAAAAAGGGGACTTCCTGATCTCTTTGGATCAGCCGGCTGCGCGATATCTGATGTCCACTCTTGAACCGGAAGCGCCCGACTCCTTTTTCAACTGGAATTTCTTCGATAGCATCCTTCAACAGAAAGAGGGATTCTCCCCTTATGTCTTTGAAGATATTGCACGGGAAATCCTCGATGATTATCCCGCCCTGGAGGAGGAATTTTTAGCCAAGCGGGAAAAGGATCCGAACTTCGCTTCAGATGCCTATGCACAACTTGAATGGATCCACAGGCGATCCGAACACTATGAAACGGCACATCTAAGATACCCCGTGTTTCGAATACTCCGGTAAAAGACTTTCCGGAAACAGCATCTTGATATTGGCATAGGATTTTCTGAGCGCTTTCCTGGCTTTTTCCTGATCCTTCCACTTTACCTTGGTGATTCCCTCCTTAACCTCTGGCACAAGTTCTCCCTGATAATCAGTTGTCATCTCATACCAGTAGGTCTCCTTGATCCGGAATTTACCCTTTCTTTGAAAAATATGATAGGTCCGATCCAACAACCGGTGGACCTGTAACCCCTGGACTCCTGTTTCCTCCTCTACTTCCCGAATGGCGCAGGCTTGTATTTCCTCTTTCTTTTCAATTTTACCTTTGGGCAGATCCCATCGACCATTGCGGAATATGAACAGAACCTCTCCCTTGGGATTTCTGACCAGTCCGCCCCCAGCAGTAACGACTGGTAATTTCTTAAACAGGTGCTTCAGGAGTTTTTCCTCTTTCGGATGATAAAGGTTTACGTATAACAGCTGTCCCTTGTTGATCCTCTTGATGATCCGCTTTATTTTTGCTTCCTTGATAGGAATCGTCAGATATTTCTCATCAAGCTCCGATTCAGTGGAGAGAATTATTGGAATATCATTTACAAAAACTTTATACATTTGCAGTATGGTGTTAGACAAGGAAACAGCACGTAAAACGGCTGAATTACTGTTGCAAATTAAGGCAATAAAATTAGATGCACAACAAGGCTTCAGATGGGCGAGCGGTTGGAACTCCCCTATTTATTGCGACAACCGGATCGTGCTTTCCTACCCTCCTATCCGCAATTTTGTAAGGGAGAATATGGCCAAACAGGTCGAACAACTCTATGGGAAGGCAGATGTAATAGCTGGAGTAGCTACAGGAGCCATAGGAATCGGAATGCTGGTGGCGGAATATCTGGGTTTGCCTTTTGTTTATGTACGACCTGAGCCCAAGGCCCATGGAAGGCAGAACCAGATCGAAGGCAAAGCCGAGGCAGGCCAGACCGTGGTGATCATCGAGGATCTCATCAGCACTGGAAGGAGCAGCCTGCAAGCGGCCCAGGCGCTCAAAGAAGCAGGGTTAAACATCAAGGGAATGGTCGCTATTTTCTCTTACGGATTCGATACATCAGAAACCAATTTCAAACAGGCTGGAATTGAGATGCATCCCCTGAGCAATTATGAATATCTGCTAGAGGTAGCTCAAAAGACCAACTACATCAATCAGGCTGAGGCCAAACTGCTCGAACAGTGGAGAAAGGATCCGGCCAATTGGAAACTAAAGGACTATGGAGTTAGAAAGTGATAAGGTCAAGGTCGATAAAAGCCAGAAGGAGCTTTTTGATTACCTGACAAAAGTGGAGAATTACGAGACGCTGATGCCCGAGAGCAAAGAACTTTTTGATGTCAGGTCAGAGGATACCTTTGCCTTTGCTTTAAAAGGAATGCCAGAGATTGAACTGCAGATCAAGGAGACCCGTGAACCGGAGCTCATCGTCCTTGGCTCCACTTCGGACAAGTTCGACTTTTCCCTCGAGGTCATGATAGAACCCCTGGACGCAGGCCATTCCCAAGCCCAGTTGTTCTTTCACGGTAAGTTTAATACCATGATGGCCATGATGGTCAAAGGCCCTTTGAAGAAATTTATTGCACAGCTGTCCGAAAACGTAGCCCGTCTCTAGTACAACAGGCTGATTTCCTTGAGATCAAATAAAGCCTGTTCCCCCGGACCGATCTCCAGAATTAATTTTCCTTTTGGGGTAACCCCTTTAATTATTCCGGTGACCATTCTTCCATCCGGACGCTGAAAGGTCGAAGTAAGCCCTAATTTGAAAAGATGCCTGCTGTAACGCTCCAGGATGTGCATACTACGGGACACAGAAACAGTCCGGAGTGCCTCCTCAAGAAATGGCAAAAGGTCGTGGAGCAGATTTTCAACCTCATAGCCTTTGCCGGTCTTAAGAAGCATTGAGGTGGCCAAAGGTAGGTTGTCGAAGTTCTTTTGATTGACATTCAGCCCAATTCCTACAATGGTGGCAGCTATTTTGCCTTCCACAATGACATTCTCAATCAGAATCCCTCCAAGTTTCTGGGCACCTGCCATTATGTCGTTCGGCCATTTGAGATGAAGGGCAGGAACTCCCTGGTCCCGAAGCCCCTCCAGAAGGCCTGTCGAGACAGCGGCGCTTATCAGAAACTGGTCCTCCGGCAAGATACCTGGATTAGGGTAAAGCAGACTGATGGTAAGGTTTTTTCCTGGTTCCGATTGCCAGGATGTCCCTCTCTGTCCCCTGCCCTGAAACTGACGATAGGCAAGTACACAGGTGGGTGATATGGCGGGATTCTCTCTGAACATTTCCCGCGCGAAAGAATTCGTGGAGCCGATGGCATCAACTTTGATAAGGTGCATGCGGAGACGGGATCAAAAGCGCGTTAAATGTTGTGAAAAGCAAAGTTCAGAAATGCTAAAAAGTAATAACTTTGCGCAAAGAAATAAATTTAATGGTAAAAAAGGAAAAGAACAACGATATACTTATCGCACAAATAATTAAAGGGATTGAAGAAGTAAAAGGAAATGATATAGACATCCTCGATCTGAGAGAAATAGAGAATACCGTTTGTGATTATTTCGTTATCTGCAATGGGAATTCCAACACGCAGGTAAACGCCATTGTAAATTCCATCCAGAAATCAGTAAGTAAAAGTCTGAAAGATAAACCCTGGCATATAGAAGGATCTGAAAATGCAGAATGGGTGCTCATGGATTATGTCAATGTTGTGGTACATGTATTCCAGAAGCATATCAGGGAATTTTATGATATTGAAGGCCTGTGGGGAGACGCCAAGGTGACTTCGATAGAAACAAATTATTAAGACTAAGAGAGAAAAAATGGCCAAAGAGCAACCTAAAAAAAATAAAGACCCCAAGAAACCAAAATTCAGCGCCTACTGGTTATATGCGGCTATAATTCTGGTTTTCCTGGGAATCAATTTCTTCAGCGGAAGCGGTTTCAGCGAACCTGCAAGTACAAATCCGGCCCAGTTCCTCGAATGGCTGAAACAGGGAGATGTAAAGAAGGTGGTCATCGTAAACCGCAATCAGGCGCGTGTATTTCTTACCGAAGAGGCCAAAAAAGAGGAGGCACATAAGGAGGCAGTTCAGGACGGGCTTTTTCCAGGAGAGGAATCCCCTGCCTATGTGTTTGAATTCGGAGACCTGCAGAATCTGGAGGATGACATTCAGAAGGTAAAACAGGAGAGCGATCTTGAGACTCCGATTATCTTCGAGTCCCACCAAAACGTCTGGGGGGAAATTTTCCTTACCCTGTTGCCCTTTATATTGATCATCGGGATCTGGATCTTCATCATGCGGAGGATGAGCGGAGGTGCTGGTGGCGGCGCAGGAGGCCAGATATTCAATATCGGAAAATCAAAAGCCAAACTGTTCGACCAGAATACTGATGTCAAAGTATCTTTTAAGGATGTGGCTGGTCTCGAGGGGGCCAAGGAAGAGGTCCAGGAAATTGTCGATTTCCTGAAGCAACCTGAAAAATACACCTCCCTCGGAGGAAAGATCCCGAAAGGAGCCCTGTTGGTCGGGCCTCCTGGAACTGGAAAAACCTTGCTGGCCAAAGCTGTAGCAGGAGAAGCGAAGGTACCTTTCTTTTCACTCTCCGGATCGGACTTTGTGGAGATGTTTGTGGGGGTCGGAGCTTCCAGGGTAAGAGATCTATTTAAACAGGCGAAGGAAAAATCTCCATCGATCATCTTTATCGATGAGATCGATGCCATCGGCCGGGCCAGAGGGAAGAGCAATTTTTCCGGCTCCAATGATGAACGGGAAAATACGCTGAACCAGCTTCTGACGGAGATGGACGGGTTCGGGACCAATACCAATGTGATTGTGATCGCGGCCACCAACCGGGCTGATGTTCTGGACAAAGCACTGATGCGCGCCGGTCGGTTTGATCGTCAAATCTATGTCGATCTGCCCGATGTCAGGGAAAGGAAGGAAATCTTTGATGTACACCTTCGCCCGCTAAAAAAAGTGGCGGATGAACTGGACACCGATTTCATGGCGAGGCAGACACCGGGATTTTCCGGAGCTGATATTGCCAATGTGTGTAATGAGGCCGCACTGATAGCAGCCAGAAAAGGGAAACAGGCAGTAGGGAAACAGGATTTTCTAGATGCGGTAGATCGGATTGTAGGCGGTCTGGAAAAAAAGAACAAGATCATTACTCCGGAAGAGAAGCAGGCCATAGCTTTTCACGAAGCAGGGCATGCTACGGTAAGCTGGATGCTGGAACATGCAGCCCCCTTGGTCAAGGTCACTATTGTACCCAGGGGACAGTCCCTTGGAGCAGCGTGGTATCTTCCTGAGGAAAGACTGATCGTCCGGCCGGAACAAATGCTCGATGAGATGTGTGCCGCTCTTGGTGGGCGTGCCGCAGAAAAGGTCATCTTCAATCAGATTTCAACCGGAGCCCTCAGCGATCTGGAGAAGGTTACCAAGCAAGCAAGAGCTATGGTCACGGTCTACGGTCTTAACGACCGGGTGGGGAATCTCACTTATCATGATTCAACCGGGCAAAGCGAGTACAATTTTACCAAGCCATACAGCGAAAAAACCGCGGAACTTATCGACAGGGAGATATCCAACCTGATCGAAGAACAGTACCAAAGAGCGATCAAACTGCTGGAGGAGAACCGGGATAAGCTGACTAAGCTTGCCGAAATCCTACTCGATAAAGAGGTCATTTTCAAGGATAATCTTGAACAAATTTTCGGAAAACGACCGTATAAAAGCCGGGAGGAGATCATGAACGGAAACTCTCAGGAGAGGCATGTTCCTCTCGCGGAAGAGACAATGTCGGAAAGAGCCATTCCAGGCCCTTCACGACCTTCCGATGCTACTGAGGATTCCGCTACCCAGGAAAAATAAAAGCATTGCGTAAAAAATCCTGACTTTGGAATTAACCATAAGTCAAGATTTTTTACCTTTGGGTTAGACGCTACTCCGTTTAACCCTTAAAAACCTGTATGAGTCTATTTAGAAATTTTCTCAATCCTAAATCTAAATCAGACAAAGGTCAGGAAAGGCCAGAAAATTCTGACCGTAGCAAATACATGCCGGATGTCAAGCTACCGACAGACGAGCGATTCATGCTCAACTTCAAAAATAACGGGGGCAAATTCCTCTACTGCGAAAGCAACGAAGAACTCATGGAGGCCTTTGACAACATCATGCTTGAAAATGATTGGTACGAGAAAAAGGTCTGTTGCTTCGATCAGAACCTACGGGAGAAATTTTCCGGTTACAATCTGGAATTCACGAACTCCGGGGAAAGCGCCTTCTTTTTGAGCACCTGCGAATACCTAATAGCCAATGACGGATCCATCCTGATCTCCTCCAACCAGATCAAGGAAAAAAAGCTCAGAGAACTTCCTTATGATTTCGTAATCGTTTCGGCTACCAGTAAACTAGTTGATGCCATCGGCGAGGGTCTGCGAGGGATAAAATTCAAAAACAAGGACCGGATCCCGACCAATATCACTACTATTAAGAATTTCGAGAACAACAAGGAGGGGGACTTCATGAGTTATGGAAGTAGCACAAAAAACTTATATTTGCTGCTTCTGGAAGATCTGTAACATGAAGGAAAATCTTATTCGGGCATTGTCGGGTGCTATGTACGTTTCTATTCTGGTAGTCTCGATCTTTTCCTCTGAATTAGCCTTCACCACACTTTTTCTGATCTTTGGGATCTTTTGCCTGAGAGAACTGCTCAGGCTCCTCCATCTCAAAAGTTACCTCAGCTATTTTCTCCTCTTCGGCCTATTCTATTTGTTCAGTTATCTCCGTTGGAATCCTGCAGCCACCATGGCGCTGTTGCTGATTACCATTTTTGTCAACATGTTTCTGGTTAAGGATCTGATGCTCGTACATAAGATCCCCCTCTTCGAAAAGAAGAAATACATCATTATTATCTTTTATCTGATCGCTTCCCTGATTTTTCTCACCCTGATTCCGAGCTATACCGGGGATTTTATTCCTGAACTGGTCATCGGGATCTTCAGCCTCATTTGGATTAATGATACTTTTGCCTATCTTGTTGGAAAGAACTTTGGGCGCCATAAACTCTTTGAAAGAATTTCCCCCAAGAAGACGGTCGAAGGATTTCTCGGAGGAGTGATTGCGACAGCCTTTGCTGGTTATCTGGTTCATTTTTTCACGGGACTCCTCAGTCTGGAGGCCTGGCTCGGAATGGCGGTCATTCTCAGTGTCTTTGGCACCCTGGGGGACCTGATCCAGAGTAAGTTCAAACGTCAGGCTGGAGTAAAGGACAGCGGGAGATTAATGCCTGGGCACGGGGGTTTGTTCGACAGGCTCGATAGTATAATTTTTTCAAGTCCATTCGTTTACGCATACCTACAAATGCTGAATTATGTTTCATAGAGAGGGATATAAAATAATGGGAATTGCGGTTGTTTTGCTGATCCTGGTCAACCTGCTCGCACAGACCTTCATATTTCCGGAATGGATCAAACTGACCATCCTGATTATCACCATTCTCCTTTTCTTTCTTATCGTACAATTCTTTAGAAATCCCAGGCGTAATACGATACTCGATGACGCAACTGTGGTAGCTCCGGTAGATGGCAAGGTCGTGGTGATTGAAGAGGTATTCGAAAAGGAATATTTTAAGGATCAACGCCTGATGATTTCAGTCTTCATGTCTCCCATAAACGTTCATGTAACCCGGCACCCGATCAGCGGAGTGGTCCGCTACAGCAAGTATCATCCTGGTAAGTACCTTGTTGCATGGCATCCGAAGTCCAGCGAAGAGAACGAAAGAACTACCGTAGTGGTCGAAAACGAAGTGGCTGGAGAAGTCCTATATCGGCAGGTCGCAGGAGCGATGGCTAAAAGAATCGTGAACTATGCGAAAGAAGGGGACACAGTCGTTCAAGGCTCAGACAGCGGCTTCATTAAATTTGGTTCCCGGGTAGATGTTTTTCTTCCTCTGACCACCAATATTGAGGTAAAGCTTAACCAGAAGGTAAAAGGTGGATTAACGGTAATGGCCCGTGTGTAAGTGTTAAGGGATCGAATATACGTGATGACCTCCGAAGAGCTAGAGCATGAATTCAAGGCGGCCTGTCTGAAGGCGAGCCACACCTCGAGAAAATTACCTCCTGACCTTATGTTGATGCTGTACGCCTATTACAAACAGGCTACTGAAACTGAAGGCAGGTATATCCCATCGGGAGAGGATGACATCAGAAATGCTTTTAAACTGAACGCATTGCTACAGGTAAAAGGGATCACTCCCAACAAAGCCAAGAGAAAGTATATACAGCTGGTGCAAAAATATATTCTCGACTAGACTCTCCCTATCCTTCCAAAGCTTTCAGGCTCGCGGAAATCGTCTCTATTTTGGACAATGCGTCTGCCTTTTTCTGCTGTTCAAGAGCTACCACCTGGGGGGGAGCATTAGACACGAACCGCTCATTGGAGAGTTTCTTTTCTACAGCACTGAGGAAACCGCGAGCATACGCAAGCTCTTCCTGAAGCTTGGCCTTTTCTGATTCGATGTCGATCGTTCCATCATCGAATGGGATGAAGTACTCATTTGCCCCTACCCTGAACGAAACGGCACCATTGACCTGGTCCCTAACAAAATCGAGTTCGGAGATATTCCCGAGTTTCCGGATGACAGGATCGAACACATAAGAGGTTGCTTCATTGCTCAGTACCGAAAGCCTGAGCGGATCCCTGTTCGGAATGCCCTTCTCCTTCCTGATAGCCCTTATTCCGGATATTACCTCCGAGGCAATGGCAAAATCGTCGATCATTCCCTGGTCGTATGGAACCGAAACCGGCCATGTGGAGACGATCAGGGCTTCCCCCGCAGATCGCTTCCGGATATTCTGCCAGATTTCCTCAGAAATGAACGGTACAAAAGGATGCAGCAGTTTCAGGTTAGCTTCCAAAATAGCAACAACGGCCTCAAAGGTCCTGCGATCCATCTTGTCCTGGTAACCGGGTTTCACCATCTCAAGAAACCAGGAGCAGTAGTCGTCCCATATCAGTCGATATGTGGCCATCAGGGCTTCGCTAATGCGATATTTGGAGTAAAGCTCCTCAATATCCTGGAGTGCCTGCTGAAACTTTGCCCGATACCAGTCGATCGCAATTCTTGCTGTTTCAGGCTGGTCGGCGGTGTCGGAAAGTTCCCAGGTGTTGATCAGTTTATAGGAATTCCAGATCTTGTTAACAAAGGCGCTTCCCTGCTTACAAAGGTCCTCATCAAACATGAGATCGTTTCCTGCCGGGGAACTCAGGAGCATGCCTACCCGTACCCCGTCAGCACCGTATCGCTCCATCAACTCTATAGGGTCAGGGGAATTCCCGAGGGACTTGGACATCTTACGACGCTGTTTATCCCTAACAATGCCGGTCAGGTATACATTCCGGAAAGGTTTTTCACCCCTGTACTCGTAACCGGCAATGATCATCCTGGCAACCCAGAAGAACAATATTTCAGGCGCGGTCACCAGATCATTGGTAGGATAATAATACCTGATCTCCTCGTTGTCAGGTTCCAGAATTCCATTGAAAACACTCATCGGCCATAACCAGGAGGAGAACCAGGTATCCAGCGCATCCTGATCCTGGGTAAGGTCCTTTTCCGTTAGGGAATCATTACCGGTCTTGGTTCTGGCAAGGGAAACAGCTTCCTCCGGGGTCTCAGCAACAACGTAGTCTTCCCTTCCGCTTCCATAGTAATAAGCGGGAATTCTATGCCCCCATATAAGCTGTCTGCTGATATTCCAGTCCCGAACGTTTTCCATCCAATGTCTGTAAGTGCTGATAAATTTTTCGGGCAAGAGCCTCACTTCCTTTTCCAACACAGCATCCAGGGCTGGCTGAGCCAGCTGCTTCATCCTTAAGAACCATTGATCGCTTAGCCTGGGTTCTATTACCGCACCGGTACGCTCACTGGTACCGATCTTGTTGAGGTGATTCTCAGTGGCAACGATGATATTCTTCTCCTCGAGCTCTCTTACCATGCGTTTTCTGGCCTCGAACCGATCCAGGCCCTCATACTCCAATCCAAATGCATTGAGGGTGGCATCATCATTAAAGATGTCAATTACTTCAAGATTGTGTCTGTCGCCAAGAATTTTATCATTCTCGTCATGGGCCGGCGTAACCTTTAAGCATCCAGTACCGAACTCCATATCCACATAGTCATCCTCAATAATGGGAATCACCCTTCCGCATAGTGGGACCACCGCGCGCTTTCCACGCAGGTGATCAAATCGGCTGTCCTCCGGATGAATACAAATAGCGGTATCCCCCAGTATTGTTTCGGGCCGGGTAGTGGCTATGGTCAGGGTATCTGACGATCCCTCGATACGGTACTTGAGGTAATACAGCTTTCCCTGCTGCTCTTTATAGATCACCTCCTCATCCGACAAAGTAGTCTTTGCCTGCGGATCCCAGTTGACCATGCGGTGCCCTCTGTAGATATGTCCTTTATTGTAGAGGTCGACAAAAACGCGGATCACAGAGGCTGAAAGGTCATCGTCCATGGTAAATTTTGTGCGTTGCCAGTCGCAGGAGGCCCCAAGTTTTTTTAGTTGCTCCAGAATTATTCCGCCGTGTTTCCTGGTCCATTCCCAGGCGTGATCCAGGAATTCCTCCCGTGAAAGGTCCTTTTTGTCTATGCCTTCTGCTTTCAACTTGGCCACAACCTTCGCCTCTGTAGCAATGGAGGCATGATCCGTTCCGGGCACCCAGCACGCATTATATCCCTTTAACCTGGCCATCCGTACCAGCACATCCTGAATCGTATTGTTGAGCATATGGCCCATATGAAGAACTCCGGTCACATTTGGAGGAGGTATGACGATGGTGTACGGCTCCCGCTCATCGACTTCAGAATGAAAAAAATCCTGTTCCATCCAGTAGTCATACCACTTCTTCTCTACTTCCTTTGGGTTGTAATGTGACGCTGTAGACATAGTTTGGTGCGGTTTTTGGAATATCAGGCAAAAGTAATTATAACTTCAGGATTGGAAAAGCAAAGGGGATTAAATTGCCCCGCATTGAGAAGAAAACAGTATATTTACAGTTCTGACAAAACCAGGAAACCATGAAAAAATTTATTGCAATTGCTATGTTTGTACTGGCAGGTTTTACAGTACAGGCCCAGGAAACAGCGAAGATCGAATTTAAGAGTGAGGTCATCGATTACGGGAAAATTGCCCGGGGAAGTGACGGAGTGAGGATATTTGAATTTACCAATACCGGCACTTTGCCGTTGGTCATCACCGATGTGACCTCCAGCTGCGGGTGTACCATTCCAGAAAAACCTGAAGACCCTATCCTTCCGGGAAAAACCGGCGAGATCAAAGTAAAGTATGACACCAACCGAGTTGGTCCGATCAGAAAAACGATCACGGTGTATTCCAATGCAGATGTTCCCGCGAAATCCATCAAAATCAAGGGAGAGGTCTTACCAGAAGAGACCAAGTAATCCTCCCCGAACTGATAAAAGCCCCTCCCCTAATAGGTGAGGGGTTTTTTGGTTAGCAAATCACTGAAAGAGTCGAACCCTCCAGGATCAGAGCCGGACTCAGAGAAGTTTCTGTAGCCGAAATTCGAAGCGCATCAGTTTTCCATCCCGCAATACTTCAACCCGGATATCCTTGCCAGCCTCCGAAGAAAGTAAGGCAGTCAGCCCCTCGAGTTCAAATCTGAAGGCTTTTTTGCCGTTGACCTTTTGCACTACATCTCCTGGTTGTAAGCCCGCTATGTCTGCCGGGGATCCCTCCCTGATATTTACAATGGTAAAGGAAGGTTGTAATTCAAAACCTTTGATGACCGTGGCAATAGGATTGATTTCCGTGTCTCCATAGTCATATAAGCGATTTGGTGTGAGTACATCCATAGTCTCCACTACCATGAACCCACTATGTTCAAGTACAATTCCGCTCATATCATAGTTAAAGGGATCATCAAAGTACCTGTTCTTCTTCATATACATCCAACCGTTCTTATAGTCAAAGATGAGATTAAATCTCCTCAGAACCTCCGAACCAATACTCCCGTCCCGGTTGGCGAACAGACGCAAACCTCTGATGGAAGTACTATCGGGAAACGATGTAAGCACTTCTTCCAGGGCAAATGGGCCGACCTCCAATTCTTCCACACGGGTGCGTTTTCCCCTAACGTCTCCCAGGAAACCCAACCCCAGAAGATCCTCAAAAGCAGGTTCCGGTACAGGTATGTTTCCTTCGGTGTTGAAGAGCCACAGGGCGTCTCCCAGGCCATTATCTATCAACAGGGTAGCCTCCAGGGTTTCGTCACTGACCTCCACCTCAGCCTTTATATAGGGCTTGTTATCGGAAAATTGCAATGGAATTCTTTTATAACGCTTCAGATTTTTCTTGAAAGTCTCAGGATCATGAAGCCTGAGGAATTTTCGGGAATAATTGATCTCCACGATGAAATCTTCAAAAAGATCATAGCCAATAATTCCATGTACTGGCACACCAAGCCGAGGCGAGAAGTTGACCTTTTCATCAAAGATCAGGTACACCGTCAGGTCATCTGATACCGCCTTCCCTATGGAAATGGAATTATTAAGGGACCTGTAGGCTTCAATATGTTTGTCCCCGCCCAATCCTCTTAGCCTGATCTTCTGAGCCTGCCGGAGTTCCATACTGTCCTCCTCGTTCAGATTGAGTAGAACTGTGGTGCTTACCCCTGTATCCACCAAGAATGAAAGTTCGACATCATTGAGAGTGACGGGAATGATCACCAGGTTATTGACCAGCTTAAAAGGGATCCGGTCCCGCTTACGGCCATCTTCCAGATGAAAGGAATCCTGTGCCGGAGCAAAACCGCAGATGCTGATAAAAGCAAAGAAAAACAGGAGGGTCCTCGGCATAACAGGTCATTTTGTAGGATAAAAATTACGAAAATTATCGACTCGTAAGATTAATATTTCGGAACTTTGCAAGCCAATAAATCGTATTATGCCAAATATTTCCCACAAAGGTCAGGCCATGCCTGAATCTCCTATAAGAAAGCTTGTTCCGTTTGCAGAAGCGGCCATAAAGGAAGGAAAAAAAATTTACCAGTTGAACATTGGCCAGCCGGACATCAAAACTCCGGAAAAGGCGCTGAATGCTGTTAAAGGTAATGACATTGAAGTATTAAGCTACAGCCATTCTGCCGGGTTTGAAAGCTACCGTAACAAACTTGCAGGCTACTACAGGAAACACGACATCGATCTCTCTGCCAGCGATCTTGTCATTACCACCGGTGGCTCAGAGGCTTTGCTTTTTGCTATGGGTTCGATTTGCGACGCGGGAGATGAAGTCATCATACCGGAACCTTTCTATGCGAATTACAATGGTTTTGCCACAGCATCAGGGGTAAGGGTGGTTCCTGTGGAATCCAGGATCGAGGAGAATTTTGCCTTGCCTCCGATTTCGGATTTCGAAAAGCTCATCTCACCAAAAACCAAGGCCATCCTGATCTGCAATCCCGGAAATCCGACAGGCTATCTGTATACGAAGGAAGAGATCGAGCAGTTGGCTGCCATCGCCAAAAAACATGATCTATTCCTGATTGCTGACGAGGTCTACCGGGAGTTCGCTTACGACGGGGCCCGGCACCATTCCATAATGAGCATTCCGGGACTTGAGAAACATGCGGTCATGATCGATTCGGTTTCCAAGAGATATAGCATGTGCGGCGCCAGGATCGGTTGCCTTGCCTCGAAGAATCCGGAAGTAATCTCCACTGCGATGAAATTTGCGCAAGCCCGATTAAGCCCTCCCACCTTTGCCCAGATCGCCGCTGAAGCAGCTATTGATACTCCTGAAGGGTATTTCGAAGAGGTGATCAGGGAATACACCAAAAGGCGTGATATCCTTGTTGAAGGTCTCCAGCGTATTGACGGGGTAAGTGTCGCCAAGCCCAGAGGGGCTTTTTACTGTATCGCAGCACTCCCAGTGAGGGATGCGGAGGATTTCGCAAAGTGGCTTCTTCAGGATTTTGATCTCGATAAGGAGACCGTAATGGTGGCTCCGGCTGCGGGTTTTTATTCCACCCCGGGTTCTGGACTCAACCAGGTCCGTATCGCATATGTCCTCAAGGAAGAAGATCTTCGAAGGTCGATCCAGATCCTCCAGGCAGCTCTGAAGGCATATAAAGGTTGATCAGATGTTGTCAAACCATCCATTAGGTCGGTACAACACCTTTGGGATAAATGCAGTTGCCCGGCGATTCACCATTGCGCGCAGCATTGAAGACCTCGAAGAAATTCTGAAGAATCACGACCCTGAAGATCTTCTGGTGATCGGTGGAGGGAGTAATTTGCTCCTGACGACAAACGTCATTGAAAAGACGGTGGTTCTAATCGACCTAAAAGGAATTGAATTTCGGGAGGAATCAGATAAGCATGTCCGGGTGAAAGCCATGGCTGGGGAGAACTGGCATGATTTTGTTCAGAATTGTGTGCAACATGACTACGGCGGTCTGGAGAACCTTTCCCTTATCCCGGGAAAGGTCGGTGCGGCACCCATACAGAACATCGGGGCCTATGGTGTGGAACTCAAGGACAGGTTTGTCAGTTGCTCAGCGATTGACAGAAAGACGCTGGAGCATAAAAGTTTTACCAGGGAAGCCTGTGAATTTGGCTACCGCGACTCCTTCTTCAAGAAAGCGGGTAAGGACAGGTATATCATCACTTCAGTAACTTTCCGACTCACCAGAAAGGAGCACGAGCTCAATACCTCCTATGGGGCGATTGAGAACCTGCTTCAGGAAAGAGGGATTCGCGAACCGGGGATCAGACATATTGCCCAGGCCGTAATAGATATTCGGAAGTCCAAACTTCCCGATCCCGATCAGCTCGGCAACTCAGGTAGCTTTTTCAAAAATCCACATATCTCCCAGGAGAAACTAAGGAGCCTTGAGGAGGATTTCCCAGATATCCCGCATTACTACATCAACGATACTGAAGTCAAAGTCCCGGCTGGATGGTTGATAGAAAAAGGCGGGTGCAAAGCCTTCCGGCAAGGCGACGCAGGCGTTTATCCCAAACAGGCTCTGGTGCTGGTCAACTATGGGAATGCCAGTGGAGAAGACCTGCTCCTGCTGGCCAGGAGGATTCAGGATCGCGTGCAGGAGAAGTTCGGGATATCCATTGAACCCGAGGTTAATATTCTCTGATTCAGTTATTCCTCCTCGGTGACGACCACTTCCGTCTCAATGGTGTCAGGCAACAGTACACCGTCTATGATATACACCATTCCATTGGGGCCTTGCAAGGAATCCACAACTCTAGCCTCTTCTCCAGCTCCACCTTTGAGCAGGAGATTCCCCTCCGCAAGAGCAAAAGTGATTTCCTCTCCCTGTAGCGTCTCCAGTTGAATGGAATCCTGTCGCTTTCTGATCTCTTCCTGCAAGTTGGTTATTCCACCGGTTTTTACGAGGTGATAGGCCACCACATCATCTGCGTTTGCCTCTATCAGCTCTTTACCATGATCCTGATAAATCTGGCTATAGGCCGTGTTGTTCGGAGCGAACACCGTGAATTCCGGATCTACTTCGGCCAGTGTATCCTCGACATTCCATGCATTGAGCGCTACGGCGAAGGTACCCAGATCAGGATCCCCTTCCACCGCATCCAATAGCTCACGGACACTGGAGGTATCTTCCTCCTGTAGCTGCCCCTCCTCTAACTCAGTTATGGGTTCTGCCTCGAGCTCACGCCCCTGATCCTTGCAGCCGGAAAATATTCCTAAGACCATCAGGATTCCTAACAAGATTCTTCCATCCATAATGTATCGATTTTTATTTCTATGATCAAATTAAGGAATCTTAGGGGGACATGAAGAATCCTATCCTATAATCCTTCGTTAAAAATCGGGAACAGGCATGTTTTTTGTCGAGAAAAGGACAGATAAACGGATTAGGTTTTTCATCAAAATACGCGCTCCCCTGATCTGAATTTTTTACTTTTGCATAAATAACAGCTATGAAGCTCTTAATCATCACCCTCATACTCTTAGGTCTTGCTGTAGCCGGGATCGCCATTAAGATCTGGGCCAAAAAAGACGGCAAGTTCAGCGGGACCTGTGCGAGTCAGAATCCTTATCTGAATAAAGAAGGAGAATCCTGCAGTTACTGTGGCAGAACCCCCGACCAAATCGGAAGTTGTGACGAACCTCAGCATGCCCGGTAAAATCACATGCTGCTTATCCTCCTTCTCTTTTCGGTTATAGCAGGAATCAATCTCTGTTACTATTTAGGTTTTCTGAGATTTGCCTTAGCGCGGTCTTCGAAATCCGATCCGGGAAAGAATCTTCCCGTTTCGGTCATCATATGTGCCAAGAACGAGGCTGAGAATCTCAAGAGCTTTTTGCCGGCCGTACTCGACCAGAATCATCCAGATTTCGAGGTGGTGGTGATTAACGATGCCTCCAGTGATGAAACCTTAGAGGTGATCGAAGCCTTCATGACACTCGATCCGAGGGTAAAGCTTGTAGATGTGCAGAACAACGAAGCCTTCTGGGCTAATAAAAAATATGCCCTGACCTTGGGGATCAAGAAGGCAAAGAAGCCTTTTCTGCTATTTACAGATGCTGACTGCAAGCCGGCATCTGACAGGTGGCTCCAGGAAATGACCAGCGCCTTCGAGGCAAACAAGAGCATCGTTTTGGGATATGGGGGATACTTTGCCGCACCGAATTCGCCCCTGAACAAGGCGATTCGCTTTGAAACCCTTTTCACGGCCATCCAGTATTTTTCCTTCGCATCCTGGGGAATGCCCTATATGGGGGTGGGAAGAAATCTGGCCTATACAGCTGAAGAGTTCTACAGACAGAACGGCTTTGCCTCCCACCTGCATATCAGAGCAGGGGACGATGATCTTTTTGTCAATCGGGCTGCCAGCGGCGATAATATCGGCATGTGCTTTTCGGATACGGCGATCACCCGGAGTATCCCAAAACAGGATCTAAAGAGCTGGTTCATTCAGAAGAGAAGACATGTCTCGATTGCTTCCCACTACAAGAAGCGACACCGCGTATTGCTCGGGCTCTTTTTCCTCTCCCAATTCTTTTTCTGGATCCTGCTGATAACCCTGCTGTTCTCTGCTTTCTGGGAGCTGGCTTTGGGTGTCCTGGCACTCCGCTGGATCATCCAGGGACTGGTATTTTACCGCTCCGGCCAAAAGTTTCAGGAGACAGACCTTTTCTGGATATTCCCATTTCTGGAGTTCTTCCTTATCTGGTTTCAATTGGCTATATTTATTGCTAATCTATTCTCAAGACCCATTCATTGGAAATAAATCAGGAGCAGCTCCATCAGCAGATTGAGAGGGCGAAAAAGGGTCATCAGCAGGCTTTCAATTTCCTCCTGGACAGGTTCTGGAATGATGTCTATGGCTTTCAACTCAAGAGGACCCAAAACGAATATGACGCTGAGGATATCACGATTCAAACGTTCTCCAGGGCCTTTGACAAGATAGACAGCTTTGATCCCTCCTACTCGTTCAAAACCTGGTTGATCACAATTTCAAAGAATATCCATGTGGACCTGGTCCGAAAGAAAAATGCCTCCATCAGAAGCAGGACAACAGACGATGAGGATGAGCGCGTTTTCAGAATTGCAGATGATGCTCCAAGCATAGAGGATAAACTGATCACGGAACAGAATCTGGCGCAACTCCTGCGGGATATTAAAAAACTGCAACCCCATTATCAGAAGGTCATCCATCTCAGGTATTTTCAGGAGATGAGCTACAAGGAGATTGCCTCTCATCTTCAGGAGCCGATGAATAATATCAAGGTGAAGCTTTTGCGGGCCAGGAAACTTCTGGCCGAGATCATTGCGAGCCGAAAATAGGCGTCCATGCCTCCAAAAAAGACCTTTTCAAGGGTCCCGACCGCGTAAAATCCAGGTTTGTTCCCGCCTCTTATTGTTGTATCTTTGAACCCAAGAAACCGCTAAATTACATGTCAGAAGTAGCTACCAAAAAGACCCCAAAGCCCAAGTGGCTCCGTGTCAAACTGCCGACAGGTAAAAAATATACCGAACTCCGGGGTCTGGTCGACAAATACGACCTCCACACGATCTGTACCTCCGGGAGCTGCCCTAACATGGGGGAATGCTGGGGAGAAGGCACAGCCACCTTTATGATTCTGGGAAATATATGCACCAGATCCTGTGGTTTCTGTGGAGTAAAGACTGGCAGACCTGAAACTCTGGATTGGGAGGAGCCTGAAAAGGTGGCCCGGTCCATTAAGATCATGAAGATCAAGCATGCTGTGATCACCAGTGTGGACAGGGATGATCTGAAAGATATGGGTTCCATTATGTGGGCCGAGACCGTAAAGGCTATTCGCAGGATGAATCCTGAAACCACTCTGGAAACATTGATCCCCGACTTCCAGGGCGTCCAAAGAAACATCGACAGGATTATCGAGGTGAATCCAGAGATCGTTTCACATAATATGGAAACCGTAAAACGATTGACAAGAGAAGTTCGGATCCAGGCCAAATATGAGCGAAGTCTCCAGGTCCTGAAGTATCTCAAGGATCAGGGAATCCGAAGGACTAAATCAGGAATAATGCTGGGACTGGGTGAAACTGAAAAAGAAGTTATTCAGACCCTTGAGGATCTTCGAAGCGTGGATGTGGATGTGGTAACCATAGGCCAATATCTCCGGCCGACCAAACGACACCTGCCTGTTCATGAATTCATCCGACCTGAACAGTTCAAGAAATACGAAGAGATCGGGCTGAGGATGGGCTTTAAACATGTCGAAAGCGGCGCCCTTGTCCGCTCCTCTTATAAAGCCCAGAAGCACCTGAATTAGGGCTTTTATCATGAACAGCAAGATCAGGATCGGAATAAATGGTTTTGGCAGGATTGGCCGAAGTGTTTTCCGGCTACTGCTCCAGAATACCTCTGTCGAAGTGGTCGCTGTTAACGATCCTGCACCTGGAATTACCCTGGCACACCTTCTCAAGTATGACAGTATCCACGGAAAAATAAATCAGGAGGTAAGCTGTGCTGAAGGATGTCTGTTGATCGGAGGAAAAAACATCCCTCTAATGCATGCCACCGATCCCTCAGAGATTGACTGGCGTGGCCATCAGGTGGACCTTGTGGTGGAAAGCAGCGGAAAATTCAAGACCCGGAAATCGCTTGAACAACATCTGAAAAGCGGAGCTGGGAAAGTCATTCTCAGTGTTCCGCCAGAGGATCCGAGCATCAAAATGATCGTTCTTGGTGTGAACGACCATATTCTCGATGGGTCGGAGGATATTATTTCCAATGCCTCCTGCACCACAAACAACGCAGCCCCTATGCTCAAGGTGCTTCATGACCTGGCTGAGGTGAAGCAGGCCTATATCACCACGGTCCATTCCTATACCACCGATCAAAGCTTGCATGATCAGCCTCATAAAGACCTGCGAAGAGCAAGAGCTGCGGGCCAATCCATTGTTCCTACAACTACAGGGGCAGCCAAAGCCTTAACCACTATTTTTCCGGGCCTGAGCCAGGTGATTGGGGGCTGTGGCATCCGGGTTCCCGTTCCCAATGGATCTCTAACCGATATGACCCTCCGGGTTCTTCGGGATGTTTCCATTGAAGAAGTGAACGCAGCCTTTAGAACAGCGGCCTCAGGCAAGCTTCGGGGTTACCTGGAATACACTGAAGATCCCATTGTTTCTGTAGATATAAACGGTAATACACATTCCTGTGTCTTTGATGCCCAAATGACTTCTGTAATAGGTGGAAATTTCGTTAAAGTCATCGGCTGGTATGACAATGAAATTGGCTATTCTAGCCGCATAATCGATTTAATCAGTGCCGTTTGTAATAAATAATTTATATTTATCAATAGTTATCCAGGTTCCCCATGAAGAATTTATCCCTAAGCGTGGTGGCTTTTCTCTCCTTTTTCTGGTCCTACGCTATGCAGGAAGAAGGACCTAAGGAAATAGACCAGACCAATGCTTATATCGAGCAACTGCTGGATGATGCTGAGGAATCGATCAACAGCGTCAATTTCGACAGAGCGCTGAAACAACTCAATAAGGCGCTTACCCTTTCCAAGGACATTAAACATTCAAGGCTGATCGCGCTGTCCAGCAGTATCATGGCCCAGCTTTATTATGTGCGGCATGAATATGAGGAAGCGGCCGTTGAATTGCAGAGGGCTATTGCCATTCAACGAGAAATCGGGGACGAGGCAGGCTTGGCTTACAGTTACTTGAATTATGGTAAGCTCTTCTCCATCAGACGCCTTCCGGAAAGGGCTAAGGAATATTTCGATCTTGCCGAGTCCCTCTATACGGAACTCGAGGATAAGGAAGGCCTGGGGATCGTCGCCCTGAACAGAGGGATCCTGGTCCTCAACACACTCGGGCAACCTCAAAGAGCTCTTGAGCTTTTGCAGACCGCGAGTGAAAAACTGGAGGAGAGCAATAATGTGTATGAGCTGGGTCGGATACACTATTATAAAAGTCGCGCCTATTACCAGTTGGGCAACCCCGTCCAGGCCATGGCTGAAGCTCGAAGAAGTCTCGCCATCGCCAGGGAGCACAATTTCGGTAGTATGGTGGTCTTCAGCAATGCCCTCTTGAGTGAGATCGCAGAGGGATCCGGTGAATATGAAAAGGCTCTGGGGCTTCTCCGGGAAAGCAACAGGATGCGAGATTCCCTGTACAGTTATAACAAGGAGGCTCTTGCAAGCGATGCGAGCGCCAGGTACGGCGTGGATGCGATGAGAAGCACCTTAAATGAACTCAGCCGGCAGAATGAGGAACAGGAGCGAACGCTGAAGGTTAATAAACTGACCACCATTTTGAGTGTTGCCCTGATCACCATACTGTCCCTGCTAACTCTTTCCCTCTACAAGAATAACAACCTTCGGGCAAGGGCAAATGACCTGCTTCAGAAGAAAAATTCGGAATTGGTCACGGCAAAGGAGAACGCGGAAAAAGCTTCACATGCAAAGGCCCAGTTTCTTTCCACAATCACCCACGAACTCCGGACCCCTCTTTATGCCGTCACGGGTCTTACCCATCTTCTGTTAGAGGAGAGCCCGACGGAAAATCAGAAAGAACACCTGAATTCCCTAAAATTTTCAGGAGAATATCTGCTCTCTCTGATCAACAATATTCTCGATCTGAACAAACTCGAAGCCCGGAAGGTGGAAATGCTGGAAAGCTCCTTCAATCTTGAGAAGAGAATCTCCGATGTACTGGTTGCACTTAAGAATTCTGCGGAAGGCAAGCAGACAAGACTGCACCTGGAGTTTGATCCCGGAATACCTAAAAAATTAAAAGGAGATCCGCTCAAAATCTCCCAGATCCTGATCAACCTGGTCGGAAATTCCATAAAATTCACGGAGAATGGGGATATATGGGTGAGGGTTAAAAAACTAGAGCAGAAAGAAAATCAGATTCTGCTCCGCTTTGAGGTGGAGGATACCGGGGAAGGGATCAGCAAAGAGAAACAAAAAGCCATCTTTGAAAATTTCACCCAGGGCTCCATGCAGATCAACCGGAAATTCGGAGGAACCGGACTCGGCCTTTCTATCGTGAAGAATCTCCTCAACCTGATGGACAGTAACATTCATCTGGAAAGTGATCTTGGCAAAGGTTCCCTTTTCTATTTCGATCTGAAATTCGATGCTCTTGAGCCTGCGACAAAGGCTAAAAAAGAGCAGAAGAACAAAGAGATTCCGGATCCGCTCTCCAACGATATCATGCATAACAAGCGTATCCTGGTGGTCGAGGATAACAAGATCAACCAGATGATCACCCGGAAGATACTGGAAAAGAACAAGGTAATCTGTGATGTGGCCGATAATGGAACGGTGGCCATAGATAAGGTGAAGGACAATCATTTCGACCTCATCCTGATGGATATCCATATGCCGGGAATCAGTGGTATAGAAGCCACCAAAGAGATCAGGAAATTCAATGAGGATATTCCCATTATCGCTCTTACCGCAGTGACCCTGGATGAGAGCCTGGATGAATTCTATCTCAATGGGTTCAATGACATTATTCCCAAACCCTATAAGACCGAAGAATTCTTTCAGAAGATCAATAAATACTTAAGCAAAGAAAAAGCCCCGGCATAGAGATTGGCATGTCCTTTGATTAATCGCTGATGCAGAATTGTTGAAAGATAGTTTTGAATTAGCCGATAAAAAATGAGACCTCACCCGGTCTCATTTTTTTTAATAAAGAATTCCACAGCGGCGAGAAACTCCGCTTCCCTGTCGATACTTACAGTAATGGGTAAGTAACACAATTTCTCAACGGAAAGTGACCTTCTAAGTCTCATATAATCCTTTTCTGTAGTCAGGATGAGATCCTTCTGGTTAAGCCCTTTAATTTCAGAATCGGTAAAATTATGGTGATCTCCGAACTTCAGGTGAGTGAAGGACAATCCCTGATCGGTAAGAAAGTCGACCAGAGGAGACGGATCAGCAATCCCGGTTACCAGCCAAAAATGTTTTCCCCTTAATTCCTGAAGCGCAAAGGATCCGTTCCCCGACTGTATTTTGCCATACGTTACAAAACTGAAGAAGACCTCCTGGTCTCTGCGCATTTGGATTTTACCGATGACCCGCCTTTTTTCCGCTTGAGGCAGGTCCTGAGGACATTTGCTTACCACAATAATATCTGCCCGCCTCGCCCCGGACCTCGGCTCCCGCAGATTTCCGGCAGGCAGGACGTGATCTTCTGAGAAAAGGCTGTCGTAACGGGTGAGCAGAATGTAAAGCCCTGCCTGTACCCTTCGGTGCTGGAACGCGTCGTCAAGCAAGATCACCTCCGGTGGCGGCTCCAACTCCAGTACCCTGGAAATGCCATCGTCACGATTCTCATCGACCGCTACGATCTCCCCGGGAAATTTACATTTGAACTGCAAAGGTTCATCCCCGGCAACACTCGCAGATTCTGTGCCGTCCAAAAGCACAAACCCCTTTGTTTTTCTTTTATAGCCCCGGCTGATCACTGCGAGTCTGTATCTGCTGTGAAGCCGGTCCATCAGGAATTCAATCATGGGAGATTTTCCGGTTCCCCCAAGACTCAGGTTGCCTACGGCTATTACCGGTAGGCTAAATTTTTTTGAGGCCAAGAACTTGCGGTCATACAACCCATTCCTTATGCTCAGAACGGCTGCGTAAAGCATAGATAACGGCAAAAGGAGATTTCGAAGCTTAGTCATGAGACGAAAGTAGGATATTTTTGGATTTCCAGCCTTCGCGCTTGCCAGTTCTCTATTATTCCTAACTTTAGCCGTATAAAAAGCAACCAAGAAAATAACACCCTATGAAAATTCATGAGGTCATCGATGTTCTTGAGACTTTCGCTCCCCTTCCCTACGCAGAGGGATTCGATAATGTCGGCCTGCTTACCGGTTCTGCGGATACTGAACTTGAAGGAATCCTCATTACTCTTGATACCCTTGAAAATGTCGTGGAAGAGGCAGTAAAAAAAGGATGCAACATGATCGTCAGTTTTCATCCGATTATCTTCACAGGGCTCAAAAGACTTACCGGTGCAAGCTATATAGAAAGAGCAGTGATCAGGGCGGTTCAGAACAACATAGCCATCTATGCGATACATACTGCACTGGACAACCATTACCAGGGAGTCAATGACATGATCTGTCAAAAACTAGGACTGTATAATCGGAAAATTCTTGTTCCCCAGCCTGGCACCATTCTCAAACTCATAAGCTATGTTCCCAAATCAGAGGCGGAACAGGTCAGAAAATCCCTATTTAAAGCCGGAGCGGGGAATATCGGAAATTACGACCAGTGTAGCTTTAACCTTGAGGGAACCGGCACGTTTCGAGGCAATGAAAATTCTCAACCGGTCAAGGGACAGAAGGGGGAACTCCATTATGAGGAGGAAATACAGGTTGGGGTGATTCTTCCCAAGCATTTAAAAAGTGCCGTTCTAAAAGCGCTGTTTAAAAGTCATCCTTATGAGGAGGTAGCCTATGAGGTATATGCCCTGGAAAATGAAAACCAGCAGATCGGGATGGGAATGACCGGGGAGCTCAAAGAGCCTATGGAAGAGCAGGATTTTCTCAGCCTGGTCAAACGAATTTTTGACGTTCCCGTAATCCGCCATTCCAGGTTCCTCGAAAAAAGGATTCATAAGGTAGCGGTCCTTGGAGGCAGCGGAAGCTTTGCGATCAGCCGAGCAAAAGCAGCCGGAGCGGACATTTTTATCACCGCCGATCTCAAGTACCACGACTTCTTCCAGGCAGAAGGAAAACTGGTCCTGGCGGATATAGGCCATTATGAAAGTGAACAGTACACAAAAAATCTGTTGGCCTCTTTTCTTAATAAAAAAATTCCTAATTTTGCAGTCGTTTTATCAGAGACAGATACCAATCCTATCAAGTATTTTTAAGTATGGCAAAAAAGACCGATGTTACTGTAGAAGAGAAGTTAAGGGCGTTATACGATCTGCAGCTTATCGATTCGAGGGTGGATGAGATCAGGAACGTCAGGGGAGAACTTCCCTTGGAAGTAGAGGATCTTGAAGATGAAGTACAGGGTCTGAATACCCGCCTTGAAAAAATGAGCATTGATCTGGAAGTGATCGACCAGGACATCAGCACCAAAAAGAATCTGATCGAGGACGCAAAGGCCGCGATTAAAAAATATACCGAACAGCAGAAGAACGTTCGAAACAACAGGGAATTCAATGCGCTATCCAAAGAAGTTGAATTTCAGGAGCTGGAGATCCAGCTAGCGGAAAAACAGATTAAGGAATACCAGGCCCAGATCGAACAGAAGAAAGAGGTCATCGAACAGACCCGTGAGAAACTTCAGGAACGACAGAATCACCTGG
The DNA here is from genome assembly GCA_946887075.1 of uncultured Salinimicrobium sp. The sequence continues at coordinate 112,078 of CAMPKA010000004.1, forward strand.
AACATAAAAAAGGGGAGCTGGATGAGATCCTCGCTGAAACCGAGAAAGAGGAAAAAGCGCTTTTGGAGAAATCAAAAGAGTTCGAAAAGCAAATCGAGGAGCGCCTTGTATCAGCCTATAAAAGAATCCGAAGCAGCGTAAAGAACGGCCTCGCGGTTGTTCCCATCGAAAGAGGAGCCTCAGGTGGAAGTTTTTTTACCATTCCCCCGCAGGTCCAGATGGAGATCGCCAGCCGGCGAAAGATCATCACAGATGAACACAGCGGTAGAATTCTGGTAGATGAAGAGCTTGCACAGGAGGAAAGACAGAAAATGATCGATCTCTTTCAAAACTTCTGATCCCCAAAGGCCTAAAGATGAAAGACCCTTTGCTGCGCAAGGGGTCTTTTTATTTTCCTGTTTTTTGATCTCGTGATCGTACCCTCCTCCCTTAACATCTCTATAACAAAAAAAATTATAAGATGCGTTACCTTTAGAGGAAATCCCAAGGTCATGAAAAAACTGGTCCCCATACTAACGCTTCTTTTTCTACTGGGCTGTCAAGACGATAAGAGAGCGAGAAATTCAACAGAGGAGTCCGGAGCGCGTACCGAAATTCCGGCTGATGGAGATTCCCAGACAGCGCGAGGCGAAGTAGCGGAAAGACCTGATACACCGTCCACAGATTCCGAAACAGTCACCCCTGACAATTCCGATGGGTCAGCCACGACATCGGCAGTTGGGGGCCGATATAGAAAACTGGTTCAGGATGTGCCGGCAAGTGACTGCAGCTGTAACTGTATAGACATTGCCTTTGGTGAACCTACGGAATGGTGTATTGTGGAGGACAAGGTGTATATCAACGCCCGGTGTGAAAAAACCGGACCGGATTCTGCCGAGATTTTTTTCGTAGGAGCCTCCCGGGATGCCAATGCAGGACGTGAGTTGCCCTGGGATGACTTCGACACCACAACCCCCATTGCTATGCTTACCTTCGGCAACGACGGAACTGCGGAACTCGACTGGTTGGGATTTTCAGTCAATGGGGAGATCGCGACCGATTATGCGATCTATGGGAAAAAGACCCTGGAAGGAAAATATGTACGAGATTAGAATGAAACATGTCATTTTGCTTTTGCTCCTGGCATCATTTGGATGTAAGGAGAAAACTACAGACCCTGTAAAAGAGACTGCATTAAGAACCCCTGTTCAGGTTCCGGTTCAAAACGGTCTGAAAAAAGCCTATTTTGCCAGTGGTTGCTTCTGGTGTGTTGAAGCTATCTTCGAGAGTGTCCAAGGCGTAAAAGAAGCCGTCTCGGGTTACTCCGGTGGTCATACCAAGAATCCCACCTATCAACAGAGCAATACAGGAAAAACCGGTCATGCAGAAGCTGTGGAAGTGCGGTATGATCCTGAGATAGTGGATTATGCCACCCTTGTGGACGTCTATTTCGGATCGATGGATCCAACCCAGAAAAACGGACAGGGACCGGATATAGGCTCCCAATACAGATCTATTATTTTTTATCAGAACGCGAAGGAAAAGGAAATAATAGATCAGAAGATTCAGGATCTTAGTTCCCGCTATGAAAAGCCTATCGCCGTCGAGGTCTATCCCTTCGAAAAATTCTGGAAGGCCGAAGCCTATCACCAAAATTACGAAAGAAACCATCCGAATGACCCCTACGTCCGGAACGTTTCCATTCCAAGGCTCAACCGGTTCAAGGCCAAATTTCCTGATCTTTTAAAAGAAAATTCACACTGATCCGGCTCCAGATCAGCTGCTAAAAATGTTTCTTTGCTAATATGAACCAGGAAGCCGGTTACCTATGAACATCGATGTAACGACGGAGAATGTATTGCTAGTGGGGTCCCTCCTGCTCCTGATTAGCATTCTGGCCGGAAAAACCTCCTATCGTTTCGGGGTTCCTACCCTAATCCTGTTCCTGGCCGTGGGAATACTTGCAGGATCCGAAGGGATCGGGCAAATTGAGTTCAACGATCCAGTCCTGGCACAATTTATCGGTATTGTCTCCCTTAATTTCATTCTGTTCTCCGGGGGACTTGATACAAACTGGCGCAGCATAAAACCCGTGCTCTGGCACGGAATTTCCCTTTCGACAATCGGCGTTCTACTGACCGCACTCACGCTAGGAACCTTTGTCTGGCTGATCACCGAATTCACCATTTATGAATCCTTGCTTCTGGGTTCCATTGTTTCCTCAACCGACGCCGCAGCGGTATTTTCCATTCTCAGATCCAAGAATATGGCCCTCAAGGCCAACCTAAGGCCAACGCTGGAACTGGAAAGCGGTAGTAATGATCCTATGGCTTATTTCCTTACCATTGCCTTTCTGGGTCTTGTCCTGGCTGAGGATGCAAGCATACTGAGCATTATCCCGCTTTTCCTTGAGCAGATCCTTATAGGTGGATTCCTCGGGCTCCTTTTCGCCAAGTTGAGCAAGATGATCATCAACAAAATCACCCTGGATTTTGAAGGTTTGTATCCTGTGCTTGTCATCGCACTCATGTTTATCACCTTTTCCGCTACCGACAGCCTTGGCGGGAATGGGTTTCTTGCCATATACCTTTGCGGGGTCTACCTCGGAAACCAGGACCTGATCCATAAACGCACCATCATGCGGTTTTTCGACGGTCTCGCCTGGTTGATGCAAATCGTGCTCTTCCTGACCCTGGGTCTACTCGTATACCCCAGCGACATCGTTCCGATCGTCGGTCTGGGCCTCCTGATCTCGGTATTCCTCATCGTAGTTGCAAGGCCTCTCAGCGTTTTTCTGAGCCTTGCCCCTTTCAGGATGAAGAACCGCCGGCGGTGGTATATCTCCTGGGTAGGATTAAGAGGGGCTGTACCTATCGTATTTGCCACCTACCCCCTATTGGCAGGCATAGAAAAAGCCCATATGATCTTCAACATCGTCTTTTTTGTGTCGCTGAGTTCCGTAATCATACAGGGCACCACCTTGGGCAAAGTAGCCAAATGGATGCATGTAGCACTGCCCAAGAGGGTCAAGAAGCAGTCTCCTGTAGATGCTTTTCTGTCCGATGGAACCAAATCTCTCATCCGAGAAATCACCATTCCTCCAGACAACTTCTCGGTTGGAAAAAGAATCGTCGACCTCCATTTTCCCCGGACTGCCATCATCGCGATGATCTCCCGGAATGGAAAATTCCTGACCCCGAATGGTGCTACCATCATACAGGAGGGAGATACATTGATCGTTTTAATGGAGGATGAGCGCAATGTCGAGACAGTTTACCATAGTCTCCATTTGACCTACGATCCCGATGCGGAAGACGAGGAGAACATATAGGACTATCTTTTATATCGGTCCAGCAGGGCTATCATCTTTTTCTCGACCTCCTCGGAATCCCATTTGCTTTCGATCTGCGGCATCTTCATGATTTCGTCCATAATAGCCGCCTGCAGGTCCCCCGTTTTAAGTGCTTCCAGATATGGAGCCTCGGAGAAAGTGACCCTGGAATAGACAGGCACCCAAAGTTCGGGATATTTCTCCGAGAAATGCTTTTCGATCTTCTTTCTCAACAGAAATTCCGGATCTGCGGTCTTGCTGCTCATCTCCATGAAATTGCGATAGCTCAATTCGGCGATGGCATCCGCGTTTGCTTTGCGCACCTGCTGATACTCTTCAAATATTTTCACCCAATCATCCTCATGCTTTTCCTGAAGTTCACGAAGAACTGAAATATCCTCAAAACCGGCATTCATACCTTGTCCATAGAAGGGAACTACAGCATGTGCAGCATCTCCGACCAAAGCGACTTTGTCGAAGTAGGTCCACGGAAAACATTTTACCGTTACCAGGGCGCTGGTAGGATTTCTGAAAAAGTCCCGGGTGAGGTTTGAGATCTCCCTGTTTATATCTGGAAAGTACCGGCTGAAAAACCTTTCTGCCGCGGCCTCCGTGGTGAGGGTTTCAAAGGAATTCTCCCCTTCGAAAGGGAGGAAAAGCGTACAGGTAAAACTTCCATCGAGGTTAGGCATCGCGATCAACATGAATTTTCCGCGGGGCCAGATGTGAAAGGAATGCTTGTCCAGCTTATGCGTGCCGTCTGGATTGGGAAGGATCCGGAGCTCCTTGTAACCTACATCCACAAAATGCTGAGAATAGTTAAATCTGCTCTGCCGTTGCATTTTATGACGCACCCGGGAGAAAGCCCCATCCGCACCAAAAATCAAATCGAACTGATATTCCTTCCATTCTCCTTTTTCAGAAGGGCCGGTATACAGCCGTGCCCCTGCAAGATCCACATCCCATACCTTTTCTTCAAATCGGAACTCCACCCCGGCCGCTTCCGCCAGGCTGATCATTTTGCGGTTTAAGACGCCTCGGGAAATGGAATAGATCGCCTCCCCTTCTTTGCCATATTTCTGAAAGTAGACCGGATCTCCATTGACATGCATCGCCCGTTGGTACAGCGGGATGGCAAGTTTTCTGATTTCTTCCTCTATACCGGCCATTTTCAGGGTCTTCCAGCCTCTATCTGACATGGCAAGATTTATAGATCTCCCCGAGAATTCCACCTTTCTGACATCCGGCCTCCGGTCGAATACAGTAACACTGTGACCGGAATTCTGAAGGTGAAGTGCCAGAAGGGAACCGACCAGGCCGGATCCCACAATTGCTGTTTTTTTCGACTGCTGCATCAAAGAAATTGTCCGTGCAAAAATAGGAATAAAAAATAAGGCGAGGACTGAGCTGCAGCGAGCAACATAAGGAAGGGTTAAACCTCCGTTAAATATAAATTGAAAACTTAAAAGCTTTTGTACATTTAATTACTCATTCTTTGAAAGAATAGGAAAAAAAAGAGAAGATTCCTCTCCTTTTAAGACTTGAGAGAACCATTAATCTAAACCCGCGGATCCTGTTCGCACTAAACTAACAACCTTATGAGAGACTTGGTATGGCTTATTATTGTTTTGCTGATCATCGGATGGCTCATTGGGTATTTTGCCTTTCCTGACCTGGGAAGCATTATCCACTTGCTGATCGTTATCGCTGTAATCCTGATCATCTACAAGCTGCTGACAGGAAGAAGCCTATAGGCATAATTGTTTTAAGGGCTGCTGGTTCTGTCGGTAAAAAAAGCTGAATCTACCTTAATATTTGGGATGGTTTCTATTTTTCCTTTTACTGACCGGAACGGTAGCCTTTAATTATTAAAGACAGTATCATGTGGAATTTAAAGGGACAGACCGCCATCGTTACCGGCGGATCCAAGGGAATTGGAAAGGCAGTTTTATCCGAGTTTCTAAGTCTGGGGGCAGAGGTTCTGTTCACCGCCAGAAATTCTGATGACATCCTCAGGTGTGAGGATGAGTTGACTGCAAGAGGACATAAGGTTAAGGGTATGTCGGCCGATGTGACGCTCCCACAGGATAGAGCAAAGATTCTGGACTGGGCAAAAAACAACTGGAACGCGGTGACCATACTGGTCAATAACGCAGGGATTAACATCAGAAAAAAAGCCCTTGATTTTTCCGATGATGAATACCGCAAGATCCTAGACATCAACCTAACCGCCCCTTTCGCGCTTGCCCGCGACTTTCACCCGCTTCTGACCAAATCCCGGAATGGAAAGATCATCAATATCGCCTCCTCTGCGGCGATGCAGGATGTGGGCACTGGGACCCCCTATGCCATGTCGAAAGCCGCAATTCTCCAACAGACCCGAAGTCTGGCTGTGGAATGGGCAAGAGATCATATCCGCGTGAATGCCGTGGCCCCCTGGTATACCCGAACACCGCTCACCGATTCGTTGTTACAACAGGAAGAGCGAAGGGAAAAGATCCTGAGGCGGACGCCGTTAAACCGAATTGCAGAACCGGAAGAAATTGCCTCCATAGTGGCTTTTTTGGCTATGGATAAATCTTCATACATTACAGGACAAACCATTGTCGCTGACGGAGGAATGAGTGTTACTGCGCTATAAGCGATTTTATTCGTCTGCGCCTCTTTGAATGGTTCGTTCAAGTTCAATATATTAAACCCTTAAAATGAGGCACATTTACCTCTCCTTGATCTGCTTTCAACTCACCCTCTTGTTGGCGGGATGCACCCAGTCCAAGAACGATTCCATAGTAAAAAAGATCGCCGATGCCCATGGGCTTGAGCAGTTTGAAGAGCTGGAGCGGCTTCAATATACCTTCAACGTCAGGGTCAACGACAGTCTAAGAACCAGCCGGACATGGATTTGGGAGCCCCAGACCGGGCAGGTGGTTCTGAAGACCGCGGATTCCTCATTTCAATATAACCACAAAAGTGAGGCGGACCAATTCGAAGAAATTGACCACAAATTCATCAATGATCAATACTGGTTTCTATTTCCCTTTCACCTGGTTTGGGATAAAATGGAGTACGAACATCATAAGGGAGTCCCTGCTCCTATCTCGGGAACAAAAATGCAACAACTAATCGTAAAATACCCTCCTACCGGAGGCTACACCCCCGGAGATGTGTACGAAGTGTTCTTCGGAGCGGATTATGTGATCCGGGAATGGGTTTACCGGTCCGGGGGAAGCACTGAAAATCCCTTTGCTACCACCTGGGAGGATTACGCTGATTACAAGGGTGTGAAAATCGCGAAGACCCATTTAAGTGAAGATGGGAACTTTATGCTGTTCTTTTCTGGGGTGGACATGCGATAATTTCCTGAATTAAATTCCCGGTTTTATCTCCGCTTCATCGAACGTCATTTTCCAGGTACAATGAAAAAATGATCTCCTCCATATTCTTAAAGTTCAAGAAATTACGGACGGATCAGCACCTGCTGCACCTTCTTTAAAAACCAATTTTGGGTCAATCTCGTTTTTAATTCTATATTTGCGCCTGTAAGAGGGAACTATCCCTCCTTCTTTTCCCGCCACTTTTAAGTGCATCCCTACCCGCGGAAAGAACCCAACAAAATTTTCAGAACAGCATGAATTGGTACGCCCTGTATACTAAACCGAGGTGGGAATTAAAAACGGCAAAAAACTTAAAAGAGGCAGGAATAGAAACTTTCTGTCCCACAGTCACCGAAGTAAGGCAATGGAGTGATCGAAAGAAAAAAATTACCACTCCCCTTTTCCAATCTTATGTTTTCGTGAGACTTCCGGAAAAAGACCGTTCCCGGGTTTTTGATGTTCCAGGGGTGGTACAATACGTTTTCTGGCTCGGAAAACCTGCCATAATCAGAGATGAAGAAATCGCAGCGATCAGGGAATGGCTGGAGGACGATTCCCTGGAAGAGATCGAAGTGTCTCATTTGGAACCCGGAGATCGGATCACGGTCAACAGCGGAAGCTTCAAAGGAAAGGAGGCTCACATCGCCAAAGTAGGAAAAAAGAGGCTACGACTCATTCTAAAAGGATTAGGGGTGGTAGTGAACATCAAAACTGCCCAGGTCATTGGTTAACACATTCCCTGTGTTCTTAACTCTTTTTTAATTTATTGTTTCCATTACAGATTGATCCAAAAGAGTGGCAGGGGTGCTCCAGTGCCACTTGAAGTCCCGAGAGGAATTACTTTTGTTAATAAAAACCTAAAAAAATTAACAGATTTCATTCGGACGAAAGGACAAAAGAGAAATATATTTGCACTCCCTACTCAAGGTCCAATCATCGGACATTACCAGCATTTCATCGAATCCATCACCTGAACCGAATTTGGCGTGAATGAGAACGGCGGAGCCGTCATAGCCATTCATGAACAGAATTCGTATTCCTTTCGAAATGAGGAAATTCCATTTTTCAAAATGAACATCCTGAACCAGGAAATAATCCTTAGGTTTTTCCGTGGCCACTATGAACTCTTCATCGCAGCAGTTTTTATAGCCACCTTCCTGCTCACCTATTACCTTATCCCAAAGGTGCTCTGGGTTAGCCGGGAAAAGAATCTGATGGCTGGAGTCAATGACAGGAGCTCTCACAGGATCGCTGTCCCAACATTCGGAGGAGTCGCATTCTACATTACGGTAGTCCTGGTCCTCTCTATCCTTCAGAGCATGAGGCTGACCTATGTGGGCAATCATCTCATCGCGGCAATTACGATATTGTTCATGGTCGGACTGAAGGATGATCTTGTAATTTCGACAGCCCGGGTGAAACTTTTTGGACAGATCACGGCCGCCTTGTTTCTGATATTTTCTCCGGAATTGGAACTGGACACCCTCTATGGTTTCCTCGGAATTGCTGCGATCCCCCTTGCTGTTGGGTATCTCATAAAGGCCTTTATTGTCCTCGCCCTGATCAACTCCTTCAACCTGATCGACGGGATTGACGGACTAGCCGGTATCATCGGTATCGTTATCTCTCTCGCCTATGGGTATTTTTTCTATCTGGCGGGCCATCCTTATTTCGTCCTGGTGAGCCTGAGTCTGGCAGGGACCCTTTCGGCTTTTTTAAGGTTCAACTTCTCGAGAAGTAGCCGAAAAATATTCATGGGCGATTCGGGAAGTCTGGTCGTCGGTCTTATCCTGGCTTTCTTGAGCCTTAAAGTATTGGCGATGGATCCCCAGGCTTCTCTGAACTTCGGAGGTGGACATCCCGGGAACAGGATTCTCCTGCTGGCTGCGGTCCTGTTTATTCCCGCATTTGATACCCTCCGGGTAATCATAATCAGAAAAATCAACGGAAAAAATCCTTTCGCCCCAGATAAAAACCATGCGCATCATGTGCTCTTGAACCTCGGATTTTCCCATAGAAGGGCCAGTGCCGGTCTGGGACTGCTCAACCTGCTCGTTATCGCAATTTACCTGGCATTTGCCCGTGTACTCAGTCAGCCATGGCTTCTGTTCCTTGTCGCCCTGCTGTATATCCTGGTATTCCTTTTTTTTAACTGGCTGAAGTCCCTGGGCGAGCGAACTCAGAAAACGACTATTGCCAGCAGAACCTGAAATTCAACGGTACATCCCCGGAAACCAGTATAGCTTAATTGATCAAATTAAAATACCATAAAATCCTAATGAATAAGATTTCCTTAATGACTGGAGCGTTTCTTCTGCTCTTTCTATCCTCCTGTGTATCCAGAAAAAATATCGTCTATTTCCAAAATATGTCAGAACTGGAGGCACAAGCGGATTCCGAAGAGGCTGCTCTTGAGATTCAGCCTAATGATCTTTTGAGCATCACGGTTTCCGCAGCTAACATGGAAGCCGCACAACCCTTCAATCTGCCTTTGACTTCAGCACCCACTCCTGGAGATGCAGGAGTAACCGGGAGACTGGAGTTGCAGACCTACCTGGTCAATAGTGAAGGGAATATAGAATTTCCTGTCCTGGGTACTGTTCATGTAGCCGGTCTCACTCGACAGGAATTGACACAGAAGCTTAAAAAAGAAATTTCCAGATACGTTCAGGACCCGATCGTAAACATCAAACTGGTCAATTTTCAGGTGACCGTCCTGGGAGAGGTAAGCCGACCCGGAACCTTTACGGTACCCGACGAAAAGATCAGTTTGACTAAAGCTTTAGGCCTGGCAGGAGATTTGACCATTTATGGGCGTCGTGATAACGTCCTTGTCATCAGAGAAAGCGACAGTACGAAAACCTATAAGTATCTGGACCTGACCGACAGCGGGGTCCTGAATTCCCCATACTATTATCTTCAACAAAACGACGTGGTCTATGTAGAGCCCAATGCCGCCCAGAGACAGGGAGCCAGTTATAACCGAAATGCTTCTGTTTACATCTCCATCGCGTCTGTTTTAATTTCATTAATCGTTGTAATTGCCCGTTAATTATATGTCAAATCAGTCCAATCCTATCCGCCCGCAGGAAGAAGAAATCGATCTCAGAGAGCAGTTAGAAATCTATCTTAGGCGATGGCCATTATTTCTGGCAGGCGTGATTATCTGTATCACTCTCGCCATCCTTTATCTTCATTACACCATTCCGGTATATAACACCGTGGCCACAGTTATTATTAAGGACGAAGAAAAGGGAGCGGGTTCCTCACAATTGGCCGCCTTCGCCGATCTTGGATTAATCGGAGGAATGAGTACTTCCTCGATAGAGAACGAAATCGGTATTCTCAAATCAAAGCGCCTGATGACAAACGTCGCCAGGGAACTGAACCTCCATGTCCGGTATTTTCATGAAGGCTCTGTTCCTCAGGAGGAACTTTTTGCCAATCGACCCATTAATATTCAGATCCTGGCATTTGATAAAGAACGGTTTCAGGTGCTCCAGGAAGAGGACCGATTGGAACCGCTCCTTTTCCGGGTTTTGTCGGATTCCACCTTTGTGATAGAGAAAGAGGACGGATCAACCGAAAAAGCCTCCTTCGGCAAGGCCCTTAGCCTTCCCTTTGCAGAAATATCAGTGACGCCCAATCTACCAGCGTTGAAAAAGGAAGAACATAGGGAGGTACGGGTACAATTCAGTACTCTGGACCATGCTGCAGCAGTCTATCGGGAAAAGGTGCAGGTAACACTTTCGGACAAGAACTCAAGCCTCATAGAGTTGAGCCTGCAGGACCCCGTAAAGAGCAAGGCACAGCGAATTCTGGACGAATTGGTATACCAGTACAACAAGGAGGCTATCGAAGACAAGAATCTGGTGTCGCGCAATACCGCAGAGTTCATCGAAGATCGCCTTGCCATAATCACTGAAGAACTCGATTCAGTAGAAACAAACAAGGAGAAATTTAAAAAGAACAACCAGTTAACCGATATTGAGGCGGAATCCAAACTTTTTATAGAGAATGCCAGTGAATTTCGGAACAGACAACTGGCAGTGGAGACGCAGCTAGAACTCACCAATACCATGATCGACTACCTCAGGTCGGACAAGGGAGGGTTGCTGCCCGCAAATCTCGGTTTTGAAGAGGGAGGAAATGAAGCTGTTTCTGGAAGCATCCAGTCCTATAACAAACTGGTTCTGGAAAGGGACCGGATTTTGGCAGGTTCGACCGAAAATAACCCGGTGATCATCAATCTTAACAATCAGATAGCTCAGATCCGGAACAATGTGCTCCAGAGTCTTTCCAACATGAAGACTTCCCTTCAGATCGCCAAAAGTGACCTGGATGCCCAGGAGGCTAAAATAGATGCCCAGATCGCCCGGGTCCCTTCTAAAGAAAAGGAATTCCGAAACATTGAACGACAACAGAACATCAAGGAAGCGCTTTACCTATTCCTGCTTCAGAAAAGGGAAGAGACCTCGCTTTCATTAGCCGTCACCGCTCCCAAAGCCAAGATCGTCGATGCGGCTTACAGTTCAAATGAACCGGTCTCTCCTAAACCTAAGATCGTCTTTCTGGCTGCTCTGATCATCGGGCTTTTGATTCCTTTCCTGTATATCTACCTGAGAGGCATCCTGAACAATAAAATCAAGGACAGAAACGATATCGATGCCATAGCAAAGGAAATTCCGATCGTCGGAGAGATTCCGAGAATTGGTAAAAAGGAGAAAGACCTGATCGCTAATAATGACCGGTCGGTTCTGGCGGAGTCTTTCCGGATTCTGCACACGAATCTACAGTATCTCCTGGTCAATGCAGGGGACAAGCTGGAAGGAAACACCATTTTCATCACCTCAACTGTTAAGGGTGAAGGGAAAACATTCATCGCGTTCAATACCGCCCTTACCCTGGCATATTCCGGTAAGAAAGTCTTGCTGGTCGGTGCCGATTTAAGAAATCCACAGCTCCAACGATACGAAACCGACGCCAGGTCCTTTCTCGGAGTGAGTGATTACCTTGTAAATGACCGTCTTAAGCTGGAGGATTTGATCACTCCTTCAAATGCCCATCCGGAGGTACACCTTTTGGCCTCAGGTTCAATACCTCCTAATCCCACGGAACTATGGAGGCAAAAAAAGAGCGCGACCTTGTTTAAGGAGCTAGAAGGACGGTATGACTATATCATTGTTGATACCGCTCCGTGTATGTTGGTCACCGACACCTTCCTTATCAACAAATTTGCGGACATCACGCTTTATGTCACCAGAGCAGGCTATACAGAAAAGAAGCTGCTGAACTTTGCTCTGGACGCCAAGAAGGAAGGCAAGTTAAATCACATCAGTTTTGTCCTCAATGATGTGGAAGCAGCTCATTTCGGCTATGGGAACAAATATGGCTATGCCTATAATGAAGATCAGGAAAGTTTGTGGAAGAAAATGAGAGGCAAAGCGGCTTTCTGGAGCTTTTAGAACGATCTAAGCCAAGTCAATGACAAATTAAACATGTACAAGCAATTTGGATGGAGTAGCAGTTTTCTACTGCTACTTTTTTTTTACGCGACGAAGTCTGTAAGTCAAACCACCTATTCTCTCAATAGCCACATCTGGACTCAGGGTTCAACTCAGGAGCATCTACCTTTCTGGCTGCACAGCAATCGAAAGGGTCGTATCCACAGGACAACGAGCGCAGCTGGACTTTTAGCGGGAAAAGTACAACACACCCTGCCCTCAGGGGCAATCGTCGAGATTGCTGCAGGAGGAGCCTTTCGTAATCATGGTGTTCCGGAATTTTTCGTCGACAAGGCCTATATCGAGTTCCGAAACGACTTTGTCCGGTTAACGGGTGGAATAAAGCATGAGAGGCAGGTATGGAACGGGTTAAGCGCAACCAACGAAAACATTCTTTGGTCTCTCAATGCACGTGCTTTGCCTGGACTGGAGATTGCGACTTCCAATACCATCCCTATCCTACCCGGCGTAGGATTCGAAGCGCTATGGGCGGAATACATCCTCGAACATGAGCGTCATGTGCCAAGGGCGAGGGTCCATAGAAAGCGTTTTCATCTGGTACTTCAGCCGACTGAAAAATGGAGGATCAAAGTTGGAATCCAACACTTCGCTCAGTGGGGTGGCATTTCTCCTGATAAAGGCAAACAGCCACATGGAATCACGGATTACCTGAGAATCATTACCGGAAGGCAGGGAGGTGAAGATGCGCTGCAGGGGGATAAAGAAAATTCCCTTGGAAATCATCTGGGGTCCTGGGAGGTGGAGGTCCAGCGGACCTTTGGGCAAAACGCGATTACTTTCATCTACAACAATATCTTTGAAGATGGGTCCGGTAGCAGATTAGCCAACTTTCCTGACGGCCGGTACGGATTTTTTTGGAACCTGGAGGAATCCTATAGCCTATTCAATTCCATACTATATGAATTCTACTATACCAAGCATCAAAGCCACGATGTAAACCGGTGGGGTGCGGATAACTACCTGGACCACCATATGACATACAACTCTGGCTGGACCTACTTCGGTCAGGTCATCGGGGCTCCCTTCTTTCTCTACGATGAGGCAGGTGATGATATCATCAATAATAAATTTACCGCACATCATATCGGGTGGGGCGGAAACTTTGGTACCTTCTATAATCCATATCCATACAAGGTCCTATTGAGCTATCGCCACAATGAAGGAACCTATACGGACGACAGCTTTCCTCCTGACCGGGAGCCAAAGATTTTTTCCACTTATCTCGAGACACGGATCTTTAATGCGTACTTTGAAGACTATACGCCTGAATTAAGATTGAACCTGGTAGTCGGAGCAGATTTCCATAACTTCCTCGACCCCAATTTCGCAGCAGGGCTGGCCCTGTCATACAAAATCCTTTAACCTCCTGCTGAAGATCCAGGTTATTCCCTTTTCCTGAAGTAACCCCTCAGGATCTTACCAAACTTCCACATGTCCTCATAGGAGCAGTATAAAGGTGCAGGAGCCAGTCTGATCACATTGGGTTCTCTCCAATCGATGATGACACCATTGTCCATCAGGTACTGGAATGTTTGTCTTCCTTCTCCATGAAGGAAAACCGAAAGCTGTGTCCCCCGCTCCTGTGGGGTGATAATTTCAAAATTGCCAGTCACTTCCTTTTCAACTTCCCGTAAAATAAATTCGAGATAAGACACGATGTGATCCCGTTTCCGCCCGATCTCCGTCATCCCTGCTTCTTCGAAGATCTCCAGGGAGGCCAGAAGGGGAGCTAGAGCCAGAACAGGGGCGTTTGATAACTGCCAGGCCCTGGAATCCCCTTCCGGCTCAAAAGTAGCCTCCATTAAGAACCTGCGATCCTTGTTGTGGCCCCACCAGCCTTCGAATCGCGGGATCTCTCGCAAACCATGATGATCTTCGTGGACGAAGTAGCCCGACAGGTTACCTGGCCCGGAATTCATGTATTTGTAGCTGCACCAGGCTGCAAAATCAACTTTCCACTCGTGTAGCTTCAAAGAAATATTCCCCGCCGCATGCGCGAGATCCCAGCCGACAAAAGCTCCAATCCTTTTACCTGCTTTTGTTATGGACGCGATATCCAGGACCTGCCCGGTATAGTAATTGACACCGCCGAGAAAAACCAGAGCACATTCCGCTCCGACTTCCTCAATTTTGCTGAGGATATCCTCAGTTCTAAAATGGTGTTCCCCATCTCTTCTGGAGACTTCCACTATGGCCTTCTCTGGGTCAAAACCATGAAACCGCACCTGGCTTGCCACCATGTACTGATCACTGGGAAAGGCCTTCTCTTCCATGATGATTTTGTACCGTTTTACGGATGGCCTGTAGAAAGATACCATCAGTAAATGTAGATTGACTGTAAGGGTGTTCATCACGCCGACCTCAGAAGGATATGCCCCGACCAGAGGGGCAAGTTTTTCTGAAAAACGTTCATGATAATCCCACCAAGGTTTTTCTGCCCTAAAATGACCCTCAACTGCCAGGTTTCCCCAATCATCCATGATTTCGTCAACAAATTTTCTGGCTCTTTTAGGCTGCAGTCCCAGGGAATTCCCAGTAAAATAGATCACCTCTTCGCCGTTAATCCTAGGAAAAATGAATTGCTTTCTGTACGATCTGAGAGGATCCTTCCTATCAAGCTTAACCGCATATTCTCTGGTGTTCTCAAAATTCATGTCTGGGTAGTTTCGTCCAAAAATAACAAGAAATCTCGATAAGAAGAGTTAGCCTTTATTCGCTGACCCGGTAGTGCATAGATCCAAAGCTCGTATTTCTTCAGGACGGGACTGCTGAATGTAAAAAATTAATATATTTATAACATGGAAACTGCAACTAAGAACAGCCACATCGGCCGGAAAATAAGCCGTATACGCGAACTCCGAGGAATGAAGCAGGAAACCCTGGCGGAAGAACTAGGGATCAGTCAGCAAAGTGTTTCCAATATCGAACAAAGTGAGCGACTGGAGGATGAGAAAATCGCGCGGATAGCCGCCGTACTAGGGGTCACCAAAGAGGCAATCGAAAACTTCTCCGAAGAATCCGTTTTAACGATCATGTCCAATTCATTCAACGACCATTCCACTCTTAATGCTATTCTTCACAATCCAACCTTTAATCCCCTTGATAAAGTTGTAGAACTATTTGAAGAGAAGGAAAAACTATATGAACGCCTTCTGCAAGCTGAAAAGGAGAAGGTGGCTTATCTGGAGAAGCTCCTGGATCGGAAATAAGACTTCAACTTCTCGGGCTGTTCCCTCAAGAACTACATTTATTTTTTCAGACTCTTCTACTGATTGTCAGTCCATCCCTTATCGGGAGAACTATGGTTTCAAGCCTTTCATCCTTCGCGAGGATCCTGTTGTAGTGAAGAAGAGCTTTAGTAGACTCATCGTCTTCCGCAACAGGGGCAACCACTTTTCCACTCCAGAGGACGTTGTCCGAGAGCAGGATCGCCCCGGGTCGTAACCTGTCAATGACCAAATCGAAATATGCCGGATAATTGGGTTTGTCCGCATCGATAAAAACGAGATCAAAACTTCCATCAATGGTAGGAATGATCTGGGTTGCATCCCCCAAATGCTGCCTGATCTGAGCGCGGTAAGGAGAGGCCTCAAAATATTTATTCTGGAGTTCGACTAGCTCTTCATTGATATCTATGGTATGAAGCCTTCCTGAAGACACGAGGCCTTCTGCCAGACAAAGAGCGGAATATCCGGTGTAGGTTCCGATCTCTACTATGGTTTTCGGCTGGATTAACTTCGATATCATACTAAGGATTCTACCCTGATAATGGCCACTCAACATCCTAGGCTGAAGTACTTTTTGATACGTCTCTCGATTCAGCCGTTTGAGTAGTTCTGGTTCTTTAGCCGAATGTTGAACGATGTAGCTGTCGATTTCCTTTGGTAAAAAATCCATGAAGTTTAAAGATTGAAGCTGACCGAAATAGAGAAAGTCGTGGGCCTCCCTGCAGCTCAAAACACGGCAGTATTAGAAGCGTCGTTTGACAGAGCCGGTGATCTCCTCAATCTCCTCCCGTACCTTGTCTACTTCTTTTTTAACATTCTCGCTCATTCCTTTGGTGTCCATACCGTGCTTTTCAGCACTGCGCATGACCTCACTTTTAATATCATTGGTAGCGTTGCGAATGCTACGCATCCCTTTTCCGAGACCCTTGGCGATCTCCGGAACTTTATCCGCGCCGAAAACCATCACCACTATAAATAGAATGAAGGCTATTTCCGCACCACTTATGAAAATAGGAATGCTGTACATAGACTGCAAATATACTGACAAATCCAATCAAGAAAAAAGCCGGCTTGTTAAAGTCCGGCTCTGTGTATGAAGGGCTCACTAGGGTTAGCCCTGAGTCTTCTGCTTGAATTCCTTGAATTGATCTACTTCTGCCTGTTGCGGCCAGGAGTTATTGCTTAAATCGACATCCGCAGTTTCAAGATCAGGATCGATAACCACTTTTGTAATTTCCTTGTCAGTTGCGAGTACGCGACTTGCTTTCATATCGTCTTTCCGCCAAATCTGAACGGGATAGGTTACTTTTTCTGAGGTACCGTCTGCATAGGTATATTCCACGATTATCGGCATCACCAGGCCTCCCGGCTTCTCAAAGGTGATCTCATAGAAGTACTTAGGAGCATCAAGGCGCTCTCGTTGCTCAGGAGTGAAATTATCCATCAGATATTCCTTAAGGGTGGGTGCATTTTCAACAGCGGTTTTACCTTTTAGCGCCTCATTCATCTCCTTACTCCCATCCTCGACCACATACAGGGCTTCAACAGAAGCAGGGTCTTCAATACCATACTGCTTCAAGAAAGCTTTTCCTTCTTCAGTCGGTTGGTCTGTTATATAATACTTTTTAACAGAACCAAGTCCTATATCTACATAATCGGTGGTATAAAACCACCCTCTCCAGAACCAGTCCAGGTCAACAGCAGAAGCATCTTCCATTGTTCTAAAGAAATCTTCCGGTGTCGGGTGTTTGAACATCCACCGTTGCGCATAGGTTTTAAAGGCATAATCAAAAAGCTCCTTTCCCATTACGGTTTCCCTCAGGATATTAAGGGCGGTGGCAGGCTTGCCATAGGCATTGTTGCCTAGCTGAAATACGTTCTCCGGATTGGACATGATGGGAGCGATAAAATCCTGATCCCCCTTCATATAATCCACGATCTTTGCTGGTTCGCCCCTTCTTGAAGGGTATTTGGTATGAGGAGCGATGTCTTGAGGATATTTTTCTCCGTACTCCTGTTCGGCTATATATTGCATGAAAGTATCCAGACCTTCATCCATCCATCCCCACTGCCGCTCATCGGAATTTACGATCATCGGAAAGAAATTGTGGCCGACCTCATGAATGATCACACTCATCATCCCAAATTTGGTCCTGTCACTATAGGTTCCATCTTCATCCGGTCTTCCATAGTTCCAGCAGATCATCGGATATTCCATACCCTGATTTTTAGCATGTACCGAGATGGCTTTTGGATAGGGATAGGCAAAGGTGTGGTCCGAGTAAGATTTTAGCGTATGGGCCACTACCTTGGTAGAGAAATCTTCCCATAGTGGATTTCCTTCTTTGGGATAAAGGGAAACAGCCATAACATCCTTATCCCCAACTTTCACGGCCATCATGTCCCAGATAAATTTTCTGGAAGTAGCAAAAGCAAAATCCCGAACCTGATCCGCCTTCAGCACCCAGGTCTTTTTCTTATCCGAAAAATGCTTTTCTTTAGCCTCAGCCTCTTCCTGGGTGACGATCATGACGGGTTTATCGTAGGTCTTCTTAGCTCTTTTATATCGTTCCATCATTTCTTCGGTAAAGACCTCTTCCCTGTTCTGCAGTGTCCCCGTTCCATCAAGAATATGATCCGCTGGAACCGTAATGCTCACCTCGTAATCACCAAAGGGAAGGGCAAACTCTCCATTCCCCCAGAACTGATAGTTCTGCCAGCCCTCCACATCGTTATACACTGCCATTCGAGGAAAGAACTGAGCAATAACGTAAGCCCGGTTTCCATCCTCTGGAAAATACTCATACCCGCTTCTGGCACGGTCCGTAACGTGGTTATTGATGTTATACCACCAGGCGATATCGAAACTGAAGCTCTCTCCAGCCTTTAAAGGCTCCGGAAGGTCGACGCGCATCATGGTATTGTTGATGAAATGCTTAAGTGGTTCCCCATCTGCACTTACCTCTGTAATATTAAAGCCCCCATCAAAGTCTTCCTCCATGTATTCAGAGACAAAACTTCCTGGCTGTGAGACTGGAGCAATTCCATTGCTGTTTTTAAGTTTGGCGACTGCCTCCTTTGAACGGATATTCTGATCCAGCTGAACCCAAAGGTATTCCAGGTCATTAGGAGAATTGTTATGATAAGTGATGGTCTCGCGGCCTGTTAATTTCTGGTTTCGATCGTCAAGCACAATGTCCATCTTGTAGTCCGCCTCGTTCTGATAATAGGCAGGTCCAGGTGCTCCACTTGCAGTTCTGTACTGGTTGGGAGTGGAAAATTCCTGGTACAGCTGACGGAATTTGTTTTGATTGGTATGGCCCGCTTCCCGCTCCTCCTGCTTACCGGAAGATTCGGTTTCTTGGGCGTAGAGTCCGGTCGAAAAAACGAACAAAAAGGCTAAAATGCTTGCTTTAAAGGTTCTCATTAGTTAATCTGATTTATAAAGGGTCCTAAAATAATTGAAATAATACAGCTGGCAATTTATTTTCCAAAAAATAAGCTGCCTTGTTCCTTGAAACTCCCCAGAAGCAGGCTTTTTATCTTATCTCCCACTTCGACCTTAACCACGTTTTTTTGTTCCGGAAATAGGTCGCTCAGAAGGGTGTTGGCCACGGTGATCTCCTCAACAGCTTCCACATTCGTCACCTCGAGATACAGGACGATCTTATCCGTCTTATATTCCTTCCCCAGATAATTCACCTCCCGGGGAATTCCGTTGACACTGATCCTGAATTTTTCCTCAAGATACCTTTCAAGGTATTCATCAACCTGCTCATGCTCCTCCTCCGCAGACAGGAAAACTGCTTCATTATACCGCTCCCGAAGGAGTTTCTCTGTGTCATCCGTGAATAGTCTGGAAATAATCTGCAAGGCCTTGGTCTCTTGATCATAGGCAATATCGGTAAGACTGACATAGAATTTATGTGCTCCGGCAAATGCCAAAAGCGGCAGGAGTAATAGTATCAGGAGTTTTTTCATCTGTTCTGGATTGCTCCCAAAGATCGGGATCGAATACGATTCATCAAAGAGTATTCCACAATTCCAGAAAGCCTATGACTCCCGGGTCTTGGAATCAGGCAACAAGGGAAGGAATATGTACGGCCCAGGATTATTCCCGGTCAGCCATTCGGGCACGAAACCTAAAACTCTGTTCCACCAGAAATTCGATCAGCTCCATTTCCTGCTCCTCCTGGAGCATATCAGCAGTAAGGCCGTTGTTCTGTGCAAAATAGATGAATTCATGGATGTTTTCCTCTTTAATATTCAGGTGCTTCTCGAAAAAATCATCGTCGTACAGCAGGCGTATCTGCTCATCGAGCTCTTCCTCCTTTCCTACCTCGGTCAGCACATTCCGAGGAGTAAAGATATTCCTGAAAATGCTGGCCAGATTTCCCCCGCTATAGATCATGGCATCCCGCATAGCAGCATTGGGAGGTGAACTGAGGGAATCGGGACGAAAGTCCCATTCATAAGGATTTATCTCTGCGGCTGTCTGAGTAGGCAACGGAGCCGGTTGTACCGGAATGATAGCAACATCCACCCTGACATTGCCTGTAAGATCATAAGGGGTTACCACAACTTCAGGAAGCTCAGTTACCGCCTCACTGATAAAAACATTGAGGCTGCCTGTGTCCATAACTCCCTGGTCAACAACTACTGAAAAGTCCTGGAATTGAAGACTCTTAAACTGAAGGGTGTCTCCTACAGCAGCCGGAATTTCAAAAAGACCATCCCGATCTGAAACCGTAGCCTCAAGGGCTGAGATGTTCAAGATGGATATTCCCTGGGCACTTTCCCCCTCGGGAGGATTGATCTTACCACTGATTGTTTCACGCTGTTGCGCATCTGCATGCCAGGAAAAAATCAGGAGTAGCGCAATAAAAAGTGGTCTCATGGTGTGTTTTACCTAAAGAAACAAAATCTATTGTTTATGAAAATGTAAGGTCCGACTAAACTTTAGTTAAATCCTGTTTTCGACTGCCCAGGTAAAATCGGGTGCCGGTCATTGCGACCAGAGTAGGTTTGGCTATTTTTACAATATGAAGCATCTCATTCTTGCCAGCACCTCCACCCTTCATGGAGAGGAGTATCTGGAATACCTCAGGCCGGTCATCAGGCACCACTTTGTTCCAGGTAAGCCTGTTCTGTTCCTGCCTTTTGCCCGCCCCGGAGGAATCACCCACAGCGCATACACCGAACAAGCCAGACTTGCTTTCGAAAGGGCTGATTTACGGCTGGAAGGAATCGACCAGGTAAAAGATCCCAAATCTGCTATTTCCGAAGCTGGGGGATTTTTCGTCGGGGGTGGCAACACCTTTTTGCTGGTGCAGCAACTTTATCGCCTCGATCTCCTGACCCCTTTGAGGGAGGCCATACTTCGAGGGGTACCGTACCTTGGGACAAGTGCCGGCACAAATATCGCGGGGCTCACCATGCAGACCACCAATGATATGCCCATTGTATATCCCCCATCCTTCAAGACCCTCGGATTAGTTCCGTTCAACATCAATCCGCATTACCTTGATCCAGATCCTGGCTCCAGGCACAAAGGGGAGACCCGGGAAACACGAATCGCGGAATTTCATGTCTTCAACACTCCTCCTGTAATCGGACTGAGGGAAGGATCCTGGCTCGAAGTTTCAGATGACCAGATCATTCTTAAAGGGGACCAGAGGGCAAGAATCTTCAAAGCCGGAAAACCTCCTGTCGAGGTTCAACCTGAAAGTCTACTCCATGACCTTCGATAATCCGGGATATCAGACCATCCTGAACCAGATCAGTCAGGAATTTTCCCAGGTACAACCTTCTGGAAAAGTTGCCTCCTACATTCCGGAACTGGCCAAAGTGCCTCCTGGAAAGTATGGGATGCACCTGTGCGATCTGGAAGGGCGAGACTACTGTTTTGGCGACAGCCAGGAGCGTTTCTCGATTCAGAGTATATCAAAAGTCTTCAGCCTTGCTCTGGCGATGAAGGTGGTTGGGGAGGAACTCTGGAACCGGGTAGATGTGGAGCCTTCCGGAGATCCCTTTAATTCCTTGTCTCAATTGGAGAATGACTTTGGAATTCCCCGCAATCCCTTTATTAATGCAGGAGCACTTGTGGTGGCTGATGTCCTGTTGTCTCATTTCTCCAATCCCAAAGCGGCTCTTCTGGCCTTTCTTCACGAGATCACAGATGATCCGCATATCGGCTTCGACGAAACTGTTGCTGCGTCTGAAAAAAGCGAGGGCTACCGTAATTATGCCATCGTTAACTATCTTAAATCCTTTGGAAATATGGAAAATGATGTTGATGCAGTACTGGATTTTTATTTCCACCAATGCTCCCTTTCCATGTCCTGCAGGGAGCTTGCAAAAGCTTTTATTCCTTTTGCTAATCAGGGGGCCTTGCTGGATTCCCAGAGAGAGGTGCTGACGGGACGACAGGTAAAACGGATCAATGCCCTGATGCAGACCTGTGGTTTCTATGACGAAGCGGGGGAATTTAGTTTCGAGGTAGGATTGCCCGGAAAGAGCGGTGTCGGAGGCGGAATAGTCGCAGTACATCCTGGAAAATACGCGGTGGCCGTTTGGAGTCCGCCCCTTAACCCGAAAGGCAATTCCGCCCTTGGTATGGCTACTCTGGAAAGGCTCACCACCCTTACTGGTTTCTCTATTTTTTGATCTCCCTGAAGGTCAGACTGATTCTCGGCTCCGATATTTGACTGGATTTGGGCAGGCTGTGCAGCCAGTAGTCCTGGGTTTCCGCCTGCATCAGCAACAGACTTCCATTTTCAAGGACCAGATCTACCTTTTTGTCCTCCGTTCTGTGTCTAAAGACAAATTTTCTCTCAGCCCCCAAACTGAGACTGGCGATAACAGGATTCTTTCCGAGTTCAGGCTCATTGTCTGCATGCCAACCCATGCCTTCTCCCCCGTTATGATAGAGATTAAGAAGACAGGAATTGAACCTTTTCCCGGTTAGCACCTCCACCTGCCTTCTCAGGTTTGCCAATTCCGGAAACCAGAGCTCTGCCCGTTTTGTAATCCCTGAATAGGTATATTCGAAAGAACGATCTCCATACCAGGCAGACTTTCTGGAGGTCTCGATCCGCTTTCCGAACATGATTACTTCATCTGGTTTCCAGGACACCCTTTCGTGCAGCAGCTCAAACAGCTCCTGGGATTTGGCTTTGCTAAAGATCCTGCCGTAATAATAGACCTCCCCCTGAAAAGGGAGAAGGTTATCTGTGGGATATTCCGCCATAGATGGAATAAAATCGGGGACCGATCCGTCGGGGATCAGGCCACCACCCACTTTTTTGGGTGCTTCCGGTTGATCATTACCAGGGTGCCCCCCAGGATGAACATGACACAGACCAGGTACAATGCCGCAAGGGCACCGAAAAGACCGTCCTTTGCCTCAGGAAAGATAACAGGTGCAGTGATATTGAGAATGGCGGTTAGGAGCATGCCCAGAGTACCGATCAGAAAGTAGGGATTGATATTTTTCATTCTTCTCAGGTTTGTTTTCTCCTGAAAATAAGGCAAAATGGATTTATTCTTCTGAATTGGGGGCATATTTAAGGAAAAGATTAACAGCCCGACATGGTAGTTCCCTGATCTCCTGACGCCCGGAACAAAAAAGCCTCACCTTTGGATGAAGCTTTAGAGCGGGAGACCGGGTTCGAACCGGCGACATTCAGCTTGGAAGGCTGACGCTCTACCAACTGAGCTACTCCCGCCTGCGATACAAATATAATCTGAAAAATTTCATCCCTCCAAATTATTGTTCCAGGTTTTTAAGGAAATGATAGCCTTTGATCACAAAGCCCAGGTTCAAATAGAATTTATGGCTGCGATAATTCTCCACATAACTGTTCAGTTCCAGGGTTTCACATCCTCTGGAGCGGGAATAGGAATCGATGAAAGCGAACAGCTGCTTTCCGAAACCTTGGTCCCTAAATTCCTCTTTTAGAAAAATATGGTCCGGCTCACAGGATCGCCCGGCGTAATGTCGGGTCATAAACCAAAGGCCGAAGACCCCGACGAGTTCCTCCTCGAAGAACATGCCGAAGCATTCATAGTTCTGGTCAAACATCTCCAGAAACCTCTGATGAAGGATTTCATCGCTGAAACGGTTCCCCATCAGCCTCTGGATCAGGGGGAGAACGGACGGTATATCCTCCTTTAAAATCTTGTTAAATGCAAGCTTCATTCCTGCTTTTTTCGCAAAAATAATCATATTTTTAGCTTCTTAACATCTAAAAAAACAATGGGAATAAAAGAGCGAGAAGGCAAGATTCAGGACCAGATAGATAGGACATTATTGAACGACAGGAAAATTTTTCTGTGGGGGCAGGTAGACGAGAAATCTGCCAAACATGTTATTGAGAGAATGCTCTATCTCGATAGCATTGGAAATGAGGAAATTCAATTTTTTCTGAGCAGCCCGGGAGGTTATGTAACTTCGGGATTCGCGGTATATGACACTATGCTCGCACTGGAAAGCCCGGTTTCGACCATCTGT
Organism: uncultured Salinimicrobium sp.; assembly: GCA_946887075.1. Next base: position 136,026 of record CAMPKA010000004.1, read on the forward strand.
ACAGGACTGGCTGCCTCGATGGCTTCCATTCTGCTTTCAGCCGGAGCCAAAGGACGGAGGTTTGTTCAGCCCCACGCAAAAGTGATGATACATCAGCCAAGTGGAGGTGCCCGCGGACAGGCTTCAAACATTGAGATTCAGGCTACTGAGATCCTGAAAATCAAAGAACAGAGCGCCCGTATTCTGGCTCAGAACTGCAACCAGGACTACGAAAGGGTCCTGAAGGATTTCAACCGGGACTACTGGATGGATGCCCAGGAATCTGTTGCCTATGGGATCGTAGATGATATTCTTCAAAAGAAGTAGGCATGGACACTCGCGTACAGCAGAAGGAAACAGAAGGGAAAGGCATGTTCTTTATAGAACATAAGGGGAAGATTGTGGCGGAACTGACCTACACGGTCGAGGACAATAATATCATCACCCTTGACCATACGGAGACCGAACCGGAAATGACGGGTAAGGGTTTAGCCAGCAGCCTGGTCAGACACATTGTGGAGTACGCAAGAGAGCATAACCTGAAAATTGATCCCCTGTGTGACTATGCAGCCAGCCAGTTCGAAAGACATGAAGAATATCGCGATGTAATGGCAGGATCCTGAAGGGTGGAAGACGCATCAACAAAGATTTCCGTCATCACGGCATCTGAAACTTACCCGGTAAGGCGAGAAGTTCTGCGCCCGGGAAGACCAGAAGAAGAATGTTTTTTTGAAGGAGATCTGGATCAGGAAACCCTTCATCTAGGGCTATTCCTCAACGGAACGCTGGCCGGAATTGCCAGCTTCATGTTCCGCAGGAATGATCAATTTTCTGAAAAGATACAGTACCAGCTCAGGGGAATGGCAATCCTTCAGGAACACCAGGGAGAAGGGTATGGTGCCTTTCTACTGCGAAAGGGAGAAAAGCTTCTTCAGGAGAGACACCCGGTATTCACACTCTGGTTCAACGCCAGAGAATCTGCGATGGGGTTCTACCACAAATACGGGTACCGATCCATCGGGGAACCATTTATGATTCCCCGGGTCTGTATGCATTTTCTCATGTACAGGCATTTCCCTATTTAGAGATATACTATGAAGATAATCAGATCAGACCGACTCCTGTTAGTGCTCCTTAGTTTGGTTTTACTCGTTTCGTGCAAGGATGAAAATGCGCCTGGGAAGGATTGGAAGATCACCCCACAGCAGATAGCAGCTGCCATTGAAAAGGGATCAGCAGTACACTTACATCACGAAAAAGCGGTGAACAGATTTTACGAAGCAAGATCCAATCACCCGGCCTGGGCGGAGTCCGAAGACAGAGCGGAACTTTTTTCAGCCTTGTCGGGAGCAGAAAAAGAAGGTCTTTCTGGAGAAGATTATCACCTGCCCGAGATTAAACAGCTCATGCAACGGACTTCTTTTACCCCTCAAGAAGCCGCCAGACTCGACCTCCTCCTGACCGATGCCTTCCTGACCTTTTCAGAGGATCTTTATTACGGAAAACTGGATCCCCGGGAGTATCATGATGATTGGGGAGTTCCCAAGAAAGACATAGATCTCTTAGGCTTTCTTCAAAAAGCGGCAGAATCGGGAGATGTGGATGAGGCTTTTAACCAGATCAGGCCTCATCATCAGGTCTACGAGGGATTGATGAGGTCTCTCGAGGACTATGCCGCCCTGAGAAAAAATCAGGAGCATATCGTGCAAGTACCTGAAGGTGAAATGATCAAACCTGGTGAAAAGGACCCGAGGATTCCTATCCTTGTGCAAAGGTTGAAACAATTAGAGCTTCTGCCAGATGATTACCAGAGCCGGGATAGCACCTTCACCCGGGACCTGCAGGATGCGGTCGAAAGATTTCAGAAAACCATGGGGCTGGAGACAGACGCCGTCCTTGGCAATTCCACTCTTGGAGAACTCAACATGAGTGTCGCTGATCGTTACGACCAGATCCTGGTGAATCTGGAACGCTGGCGCTGGTATCCCCGGAACCTCGGAGACCATTACATCCTGGTCAATATTCCGGATTTCAATCTGGTGGTAGTAAAAGACGGAGATACGCTGCGACAGCATAACGTGGTTGCGGGTGCCCCTGCACGCCAGACCCCGATTTTCAGTGATACGCTGCAGTACATCGTCATCAATCCCACCTGGACGGTTCCGCCCACGATCAAAGCACAAGATGTCATTCCCAAAGCTTCTCGCAATCCGGAATATCTCAAAAGTCACAACATGGTTGTATATGATGCCGCAGGGAACCGTCTGAGTCCAGGGGAAATCGATTGGGGAAAGGCGGCAAATTATACATTTGTCCAACGTTCAGGGGTGGCAAATCCGCTCGGGAGGGTAAAGATCATTTACCCTAATCGGTATCTCGTTTACCTGCATGACACCCCCTCCAAAGGTTTATTCGAAGAGAATGAACGTGCGGAAAGTTCCGGCTGCGTTCGCGTAGAAAACGCGGTGGAATTAGCGGCATATGCCATATCGGGGCAAGACGACTGGAATGAAGAGAAGATCAGGGAAGTCATCGGGAGTGGAAAGACGACCCAGGTAAAAATAAACCGGCCCATAAGCGTCCACCATTTCTACTGGACAGCCTGGAGGGCCGGGGATAAAACTGTATTTACAAATGACGTCTACGGTCTGGACCAAAAGATCCTAAAAGGTCTCAAACAAGGATCCTAGACCGTGGTACCATTAAGATACTCGGATTGGGAAAGATAGGCTTTGCTGGGGGAATAGATGAACAAAGCGGAACCACCTTTTACGGTATTGATAATCTCTTTTGCTAATTTGGTCGGTACGGCGGGGCAACCATAGCTTCGCCCGAGCCTTCCTACTCTTTCGATGAAGTTTTCAGTGGCATAATCTGCACCATGCATGACGACGTATCGCTGGCGGGCGTTAGAATTAAAACCTTCTTCCTTGCCGTCGATAAAGAGAGACAGCCCATTTTTTCCATAGTAGGTTTCTGCAGTAACATAAAAGCCGAGCGAGCTTTGATGGGAATTAGGCGTATTGGAAAAATCGGTAGCCAGATTGCCTCCGGTGTTCTGCCCGTGTGCGACGTAAGTGTTATAGAGAACTTTTTGATCGGTCATATCAAGAATCCACATCCTTTTTTCAGTCGAAGGCAAACCAAAATCAATAATGGTAAGGATCTCATTTTTGATTTCCCCTTCATCCACAAGTTTTTGATACCCGGTCATACCATTCTGGAATACCGCTTTTTCTGGCATGGTCACGTTCTTACTGACGAAAGATTCATAAAGCTTGTCAATTTTTTCTGCGGATGTTGGTCCTTCCGTTTTCACGGCGGTCACCTCGACGGAAGCTAAGTTTTCAGGTGTCCCGATGGAAATTGTTGGAGAATCGTTAAGGCTGGCTGTAAGAAGTGTCGCAAGGATTAGAATTTTGTTGATCATAAGGTTTTTCAGTTTTATAGTTGTTAATTTTAGTTAAGGACTATATAAAGTTCAAAGGTCATACCAAACTCGACAAAAGGAACTGTTAATCCTGTAAAAACCAGGTTTTTGAGCGTTTTAACCCCGCTATAATAACTTCCAAATTTTAGATTTATTTCACAACTTGCCCAGGAATAAATGTTAAATTTCCAATTCTCAATTTTTTGATCGGGCCGGTTGGACGCTCCAACCAAAAAGCTCTGCCCATCTTTCCTTATCTTTGCAGACAAACCTTACACGGCATGAATAAAAAAACGATTCTGATGATCCTGGACGGATGGGGGATCAGTAAAGATCCCGAAGTGTCGGCCGTCGCTAAAGCGAAAACGCCGTACATAGATGAGTTATCTAACAAATACCCGCAGAGTCAGCTCAGAACAGACGGAATGAACGTGGGCCTTCCGGAAGGCCAAATGGGCAACAGTGAGGTTGGGCATATGAATTTGGGTGCGGGAAGGATCGTTTATCAGGATTTGGCAAAGATCAATCTTGCCGTGGAGAACAACACTCTGGGTTCAGAACCGGTGCTGGAGCAGGCGCTCAATTATGCCAAAAGCAATAACCGGCCGGTGCACTTTATGGGGTTGCTCAGTGACGGTGGGGTCCATTCCCATATCGAGCATCTCAAAGGGCTGCTGACAGTTGCCGATGATTTTGGGATAGAAAAAAAATATGTCCATGCCTTTACCGACGGTCGTGACGTAGATCCGCATTCTGGAAAGGGCTTCGTCCAGGAACTTCAGGAACACCTCTCCAAAACCGGAGCCGAATTAGCGAGTATTGTCGGCCGCTACTACGCCATGGACAGAGATCGGCGGTGGGAGAGGACCAAACTAGCTTATGATCTTATAGTTAATGGCAAAGGGAACCAGACCGAAGATCCGGTCGCCGCTATTCAGGAGAGCTATGACGATGACATCAGCGACGAATTCATAAAGCCCATTGTGGTCACCAGGGAGGGAAATCCGGTTGCTGTGCTTCAGGATGATGATGTTGTGATTTTCTTCAATTTCCGGACAGACCGGGGAAGGCAACTGACCCAGGCGCTTTCTCAGGAGGACTTTCCAGAGCAGGAGATGAAGAAGCGTCCGCTTTACTTTGTCACCATGACGCGTTATGATGAGGAATTCAGGAACATCCACGTGATCTATAAAAAGGACGACATCAGGGCGACGCTGGGCGAGGTTTTGGAAAAGAAAGGGCTTACCCAGATTCGCATTGCCGAAACTGAGAAGTACCCGCATGTCACCTTCTTCTTTTCCGGCGGGCGGGAAAAACCCTTCCGGGGAGAAAGGCGTATTATGATCGATTCTCCCAAGGTAGCCACTTATGATCTAAAACCAGAAATGAGCGCCTTTGAGGTAACAGATGCCATCATACCTGAAATTGAAAAAGAGAAGGTGGATTTCATTTGTTTGAATTATGCCAACCCGGACATGGTCGGCCATACCGGAGATTTCGATGCTGCGGTTAAGGCCTGTGAGGTGGTGGATCAATGTGCCGGACGAGTCATCGATACGGCAGTGAAGCACGGATACAGCGTGCTCGTTATCGCCGATCATGGGAACAGTGATATGATGCGGAATCCAGACGGAAGTCCGAATACCGCCCACACTACAAACCCGGTACCCTTTATTCTCGTCGATAAGGATGTTACCGCCGTAAGCGACGGGATTCTGGGAGATATTGCTCCTACGATTCTTAAACTTATGGGAATAGAAAAACCAGAATTAATGACTCAAAAACCACTTTTTTAAATTGAAAAATCTATTTATCCTAATCCTGATGTTCTCGGCCCTGGACTGCGGGAATAAAACGCAGACAACGGCTGAAACCAGGAACGACACGACAACAGATCAGCCGACAACACCGACGCAATCAGGCCCTATCATCGGAGAAATTCAATGGTCGGATCTCCGGAAAGAACCTCATGCCTCCTGGTTTGAGCCGATGCTAAAATCATATGAACCAGAGGCAGCGGCAATGGAGATCATCCGAGACCACATTGGAGCGTATCAAATCAAGGCTTATATGGGCACCTGGTGTGCGGACAGTAAAAGAGAGATTCCTAAACTTTATAAGATCCTTGAGCTTTCAGATTACGAGATGGACAAACTCGAAATCATCGGGGTTACGCGGAACAAAACGCTTCCGGATGATTCCCAGAAGGCCTTTGACGTTCAGTATGTCCCCACTATCATTTTCCTGAAAGATGGAGAGGAGGTAGGAAGGTTTGTCGAATATCCACAGGAAAGTTTTGAAGAGGATATCGCCAAAATAGTATCCGGACAGCCTTATAAGCACGCCTACCAGGAATAACACCTGCCTTGTTCGGAAAATTTCTCTGCGATTCTTCTTACTTTTGACCCATGAGAAGATTGTTGACCATAGCAGTAGATTTTGATGGAACTCTGGTCGAAAACCGGTATCCGGAGATCGGGAAACCCATTCTGTTTGCCTTTGAGACCATTAAGAAGCTTCAGCAGGAAGGCCACCAGATCATTCTATGGACTTACCGTTGCGGGAAACCTCTTGAGGACGCCGTTGCTTTCTGTAAGAAAAAGGGCGTTGAATTCTATGCAATCAACAAGAGTTATCCTGAAGAGGAATACGATCCGCGTCAGAGCCGAAAGATTTTGGCCGATATCTTTATCGATGACCGAAATCTCAATGGTCTGATTCCGTGGGGTGAAGTATATCACAAACTTACAGGAATAGCAGAATCGGAGGTAAAGGAAAAACCGGGTAAAAGCCTGCTCAACCTATTTAAAAGATAAGCATGATCATAGCAAAGACCAGAGAGGAAATAGAACTGATGCGGGAAAGCGCCCTGATCGTATCCAAAACGCTCGGGATGCTGGCCGCTGAGGTAAAACCCGGAGTCACCACAATCGAACTGGACAGACTCGCCGAAACCTTCATCCGGGATCACGGGGCGGAACCAGGTTTCCTTGGGATGTACGGTTTTCCAAACTCACTCTGCATGAGCCCTAATGCTCAGGTCGTGCATGGTATCCCTAATGATACCCCGCTTACAGAAGGCGATATTATTTCCATCGACTGCGGAGCGGTAAAAAATGGATTCTATGGCGATCATGCCTATACCTTTGGGGTAGGGGAAATCGACCCGGAAACAACCAGGCTTCTGAAAGTTACCAAGGAATGTCTTTATATCGGAATCGGGGAATTCCGCCATGGCAACCGCGTCGGGGATGTGGGATTCGCCATTCAGCAACATGCCGAAAACAATGGATTCGGGGTTGTCAGGGAACTTGTAGGACATGGTCTGGGGAAGAAGATGCATGAAGACCCGGAGATGCCTAACTACGGCAAGAGAGGTAGAGGTAAAAAATTCATCGAGGGAATGGTTGTAGCCATCGAACCGATGATCAATGCCGGAACTCATCAGATCAGACAGCTCAAAGACGGGTGGACCATCTTAACCGCTGATAAGAAACCCAGTGCTCATTTTGAACATGACGTTGCCCTGATCGATGGGAAGCCCGAGTTATTGTCCACCTTCCGGTATATCTATGACGCCCTTGGAATCGTTTCAGATGAAGAGGATGAATTCCGGAGTAAGGCTGTCAGTTGAATGCCTTACCTTGGACTAAATTAGCTGTGCCGGAGAAATGCTCAATAAGATCTTCAAAAAAGTCCTCAATACCGTTCCAAGGCCCCTTCTCATCCGGCTAAGTTACTTCATCCGTCCATTTCTGGTGATTGGCCTTCGTGGCAACAGATATCAGGATCCCATCGACGGCCGGCGATTTTCCAGGTTCCTGCCTTACGGCTACGGACAACAGCGCCAGAATGTGCTTTCTCCCTCCACATTATCCCTGGAGCGCCACCGCCTCCTATGGTTATACCTGGAGCGTTGTACTGATTTTTTCACAGCTCCGAGGAAGGTGCTGCATTTCGCTCCGGAACAGGCCTTCTACAACCGCTTCAGAAAAATGAAACACCTGGAGTATACCACCACCGATCTCAATAGCCCTCTTGCTGATGTCAAAGCAGACATCTGCGAACTTCCCTTTGCGGATGACGCTTATGATTTTGTTCTCTGCAACCACGTCCTGGAACATATCCCTGATGATGACACCGCTTTGAAGGAGATCAAACGAGTACTCAAACCGGGAGGTATAGCCATTCTGCAAATCCCGCAGGATCTTTCAAGAGAAAAGACCTTCGAAGATAATTCAATTACAGACCGAAAGGAACGGGCGCGCATATTTGGTCAATATGATCATGTAAGGGTGTATGGCAGGGACTTTTTCAAAAAACTCCGAAAGACAGGATTTGAAGTGCAGGAGGTAGATCTCACCTCAGATATGGATCATGAGGAAATCAACCGGTACCGCTTATCTGCGGGGGAGATTATTCCGGTAGTCAGGAAACCCGTTACAGTTCAAGATAAATCTCTTTAAAACCCGCAGTCATGTACTGCCTGATCTTCTCTTCTGAGGAGGAATAGATCAGGAAGGCGTCGATACCTTCGAGTCGATCCAGCAAGGTTCTGGACTTTTCATATCCCATCGCCATAAAGGCAGTTGCATAGGCATCAGCAAGGGCACAGTTCTCGGCAAGTACTGTTGCGCTGAGCAAATCCGACCGTTCCGCGTGACCTGTAAGGGGATTTATCGTATGCACATAAGTCTCTCCTGTTTCCGGATCAAAACGGTTCTTTCTGTAATTTCCGGAGGTAGCCATTGCACGGTCGGTCAATCTGACGGCTGCCGTCAGGGTCCGTTGTGAACCTGATTGATCAGGAGAATCTATTCCGACTATCCAGGGAGAGCCTTTATCCAGATTTTCGCCCTTGGCCAAAAGTTCCCCTCCTACCTCAACCAGGTAATGCCTCACATCATGTTGATCCAGGTACCTTCCGATGAGATCCACAGTATAGCCTTTCGCAATGGCATTGAAGTCCAGGTACATTCCGGAGATTTCAAATTTCACTTTTCCAGAGGTATCCAGCGATACCTTCTCAAGTCCTACATACCGCATCAGGGAATCCACAACCCGAGCATCCGGGGGAGTCACATCGCCGCGGGGACCAAAACCATATTGATTTACCAGATTTCCGACTGTTGGATCAAAATACCCATTGCTCTGGAGGAAAACCTGCCTGGAAAGACGCAAAACCTCCCTGAAGAGGCTATCGACCCGGATTAGCGAATCACCCCGGTTGATCCTTGAAATATCGGAATCGCTGCGGTACGTACTCATCGATTGATTCACCCTTTCGAATATGGAATCCAGAGCTTCATAATACGGAAGCTCTTCATCGTGAAAGACTTTAACTGAATACGTGGTTCCCAAAGCCTCTCCGGCCAAATGGATTTCCTTGGACCCTTCCTGGCAACCCAGAAGGAAACAGATAATAACGAATCCCAGTCCTCTATGCAGCATTGCTTCAGATTTCTTTTAATCCAGGAAAGTTTACAACGTAATCCTCATCACTGGTCACTGGCAATTCATAATCCACAGAATTTGCCAGTCCTACTCCAGCATAATAGGTCCTGGCATTAAATTTTTCCGCATGTTCCTTGATGGACCGAAAAAAAACAGCCTCAAATTCCGCCGGGTTGTATGGATATGGTATTGCCCTTACGATGACGAAGGAAAGTTTCCCTCCTTTGACCACGACGAACTGGGGATTCTTCTTCAACTCGCTGTTCACCCCGAGAAATTCATACCCTTTGGTGCGGAGATCCTCCCCCACTATGTTCATCGCAAGATTATGCAACTCCTGATCCGTTAGATTTGGCATCTTTGAATTTTTGCTTTCAAACAGTAAGGTCCAGAGACAACACGACCACCCGGAGGTGGTCGTGAAATTATCGATCTTCTGGGTTTACCCTCCGAAGTCATCAAATCTGATATTCTCTGGCGGCACTCCGAAATCCTCGGCCATTTTCTCTACAGCCTTGTTCATCAGCGGCGGCCCACAGAAATAAACCTCTATTTCTTCAGGTTCCTCATGGTGACTCAAATAGTTGTCGATGACCACCTGGTGAATGAATCCTTCGAACCCATCTCCTTCTCCGTCAAGGCCATCCTTGACTTTCCAGTTATCCTCTTCCAGGGGTTCCGAAAGTGCAATATAGAATTTGAAGTTCGGGAAATCCCTTTCCAAGGCTCGGAAATGTTCCACATAGAACAATTCTCTCTTGGAACGGCCTCCATACCAGTAGGTCACCTTACGATCAGTCTGCAGCGTACGGAAAAGGTGATACAGGTGGGAACGCATAGGAGCCATTCCCGCTCCTCCGCCGACATAAAGCATCTCAGCGTCGCTCTCGTTGATAAAGAATTCCCCATAAGGACCGGAGATGGTTACTTCATCTCCCTCCTTGAGATTAAAGATATAAGAAGAGGCAATTCCAGGGTTCACACTCATCCAGTCATTCTTAGACCGATCCCAGGGTGGTGTTGCCACCCGGACGTTAAGCATGATCCTTCTTCCTTCCGCAGGATAAGAGGCCATGGAATAGGCCCGCTCAACTGTTTCCGGATTCTTCATCACCAGGGGCCACAAATTGAATTTATCCCACTCCAGCTTGAATTTCTCTGGCTCTCCCGGGTGTTCCTCCGGATGAGCTGTGATATCAATATTCTCATATTTGATCTCACATTTGGGGACTTCAATCTGAATATATCCCCCCGCTTTATAGTCCATATCTTCGGGGATCTCCACGACGAACTCCTTGATAAAGGAAGCGACATTATAGTTGCTCACTACTTTGGCCTTCCACTTCTTGATTCCGAATACCTCTTCAGGGATCTGAATTTTCATATCCTGTTTTACCTTGACCTGGCATCCAAGTCTCCAGCCGTCAGCGATCTGTTTTCTGGTAAAATGCGGCGCTTCCGTTGGCAGAATAGTCCCACCACCATCTTTTACGATACATTTACACTCGGCGCAGGTCCCGCCACCACCACAGGCAGAGGGAAGAAACACCTTTTGTTCTCCAAGGGTGGATAGAAGGGTGCCCCCTGATCCGACCTCCAGATCCCGTTTTCCGTTTATCGTGATCTTCACTGGACCAGACGGAATCAGTTTCGCCTTGGCCGATAAAAGTATCCCGACCAGGAGAACGATAAGGATTAAGAATACGACTACACTTGCTACAATAACCTCCATAACTTCTTTCCTAAATTTTGATTCCCATAAAGCTCATGAAACCCAGAGCCATGAGGCCGGTGATAATAAAAGTGATCCCTATTCCTTTTAAGGGTGCGGGCACATTGGAATATGCCATTTTCTCCCGAATAGCGGCAAGACCAACAATGGCAAGGAACCAGCCCACTCCGCTCCCCAACCCATAAGTGATCGCAAGGCTGACATTGGAGAAATCCTTTTGTTGCATGAAGAGGGCGCCACCCAAAATGGCGCAATTCACCGCGATCAAAGGAAGAAAAATTCCCAGGGCGCCGTAGAGGGCAGGGGCAAAACGCTCCACCACCATTTCTACAAGCTGTACCATTGCAGCGATTACGGCTATAAACATGATCAGGCTAAGAAAACTCAGGTCGATGTCAGCATATTCCGCTCCCAACCATTCTAATGCCCCGGGCCGGAGCAGATAATTGTCAAGCAGGTAGTTGATAGGCACGGTCATTCCCAGAACGAAGACTACAGCAGCACCGAGTCCCACAGCGTTCTTAACCGTTTTAGAAATCGCCAGATAGGAACACATCCCCAGAAAATATGCAAAGATCATATTCTCGATAAAGATGCTTCTGACAAACAGATTCACATATTCCATAACTGATTTTTTAAGCTTCTATTAGTTTCCGGTTTCTGGACCTCTGAACCCAGATAATGATTCCAACGACGATCAGGGCCATCGGGGAGAGCAGCATCAAGCCATTGTTTTCATAGCCAAGTGCATATAGGCCGGTAGACTCTGCAAGCGTAGCGCCCTTATGTCCAAGAATTTCATATCCAAAAAGTTTACCGGATCCTAAGAGTTCCCTGAAGAAGGCGACGATGATCAGAATGAGGCCGTAACCTGCAGCATTTCCGATCCCATCCAGAAAGGATTTGTAAACGCCGTTCCCAAGGGCAAATGCCTCAAGTCTTCCCATCACGATACAGTTCGTGATGATCAGACCGATAAAGACCGACAGTTGTTTGCTCACATCATAGGCATAGGCCCGCAGTACCTGATCAACCAACGCTACCAATGCCGCTACAACGACAAGCTGTACGATGATCCTGATCCGGTTCGGAATCAAATTCCTCAAGGCCGAGATGATCATATTGCTGAAAGCCATTACCGCCATTACGGCGATAGCCATCACCACGGCAGGCTCCAGCTGGACGGTGATTGCCAGGGCGGAGCAAATTCCAAGTACCTGGACGGTAATCGGGTTATTGTCGTTAAGCGGATCCGTGATCAGCTTCCTGTTTGCCTTCGATAAAAAATGTTCTCGCTCTTCAGAGTCGGACAGGAAAAGCACCATAGCATTTTTCCTCTCCTGCTCTTCCTCATTGGACCGAACCTTCTGGTTGGCCTTATCTTTTGTTTCCTTTGCCATAATCCTTAATTATTTGCAATGTTAACATCGGTTTCCTTTTTGAAATAAGGCAGGTAATGACGAAGCCTTTCCGAGATCATGTTCGATACGCCATTCCCGGTGATCGTCGCGCCTGAAATAGCATCCACTTTATTGTCGTCCTTTGCTGAACCTCCCTGGTATCCTTTTACCACTGAAACCCCTACGAAGTTTCCATCCTCATCGAAGATTCGTTCTTCATCAAACCTGTGCCTGAACCATTCCTGGGTAATCTCGGCCCCAAGTCCGGGAGTCTCACCCAAGTGGTCAAAGACAGCTCCTTTGATTGTATTTACATCATCCTTAAGGGCGATATACCCGAAGATGGCATTCCAGAGCCCAGCGCCCCGAAGCGGAATGATATAGTATTTCTCCCCTTCCACCTCAGCGATATAGAGCGGGAAATTCTGCTCTTCAACGGGCTTGTTGAGTTCTTTAGCCAAATCCACATCAAAGGCCTTCACATCTTCCTTTACCTCCCCCTGGTTATCCAGAACGATTTGCTCCTGTATATACTGGTTAAAGAGTTTTTCGGCACCAGCCCGATCAGTTTCAATACCAACTGTAGCCAGGATGTTCTGCATCTTTTCCTGCCGGATATTTTCATACTGCAGTGGCTGAAGGGAAGTGGCCGCGTATGCCAGAACAACTCCTACCACCACCACCATGATCACAGAGAAAATGAAGGTGTATGAATTTGTATTGGTTTTATTTACTGTTTTTTCTTCCATGGTTAAACAACAGTTTTTACTTGAGGATTAATTCCATCCTTTGCTCTTTTTATCCTGCGCTTGATATTCCCCTGGATCACGTAATGATCGATTGTGGGAGCAAAGACGTTCATCAAGAGGATGGCAAGCATGACGCCTTCTGGATAGGCAGGGTTGAATACCCGGATCATGATAGAGAAAAACCCGATAAGAAAACCGTAGATCCATTTTCCCTTAAAAGTCTGGGCAGCAGATACTGGATCCGTTGCCATGTATACGATTCCAAACATCAGTCCCCCTGCCAAAAGGTGTTTATACCACGGGAAGTTAGTCAGGGCACTGCCCTCTATCCCGATAATTGGAAGCGCGTTGAAGATCAGGCCCATTACGGAAGCCCCTATCACAGCACTGATCATAATCCTCCAGCTTCCCACTTTTGTAAAGATAAGAAATAATGCTCCAAGAAGAATGAGTGCAGCCGAGGTTTCCCCGACTGATCCGGGGATGAGTCCAAAAAACATATCAGAGGCGCTAAAGACCACTTCCTCCTCCGCAGCCAATGTTCCAAGAATAGTTTCCCCTGAAACTGCGTCGAGATCCGAGGCATTCATTACCCATACGCTATTCCCAGACATGTAGGTCGGGTAAGCAAAAAAAGCAAAGGCTCTGGCAGTGAGCGCTGGGTTGAGAATATTCATGCCTGTACCTCCAAAAGCCTCCTTTCCGATTACAACCGCAAAAACGACTGACACGGCTAACATCCACAGCGGTAGCCCCACAGGCATGATCATCGGAATGAGAAGTCCGGTAACCAGATAACCTTCATTGACCTCGTGACCTCTGAAAACCGCAAAGCCAAATTCGATCCCAAGCCCCACTGCATAAGAAACGATAATCATCGGGAGGATTTCCATGGCTCCTAATCCAAAGGCCTCCCAGAAATCCACTTCAGGTTGTACCTGTCTCAGATACTGATAACCGGTATTCCACATACTGAACAACAAAACGGGTATCAATGCAATGACCACTGTGATCATCACCCGTTTCAGGTCCACTGCGTCCCGGATATGCGAACCCTTGTGAGTGGTTTCATTAGGTGTATAGAGAAAAGTGTCGAGCGCATTTATCGCGGGTGCGAAGCGTTCCAGCTTCTTACCTTTGGCGAAAGGCTCCTTGAATTTGTCTAATCTTTGTCTAATCCATTCCATAATACACTGTTTATCCTACTTCGGTGATCATTAAATCCAGTCCCAGCCTGATTACTTCCTGGGCCTCCAGTTTAGAGGTGTTCACATAGTCGATCAGAGCAAAGTCCTCAGGGGCCACCTCATAGATTCCGAGGTTCTCCATTTTTTCTATGTCCCCGGCCATACAAGCCTTAAGTAACTGCATGGGATAGATATCCATCGGGAAAACTTCCTCCATTTCCCCTGTAACCACCAATGCCCTTTCCTCTCCATTTAGGTTGGTGTTGACTACGTACTTCTTTTTAGGAAAGAGCCAGGACAAGGATGTCCTTGATCTGGAAGGAATATTATTGTAGGTAAAGGGCAACCAACCGAACATCCGATACTTGTTCCCTTCCGGAATCAGGGTGAGTTCGTTGGGATAGAACCCGAGGTATTGGCCATTGCTCAGCTGCTGACCGGTGAAGACATCTCCGGAAATTATCCTGGTCTTCTTGTCATCCACAGTTCCAATGATATCTGAAATTTGAGCTCCGATCCTGGTCTGGTAGTATTTCCTGTCGACCGCTTCACTTCCAGCCACGGCTACTGTTCTGACTGGATTGTATCGGCCAGTCAGAAATAATTCTCCGATGGTAGCCACGTCTTCTGGATTTACCGTCCATACCCTCTCCCCTTGGTTGATAGGATCGATATTATGGATCTGGACCCCCACATTACTGGCGGGGTGAGGACCCCAGACGCGGTGCATCTCGACATTTCCTATCCCATCAAACGTGGTATCCCCTGCCTGAACGCTGAGATGAACCTTTGGGGCCAGCCTGGACAGCGCATTTAAACCCGCCTGGAAAGCCTCCAAGCGATCCTTTAGAATAAAGGATATATCCGCGGCCAGGGGCGCGGTATTAAATGCTGACACAAAAATTGCTTTCGGGGAATCCTTGGGATCAGCCACGATATCATAGGGCCTCTGAATAATAAAGGCACCGCAACCGCTCTCATAGATCCTTTTCTTCACAACCTCCCCGTCTTCTTTCAGGGGGTCCAGGACATCGAATTGACGAAAGGTATCCTGGGGGTCCGCCTCAATGACCACCTCCATCACCCTTCGTTTCTCTGCTCTTTTGATCTCTAAAAGCGTTCCGCTTACCGGAGAGGTGAAGCTTACTTCACCCGTATACTTGGAATAAAAGAGCTCATCTCCGGCCTGCACCTTTGCGCCTTCTTTCAATACCATTTTAGGAACTACGGCATGGAAATCTGGAGGTTTTATGGCGTAGGTCCGGGATCTCGGTGCCTGTACCATTTCCTTCTCCGTCTCCCCTTTAAGCCGAAGCTTAAGCCCTCGTCTGATTCTAATGTCGTTTGACATGGGATGGGTTGTTAAATTCTGTTTAAAATCGTGCAAATTTATGCATTTTCGAACCACACTTCCCAATAAAAAAGATTTAATTTCCCCCGCGTCCCTGTTAAAAACAATCCCCTTTTTTAGTACCTTTAAATTTTAATTCTGCCAATGAAGGCCATCCATCCGCTACTCTTTTTACTATTGTTTCCGATCCTCGCTTCCCGCGGCCAGGCAGTCGAAGTCCCCCCGCCGAATTATATTCGCACCGTGATCTTTACCGGTAGTGAACCTATTGACGGGGTTCCCATTGTGCCTTTGGGAGAATCGCTCTTTTTGAGCTTTGATGACATCATCGGAGACGAAGCCAATTACTATTATACAATCGAGCATTTCAACTATGACTGGACCCCCTCCCCTCTGGCAAAATCGGAATACCTGGAAGGCTTCGATGATGTTCGGATCAATGATTACAACAACTCCTATAACACGTTGCAGCTGTATTCCCATTATGAGCTCCGGATCCCAAATGAAGATACACGGGGTCTGAAGGTTTCCGGAAACTATTTGCTCAAGATCTTCAATGAAAACGAGGAGCTTGTATTTTCAAGAAAATTCGTGATATACGAACCCTTGACCACAGTGGAGGTTTCAATAAAGAGAAGCCGGGATGTCCAGCTGATCCAAAGCAGACAGGTGGTGAATTTTGAGGTTAATTCCCCGGATTTTATCATTCGGAATCCTGAAAACTCGGTTTGGGCGGTAATTCTTCAGAATGAGAATCTGAAAACCGCGATTTATAATATTGAGCCGCAATACCACATGGGAAATTCCCTGGTGTATAAATATGATGAGCTGACCTCTTTCTGGGCAGGCAATGAATATCTCAATTTCGACAGCAAAGACCTCCGGGCCGCTACGGTTGATATTCAGTACATCGAGGTGGAGGATCTTTATCACCACTATTTGTTTCCAGATCCAATCCGGGCTTTTGAACCCTATACGTATAATCCTGACATCAATGGAAAATTCGTAGTTCGTGCGCTCCAGGTTGAGGATCCACAAATTGAGGCGGGTTACGTCTGGACCCATTTTTCCCTTCCTGCTCCTGAAGCTTTCGAGGGAGGGGAAGTCCATCTCTACGGCCAGTTCAATAATTTCGTCCTCGACCAGACCACACGGTTGGAATACGATCCCGTTGCCGGGGCTTATACTACAGCCAGGCTCTTTAAACAGGGGTATTACGACTATAAGTATGTCTTCCTGAGAAATGACGGGATCCTGGATGAAGGTTTCATAAGTGGGAATTTTGTCGACACGGAAAACGAGTATACCGTATTGATCTACTATCTTCCCCCTGGGGGACGGTACGCCCGGGTAATCGGGATGGGAACCGGCAGTTCCACGGAAATTACCAACTAAGGAACGGAACCCCGGCCAATGAAGAAGGAACGACATTTGCTCAAGTATCGCAGTACCCGGTGTCTGAATTGTGAACATCCCCTGGACATCAGCGATCAGTTCTGTCCGAACTGCAGCCAACTCAACAGTACCAAAAGGCTATCCTTCCACGATTTTTTCAACGAATTCTTTGCAGGAATCTTCGCCTATGACTCCAGGTTGTACCGGACTCTCGGGGTACTGCTTTTTCGTCCGGGAAAAATTTCCAAGGATTATATCGAAGGAAAAAGGGTTCGCTATGCCAACCCTTACCGGTTTTATCTTTCCGCCTCGATCATTTTTTTCCTAGTCTGGAGCCTGACCCATAGCATCGAACCTTCTGGGGGTCCCATGCGAGACATGACTGCGGAGGATCGGGCCGAGGCCGATTCCCTGATTCGAATAGAAAGAGAGAAGAATCCTCAGCTTGACATTATTCTCCCGCCTCTTCCTGCAGTTGATTCCGTAAAAACATATCCCCCTGAAGCCGAATTTGACAGCCTTCCACTTTGGGAATCCAGCATGGAAAAAGGAAATGTCTTTATGGACTTTTACGAAGAAACCGATATCCGAAATCCGACGCTTGCCCTGGACAGCCTGAAGTACCGGGACTCCGGCTTTAACCACTGGTTGTATAAGAAAAGCGTGGATATCAAAAGGTTCAGCAGTGATCAGGATCTTTTTTGGAGTTTCTTTCTCGGAAAGGTCCCCTTCATCATTTTCTTCTATTTACCTGTTTTCGCCCTGTTTATCTGGCTGCTTTACCTGAGAAGACCCTTTACCTATATGGAACACTTGATCTTCACCTTCCACAATCAGACGACCTGGTTTGTGCTCTTCGGAGTCGCCATTCACCTTGACCTTTTGTTTGGTACCAGTATTTTGACCTGGATTGCAGCTATCACCTTTCTGGTGTATTTATACAAGGCATTCAGAATCTTCTATGGACAGAGCAGAGTTAAAACCCTTTTAAAATTTATAATTGTCAATATTATATTCTTATTTTTAGCACTGATTGCAGCCGTCTTTTCTCTGGCTGCATCTTTTGCGATCTATTAAGATGATACAACAGGTAACCAGAGGCATCAAGATCTCCATCGAAACCAATTTCGAAGGGACCTTCTATAAGAATTATAGGGTCCATTTTGCTTTTGGCTACAGAATTACGATCGAAAACCAGAGCAAGGATTCCGTCCAGCTGACCTCCAGATTCTGGCGAATCAAGGATGCCCTGAACAAAACCGAGATCGTAGAGGGGGAAGGGGTTATAGGCAAGAAACCCGTGCTCAAGCCGGGAGAATCCCATACTTATAAAAGCGGATGCCTCCTAACCTCCCCATTCGGAGCCATGAGTGGCTTTTACAGCATGATCAATTTCACCTCAACCAGAAAATTCAGGGTTTCAATCCCCTCTTTCAAACTCAGTGCACCCTTTGCGCTGAACTAGCACATTATCCTGAAATTGGTCTGACATCATCGGAGAGAAGCATGAGGCTTTCCTGATGGGTTTGCAAGTCCCGGTAAAAAAATTCAATCTTTCCCTGCTGGAGCCCGATCTGTGATATACTTCTGGTTCGGACGAATTCCCGGTCCATCACCAGGGCATTCCAAGGATCTTCAATGCCGGCAGATTCATGAAATTCGAGCAGGGAAGAAGGACCGGGCATCTTTTTTTCAAAACGTTCCTTAAACATCAGCTTACGCTTCTCTCTGACCTCTGGCTCGTACAAAGGGGATGACGACCATATATGGGAGCGGATTGGAAGCCTTTTGAAATGTCTTCTCCTGCCATCCCACACCAGCTCGAAAAACCGAAGATCTGATTGCCACTCCACAGTAACCAGCGTAAACGGTTCCACTCCCTGGAGGTCTGTTTTCAAAACCGCGGCTTCAAAATCAATGGCCAAAAGAAGCTCCTTCACCACTACTCCCCTGCTCATACGGTAGGGAACCTCCCGCTCGTGTTTGGAAAATCCCCCGTTCAGAAGACACAGGAGCCGTTTTCTTTGGCTTATCCCCAACCAGGTACCCCCGGCCTCCATATCTTTGGGATATACCAACCGGACTCCATCCTCCAGGTACAATTGTGGAGGAAGCGTTTCTCTTTGCGGTGCTTCATCACGATTCGAAGTTAGCACGAAAGTGCCTTTTTCTTTCAGGGGAACAAGGGTAACCGTACACATATTGTAAAGTTCGCGCTTTTTCGAGATTCCGGAATAATCCTTTTAATTTTTTTACCTTTACGATCCGCAATTAAAAACTTCAAAAAATCGTAACGCAATATGGGAAAAGGTGTATTCCAGGTACCGCAGGCCATCAATGAACCAGTGAGATCATACGCTCCGGGAACCCCTGAAAGGGAAGCAGTCCTCAAGCAGTACAAGAAGATGTATAACAGCAAAACCGAAGTCCCCCTGTATATCGGTGGAGAAGAGATCAGAACGGGAGACACCGCTCCGATCAACCCTCCGCACGATCATAAGCACCACCTGGGGGATTATCATCGTGCTTCTAAAGAACATGTAGAGAAAGCTATTACCGCAGCCCTGGATGCCAGGGAACAATGGGCAAACCTGGAATGGGAGCAACGGGCAGCCGTCTTTCTCAAAGCAGCAGAACTCGTTGCAGGTCCCTTCCGTGACAAAATCAATGCCGCCACCATGCTTGGCCAGTCAAAGAATATTTTTCAGGCCGAGATCGATTCAGCCTGTGAACTGGTAGATTTTCTCCGCTTCAACGTGGAATATATGGTTCGGATATACGAGGAGCAACCAGAATCCACCTCTGATGCCTGGAATAGGTTGGAGTACCGCCCTCTGGAAGGTTTCGTTTATGCGGTAACCCCTTTCAATTTTACGGCGATTGCTGGCAATCTGCCCTCGGCTCCGGCCCTGATGGGAAATGTCGCGGTATGGAAACCGAGCGATTCCCAGGTATATTCCGCCCAGGTAATCATGGAGGTTTTTAAAGAGGCCGGAGTGCCAGAAGGAGTGATCAATATGGTCATGGGAGACCCGAAGATGATCAGCGACACCGTCCTTGAACACCGGGATTTTGCTGGACTTCACTTTACCGGAAGCACCACGGTGTTCAAAAACCTCTGGCAACAGATCGCTCAAAACATCCATAAATACAGATCGTACCCCAGAATCGTTGGTGAAACCGGAGGGAAGGATTTCATCATCGCCCACCCGAGTGCAAGAGCAAAGCAGGTAGCCACTGCAATTTCGCGGGGTGCGTTCGAATTCCAGGGGCAGAAGTGCAGCGCGGCCTCAAGGGTTTACCTGCCAAAAAGCCTTTGGGAGGATGTAAAAACCTATGTTGTGGAAGATGTTAAATCCTTTAAAATGGGTTCTCCCGAGGATATGGGAAATTTCATCACCGCTGTCATTCATGAAGCCTCCTTTGACAAGCTGGCCAAGTTCATAGATGCCGCTAAACAAGATTCGGAAGCTGAAATAGTGGTAGGTGGCAATTATGACAAATCCAAGGGCTGGTTTATCGAACCCACAGTTATCCTGACCGACAATCCCCGGTACAGTACGATGTGCACAGAACTGTTCGGACCTGTTGTGACAATTTACCTGTATGAAGATGACCAATGGGAGGAAACCCTTAAAGAAATAGATGGTGCGACGGAATACGCCTTAACCGGAGCGATATTTTCTCAGGATCGGTATGCCGCTGCCCAGGCGACACGCGCCTTGCAAAATGCCGCCGGGAACTTCTATATCAATGACAAGCCTACCGGAGCGGTGGTAGGACAACAGCCCTTCGGAGGTGCCCGGGGAAGTGGAACCAATGACAAGGCCGGTTCTATCCTGAACCTCTATCGCTGGGTATCCCCCAGAACGATCAAGGAAACCTTTGTCAGCCCGACGGACTACCGCTACCCCTTCCTCGGAAAGTAAGAATTGCCGGCAACTACCCCCTGGGGGTAGCCAAATCAATATTGAAACCACCGTTCACGGTTCCTGAACGGTGGTTTTTTGTTGTGTTCCATTTCCAAGGAAAATATCTAGGGACCCGTCCAAGGATCGCTTTGTGCAGTTCATCGTTTATTTCTACCAGTCATCTAATACTCAAGCTTTTACCATTTAATCGGCGTACATTAGCCTGTTAAGCGGTCGCATTTTACGACCGTTTGCTGCCCCTTATTTTCAACAATTCTGCTTATGGTAAAAAAACTACTTTTTAAAGTTACTGTTTCCTGGGCTCTTATACTTACCTCAATAGCGACCTTTGCGCAATGTCCTAACACCTTAAGTATCAGTTCTTCCGAAGGCCAGAATATCTGTGCCGGTACTTCGGTAACTTTCACCGCTGATGCTCAGGGCGTTCAGAATCTTCAATACCAATGGAAGATCAACGGCAATAATTCAGGAGGTCCCACGGCCTCCAACACCTTTACCAGTTCCAACCTCAGCAACGGGGATAAGATCAGCCTGACGGTCACCTCCACGGTTGATTCCTGTACAAAGACCAGTGATAATACTCTGACGATGACGGTGAATCCCCTGAAAACCCCCACCGTATCAGTCAGCGTCTCCAAACAAACCGCTTGTCCGGGAGAAGAGATCACCTTTACGGCCACCAACACCAATGGCGGCCCCAATCCCTCGTATGCCTGGTATATCGGGTCAGGTTCGAGCGCAGCCCAGACCGGCACCTCCAATATCTTTAAAATTACCAACCTGACCAACGGACAACAGGTCAGGGTAGTGCTCAGCAGCTCCGCAAACTGCCTGACCAGTCCGACGGCAGAGACCACCTCAGCAGCTATAACCATTAATCCTGCAGCACCGAACCTCCCAAATGAAATATCCGGAACTTCTACAGGAATATGTCCTGGCCAGGAACTCACCTATAGCCTTTCCGGGGCGGAAAGGGCAGAGACCTTCATCTGGACGCTTCCCACAGGATGGACCGGCTCCAGTACCACCAACAGCATTACAGTCACCGCAGGGACTTCAGGCGGTGCCATCAAAGTGCAGGCACAGAACACCTGTGGATCGAGTAACGTAAAAACCATGGATGTGGAGGTCGCTCCCGGAGCGCCTGGTAAGCCGGCACCCATAGAGGGCTTTGCAAGCGTCTGCCCGGGTACCGAGGTTACTTACAAGATCCCGGCGGTTCCCGATGCGGAGACCTACACCTGGACAATTCCCGACACCTGGAGCGGAGCAAACAGCAGCACCAATACGATCACCCTGACCGCCGGCTCCGCAGGAGGAAATATTTCGGTTACAGCGCAGAATTCCTGCGGGGAAAGTACAGCCACCACTTTTGCCGTGACCGTAAAACCTGGTATTCCTGTTGCACCGGGGGCCATTTCCGGTGTATCAGCAGTATGTCCGGGCAGCGCGCAGACCTATAGCATAGATCCTGTTCCCAATGCATCGGATTATGTCTGGATCCTTCCGGCAGGCTGGTCCGGAACCAGCACTTCCACTTCCATTCAGGTCACCGCCGGTTCCACCGGAGGTCAGATTTCGGTCCAGGCCCGCAACGAATGTGGAACCGGAGAGAAAAGCACCCTTCAGACCACGATCAAGGCGGGTACTCCCGAAGCTCCATCAGCCATAAGTGGTTCGAACGCGGTATGCCCATCCGTCCCGGAAACTTATTCAGTGGAAGCTGTTACCGGTGCTACCCAATATGTCTGGACCTTCCCGGCGGGTTATGCCCCGGCCTCCACCACAACTGCCGAACCTCAGGTAACGGTTACCACGGCTGCATCAGGTTCAGGAACCATTTCGGTTAAGGCGGTTAATGATTGTGGGGAGAGTACAAGCACCAGCCTTGCCGTCACTGTTTCTCCCCCGGCTCCCGTGATGTCCGGTTCGATTCAGGGTCCCGCAAGTGTCTGTAACGGAGGTACGGGCCTTCAATATACCATCGGTCCTATTCAAAATGCAGACAACTATACTTGGACCGTACCTTCCGGATGGACCATAACCGGGGGAACAGGTACAAATTCCATCAAGGTCACTGCGGGACCCTCCGGAACCATCTCCGTGATTGCAGAAAATGAATGCGGTCCGAGTTCCTCGACCAGCATAGCGGTTACAACGACTTCTGGAAAACCGGGAGCACCCGGTACAATTTCCAGCACCCTGCCCAGTACAGCCATCTGTCCACCCTACAACACCACTTTCTCTATTTCGGGGATACCCGGAGCAACTTCCTATAACTGGATTCTTCCTGCAGGTTGGGAGATCGCCTCAGGGGCAGGTACAACTTCCATCTCGGTCAATATTACCAATAATGCGGCTTTCACGCCAAGCCAGTCCATTAGTGTCGAGGGAGTCAATGTCTGTGGCGCCGGCCCTCGAAGTACACTCTCAGGGATCGCGATTGATGAATATGTCGTGGCAGATCTGGGAGCGGATACTACAGTCTGTAGCGCTACCCAAAAGCTGAACTTATCAGGATGGGTAGCTTTTGGACAAAATGCTTCCAAACTCAAGATAACCAGTTTAACGAGCACCGGAACTGGAAGTCTTGTCAATCCCAACAATGGAAAAGTCGATAGTTTCACCTACTCTTACACCCCTTCTGCCGCTGATCTTGCAGCAGGACAGGTGAAAATTTCCCTGGTAACGGAAAAACCTGGAGGTGCCTGTGATGCCGGGCGTGATGACATGATCATCTTCTTCCGGGCCTTGCCGACGGCTGAGATCACAGCTGTTTCTCCGGTCTGCATCGGTAGTACTACCACCCTTAATTTCTCCGGTACCCCGAATAGCCGGGTAACCTATTCCTGGGGAGGCAGCACCCAGGCGACGGTTGACTTAAACGCTTCTGGAACAGCCTCAGTGGAATCTGTTCCGATCAACAGCAATACCACTTTCTCCCTTACCAAGGCAGTCAATCTTGACACCCCGGCCTGTACAAATTCACTGTCCAAGACTCTGGTGGTGCAGGCCACTGCTCCTCCCACTGCTCAGATTTCATATGCGGGCACACCCTTCTGCTCGACCCTTACCGATCCGCAACAGGTGACCCTCACAGGAACCGGAGCCTACACTGGAGGCAGCTTCTCTGCTCCGGAAGGACTCCTCATCGATCCCGGCACCGGGGCTATAACTCCTTCGGGAAGCACAGCCGGCACTTATGTTGTGAGCTATACAACCACACCTTCAGGAGGTTGTTCGGCGGTTACTTCTACCACCCAAATCACCATTACCCCCCGGCCTTCAGCCAGCATTGCGTACGAGGCCACCTCTTTTTGTTCAGAAGACAAAGCAATAAAAAACGTCCAGCTCACGGGAGAAAATGGGTATCTCGGAGGACAATTTGCGGCCACACCTGCCGGGCTCGATCTAGATGCGACTACAGGTGCCATTGATCCTCTCTCCAGCGAACCCGGTTCCTATACCGTTACCTATACGAGTCTTGCTGAAGGCGGATGTGAACCGGTTACCGCTACAACAGCCGTAGCCATCACTCAGAACCCATCTGTTGACCTGTCCTATTCCCAAACCGCTTTCTGTAAGTCCGACAATTCCGAAAAAATGCCCATCCTGAGTGGCACAGCTAATGAGGGTGGATCCTTTTCATCAGATGAAGGTCTCGCCATCAATGCTGATGGAGTCATTACACCAGGTCTAAGTACCCCGGGGGTATACACCGTCACCTATAGTATCCCCGCGTCAGGGGGATGTGGGGTGGTAACGGGATCAGCCGAGGTGACCATCACGACTGTTCCTCAGGCGGAAATCACATATGCAGGACCTTTCTGTACATCACAGACCACGCCTGCAGAGGTGTCCTTCAGCAATACTGCAGGGAATTACCAGGGTGGCTCATTTTCCAGCGATCAGCCGGGAATCTCTCTTGATCCTGTGACTGGTGCCATTTCTCCTGATTCCAGTGAGCCGGGAGAATACGTCATCACCTACACCACCCCCGAAAATGGAGGTTGTGCCCCATTAGGATTCACAACAAGTGTGGTGATCACAGGGAATCCTGCGCCGACCATAATGTATCCTGCCACCCTTTGCTCCTCCGACACGGCGACATACTCCGTAGATTTCGGAGCGACCCCGGCAGAGCTCCAGACCGGAACCTTTTCTGGAAGCAGCGGTCTTGCCATAGATAACCAGGGAGTCATTACCCCCTCTGGAAGCACCCCTGGCGATCATACCATTACGTATACCCTGGGCGCTTCGGGAGGCTGTGAGGAGATTTCAGTCACCACAAGTATCCTGATCTATGATAAACCAGTGATCACCACACAACCTGAGAACCTCGGGATCTGTTCTACGAATTCCGCTAGCTTCACCGTAGTTGCTCAGGGGGATGATCTTTCCTATGAGTGGAAAAGAACAGACGGGACTGCCATCGTTCAGGCCACCGGAATCACCTCTCCTACCCTGAGCTTTGCCAATGCCACCTCTGAGAATGCCGGCGAATATTATGTCGTCGTAACGGGTGCAGCCGGATGTGCAAGTGTGGAATCTGACAGGGTAACCCTTAATGTAGATGAGAACATCATAATTGTAGAGCCCGCCGCCCCTGAAACTTTCTGCGATGAGGAGATCCAAGAGATTCAGTTTAATTTCGTCGCCCATGCTAACGGGGCTCCCTTAACTTTCTCATGGATCAAGGACGGAAATACGCTGGCAGAGGTAAGTGGTAAAATCGAGATGACAGTGTCAGCTCCGGTTGATGGAGAATATACCGGAACCCTTACGATATATAATGTAACGCTGAGTGACAATGGCGTCTATGCGGTCAAGGTCAAAGGCCCGGATTATTTTACCTGTCCAGAAGCCACCTCAAAAACCTTTTCCTTAAGTGTTTCCCCTTTACCGGAAGCACCTGTAGTTCAGGATATCGCCTACTGCCAGGGAGATATCGCCGCACCTCTGACAGCTGAAGGAACAAATCTTACCTGGTATTCTTCGGAAACAGGTACCGAAGCTTTGTCTGGTCCTCCAACGCCTGGCACAGCCGCTGAAAATGTCGGAGAAACAGTTTATTGGGTAACCCAAAAACCCGACTTCTGCGAAAGCCCTAGGGCGGCTTTGACCGTTACAGTTAATCCCACACCAGTAGCACCAACCGTCGCGAATACTGCCCTTTCTTATTGTTATGGTGCCGTAGCAGATCCGCTTGAGGCTACGGCGACTGCAGGCAATTCCCTGTTGTGGTACGGACCCAACGACTCTTCGGTGCTCCTCACTTCAGGGGCTCCCGTTCCAGATACCGAAATTACCGGTCTCACGACCTATTGGGTAAGTCAAACTACCGGCACCTGCGAAAGCGAACTGGTAGAGGTCAGCATTGAAGTCAACCCACTGCCTGTGGTAGCTGTTACAGGAGATGATTCCATTGTCTGTAGAGGCAATTCCACAACGCTTCATGCCAGCGGGGCCACCACATACAGTTGGTCCTCAGGGGAGACAGTACTTGGAACAGGTGCAGACTTTATAGTGACTCCTAATGTCACATCAGAATACACGGTTACCGGAACGGACGACAAAGGATGTATCGCTACATCAACCATCGTGGTGGAGGTTGAGGAGCCTAGTGAAGGGGGCGACATCACCGCTCCTGCCTCTGTCTGTATTGGTCCCAATAGTGCAACCCTCGGCCTTTCCAACCATGTAGGGGATATCCTCCGATGGGAAAGCTCGAAAGACGCCGGAACTACCTGGAGTCCAATCAACCAAACGACCCCTAGTATAACAGTGGAGAATTTGAGCTCAGAAACCCATTTCCGGGCTGTGGTAAAAAACGGGGTTTGCCAAGAAACCTATTCCGAAGTGGCCGTCATTGCCATTGACCCTAAACCAGTCGGAGGCAAACTGGCATTCGACATAGAAACCCAGGCAAGGGTTTACCTGATTTGCGAGGGTGCAGGACCTGGCTACGCCGTTCCCCTGAACCTTTCCGGGGAGGTAGGAGAAGTTTTTGCGTGGAAATACCGCGCCTTCAACGCCACTTCCTGGCAAACTGTAAAGGCTGCAGATGGCAGCAACTATACCGGCCTGTCCTTAAGTGCGGACCAGATAGAATCGCTGGGGATTACCCAAACCACCGTCTTTACAGTCGAGATCAGCAGCGGTGTTTGTACTCCTAATGCGCTTTCTGAAACAGCTTTGATCAGTGTGGTGGCCACAGATATTCAACCCTCTCCGGTAGAAGCCAATCCCTCCGTTGTGTGTCTGGGAGAACCGGTGACTTTAACCGGGGGCACAGGTTTTGCTGAAAATCCGGACCTGTGGTCCGGCGGTGCCTTTGACAATGCATCTATCACCAACCACGGATGGCGCATTAGAAGACAAAACAATACGACAGATCTGGGCTTCGATACGGATGCCAACAACACGGAATTCGACAGGTGGAAGCGTGCCACCCCAAGAAGCTTTACAACCGCGAGCCTTACGAGTCCTTACCCTACTTCCCTTGTGTATTACGATTCCGGAGTGGAAGGCAGCACTGAAGGCAATAAAGGATTTGCTCTGGTTTCGGGGAACTACTCCTCTACTATGGAAACCCCCATTTTCAATCTCGGCAGTGCAGATGAAGCGGTGCTTACCTTCGATCAGGCCTACAACCTGACTCCCGGAGCGGAGATCAAGGTGGAAATATCCACCGATGGTGGGGCCACCTACACTACCCTTTACGTGCAGGCAGGCCCCGCCGTGAGCGGCAACAACAGTAATTTCGGTGGTGGCACAAAGGAAACCAGGCCTAACAACAAAATGGAACTCGATCTTGGAGCCTATATGGGAATGGCCAATTTAAGGATCCGGTTCAACTACACAGGGGCCCGATCAGGAGACGTTTGGGCAGTGGACAACATTAAAGTTCCGGCAGGACCACAGGGAGCCGGAATGACCTGGACAGATTATACTGATCCCAACAACCCTGTCGTCATTGGCACCTCAGACACGGAAACCTGGGTACCTTCCAAGATCGGATTGAACACCTTCGAATTCCAGACCAAACTGGTATTTGATTCCCAGGGCGATGCCTGCGACGTTGCGATCAATGCGAAAACCATTGATGTTTTCGTTTACGACACCTATACCACTACCGTCACGGCGGATTTGGGAAGCTGTGGAAACTTTAAGGTGGAGCTCAATGCCACGGTGGTCAACGGTGCGGGTGAAACAGTCATGAGCTATCCCACTCCGGATGGGTACGTCGGAAGCTGGGTAATAACTGGTGACGCGGAACTTATCGATTCAAATCCTGAAGACGACATTCTTGCTGTGAATGATCCCCAGGCTTTTCTGAAAGTATCAGAAGTTGGCACCTATTCTGCGCAATGGACCCTCACCCCCAGCTTTGCCAACGAAACAGGTGAGGTCTACCCTGTCCCGGCAACCTGCGCTCTGAGCCCGGCCCCACTTGAAATCGTCATTGAAGGTTGTACCACCCTGGACTTCGACGGGGTTGATGATTATGTGGATCTTGGTTCGGGATATACCGGCGCTGTGAGTGTTGAGGCATGGATCAGGCCCTTTGAAAGACCAACCCCAACTGGAGGGACCACCGACCCGGCCACAGGCACAGTGATTTCCTCGCCTAGTTTTCATCTTGATATGGCGGAGTTGAGTACCTATGTCACCCCGGGTACCCGTTGGTACCATGTGGTAGTTACCTCAACCGGAACCTTGTATATCGATGGGATTCCAGTGGGTAAATCGACTTCAACCTCTCCAGCCACGGGCAATAGAACATTAATCGGCGCAAAATGGAACAACAGCTCCGGGGAAGCGGAAAATTATTTCTCTGGATGGATCGAAGAAGTACGGATCTGGAATGGAGAAATACCTCAAGAGCAGGTTCGATTTCTGATGAACCAGAGACTGCAGAACTTGGCCAATATCGGGGTGGAAATTCCCTTACCTGCACCAGGCCTAGGTTATGGAAAACTGCTTGGTTATTTCCAACTTTTGACCACAACAATTACGAGTGGGAATACTCCTAACCTTGCCCTGAGCGGCCTCGCGGGACGGCTTCACAACATGGAGACGCTCCAGGAAAATACCGCTCCGCTTCCATATACGACTTTCCAGGACGGCGTTTGGACTGATGAGGGCAGCACCGGTCCCTGGACCCACTGGGACGTATGGGATATTCCGAATGCTCAGGGAAGCAATAGTACCGCCATAAACTGGAACATCGTGAAAACCGATCACAATGTGCAGTCAGGTGCCAAGGATATCACCGTTTTAGGCCTGAAATCCACAACCCCTGATAAACTGTTGACAGTCGCAGACCCGTCTTCCTCAATGAATGAATACAATGCAGGCCAGATGTTACGGGTAACACATTATCTGTTGCTCAACGGCAACATCGATCTCTTCGGAGAATCGCAGCTGGTCCAGGATCTGGCAAGCATTCTCGACGCCTCGAGCCAGGGTTGGCTGGAAAGGGACCAACAAGGGACCAGAAGCAGCTTCAACTATAATTACTGGAGCTCTCCCGTCAGCCCAGGCGGGCTCAACGCGGATTATTCCATTTCGTCGGTCATGCTGGACGGAACCACGCAAACACCACGACCCATCGATTTTGGCGGAACCTATTTCTATGCCGACGGTGCCTTGACCAGCCCGATTAAGATCAGCACCTACTGGCTCTATAAATTCCATGGCCTGGCAAACGACTACTTTTCCTGGGAATGGTTAGGTAAAGATGGATTAATTGACGTAGGTGAGGGTTATACCATGAAAGGGACTTCAGGAAGCGCTGCCATCGAAGATCCCCAGAACTATACCTTCAAAGGTTTGCCGAACAATGGATCGATCTTAATGGACCCTATGAGTGCAGCTGGTGACGGGGTAAACTACCTGATTGGTAATCCGTATCCTTCCGCAATAAATGCAGACCAGTTCATCCGCGACAACCTGAAGGACGTGGCAGGGGGTGAAAATGAAACTAACGTGTTCAATGGCTCCCTTTATTTCTGGTCCCATTTTGCGGGCTCCACCCATTACCTCCAGGAATATATCGGGGGATATGCAGTCTATAATCTCTCAGGAGGCATCAAGGCCGTGGCCAATGATGACAGGATAAACAATACTGATCAGGAGGGAGGAAAAATGCCGGGAATGTACATCCCCATTGGCCAAGCCTTCTTTGTAAACACTGCCCTTGATCCCGTGGTTTCAGAAATATCAGGAATAACCATCCACGGAGGCCAAATCGAGTTTAATAATGGACAGCGAGGGTATCATCGCGAAACTGACGAGGAATCCGTGTTCCATTCTCAGGAAAGGGATAAATTAAAAGGTTCCGTGACAGGAACTACCTTCCAGCAGGAGGTGCCCCAAAGAAAGATCTGGCTGAAATTCCGGTCCCCTATGGGATACCACAGGCAGATCCTGGTAACAGCAGATGAAAATGCCACTGATCTGTTTGATCTTGGATATGATGCTCCTCTAATTGAGGATAACCAGGAAGATCTGTATTGGTATTTCGGAGAGCATGAATTCGTCATCCAGGGAATTCAGGATTTTAACCTGGATCGGGAACTTCAGCTGGGAATGAAGATCAGCCAGGAAGGTGCCCTGAGCATCACGATTGATGACCTGGAAAATATCCCCGGGGGCATGAATATATTCCTGAAGGATAGTCTGGAACAGAAAATCCACAACCTGCGGCAGGGACCCTATGAGACCACATCCAAAGTTGGTGTTTTTCTCGACAGGTTCAAAATCGTATTCCAGGACAAGACGGCCGTGGAGGAACCCGAGGCACCAGTTGTAGATGAAGGGGATTTCCGGATCCTTTATATTAACGGGACCAGGGAGATCCTTATAGAGAATCCTAAACTCCACAAGATTCAGAAAATACTCCTCTCTAACCTTCTTGGGCAACAGGTACATGAATATTATGATATTCCAGAAGGTCCAGAGGTTCGATTGCCAGTCAGGAAATTCAGTTCAGGTGTATATGTTGTAAAAGTGAAGACGCAGTCCGGTATCAGCACGAAAAAAGTGATTCTCGAATAGCAGGAATCCACCGGATCCAGCTTCAAAATGCCCCGATTTCGGGGCATTTTTTTTTATCTATAGGAGTAGGGAAACCAGGCAAAATCTGCATTTCGTCGGAATTATCATGCACTTTAAAGACATTTTTCTCAAAAAAATCTTAACAGCTATGTTTTTTTTCCTACTTTTGACCCTAAGTTTCTTATTCCTAGGTGTATGGAGAAAATTTTTACTTCTCTAAAATTTTCTGGTCTTCTTATTATGCTGGTAACCGGCATATCTTCCTATTGGAGCAAGGCCAGTCACAACTCCTATATCTATCCAAAAGCTGCCCTTCAGGTGGAAATGGACTGGAAAAGTATGCGTTTCGGAATCTTTTCCCTTTCCCTTGAAGATTCTTGTGACAACGATGTCACCGACCCTACGATTTCTGCACCTGCAGATCTTAACGTTAACAGCGATGGTGGCAGTTGTAATGCCTCCAATCTTTCTTTAGGCACTCCAACAACCAGTGATAACTGCGAGGTCGCTTCGGTGGAAAATGATGCCCCCACAGTTTTTCCTGTAGGTACAACAGTGGTTACCTGGACGGCCTACGACAGTGCAGGCAACTCTGCAACCGCCAGTCAAAGCGTCACCGTTACAGATGATCAGAAACCGGTGATTTCAGCTGGTGCCAACATTACCAAGACGGCAGATTCCAACACTTGTGGGGCCTCCGTCACAATATCCCAAGCTACCGCTACAGATAACTGTACCGTAGGAACTCCTACCGGAACCAGGGATGACGGCAAAGCGCTGAGCGATCTTTACCCTATCGGAACCACCACCATTACCTGGAATGTTACCGATGACAACGGCAATGCCGCCACTGCGGTAACCCAGACCGTCACCGTTACAGATGATCAGAAACCGGTGATTTCAGCTGGTGCCAACATTACC
>CAMPKA010000005.1 GCA_946887075.1 uncultured Salinimicrobium sp.
CAAAAATATTTAAGTTCAGTTTTTTGTTTTGGGTGTTAAAATGCGGAAGTCAGGAGATCTGATCTTTGATCTTGAGGTAGTCGAGATTAAATAATTCCTTCGGAAAAACTGTTATAAGAACCCGTAGGACTTCCTGCGGGTTTTTTTTGGTCCAGAAAAAATGAAAATACTGCATTTCAGCGACAGTCATGGCCTTCACCGGCAACTGGAGATTCCGGAAGGAATCGACCTGATCATCTTCAGCGGGGACGAGAGCAACCACAGAAATCCTGTGCTCAACGAACCGGAATCCAGGGACTTTCTCGAATGGTTTGCTCAACTGAAGGCGGAACATAAGGTAATGGTCGCCGGAAACCATTCCACTGCCATCGAAAAAAGACTGGTAACCAAAGCGGAGATAGAAAAGATGGGAATTTGTTATCTGGAGAATGAGGAGGTCAGCATAGACGGATTAAAAATCTGGGGAAGCCCCTTCTCCCCCACCTTCGGGGACTGGGCCTTTATGAAGTCCAGAGGAAAACTTCCCTTGCTCTGGGAGCAAATTCCAAAGGATACAGATATTGTCGTCACCCACACACCTCCCATGGGAATACTCGACCTCACTTATGACCTCCATGGCCAATTGCAGTTCTGCGGTTGCAGAAACCTTCTGAAACAAATCCGCAGGATACATCCGGTGCTTCATCTTTTTGGGCATATCCATAACCAAAAGGAAATCCACAATGCTGGATCCACAACGCTTTCTGGAAGTCAAACTATTTTTTCAAATGGATGCGTTGTCACCGACTTCAAACTCGACAGCCTGAGCAGTCATGGCAACGTTTTTAACCTATAAACTGGGGGTTAATCGTCGTGATGCATAAACCGCTGTTTGCCCAGCAACTCCTCCTGGGTTTCTTCATTAGCGGGATCAGGAACACAGCAATCCACAGGACAGACTGCAGCACACTGAGGCTCCTCGTGAAATCCGACACATTCAGTACACTTATCAGGTACGATATAGTAGATCTCATCGCTCAATGGCTCCATTGCCTCTTCCGCATTGGCATTTTTTCCACTCGGAAGGATCACATCCCCATGGAGATCTGTTCCATCGGCGTATCTCCAGTCATCGGCGCCTTCATAAATTGCGGTATTCGGACATTCAGGTTCGCAGGCCCCGCAGTTTATGCATTCGTCGGTTATAATGATTGCCATAGCTCTTTTTATTCTAAATTTGCACAAATTTAAAGCCAAAACAGTTCTAAAACAAATAAGGGGATGACAATCGAAGAGAGAATGGAAGCTTTGGAGAACCTGGGAGATTTTCTGGGTCAGTTCAGGCGATCTGGTATTGTAAAGCAGCAGGAAATTCCCTTTAATGACCCTTATTTGGAACGGCTTGAACACGCGATAGAACAGGCGGTTCACCATAACGGATGGTTTACCCGGGACAATGTACTATTCAGTCTGGAACAGTGGGGTGAAGCGCTTACCCGGGAAAACCTGGAGCATTGGCTCTCCCGATATACTTTTGAAGGAGTTTCCCCCCGGAAAATCGGTCTTGTGATGGCAGGGAATATTCCTCTTGTCGGATTACACGACCTGCTTTGCGTTCTTATCTGTGGCCACGCTGCGATCATAAGGCAGTCCTCTAACGACCGGGTTTTAATGCCGGTGATCGTGGAATACCTGCAGGCCCTTGTGCCGAATTGGAAGGACAGGATGACCCTGCTCGAACAGACCTCAGGCGGTGGGGATCGCATGTCGGGTTATGACGCGATCGTAGCCACCGGAAGTAACAATACCTCCCGTTATTTCGAATACTACTTCAGGAATGTTCCCTCTATCATTAGAAAGAACCGGCACTCAGTCGCAGTCCTGACCGGTGAGGAAAGCCCAGAAGAATTAAGAGCCCTGGGGGAAGATATATTCAGGTACTTTGGCCTCGGCTGCCGCAATGTCTCCAAACTGTACCTTCCCGAGGGTTTTGATTTCGATCGCTTCTTTAATGCCATTTATCCATGGAAGCACCTGATCGACCACGCGAAATATGCCAATAACTACGATTATAATAAAGCGGTTTACCTGATGAGCCAGTTCGAGCTGCTCGAGAATGGTTTTCTTATCCTCAAGAAGGACCCAGGCCTTGGGTCCCCTATTGCTACCCTCTATTATGAGACCTATTCCAGCTTATCCCAGGTGCGTCAGGAGATCCTTCGGCAGGAGGACAGCATTCAATGTATAGTGAGCAAGGGGGTTTTTGCTCAGGAAGTTCTTTTTGGTAAAACCCAACAGCCGCAATTGTGGGATTATGCCGATGGGGTGGACACCATTTCATTTTTAACGGAAAAGATTTAGGAAAAGCAGAATTTTTAAGAGGTTTTACTCCGAAATTATCATTTACATAACGGCAATGCGTTGGGTTTTTCTCATATTTGTAAGTGTCAAAAAACAGGAAAATGAAAAAACATAATTATAGTGCAGGACCCTGCATTCTTCCGAAAGAGGTTTTCGAGGAAGCTTCCAAGGCCGTTCTTGATTTTAACGGTTCAGGCCTTTCGATTCTTGAAATCTCCCACAGAAGCAAGGATTTTGTCGATGTAATGGAGGAAGCCAGAAGTCTCGCGCTGGAACTGCTCGGTCTTGAGGGAAAAGGATACAAGGCGCTCTTCCTCCAGGGAGGTGCCAGCACCCAGTTCCTAATGGTTCCCTATAATCTGCTCAACAAAAAAGCGGCCTATCTCAATACAGGAACCTGGAGCACAAAGGCGATCAAGGAAGCTAAATTTTTCGGAGAGGTTAACGAAATCGCTTCCTCAGCCGACAGGGATTTCCGATATATTCCAACGGGATATTTCATCCCGACGGACGTTGATTATTTTCATTGTACCAGCAACAACACCATTTATGGGACCCAGATGAAGGATTTCCCAGACACCCCACGGCCCGTGGTCTGTGATATGAGCAGCGATATATTCTCCCGGGAACTCGACTTTTCGAAGTTTGATCTGATCTATGCCGGGGCCCAAAAGAATATGGGACCGGCAGGAACAACGCTGGTTATCGTAAAAGAGGATCTGCTGGGTAAAACGCAGCGGTCCCTGCCTTCAATGATGGATTACCAGGTCCATATCAACAAGGCAAGTATGTTCAATACTCCTGCAGTGTACGCGGTCTATGTTTCCCTGCTCACCATGCGCTGGCTGAAGCGGCAGGGTGGCATCAAGGCTGCTGCGGAACGAAATCAGAAAAAAGCCGATTTACTATATTCGGAGATCGACATCAATCCGCTTTTTGAAGGATATGCAGATAAGGATCATCGTTCTGCGATGAACGCCACCTTTAATCTGGTGGATGATACGCTCAAGGAGTCATTTGACAGCATGTGGAAGGAAGCAGGTATCAATGGTCTGAACGGACACAGAAGCGTGGGGGGTTACAGAGCTTCCATGTATAATGCGCTGCCTTTAGAGAGTGTACAGGTCCTGGTGGATGTCATGAGTGAACTTGAAAGAAAGGCCTGACCAAATCCTAGAAGCTTTATGAAAATATTAGCCAATGACGGTATTTCGCCGGGAGGACAGAAAAGCCTGGAGGATGCCGGATTCGAAGTGATAACTACCAGGGTGGCCCAGGAACAGCTGCGGGACTTTATTCTGAAAAATGACATTCAGGTGATTCTGGTTCGCAGTGCCACAAAGGTTCGGAAGGACCTGATCGATGCGTGTCCTGGTCTGAAGATCATTGGTCGCGCCGGGGTTGGAATGGATAACATCGATGTGGATTATGCCAGAAGTAAAGGCATTAAGGTGATCAACACCCCCGCTGCCTCTTCGGCTTCGGTGGCTGAACTCGTGTTTGCTCACCTCTTTGGAGGGGTAAGGTTCCTGCATGACGCCAATAGAAACATGCCACTTGAAGGAGATTCCAGGTTTAAGGATCTCAAAAAGAGCTATTCCGGGGGGAGAGAACTTCGGGGCAAGACCCTTGGGATTATCGGATTGGGCAGAATCGGTCGGGAAGTTGCAAAGATCGCCCTGGGAATCGGAATGAAAGTCATTGCAGGAAGTCAGACGGAAGGCTCGGAAGAAGTGAAGCTCCAATTTTTTGATGGCAGAGAGATTTCTTTTGAAGTAGCATGTTTTCCGGTTGCTGAGATGCTCGGAAAGGCAGATTATATCACCTTGCATGTTCCTGCCCAGAAGGAACCTCTTATCGGCCGGGAAGAATTTTCAAAAATGAAGGACGGGGTGGGAATCATCAATGCTGCCCGGGGAGGCGTAATAGATGAGGTCGCTCTTGTGGAGGCGCTGGAATCAGGAAAGGTGGCGTTTGCCGGGCTGGATACTTTTGTGGATGAGCCTGCTCCGGCTATTAAAGTTCTGATGAACGGGAAAATTTCCCTCAGCCCTCATATAGGTGCGGCCACGGAAGAAGCTCAGGAGCGTATTGGTATGGAGCTGGCCGATCAGATCAAGAAGATCAACCAGGGATCAAAAGTTTAAGGTCCGGTTCTTCGTTTCATCCTGGAATGTTTTTTGTACCTTAAAGAAAAAATCTGATAACAAGGGTTTTGGCTTTTTATCAGAATCTCCTAAAGGATGCGATGATGAGAACACTGCTATATTTCCTGCTCCTCGCCCTGTTTGTCTACAGCTGCTCAGCGACCCGGAACCGGAAACTTTCCGATTCCGCTCCCGGCATCAGCGATACAGTGCGTATAGCCAATGACAGTCTGGAATACGAGATCCTGATCATCGACCCAGGCTACTCCTACTTTCTTCACGCGATTGCCAAACCCGAAGGATACTATTCTCTGTCCTACCTGGAGAACAAGAACCAGTTTCTGGTCACCGATTACAACCAACGGGTCCATCAGCCGTTCCGCTATGATCCCGAGATCTATACACAGACCATAAATTATGAGCCAGGGATCGACTACGGCTATGAGGTAAACTATAAGTTATATAATTATTTCGCCTATCTTGCCCATGAACATGGGGAGAGATTTTCTGTTCCAGTTCGACCCTGACCATTCCGGCTTTTACCAATTCTTTGTTATCTTTGCCCAATGGAAAGACTAAAAAAACGCTGGGGTATTTCCTCTAACCTGCAAATCATACTGATTATCATCGTATTCAGCATTACAGGTTCCTCTTCGCTTTTTGTTGGGAAACCCATTCTGGAATTTCTTGGGATTTCACGGGCCAATTTCTCAGATGATTTTCTGTGGGGAGGCCTGATCTATTACATTTTGCGCATCCTGATCATCTTTCCGATATACCAGGTATTACTGGTTCTCTACGGTTGGCTTTTCGGCCAATTCAGGTTCTTCTGGAACTTCGAAAAAAATATGCTGGTGCGATTGGGACTGTCCAGAATCCTGAAATGATGCTCAAAGCGATCAGGCAGATATCAGCGGTTTTTCTTGTTGCCCTAGTAGCTATACCGCTGTCCGTAGACCTGATCCATCTCGTGGTACTGGATCACCATCACCAGGTTTGTAATTCCTTTCAGGATTCCCATGTGCATTCGGAAGATTCCGAATGCGATATCCTCCAGTTCTACCATCCCCTATATACTTTTTCTGCAGCCGATCAGGGTGCCCATTTCGCTGAAGGCATTGAAGGAAGGCTTATTGAAGCCGATCCTGCGGTATTTTATTTGAAGGAATGCATATGCAACGGACTTCGCGCTCCTCCGGTCGTATAAGTCCTGACAATCCAATCATTTCTTTCACTTAAAATTAAAAACTTATGAAGCGCTTCTTGTGCGGTCTTCTCTTTTTTACCGTTAGTATAACTTATAGCCAGCATACTGTAACCGGAACGGTGAAGGATGCAGAAACCGGGTTTCCCATTCCCGGGGTCACCATTTCTCTTTCCAAACCGGAAAGGGCTACTATTTCAAATCTTGAAGGAATTTTTGTCATTAGTGAACTTCCAGAAGGGGTTCATGAACTGATCGTCTCCCTTGATAAGTATCAGACCCAGAGAAAAACGATTAAGGTTCCTGTGGAGGCGGACCTGACCATTGAACTTGCCCCTACAGCCATAGAGATGGACGCCGTGATTATTTCCACGCCTTTCCACCAGCTACAACGGGACAATGTCATGAAAGTGGAACGTGCGACCGCAGAGGAGATCCAGCGCAGTGGGAGCCTGAATATTGTGGAAGGGATTTCCCAGGTTCCCGGGGTTTCGAGTATTTCCACGGGGAGTGGTATCGGAAAACCGGTAATCCGGGGCTTAAGCGCGAACCGGGTACTCGTTTATGCCCAGGGGGTTCGTTATGAAAATCAGCAATTCGGTTCGGAACACGGCCTGGGTCTGAACAGTTCGGGAGTCGAGAGCGTAGAAATCATAAAAGGTCCGGCCTCCTTGTTGTATGGAAGTGATGCCTTGGGCGGGGTGATCTATCTGAACCCAGAAAGGTATGCCGGTCCCAATGAATCAGAGGCACATGCCAGTACAACGTATTATTCCAATACCGAAGGTGTTGAAGTCGAAGGTGCCTATAAAGCTTCCGGCGAGAAACTGAAGTTTCTTGTCAGAGGAAACCATGCGGCCCATTCGGATTATCGGATCCCGTCGGAGCTGAGGGTGACCAACACCAGGTTCCGCGAATTCGATATTAAATCAGGCCTGGGCTATTCTTCAGGAGACTACCGAGGGGATCTGCGGTACAACTTCAATAACAGCAAGACGGGAATTCCGGAAGAAATAGGAATCCAGAGTGATTCCAAGGTTCCCTCTGAACCTTACCAGTGGGTCAGAAACCACATCCTCAGCCTGGACAACACCTACCATTTTGCCTCCTCTAGCCTGGATCTGAAACTCGGCTACTTATTCAATGACAGACAGGAATTTGAGGATCACCACGGGGAATCTGCTGAGGAGCACGAGGAACATGCTGAAGAAGGGCCTGCCTTGGAGATGCATCTCACCACCCTGAATTACGACCTGAAATACCACCTTCCAAAGAAAGATAGGCTGGAAGCCGTGGTCGGTCTCCAGGGTATGCATCAGATAAATGAGAATTTTGCCGAAGAAATTCTGATTCCCGATGCTATTACTACCGACATCGGAGTCATGGCCACTGCGCATTACCACTTCGACCTGTTGGACCTCCAGGGAGGCCTCCGGTTTGACCACCGGGAAATTGTTTCGGAGGCCACGGAGCAGCTCATGGCTGTTGACCGGTCCTTCAAGAGCTACAACGGCGCCTTGGGTGCCAAAATGGCGCTCTCGGAGCACTTCGTAGCCAGAGTGAATGTGGCTACAGGGTTCAGGGCCCCAAATTTAGCGGAACTAACCTCCTACGGAAGCCATCATGGTACAAACCGCTTTGAAATTGGGAATCCACTGCTGGAGCATGAACGAAACTTTCAGCTCGACCTGGCCCTTGAATACGGGAATCAACATCTTGAGGTATTCGCCAATGGATTCTATAACAGGATAAATGAGTATATCTTTCTCAACCCAACTGGAGCATTTATCGAAGCGGATCCGGTATACAGATATCAGCAGGAAGATGCGGTACTGTACGGAGGAGAGGCAGGAATTCACCTGCACCCACATCCGCTGGACTGGCTCCATGTTGAGAGCTCAGTGGAATCCGTCATTGGAAAACGTAAGGATGGTCGCTATTTACCTCTGATCCCAGCTTTTTCCATTCTGAACACGCTGCGGGTGGAATTGCCGAACCCGGGTAGTCTGGGGGAGACTTACGGTTCCCTTTCCCTGAGGAGCGTTCTCGATCAGGACCGGGAGGCGGTGTTCGAAACTGCAACTCCGGGATACTCCTTATTGAACGCCACTTTGGGAACCAGCTTCAGGACAGGAGACTTTCTTTTCGAGGTGGCCCTAAGCGGGAAAAACCTGCTGGACAGGAGCTACATCTCTCATCTTTCCCGACTGAAACCCGACGGGATACCTAACATCGGAAGAAACATTACGTTTGGTCTGGGAGTGACCATGTAAAGCTGGGGGTCGGGTTCAGATCCTGATCATTCTTGAGGTACTGCCCTTCCATATGTAGTTGTAACACCACATGAGGGTAAAGGTTGGAATAATGTCTGTAAAGGGCAGTACCTCTTCAATAAAAACAAGCACTGAGGCAAACTTTCCTTTTTTTCCGGAATACATCTCGGACATCTTCTTAGCGGCATAAGGAGCCCAGAGGAGATCGAGAAAGGGTCCAATCAGTGGCACTGCCGTGCTAAGCATACCGATGGCATCATAGCCAATACTTTTAATCAGCAATTTTTTCTTTACAATTTCCATAGCCTTTTTTCCGCCAGACAAATCAAGAAAAGTGCCATTTTTTTACTGCCCCCCTACCGGTTCCCGAAACTTATGAGAGAATTTTTGCTTGAGTTTCTGAACCTTTGGGCTGATGATCACCCTGCAGTAGGGCTGCTCAGGATGCCGGTTATAATAATTGTGATGTTCCTGCTCGGCTTCAAAGAAGAATTCAGCCGGTTTGACTTCGGTTACTATCGGATCTGAGAAAACCTTTTCTTCCTCCAGGTTTTGGATCACCTTTTCTGCAATTGATTTTTGTTCAGGAGAATGATAGAAAATCGCACTCCTGTACTGGGTTCCTATATCGTGTTGCTGCCTGTTCAGGGTAGTGGGATCATGAGTAGCAAAAAAAATATAAAGGATTTCTTCGTATGTGGTCACCGAAGGGTCAAATCGAATTTCGACAGCTTCGGCATGGCCGGTTCGTCCGGAGACTACTTCACGATATGCAGGATTCTTTATATGTCCGCCCGTGAACCCTGACCGGATCTCGTCTACTCCTTCCACTCGTTGAAAAACGGCCTCGGTACACCAGAAGCAGCCGGCGGCCAGAGTCGCCAGTTCAATTTGTTTTTTTTCCATAGGATATTTTTAAAAAAAGTACGTAAAATCAGCTTCTCAGGCAACTTATTCCTCAGAGTTTGTCAGAACTTTAGTAACATTGTGCACCCGAAAATTTTCGTCCTAATGTCGTGTAAATACCTTTTGTTTCTAATCCTTTTTTCTGTTTTTCAGCCAGCAGTGTCTCAGGACCAGGATTCAAAATCAAAGAAAGTCTATACCACTCAGCGCATTGACACGGCACCTGTGATAGATGGAATCCCGGATGAGAAAATCTGGCAAGACCTTCCTGTAGCTACCGATTTTGTCATGGTGGAACCTGGAGATGGAACCCCAGCTCCTGATACCCATCGGACGGAGGTCAGGATTGGGTACACCGATGATGCCATTTATGTTGCAGCATTCCTGTATGACAACGAGCCCCACAGGATCCGGAGAGAATTTGCACAACGCGATAACCTCCCCATCGCTGATTTTTTTCTTTTGGACATCAATACCTACAACGATGGAGAAAACCAGAACAGGTTTGTGGTGACTGCAGCGGGAACCTTGGCAGATGCCAAAATGAAAGGAGAATCTGAAGATTATGCCTTCAATACGGTCTGGGAGGCAAAGAGCTCGATTGACGAAAAAGGCTGGTATGCTGAAATGAAGATCCCGTATTCGGCCCTCAGATTTCCGGAAAAACAGGAGCAGTTATGGAGTATTCAGCTCGCACGTAAAATCAACCACCTGAACAGGACCTACGTCTGGAACTACATCGACAAATCAGTAGGTAAGATGACCCACTATAATGGTCTATTGCGAGGAATATCAAATGTTGACGCTCCGGTCAGGCTGAGCTTATATCCGTACGTATCAGCGGCCATTGATCATTTTCAGGGGGAGTCGGAAACACTTTTAAGTGCAGGAATGGATCTGAAATATGGGATTAGTGATGCCTTCACCCTTGATGCTACTCTCGTACCCGATTTTGGTCAGACCGCTTATGATGAGGTGGAGCTTAATCTAAGTCCTTTTGAACAGACCTTTGGGGAGAACCGCGCCTTCTTCACGGAAGGAACAGAATTGTTCAGCAAAGGAGATCTCTTTTACTCCCGGAGAATTGGAGACACCCCCATAGGTTTTCATGAAGTTCAGGAACAAAAATTAGCCGAAGAGCAGATTATTGAAAATCCCGAAAAGACGGATCTACTCAATGCTTTGAAGATATCCGGGAGGACCCAGGATGGTTTGGGGATTGGATTTTTCAATGCAGTAACCGAATCTGAAAGTGCCGTACTGAAGAATACCTCCACAAATGAGATCAGAAGCGTTGTCACGGAACCGTTTGCAAATTATAATATCCTGGTTCTTGATCAACAACTGGATCAAAAATCCTCGGTTTCTCTGATCAATACCAATGTCACCCGGGAAGGCCATTTCAGGGACGCCAACGTTACCGGTTTTCTTTTTGACGTCTACAACCGATCGAGTTCTTTCAATTTTTCAGGAGAGGCAAAGATGAGCCATGTAAATTTGGCGGAGCGCAACAAAAACGGTTTTGCCTCCACGTTGAGTCTTGAAAGGTCCAAAGGAAATTTCAGGTACAGCATTATCCATGATTTCGCCAACCAGACCTACGACATC
Organism: uncultured Salinimicrobium sp.; assembly: GCA_946887075.1. The sequence goes on from CAMPKA010000005.1 coordinate 10,479, forward strand.
AATGACATGGGATTGAACCTGATCAACAACTACAATAATTTCATCGGGAGCCTTTCCTACAGGATATTTGAGCCTCAGGGCATATTCAATTCCTATAACATCAGTCTTACGGGACAGCATAGCAGGCGATATGATCCCGGCGTAGAAACCGGTTCAGGGGGAGGTGTCAATTTCTTCGGTATGACAAGGCAACGTTTTGCTTTTGGAGGTTCGGCTGAATTCAATACGAAACAGCGGGATTTTTTTGAGCCGCGTCGGGAAGGGCTTTTTGTGATCTACCCGGCCGAAAGCTTTTTCGAAGGCTGGATCTCCTCTGATTACCGCAAGACCCTCGCCATAGATTCCAGGATGGGATATGGGACGGGTATAGACTCGCATTATCAGCAATTCAGTTTTAATATCGAACCAAGGTTTCGGGTAAACGACAGGATGATGCTGATCTATGAGTTCGAATACTACAGAGAAAAGGACAGACGAAGCTTTGTCAGCCTTTTGCCGGACGAAGTGATTTTTGGCCTCCGGGACAGGCAAAATATCGAGAACTCCCTGGAAGGCGTATACAACCTTTCCACTACCCAGGCCATCAATCTGAGTTTTCGGAATTTCTGGTCAGCGGCCACTTTTTCCCCAAACCACTACTGGACCCTCAAAGATAATGGGAGGCTTTCCGATATTGAATTCGAACCCGCTGATGATCCAAATGCCAACTTCAATATCTGGAATCTGGACCTTAGTTATCAATGGCGGTTCGCTCCAGGAAGTGAAATGATCCTGTTGTACCGGAATTCCTTATTTAAACTGGACAACAGAAGTGATCTCCCATATTTACAAAGCCTGGAGCGATTATTCCAGGAGCCTCTTGGCCAGAACCTTAGCCTAAGAATCGTATATTATTTGGATTATAATCGCGTAAAAAACATCTTTAAGGGTTAATATTGTAATCGAAAGCCAGCATAATGATCGAAGCCAGGAATATCCATAAGAGTTATAGTAACCTCCATGTGCTAAAGGGGGTAGATCTTTATATTCCAAAAGGAGAAATCGTTTCCATCGTAGGCGCCTCAGGGGCGGGAAAGACTACGTTACTTCAGATATTAGGCACTCTGGAAAGACCCGACCCGGATCAGCAGGGAGTGCTCAGGGTTAACAGCACTGACGTCCATGCCCTCTCTGCCAAAGACCTGGCAAGGTTCAGGAATGAAAACATCGGATTCATCTTCCAGTTTCATCAGCTTTTGCCGGAATTCACCGCACTTGAAAATGTCTGTATCCCCGCCTTTATCCGAAAAACTTCTCAAGCTCAGGCCGAGGCGCGGGCCAAAGAACTGCTGGATTTTCTCGGTCTGGCCGATCGTGCTTCACATAAACCTGCAGAGATGAGTGGAGGTGAACAACAGCGGGTAGCTGTGGCCAGAAGTCTGATCAACAATCCGGGAGTAATTTTCGCAGATGAACCTTCTGGAAATCTCGACAGCGAATCAGCGGAAAATCTTCATCGGTTATTTTTCGAATTGAGGAAGGAATTCGGGCAGACCTTTGTTATTGTCACCCACAACGAGGAATTGGCCGATATGGCCGATAGGAAGCTGACGATGGTAGACGGAAAGATCTTTAACAAAGCTACTGCTGAATAAACCCACCGTGCCACGGCAGAAATTTCTGTGTTAAAAACATGGACGGAAATCCGGGTATCTTATGATTTTTTGAGCTATTGCATGAGAGGCTGAGCCCACTGCTCCTCCCCTTTCTTCATCCGGTGGCATAATACTTGATCTTCTTTTAGAAAAACCGTAAATCATGAAAAAGTCAATACCCTATTTATTTGGTTTTCTTTTCCTTTTTGTCGCTTATTCAGGTAAGGCACAAGAGGAACCGTTCGGACAGCTGGAAAAAAGAAAACAACCAAAAGAAGAAAGGCAGATCCGTGAAACTGGCGTAAGGGAAAGGAATGCCGTCAACGATCAATGGACCCGTGAAGAGGCTAAATCAGAGCGAACCCGAGTAAGGGAAAGCCGCAAAACGCGACATAAAATGCTCCTGCAGAAGGCTAAAGGAGAAGCAAGATGGTATCGGGAGGAGGCCAAAAGAAAGCGGGAAATAGCTCGTGAGCAGCGAAAATCGATGGCTGCCTCAGACAGGTACCACGGGAAAGCCTTGGCGGAGCTTGAGCGGGAACAGGCAAAAAACCGGAGGAAGATGCTAAAAGAGCAGGCGAAAGAGGCCAAGAGACGGGCCAGACAGAATAAAAAGGCCGAACGCAAGGGAATCAGTAAGTCCTCTGGGAAATAGCGTTATACGGGAAGGGATTTTGGACTGCGGGAACAGAGATGCAGGGGCTATGCTTTCGCAGTGGTTGCAGTCAGAACTTTTCGAATACGCCAAGTCCGAATAACGCAAAATCGTATTTCACCGGATCAATCGGGTCCATACTGCGCAACCGGGAATCCAATTCAGTCACAGCCTTGGCATCATTCTGCTTTCTTTGCAGGAGACCCAGCTTTCGGGCGACATTGCCTGAATGGATGTCCAGTGGACATGAAAGTGCACTTGAGGGAATCGAGGACCAGATCCCAAAATCCACTCCTTTGGAATCCTGACGTACCATCCACCGAAGAAACATGTTGATCCTCTTAGCAGACGATCCTCTGAGGGGATCGCTGATGTGCTTGCGGGTGCGGTCAGGAAGGGATGCCTCAAAAAACACTTTTTTAAAATGGCTTATTGCCGGTTGCAAGCTTTCCGGTTCCTTGGACTGAAAAAAAACGGCTTCTAAACCGCCACATTGGCTGTATATATGGCGAAGGCCTCTGATAAATCCAACAAAATCACTCCCGTTGAAAGTTCTATGTACGAAACCCTGAAGAGGCTCCAGGTCAGATTCTCGGTGTTGCATCACGAAATCGTAAGGAGAATGCCCCATCAGTTCCATCATTCTGTTGGCATTTTTGATGATGCTTTTGCGGTTTCCCCAGGCGATTGTGGCTGCCAGAAAGCCAGAAATTTCAATGTCCTCCTTAAGCCGGAACCTGTGCGGAATAGAAATGGGATCGGAGGCTATGAATTCCGGGGTGTTGTAGCGTTCCACCTTATCCTCGAGAAAATCTTTTAGTTCATCTCCGGGAAGGATCATACAAACAGGTTTGGGGATTAATTGGCAAAGATAGGGCATTAAAAAGGGCAATGCCAAGACCGCGTTCCCTTCTGCAGAGCAAAAACCCATGCGGTACCCTGATTTCTTACCAGCGCCTTTCCGGCTGTGAAAGAATGACTAAATTTTCGCTGAAAAAGAAAAGGAATTAGCGGGCAATTAATATCTTTAACGAAAGAAAGTCTTCTTCAAATATGCCCAGTCAGGAATTACCGGAATTCGAAAATCTGAATCGCTATCCAATTGAGGAATTCCAAATTCTAAAAAACTCCCCTTCCCAGGAATATTCAGAACTTCTTTTTTTATGCGCGCAGGTTTATCAAGCAACTGTGGCGTTCCTGATGGTAACAGAAGGAGAAAGATGTTGGGTGAAGGCTACTTCCGGTCCTGTCGATCAGGCGGTCCAGGATAACGAATGCCTTTGGAAAACGGCTGTTGAGACCAAAGAGGACAATTTAACCATTCCTGACCTGAAAAAGGATGAGAGATTTTCCAACCTGGCCGCTCTTGGATATTCCTTTTATTCCGCTATTGCCCTGAAAACCGAAAAAGGTGAAAGGCTGGGATATGTTGTGGTGCTGGATAAAAATTCTAAGAATCCCACTCCGGAACAGCAGAAATGTTTTAAGATCCTGACTAATCAGATCCTGAACCTGGTCTTCATTACGAAGCAAAACAATCAATACAAGCGAATCCAGCATAATCTCGAGCAGAAGTATCACGATCTCGAGAAATTTGCAAGTCTGGTTTCCCACGACATTAAGTCCCCGCTGGCCAATATTATTTCTCTTACTGAGCTTCTCAAAGAAGAAAAGATGGAGGATTTTGATGAAGAGACCCGGCAATATGTGGATTTTCTCACCCAGTCATCCTACAGCCTCCGGAATTATGTGGATGGACTCCTGACCTTTTATCGGAGTGAGAAAATCCTGGAGAAACAGGAGGAGGATGTTGACCTTAAGGAATTCTTTGAGAATATCACAAATTTGTACAACGTTGATCCGGATATAGAGATCAGTTATCCAGAGAAGGGGCATCTGGAACAGGTTAATAAAGCGGCTCTGGCCCAAATTTTCATGAACCTGATCAGCAACGCGCTCAAGTACAATGACAAAAAGGTCCGGAAGGTCGATATCCGGTTTACAGAAGACCGGGATTTTTATCAGTTTGAGGTAAAGGATAACGGCAGTGGAATCCCCCGTGAAAGTTTTGATAAGATATTCCAGCTTTTTGCCACCTTGGACCGCAATGACAGGGAGGGAAACCCCGGCAGCGGTATTGGGCTTGCAACAGTTCAGAAATTGTTGCATCACATGGGAGGAGATATTACTGTTGCTTCCGAACCCGATCACGGTAGCACCTTCAAATTCTGGTTTAGAAGGTCAGGTTAGAATTCTAAATGTTGTTATTTATGCTGAGCTTGTATGTCATTTAAGAACCCTGAGGTCCTTTACGCGCTCTTTCTGCTGATCATTCCAATACTTGTTCACCTTTTCAGGTTCAGGAAATTTCCGAGGGAAAGTTTTACGAACGTCAGGTTTTTGAAGAAGGTCATGTACGAGGGCAGAAAGAGTTCTGTGCTCAAGAAATGGCTGCTGCTTTGTACCCGTCTGCTGCTTCTCTCAAGCGTCATAGTTGCTTTTGCCGGTCCCTTTATTCCCCCCGAGAACGGTAGGAGGACAGATCCTGAAATGATCATATTCCTGGACAATTCCTACAGTATGGAAGTCGATGGAGCTCAGGGACCTCTCCTGACCAATGCTGTTCAGGACCTCCTGAAAGATCTGCCGGATAATGCTGAGGTGACATTGTTTACCAATGATGCGGAATATCCAAAGATGAAGGGGCAGGACATCAAAAAGGAGATCCAAAGCATAAATTTCAGCCCTGGCCCCTTTGATTGGAAGGCAGTTCGGGTCAAGGCATCCAGAGCATTTTCAGATAATCCCGCGGCTCCAAAGGTTTTTCTGGCGATTTCAGACTTCAGATTGCCGGAAGCTCCTGATTCCTGGGAAATCAAGGGAGCACAAAATTACCTGGTAAAGCTGCCACCGCTACCGGTCAAAAATTATGCTGTGGACACGGCTTACATAGAGGGTTCTCAAATCGATCAGACCCAACTGTTAGTGGAGATCTCCCACACTGATCCGGAGCCATCCCAGCTTGCCGTTACCCTTTATGACGGAAACAGAATCCTGGGTAAGAAAAGTGTTGAACTTCACGAGGGAAAACGATCAGAGGTATCTTTCAGCTTCCCTACAGCGCCGGTTCCAGAAGGATTGGTGACCATAACGGGGGACGGTTTTCAGTTTGACAACAGGCTCTTTTTTAGTATCAATAAACCTGCGCCAATCCAGGTTGTGATTATCGGGAGTGCACCGGATGATTTTCTGAAGCGTATATACAAGGAGCCGGCGTTTGTGGTCAATTCTTTTCCCCCGGACAGTGTTGACTTTGGTCATCTTGAGCGGGCAGACCTGATCATATTAAACGAGATTGGGGAAATTACCATCCCGCAAAATCTTCAGGAATTTCTAAAGGAAAAAACACCTGTTGTCATTATTCCTCCGGCAGATGTCATTGCCGATTCCTATTCCACCTTTTTGGAGCAGGCAGGCCTTCCGGATTTAAAGAAAATGCATACGGGGGAACGCCTTATCACCACAATCCATTATGACCATCCGCTTTATGAAGGGGTGTTTCAGGAAGAAGTCAGAAATTTTGAGTATCCACGCGTTAAGACTTCCTATGTCATAGAGGGCGGAAATGCGGTGCTATCCTATGGCAATGGAGACCCCTTCTTGAGTCAGCTCGGAAATGTATACCTGTTTTCGGCTCCGATCAATTCCGGGAACTCAGACTTCCAGAATTCTCCCCTGATCGTTCCTACCTTTTTCAATATTGGAAATGCAGCGATAAGTTCCCCTCGGCTTTATTACCTGATCGGAAATGATCAGGAGATCAGCCTTCAGACGGAACTGGAAAAAGATCAGATCCTTAAGCTCAGCTCGGACCAGGATGATTTCATTCCGCAGCAGCAAAACTACAGGGGAAAGACAGTCCTTTATCTCAACGCCTTACCTTCACAACCGGGTCACTTCACGGTCCGGAAGGAGGATCAGGTGTTAAAAACGCTTTCCTTTAATATCTCCAGATTTGAAAACGCGACAACCGTTCAGGAACCTAAGGAGATCGCTGGATTAGAGGTCACTGAAAGTGTGGCAGAGGCATTACAGAGCATCGAGGCTGCCGGGGAAGTCGAAACCCTTTGGAAATGGTTTATTATTTTTGCCCTTGCTATGCTCCTCACGGAAATATTCATTTTAATTTTTCTCAAATGAAGATATTGATCAAATCTGCAAGAATTATCGATGACGAGAGTCCATTTGACAACAAGATCATGGATATCCTTATCCAGGATGGAACAATATCGAGAATCTCCCCATCGATTGAAGCTGCGGATGTAGATCAGGAACTCGAATATGAGAACCTGCACGTGTCTCCAGGATGGTTTGACAGTAGTGTAAATTTTGGAGAACCGGGTTTCGAGGAGCGAGAAACGATTGCCAACGGCCTGCGTGTTGCAGCGATGAGTGGCTTTACCGCCGTTGCCGTAAATCCGGGTAATAAACCGGTTACAGATAATAAAGGTGCAGTCTCTTTCCTGAGACAGAAAGCTGCCGGTCAGCCGGTTGAGCTATATCCGATTGGGGCGCTCACCCTGGAAAGTCGTGGCAAGGCCCTTGCGGAACTCTATGATATGCAACAGGCGGGGGCAACCGCTTTTGGAGATTATAAGCAGCCGGTGGAAAACCCTAACATGCTGAAGATCGCGCTACAATATGCTCAGAACTTCGGAGCCCTCATCCTCTCCTATCCTCAGGACAGCGCGATCGCAGGGAATGGACAGGTCAACGAACAGCATAACAGCACCCTCCTTGGACTAAAAGGTATTCCAGCCCTGGCCGAGGAACTTCAGATTGCAAGAGATCTTTTCATTCTGGAATATACCGGAGGAAAACTACATATTCCTACAATTTCAACAGCAAGAGCTGTAGACCTGATTCGGGAGGCCAAGGAGAAGGGATTGGATGTTTCCTGTAGCGTCTCTGTCCATAACCTGCTTTTTACAGACGATGTCTTAAAGGAGTTTGATACCAATGCCAAGGTTCTTCCACCCCTGAGGACCAGAGGGGATATTAAAGCATTGATCGGTGGAATAAAGGACGGAACGATAGACATGGTTACCACTGATCACACTCCCATAGACATTGAAAACAAGAAAACCGAATTTGATAATGCACTTTTCGGAACGCTGGGCCTTGAATCAGCTTTTGGGGCATTAATGCAGGTGTGTTCTTTGAAGACGGCCATCAAAGCCTTGACTGGTGGACGCGGTCGGTTCGATATTCAGGAGCCCATCATCGAGGAGGGATCCGATGCGGATCTTACCTTCTTTAATCCGGAGGTCACCTACACGATGAACCGGAACCAGATTCTGAGCAGCTCCAAGAACAGCCTGTTTGAAGGACTTACGCTGAAAGGCAGGGTCTACGGGGTGTACGCCAAAGGATCTTTTTTGGAAAGCAAAATTCTGGTAAAATGACAGAATTCATTAACTTTGTTCATCGCAATATCCGGATATGAATTCAATTGCATCTGAGGGAAAAACGGCTGCTGTGGTAGCCTATCTCACTATAGTAGGCACGATTATCGCGTATTTTCTGAACAACGAGAATAAAAATCCCTTTGCCAGTTTTCACATTCGTCAGGCCCTTGGAGTCCATATCACCTTTTACATGCTGGGAATAATTGTTTCCTGGTTTGATTCCTGGTGGATATCAGGACCTTTTTACCTGTTTATTCTGGTACTCTGGGGATACGGCTTAATCGGGGCGATCCAGGGAGAGGAGAACGAGATTCCTGGCCTGGGCAGACAATTCCAAAACTGGTTTAGCACGATTCGGTAATGGAGGTAAACCATTTGTCTTTGTTCCACCTGGTGAGGAAACCAAAAACCCAAACAGAGCGGACTCCCCTGCTTATCATGCTACATGGGTATGGGAGCAATGAAGCCGACTTGTTCTCCTTTGCCGACGAGCTGCCGGAGGAACTACTCATTCTTTCCCTTCGCGCACCGTACGCCCTTCCACCCTATGGTCATGCCTGGTATGAGATCAACTGGGATGGATCGGGAAAATTCAGCAATGATGAACAGGCAGTTGCCTCCCGGGAAAAGATCGCCGCGTTTATTGCCGAAGCTGTAACGGCCTATCCTGTGGATGCGGACAATGTGACCCTGGTCGGATTCAGCCAGGGATGTATTCTGGCACTAGCCGTTGCCCTCTCCTACCCTCACCTGGTTCGGAATGTAATTGGCCTAAGCGGTTATCTCAATCAGAACATTCTTAAGGATGGTTATGAGAAGGGAGATTTTTCCAGACTGGCCGTCTATGCTTCCCATGGCATATCCGATCCGGTGATACCCGTGGAGTGGGCAAGGAAAACCAAACCAATCCTGGACGCTCTGGGAATCGTCAATTCTTATTCAGAATTTCCAGTCGGTCACGGAGTTTCTCCTCAAAACCTCTTCGAGCTTAAAAATTGGCTTACCCAGAGGCTCTAGTTCAGTGGGTATAGCAGCGCATTCTCGGTAGTGATCCTTACCTGCCCCTGCCCTTCCACCTCATAGGAAAGCAAAAGCTCACCCCAATATTTCCCATCTGAAAAACTGGCGATCGCCCATTTGTGGTTGAGCAACTTTACCTGATTTACTCTGAAATAGCCCTCCATCCCTTCAAAAGGAATGAGGTCGTTGTCATCATCTACCCGATTTTTCTCGATGATCAGGCCTTCGATCTTCTGGCTCATCTCCGCCGGGTCAAGGCCCTGTGCTTCAAAATAAGACATAGCTTCTTCATTTCCCATCAGGGAGAAAATTCCTTCTGAGGGTACTGCCTGGGCAAGGGAGTCGCTTTTTGTCTGAGCCGCTTCCAGGTCTTCCCTGAGTTGAGCCACGTCCTGCTCACAGGACACCAGGGCGCGATGACCGGTGACATAGAAATAAAGCGCCAGGAGGGCTGCAAACAGGAAGAGGTATAACAGGATGCTTTTTCTCATCAGAGTTCTATTTTGAGGTTGTCGTAAGCGAGAAATACGTTTTCCGGAAGGGTGGCCTGGACTTCTTCATGGAACCCGAGCCTGTGGCTGATGTGAGTGAGATAAGCTTTCTCCGGTCTTACCTGCTCAATAAATTGCAGCGCCTCTTCCAGATTGAAGTGAGAATGGTGGGATTCATGTCTAAGGGCATTGATCACCAGAACTTCTGCACCTTTGATTTTTTCCGCTTCCTCATCTTCGATTGTCTTGGCATCGGTGATGTAGACGAAATTTCGGATTCGGAAGCCGAACACCTGCACCCTGTTGTGCATGACCTCTATGGGAACCACCGGAATACCGGCAGCCTCGAAAGGGAGGTTCTGGATCACATATTCCCTTACACTGGGGGCACCGGGATATTTATCATCAGTGGTAAAGATGTAGTCGAAGCGCCTCCTCAAGGAATTCATAACCCTGTGATGCGCATATATGGGAATGTCTCCCTGCCTGAAAAAATAGGGGCGGATATCGTCCAGGCCGACCGTATGATCACTGTGTTCATGGGTAAAAAGAATGGCATCTACCCGCCGGACGTCATTGTTGAGCATCTGTTGCCGAAAATCGGGTCCACAGTCGATTACCAGTACCTTTTCGTCCACCTCTACCAGGGCGGATACCCGAAGCCTTTTATCCTTAAGATCCGGGCTGAGGCAAACGGGGTGATCACTTCCGATCACTGGAATTCCCTGAGAAGTACCGGTACCCAAAAAAGTGATTTTCAAAGCGATTACTTTAAGGACAAAACTAAGTATTATTTTTTGTTTGGCCCGCCATTTGCGTACCTTTGAAATGGTACAGAGATACTCTTTAAAAGGATAAAATTATGCCTATCACCATAATGGGGGACCGGGAATTCGAGAATGTTCCATCGATCAAAAGTAAAGCCCTCAGAATTAATCTTAATGAAAATATTTATGGTACCTTCTCTGAAATAGGAGCCGGCCAGGAGACGGTTCGGAACTTCTTCCGGGCAGGGGGAGCATCAGGCACAATTGCCAAGGCGATGAGTGCCTACGACAAGGATTTCAGTGACGCCATCTATGGGATTGAAGATGACCGGCGCTATGTCACTGAGGAGCGTCTTAAAAAGATGCTTACCCATGAGACCAATCTCATCGAACAACGGATATCCAGAGAAAAACATCCGAATAAACTTTTCTTTACCTACGCCAATACGGTTGCCACCATTGATTTCGCCAAGAAGTACAAGGGGCATGGCTGGGTTGGGATCAGGTATCAGGTGCATCCCGAGGAGGCATATAACGAAATCATTCTTCATGTCCGTTTTCATGAGAATGATGCCCGACTGCAGCAAAACACGCTAGGAATCCTGGGGGTGAATCTCATCTACGGGGCCTATTATAAATACGACAATCCAAAGAAACTTCTAAGGTACCTCTATGATCACATAGACAAGGATCAGATCGAGATCGATACCATCAACTTTTCCGGACCTCGCTTTGAGAAAGTTGATAACCGCCTGATGAGCCTCCAGCTCGTCAAGAATGGTATGACTGAGGCGGTTATGTTCGCCCCGGATGGAAACAACGTTCTGCCCGCCAAGATCCTCTATAAAAAAAATATTCTGGCTCTCCGGGGAAGTTTTCGGCCGGTAACCAAGGTCAACATGGATATGTACAAGCGTTCCATGGAACTTTTCCTCAAGGAAAACAGGGTATCAGAAGATAATACTGAAGTCATATTTGAAATCACGCTTTCTAACCTGCGGGCAGAGGGAGAGATCGATGAAAGGGATTTCATGGACCGGGCAGAGCTGTTATGTTCCCTGGGCCAGACTGTGATGATCTCGAATTTCCAGGAGTATTACAGGGTGGTGGAATACTTCTCGAGATACACCAAGGAACGAATGGGCCTTGCCATGGGAGTCAACAATCTCATCGATATCTTTGATGAAAAATATTACAGGCACCTGAGCGGAGGTATACTCGAGGCCTTCGGGAAACTGTTCTTCAAGGATCTGAAAGTTTATCTTTACCCGCTTAAGGACAAGGAGACAGGGGATGTCGTTACAAGCGAGAACCTCAAAGTACATCCAAGAATGAAGGAACTTTACAAGTTCTTCAAATATAATGGAAAGGTGGTCGACATCAAGAACTACGATCCTGAAATTCTGGATATATTCTCCAGAGAGGTTCTTCAGATGATTGCCGAAGGCAGAAGCGGCTGGGAGGAAATGCTACCGGAAAGGACCACGGAAATGATCAAGGAACACAATCTTTTCAGCTATCAGCGACAGAAAGAAGCTCAACGTAGTCTGAAATAGCGGTTTTCCATGTCTTCAGGAATAGGAAAAAGCTGTGGGTGGTGGCAGTTTTTTCTTTAAAATTGTCCAAAATTCCCGAGCATCTTCTTATTTTTTGGTTAAACCGATTGGCAATACGGAGGCTTTAGGCGAAGTTTGAGGACAAAAAAATTCGAAATGCAGACGAAATTTCTTACCCTTGCCCTCCTTCTACTAGTTTCTTTTTCTACTTATTCCCAGGATCGGGAGGAATCCCCATATAAGACCGACTGGTTGGTTGACGGGGCAGTACTGGCCGGAACGCTTGGTTTAAACGCCGCCGGATTTATGATGATTCAGGACAAGGAACCTCTTACTATTGAGGAGGTGGAAAGTCTTGATGAGGATCATGTGCCGGCTGTGGACCGGTGGGTGGCGGGTTACTATGACACCGGAGCTGATGATTTGAGCTATTACCCCTTTTATGGTTCCTTCGCCGTTCCTTTCCTGATGATGCTTACCGATGATATGGATTCCCATTTTGGACAGCTTTCCGTATTGTACATCGAATCCATGGCGGTAACGGGTGCCCTCTATACCCTGTCAGCCGGTACCATAGATCGTATCAGACCTTTATCCTACAATGAAGATGTCCCTATGGAACTTCGCAGAGAAGCTGGTGCCACGCGTTCTTTCTTCGGAGGGCATACTGCAGCAACGGCATCTGCCACTTTCTTTGCAGCCAAGGTTTATAATGATTTTTATCCCGATTCCCCTGCCCGACACTATATCTGGGCTGCCGCGGCGATTATTCCGGCCTGGGTAGGATACCTCAGGACGATTGCCGGAAAACATTTCCTTACCGATAACATCCTGGGATATGCAGTTGGTGCAGCGGCCGGAATTTTGATCCCCGAACTGCATAAAAAAGAGGACCAGCAGCTTTCCGTAATTCCAACCTTAGGCGCAGAATACAAGGGGATCGGGCTTTTTTACGAGTTCAATTAGCGGACTGATTGACAATATTTTTCTATTTTAGGCTTCACAAAAGAAACCTAAAATGAAAAACCTATACTCCCTTGTTCTCCTGGTTCTGATCTTTTCCGGTTCCCGGGCCCAGGAAATTTCAATACCCGTCGATACTACTGTTGTCACCAATCATTCGGTAAACATAATGGGTGACAGGGTCGATTACACGGCAACTACAGGAATGCAGCCGGTTTGGAATGAGGATGGAGCACCGATCGCCAGTCTGTTCTATACGTTCTATGAACGCAAAGGAGTAGAAGATAAAAAGAACCGGCCACTGCTGATTTCCTTCAATGGCGGCCCCGGATCAGCTTCGGTCTGGATGCACATCGCCTATACCGGCCCGCGGGTTCTTGAAATAGATGACGAAGGATTTCCCCTGCAACCCTACGGGATCAAGCAGAATCCCTTTTCTGTTCTGGATGTTGCAGATATCGTTTACGTGAACCCGGTCAATACGGGATACTCCAGGATCATTGAGCCGGAGGACTCCGACAAGAAAAGGGATCGTGAGCAGTTTTTCGGGGTAAACCAGGATATCAGCTATCTCGCAGACTGGATCAATACTTTTGTATATCGCAATAACCGCTGGCTTTCCCCGAAATATCTGATCGGTGAAAGTTACGGAACTACAAGGGTTTCAGGGCTTGCACTTGAACTTCAGAATGAACAGTGGATGTATCTCAACGGGGTGATTCTGGTCTCCCCTACCGAGATCGGAATCGACCGGGAAGGTCCGGTTTCTGTCGCCAACAGGCTCCCATATTTTGCTGCTGCCGCTTGGTATCATGAGGCGCTTCCACCGGATCTACAGGAAATGGAGCTTGAACCACTTCTGCTCGAGGTGGAAGATTATGCAGTTAACGAACTATTGCCAGCCCTTGTAAAAGGAGGATTCCTGGAAGAAGGCAGGCGGCAGGAAGTCGCTGCACAAATGGCAAGATATTCCGGCCTTTCTAAGGAGACGATCCTGCAGCACAATCTTGAAGTACCCGTCCGGTTTTTCTGGAAAGATCTATTGCGGGATTCTTCAGGGGCGACTGTAGGAAGACTTGATTCCCGATATCTTGGGTTTGACAGGAAAATTGCCGGAGATTCCCCGGATTACAATGCTGAACTTACCTCCTGGTTGCATTCCTTCACTCCGGCCATCAATCATTACCTGAAAAATGAACTGAATTTCGTGACCGACATGAAATATTATATGTTTGGTCCTGTTCATCCGTGGGATCGGACGGGGAACAACACTGGTGAAAATCTCAGACAAGCTATGGCCCAGAATCCGAACCTTGACGTGCTCATCCAAAGTGGGTACTTTGATGGAGCCACGACTTATTTTGATGCCAAGTACACGATGTGGCAGCTTGATCCCAGCGGCAGGTTCCGGGACAGGATTAATTTCGAAGCATATCCAAGTGGTCATATGATGTACCTGCGGCGTGACGATTTGAAAAAGGCGAATGATGATTTGAGGTCTTTTATCCTCAACACGCTGCCCAAAGAAGGGGAACCCGCTAAATACTGATTGCCAGAAATTGTACCCTCCCGTGCATTTAGCCGGGGATGTAGCACCTTTTATAGAAAAGTAGGCCATTGTCATAGATTGCGGCTGAAAACCTGGTACATTTGGTTTGCCCTTGATCTAATCTAATGTACTTCACCTGTCTTTGTATGGATTGTAACCGTACGGACATGGACATTGATATTGTCAAGACATTACCCGCCGAAAAGGCGAACCTGATATTTCAGGTGAAAGCGATGGTAGGGGATCTTTACCAGAAAAAAGACTTCCATTCCTTTAGCCTTATCACCCTGGAACTTTCCAGGCGCTTTACTTCCCGATATAATAAATATCTTGAGGAACGGTCTCCTGAAGCTCTGAAGGAGCTCTGTCTGCTGGCCGAAAAGCTCGAGAAACGGATCAGCAGTGAAGATCCGGAGATAGGATTCCTTACCTAACTTTTTCGCTTTTCAGAAGTTCTCTCAGAATAATTTCCACGCCATCGTCATCATTGCTCGCTGTGTGAAAAGCTGCTGCTGCCTTGACCTCCTCATGTGCATTGGCGACTGCATAACTGATTCCAGATTGGGCAAATAATTCTACGTCATTGAGATAATCTCCGAAGGACATCGTCTCCTCTTTTTTAATGTTATAGAGCTCCTGCACCCTTTTTACTGCATTTCCTTTCTGGGCGCTTTTTGCCGTGAAATCCACCCAAATCTTTCCTGCGAGCTTCACCTGTGCCTCTTTTTTAAAATGGGAGACAAAGGGTAGCGAATTTTCCTCTGCTCCTGAAAGATCACAAATAGTGACTTTCAAAAAAACATCATCTTTCACCTCCAGGAGATCATCAACGACCTCATATTTTTCGTAGTGGTTGAGAAAAGGTTCCATAAATTCCGGATCGGTATTCTCGATGTACGCCTGCTTCCTTCCACAAAGAACCAGATGCTTTTCTCCTTTGAGACCCTTGACTTCCCTGATGATCCTATGGACAAAATCTCCTTCCATGGGTACCAGAAGCTTCTCCTCCCCTTGCTCCACTACAATCGCCCCATTCTCCGCTATGAAAATCAGATCCTCCTTTACCGGCTCCATCCGTTCCACCAGGCTGTAGTATTGTCTACCACTTGCCACCGCAAATCGGATCCCCCTGGTCTTGAGTTTTCTTACAAGGTCAAAGAAATCTGGACTCACTTCGTGGTCGCTGTTGAGCAGTGTTCCGTCCATGTCACTGACGATCAGTTTTATATTGGAAAAATCAGGATTTTTCATACAGATTGGTCATTTTGGGTGAACGCGAATTTACCCAAAAGCGGTAAAAATTTCCCGGTGAGGATTTTAATTAACACTTTAATAATATCATCGCCTGATGAGGTATCCCGGTACAGAAATAGAATTGTCTTATCTTCATTGTAGCATTACATTCCATGGCTGAAATAAGAATAGGAACAAGCGGATATCAATATAAACACTGGAAGGGAGATTTCTATCCTGATGATCTCCCCATCAGTGGCTGGTTTGACCATTACGTCAAATTCTTCGACACCGTGGAAATTAACAATACCTTCTACAGGATGGCAGATGCCGACACATTTGACCAGTGGAGAAAGGCCGCTCCGAAAGATTTCCTTTACGCGATTAAATACAGCCGGTTCGGAACTCATCTAAAGAAACTGAAGGAACCTGAGGGGCATGTTAATTACTTTCTGGACCGGGTTCTTCACCTCAAGGAAGCCCTGGGGCCGGTTTTGGTACAGCTCCCCCCGAAATGGAAGCCTGATCTTGAACGTTTGGATGCCTTCCTTACAGAAGCCCCTAGGGAATTGAGGTGGGCTATTGAGGTAAGGGAAAAGCAATGGCTTGGGGATGATCTATACGCCCTCCTTCAGCGCCATCAGGCTGCCCTGGTGGTCCATGATATGATTCCCAATCATGCCATGGAACTGACCACCACCTGGACCTATTTCCGGTTTCATGGCCAGAATTACTCCGGAGATTATTCGGACAAGCAGCTGGAGGAGATTGCTGCCAACATTCGAGAGATTCATGAAAAAGGTTGTGATGTTTATGTCTACTTCAATAATGATCTCGGGGGATATGCACCACGAAATGCCCTTAGCCTGAAAGAGAAATTGGGACACTGATTATGCCAAGGAGAAGTCACATTTGGCGTTTTCTTTTTACAAATTTGCTATCTTCAAGGGTAGAACAGAAACTGTCAAGATGAAAGAATCTTTTAGGAATGATCCTCCTGAATATCCGGGGAACTATACGCAGCTCATTGTCGATGGGCCTCAGATCAGGGAAACCTTACTAAGGGAAATCAACCGTGCCCAGCATTTTATTCATTTTCAGGTAATGCTCTTCTACAGTGACGAGGCCGGAATGGAGATTGCCTCCGCTCTGGCCAAAAGAGCCCGGGAAGGAATAACGGTCAGGGTGATGAGCGATTCCCCAATGAGCAGAATTGTCCGTTTCATAGAAAAAACGAGATCATCAGCTGGCTCTTCCTTTGAAGAACTCCAGGAAATATTTGCCGCCTCCGGGGTGAAATACCTGTCGTCAGACGATGAATCCTACTATATCTGGCATTGGAAAGAGAAACGTAAAAAATTGCAGAATAAAGGGGTGCCCGAAGAATTCCTGAAGATGCAGGACAAGGTTCAGGATGGGATTTTCTTCAATATCAATGTCTTTGACCACAGAAAGCTGATGGTATTTGATGGAGAGACTTCCATCGTGATGGGGGCAAATATTGGGAATAAATATCTATACCGGGTTGACGAGTCGGAAAATCCCAATCCCAATCCCCACAATTGGCACGACGGAGGGATCCTGATCAAAGGGGCCTTCTCTACAGAACTGAACAAGCATTTCGCATCAAAATGGATGGTGCGTGACGGGGATCTCTTCGATTATACCGAACATTACAGAAAAAAAGCGCAATATGGGGAAGATCGAATGAGCGTTTTTGAATTTTTCCCCGGTATGGACTCCAATCAGATCCGGGATCTGTATTTACATAAAATGCGAACCTGCCAGGGAAGATTTATCATCCAGAACCCCTATGTCAATGATGAGGAGGTCTGGAACACGCTTGCCGCCCTGCCAGATGAACAGGCTAAAAAGATTATTTTGATCAACCCCTATACCTCCGATGGAAATGATTATCCTCAGAACAGGAGCGCCATTCAGTGCAATATGTGGAAACCTTTTCAAAAAGGCACCTCTCTATATGATTTCAATAGAAGAATGACGCACTGGAAAATCGCACTTGATGAAGCTGCAGATGAAGTCTTTGTCGGGTCCTATAATCTCAATCATCGCAGTGCCTACCATGATTTTGAGCTCAATGTTCTGGTAAAAAGCGCGCCTTTATCAAAACAGGTTTTGGCGATGCTTCAAAAAGACATTGCGCAGTCGGTAAAGATCACTGATCAGGATGAATTCTTCGAAAATCCGAATCTTCATCCATCCTGTCTTTTATTGAAGGCGACGGAATACTTTGAGTAGACTGATCGGGAACAGGTTCATCTGGTTGAGGTATGGGGGTTTGTTCTGGAATGAATATATCATGAGAATGCCCACAATAGGTACAGGTCAGCTCCTTTTTAAGGTTCAGGGCGAATGAAAGATAAAAGCTATGACAAACAACACTTTGCTTAGGATGGACAACGTGGGTATCGTTGTGGAGTCACTGGATAAAGCCATCGCTTTTTTTATGGAAATTGGATTAAAGCTGGAAGGGCGGGCCATTGTTGAAGGAGATTGGGCGGGGCGTGTAACCGGCCTGGGAGACCAGCGTGTAGAAATTGCAATGATGGTCACCCCTGATGGCCACAGCCGACTTGAACTTTCAAAATTTTTTCGGCCTTCCGTGATATCAGATCATCGGGTTGCGCCCGTTAATTCCCTCGGATACCTGAGGGTGATGTTCACGGTCAAAGACATTGATGAACTGGTGACCAGGCTCACAAGGCAAGGCGGTCAACTCGTTGGGGAGGTCGTCCAGTATGAAAATTTGTACCGGCTTTGCTACGTTCGTGGTGCTGAAGGGATTCTCGTCGGCCTCGCGGAAGAACTGGATCAGTGAATTTTCTAAGAAGCTTGCTCCCAATCTCGAGATCTATAAGAATACCCCGTTCGGAGTGTTCTTTCCATAACCAAGATTTTTACTGCTCCTGTATATGCAAAATGTTCCTTTTCCGGAATGATGAGGAACAGCAATTTTTAAGATCCTGTTGAATATCTGGGATTATTCTGATCTTCTAGAATCATTAAATCAGATGTAAGTACTTGAGTATGTGTTTTTATAAAAAATTTTTGCAAAAAAGTTTAATTTATATTTGA
Organism: uncultured Salinimicrobium sp.; assembly: GCA_946887075.1. Next base: position 28,911 of record CAMPKA010000005.1, read on the forward strand.
TCTAAATAAAAATGATGATATATATTTGAACCCACTAATCCAACCAATAACCAACAAATCATGCGAAGGTTTCTTCTCTTCTTATCCATTATTTCTTTCAATTTTTCTTTTTCACAAACCAGCATAAAAGGTTCCGTTACTAATGAACTTGGTGAAGCCTTGGTAGGAGCTACCGTGCAGCTGTCTGGAAATACCGGTCAAATGGTTGGTATGGAGGGCAAGTTCTCCTTTGAAAATGTAGAGCCAGGAACTTACCAGATGACGGCTTCCTTCCTTGGTTATGTCGATCAAACCAAAACGGTAACGGTGAATCAGGGAGAACAGGCCATTGTGAACTTTAAGTTAAGTATCTCCAGTGAAGACCTCCAGGAGGTGGAAATCGTGGGAAGAAGGGCAAGGACGTACAAGAACGAGGTTACTTTTGCTGCCACCAAAACGGCAACCGCGATCAAAAATATTCCGCAGGCGGTGAGTTATGTGACAAAGGAGGTTTTCGCTGATCAACAGGCATATCGTGTGAACGATATTGTCAAGAACCTGAGTGGGGTGAACATGTTCTCTTATTACGACGATTTTGTGTTCCGCGGTTTTCGATCGGGAGACACCTATATCAATGGACTGAGAGTCGTCGGACTTTTCGGACCTCAGCCTTTACTTGCCAATATCGAACGAGTGGAGGTCATCAAAGGGCCTGCCTCAGCGATGTTTGGAAATTCAGTCCCCGGTGGCATCATGAACAGAGTTACCAAGAAACCGCTTTCCGAAGACAGAAAGTCCATTAATTTTACACTAGGTAGTTTCAACACCCTTCGTACAGCTGCTGATTTCACAGGTCCTATCAATGAGTCCGAAAGCTTGCTTTACAGACTGAATTTAGCTTACGAAAATTCAGACAGTTTCAGAAATCTTCAGGAATTCAAGTCCTATGTTATTGCACCGTCCATTTCCTTTCTACCTACGGAAAAGACAAGGATAAACTTTGATCTTGTGATCACCAGGTTTGATGGAAAACTGGACAGGGGACAACCTATATTCGGTGCCACCGCTGGGACCGACCTCTACTCTACCCCTATCTCTTTCGCACTAAATCAAACAAGCGATTATCAAAAAAGTGATGTGGTCTACTCCACGTTGTCTATGAATCACAAATTTTCCGAGGCGTTATCCTTAAACGCTTCTTATATGAAGTACCTCTTTGAAGAGAACCTGCTCGAACACCGTACTTCCAATGATTTTGCTATAGATGAAAATGGTGATCCGATTCCTACCCTGATGGGGATGCAGGTGATCAACAGGCAAGGACAGACCATTGCTGATAATCTATCCACCTATTTTGTATATAAATCCAACACTGGAGCAATCGAACACAAGATTGTTGCCGGGTTTGATTATCTCGCCCAAAAACGACCTGTAGGAAATGCACAGGATATTGCCAGGGGTTACAGGTTAATCGGAGGGGGTGTATCCAGAGACCTGGATGATCTCTCGAATTTCCTCCGCGACGAGGACGGAAATCCCATACCAAACGTCCCGCATTTCGACCTTGCCAACCCCACTTATAATGTGGCCCAGCTTAGTGAATATGAATTCACGAATTTCCCTTCGGATCCTACCAAATACTATTCTTATGGATTCTATATCCAGGATCAGATGAAATGGAAGAGACTCCAGTTGCTGCTTGGAGGACGACAGGAATTTTATAATGATATCGTGAATCTTGACCAGCCTGACGAGGAGATTACCACCCAACATAAATTCCTGCCCAGGATTGGTGTGGTATTCTCCGCTACCGACCTGATTAATCTCTACGGAACCTACACGGAAAGCTTTCAGCCGCAGGGAGTCGCAGCCCAGACCAATCCATTGGCCGGGGGACCATTTGATCCGGTGACTGCTCATATGATAGAATTTGGGGCAAAGGGGGAATTCTTCAGCGATCGCCTCGCAGCCAATGCGGCAGTGTATAGGATTGAGAACAATAACATTCTTGTAAATGCTGAAGAACCGGGAAATCCAGACCTGTTGAGACAGCGGGGCCAGGAGGTCTCCAAAGGATTTGAGCTTGATGTCAACGGAAGGATTCTTCCGAATTTCAGCCTGACGGCCAACTATGCCTACAACGAGGCCATAATCACCCAGAGCGATGTTTCTGAGGAGATTGGCCGGAGAAAGGAAAATGCTCCGCTTCACCAGGGTGGTTTTTTCGCGAAATACACCTTGGTAAACGGTGATCTACAGGGGGTGGGGATTAAAGCCGGTGCCAACTTTGTATCAGAAAGGAACACGTTTTCAGATGTTCTGACCCTTCCAGGTTTCATGGTGGCTGATGCAGGAGTTTCCTATACAGTTCAGAAATTCGACATAGCTTTTTTGGTTAGAAATGTTTTTGACAAGCACCATTGGGTCGGCGGATACGATTTCCATCGCTTGTTCCCCGGAGCACCAAGAAATTACTTGCTCACAGTAGGATATAATTTTTAAGATGACAGAGCAAGGACCAATCGAAAATTTATTCGGCAGGGAGATTCGGGAAGAACGTTTTTGTAGAAGTCAGAGCCTTTGGTCTATAACTCTTTGCTGTCAAAGAAGTGTCAAATGAGGCTGAGGAAAAAGATATTTTTTCAAATTCATTCATGGATCGGTACCAGGCTGAGTATCCTGTTCTTTATCGTCTGTTTTTCTGGAACCCTAGCAACACTCAGCCATGAAATGGACTGGATGTTCAACCCTTCCATGAGAGCCTTTCCGCAGGAAACCCTTGCCTCCAGGAATCTTATCATAGAAAATCTTAGACACAGGTATCCCGAAGGAAGAATAACTTACTGGATGCGCCCGGACGAGCCATATCTCACCGATATTATTTACATGGAGGATAAGGGTGACCGTTCTTACGTTTTTGCAAATCGTTATACTGGAGAGATTCAGGGAGAAAGCAGACTTACTATCCAGCGTTACTTCCGAGATTTACATTACTATTTGTTCATTCCGGATAATGTAGGTCATTTTACCGTGTTGGTATTTGGATTCCTGTTGCTCATTTCGCTTACTACTGCCCTTCTTTTCTATAAAAAATGGTGGCATAAACTGTTTGAATTACAAACCGGTAAGGGAATACTTGTTCTTTTTCGGAGCTTTCATAGGCTTATAGGGCTGTGGTCTGTTCCCTTTAGTATTCTGTTTTCAATAACGGGAATATGGTACTTTTTGGAGCGGGCGAATGTAAATGGTTTGGGTGATTATGTAAATCCCGATCTCCCGAAGCTCGACAACATGATAGTGGAAGAACGACGGGATTATCTCAGTTACACAGTGGATTATGACAAAGCGGTCCAAATCGCCCAGGCCAAGATCCCTGGATTGGTGGTGGGAGATCTCCTCCCTCCTGTTAATACCACTACCCCTATTTATCTCACCGGTCATAGCGAGGAGCCTCTTGTCAGGCAGCGGGCCAATCGGGTTTACCTTGATCCGGTTAGTTATGAGGTAGTGGAGCTGCAGAATTCCGAAGATATTTCGACGGCGATGTGGCTAAATGATATCGCGGACCCCTTACACTTTGGAAGCTGGGGAGGACTAATCACTAAACTTATCTGGTTTGTCTTTGGGCTGGGAATCTCTTCCCTTATCTTAACCGGAATTTGGATTACTTTCAAACGCAAGGCCATAAACCGAAGGAAAAAGAATCAAACCGTAATGGGAGTGTGGAGTTATATAAACTGGGGAATTTTTTTAATCTTCATGGGGTTTATGTATGAACATCTGCTAAGTAATTACAATGCCCCTCTTTCTTCTCTGATTTATATCACTGGAGGATGGCTCCTTTTTCTGTTCCTGGTCTTTTATATTTTTGTTTATAGACTGAAAAAGTCTACACAGGTATAATCACCTTCATTTCGCGGTCTTGACAAGCCAACAATTTACTTACTTTTCGAGTTCAAGTTATTCCAGGATTTAATAATGCACACTCATTGATTAAGAACCCCCTGATTTGGACAAGCCCCAAACCAAGGGATAATTTTTTGGTGGAAATCCCCATCGGAGGTTCTTGGAATGAGATCGAATAGTTCCAGGTCACCTAAGCTACACGTCTTCTGGTAAGGACGAAAATTTTCCCATTACCTTATCTGAATTTATGTAGTAGATCTTATTAGTCCGGCACGGCGGGAACTGAAAAAATCCTGAACATATTCTTTGATCTGGGATCAGGAACTTCCGCAATCAGGGCATATCTCCCGGGTTTTAAATTGACTTCGAAATATCCCATGTGGGAAGCGGGCTTTCCTTCTAAAGCTGGTAAATCCTGCATGCCTCCCAGGAATGCTACACCTTCGGGGACTGGTGTCTTAAAAGCCGCGGGATCAGACCAGTTCATCCAGGCGTTTAATTCATCAAGATCAGCTGTGTGATCTAATTTTACCAGGTGAACGTCGTGTCCCAGAAAATGACTATACACCGTTTGATCTTCGAAAAACACCTCAATGGTGTGTTCGCCCGGACGAGGATTACGGTCCATCATTATTCCGTCCTGAGATGAAATGCTTACTTGAAATGTTGATTTAGGAGGACTGTAGCCATTTTCTTCATCGGTTACTGTTAATCCGGTGATCATGCCATTAGCGGAATGAAAAACCCCCTGGTCATTTTTCACATAACACTCCACTGCATAATTTCCGGGTTCAAGAAACACCGTGCTTTCCACAAGCCCACCCGGGGAAAGTAAGCCTACACCGCCCCAGTAGATGATGTCTGCAGACCAAGCCGGTAATTTTGAAAAAGCGAGTAAAGCGTTATCCCAGTCCCCGATATTTATGTAATTCATTCCCTCCTGAAACACCGGAACGACTTCAGTTTTACTGTCTTCAAATGTTTTGTCTCCGGGCAATTTCTGAAGCAGGAAAAAATGGGTGCTATGGCTTTTGTTTGAATAACGGAAGGTCGTCCACCCTGAAGGGACCGTGGAAGGCATTTCCAAATTCATATGGGTGGTCACTACCTCCACTTTGTTTGGTATAGCCTTTCCAACGTTTTCAGCTCTGGAATTCAATTGGGAACCCAGTGTCAGATCATTTGGTAATTGCTCTTTCTCACATGAGAAGCACAGGACCATAGCTGTTAGCCACAGCAGTTTAATACAGTTCTTTCCGATAGCGTTAATTGGATTTTTCATGATGTCTGTTATTTAATTAATTAATGATGATATGAGGAGGGGTTTTATCTAATTTCGAATCCGGAAGGTCTTAAGCATATTTTTTTTGTCTGGATCAGGAACTTCAGCGATCCAGGCGTAACGTCCGGGTTGAAGGTCAACACTCAAGTATGCGGTGCTGCCTGAGGCCATTTCCTGTGCTCCACCGAGGAATACGGCTGGCGCAGGTGTATTCAAGCCCCAGGGGGTGGCCCAGTTCATCCAGGACGCCAGGGTGTCCAGATTTGTTTCCGGTGTCAGCTTTACCAGATGGATATCATGCCCCAGACCATGTTCATGAGGTTCCTGGTCCAGATAGTCGATAGCAAATACTTGTGGACCTGCTTTAGGAATTTCGGCCATCTCTATTCCACCTTCTTTTGAGACGGTGATCCGCGAAGTCGCTACAGGAGGTTCCTCGAAATTGGAACTTTCTTTTATGACTACCTGCTTGGCCATCGGGTGAAAGACCTGTCCTGTTTTTACATAACATTCGATAACGTAGGTTCCCGGTTCCAGATAAACAGTAGTTTGGGCTGTTTCACCAGGAGAGACCAGTCCTACCCCTCCGGAGAAAACCACCTCTGAATACCAGGCGGGAAATCTTGTAAATTCCGCAAAACCTTTCTCAGGTTCTCCTTTATTGATGTATTCCAGAGCGTCCGCAAAGATCACCTGAACCTCCTTGAGATCCTGAAGTGTTTTTTGATCCCCTTGAACCTCCGGGAGTTTGTCAATCAGCATGAAGTGCGTGACCGGAGAAACATTACTATAGCGGAAAGTGGTCCAACCCGAGGGAATTTCCTCCGGAAGGATGAAATTCATTCCGGTGGTTTTAACCTCTACAAGGTTTCCGAAAACTGGTAGGTCAGGTTGATTCGGTTTTGCGACACCTTCCGAAGCAACCATATGGGAAAGGTGCGGATTTTTCTGTTCTGTTTTGCATCCAAATGCAGCAGAAAGCATTAGTGCTAAAAGGCATAGTCTAATAGAAATTTGGCGTTTCATTGCTTTAAAGTTTTGATTTTAGGAGAACATTTCACCTCACAACAAGTGAGTTTTGGCTCTATTTTGAAGTAAAACTACATCCAAACCTTTGCTGGGTCAGTTTTATGTCTTAGATTGGAATCTAAGGGAGTTTTTCATTAAAAATGAGCAGATTACATATACTCGGTCCAGCAGAAATCAGGGACGAAAAGGGAGAACTTGAGCATTCCTTTCTTGCCGGCCCCAAACGTTTAGCATTGCTCTCTTTTCTGCTGCTAAACAATCCCGGTAAATTCCATCGCAGAGATAGCCTATTGCCATTATTCTGGCCCGAGCAGGATCAGAAGAGTGCGCGTAACGCCTTGAGTAATATGTTGTATCACATCAGGAAAACTTTGGGAACGGAGGTGATCGAAAACCGGGGTGCTGAAGAAGTGAGAATCAATCCTGATGCTTTATGGGCTGATACGATCGCTTTCAGGCAGGCTTATAGGGATAAAGATTATTTCACCGTCGTGAAGCTGTACCGGGGGGAGCTGTTAAAAGGCTTTTATGTAACCGATATATCCAGCGAATTTGGGTTCTGGTTGGAGGAAGAAAGGTCAAGATTCCAGTCAGTAGCCATAGAAGGATGTATTGGATTATCAGAAAAGAAGTTTGATGAAGGGGATCCGGAAGGAGCCATTACTTTTGCCAGAAAAGCCTCCTCCCTTGACCCCTATTCGCAAGAACTTCAGATAAGACTGATTACCTTCCTGCACCAAATTGGACTTCCTAAAGCCGCTCTGAATATCTATGAAAAACATGCAAAGCTATTACTCAGAGAATATGGGGATGAGCCTGATATTCATTTAAAGGAACTGGCTGAGGAAGTTAAATCTCGAATGCAATCCTCCAGTAGAATACCAGATGGAAATGTTGCAGTAAGGCAGAAAAATCCTGAACCTTCCATCGCTGTGCTTCCATTTGAAACCCTCGGGCTAGAGAAAGCCACAGCATTTACGGAAGCGATATATGGAGATATCCTGACCCGGCTATCTCAGGTTAGCGATCTCTTTGTGACCTCCCGGACCACATCTCAGCATTTCAGCCAAGCTGTAAAACAACTTCCGCAGATTGCCAGGGACCTCAGAGTTACCTGGATATTGACCGGGGAAGTTCAGGAAAAAGACGCCCGGGTGAAGGTAAGTGTCAGACTCATAAATGCTCTGGAAGACAGACATATCTGGGCAGAAATTTATGAGAGAAAATTAACCGCTGGGAATCTTTTTAATATTCAGTCAGAAATCACCCAAAAAATAACCCAATCCTTGAAAATGCGTCTCTCCAGGAGAGAGGAGAAGGCCATTCGCCAGATTCCTACTGATAATCTTGAGGCTTTTCGGCTTCAGGCATTTGGGAGATGGAATTTGGATCAGCGCTCGAAGAAAGGAATGCAGCTGGCGGAGAAATATTTTCGTCAGGCCATTTCTCTGGACCCTGATTACGCTGAGGCCTGGCTGGGCCTGGCTGATGCCCTGTCACTGTTGCATGACTATGGATATAAGGCGGATGGTACCGATCTTCCCGAAGCGAAAAAGGCGGCTCTTGAAGCGCTTCGACTGGATCCCACCCTGGCTGAAGCTTATTCTTCTCTTGGACTGCTCAATACCACTCTCAGGAACGGGAAAGAGGCTATTGACAGTCTGAAGAAAGCGGTCGAACTCCGTCCTTCCAATGCCGATGCTCATGCCTGGCTATGCTGGATCCTGCTTCTGACAGGGGACAGTCATGGAGCACTGGAGAGCGCAAGAACAGCGGTATCCTATAACCCATTGTCCCAGGAGTCCATTAGTAACCTTGCTCTTTCCTTGTTGAGTATCAGAGATTATGAAGGTGCATTGCGTGAAGCAAATCGCGTTTTGGAGGTTCAACCTGATTTTACCACCGGAATTCTTGAGAAAGGGGTGGCGTTATATCATTTGGGAAAATATGAGCAGGCCAGTGAGGTTCTGCGGGACCTTTCAGTTTCCTGGGCTGGAAATGGACCTTTGATTACCAGCCTTCTTTGTTGCCTGAGATCTGGTAAATTTTCCGAAGCAGAAATTCTTTCAGATGCAATTCGGGAAGACGATTTTGCCATGGGACTCTTTCTTGCGGCTAAAGGAGATTTGGAAACAGCCTTCGAAAACTTCCACAGAATGAAAAGCTGGAATTATTGGGAAATGCTCTCTATCTTCCATTATTATCCTGACCTTTTGGACCCGATAAGGGAAAATCCCCGTTTTGGTCAGGTACTGTCAAGCCTTTACAGCATATGGGATCTCCCTATCACCCCAGCCCCTCAATTCGCCGGATCTCCAAATTTTCATAGGAATAAAACCCAGTCCCTACCGGAAAAAAGTATAGCTGTTCTCCCTTTCCAGGATTTAAACTCTCAGGACCCCAGATTTTCCTATGGGCTCCAAGGAGATATTCTGTCATCTCTGTCCAGAGAAAAGAATTTGCAGGTGATATTCCGGACTTCCGCCAATTATTACGAAGGGAGCTCTAAAACCCTGTTCGAAATTGGCAAAGAGCTGAACGTTTCCTGGATACTGGAAGGTGAAGTCAGTCAGTCAAAGGAAGACATTACAGTAATACTGAGGCTATTCGAAGTTGAAACAAAATGTGAGGTTTGGACGGAGACATACTGGAATAAACTCACAGCTGAAAACCTTTTTCTATTACTGGAGCGCCTAACCGATGAGATCCTGAGGGAACTTGAGGTACATTCTCCTGACAGGAGAATAAAGTATAAAGAAAAAACTCCCACCCATAATCTTCATGCTTACCGGCTGTATATCCAAGGGCGGAACTGCCTGGATCAGCGTTCAGAAAATGCGCTTTACCAGGGCCTGGATTGTTTTCAGGGGGCGATAGATATCGATCCTGATTATGCACTGGCTTGGTCTGGCCTTGCTGATGCCCTATCACTTCTTTACTATTATGGCCTTCCATTTCCGAAAAATACTCCGGGCGCTTTGGAAGCCGCCAAAAAAGCAGTAGACCTAGATACAAACTTGGGAGAAGCCCGTGCATCACTGGGGATTGTATTTTCGACTCATCAGAACGGCTCTGCGGGATATAAAGAATTACAAAAGGCGTTAGACCTTGCTCCGGGCTATGCTGAAGCTCTTATTTGGTTCGCTTGGGTCAATTTGGTATTGAACCGTCCTGAGAACGCGTTGACTGCTGCCCAGAAAGCATTGAAATTAAACCCTCTTGCTCCAGCGTTCAGGGTTTATCTATCAGATATCTACTTGGCTAACGGGGAATTTGAAAAGGCACTCACCGAGGCCAAAAGGGCCCGAGAAATAAATCCCGAATATGGGTTGGGCCATTTCATGGAAGGATTGGCGTTTTACCATACCAAGCGCTTCTCCGAAGCGATCTCGGCGTTTCAGAATGCTCTTGCCATAATTCCAGTCCGGGGAACGCCCAACCATACAGAAATCAAAACAGCACTTGCCTTTTCCTATTACGCTCTGGGAGATCGTCAATGGGGTCTGGAGTTCAAAGAACAGATATTTGGAAGGATCGATCCTTTCCCTATGGGTATGCTCCAGGCTTTATATGGTGAATTAGATCAGGCATTCGAAAGCTTCAGTCGGGTGCAGGATTGGACTTCCTTTTCTACAGAATTTATTCGTTATTTCTTTCCGGAAAGTCTGGCAGCATTGAGAGATGACAATCGCTTTCAAGAACTGATTTCCCATGTCAACAACAGCTGGGGACTGACTTCAGACGGAAAAATCAATTATTCAGGTGATTATTAAAATTATTTGAGCTGTATTGCTTAGACAAATGCAAAATCATCCTTGCTTAATTTAAGTTTGGGATTATCGAGTTTTTGTATTGATGTTTTTATTTTTACTCGCTCAGATTGAGGTAAAAAAGTCGGTACTAAATCTGATAAATCAATTTTCAATAAGCGGTTAATAATGACTAAATCTTTTAGAGAAAAAGGACTTACGCCATTCATTAGTTCAGACATATGTGATTTACTCTTGTGTCCGAGAATAGCTCCCAAATCTTGTTGAGTTATATTTAAATTTTTCAATTTCTTCCTAATCAATAGTTTTCTATTTTGTAAAAATTGTCTTTCTTTCTCGGCAATTAACTCGGCTAAATTATTTTCTCTGATTTTTTTATCTGTTATTCTTGAGTTAGAAGACCAATTTTTATTCTCATAATCTTCAATTAAGTCCCTTAGCTTTTTACGAATAACTTTATATCTTACATCTTCTTTAGAAAGAACTCTTAATTTTCTGTCAGCAATTAAGGCTCTTTCAAAATCCAATTCATTCTGAATTTTTCCGATTTTTAATAAGTTCGATACATCAAGTTGTGTTTTCATATTATCTATATCCAATCGTTTGAGTTCAACCATTTTCTTATTGTGCTCTTATTGTTTTTAAACGCTATTTCATATTCTTGATGCGTTCCTACCCAAACAATTGAGGCTTCGTCATCATCAAATTCTATTAAAACCATTGTTCTGTGAACGTTGATATTAAAAAAGTAAAAGCCATCACTATGCACGCAGTCCGCATCAGGTCTTGTCTGATTAAGTTCGGCTGGAGTACTCCAATCATTTTCTTCAAAATCTTCGATCAGTTTATCAATAGCCTTAGATAAAGGAAAATTTCCTCTATTTTTTCTTTTGAATTTTTCTAAAGCTTTTTTGTTGATTAATCTCATTATAAAAAGCAAATATAAAACCAAAGTTCGGAAATTAACCGAACTTTTATGCATTTTTATATTGCTTGCTTGCAACGTCCCGTATACAGATGAGGATGTGGACTAGCATACAAGTGATGTCCTTTATGCAAATAAAAAAGGCTCCAAACCTTTTATAGCTTGAAACCTCTTTATCTGCTGTGATCGCGACAGGATTCGAACCTGTGACCGTCTGCTTAGAAGGCAGATGCTCTATCCAGCTGAGCTACGCGACCATTAAAGCGGTGCAAAGATAGTTAGCTTTTCAAGAAAGGCAAGAAAACTTTTTCTTATTTGCTTTCTTAAGTCTCCAGTTAGAATTACGGTTTTCTGATTTTAAAATTACTTCTGGTTTGAAAAAACCTGAAGTCATAAAGATAACCTTCCCAGTACATGTCCTTAGATAGGACGAAAAATTGCTTTTAGAGTTCATAATCTTTGTAACATTTCGACAGATTGCCAGTCTAATTGAGTTATATTTAGAGTATTAACCCAATATTACATATATGAAGACAATGATAAGGTTGTTCCTTTCACTGGGAATCGTCTGGACCAGTTATGCCCAGGGGGATCTAGATAAACAGGATAGCATAGCACAATATAGCGTCCCAGTAGAATATTATAAGCTCGATAACGGGCTTAAAGTGATTCTTTCACCTGATTCTACTGCGCCAACAGCGATCGTAGCTGTTTATTACAACATAGGGTTCAGAATAGAGCCCAAAGATCGAACTGGTTTTGCACATTTATTTGAGCACATGATGTTCCAGGGATCAAAAAATCTCGGTAAGATGGAATTTATTCGCCTGGTTCAGGAAAACGGAGGTGTTCTGAACGGTTCCACCCGGTTCGATTTTACCAATTATTTCGAAATTGTTCCGGCCAATAAACTGGAGACCATGCTTTGGGCAGAAGCAGACCGCATGAAAGGTCTAGACATTACTCAGGAAAATCTGACGAACCAGCAGGGTGTGGTTAAAAACGAGGTCAAGGTAAACGTTCTCAACCAGCCCTATGGCGGATTTCCCTGGCTCGATATGCCACAGTATGCCAATACGAACTGGTACAACGCTCATAACTTTTACGGGGATCTCGAAGATCTGGACGCAGCTACCCTGGAGGATGTCGAAAAATTCTTTGACACCTATTATGCTCCTAACAATGCTGCACTTGCTGTAGTGGGCGATTTTGAGATTGCAGAAGCCAAACAGTGGATTAAGAAATATTTTGGTGGGATTCCGGCAGTCGACCTTCCGGAAAAACCGGACATTTCTGAACCGAGGCAGGTCAAGGAAAAACAATTCGTTATAGATGATTCTCTTGCCAATAAACCTGCGATAGCTATTGGTTATCACATGCCCAAGCGCAATACCCCAGAATATTACGCCATGGGCCTGCTCAACCAGATCCTGGTGCAGGGAGACAATGCTTTGCTTCAGGAGAAGTTGGTTGATGAACTGGGATACACCTCTGATGTCAGTGGAGGAATCAATTACTTGGGTAACATGTTTAACTACAATGGTCCTATGCAATTCATGTTCGACTTCACCTATGATAACGAAACTTCAAAAGAGGAGATCCTGTCAGCTGTTGATCAGGTAATTTCAGAATTAGAAAAGGGTATTACCCAGGAAATGTTGGACAATGCCCGGGTTAAAATGCGGTCTCAGTTGTATGATGAACTGGGGGGAACCTTTGGATTAGGGAGGGCTGATCTTCTAGCGAGTTTTGCCCTCTTTGATGATAATCCGTCCAGGATCAATGAACTTGAGGAGAATTTCCAGAAGGTGACCCCTGAAATCATGGAAAAGACGGTCTCTGAGTATCTGAGGAAAACCAACAGAACCATTCTTACGGTAAATCCCCTTTTAGCTGATAATCAAAAAACAAAATGATGAAAACCTATTTTTTTACTCTAGTAGCGGCCCTTTTCTTTTTACCTATAGTTTCTGCACAGGACAGGGAGATCCCTCCGAAGGGCGAAGAACCACGTGATTTTCAGCTTCCTGATAAAGAGGTCGTGGAGTTTGATAACGGTCTTAAGCTCGTCCTGGTGCCTTACGGAAACATTCCGAAAGCGACTATTAATTTTACCCTGCAAACCGGAAACATCAACGAAGCGGAAGATGAAGTCTGGGTTTCAGATCTTTTAGCGGATTTAATGGAAGAAGGTACGAATGCTGGGTATTCGGTAAAAGACAGCCTGGCACAGATGGGAGGAGATCTCAATATCGGTGTTGGGACCCACACCACTTCTTTAAGCACCGATGTGCTTTCAGAATTTGCCCCTGATGCAGTTCGCATTCTGAGCGATGTCCTCACTGATCCTGAATTGCCACAGACCGAGTTGGATCGTTTGAAACGAGATATGATCAGAAATCTTACAGTTGCCCTGTCAAGACCGGGGGCACAGGCCAGTAAGAATTTCTTTAAGGAAATTTATCCGGACCACCCTTACGGGCGAATCTATCCAACCAGTGAGCAGGTCTCGTCCTATGATCTGGAGGATGTGAAGGCGTTCTATGACAAAAATTTCGGGGCCCAGCGGACTACCATATACGTAGTGGGAAGATTTGACAGCCAGCGAATCAAGGAAATGGTCCGCCAGGAGCTTGGAACCTGGAGGAAAGGTCCGGCGGCCAACTACCCTCTTGCTGATCCCAAAAAGGATCCTGTGGTAAAGATCATCGATCGCCCTGGAGCGCCGCAATCCACCATCATGTATGGTTTGCCTGTAGTAGGTCCGTCACATGAGGATTATATCGCCCTTGATGTGATGAATTCCCTCCTGGGAGGTTCTTTTGGATCACGAATCACAAGTAACATCAGAGAAGACAAAGGGTATACCTATTCTCCCAGCAGTGCCCTCTTGACCAACTTTAAAACAGGAGTATGGTTTGAAAGCGCTGATGTGACGACACAGTACACAGGCGCCTCCCTGGAAGAGATCAACAAGGAAATCCTTCGGTTGCAGAAAGAAGCCCCATCGAAGGAGGAACTTCAGGGGATCAAGAACTACGAATCCGGCATATATGTGCTTCAAAATTCCACCCCCGGAGGGATTATCGGCCAGCTTAATTTTCTGGAGGTCCATAACCTTCCGGAGTCCTTTCTTGTAAATAAGGTAAAAAATATCAATGCTGTGACCCCGGCTGAAATCCAGGAGATGGCGCAGAAATATATTCAGCCTGAAAAAATGACTTTAATCGTTGTCGGGGACAAGGAAAAAATCAAAGATCAGATAAAGGAAACCGAGAGCCTGGAGCCGGCCCAGATCAAGCAGTAAATCTTATGATAGAAAAAAGAAGGAGCCCGGTCAATGAACGGGCTCCTTCTTTTTAGGGGTGGCATCAAGTGAAGAAACTATTGCCCTTTTCCTTTTTTCGGGCCTTTTTTCTTTTTGTGTTTGATGACCTCGGCCTCCCGAAAGAATATGATCTCCTCTGCTATATTGGTTACCAGATCCCCTATTCTTTCGAGTTTCTTAATCACCGAAAACAACAGGAGAAATTGCTCGATTAGCTCCGGCCTACTCTTTACCTCTCTGGAAATGATTCCGAAAGTATTCATGTTGATCTCGTTCAGGATTTTGTCCTTCTTGAAAACTTTCCTGGCAATCTTAGTATCGGCCTCTACAAAAGCTTCTGAAATATCGTCAAGCATAGACATGGTCGAATCGAACATCCGCTCCGCTTCCGTTAGTTGCATAAGCTCCGGTTCTATCGACTGGTCCACTTTGACCAGATAATTGGAAATTCCATAGGCATGATCGCCGATGCGCTCGAGGTCAAAATTGATCTTGCGCAGGGCCAGGACAAAACGCAGGTCCCCTGCCACCGGGTTGTGTAACGCGATGAACCGTTCGCAATCCTTCTCAATCTTCAGATCAAGAGCATTGACCCGGTTCTCTGTGTGCAAGACCTCCTCGGCCAGATCTGTATCGTGGTTAAAGAACGCCTCCCTGGCATTCTTCAGTTGCTTTCTGCAGAGGTCCAGCATTTCAATGCCAGCCTGGTTGAGAGATTCCTTATGTTGATCTAATCCAATCATAACGTGGTGGTTTATCCGAATCTTCCGGTAATGTAGTTTTCAGTTTGCTTTTGCTGTGGATTGGTGAAAAGCTTTTTGGTCTTGTCGTATTCGATCAATTCACCAAGATAGAAAAAGGCGGTATAGTCGCTCACCCTCCCCGCCTGCTGCATATTGTGGGTTACGATGATGATACTATACTGCTTCTTGAGATCATACAGGAGTTCCTCTATCTTTGCTGTGGAAATGGGGTCAAGAGCGGAGGTCGGCTCGTCCATCAGGATAATTGCCGGTTCTACAGCCAGGGTCCTGGCAATACACAATCGTTGCTGCTGTCCTCCGGAAAGAGCCAGGGCAGACTTGTTTAGATCGTCCTTTACCTCGTCCCAGAGTGCCACTTTTTTAAGCGATTCCGATACCCTTTGCTGCAGGAATTCTTTGTTTTTGATTCCTTGTATTTTAAGTCCGTAGGCAACATTCTCAAAAATCGATTTGGGAAAGGGATTGGGCTTTTGAAAAACCATCCCCACCTGCTTGCGCAGCTCCTCAACATTGACCTTCTTTTTATAGATATTCCGGCCGTTGATCACGATCTCCCCTTCCATCCTAAAACCATCAATATAGTCATTCATCCGGTTGAACAGCCGAAGGAAAGTGGATTTTCCACATCCTGAAGGACCGATAAAAGCGGTGATTTTGTTCTCCCGTATCTTCATGTCGATCCCCTTTATCGCTTTGAAATCATCATAAAAGACACTGACATCCTTCGCCTCAAGGATGTATTTCTTTTTAGTCGGGGTACTTCGTTTAGAAATTTCTGATTCCATCTATCTCAATTTTTTCTGCCATTTGTTTCTGAAATATACTGCTATCGCATTCATGGCAAAAGTGATCAGCAATAGAATTATAATAGCGGCTGCAGCGTTTATCTCAAACCCATGTTGTGGTCTGGAGATCCAGTGAAAGATCTGGATGGGCAATACGGAGAATTCATCCATCGGGCTTTCCGGGGCAAAGGGGACATAGGCCAGCGCACCGATCACAATCAATGGTGCGGTCTCTCCGATCGCCCTGGAGAGCGCAAGAATAATGCCCGTCAGAATCCCTCCGAAAGACGCAGGGAGGAGCTGTTGGGAAATCGTCTGCCATTTGGAGGCACCCAGGGCAAAGGAGGCATCTCTTACCGACTTCGGAACGGCCTTAAGGGCCTCTCTGGTTGAAACGATCACAATAGGAAGGATAAGTAGTGCCAGGGTAAATCCTCCTGCCAGAACACTGGCACCCATTTCCATTACCCTTACAAAAATTTCAAGCCCTAGTAGCCCGTAAATAATTGAAGGAACTCCGGCAAGATTGGAAATATTCACCTCGAGAATGGAGGCAAGCTTGCTTTTGTGGGCGTACTCCTCGAGATAGATGGCAGCTGCAATCCCCAATGGTAGGGCTATCAGGGCAGTGAGAACAAGGATCCAGATGCTGCCCATCAGGGCGGTATAAATTCCGGCACGTTCCGCACTTCGCGAGGGAAGACTGGTGATGAAATCCCAGTCGATACGTTGTAGTCCGTCAACGAGAATGGATCCGATGAAAATCGCAAGCAAAACAAGTCCAAGCAGCGTACAGAAGATTCCCCAGTACTTGAACATCTGGTCAAAAATCCTGTTCTTTCGGGAGTTATTCATATTTCTCTCGGAATTTTTTCCTGATCCTATAGCTCAGTGTGTTTAACAGGAATGTAAAGATAAACAGCGTAATACCTGCGGCAAAAATCGTCTTATATTCCAAAGAACCATGCTCGACATCTCCAAGACTTACCTGAACAATATAGGTGGTGATGGTTTCAACGGGAACCGTGGGATCGAGTGTCAGCCTTGGCTGCTGTCCGGCGGCAATCGCGACGATCATGGTTTCTCCGATGGCCCTAGATACTGCAAGGATAATAGAGACGATAATTCCTGAGGAGGCTGCCGGCAGCAATACCCTCACCGTATTTTGAAGACGTGTGGATCCCATGCCATAGGCTGCCTCCCTCAGCGTGTCCGGCACTGCATGTAGGGCATCCTCACTCAAAGAGGAGATAAAAGGAAGGATCATTATCCCCATTACAAGGCCTGCAGAAAGGGAGTTGAAACCCGAGAGTTCCGGAATAAAAGTCTGGAGAAAGGGTGTGACCACAGTCAGGGCGAAAAAACCATACACCACAGTGGGTACGGCCGCCAGTAATTCCAGGGCCGGTTTGATCGTTTTTCTGAAGGACCGCGGCGCATACTCACTGATGTAGATGCTGATGGAAAGCCCCACAGGGACCGCAAATGCGATCGCGATAAATGAGGTCAGCAGGGTCCCTGAGAGTAAGGGAAGAATACCAAAATTTTTGTCGGTGAACAGCGGCGTCCACTGGGTATCGGTCAGAAATTCCACAAGGGGGACTTCGGCGAAAAAACTCAGTGCACCTGAGGTAAGAACCACAATGATTCCCACAGTGACAGCTATGGTGATAAGGGCGCTGCCGAGCAGCACCCTCTCAATCACTAGTTCCTTGGTTCTCTTCATGGCTTTTCTTTTCGCCGTTTATTGCGGTTCTGCAGCTGTGTTTTCCTTTACGAAGGATCTGAATTTCTCCAGTTCCCTTTGGTATTCCTCAGGAGTCAGGGCCACATATCCGACATCTTTCATCAAAGATGCGGCCTCCTGGAGATAAAATTCCACAAAGTTAACCACCTCCGGGTTCTGAAGGGAAGAGGTATTTACATAGATATATAGCGGCCGGGACAATGGGGCATAGGTTCCATCGCTGATGGTCTGCCGTGTGGCTTCCACACAGCCTTCACCTCCGTCCACAGAAACAAGTTTCAGCTTATCCTTGTTCTCCTCATAATATGCAAGACCAAAGAACCCAAGGCCGTATTTATCCCCTGCCACTCCCTGAACCAGGACATTGTCGTCTTCACTGGCAGTATAATCGCCACGACTGCTACCGCTTTTGCCGACAACTGCCTCGGTAAAGTAATCAAATGTACCTGAGGCTACTCCAGGACCGAAAAGATGAATTTCTTCATTTGGCCACTCCGGGTTCAACTGGTTCCAATGCGTAATTTTCCCCTGTGCTGCTGGTTCCCATAATTTTTTCAGTTGTTCCACAGTCAGGCATTCTACCCAGTCGTTTTCGGGATTTACTACCACCGCAAGCCCGTCGTAGGCCACTTCAAGTTCTACGAAGTCAATTCCGTTGGCTTCCGCCGCTTTCCGTTCATCCTCCTTTATCGGACGGGAAGCGTTGGCAATGTCGATTTCTCCAGCGGTGAATTTTTGAAAGCCTCCTCCGGTACCGGATACTCCGATCAAAACGTCCAGTTCAGGGGCAACCGATCTGTATTCTTCTGCAACTGCAGCTGTTACAGGAAAAACAGTGCTGGAGCCATCTATGTCAATGGCACCGTCCTGGTTCTCCTTTTTATTATTTCCACAGGATAAAGCCGTCATGGCGGCTATTCCCAAAATGATCATTTTTTTCATGTTTCTTGGTTTTAGAATTGAAGTTCGACCTGTAGTCTGTAGAGTAAATTGTCCAGGAGCTCCATATTCAGATCCCTGTAACTGAGATCCGTCTGGATCTTCAGGTTATGCCCGACAAAGTATTTGGATAATCCCAGGGTGTACTGGTCCTCCACCAGTTGTGATAACTCATCATCAAGGTCAATAGTGGTATATCTTCCGACAAGTTGAATATTGTTTCTGAACAGATAACTGCCCTGGATATTGAAGCCGTCCCCTGCGAATATAGTCCTGCCCGTAGGAGTACCATCCTCAGTGAAAACCTCAAGATGTTCCGCATTCCGGTTGGCATATTCAGCCATCACGGATATTCCGTTATATTTGAATATGGCATCGGCGAAAAAAGTGGTGATATCGGTCTCGAAAAAATCCTCCCCCAGGTAAAGAAAGGGTCCGGAATTCGATTCTGCCCGCACGGCATCGTCGTTATAGTCGTAACTGATCCCCACGGCCAATTTTGGATCCTTTTCTCTCTGAAGATCAGCACCTTTGTATGCTGCAAAATCTCCCATGGGAAGAATCTCCAGACGCCCGGTGTACTGGAACCCACCCAGATTTCCCACAGTCACGTTACGGCCCTCTCCCTGAGCGATAGAAAATGATTCCCTGACCAGGAACCTAGGCCCGAGGTAATGTTCATGGTGCAGTTGGATTCCGATATCCCGTCCCAGGTTGAACCTGCTGTTGACCAAGGATCGGTCGACGGTTTCAAGACTTCCTGAGGAAATGAGCTGCTCCCGGTTACCCGGTAATTTCGTCTGACCCACCCACAGATCCAGATGCGGCGCAATTTTCCATTTAAGCACTGCATCGAGAATAAAACGTGGTGCGTCACTGGTGAAATCCGAGATTCCCCCCATGTCCCTGTTGGATAAACCCAGTTGTAGCTTATATCTCAGTCTCGGAGAATAAGCAAAGCCCTCAAATTTCAATCGAGCCCTTCTGATCATAAGGCTGGGTTGTGCCTCTCCAAAATCTCCTGCGTGAGATAAACTCCAGTCTGTTGTAAACAGGGTCTGCATCCGTAGCCCCATTTCCGCGCTGTAGGAGCTATCCCTGGCGGTAATATTGATCAATCCGTTTCCAAAGGTGTTCTCAGTTTCCTGCTGTCCATAAGAGGAGCTGATCCAGAGAAAAATAAGGAAACACAGCATGTTTTTCATCAGTCTGTAAATTTGCTGCAAAAGAACACTTCTAATGTTATCTAAAGGTTAACTCAACATTATCAAACCGTGAAATTCCTGCCGTTAAACGGATTTGGTTGAAAGATGTCTTCCCTATTCCATACTTGGAGGTTCTTTTCCTTCTAACCAAAAGAACAAATATATTCGTTCAAAATAAATTGAAGGAAAATTACTAACTTTTGGACTATGAACAATAGAATCTTAGGTTTACACCACATCACAGCAATCGCTGGGGATCCTCAAAGAAACTTTGACTTCTATACCAGGTCTCTGGGACTTCGGCTGATAAAGAAAACGGTAAATTTTGACGATCCCAGGACGTATCATTTCTATTTTGGGGATGAAATGGGAACCCCTGGAACCATCCTTACTTTTTTTCCCTGGCCTGGTGCAAGACCGGGAAAGACCGGTTCCGGGATGATCTCTGACATGGGATTTTCGGTTCCTCAGGGTAGCCTCGGCTATTGGATCGAAAGATTTGAGGCACTGGGTGTCCCTCATGGGGTGGTAAGGGAAAGTTTCGGGGAGCAACAGGTAACGTTCAGTGATCCTGATGGATTGCAGATGATCCTGATCGAAACCCGGCATCAGGACCGAAGAACAGGATGGACCGGATCTTCGATACCGGCTACGGCAGCTCTTAAAGGATTCCATACTGTGAAACTATCTTTAAATGAAACGCGTGGTACCGCTGAAATTCTCGAGGACCTGTTCGGATATTCTCAACTGGAGCGGGAAGGGAATATGCGCCGATTTACGACCGATGCTGTTGAAAACGCCGCTCATATAGATCTTTTGGAGGAAAAAGATGCTCCCAGAGGCCTTAATTCGGCAGGGACCTATCATCAT
Organism: uncultured Salinimicrobium sp.; assembly: GCA_946887075.1. The sequence goes on from CAMPKA010000005.1 coordinate 49,440, forward strand.
GTTGCCTTTCGCGTCAAAAATGAAGACATCCTGATGGAATTCCGGGAAAAGGTTTTGCAAAGAGGACTAAGCATCACCGACAAAATAGATCGGGATTATTTCTTTTCCCTATATTTCCGGGAACCGGGAGGAGTACTTTTTGAGATCGCAACCGACAATCCTGGATTTACAAAGGACGAGCGTCCCGAGGATCTGGGGAAGGCGCTTCAGCTGCCTTCCCGGTATGAGCCCAGCAGATCGCAGATTGAAAAGGCCCTTCCCGAAATCCGCTAACTATCCCGGGGAAACCTTTATTCCCACTAAAGGGAATATTTGTTCTCTTGCCCGAATGAAGATGAAACCCAGTGACCTGGAACTTCCTATAAGGCCGAACGAAACACCAGTAACAATAGAAAGGGGCTCATTAAGTTGCAATAACCTTGAGGTTTTTTCTAATGTCGTCCGGGGTCATTGCAAAGGGGCAATGACGGAAACCTTTCCCCTACCTCCTGGTTCCATTCTATTTCCAAACGGACTATTAAATCTTTGCTAATTATGGCCTAAGGAAAGGGGGCTGCTTTCGAGCGAAACGAGAGAAAATTTTACATTTACCTGAGAGCCAAATTCAGCGGTAGCCGCATAAAACCTTACGCATAGAACCCATGGTAGTTACTACAAATAATGAATCGGAACCGATAGGGGAAACTTCCGTATCAGAAATTGTGGAATGCCTGCAGGAGGAACACCAGGTGAATCAGCATCTCCCTGGAGGCGGATACCTCCACATGAGCGATGAATTGCCTTACCTGGTGATTCACCGGATCAGAGAGGAGAAAGACAGGGCTACGGTGCGTTTCATCCTGAGCGAGGCCTCCTTCCTGATTATCGGAGACACTGATTTTAATGCCTACCAAAACCTGATGTATGGCCTGTGTGAGGCCATGTCATCCAAGTTCAAATCCTTTCTGATGTTGGAGATATATGCCGGGAAACCCGAAACGGATCGGTTCCGGATTAAAGGCCCCGCTGACAAGCTTCCCAAGACCATCAAGGTTTTTCAGGAGGAGCTCGATCACCTGATCGAAGGTTATCCGGTACTCGACCTGAACCGCGCGGAAATTATAGATACACCAGATCGTCAGCCTGAAGGAATGAAACCCCTGATGCAGCTTGAGAACCTGAGAAAGGCAGGGGGACTACTTCTGGGACTGGAGGTCCCTCCTATTTACAGGAATGCCAAAGGAGAGGAGTATCCGGTATTTTTCAGGAGTTTTAAGGATGGGCTGGTCCAGGTTCTGCATAAAACCATATTCGAATTTATTCGTATCCAGACCTCAAGTGGCGTCAAGAGCTACTATGCATTAGGCCAGAAAAATCTTCAAAAAAAGGTACTCGAGATAGATCATGAACTCGCGCAGATCGAAACCTCATATCAGTTCCTGTGGCTGATCTCTCCTGCCAATATCCGGAATATCAAGGATACCTTTTTCAAGTCGCAGTATGAAAAGGTCCTGAATTATCATTACAGGCTTCTCCCCTTTGATCCAGATGTCCTGAAAAGAAAGCTGTACAACCTCAAGCTGGAGAACATCGACGACCCTGCCCTTTCCTTTATCTTCAGACAGAAACGGGAGGAACTGGATTTGCAGATCAGCATGTTGACCAGCCGCGGAACCTCCAGTTTCTTTTATAACAGTATGATGTTATACGGTCAGATCGAAGAGGAGCTGCAGAAGGAAGCACAAGAGCTTCTTCGTCTGGTAGAAGAAAAAGACAAGGAAGAAGAGGGAAATATCATGAGGGCTGAGGACTTTAAGGTGTTGGCCCATGATGAATTCGAATATTTCCGGACTCAGGATGAGAATTTTACAACCAAAGTTCACGTCCGGGATGACGTCAATATTCTGATGGTCTCCCAGGGAGAATTATATATTCCTAAGGATTACAAGCTGAATTCCAGTGAAACCAAGGCGTTGATCCAGCATGAGATCGGGACTCACGTCCTGACCTACTATAACGGTAGACAGCAACCCCTGAAACTGCTTTCGGTCGGTCTGACAGATTATGACACCCTTCAGGAGGGCCTGGCGGTGTTGTCGGAATACCTGGTGGGGGGATTGACGGCCAACCGGATGCGAACTCTCGCGGGACGTGTGGTCGCGGCAGCTGCACGCATGCACGGAGCGGAGTTCCAGGAGGTATTCAGGCTGCTTACGGGGGATTACAATGTCTCTGATGCTCGCGCCTTCAACATTACCTCCCGGATTTTTCAGGGTGGCGGCTTCACCAAGGATATATCTTATCTCAAGGGGCTGCTCCAACTCAAGAAGCATCTGGAAGAAGGCGGGGAGATTGAACCTCTTTTGTCAGGGAAATTCGCCCTGGAACAGTTGCCCACGATCCGGGAACTCGGAGCACGAGGTGTCCTTCGTCCCCGCAGATTGACTCCGAGGTACCTGGAAGCGCCGGGAACTGTCTCTAAGATAGAAGAGATTCGCCAAGGCCTGCCTTTATCCCAAATGATAAATGCCTGATGGCGATGAAATAAAGGAAGTTCAAAAGAAATAAAAACAACTAAAGAGTAGTAAATGAAAATCTGTTTTGTTATCAATGACCTCAGTACCGAAAAATGTGGTACTACTGTATTTCTCATGGCTGAAGCGCACAGGCGGAAGCACCAGGTATATGCCATGGGAGTCGGAGATTTTTTCTTCTCCCAGAGTCATCCCCTTAGCCTGGATTGTACCTATCTTCCAAAGAACACGGAGGTAGACACGCCGCAGGAATACTTAAAACTGCTGCAGAGCGACAAGGCCAAAAAGGAAAGGGTCATAGGAACGGATCTCGATGTGTTGTTTATTCGGAACAACCCGACTGAGGAAGGCTCGGGTCGTCTATGGGCAGAACATGCCGGAGTGGCCTTCGGGCGCATGATTCAACAGGAAGGAGTGATGGTCCTCAACGATGCCTATGCACTCTCCCACGCATTCATCGATAAGCTGTATTTCGAGGAACTACCTGAAAATATTAAGCCCGTTTCGATCATCACCAGGAACAAAAAGGATATCCTGGAGTTTTTCGAGGAACACAAGAAAAAAATGATATTAAAACCTCTGGAGGGATCAGGAGGACGCAATGTATACCTGATCGACAAAAATGAGAAGAACCTCAATCAGATCATTGAGAACCTTACTGGTCAGGGTTACATCATCGCACAGGAATATCTGCCTGCCGCAAAGGATGGCGATGTGCGGGTCCTGCTGATGAACGGAAGGGTAATGGAAAAGAACGGGGATTATGGAATCATCCGGAGGGTCACCGGAGAAGGAGAATTTCGCTCCAACTTCAGCCAGGGCGGAACCGGAGACAAGAGTCAACTGACTGATGCGATGAAAAAGATCATCAAGGTGACAGCTCCCAAACTGATCCGGGATGGTTTATTTTTCGTTGGTCTTGACATTGTCAAGGATAAGCTGATAGAAATCAATGTGTTGAGTCCCGGTGGTATGGATCACTTTCCGGATATCGGGCTTCCGGATTATTCAGACCTTGTTATCGATGCAATCGAGAGAAAGGTGGATTACAAGACCCTATACCAGGGCAAGATCGACAACAATGTTCTGGCAACCATGGTTTAAAAACTGACCAAAGATGATTGAAGATATCAAACACCTCCAGCGGGTGATCGGAAAATACGAAGGAAATCAGAAGGGTCCGCTGTTCCTGGTGACCGCTGGAGTTCATGGGAATGAACCCAGCGGAGTGGAGGCACTCCAAAGGGTATTTGCGGAGCTGGAAAAAACTAAACCCGCAATGAAGGGAGTTTTGCTGGGTCTCTCCGGGAATCTTCAGGCATTGAGAAAGGGGAAAAGATTCATCGAGGAGGATCTGAACCGGACCTGGACAGAGGCGAACATAAGGAACGCTGATCCCGAATCCCAGGAACAACGGGAAATGCACGAGATCATCAGTATTCTCGAACAACATCCCGAAGATGCTTATGAAAAGCGATTCTTCCTGGATTGCCATACGACCTCTTCGGAGAGCCTGCCATACATATCTGTTCAGGATGTCAATGACAACGATCAATGGGCACATCGTTTTCCGACCTATATCGTTCGTGGCTTCAGCGATATTATCTATGGGGCCATCGACCATTACCTCAGTCGTACCGGCCTGACGGGTTTCACTTTTGAGGCCGGGCAGCATACCAGCACGACCTCTCTTGAGAACCACGAAGGGATGATCTGGCTGGCACTAAGGGAGGCTTGTGGGGTCGAATTAGAGAAACTCTCCTGCTTCCCGGACTGCGTCGACCGGTTCGCCAAGAAGAATGCCCCTGACCAGAAAACTTTTGAAATCATACATCGCCATGAGATCAGGAAAGGCGATGAATTTAAGATGGAGCCGGGCTTCAAGAATTTTCAGAAGATCCAAAAGGGAGAAAAGCTGGCCGTGAATAACGGTAAAGCGCTCCTCAGTCAGTGGGACGGCTATATTTTCATGCCGCTATACCAGTCCCAGGGTAATGACGGATTTTTTGTTATTCAGGACGTGGAAAATCTGACCGCTTAACTTCTTCTCGAATTCTGGATCATGCTCATTGGGAGTAGGCTATGGTGCTGAGCAAGGCATTTTCCGCCTGTCGGGAATCCAGCCTGGTGTGCTGTACCACTATCGGAATGTTCGAACGGATAACCGAGGCATAATCCGTGCCCAATGGTATCTTTTCTGGATCCGTAAGGTCGTTGAATCTTAAATGTTTGGTGCGCTCTCCTTCAACTGTTACTTTATAAGGTCCTACCGGATCCTTATCGCTGAAAAAGATGGTGATCTCCACTTCTGCCGGTTCTTTCGAGGTATTCAAAATACAGGCGGTTTCGTGGCTGGTGAACTCGGGTTCTTTACCCGTTCCATATGAGGGTATATAACCTTCGGCAATTACCCATACCTTTTTTCCAAATGCTTCCATAAACTATTTTATTTTTCATTTAACGCTATCAGAAGCCCTAGGTTCGGCTCCATTGGGATTGTATTATGTACAACCTTTCCTTCCCAGCTGGCTTTTGTTCCTACGACCACTGTGCCTTCCCACTGATCCAGGTGGGGTCGGAATTCTTCCTGGTTGTCTCCCAGATTCAGCACCACCAGATACCGCTCCTGGTTCCGCTCCCTGATGTAAGACAGCATGTCTCCTTTGGCTTCCACCGGAACATAATCTCCGATTTGGAGGACCTTATTTCCTTTACGAACACGGATCAGTCGGCGATAAAAATTCAGCATGCTGTCGGGATCCCCAGACTGGATCTCGACGTTGACTTCCCGGTAATTCTCCATCAGGGGTAACCAGGGCTCTCCGGAGGTGAAGCCGGCGTTTTCCGAGGCGTTCCATTGCATCGGGGTTCGCTCTGGATCCCGGTTGAGTCCCTGGCCGGGAACATTTTTCTCCCTTGGGTCCTGTACCCGATCTTCCGGGATGGGTACATTGGTCATGCCGAGCTCATCTCCGTAATACATGGTCGGTGTCCCTTTTAAGGTGAGAAGAAGAAGGCCTGCATTTCTTGCCTGCTCCTTCCCTACCCGTGAGGCAATCCGAGGCTGATCATGATTTCCCAGTACCCAGTTCGGCCATCCTTCAGGAGGCAGAGATCCTTCATATTCATTGACCACAGCCTCGATTTTTCTGGCATTCCAGGGGAGACCGATCAGGGAAAAATTAAAGGGAAGATGGGCCCCCGAATTGTCCTGTCCATAGTAGGTGACCAACCGGTGAATCGGGAGGTAGATTTCCCCGATAATTACCCGCTCTTCGTATTGGTCGGTAAGGCTGCGCATCATCCGCACGATCTCATGGACTTCGGGCTGATCTGTGGAATAGGCCGGAATTAACCTGTCATACGGGGATCCTTTGCCATCATAGTCTGGATTGACAGGATTGTTACGGAACTGATCATCCTTGATCATGTGCCACATCACGTCGATCCGGAACCCGTCCACTCCCTTGTCCAGCCAGAATTTCATTTCCTGCAGCATGGCTTTCTGGACCTGGGGGTTTCTCCAGTTCAGGTCTGGCTGTTCCTTGAGATAGGCGTGGTAATAATATTGCCCAGTAGTCTCATCCAGCTCCCATCCCGGCCCGCCAAACTCACTGAGCCAGTTATTGGGGGGACCTCCTTCAGGATTGGGATCTTTCCAGATATACCAATCGCGCTTTGGATTATCGCGGGATTTCCGGGATTCCCTAAACCACGGGTGTTGATCTGAGGTGTGGTTAGGAACAAAATCGAGGATAAGCTTCATTCCCCTGTTGTGGATTTCTTCCAGCAGGCGATCGAAGTCCTCCATGGTACCAAAAATTGGATGGATTGCAGTATAGTCACTCACGTCGTAGCCAAAATCAGCCATCGGGGAAGGGTAAATGGGTGAGATCCACACGGCCTCTACCCCAAGATCCTCCAAATAGGGCAGTTTTTCCCGGATACCATTTAGATCCCCGATTCCGTTGGAGGTGCTATCGCGAAAGGATCGCGGATAGATCTGGTAAACGATTCCTTTTTGCCACCAAATATGCTTGTCTTCTGTTTTCATAATATGATCTGTCGTTTTCGCAACCAACGATAACCGTAGGGCGAAAGTTTTACTTCTTGCTTACCAGGGTCGAAATCCTCATATTTCTGGTCCCCGAAAATATCGACGATATCCCGGGTATCTTCTAGTTCCAGGCGTATCCTTTTTTCTTTATCTCCCAGGTTGTGCACGGCAAGACCCAGGCCTCTGTCGGATCTTCTCAGGTGCGCAAAAACCTCGGGGTCCCCTGTCTTGATCACCTCGTAGTCTCCAAAACCGAATTCGGAGGTTTCTCTCCGCATATTGATGGCACGGGCGATCCAGTTAAGGAAAGAATCAGGATCCCGATGCTGGTCTGAAACATTCACTTTTTTATAGCTAAATTCCCCCTTTGAAATGATGTTTCTGACCAGATTTCCTGGGGCAGCGCTAGAAAATCCGCCGTTTTTATCCGCCGACCATTGCATCAGGGTCCGAACGCTTTCCCGCTCTGGAAGGGAAAGATCGTCTCCCATACCTATTTCCTGGCCGTATCGCAACACAGGGGTTCCGGGAAGCGTGAAAAGCAGGCTATAGGCCAGCTCCATCTGTTTCCGGTTATTCTCTAGCATAGGGGCCACTCTTCTTCTTATCCCCCTGCCATAGATCCGCATATTTTCATCTGGTGCAAAGACTTTAAGGACTTCTTCGCGTTCCTTCTTTGTCAGGCGCTCCAGATCCAGTTCGTCATGATTCCGAAGAAAATTCGCCAGCTGTTCCTTTTTCTGGTTTCTAGGAAGACCTTTGAGCGCCTTTTCCAGGGGCGCTGCTTTTTTCTGGGCAAAAGCCAGCCATAAATAGTTATTGAGGTAAAAATTAAACAGCAGGGTCATCTGATCCTCATCGCCGAAAAAGTCCTGGTATCTTTCGGGTTCCACATCCACTTCTGCCAGGAGAACGGCATCTTCCTTATGGGTCTGAACAAAATCCCTGAAATCCCGGAAAACTTCATGAGGGTCGTCCTTGAATTTTTGGGAACCCTTTTCCCGAATCATGTGAGGTGCTGCGTCAATCCTAAATCCGGAGACCCCTAACTTCAGCCAAAAATGCATGATCCTCTTGATTTCCTTGCGAACCGCAGGATTTGTAAGGTTTAGATCCGGCTGGTGCTCATAAAAGGTGTGGTAGAAATAAGCTCCAGCAACATCATCATATTTCCAGTTGGAATTTCCCTGCTTCTCACCAAAGATCACGTACTTATCGTCGTTTTCCGGCTTTTGTTCGCTCCAGATATAAAAGTCGCGGAAAGGAGAATCCTTACTCTTGCGGGCATCCTGGAACCAGAAATGCTGGTCCGAGGTATGGTTTAGTACAAGATCAATGATCACCCGGATCCCGAATTCCTCGGCCGCCTCCACGAATTCCGCAAAATGCCCCAGGTCTCCGAGCCGGGAGTCAACCTGATAGTAATCCTTCACATCGTAACCGTTATCCCGGTTAGGGGTCTCATAGAAGGGCAGCAGCCAGACGCAATTCACCCCAAGGCTTGAGAGATAATTGAGCCGGTGCTTAAGCCCTTTGAAGTCACCGATCCCGTCGCCGTCGGAGTCAAGGAAACTTTCTATATCAAGGGAGTAGATGATTGCGTTCTTATACCAGAGATTATTCATATCGCAGTTTTAGTGGCTGGGCTGAATCAGTTAAACCGGGGCAGTACCTCGTTGCCGAAAAAGTCGATGAACTGTTCCTGCTTCAGGTTGACATTATGAATGATGATTTTGTCGAAACCAAGGTCTGCATAGCTTTGGATCCTGGAAATGAAGTCCTCAGCTTTTGTGCCGATGATCACTCCTGATTCCACTTCCTCTTTCTGAACCTTGGCTCCGAGGGCATCGAACTGTTCCGGAGTTTTCAGTTCGGAGGAAATCATGCTCGGGAAAATGTTGTTTCGCCATTGCTGCCAGGCCATCTCCAGGGCCCGCTCTCTCGATGGGTCATAGGAAATCTGTACCTTGATCGCCATAGGTTTCTGACGATCCTGGGAACCCTGAAAGGCCCTGACCGTCTGTTTAAGATCCTCCAGGGGTTTTGAGATGGTGATCAACCCGTCGGCCCATGAAGACAGCCAACTGGCGGTTTTTTCCGTAATCGCAGCACCGAGGACCACGGGAATTTCCGGGGGTTTGGTGAACAGTTTGGCGTTTTCCACCTGGACAAGGCCATGATGGGTCACGTAATCTCCGGTCCACATCTTTTTCATCACCTCCACGCATTCCTTTAACCTCTGATTGCGAATATCTTTGGAAGGCCAGTTTTCCCCGGTTATATTTTCGTTCATCGCTTCTCCACTTCCCGCACATAACCAGAATCGGCCGGGAAACATTTCCTCCAGGGTTGCTACAGCCTGGGCTATAATTGCCGGATGATACCGCTGCCCGGGGGCATTAACAACACCAAACTCCATATTGGTCGCTAACATGGCTGCTCCGAGCCATGTCCAGGCAAAGCCGCTTTCCCCCTGGTCATTGCTCCAGGGGTGAAAGTGATCAGAGGAGAGTACAGCCTTAAATCCGGCCTGTTCTGCCCGCTTTACAAAGTCGAGTAATCTGGAGGGTGGAAACTGTTCATGGGAGGCATGGTATCCTATTTTCATAGCATCCTTTTTGGTTGATTTTCAGCTCGTGATCTCTAAGATAAGAACACGCTGTTTTTTCGCTATTAAAAAATCGCTAAAACTCAAGCTTATTTGCTATATTTCCCTCGCCCCTTCAACTTTCTTAAATACCGAATTAATCGTGAACACTAAAAGTACCAAGGCTGCGGAGATCCTTCAGGTCCTGGAAAAGGACTATAAAAATTCCCTGGTCCTGTGCCAGCGGATCCGAACCGGTTTGAAGGCAGGAATCGCTGTTGGCCGTATCAGGGCATACGCAGAGTATTTCTTTGCTTCTCAACTTCTTCCCCTGTTTAATTATGAGGAAGAACATCTGTTCCCCCTTCTGGGTGTGAAACATCAGTTGGTGAAAAGATCGATTTCCCAACATCAGCTCCTGAAACATCTGCTTGAAGAGAAGGAGGAGCTCGCCAAATCTCTGGAGGAGGTGATCCAGGAGCTGGAAGATCTTGTACAGTTCAAGGAGGAGGAGTTTTTTCCTGAGCTAAAGGCAGGAAAATATGCCGAGGCCATTTCGCAACTGAGAAGTAAGGAAAAGGAGGTACTCACTCCTGATCCTGAGAACTGGGAGGATAAGTTCTGGCTGAAAGGAAATTTTCTTACAACCAGCGCTTCCTTTTGAAGTACAGGAGCATTGCGATCAAAATGAGAAACATGAATCCGAGCAGTACCGGATAGCTGTATTTCCATTCCAGTTCCGGCATATATTCAAAATTCATCCCATAGACCCCTACAAGAAAGGTAAGTGGTATGAAGATAGAGGCCATAATTGTCAGCACCTTCATCACTTCATTCATCTTATTGCTGATCGTGGTCATATACATATCCATCAGGCCCCAGCTCATTTCCCGATAGATTTCGATGTTTTCTGTGATCTGGACCATGTGGTCATTCAGGTCTCCGATATAATGGGAGGTCTGCTCCTGGACCAGCTGATGATCCGATTTCTGAAAGCGACTCACCACCTCCCTGAGTGGAAGGACTGCCCTTCTGATTCTCAGCATGGTTCGCTTCAAGTCCTGAATTCTGAATGTGGTGTCATCACTGGGACTGGAATTAAGGAGCTGTTCCTCCAAAACCTCGATCTTGTCACTCATTTCTTCGATTACGACGAAGTAATTGTCCACAATGGCATCCAGTAAGGCAAAAACAAGATAATCCGCTCCCCTGCTCCGAATTCGGCCCTTGCCCTTCACCAGGCGTTCGCGAACTCCATCAAAAACATCCCCCCCTGCTTCCTGGAAGGTCAGGACGTAATCTTTACCCAAGACAAAGCTGATATGCTCATTTTCGAGTTGTCCGTTTTCCCTGAAGTAAAGCATCTTCGCTACTATGAAGATATAGTCGGGGTATTCATCGATCTTAGGCCGCTGATTGGTATTGACAATATCCTCCATGATAAGGGGGTGCAGTTCATAGTATTTCCCCAGTTTTTCGATTTCGATGGTATTGCTCAGGCCATCAATGTTTATCCAGCTCGTCCTGTCCGGTCTTTCAAATCGGAAGGCATCCTCCGGGGAATCGGAATTAAACCGTTCGAGCTGTTCCCCATTGTAATCCATCACCTCGAGGAGCGTGGTGCTTCGCTCCTTACTCCCGACATAGGTCACAGTGCCGGGGGGCTGGTGGAGCGCTTTCCCGGATTTTGGTCTCTTCTGAAGAAATCGATTTCTCTTTATCATGGACTGTGATTTTTCCGAAATTACGCAAATCCGGCAAATCCTGCCAGAGAAGGGAGACCAGCAGGCATTTAGAAATTTACTTCATTAAGATGAAGACCGCTTCCTGGAGCGATAAAACTTATGGGCTCCGTGCAGTCTTCCGACAGGGAATTTTTCAATTCTTTCAGGCTGAGATCTCCCCGGCCCAACAGGACCAGCCCTCCCATCATCAGCCTGATCTGGTTTCGGAGGAAGCCCTTTCCAGCAACCCGGAACAAAAAAGTTTCCTCAGGAAAAAAACTTGCGGTTATCTCCCGGTTTTCCTCGATCCGGCAGCAGCTCAACGTTCTTTTGAAAAGGGTTTGGGGAGAAGGTTTTGTGCAGTAGTTATGAAAGGAATGGGTCCCTTCAAAGAGGGACGCGCCTACTTTCATTGTTTCGATGTCGAGCTGGTCCTGAAAACATGCCACCAGAGACGCAGCAAAGGGATGATTTTTCTGACCAAAGGAAAAGAGATAGAGGTATTGTTTGGACATCACGTCTTTTATGATATTGAATTCCTGGGAAACCTCCCGGATTTCCAAAGCGCGGATGTCCGGAGGAAGGTTCTGGTTGAAGTGCTGGATAAAAAGATCATGATTTTCTAATGGCCGCCCCTGGAGATAAAGTTCAAAGGCTCCACCTGTGGCCGACACCATCGCATCTGTCCTACCTGCTCCAAGGATCTTGAACTTTCTTTCGGGCAGAACAAATCTCAGGGTCTTTTTAAGGAGACCCTCCACGGTTTTCAGACCAGGCTGATGCTGCCAGCCGTGCATTCTGAATCCCAGGTACTGGATCTTAATCAGGTAATAATATTTTCTGCCCACAGGTTCGGATTTGTCCAAAGTTAAGCCAATCCTTCCATACCAGTCATGGCTTCAGGGGATGCTTTGCCTGTGATGACCCGGTTTAGGGTCTGTTGGTTTCGATAATGCACCCCCACGGCATCAGCGGCCAAAGCGGAAGGGCGATTAGCAGAAAATTAAGGCTTTTCCTGCTCAATTAAGGAAAAATTGTGACCGGACGCCGCCCTGACGCTTTGATAATCCTTGGGTATGCGTTAATTTAAAGGAGCGAATCAATAACCGGAAAAGCGCATTCGTTTTTCCACAAAAACTGTAATCATGCCAATATTGAAGAAGGAAGAATTTGACAAATTAGCGCGTTTTGATAACAATCCATGCGTGTCTATCTACATTCCTACGGATCGGGCAGGTAAAGACGTGCTAAATGAAAAGGACCGTATCCACCTTAAAAGCCAGTGGAAGAAAGCATATGAAAAGCTTAAGGACCTCGGTTACGACCAGGACAAGATTGCCAGGATAGGGAAACCGGTAGAGGATCTCCTGGAGGATCAGGATTTCTGGAGACATCAGAGCGATGGCCTCGCATTGTTTCTTGCTGACGGTTTTTCCGAGAAGTTTTCGGTTCCTGTGACTTTTGAGGCAGGCACTTATGTATCGGATTACTTTTATCTGAAGCCCCTTATTCCGATGTTTTCCGGAGACGGGCGCTTTTACCTCCTGGTCTTACAGATGGACAGGGTCCAGTTGTATGAAGCCAGTAAATACAGCATTACTAAGGTTGAGATCGCGGATCTTACACCAGATCGGCTCGAAGACCGGGTGGGATACGACTACGAGGAAAAGAACCTTCAGCACCAGACGCAGCAAAAGCAGACGGGGTCCACCACTTTTCAGGGACATGCAGGCGCCGACAGGGACCACAAAAATGAGATCCTTCGTTTTTTCAGGTCCGTAGACAAAGGTATTCATCATATTCTTCAGAACCAGCACGTTCCCCTGCTGGTAGCCTGCCAGGATTATTTGTTTCCGATCTACCATGAAGCCAGCACATATAAGGACCTTTATCCTAAAGCGCTACCGGGGAATCCGCAGGATTTTGAAAATACCCCGGCGCTGCATACCGCTGCCTGCGACTTTCTGAGGCCTTATTTCGAAAAGGAAAAACAGGAAAAAATGGAACAGTTCCAGGAATTGAACCCTTCCCGTACCTCTACCCGAGTGTCGGAGATCATTCCAGCCATATACGAAGGAAAGGTGGATACCCTGTTTCTTCAGAACAGAACAGACATCTGGGGTAATTACAATGAAAAAATGGCTTCGGTCCAGGTCGATGACCATGAATCATCGGCCAATATTTCGCTGATGAATCTGGCAGCGGTCAAGGTAATTGAACAGGGAGGCCAGGTTTACCTGGTTGAGGATCAATTCATGCCCGATAAGAATTCCGAGATGAACGCGGTTTTCCGGTACAATTAAATGAAGACCGGGAGGAACGAATTTCGCTCCTCCCGGACATAATTGAAGTTTCTTTTTTTTTTGAAGGCCCTCTCTGGGTGCCCTTTCTGATTTAGCTGACCAGTTCTTCTTCCCTGTTGCTTTTGGTGATCTCCCCGGCTCTCCTTTTGCGTTCCTCATAGAGCAGGGCGAGTTCACGACCTGTCTGGCCTTTTACAGAAGTATTCTCCTCTGCCCTTCTGATAAGATAAGGGACTACCTCTTTTACGGGCCCAAAGGGCACCAGTTTTGCCACGTTGTATCCCTCCTTGGCCAGATTATAGCTGATGTGTTCACTCATGCCGTATAGCTGTGAAAACCATACCCGGTGATCGTCTTTGGCGATACCCTTGTCCTCCATGATCTGCAGGGAAAGATAATTACTGACCTCATTATGGGTGCCGATAAATACCGAAATATCATCGATATGGGCGAGGCAGTAGGTCACGGCACCGTTGAAATTGACATCTGTAGCTTCCTTATTCTCACATATCGGTGAGAGATAACCCATTTTGGCTGCGCGGTCGTTCTCCTTCTCCAGGTAGGCCCCACGGACAATTTTGGCGCCCACAATGAATCCCTCCTCTTTCGCACGGGCATGCAGGTCCTTGAGATATTGCATCCGATCCCAGCGGTAGCACTGAAGCGTGTTGTAAATCACCGCCCTTTCGCGGTTGTATTTGAACATCATTTCTTCTATGAGAACATCTGCGGCATCCTGCATCCAGCTTTCCTCGGCATCAGCCAAAAGGCTTACGCCTTGTTTATAGGCCTCATCACAAATTCTGTTTACCCTGTTTTTTACCCGTTGCCACTCCTCCTCCTCCTGGAGGGTGAGACTTGCATTAGCGGAAACTTTCTGCCAGATCTCGAACCTCCCGATTCCGGTCGGTTTGAATACGGCAAAAGGCATGGACGGGTTTTTTGCGATGAATTTCACAATGTTGATCTTGCGCTGGATGGCTTTGTCGAACTCACTTTCCTTCTCCTTCCCTTCCACCGAATAGTCCAGAACCCCGTGCAGATTCATCTTGTACATCTTTTCGATGGTAGGAAGACATTCTTCCTCCGTTTCTCCGCCACAAAACTGATTGAAGATGGTCTTCTTTATCAGCTTCTCCACGGGGAGGTTAAACTTCAGCGCAAAATTGGTGAGAGAGGTTCCTGTTTTTACCAAAAAAGGACGATCTATCATTTCAAAAAGGAAGATCGCCCGGTTGAGTTCTGAATCAGATTTTAATTTAAATGCTGTTTCAGTATCATTGAAGATTTTCTTTGTAATCATCGAAAAGAATTAATGTAGGCAAAGATAATTAATGGGGAGGGATTGTTCTTTTTTTTCTGCTTATTTTCGGAGCTTCTAACCAAGTTTTTTCCGACGTTATGAGTACACAAAACCGGCGTGGTGCCGTCCATTTTAATCAGGAGGGATATCAGGAGTTACAGGAGCTTCTCAAACAGGGAAGTTTTTCTTCTGTCTTTGTCCTGACCGATACCAACACGCAGCAGCATTGCCTAACGCCTTTTCTGCAAAAATTCAATAGCGATCTGCCCCTGGAGGTCATCGAAATGGAAGCCGGTGAGGAGCATAAGACCCTGGAGACCTGTGAAGGGATATGGAAAGCGCTCTCAGAGTTGGGCGCCGACCGAAAAAGTCTTCTGATTAACCTGGGAGGTGGGGTTGTGACCGATTTGGGTGGTTTTGTCGCATGCGGCTTCCGGAGGGGAATTGAGTTCATTCATTTTCCAACCACGCTCCTGGCCATGGTCGACGCCGCTATAGGGGGAAAGAACGGTGTCAATTTGGGAAGCCTTAAAAACCAGGTGGGTGTGATCACACCTCCGGCGATGGTCGTTGCAGATACGGAATTTCTGAAAACCTTGCCAGCTCCAGAAATGCGAAGCGGGCTGGCCGAAATGCTCAAACACGGCTTAATCGCTTCTCCAGGATACTGGGAGAAATTAAAGGCCTTGAAAGATCTGACTCTGGCAGATCTGGATGAGCTGGTCCTGGAATCCGTGCGGATCAAACAGGAGGTCGTCCTCAAGGATCCGCGCGAGGAAGGCCTGAGGAAGACTCTTAATTTCGGTCATACCCTGGGTCATGCCATAGAAAGCTTTTGCCTGGAGGAGGAAAAACGGGAAAAGCTACTTCATGGAGAAGCCGTGGCAATAGGAATGGTTCTGGAAGCCTTTCTTTCTGCACAAGCAACAGGATTTCCCCAGGAGCAACTTGAAGAGGTTCGGGATTCCATCAAGGAGCTCTATGGGGTGATTCCCTTTAATGCCTCGGAAATAGAAAAAATCAAGACCCTGCTTAAATTCGATAAAAAAAATGAGGCGGGAAAAATAAATTTCGTTCTTTTGGCGCGAATTGGGAAACCTGTGATAGACCGGGAAGTCCCGGACAGGCTCATTGAGGAGGCCTTTCAATATTATCTTGAAGGTCAGCGAAATAGCCGGAAAATTTAAAATACAGGAACCAAATTTTTATTTATTTTTAACTCTGGCCGGAAAATGAATCCTTACTTTCGTCCAGAGCACGACCAAAAAATTATCTATGAAAAGAGTCATTGTAGATTACAAAAAGCTTACTCCAGAGATCCTCGGATTGTTGGTTGAAAAATACCCTGACGGGTATGATGATGATCAGATCATCTCCTTTAAGAACGCCAAGAATGAAACGGTAGATGCCGTTGAAGTACGGACAGAGGACAGTATCTACCTGGTCAAGGTGAGTACACGCCTGGAGAACACCATGGCAAATTATGACGAGGAGGATTACGATGAAGCTGATTTTAACGAACCGATTGTGGAAATTCCGGAAAAGGAAGAGGATGAAGTTGAAGCGGATTTAGCCGATGATGAGGAGGACACCAAAGAGGAAGAATAATTTTTCTTAGCATTCAGAAAATAAAAAAGGGATCACGAGGATCCCTTTTTTCATATCCATGCTCATCAGGCATGCTGTTTCTGGTGCTTTCCTTCACGAATCTCTTCGATCAACTTTCGATTGAATGCCGGAAGATCCTTGGGGCTGCGACTGGTGACAAGACCCTGGTCTACCACTACTTCCTTGTCAACCCAATTTGCTCCTGCATTGGAGAGGTCATCACGGATCGACTTGTAAGAGGTCATGGTACGGCCTTCCACCACTCCTGCACTGATTAGGGTCCAGGGCCCATGACAAATGGCAGCTACTGGTTTTTTCTGTTTAAAGAAATCCCTTACGAACACCAGGACGTCATCATTCATTCTCAGATGGTCGGGATTGATCACACCACCTGGAAGGACCAGGGCGTCATAATCATTCGCGGAGGCCTCATCAACAGCCTTGGCCACTTCATATTCCCCTGACCAGTTTCCCTTGCTCCAGGATTTTATCTTCCCGCTCTCCGGACTTACAATCTCTACTTCGAAACCTTCTTTCTCCATAGCTTCCTTGGGAGAGGAAAGTTCACTTTCCTCAAAACCATTGGTCGCCAGGATGGCAATTTTCTTTTTCATGGTACTTCATTTTTTGTGGTTCGACCTTAAGGTAATAAAGGACCGGTTTTTTCAGTGCTAAGGCCTTTTTAAAATTAACCGCGGAAAGGTTAAAGTTCAGATCACGAATCCTTCCTTTTGGCTTTTTGTGCCTCTTCTCTTTTGTCGACCTGGGAGCGGAGCGTATCCAGGATCCGCTTCTCATCGATCAGCTGGCCCTTTTTCTGCTCCAGCCGTTCCAGTTCCTGATATATGGCAGGTTCCGCATATTTGTTTGGTTTCACCTGTTCCTTTTTGTGCAGCGCGAAATGCAGGGTAAATTCTGCACCAAAGAAAAGAATCAGGCAGGTATAGTATACCCAGAGGAGAATCAGGACCACCGAGGAGGCTCCTCCATAAACAGAACCAGGATCACTCTGGCCAAAATAGAACCCGATGATATACTCCCCGATCAAAAACATTACGGTAGTAAGGGCTGCTCCCAGATAGGTGGTCCTCCAACGGAGTTTCACATCAGGGAGCCATTTGAAGATGGCAGCAAAAAGTGAAGTGATGATCAAGAAAGAGATCAGGTAATTCATCAGTTCCACCATAAAGGAAGTAACGGCGGGGGCAATCCTCGCTACGTAATCGCTGATGGCTGTCAGGACAGCCGAGATGATCAGGGAAATCAGCAGCAGAAGGCCCACTACGAATACCATTCCCAGGGAAATAATCCTGTTGATGATAATGCGCTTGATACTGTTCTTTTTTGCCGTAACATTCCAGATATTGTTCATGGCGGCCTTTAGCTGGAAAAAAACTCCCGTTGCCCCGAAAACCAGGAAGCCGATTCCGAATATGATAGCCCAGGTGTTGTCTGTGGTCAGGGCGGCATTGGCAATCATGTTCTCTATGGCGGAAGCCGGTTCTGGACCAATAAAATCGCTGATCTCATTGGTTATCCGGCCCTGGACAGCCTGCCGTCCAAAAAAATATCCGGCAAGGGTCACCACGATGATCAGCAGGGATGGGAGAGAGAATAGCGCATAGTAGGCAATGGTAGCACTCCTGGCCCATGGATCATTCCTGTTCCAGCTTCCGAAGGCGGCCTTCACCAGTTTCCAGAAAGATGATAACTTATGACGGATATTCATCCAGGTGCACTTTCCTGTTAATTTACGTAAAAAGCCCCCTCAACAAAAAAGCTCAGGGGGTATTTTAATAGTAATTTAAGGATGTCAGAGGTTCTCGAAGATCGAGTGCATCAGGCGCTTTTTGTCATTGATACTCTCTTCAAGAGAAATCATAGTCTCTGTGCGGTATACCCCTTCAATATCATCCAGTTGGAAAATGATCTCCTTCGCATGCTGGGTATCCCTCGCCCGGACTTTACAGAAAACATTGAACTTGCCGGTGGTGACATGGGCAACAGTAACAAAAGGAATTTCATTGATGCGTTCTAGAACGAATTTCGTCTGGGAGGTATTCTGAAGAAATATACCCACGTACGCGATAAAGGCATATCCCAGTTTTTCATAATTCAACGTTAGTGAGGAACCCAAGATAATTCCTGCCTCTTCCATCTTTTTCACCCTGACATGGACCGTTCCCGCCGAAATCATCAGCTTTTTAGCGATGTCCGTAAAGGGTGTTCGTGTATTATCAATCAGCATATTCAGGATCTGGTGATCCGTCTCATCTAATCTAAACTTTGCCATAGCTCTTCATTTTAAACGAAGTACAAAATTAGCATATATATGTTACATTATAAATAAAAACCCTCGTTTTTAGCGCACTTTAATTGATAACCTGAATTTATTTAACAAAATCTCCTGTGCCGGATCCTGTTTTTCAAGTTTACCTCCACTGGAGGACCGGATCTCCTTTCCTTCGCAGTCAATCACCTGGTGACCGAACAGGTTCAGGTTTGTTCCTATCTCCTGTACGACCGGAATAAAAAGAATTTCCTCGCGGTATAGTTTCTCTTGATAATTCAGGGCGACCTCCATAGGCCTTCCCTCTATGGTCCCGTTTTTAAGCAGCACATCGCAGAATCTTTTCTTGTTCTCCGGTATGGAGGTGTACGCTGCTGTGGAAAAATCGAGATACGCTCCTGATGAAAGCGCCCGGAGTGCAGCATAAAGGGAGAAGGCGGTGAATTTTCTGGTGATCTCCCGGGAATAATCCCCCGGATAATGTCCAGCTTCGAAAAGCACGGTCGGCACTTCGGCTGCCTGAAAACTGTCCCCGGTACAATTGATATTGAAGGCGTCATCGTACCTGCCGATCTGACCGGGAATGACCTCCTGCAACTGCGCATTGAGTGCAGCTATAAGTTGCATCGCTTTTTCGCGTCCTGCTGAAATGCTGCGCATCTCATCACAAGCTGGCGCAAGAAAGGAAAGTGTGGCAGGAACCGGGACGTCTCCTGCAGAGAAAAGGGTGCGCTGGTCGTGCAGGTTAAAACAGAAGTCCGGCCCAAAGGCACTGAAAATTTCACGAAGCACCCGGCTTTCCGGCTCCTTTCGTTCGTCGGCATCGCGATTGAGATCCACAGCATGGGCGTTCTCGCGGGTGTAAAATCGCGCACCATCTGGATTAAGCATGGGAATTGCCAGGAAGGTGCAATTTTCCAGAATCTGCTTTACCGGTTCCTCCCGTGTCTCCTTCAAGAGGTTGAAGAAATCAAAGAGGGCCTTGGTCGTAGTGGATTCATTCCCGTGCATCTGTGACCACGCCAACACCTTTAGGGGACCTTTACCGAACTCGACCATCGGGATCGGATTTCCCAGAACCGACTTTCCCACCATTTTGAAATTGCTGGGAAGTTCTGTTTTTATCTTTTCATAGGTGAGGTATCGACCAAAAAGGTTTTTGTTCTGAAGCCTGGGATAAATGGAGAAGAAGAATGACTGATCGGGTGTTGGATTCATGTTTACAAATGTAGACATTAAGAAATTTACAATTGTAAAGAGTATTGCTTCCTGAGAATGTTGATAAATGTAAATCAAAAGCATTCCACAGACCTGGTCGGATTGGAATTTTTCCATCACCTCGAATAAAGCGGTTCAAATAACTTTAGTTCAATACTTTAAGCGCAGTTATTTGAATTAACAGATCAATACAACAGGAATGGAAATAGGCTGCATTGTACAGGTCCGTGAATTGTTTTACTTTTGTGAATAGGAAGAGATCCTAAAATTGTTTACAATGATAAACACAGAGCAGTTTACAAAAAGAATCACTCAGATCATGGAATATTATGATCTCACAGCAGCCTCATTTGCGGATCGGATAGAAGTCGGAAGGTCGTCGATTTCCCATTTGCTCTCAGGAAGAAACAATCCGAGCCTGGACCTGGTGATGAAAATTATTAAGGCTTTTCCTGAAGTGGAATTATATTGGCTGCTTAATGGAAAAGGGCGTTTTCCTTCCACTTCTGCCGAACCAAAAGCCCCTGTGGAAGGAAATAAACCCCAGGAGGAAAAGAAACGGGACCTTTTTTCCGACCCTGATCCCGATCTTCCTCCTCATCCTAAACGCACCAGAGAAATCTCGAGAGTAGTGATATTTTACCGGGATGGCACCTTTGAAGCCTTTGAAAATTGATTTTTCCTGTTAAATAGGCTTTCTTTGTGGCATGAGAAAACTGATACTGGTATTGATTCTCGCTGGCTCTCTCACGTCATGTTATCAGCCGGAGAGGCGCTGCGCTGATTTCAGGACAGGAACCTTTGAATTCGAGTCATATCTGGATGGAGAACTGGTCAAAAGCCGGTTTGTTCGGACCGACAGCATTGAAATTGACTTCTTCCGGGGAGAAACGGATACCTCTGCCATTAGGTGGATCAATGATTGTGAATATTTGATCAGAAACCTGAATCCTGAAAACAGGTCCGAAGAAAAGCCATTGCACATCAAAATCCTGACTACTGACGGCGATTCCTATACCTTTGAATATGGCCTTGTAGGGGACAGTAAAAAGCAGCGGGGCACGGCGGTTAAAGTGATGGAATAAACCTAGAAGCTCGCATTGTAGAATTGAACAATGGCTTCCAAATCCGCTTCAGACCTCGGGTGAAGCCTGTTTTCCTTCATGTGCCGGGCTATACTGGCTCTGTGTTCCTCTGGAAATTCCTCCAAAAACCTGTTTTTGTTCCTGTCAACCGGTACTGGCCGTGAGCCCTGGAACATCAGATAATAATCCTCCTGATCCACATATTTCGGAGGTCTGGCCTGTTGCATGGCTGCAGCTGGTCTCGCCCTCTTGATCTTCTTCCCGTGTTTCAGCAGGAGCACCAGGGGTTTATCTTCATGATCCGGGGTCAGAATCGCGAAATATCCCAAAAGGTCTACGGCTCTGTTGCTGGTACCCCTGTAGGACAACATTTTATACGGAACATCATTGAGGACCACGGAAACCCCTGGATGGAGCACCCGGTAGCTATCCTTATCCATTCGGACATGCATTTCCTCTTTGGCAATGTCATATCTGACTTCGGCGATCAACGGATCGTTGTCCGGAAAAAGAAGTTGGGCTTTAGTGAAATCGTCAAACAGGTAAGGAGTTCCATCGATATCATCTGCAATATCAGCGTTTTTCTTGATCCCCTTGAGGAACTGATTCATGATCTCCTTGTTGTCGTCGCGGTTGAGGGCAGCTGTTGCGGAGCCCCCTGGTATTACTTCCTGAGCTGACATGGTCAGGGCGCAGAAGGCCAGGCTCAGGAAGAGGTAAAATTTTGGCTTCATATCATATTTGGAATATGACCTGAAGATATTAAAAAATATGTATTCTTTCAGGGGTTTCTGCTTTTCTTTAGAAGATCATTCTGTTCCTCCATCAATTTGTTGATGTTTTCGAGAAGTTGAATATCCTTGGCCGGCTGTACCTCTTTTACTGCAGGATTCTCAGCTTTCCGACGAAACCGGTTCATGAATTTAACCACCATAAAGACGGTGAACCCAATGATCAGAAAATCGATGATCACCTCAAGGAACAGTCCATAGCCTATCGCAATTTCCTCGGAAACCGTCTCCTCTCCTACCGTGACGGCCTCCCTGAGAATGATCTTCTGTTCCGCAAAACTCACAGAACCGGTCAGGATGGAAAGCGGCGGCATCACAACCTGCTTAACCAGAACATCCACCACCCGATTAAAGGCAGTACCGATGATGATCCCAACCGCCATATCGATCATGTTGCCTTTGATGGCAAATTCCCTGAATTCTTTGAGAAGTCCCATTACTGGTCGAAGAGGTTTATCTGGTTCTCATTCGATTTAGGCGATTTTTTTACCAGGCTGGCAGACAAATCGGGTACCTCGGAATCGGTTTCGCTTCTTTCCTCTTCTTCCTCCTCAGTGTTATCATGAGCGGTTTCCTGGGGATCGACATAAGGCTTGGGGTCAAGAAGATTTATCTGTTTGATCTTTTCGGCACTCAATTGATTTCCAAGGGCTTTAATCCCTTTTACCGAAATGAATTCTTCAAGTTCTACTGAATCATTTGGCTTCTGGGATTTCCCCCGTAGTTTCGAATAAACGATCTCGATCAGAGGGAGGTAATCGGTCGATACGAGTTCCAGGTAATTTTTCGGGTTCTCCCCGATGAAGCATTCCTCCTTCTCCTCGTTTTCGATAAGGAACCGCTTTACGTAGAAGCGTTCCTTTTCCGCTTCCCAATAAATCGCGGAGATTGGTTTTTTGGGCACCCATTTCTCCAGGACGATGATATCCTGGTCAAATCGGGTGGTAAGTTCCGGTTTGATAGTCTTGGCAACCCCGTCCTGTGTAATTACCAATATTCGGTCCTCTCCCTTGAATTCCCCCAGCAGCTCACCACGTTCATCCACATTGAGCCTTCTCACGGTATCGTCAAACCAGATCCTCCTCGGCTTGAGCGTGGAAACTCCTTCTTCTTTAAGTTCTATCCTTTTGACCGGATATTTGGTTACCAGATTTCCCTTGACCTGCCTTCCCTTGATGGCCATATCGGCGAAATCCACCTCGAATTTGAGCTTTTTGATACTCCCCACCTGGCGCAGGTATACCATTACCACTTCTGCTTCCCCGTTAGGATTGGCAGAAAAATACTGAATTTCAGATCCTTTTTTTCCCAGGGTCAGATCATATTCCCGATCCCGTGTAACTGAAGTAACAGCAAAACGTTTGATATAGGATGCTCCTCCCTTACCATCCTTGTAGATCAGGTTGTAGATCGTTCTACGATCCTTTTTCTTGAAAATGGCCACATGGATAATGTCTTTCCCGATAAAGGTTTTAGAATCTACCTTGGTCACCATCATCTTTCCCTCCCTGGTAAAGCAGATGACATCATCGATATCCGAACAATCCGTCACATACTCATCCCGTTTCAGGGCGGTTCCCACGAAGCCTTCCTTACGGTTGACGAATAATTTGGTATTTCGGATGACCACTTTGGTCGCCTCTATGTCGTCGAAAAGCCGGAGTTCAGTCTTTCGTTCCTTCCCGCTGCCATAGTCCTTCTTGAGTCGCGTGAAATAAGCAACGGCATAATCGACGAGATGATCCAGGTGATGCTTGATGGCAGCGATCTCTCCTTCAAGAGCCTCGATCTTCTGCTGGGCCTTCTCGAGATCGAATTTGGAGATCCTCTTGATCCTGATCTCGGTCAGCCGGACAATGTCCTCTTCCGTGATGGCGCGTTTTAAGTGCCCGACATAGGGTTTGAGTCCATTGTCAATCGCACTGATGACTCCTTCCCAGGTCCCTTCCTCCTCGATGTCACGGTAAATCCTGTTTTCGATAAAGATTCTCTCTAGTGAGGCAAAGTGCCACTGCTCCTGGAATTCCTCCAGCTTCACCTCAAGATCGCTTTTGAGCAGGCTGAGCGTATGATCCGTACTTCGCCTGAGGATTTCCGAGACCCCGAGAAAAGCGGGTTTGTTATCGATGATCACACAGCTCAGGGGAGAGATGGAGATCTCGCAGTTCGTAAAGGCAAACAAGGCATCAATAGTCTTGTCAGGAGAGATATTCGGGGGAAGATGAATCAGGATCTCGACCTCGCTTGAGGTATTGTCCTCGATCCGCTTGATCTTGATCTTCCCTTTGTCATTGGCCTTCAGTACAGAATCGATCAGTGTGGAGGTATTCGTGCTGAACGGGATCTCCCTGATGACCAGGGTGTTCTTGTCCAGCTGGGAAATTTTTGCGCGCACCCGCACCCGTCCTCCCCGCATTCCATCATTGTAACCGGTGATATCAGCGATGCCTCCGGTAGCGAAATCGGGATACAACTTGAATTTTTTTCCCTGAAGGTGTTTGATACTCGCGTCGATCAGTTCGATGAAGTTGTGCGGCAGGATCTTGGTGCTTAGCCCGACTGCAATCCCTTCGGCTCCCTGCGCCAGAAGCAGCGGAAACATCACGGGAAGGTTCACGGGTTCCTTTTTGCGTCCATCATAGGACAACTGCCATTCGGTAATCTTCGGGTTGTAGACCACATCCAGCGCGAACTTCGAAATCCTTGCCTCGATGTATCGAGCAGCAGCGGCTCCATCCCCAGTGAGGATATTTCCCCAGTTCCCCTGGGTGTCGATCAGAAGATCCTTTTGCCCCATCTGCACCATCGCATCCCCGATACTGGCGTCACCATGAGGATGGTACTGCATCGTATGGCCTACAATATTGGCCACCTTATTGTACCTACCGTCATCTAGGTCCTTCATCGAATGCATGATCCGCCGCTGAACGGGCTTAAAGCCGTCCTCCAGGGCGGGAACTGCGCGTTCCAGGATCACATAGGAGGCGTAATCCAGAAACCAGTCCTTATACATACCCGTCACCCGGGTTATCACTTCCTGCTTTTCCTCTTGTTGTTCCTGATCCCCGAACTGATCGTCCTGTGGATCCTCTAACTGCTCATGATCCATTATGCCCTTGCTTTGTTTTTTTCCAGCACTTTTGCCAGGGACAGCCGTAGAGACTTGATTTTTTTACCTGACAAAAAGGTGATGTTATATCTGTAATGCCTGTACCCTTTTTTATTACGGGAATTGATAAAGATGTGGAGTCTTTTATAGAAGAAGTAGTTTTCTATTCGAAAATCCTGTAGCTTGGTTTTCGGGATTTCTGTCCGCTGCTCCCTGTAATGCATAAAAAGGGAGACCAGCACCCCGTTGCTTTTGAAATTCAGGGTCTCTCCGTCGCTGTCAAAATCGAAGGTTTTCCCTACGATGAAAATGTATACCGCCACCAAAAGGGCGATCAGATTCGGAATAAGGGAGCTGTAGTTGAAGGGCACATCATCGTACTTGATCTCAATCGAAGCAAAAGCATTGGTGATAAATACCGCCACCACGATAATATATACCGAGGGAATGACGCTGACCTCCTTTTTATTGTTGAACCTCATGTCAAGCTTCTATCAGGTCAAGTTCCACCTTCAGATTATCAATAATGAACTCCTGCCTGTCGGGGGTATTCTTCCCCATATAGAAACTCAGCAGTTCCTCTATACTCATCTCCTTGTCCAGCATGACCGGGTCCAATCTGATGTTTTCCCCTATAAAATGCTTAAACTCGTCCGGCGATATCTCTCCCAGTCCTTTAAAGCGGGTAATCTCCGGTTTTCCTGATAGCTTTGCAACTGCCTGCTGCTTTTCATGTTCGCTATAGCAGTATATCGTCTCTTTTCTGTTCCTGACCCTGAAGAGCGGAGTCTGCAGGATATAAAGATGATTCTCCTTGATCAGTTCGGGAAAGAACTGGAGGAAAAAAGTGATCAACAGGAGCCGGATATGCATCCCATCCACATCGGCATCAGTAGCAATCACAATGTTGTTGTACCGAAGGTCCTCCATTGACTCTTCGATGTTCAGGGCCGCCTGCAGCAGGTTGAACTCCTCGTTTTCATAAACGATCTTTTTGGACATTCCATAGGAGTTCAGGGGTTTTCCACGGAGGCTGAAGACAGCCTGGGTATTGACGTCCCTTGATTTAGTGATCGATCCACTGGCCGAATCCCCTTCCGTGATAAACAGCGTGCTTTCCAGGTAGCGTTCTTTCTTGCTGTCCCCTAAGTGAATTCTGCAGTCCCTGAGTTTCTTATTATGGAGGCTTGCTTTTTTGGCCCTGTCCTTTGCAAGTTTCCTGATTCCCGACAATTCCTTTCGCTCGCGCTCCGCCTGCAGGATTTTTCTTTGTAGTTTCTCCGCCGTTACAGGATTCTTATGCAGATAATTATCCAGCTGGGTTTTGAGAAAATCGTTGATATAGGTACGGACCGTAGGAAGATCTCCTCCCATGTCAGTCGAACCGAGTTTTGTTTTGGTCTGGCTTTCAAAAACGGGTTCCATCACTTTAATGCTGATGGCAGAAACAATGGATTTGCGAACATCGCTGGCTTCGAAATTCTTGCCGTAAAATTCCCGAATTGTTTTGACTATGGCCTCTCTGAAGGCTGCCTGATGGGTACCACCCTGAGAAGTATGCTGTCCGTTGACGAAGGAATGGTATTCTTCGCTGTATTGGGTCTTGCTATGGGTAATGGCAACTTCTATATCATCCCCTCTGAGGTGAATAATCGGGTATAACCTGTCATCCTCATGGATACTGTCTGAAAGCAGGTCAGCAAGACCGTTTTCGGAATAGAACTTCTCCCCGTTGAACACGATCGTGAGTCCCGGATTAAGGTATACGTAGTTTTTAAGCATTTTTTCTACGTATTCTGACCGGAATCTGTAATTCTTAAAGATCAATTCATCCGGAATAAAGCTGACCTTGGTCCCTTTCCTTCTGGAAGTCTCGTCGAGCTCTTCCTCGGTTATCAGGTTGCCCTGCTGGAATTCCGCGGATTTGGACTTCCCGTCCCTGGTTGACTCCACCCGAAAATGAGAGGACAGCGCATTGACTGCCTTGGTTCCCACCCCATTAAGCCCGACAGACTTTTTAAAAGCCCGCGTGTCGTACTTGCCCCCGGTGTTCATCTTGGAAACCACATCGACCACTTTGCCCAGTGGAATCCCCCGCCCGAAGTCTCTGACGATTACCTTCTGATTCTGGATAGAGATCTCTATGGTCTTTCCTGAGCCCATGACGAACTCGTCGATTGAGTTGTCGATCACTTCCTTGAGCAGAATATAAATTCCGTCGTCTGCGCTGGATCCGTCTCCGAGCTTTCCAATATACATTCCCGGGCGCATTCGGATATGCTCTTTCCAGTCCAGGGAACGAATATTGTCCTCCGTATAAACAGCTTCTTCTATCATAGGTAAATCTGCGGTTGCGAGGCTAATATAAGCTTTCCCGAAAAGAATAGAAACTCCTGTCGGTGAAAATAATTAACAAATGTTTCACAACCTCTAAGGGCGGCTGTACGGCTTCCGAGAGCGTACCGGACGGGAGGTAAAAGCAAGAAAAGTTAGGTCCTTTAGGCGCAAAGGGAAGCTAAGAAACGGCCTTGTGCCTAGACGTTGAACCGGAAATGCATCACATCCCCGTCCCGCACGATATAGTCCTTTCCCTCAACCCGCATTTTCCCGGCTTCCTTGACCTTGGCCTCACTCCCGTACTGGACATAATCATCATAAGCGATCACCTCCGCACGGATGAAACCTTTCTCAAAGTCGGTATGGATGACACCGGCCGCCTGTGGGGCCGTTGCTCCCACGGGGATTGTCCATGCCCGGACTTCTTTGGGTCCTGCGGTAAAATAGGTCTGCAGGTTTAGCAGTTGATAGGCTCCTCTGATCAGCTTGGCGGAACCAGGTTCATCAAGACCGATGTCCTGAAGGAACATCTGCCGCTCCTCGTAACTTTCCAGTTCCGTAATATCGGCTTCCGTACCTACCGCCAGGACGATTACCTCTGCCCCCTCCTCGCGGACAGCTTCTCTGATCTGGTCGACCAGTTCATTCCCCGAAACCGCGTCCTCCTCATTCACGTTGCACACATACAGCACCGGTTTATCCGTTATGAACTGAAGGGGCCGGATGAATTCCTCCCGTTCCGTCTCGGTCAGATCAGTGGCACGGACGGATTTTCCAGCTTCTAATCCGGATTTCACCTTCATAAGGGCGCTCTCCTCTTTCTGAGCCTCCTTGTTTCCTGTTTTTGCTGCCCTTTTGACCTTCTCGAGCTTTTTGTCGACAGTTTCCAGGTCCTTAAGCTGGAGTTCCATATCGATGGTCTCCTTGTCGCGGATCGGGTTGATGGAACCATCTACATGTACGATATTGTCATTTTTAAAGCATCTCAGGACATGAAGAATGGCATCGGTTTCCCGGATGTTTCCGAGAAACTGATTCCCAAGGCCTTCCCCTTTACTGGCCCCCTTTACCAGACCCGCGATGTCGACGATCTCAACCGTGGCTGGGAGCACCCTTTCCGGTTTTACAAGGGACTCCAGTTTTTCAAGTCTTCGGTCGGGTACATTGACCACCCCGATATTGGGTTCGATCGTGCAGAAGGGAAAGTTGGCACTTTGGGCCTTTGCATTGGACAGGCAGTTAAAAAGGGTGGATTTCCCCACGTTTGGTAAACCTACGATTCCGGCTTTCATGTCAGCGATTTAATATGCGTTTTTGCGGCTGCAAATATAGGGATTACTTTCTTTAACTCCGGCCGGAAATGGGGTACCATTCCCGGGGCTTTTTAAAGGTGGTTTAACGAAGCTTTATAGGAGACCAGACGGCTTTCTTCGTACCTTGATAAAAACAAATTTCCTTGATATGAAAAAATTCATCTTTGTTATCGCCGTGGTACTGTCCTTTTCCGGATTTGCACAGGTCAATACATCACCCGATTCGATAAGGGAAATGGTGCCCTTCAAACTGAGGGAACCTGCAGGCTACCTTCTGGACAAACAGGAATTCACCTTTACCCCGGAGGTTGAGGAGACTATTCTGATCAAACAAATACAGGACGAACAGTATGTCGACTATGGAAAACTGCGAAGAACCACTCCGGATGGATATTACATCATGACCACCACCATTGATGATGATGTTTCCTTTGGAAGGTTCGATTCCATGGGGAATTTCCGGGCTCTCCGCTATGACAGGGAAAGGGATTCGGTTATTGTGGATTACTTCGAGTTCCAGGAAGTTCTCAGGGAGGAAACTCAGGAGAACAGGGTAGACTGATCCTGCAGGAGACCCACATTCACATTGTAGGCGTCAGGATTGCTGATCCCGATCAGGTTTTGACACATTTTGATGCGGACCCTGGAGCCTCTCCTGAAAGGATGTGTTACTTTTGTGGCAAATTTCCAAGGCTATGAACAAAGGGCTTTACATCGCCACAATAGAACCGGACAGCGGCAAATCCCTGGTCTCCCTGGGATTGATGCGGGCACTTTTGGGCAAAACTGCCAGGGTCGGTTATTTCCGGCCCGTCATCAGTGAGAATGACCGAACCAAAAAAGACAACCACCTCGATACAATCCTCCGGCATTTTGAACTCGGTCTTCCCTATGAGGACGCCTTTGCCTTTACGAGGCAGGAGGTAATCCAAAAAAGGAACGAGGGAGATTCCGGAGAGATCATAGACGTGATCATTCGGAAGTACAAGGCCCTGGAGGATCAGTCGGATTTCGTGCTGGTCGAGGGAAGTGACTTCTCAGGAGAGGGTAGCGTTTTTGAGTTTGATGAGAATATCACCATAGCTAAAAACCTCGGGCTGCCCGTAATCATCATTGCCAGCGGCATGTCCAAATCGACCGAAACCCTCATGGGAAGCCTTCAAATGGCCTACCAGTCTTTTCGCAAAAAGGAGGTTCAGGTGCTGGCAATGGTCAGCAACAAGATCAAGGAGGATCAGCTCCAGCAAACCACTCAGGCGATGGCAGCCTTTCTTCCAGATGATGTCGCCGTATTCGCCATTCCACATGTTCCGAGCCTGGGGAACCCGAGCCTGAAGGAGATCGTCCAAACCCTTAATGGGAAGATCCTTTTCGGGGAAGACCTGCTCGACAATCAATCAGGAAGTTTTAACGTGGGAGCCATGCAGCTGCGGAATTACCTGAAACATCTCAGGCATGAGTCCCTGGTGATTACCCCGGGGGATCGTGCCGATATCATTCTTGGAGCGTTGCAGGCCCACATTTCTGCCAATTACCCGCGGATATCAGGAATTATTCTGACCGGAGGGCTGATCCCGGAAGACTCGATTCTCAAGCTCATTGAAGGGCTGTCTCAGGTGGTTCCCATTGTTTCAGTGGAAGACGGCACCTTTAACGTCACCAACCGGGTAGGCGCAATCAAGTCAAGGATATATGCCGAGAACATTCCCAAGATCGAGACCTCCATCAGTACCTTTGAGAAATATATCACCATAGATCCTTTGATCGAGAGGTTTTTGAATTTTAAGCCACGGGGGCTCACGCCCCGCATGTTCCAGTACAGCCTGATCAAAAGGGCGCAGCAACAGAAAAAACATATCGTTCTTCCCGAAGGGACGGATCCGCGCATTCTTGCTGCCGCAGCCCGACTTGTGGCCACTGATCTTGTGGAGATCACGCTGCTTGGAGCTGCCTCCGATATAGAGAAGGTTGCGATGAAGAACGGTATTTCGTTGGATATCTCCCGGCTGCAGATTATCGATCCATCGCGGTCTCCCTATTTCGAGGATTATGTGGAAACCTTTTATCAGCTCCGCAAGCATAAGAATGTCAACCACGATATCTCCAGGGATCTGATGAGTGATGTCTCTTATTTCGGAACAATGATGATCTACAAAGGACACGCGGACGGCATGGTTTCTGGAGCCGCGCATACCACCCAGCACACGATAAGACCCGCCCTGCAGTTTATCAAGACCCGTCCCGGTGTTTCCGTGGTTTCTTCTGTTTTCTTCATGTGTCTCGAAGATCGGGTCGCTGTTTTCGGGGACTGTGCGATCAATCCGAATCCCACTGCCGAGGAACTGGCAGAGATCACGATCTCTTCTGCCGAAAGCAGCAGAGCATTTGGAATAGAACCCAGAATCGCCATGCTCTCCTACTCTTCCGGGAGTTCCGGGAAGGGTGCCGATGTCGACCGGGTCAGAAAGGCTACCGAGATGGTGCGGTCCCGTCGCCCGGACCTGAAGATCGAAGGGCCTATTCAGTATGATGCTGCCGTAGACCTTAATATCGGTCGGAGTAAACTACCGGAATCCGAAGTTGCCGGTCAGGCCACTGTTTTCATATTTCCGGATCTCAATACAGGGAACAACACCTATAAAGCGGTCCAAAGAGAGACGGGAGCACTTGCGATCGGTCCCATGCTTCAGGGCCTAAATAAACCTGTAAACGATCTAAGCCGAGGCTGTACGATTGATGATGTCTTTAATACCGTAGTCCTTACCGCAATACAGGCTCAGGGCAACTAAAAAACAAAGGATGAAAAATATACTGGTTATCAATTCCGGAAGCTCTTCTCTAAAATTCCAGCTGTTATCGATGCCAACCGAGGAGGTACGGGCCAAAGGCCTGGTAGAGAGAATCGGTCAACCCTCCGGCAGGATTTCCTATGAAGCCGGACCATACCGCACTTCTGAAACCCTGCCTGTACCGGATCACGCTTTTGCCTTGCAACAAGTTGCCCGGCACCTCATGAATCGGGATACTGGTGTTATCCGCCAGCCGGGTGAAATTGCCATAATTGCGCATCGGGTTGTCCATGGGGGAGAAAGTTTTTCCGATACCGTAATTATCGATCGGGAGGTAAAGGAAAAGATCCGGTCCTTGTTCTCCCTGGCTCCCCTCCACAATCCCCCAAACTTAAAGGGCATTGAGGTTGCCGAGGAGTTGTTCCCCGATACCAGACAGATCGCTGTTTTCGATACTGCCTTTCATCAGACGATACCACAAAAGGCCAGCCGCTATGCGATTCCCCCTGAATTCTACACAAAGCACCACATCAAAGTATATGGTTTCCATGGAACCAGCCACCATTATGTCTCCAAGAAAGCGGGGGAATTCCTGGAGCGCAAGGATACGCGCCTGATCAGCGTTCACCTGGGAAATGGCTGTAGTATCACCGCGATCAGGAATGGGAAAAGCGTTGATCACTCCCTGGGATTTGGTCCTGTCAATGGACTGGTCATGGGAACCAGGAGCGGAGACATCGATCAGGCGGTGATATTTTACCTGATCGAACAGCTAGGGTATTCTGCGGAGGAAGTCAGCGATTTGCTGCACCACAAAAGCGGCATGCTGGGACTTACGGGATACAGTGATCTCAGGGACATTGAAGCCGGGGCTGCCAAGCATGATCCTGATTGCCTGCTGGCCCTCGAGCTCAGCACCTATCGCATTAAAAAATATATCGGTGCCTATGCCGCAGGGATGAATGGACTTGATGCCCTTATCTTTACAGCTGGCATTGGCGAAAACAGCAGCTTGATAAGGAGTATGGTCTGCCAGGATATGGATTACCTGGGGATCGAAATTTCTCAGGACCGCAACCAGGAGAAATCCTCCTCAACCCGGCTGATCAGTACAGACTCCTCCAGGGTCAGGGTGCTCGTTATTCCTACCGATGAAGAGCTCGAAATCGCGCAGCAGGCTTATGCCCTGGGATCGGAAATTTAACCCTTTCTTGACGCTGTTTAACAGCAATTTCTCTCTCTCGCCTGGAAATCTTTTCTAATTTGAAAGGAATAAACAAAAACCAGTATCATGAGAAATGAAGAATTGCTTAATACGCTTTCGGAATGTATCAACCATTGTAACCACTGTGCTGACGCCTGCCTGGACGAGGAGAACGTGAAAATGATGGTCAAGTGTATCCGGCTGGATCGCACCTGCGCCACTGTTTGCGCGGCCCTTGCCGATGTGCTGGCAACAAGCCATAAAGACGTACAGGGGCTGGTAGATTACTGTGAAAGGATTTGCCGTCAGTGTGGAGAAGAATGTGGCCGTCACGAAAACGAGCATTGCCAGAAATGTGCAGAAGCCTGTAGAAGATGCGCAGAGGCCTGCAGGAGTTACGCTGCGTGAATTCAGTGCTTTTTACCAGTCCGTCCATAAAGATGGTTCAGGGCAAATAATTCTTCCAGCCGGGCTCTGGAAATTTCCCGGGGAGGCATTCTCCAGGTCCAATTGCCTGTGACGCTCCCCGGTACATTCATGATGGCCCTCTCTCCAAGTTCCAGGATGTCCTGCATCGGGATGATGGCGAGTCCCGCGACTGATGACAGGGCCACCCTGTGCAGCACCTGAGCCACCTCGCCGTCCCTCACCCTTCGGCCAAGATATTCCTCCAGGTGATTCCGGACCTCCTTAGGGGCATTTCGGTACCAGCCTCTCGTGGTATTGTTATCATGGGTGCCCGTGTACACGACCTGATTCGGCAGGTGCTGATAGGGTATGTAGGGATTATCCTCCTGCCGATTGCCAAAGGCGAATTGCAATACTTTCATCCCTGCAAATCCAAACTGCTCCAGAAGATCGAATACAGGCTGGTCCAGCAGTCCCAGGTCTTCTGCAATAAAGGGCATTTGCGGAAATTCACTCTGGACCTTTTCGAAGAAATTTTTCCCCGGAGTTGTTATCCAACTGCCATTGATGGCCGTTTGTTCCGCTGCCGGTACCTCCCAATAAGCTGAAAACGCCCGGAAATGGTCCAGTCGTACCAGGTCGAAAAGCAGCAGATTCTGCCTGAGTCTGCTGATCCACCAGTCGTATCCACCCTCCTTGAGATTCTTCCAGTGGTACACCGGAGTTCCCCATAACTGTCCGGTATCACTGAAAAGATCCGGAGGAACCCCGGAGATATGGGTGGGTTTCTTCCTACTATCCAGCTTAAAATAATTCGGGTTTTCCCAGCAGTCAGCACTGTCGTGGTTGATGTAAAAAGGGACATCTCCGAAGAGCCGGATACCCTCCTGACGCGCCTGATTGTGCAGCCGTTCCCACTGGGTGAAAAAGAGAAACTGAATGAATTTCTGTTCTTGGATATTCAGAGCCAGTTCTTTTCGAGCAGCTTCCAGCGCTTCTGGATCCCGATCCCGCAGCGGAACCGGCCAGTCGGACCAGGGCTGGTTATCGAACTTTTTTCGAAGGCAGGTGTAAAGCGTATAAGTGTCCAACCAGTTTTGGTGCTTCCTGCAGAATGAGTGGAATGCTTCTCCTGCTTTACCTGCAGGGACAAAATTATTGAAGGCAGCCACAAATAAGGAGGATTTGTACGCTTCTACAGCTTCAAAATTTACGTGTTCCGGATCAAAACCAGCAGGAAGCGGGAAATCGTCGAGATTGATGTAACCTTCGGATTCCATAAGCTGTGGACTGATGAGCCACTGGTTTCCGGCAAAAGCGGAGTGGCTGCTATAGGGGGAATGATGATAAATCGAATCTGTCGAATTTAATGGGAGCAGTTGCCAGTAGCTGTGACCACTGGCCTTAAGGAAATCCAGGAAATGATAAGCTGCAGGACCCAGATCCCCTATTCCATACCTCCCGGGCAGGGAGGTGATATGCATGAGAATTCCACAGCTTCTACCTATCTTCATAATCTTGGTTTGTAAGAAGGCCCACGGGAAATTCCCCGAGTACCTCCCTGATGTTAATAATTCTGCCAGTGAGCTTCGTACCGGACATCACGTTTTGCCATTCCTCCGGAAACTGCTGCCCGAGCTCAATTTCAGGGCTATCTTTCGGGAGCCAATCCAGCTGCTGGTCAAAATGTTTGCGGACCATAAGAGGAACCACCACTAGAGCGAGCCTGTTTTCCTGCCTGCGCGAAAATGCCAGAAAATCCTCAGCGAATGTACCGGAGATCTTCAGGGGTTCGTAATCCCCTGATTCAAAGAGTTCCGGGAATTTCTGTCGGAACTGCAACACGCGATGAAGACAGAACAGTTTTATCGACCCCGTATGGAAATCCATTTTGAGATCCTTAAGCATCTCCGGGGAGGGATTGGTGAAGGTCTGTAACAGCCTTTTCCTGAGGTTGTAATCTACCGGACGGCGATTGTCCGGATCTACATAGCTCAGGTCCCAAAGCTCAGTCCCCTGGTAAATGTCGGGTATTCCGGGGCAGGTAAGTTTGAGCATGGTCTGGGATAGGGATTTCAGGGCTCCCCAAGGACGGATCTGCTGGTGGAAAGACTGGAATGACTTCAGGAATTCTTGATTTTCCAGCAGGCTTTCCACGAACTGCATAACGTTTTTTTCATAGGTTTTATCTGGCTCAGCCCACGAGGAATGTTGCTTCCCTTCCCGTAGAACTTTCTTCAGGTACGCCTCGGTACGCTTCAAAAAATTTTTCCCGGGTTTGTCCTGAAATGGCCAGGCACCAACCAGCATCTGGTATATGAAGTATCGTTCATTGGCATCCGGGACAGCATCTGCGGGAATAGAAAGGATCTGTTCCCATTCCCGGACCTTTTGGAACCATTCCTGCCCGAGTTCGCTCAGGACATTGATCCGCATCCGGGCGTCCTCTCCTCTTTTGGTATCGTGAGTGGCAGTAGCGTTGATCGACAAGGGAAAATCCGATGCCCGCTTCTGCATTTTCCGATGAAAAAGGTCAGGGGCAATTCCAAAGTGACCCGGAGAATCCCCTACCTCGTTGTGGGAGATCAGTTTGTTATGCAGATAAAAACTTGTGTCCTCCACCCCTTTTGCCGCAAGGGGTCCGGTGAATTGCTGGCAGCGTTTGAGGAAGAATAACATGTTGTCTGACGACCCCTCAGCCTGACCCAGAAAAATCTGATACCAGTGATCGAGATCCGGCTTGAGATCGGGATTATGCTGCCGGGCCTGTTCATGAGCTACGGTTAAAATCTCTTTTTGTTTTTGATTAAGCGGAAAAGTCTCCGGGTATATCCGGTAAACGGGAAAGGCCGCCAGGAAGTTTCCGAGGGCCTCCCTCCTTCCTTCTTCGTTCCTGACCAGATTGAGATCCAGGGCGAGTTGCCACAGGTTATTATATTCTCCGCCCATTCGCTCGTGAAGGATGAAGCGTTTCTGGTGGTATACCAGGTCCTGATATTGTGCAACCGGAGCCGCAATTCTGGCATATTCCTCTTCGAATAGTTGCTGATGCTCCTGACAAGTCAGAACCTGGTTGACCGCTGCCAGGAACCCATAGCCGCTAGTCCCCTGGACGGGCCAATGAGCGGGTAATTTTTCATCCCATTCCAGGATCTTTTCAATGATGACATAAAACTCCGGTCCGAGATTCTCCCGGAGCCATTCCAAATACTGCTGGGGATCAAAAAGACCATCGATATGATCGATACGAAGGCCCTGGATCAGGTCTTCCTTGCAGAGCTGAAGAATAAACCTGTGATAAGAATCAAAAACTTCCCGGTCCTCCATTCTTAAGCAAATAAGATCGTTTATGGTAAAGAACCGTCTGTAATTGATACTTTGCTCTGTCTGCTTCCAGTATACAGGTTTGAAATACTGAAGCTCCAGGATACCTTCAAGTTTCTCTCTTGATTCGTTCACGCTGCTGATGATGTTTTTAACAGCACGCTCCAGGGAAGACTGCTGGCTGACCTGGCGGAGAAAAAAGTGTTTCACCTCCTCCCAGTTTTCCGGGTTCTCTTCAGTGGAGGCGGAGAATCTGTTTCCCCATTGGGGCAATTCACCTGTGTCAAAAAGGGCCTGGTAGGTCCGCTTCGAAACCGGATAGGAATGATCGAAATAGGTCAGAAAGATCCCGTCCTCCCTGAGCTCCAGGGAAATTTCCTGGCGTTCCAGGACTTCCCCGATCGGTCCTCCGAGAAAAGGAGCCATGACCTTTTGTCCACTTTGACCTTCCCAATCGATATCGAAGGAATTGAAAAATCCGCTTTTCGGGCCGCGTTCGAAGATGTCCCTGAGCCATAGATTATCACTGTCAAAGGCCATATGATTGGGGACAATGTCCTGCAGCCAGTTCATCTGTAATCCTTTGAGTTTCCGGGCGATCTCCCGGAACTTTTCCAGGCGTCCTATTTCCTTGTTCAGGGAAAGCGGATCCACCACATCGTAGCCATGTGTACTCCCTTTCCGCGCCTGAAAAACAGGAGCCGAGTAAATGGTGGAAATACCCAGTTCCCCCAGATAATCCAGGACCTTTTCCAGGTCCTCAAACGGGAATTCCGGGGAAAGTTGGACACGGTATGTCGCTCTCGGATTTTTCATTATATCACCAAGTTAACTGAATTTTCCAGCTTCTGGAATTCCTCCACCCAGAGCGCCGCCTTCTCATCCTGACCCTGCCTGGCTTCCATAGCTTCGAGCTGTTCCTCCTTAACACGGAAGATGATGTTCTGACATTCCCATTTTTCCAGGGTGAGGGGACTTTCCTCGAGAACTTCGATCACCCTGTTGATGTAACTCAGCAAATCCGTGTTTTCGGGATCCTCCTTAAATTTATAAAGTAATTGAGTAAGGCGCCGGTCCGCCAGGAAGTTCAGCGTTACCAGATCCAGGTCCACTTCGACCGCAACGGCAGATTTCAGTTGATTCTCCAACCTTTTCAGATTTAGGTCAGGATTTCGGAGCTCCTCTATCAGACGGCTGTTGACCGCGAGTTCTACCGGAAGTTTTAAACGCGATGGGACCACCATGTTGATCTCCTGGAAGGTTTTCAGCAAAGGATAGGTATTGTCAAAGAGCTGTTGCATGGCACCCTCTGCCCCACTCAGGTTGTTTTCCATGACCTGCTCCATTATGTGATGCTGTTCATCCCGGAAAAGGTGCCAGAAAGAATAATTGTGATTGCCGAAATAGGAGTCCAGGATGTTGAAGATTTCATAAATATTTCCTTTCTCAAAGAAGGCGGCTATCTTGATGTGGAGTTCCTCGAGGGCCTCGGGGCTGATATACCTCCGTACGCCTCCAAAGACGTGATGGTCTCCCATATAAAGCACCGCATAGGATATATCAACTTCTTCCCAGGTGATGTCAGACCTGAACTGCGTCCGGCCCACCACCAGTTTCTGCTTCCCGGCCTCGTAATAATGATGCGCCTTTACTGTGGCTCCAAAGTTGTAAAGGGTCACTTTTTCAGGAAATTCCTCAAAAAGAGAGGAGATCGCATAGTGGGCGCCGATCCTGATCATGTCGAGTTCCATTGGCCTCACAAAACGTTCGTAGGCCTTATAGGCAGTGCCATATTCCGGAAGGTTGCTCGGAACCTGCTTCAGGGCCTCCGTGAAAGCCGGTTCAAAATCCTGGTCGCTAACCTCTTTAGCCAGTTGAATGGCTCGTGTGGCATAGAGAATGTCCTGCATGGATTCAATACCGGTAACTTCATCGAAAAACCAGCCACAGCTTGTATACATCAGCATGGCATGATACTGCATCTCGAGGAGTTTGAGCAATTTCACCTTATCTTCGTCGGAAAGGGCCTCCCCGAAATGCTCCTCCAGAAAAGCAGACACGTTTTCCTCCTGCCTGTTCAGGATAACACGGATATAGGCATCCCGTGCTTCCCAGGGATTAGCGGTGAACCTTCCCATTTCCTCCTCATAGAGGGTAATCAGCTTCTCCCGGACCTGATCAAAGGCATTGCGAAGCGGTTCCCTCCATTTTTGATTCCAACCTGCATTGCCTCCGGTGTTGCAGCCGCAATCACTTCTCCATCGCTCGACCCCGTGGTAGCAACTCCAGGAGGTGTTGTCCAATATCTCCACTTCGTGTTTCGGGGGATATTTTTCAAGAAACTCCCCGTAAATTGTCAGTTTGACATCCTCCCTTTCCGCGATGGAATGCAGGCAATACGAGAGGGCCATTTCCCCCAGTTTGTGATGGTGTCCGTAACTTTCACCGTCAGTGGCGATGTTCATCAGCTCCAGTTCATCATCCTCTGACAAGGCATCCTGTAATCGATTAGCAAAGGTTTCGCCGTTGTTCAGCAGTCCTTCAAAAGCCACAGCCTGTGAAGCCGAACCATCATAGAAAAAAAGGTTGATCTCTTTTCCAGAGGGAAGTTTGCAGAGGTATGCTCTTCGGGTATTGACCTTGGCATCCTTGGCATCCTTCCATTCAGTACCGCCGATTTTCCTTACCCGTTTGGCCTGGTAGGGAGACAGGATCGTGAATTTGATTCCGTGCCTGGCAAGAACCTCAAGGACTTCAGTATTAACGGCGGTCTCTCCCAACCACATCCCTTCTGGATCCCGCTGATATCTGTACCGGAAGTCCTCGATTCCCCAGATTACCTGGGTCTCCTGATCCCGTGCATTGGCCAGGGGCATTATAAGATGGTTATAGGCCTGTGCAAGAGCAGCGCCGTGACCTCCAAAGCGTTCAATGCTTTCCTTGTCAGCATCTAAAATAGCCTGATAGGTTTCAGGAGCCTCATGTTCCATCCATTCCAGGAGCGTGGGTCCGATATTAAAGCTCATCCAGGCATAATTGTTCATGATTGCCTCAATTCTGCCCTCTGTGTTCAGGATTCTTGAGGCGGAATTTCTGACATAACATTCGGCATTGATCCTGTGATTCCAGTCGTGATAGGGATAGGCAGATTCCTGCATTTCAACCTTGTTGAGCCAGGGGTTTTCCCTTGGAGGCTGATAGAAATGCCCGTGAATGCAGATATATTTTTTATTCATAGCTGTTTTAGTTTTTAAGGTTCCCGAGCAGCAGATAAGACTATGCTTCTCCGGTTTTATCCGTGTGTTATTATGACAAAGGATTCTGGGGGCAGGCGAAGGGAATTTCTCTCAAAGAGAGGATCCCCTTCCATACTTCCACCCCATTTACGTTGTGCGGAGAAAAAAACAAGCTCCCATCCCGCTTGAAGATCTTCCACCAGCAACTGCTCCTGTTTCCCAAAGTTGAACCAGGCGCTGAGCGCTCCAGATGATGCTCTTACCCTCAGAATCTCTGACCGTGTATCGCTCTGGGTTTCGACCCCCTCGCTCAATGGACGGAAGGTCCCTTTCTTCCGAAGTTGGATCAGTTCCTTATAGAAGGAAAAAAGAATGCTCTGGGGCTTCTTGTTTTTAAAATTCCAATCCAGTTTCGATTCCTGAAAGGAGGTTTCAGCTTGTGGGTCGGGGAATTCCGCAGCGCTGTGATTAAAGTACTCGAATTCCTTTCTCCGGCCTTCCCTGACTGCCCTTACGAGATCCTCATCCCCGTGGCTGATGAAATACCGGAAGGGTTCCCCGGCTCCGAACTCTTCTCCCATGAACAGCATAGGCACATAAGGGGCCAGAAGCAGCAATCCTGCAGCCAATTTCTGTTTTTCGAAGGATACCAGGGTGGAGAGCCGCTCCCCTAGCAGCCGATTCCCGACCTGATCGTGGTTCTGAACGGAGACCACAAAGCGATCAGGAGGAAGTCCCTGTGGGCTGTTCCCAATCCTTTTCTTTCGGAACACCGAATAGCTCCCATCGTAGACAAAGGCCTGCCTGAAGGATTTTTCCAGGAGCTCTATTGTTCCATAGTCCATGTAGTAACCGGCCTTCTCTCCGGTAAGAACGGTATGGACACAATGGTGAAAATCATCCACCCACTGGGCCTCAAGGCCAAAACCGTTGGGCAGGTCCCGGACAAGGCGGGCGTCGTTCAGATCGCTTTCCGCAATGATCACCAGTCTTCTCCCGCATTCTTCCTCCAGTTCGTTGACCCTCCTGCTGAGCTCCTCCAGGAAATGGACGGCGCCGCGATCTATGATTTCATGGACCGCATCGAGACGCAGTCCGTCCATATGGAAATCGCGGAGCCACATCAGCGCGTTTTGCAAAAAAAACTCCCTTACTCCGTCGGAATATGCGTCGTCAAAATTAATGGCGCTTCCCCAGGGGGTATGATATTTATCAGTAAAACAGGGTCCATATGCAGGAAGATAGTTCCCCTCTGGTCCAAGGTGGTTGTATACCACGTCCAGTATCACAGCGAAACCTCTTTGGTGGCAGGTGTTGACAAGCTGTTTCAAGCCTGCCACTCCCCCGTAGCTATCCTGAACCGCATAGGGATATACCCCGTCATAACCCCAGTTCCTGCTCCCGGGAAACTGAGCGACCGGCATGATTTCAATAGTATTTATACCGAGTTCCTCGAGATGGTCGAGTTTTGCTGTAATTCCCTGGAAGGTACCCTCTTGCGTGAAGGTTCCGGTGTGCAGTTCATAGAGGATCATATCCCTTGTTTCCCTTCCCTTCCAGGACTGATCTGTCCAGGAAAAAGCCTTCTGATCCAGAACCTGGGACCAGGAATGGACCCCCATGGGCTGTGAAAGGGATGCAGGATCCGGAAGTGGTCCCTCTCCATCGACTATGTACTGATACAGGTCTCCGGGAATTACCCCTTCTATGGTCGCTTCCCAATATGCCCCTTGCTGTTCGAGCCTGAAAGGATCCTCATATTTTTTAAGTACGACTGCCACAGTTTTGGCCTCAGGGGCCCAGACCGTGAACCGGCATTTCTCATTGTCCAGATATTCCACACCAACATGCTTTCCCATAAGCTCAGGAATCCATTTTCCAAGGTCAATCAAAGCTAAGGAGGATCGGATAGAAGAATTAATGTTTAATAGTATTTTAACTAGAGGGCTGATTTTACTTATTTAATTTTAAATGGTTTGGAAAGCCAAAATGCCGACAGTGGCGAGGGCTCGCCGAAATGTAATCAGTTCCAATTTAAAGCAAATTCATGAAGTTAGAAGGCCATAAAAGGGTGAGTATTAGAAATGTTTCGCCACAGATAGATTGTGGCAGATATCCGATAAAAAGAGTAACGGACGAGGAGATCCGGGTCGAGGCAGACATCTTTGGGGATGGCCATGACAAAGTAGATGCGGTGCTGCTATACCGTGAGGTAAAAAAAGAGAGGGGTCGGGAAAACAAATGGACAGAGGTACCGATGAAATTCGAAGGAAATGACCACTGGAGTGCCGCCTTTAGTCTGCCGGTGACCGGAAACTACGAATATACTATCGAGGGTTGGGTCGACCATTACCGGACCTGGCAGGATAGCCTTCAGAAGAAAGCGGCAGCCGGTCAGGACCTTCGGGTGGAGATGCTGATCGGCGCCGAGCTCATGGAGCAGGCGATCTCACATGCGACGGCACCCAACAAGAAGAAACTAAAGGAATGGATACGGCTCCTGAAATCTGAGGAACATCAGGCCCAGGCCCAGGCAGAGGCCCTTGGAGACACCGCTTCAAGGGTGATGTACGCGTCCCGTGACCGCAGCCGCGCCTTTGCTTACGAGCGAACGCTGCAGGTCCGGGTCGAAAGGAAAAAAGCGCTGTTCAGCTCCTGGTACGAATTCTTTCCCCGGTCGGCCTCTCCTGAGAAAGGAAGACACGGCACTTTCAGGGACTGTGAAAGGGTGCTTCCCGAAGTGGCCAAAATGGGGTTCGACGTCATTTATTTTCCTCCGATCCATCCTATCGGGCACCGCCACCGCAAAGGAGTGAATAATGCGACTGAAGCAGCGGAAGGAGATCCCGGTTCTCCCTGGGCAATTGGTTCCGAGGAGGGAGGCCATAAGGCGATCCATCCGGAGCTAGGGACCCTGGATGATTTTCAGCGGCTGGTTGGGAAGGCTGCGGAATCTGGTATCGAAATCGCCCTGGATTTTGCCATTCAGTGCTCCCCTGATCATCCATATGTGAAGGAGCACCCGCAGTGGTTCAAATGGAGGCCCGATGGAACAGTTCAATATGCGGAAAATCCTCCGAAGAAGTACCAGGATGTGCTCCCGGTCAATTTTGAAACCGAGGATTGGAAGAACCTTTGGGAGGAGCTCAAGAGTATAGTGGAATACTGGATCGACAAGGGTGTTACCATCTTCAGGGTGGATAACCCCCACACGAAAACCTTTCTCTTCTGGGAATGGCTTATCGGGGAGATCAATAAGAAATACGACGGGATTATTTTCCTTGCCGAGGCCTTTACACGTCCCAGGGTTATGGAGGAGCTCGCCAAGATCGGATTTAACCAGTCCTACACCTATTTTACCTGGCGCAATACCCGGGAAGAGTTCGTCGAATACCTCACCCAGCTGACTAGGACGGAGGTTAGAGAATACTACAGGCCGAACTTCTGGCCCAATACTCCCGATATCCTTCCGATTTCCCTGGAGAACAAGCAGGAACCGTCTTTTATTATAAGGCTGCTTCTGGCCGGGACACTCTCCTCCAATTATGGACTT
Organism: uncultured Salinimicrobium sp.; assembly: GCA_946887075.1. Next base: position 92,192 of record CAMPKA010000005.1, read on the forward strand.
TATGGTCCTGTCTTTGAGTTTGGTCTCAACGAGGCCTTCCCCGGAAAAGAGGAGTATATCCATTCCGAAAAATATCAGATCTATCACTGGAACTGGGAGCGAAATACCCGGATCAAGGAGATGATCAGCATCCTGAACCGAATCCGGAAGGAGAATCCGGCCCTCCAAACGACATGGAACATAGAATTTCTGGAAACGGATAACGACCATTTCCTGGCCTATACCAAAATGGACCAGGACAAGACCAACAAACTGATCATCGTGGTAAGCCTCGATCCCTATCACACCCAGGCGGGCTGGGTCAAGGTTCCACTGGAATCCCTGGAACTTTCCGCCGGAGAATCATTCTCGGTACAGGACCTGCTCACTGGCACGGGCTACATCTGGAACAATGAATGGAATTATGTGGAGCTTCATCCTCAGGCCATCCCGGCCCATATATTAAAAGTCGAATCTAAAGAACCGCTGAGCTAAATATTCAGATATGATCAAACCCATTAATTCTGCAGATCAGCTAACCTGGTACAAAGACGCCATTATCTATGAGCTCCATATCAAGGCCTTCTTCGATAGCAATGGAGACGGGGTAGGGGATTTCGAAGGCCTGCTTCAAAAACTGGATTATCTGGAAGATCTGGGGGTAACTGCGATATGGCTCCTTCCCTTCTATCCCTCTCCCTTGAGAGACGACGGGTATGACATAGCGGATTATTACAGCATCAACCCGGCCTACGGCGACCTGGAGATGTTCCAGAGACTTATCGATGAAGCCCACGAAAGGGGACTGAAGATCATTACTGAGCTGGTGATCAACCATACCTCGGATCAGCATCCCTGGTTCCAGAGGGCGCGGACAGCGCCTCCCGGGTCCCCGGAGCGAGACTACTACGTATGGAGTGATGACCCCTCCAAATACAAGGATACCAGGATCATATTTACAGACACTGAACCTTCCAACTGGACCTGGGATCCGGTGGCAAAACAGTATTTCTGGCACCGGTTCTTTTCCCACCAGCCGGATCTGAACTTTGATAATCCGCAGGTACAGAAAGAAGTCTTTGATATCATAGATTTCTGGTGTGACCTTGGGGTGGACGGATTCAGGCTGGACGCAGTCCCGTATCTCTACGAACGGGAGGGAACCAATTGTGAAAACCTGCCGGAGACTCACGTATTTCTAAAAAAGCTCCGCGCACATGTCGATAAACATTATTCCAACAAACTCCTCCTGGCAGAAGCCAATATGTGGCCGGAGGATTCTGCGGAATATTTTGGGGATGGGGATGAGTGTCATATGAACTACCATTTTCCCATCATGCCCAGAATGTTTATGTCGGTCAAAATGGAGGACCGATACCCGATAATGGATATCATTGACCAGACCCCTGACATTCCTTCCAATTGCCAGTGGGCTATCTTTCTTCGGAACCATGACGAGCTAACCCTGGAGATGGTGACCGATGAAGAGCGTGACTATATGTATAAGGTCTACACCAAAGATCCTCAGGCAAAGATCAATGTGGGAATCCGTCACAGGCTCGCCCCTTTGCTGGAGAACAATCGCGCAAAGATCGAACTGATGAATGTCCTGCTGTTTTCTCTGCCTGGTACTCCGGTCATCTACTATGGTGATGAAATCGGAATGGGTGACAACTTCTATCTCGGGGACAGGGATGGGGTCCGGACCCCCATGCAGTGGAGCTCTGATCGCAATGCAGGCTTCTCTACGGCAAATCCGCATAAGTTGTACCTTCCGGTGATTATCGATCCCTCATATAAATACGAATCCGTCAATGTCGAGACGGAACTGATGAATTCCTCTTCCCTGCTCTGGTGGATGAAAAGAATCATCAGTATGAGAAAAAAATACAAATCCTTTGGGCGGGGGGATATCAATTTCCTGTCGCCCAGCAATGCAAAAGTCATCGCATTTACCCGGACTTATGAAGATGAGGATATTCTCGTCCTGGGAAATCTCTCCCGTTTCCCTCAGGCGGTGGAACTCGATCTGGAACCCTATGATGGCTATATTCCTGTGGAGGTCTTCAGCCATAACAAGTTTCCGAGGATCACCGAACAACCCTACCTCTTCACTCTGGGGCCTCACGGGTATTACTGGTTCCAGCTCCAAAAAGAGAAGGGACACGTAGAAAAGGCGGAGACGCCCCTTCTGCAGGTGCCACAGTGGGAAGATCTTTTCCAGAATAAGGTCAAGATCCGCCTGGAGAATGAAGTGCTACCCCATTACCTCAGTACCTGCCGCTGGTTCGGTGGAAAGAGCCGGGTAATCCAGTTTATCGGGATCGTCAACAAGGTCGATATTCCAGTGGAGGATCTCTCCACAACTCTCGTCACGCTGGAGGTTAACTACAACGACGGGCTTCCGGAGGTGTACCAACTTCCGCTGGGTTTTGCCACAGTGAGCAATGAGGAGGAGTTCCGGGAAATATCCGGAAAGGGAATCATCGCCAGGCTCAAAGTCGGAGGTCAGGAAGGATATCTCTTCGACGCGGTCTACAGCGAGAGATTCCGGAATGTCCTGTTCCGGAACATCAAGATCGGTCGGCGCCTCAAGAGTGGACGAGGGAACCTGGTCTTCTACCACAGCGAGGGGGATTTCCAGCCGGGTCCGGAAAAGGTTCATTCCAAGGTCCTCAATGCGGAACAGAGCAATACTTCGCTGATCTTCGACAACAAGTACTTTCTTAAGCTCTACCGCAAGCTCGACAATACGATCAATCCGGACATGGAGATCACCAAATATCTAACGGAGAAGACTACCTATCAGAATTCCCCGAAGTTTGTAGGGGCGATTGAGTATGAACCGGACGCCCGGAATGTGATCGTCCTGGGAATGATGCAGGATCTTGTCCCCAACCAGGGAGATGCCTGGGATTATACCAAGGATTCCTTGAACCGGTTTTTTGAGAGGGTTCTGACGCGGCCGAGGGAAATGGAATTTGAAGCGGTGGAACATACCCTTGATCCTCTGAGTTATCAGGAACTTCCAGTTAACATGCAGGAGCTGATGGGGGGCATCTTTCCGGAACGAATCGATCTGCTTGGGAAGCGCACAGCAGAGATGCACAAGGCCCTGGCTGCCAATCCGGAGGTGAAGGACTTTGAACCCGAACCCTTTTCCCTGCATTACCAGCGGTCCCTTTTCTCCTCGCTCCAGTCCCTGACCAGAAATGCCTTTCAGAACCTTCAGAAGAGCATCAAGATACTGCCAGAAGAGATCCAGGCTGAAGCGGAGGAAATTCTGGGAATGAAGACCGAGGTGCTCAATACCTTTAAGCGGGTGTTCAGTCATAAGATCCCGGTTATGAAGATCCGGACGCACGGAGATTATCATCTTGGTCAGGTCCTGTGGACGGGAAGGGATTTTGTTATAATAGATTTTGAGGGAGAACCCGCGCGCTCCTTCAGCGAAAGGCGCCTGAAGCGATCTCCCCTTCGGGACGTGGCAGGAATGATCCGTAGTTTTCATTATGCCGCCTATAGCAGTATTATCGAATCCGAATTCGATCAGCAAAAGAAGGAGGGGGATCTGGACCACTGGGCTGAGAATTGGTACTACCTGGTGACGCGCATGTTCCTCCAGGGGTATTACAGCAATGTCGGTGACAATAATTTCATCCCCCGGGACAAGGAGGATACCGAAATTCTGATGCAGACCTTTCTGCTGGAAAAGGCGATTTATGAAATGAACTATGAACTGAACAACCGACCGGACTGGGTGTTGATCCCATTGAGAGGAATCAGGTCATGTATAAAAAAATAAGCAATGGTCAAGAAAAAGGGAAATAAGGACATCGAAAGAAAGGAGAGTACCGTTGGTAAATCCCCAAAGGCACCAACCGGGAAAACCGCATCGAAAAAGACGCTTTCCGGTGAGGTGAAGGGACCGAAAGGAACGGGAAAGGGAGCTACCCCCTCAGAAAAAGCAACTGACCCGGGGGGTCTGAAACTGGAAGATACTCCCAAGAAACTTCCCGGACACGAGGCTCTACAGGGGCTTCCCGAACATGGGACTCCCGATCGTCAGGAAGCCCCGGGGAAGCCGTCTGCTGAAGCAAAGCCTGGGAAAGCTGGCAAAGTTCCCGCAAAAAACAAGGGGACAAGGGCGGGTAAAAAAATGGATTCCTCTGTAGGGGTAAAAAAAGCCAGAGAAAATAAGGCGGACAGTACCACCGGAAAAGAAAAAGCGGACAAGCCCACCCCGACCAGGAAACCGGCTAAGAAGATGTCTCGTACCAAGACCAGGCCCGGGATCAGTGCCGAGGAAAAAATGAAAATGCCTAACAGCTCACCCGGGGATGAGCTTAAAAAAGCGGCTCGTTCAGCCAGAAAGGCAGTTTCAGAGAAACTCACCCCTGATCAGGAGACCCGGCAGAAACTGGAAGAGAAGGCCAGGGAGATGATCCCTGATCCGGAAGAGCTCAAAGGAATGGCGGGGAGCATGGCGGAGAAAGTGATCGAAGGCTCCGAAAAAGCAAAGGAATACCTAAAGGAAATCCTTCCGGATGAGGATGAAATTAAGAAAGAGGCCCAGGAGGTCATGAATAAAGACAGGAACCAGGAGAAACAGCACCAGAAAGGTTCGGAGGAGCAACCGGCTGAGGCAAGTCTGCTGACGGCCTTTGATATTCATCTTTTCCGGGAAGGAAAGCACTATCACCTGTACAACAAGCTTGGGGCACATCCGATGACCTACATGGGAACCAAGGGGGTGTACTTTGCGGTCTGGGCTCCCAATGCCGAGTACGTTTCTGTGATCGGTAGTTTTAACAACTGGAACAGGGAAAATCACAGGATGAATTCCAGGTGGGACCATTCCGGAATATGGGAAATCTTTATTCCCGGAGCCAAAAAAGGGGACCTGTACAAGTATTTCATCCGGTCCAACAGCGGATATGAAGTAGAAAAAGGAGACCCGTACGCCTTCCGATGGGAGACACCTCCCCACACCGCTTCCCTGGTATGGGATCTTGAGAATACCTGGAATGATAAAAAATGGATGACCCGGCGGATGCAGAACAAGGAAAAGGCTCAGCCATACAGTGTGTATGAACTCCACCTCGGGTCATGGAAAAGAATGCCCGAGGATGGATACAGGTCCCTCTCCTATGCTGAACTTGCGGAGGATTTACCCGCCTACCTGAAGGAAATGGGCTTTACCCATGTTGAATTCATGCCTGTAATGGAACACCCTTTCTTCGGGTCCTGGGGCTATCAGATTACCGGGTATTTTGCGCCTTCGAGCAGATTTGGCAGTCCCCAGGAGTTTATGTACCTGATTGATCGTCTGCATCAGGAAGGTATCGGGGTTATTCTGGATTGGGTTCCCTCCCACTTCCCTTCAGATCAGCACGGTCTGCATTATTTCGACGGAACCCACCTCTATGAACACGAGGATCCACAGAAAGGATTTCATCCGGACTGGCAAAGTTATATCTTCAATTACGGCAGGAATGAAGTGCGGTCCTTTCTGATCAGTAACGCGCTCTTTTGGCTGGACAAATTTCATTGTGACGGGCTGCGGGTCGATGCCGTGGCTTCAATGCTCTACCTGGATTACTCGAGGAAGCACGGGGAATGGCAGCCCAATGTTGAGGGAGGACGGGAAAATCTTGAGGCGATCAGTTTTCTGAAGGAATTCAACGAGGTGGTGTACCGGGAATACCCTGACACCATTACGATAGCGGAAGAATCTACCGCCTGGCCTATGGTTTCCAAACCGACCTATATGGGAGGCCTGGGCTTTGGAATGAAATGGATGATGGGCTGGATGCATGACACTCTGGAATATTTCAGCAAAGATCCGATCCACAGGCGCCATCACCAGAATACGATCACCTTTAGCCTGAATTATGCGTTTAGCGAAAACTTCATGCTACCCTTGTCTCATGATGAAGTGGTCTATGGGAAAGGCTCCATCCTGAATAAGATGCCGGGAGATCAATGGAACAGGTTTGCCAATCTTCGCACCCTGTATTCCTATATGTACGCGCATCCCGGTGCCAAGTTGCTTTTTATGGGAGCCGAATTCGCACAGGCCTCCGAATGGAACCACGATTCCAGTCTGGAATGGCATTTGGCCGGAGCTGATCCGCACAGGAAGATCCAGGAGACCCTCAAGGAGCTCAACAGGCTATACAAGAACGAGCCTGCGCTCTATGAAAAGGCCTTTACCCAGGAAGGATTCGAATGGGTGGATTTGAACGATGCGGAAAACAGTATCATCAGCTTTATCAGAAAAGGCAACGATTCAAAAGATGACCTGCTCGTAATCTGCAATTTCACACCGGTTCCCAGGGAAAACTACCGGCTCGGGATGAGGGAAAAAGGCAGCTGGCAGGAGCTCTTCAACAGTGACAATGAAGCGTTTGGTGGTAGCGGGGTTCGGAATGACGGCGCGATCTCAACCCAGGAACTCGGGGCGCACGGTAAGGACCATTCCCTGTCCCTGACCCTTCCTCCTCTGGGAGTGCTTTACCTGAAGAAAAGCGGAGCTTAATCAGGTGAATTTCTGAAGGCATTGAAGACCCCGAGTTTGATCTCGGGGTCGAGTACATTCTGGGACACAAGTTTCTGATTCACCTCGAGTTCTATCCCACTGTATCCTTCAGGAAACCTGGTCCTAAGATAAGTGGTAAATCCGTCTGCCGTTCCCAGATAAGGATAGTTGAAGGCAATCCTGATCCAGGGGAGCTCCTTGTGCAGTGCCTGGCGAAAGGATTCGGCAAAAAAAGCCTCTGCACTTCGCGCTGGGTCAAACAGGATTCCAATCTCCGCTGTCCGCTCCTCCCCATTGAGCACGGGAGTAAAGCTGTGTACGGAGAGATGCAGCACCTCTTGCTGATCACCTAGAAATGCCCGGATTCGGTCTTCTACAGGATCCCTGTAAGCGTAGTAATAGCATCGCAGGATCTCCGGTTTTTGCGCCTCCGGGATTCCCCTTGTGAATTTCGAAAAGAGTTCCGGGTGATCCAGGGATCTGTTGTTTTCCACCAGGAGACGGCTTACCTCCGTATGCCGGCTGTAGTCGGCAAGGGGAACCAGGCCGAGAAAAAGGTCCAGGGCTCCCGGATCATATCCTTTGTGGGTTGCAAGAAGGTCCCCGGCTCCCCGAAACAGGGAGCTGAACTCAGCGGGAACGAGGTTTCCGGCATGCTCACAGGTAAGAACCTTTTTCAATTTTCCTCGAGTGGATCAAAAAAATCATTTTGTGCCAGGCAGCGACCAAGTTTCCGATAAACCTGTATTAACCGCTGCTGGGATTGGTTCTGATCAAGCGCAGTAACCAATCTTGAGGCGAGGCTTTTATTTTGCAGGAGCCATGTGATGTCCTGCACCCGCTGCTCAGGGATCTCATCCCTTACCAGGCTCAATAGTTTCTTCCATATCTCCCCAGCCTTTACCTTTCCCTCCAGGTCGAATAGCGCCAGGTATTTCTGATCCGTAATCTCCGCGGCCTCTGCGTCCCGAATCGAAATATCGAGTAGCCCTGCCAGATCATTTTCATGCCAGTTCTGCTGGTCTTCAAAGGAAACCAGCTCCTCGCTGACGAGCAGCCGGAGAGATTCCACAATCAGCACCGCAAGGCTGATATCTGCCTTGGGGCATTCCTGAAGGTCTATCACCCTGATTTCGATAGCTCCCCGATCAAATCTGGCAATGGCTCCCCTGGAATTGAGAAAATGCTGATCGAGGATATGCTCCTGGTCATGGGGCCGGATTGCCCTGTTGATCGGTTCAAAGATTCTTTCAAAATATGTCGCCCGATCGAAAACCTGCTCCGGAATTACTTTCCCGGTCATCTCAGGAATTTCCTTCTGATTGGTTTTATAGTAGTGCATCCGGGTATCCCTGAATCCGGTATACCTTCCATCCAGAACTGGGGAGCTGGCACTGAGGGCTGGAATGATCGGAAGAAGGATGCGGACCGCAGCATGAAGCCGTCCGAATTCCTCATCTCCTGAGAATGGAAGGTTGATATGCATGCTTTGAAGATTGGACCATCCATGGCCCCGACAGTCAAAGATCCGGTTATAGAGCTCATAAATCCTGTTGTTCTCATGAGGCCAGAGCTTCATTTCCGTTGCCGGATCCATCAGTGGATGTGCGGCCGAAGGAAGAAGCTGACAGCCGTATTCCCCAAGTAGTCCGTTGATCTCCCTGACATTGGCAGTAAACAGCGCTTCCAGCTCCTCGAGATCCTCAGCCGGACCATTGGTTTTGAGCTCGACCACATGGGCGACGAGTTCATTGCTCCATGCCACAGGCCCATTTTCTACTTCTGAGCTGAGGCTGCCGTTTTTCCTGGTCAGGAGCTGGTCGACAACAGGAGCTATTTTCAAAGAATCCGATTTGACGACCATGTACTCCAGCTCTATACCATAAACTTCAAAAAGATGATAGGCCATGTTATTTTTTTTCTAGGCGATTTTTCAGGGCAGAGAGAATTTCAGTGTAAACGCGATCGCCGTAGAAACCGTCTTCCACTCCTGCATCGACGTTGGGATTATCGTTGATCTCGATTACCAGTGCCTTCCCATCGACCTCCTTCACGTCAATCCCGTACAGCCCTTTACCCATCAGTCGAGCTGCTTTCAGGGCTGCCTTGAGAACCTGATCCGGAACTTCCTCCAGGGCCATGACATCAGCGTTGCCATTACGGTCATCCTTTTTCTTTGCACTCCAGTTGTAGATCTGCCAGTGATCCGGTGCCATATAATACCGGCAGGCGAATAGTGGCTGATCATCAAGAACCCCGATCCGCCAGTCATAATCGGAAGGGGTAAATTCCTGAGCGATGACAAGCTCCGATTTTCTTAACATCTCTGCCACAAGTTTCTCATATTCTTCGGGTGTTGAGGCTTTTTTCACTCCGAAAGAGAAGGTAGAATCGGGGGACTTCAGTACCAGGGGAAGCCCGATCCTGTCGATGACCTTGTTCCTGTTGTCCTTGTGTACGATCAGGGTCCGGGGGGTAGGGATCCCGGCATTTTCAAGGGCCTCCGCCATAAAAACCTTGTTGCAGCATTTCAGGATCGCGTCCGGATAATCCACCAGGGCGATATCCTCCTGCTGCGCTTTTCTCGCAAAGGCATAGGCTTCATTGTTCACCTCCGTACTCTGCCTGATCAACAAAGCATCAAATGCAGAAAGGCGGGACAGGTCCTTTGGAGAAACAATTTCGACATAAAATCCCATCTTTTCAGCAAGTTCCGCAAATTTACGAAGTGCCTTCTGATTGCTTGGGGGGGCAGGATCATTGTCCTGAACCAGGATGGCCAGATCATATTCGTAGGATCCACTTCTGGGGGTGTCATATCTTTTTTTAGCGAAATACTGCACCGCAAATTCCCGCATACTCTCCCTGTGTTCTTCGGGAATCTCCGCCTCTGAAATCGCCTTGATCGCCTTGATGTTCCACTTGTTTGTTTTGACGAACCTTACCCGGAGAAATGGGATCTGAAAATGTCTGTGGAACATCGCACTGAGTTCCCGGTATTTCCGGGCGACGTTTTGCCCAAAGTAGATACTCAAGGTAAATTCCTGGGATTTGATATCCCTAAGACTTTTTTGGATTAGGCCATCGAATTCGTCTGATACGATCTTGACCAGGATGGGTTCGCGCAGATCGACCAGGTTCCGAACAGTGGGTATAGCCTGATGGCCACGAGCCTCAGCTAAAAGCGATACATAATAGCCTTTGGACTGGTAAGAATAATCCTTGCAAAGATTGAAGATCCGGGCCTTCTTCATCGTGGAAAATTTCGGATTCATCAGATAATCCCTGGCCGCGACCAGTTCGATATTCTCCAGATGGATATTCCAGTGTTCAGGTTTATTGACAACAAGATACTTGTTCATGAAATGAGGCTGAATTTTGACCAAAGTTAGCGCAAATTTCGTTCCGATGACAACGGAATATACTGCCGATGATACTCGAGTAAGGGATTGGCTGAGCCCGTGAGAAGATCCGTTCAAAAGTTTTCAAAATACTGATTAAGAACAGGTTAAATATGTTTTGGTCTTTTCGATTTTCCCTGTTATTTTTTATTTTGGAAAAGTTGAAGAACTGAATTATTAACCTTTAAAAGCAATTATTATGGCAACGCGATTAGGATTTGAGAAATTCGCCCAGGAAGCCCATGAATATATTAACTTCCTGGCTGAGCAACTCGGACATCCCGAGGAAAAGGAGCGGGCCCTAATCCTCTGGCGGGCTGTGATGCACTCCGTACGAGATAGAATTCACATCGGAGAATCATTTCAGATCATGGCTCCCCTGCCCATGATTTTCAAGGGGATCTACGCTGAGGATTGGAAGTTTTCGGAAAAACCGCCGAAATCATATGACACCATGGAGGGGATGGAAAACGATGTTCAGAGGATACAAAGGCAATATGGGGAAACCGAATTTTCCTGGGGAAAACCCACCTCTGAACTAATAGCCATTACCTTGAGTTCCCTGACCAGGTACATGCCTGAATCCCAACTAGAGCACATTCGGGAACAGCTCCCAAAAGAGATTCATGAAATGGTCAGCTGATTTCCATAACAGGCTCATGCAATTGGCGCCTCTTCCCTAGCCGGAAAGGCGCTTTTTTCATTCCGGCTTTTTCGATATCTTTTTCTCATTCTTCAGAGAATTTCCGCTAAAGCTATAACCAAAAATTCTGATGGAGTTTTTAAACAAGCCTCTTATAAAATCCCTATAAGACAGAAATGTTCGGAATCTAGAGACTAAGTTAACACATCCCCACCCTATGGTAGCAACAGAGACTTTTGTTCATTTTCCACAATTCGGCTGGAAATCTTGGAGCCACCATGTCAGGGCCTCCGGAATCTCCTTGGCCCAGAGATCCTCATTGTGCCTTCCGCCTTCCACGGTTTTATACCTGAGATTCTCTTCGGGAATCCCCTTTCGCAGTAGCAGAAGTGTCATCCTTTGCATGTTCGGAATCATCGTCTCCCCCTCTTCCGTACCCCCCATTATGTAAAAACGTTGATCTTTAGCCAACTCTGTTTCATTAACAAACGAAAAGATCTCCTCATTAAACCACAGGGAAGGGGAAAAGACTCCTGCAAACCCAAATACTTCCGGATACTGAAGCATGGCGTACAGAGAAACCAATCCTCCCAGGGAGGAACCCATAATGCCTGTGGAGGTCTTATTGGGATCGGTACGAAAATGTTTATCGATATAGGGTTTGAGGTCATTAACCACAAATTCCAGGTAAGCATTGGCTCCTCCACCTCCATATTCAGGATTCGGGAAAGGTGTGAGTTCCTGTATTCTTTTCTCATTGCCGTGCTCAATGCCCACGACGATCATTTTCCTTCCCTTCGTGCGATCCAGCCATTCATCTATCCGCCACTCTCCTGAAAAAGCGGTGGAGGTGTCAAAAAGATTCTGCCCGTCGTGCATATAAAGCACCGGGTAACAATGCCTGGGTTCTTCGTCGTAATTATCCGGAAGATAGATCCACATCCTTTTGAGGGTGTCGAGCTGCGGCGCGTCGAGCTCAAGGCTAACAATATTTTCGGATGCGCTCGTCTGACCCCTGGCAAGGCCAGAAAGAAAAAAAATCAGGAGCACTAAAAGGGAATTTTTGGCCATGGTACTGATGCTTTAGGTAAAGATGAGATCATCCCGCACATTTTTTATATCCGCCCGCCAAGATAGCAATTAAGGCCGCCTTTCATCCTCTTCTTTCGGAGTAATAGGTACTCTGATCTCCTCTTCCTTTACTTCCTCCTTGGTAACTTCAGCTTCTGTTTTAGGATCTGCCTCAGCCATAATCTTATTATACCTGCAGGAAGGAAATAAAAGCAGTAAAACAAGCCCGCCCAGGAGTAATTTCTGATGATACCTCATGAATTGTTTTTTATTAAGATACGAAAATACCTCTGTGCTATCAAGTTCGATGCTGAATTTCCACAGGGATGGGTTTAGGAAAAAATCAGTAATTTGTCCCGAAAACCGAAACAATATGAATTACAGGTATTTTCTTGTTCTGATTTTGATGATTGCGCTTCAGGCTCAGGCACAGACCGCAGAGGAGATCAGCACCAAAGCCCACAGGATTCACGATGAAGTGATTACCATCGATACGCACAATGACATCAATGTCGAAAACTTTACCGCCGAGCGAAATTATACGCAGGATCTTGAAACCCAGGTAAATCTTCCAAAGATGATCGAAGGGGGAATGGATGTTTCGTGGCTGATCGTTTATACCGGACAGGACGAACTGACCCCTGAGGGATACCGTAAAGCTTATGAAAATGCGATTTCCAAGTTTAAAGCCATTCATCGTTTGGTTGAGGTATTCGCCCCGGAGAAAGTCGGTCTTGCCACTACTTCTGAGGAGGTCAGGGACCTCGTATCTTCAGGAAAAAAAGTGGTCATGATCGGGGTTGAGAACGCCTATCCCATTGGCACAGACATCGGGAACGTGAAGAAATTCTACGACCTGGGTGCCAGGTACATGTCTCTTTCCCATAATGGGCACAGTCAGCTCTGCGATTCCAATACCGGAGAGGCAGATGGCTGGCTACACAACGGACTAAGCCCTCTGGGCCGCGAGGTGGTTAAAGAGATGAACCGACTCGGAATCATGATAGATGTATCCCATCCTTCCAAGGAGGCGATGAAGCAGATGATCGAACTGAGCAAGGCTCCTCTGATCGCTTCGCACTCCTCCGCCCGGGCGCTTTGTGACCATAGCAGGAACCTTGATGATGAGCAGCTCGAGTGGATGAAGCAAAATGGCGGGGTTGTTCAAACAGTTGCTTTTTCCTCCTATCTAAACACGGAAAAACACAACGCCTTTGAAGCAGGGGTGGATCAGATATACCAAGAGGTTGGAAAGAAAATGGGTTTTAAGGTTCTGGAATGGGATGCAGTACGGGAGCTTACTGAAGCGGAAAGGGAGAAATATCGGGACAGCTTCCGAACGGTCCGGGAACTCTCACAGCCTAAAATTGAGAAGCTCAAGAAGACTGTTCCTCCGGTTGATGTTTCTGATTTCGTAGACCATATCGATTATCTGGTCGAAAAGATGGGAATTGACCATGTTGGTATTAGTTCGGATTTCGACGGAGGTGGTGGAATCGAAGGCTGGAGTGATGCTTCGGAATCTTATAATGTAACCCTGGAATTAGTCAAGAGAGGTTATTCCGAAGAGGAGATCGCCAAGCTCTGGGGAGAAAATTTGCTCCGGGTCCTTGACCGGGTCCAGGAAGTGGCCAGGGAGATACAAAAAGGCTGATTAATTATATGGAGGGAATGTCGGGTTTGATGGGAATAGCTGTTTTCAGGAATTTTTATGGCGTCTTTTTTTATCCCAGATGACAAAGGCGACAAAGAGTATTACGCTAATTGCCGATCCCCAGATCAGGCCGGTCTTGAGCCGCTCATAATTTTCTCCCAGAAAGGCTATCAGAAGAATAAGGGGAGTGATACCAAGCATAGTTGCCCCGATGAATCTCCAGTACCCCATCTTCAGGACTCCGCCGACAAAACTGATCGCATCATTCGAAAGGAAGGGGCTTAAACGCACCACGACTACCGTCCAAAACCCATAATCCGCTATAAAGGATCCTATCTTCTTGTAGGTCTTGTACCCGATCATCTTCTCCACGATTACCGGGCCAAAATATCGTCCGATGAAGTACCCGATACTGGAGGCAAGAAAAATAGCCACTAAAAGAATAAGACTGCCCCATAAGCCGCCGAATGCGACCACTGCCACTACCATTAGGATGGGGGTGGGAATCACGATCAGGAACATCTGGAGGATCATCACCAGGATGATCAGAGCGGGCCCGAACCACCCGAACTGGGCGACCCACTGCTCCGTCCTTTTCTGGTCTCCACTGGTCAATACATTCCATGCTTTATCAAGGAATTCCTGAACCTGGGGGAAGAGAAAATAGCTCAGAAGGGCCAGTAAGATTATCCCCAGGGAAATATAAAGCGGCGCCTTGCTCTTTTTAACCGAAGGTGGGTTGATGGGATCCTCCATTCCTTAATCTTTGATCCTAACAAGGTGAAGCATCGCCGGCTTACCTTCGCTGGATATCAAAAGTTCTCCCTGATCACTGAAAGTCAGTCCCTCAGGCTGCGGAAATTTGGTTTCGTCCAGCAAATGGAGCTTTTCAGGCTTTCCTGCTGAATTAAAGACCAACAGGCGCGGCTGTTCCGCCTCCAGAAGATACACCTCTCCCGAAGGGGCGATTCCAATCTCCGAGGGGTAGAAAATTTCCTGTAAATCCTCCTGACGAATCTCGTCGAAAATGCTGTCCTGAAAGGTCATCTTGATCACGGGTTCCCGTGAAGATTTCATCGATTGCCTATCGACCGCGTAAATTCCTTTGTAGTCCTTGGAGATCGGGTCATCTTCCTTCACGGCTACAAAGAACCTTCCGGATTTGCGGTCAAAAGCAAGCCCTTCAAGGTTGACCGAGGATCCGAGCTCAATGTCAAATTCCTCAACCTCTGGTTTTCCCAGGAAATCCCTGACGCGATAGATTATTCCATCGCTTTGCAATACGTAGGCGTCAGCTCCTACAACAGCGATCCCTTCATAGTCCCCCTGTCCTGCGAATTGGATATTCCTGACTACCTTGGAGGAATCCAGGTTATAGATGAAGATATTTCCGAGCTCATCCTGAATCCCGGCGATTTGGTTTTCTCCCAGGTGCGCGATTCCCGAAACCTCCGAGAGCTCCTTGGGAAGTTCCCAGGACTGTATGATCTCTATGTCCGGAGAAACCTCGGGCTGCAGATCGATCTTTTCATTTCGTTCCATCAGGTAGATCAACAGAACAACCACCCCTACCAAACCTGCGGAGATCCCAAAAACAATTCTTCCAGTACCCATGGGTTCAATTTTGATTTCAAGTTACTTATTTTGTCGTAACCCTGGCAGGTCTTAGATTTTTCTTTGGAAAAATTAAACAAGATTTAGCAGTTTGGCGCATGCTTGTAGATCTCCAGGTTTTCCTAAAATTTCTTAAATCCTATAATTATTTCCTACCAGTCTTCGTTTCTTTGGCACACACTTTTACCCTGTGATGCTGAAGAAAATATCCCTGACCCCATTTCAGAAATGGGCCCTGATTGCGCTCCTCTCCGTCTTTGTCCTAAGCCTGTCTTTCTATATGAGCATTTATTGGGGGCTTTGGGGAGAAATTCCTTCGGAGAAGGAATTGGCGAATCTGAACCAAAACGAGGCCACGGAGGTCTTTTCCTCGGATGGCAGACTGATGGGGAAATACTACATCTTCGATCGGCAGCCTGTCCTATATGAAGAATTACCGCAACACCTGATCGATGCACTGATCGCCACAGAAGACGTTCGGTTTTATGAACATTCCGGGATTGACGGAAGGAGTCTGCTACGGGTATTCTTCAAGACCATCCTGCTCGGAGACAGATCTGCCGGAGGCGGGAGTACCATTACGCTCCAGCTTGCCAAGAACCTCTACGGCCGGAAGGATTACGCCTTCATGGATATCGTGATCAATAAACTCCGGGAATCCATAATCGCGGAACGCCTGGAGGATATCTACTCAAAAAAAGAGATCCTGGGTCTTTACTTCAACACGGTGCCTTTCAGCGATAATACCTACGGGATCGAAAGCGCTGCGCGGAAATTTTATAACACGACAGCGGCTGATCTCAGTCTTTCACAGGCGGCAACCCTGGTGGGTACGCTCAAAGCCAACCATTACTACAACCCGAGGCTGTTTCCCAAAAGAAGCAGGCAAAGGCGAAATGTAGTGCTTGGCCAGATGAATAAATACGGGTATCTCTCCTCCGAGGATTTCCAGAGAACGAAAAAAAAGCCCATCGACCTGGACTACCGGTTTTTTGGCAATAACAGTGGGCTTGCCCCTTACTTCAGGTCTCACTTAAAGCAGGAGTTGCAGTCCCTGCTCGATACCATAGAAAATCCTCAGGGAGAACCCTACAACCTTTACCGTGACGGGCTTCAGATACACACAACCATAGATTATGATATGCAGGAGCTTGCCGAGGAAGCAGTAGCCGAGCATATGGCAGGACTTCAGGAGCAATACGAAAAGGCTTGGGGAAATCGGGCTCCCTGGAAGCGGGAATCCATACTTCAGGCCGCTGTGGAACAGAGCGATGCCTATAAGAGGCTCTCCGCCCGGGGTTGGGACAAAGACAAAATCATGGATTCCTTAAACACCAAAACAGAAATGGAGCTGTTTGACTGGGGGGAAAAACGCCTGATGGAAGCCAGCGTGGTGGACAGTATTCAGCACTACCTGAAGTTTCTCAACATCGGAATGGTCAATATCGATCCTCAGACTGGTGCGGTCCTCTCCTGGATCGGGGGGATCAACCATGAATACTTCAAATACGATCATGTGGCGCAGAGCAGACGCCAGATCGGGTCTACCTTTAAACCGGTGGTCTACACGGCCGCGGTGGAGAACGGCATTGATCCCTGTACCTACTATTCAGTTCGGGAGGTAACTTATGGAGGAGGATGGACTCCGTCCAACTCGGGCGAGCAGGAGGATCCCGCCATCAGGTATCCTATGAAAACTGCATTAAGCAGGTCAGTCAATACCATAGCTGTGAAGGTGCTGTTCGATGTGGGATTGCCAAACGTTCTGAATATGGCGTATCAGATGGGATTCCCTGAGGACATTCCGCAGTACCCGTCGATTGCCCTGGGAACTGCCCAGGTCCGTGTGGCTGATCTGGCCGGCTCCTACGCCAGTTTTGTCAATGACGGGAAACCTGTTAGTCCCTATTATATCACAAGGATAGCTGATAAATATGGAAATACGCTGCTCGAGTTTTCTCCGCCAGAACAGGCGCCGAGAGCTTTTTCCAAAACCACCCGGCAGGTGATGATCCAAATGATGAAGGAAACCGTCAGCAGTGGTACTGCTGCCCGATTGCGGTACAAGTACGGTCTGGACAATGACCTGGCGGGAAAAACAGGGACCACGCAGGACAACCGGGACGGCTGGTTTGTCGGGATCATGCCTGAGCTGGTCTCGGTCACCTGGGTAGGTGCTGATAATCATCGGATAGGCTTTCCTTCTACCTACATTGGTCAGGGTGCAAATTCCGCCTTGCCCGCCTTTGCCCTGTTGCTGCAGAAGATGAACGCAGATCCCCAATTTAAGCCCATTACTGATGGGAATTTTGCTCCCCCTTCTCCCCTGGTCCAACAGATGCTGGATTGTCCCCCTGAAAAAAAGCTGGATTTCTTTGAACGTCTCTTCAACAAGAAACAAGGGCGCAGAACGAACCAGGAAGAGCGAAAAGGGCTGTTTAAAAAGATCAGGGGCTGGTTTTCCAAGAAGGACAGGTAGGCATCAGAAGCGTTGATTGATCCGTAACCGGAGTTTCCTCATATAATCCTCCTTTAACCAGTCCCGGTAGTTTTTCGTGCTGTTGCTGATACAGTAGGAGTATCGCCGGATCCTGTAGGCGATATCCTCCTGTAGGTCCTTGGCCAAAAGACGCGCATCGAAAACATCCGCAGCGTTCTCCACGCACATCTGGGTGTGTTGTTCCAGGGAGCGCTCCAGGAGATCCTTCGATTTAAGTCCTTTTGAGATGATATCGTCGTACTCCGTCTCAACGTCGAAGCTGACATCAGGTGTTTTGGAGAATTTTCTTCTGATTTCGGGCGGCATCTCATATTTAAAATTCTGCTCGATTTCCTCGTCACTGACCAGGCTTTCCAGGAAGAAATCAGGAGACCTGAAGATCTGCTTCCAATCAACAGGTGCGCTCCAGAGACCAAATCTTGCTGCATTGTTCCCGAGATCTATCACCGTAAATTCGTTCTTCCCCGGGAGGACCCTGGAACCCCTCCCGATCATCTGGTAATACAACGTGAGGGATTTGGTCGCCCGATTAAGGATGATGCATTCCACAGTGGGTTCGTCAAATCCCGTTGTGAGAATACTCACTGAGGTCAGGACTGCATCGGGCTTATTTCGGAACCATTTGAGGATATCCTTGCGTTCCTGCTTGCTGGTCGTGTTGTCCAGGTGCCGTATCTCTATTCCGGCATTTCTGAAGGTTTCATAAACCTCTTTCGAGGTATTGATCCCGTTGTTGAAAATCAGCGTTTTCTGCCCCTGGCATTTTTCCATATAAGCATCCAGCAGTTTCTCCTGCATGGAGAAATTCGAATACAGCTCTTCCGAAGACTTCACCGTATAATCCCCATTAATCCCAACTTTTAGGGATGAAAGCCCCACATCATAACTATAGGTATTAGCCTTGGCTAAAAAGCCTTTGTTTATCAGGGTGCTGATGGAATCTCCCACGATGAGTTCCCGGTAATGGTCTTTCATCGGAAGTTTGATATTGGAACTCAAGGGAGTAGCTGTAACGCCCAGGATAAAGCATCGGTTAAAGAATTTGAAGAGCTTCCGAAAGGAATTGTAATGGGCCTCATCGATGATGACCATTCCAAGATTATCGAGTTCTACCTTTTCATCGTTTAGACGGTTGTTCAGGGTTTCCACCATGGCCACAAAACACATGTATTCATGTTGATCCGGGAGTTCCTTGATTTTACTGTTGATGATTTTGTTCCTTACCCCAAACCCAGTGAGCATCCGGGAAGTTTGTTTACAGAGTTCAATGCGGTGGGTCAGGATAAGCACCTTTTTTCCAGTACGCTGGATGTATTCGCGGACAATCTGGGAAAATATCACCGTTTTACCCCCACCTGTAGGAAGCTGGTACAGTAAATTATACCGCTCCGGGTGTTCCTCAAGCACCCGAAAGATCTTCTGTATATCCTCCTGCTGGTAATCATATAATTCCTTATCGACCGTTTTTTCCTCAATTCCGAATGTTCCCTGCGCCATTTTCTTTGTTTCAGATGCAATTTTGCAAAAATAGCTGATTCTAAGGGTATACTCAAATTTTTTGGTAGGGAAATACTTTCGAGTAAAATCCCGTCCGTCGGACGAGGTACCAAAGGAAAGTTTTATCTTAGTGTGGAACCCACTTGCCTGCTTGAGAGCCCCCATGTCAGTTGTCCAAACCTGTACCTTATGTTTCAAAGCGAATTCGATCGCACGAAGTATTTGGGGGCGTTGTCCGAAAATCATCTCCTGAAGGATCTGGATCCGCAAAAACTCAACACTTTTCTGGGCGACCTCAAACTCGAGGTTTGGCCACGAAATACCTGTAGCCTGAACCGTCCCCTGATCGGTCGACATTTTCACTTTATCCTCTCTGGCCGTATGAAGCTGTACAAATACGACCCGAGGACCGGTCGGGAATTCACGCTATTTCTTCTGGGAAAAAATGATGCTTTCGATATTCTCAATCTTTTTGATGGGATTGAGCATCAGGTATTTTATGAAGCCCTGGAAAGAGTTTATCTGCTATCCACACCAATGCCCCGGATGCGTTTTTGGATTCAGGAGTTTCCGGAGCTCAATCGGAACCTGATCCCGTATCTCAGTCTACAGATCAGAACCCTCGAGGAATATGCCTCCAATATCACACTAATAGGTATTCAGGCTCGGCTTGCCCGTCTGATCCTGAGTCATCACAATCCTGAGACTGGGGAAGTGGAGATGATCAGGGACCTGACCCACGATGAGATCGCCAAACTGATCGGTTCCACCAGGGCTGTGATCAACAGGCATCTCCAGGTTTTTAAAAATTCCGGCATTCTCAAATTTCATCGGCATAAAATAGAGATTATAGACAGGGCATTACTGCGTGAAAAGGCAGGTCTTTCGAAAAAGGATGAAAATTTAACTAGAGGTGATACTTAAGTAGCTATTTATCCGTAGGGGGTGATTTACCTTGGTCCTTATTAATCTTAATACCGATGCATTATGAAAAAAGTATTTTTATTCGTGCTGATGCTGGGCACTGTTCTGCAGGGCTATTCACAGATCGTGCTGAGAGAGGCTAAAGTGGTTTATGTCCCCGAAAAGATGAAGGTAGATCCCATAAAGAATTCCCTTACTCTTGAAGTTAATGAAAAGTTTGCAGGCGAATTTCAGGAGGATGCCCTGGAATTTCTGCGAAAGAATTTCGATCCGGTCAAGCTTGCTGCGGATAACCGGGATAAAAAATTTGACAGGTATGAAGTCACTTTTAAGAGTGACAAGGGGCTTCTGATGGCCAGTTTTGACCGTGATGGAAATCTGATTTCGAGCTTTCAAAAATTCAAAGGTGTCGGTCTTCCCCCAGAGGTAAGATCGGATCTATATGCAAGGTACGGGAAAACTGAACTTCTTAAGACCAAGTATATAGCCACTTCGAAGTCATGGAACCTGGACGGGGAATTCTATCGTCTCAAGATCCGAAGTGCCAATGGAGTCGACAGGTTGAAGATGTACAAGAAAGCCGGCCAGTCCCGCTTTGCCTCCATGTAGGGGTCTCCAGAGCCGCTATCCATACCAGCTGTTTAATAATTCTCCGCCTAAATTCTGGAAATTTTAACTATCAAAGAAGCGTTAAAGGGTAAATATCTTACCCCCAGGTAATTGTACTTTTAAAATAGTAATCAAAAAAACTTATTACCATGGCAGAACAAGGAAAAAATCAGAACCAAAAGAAAGAATCAGCTGGAAAAAAAGATCAAAGACAACAGGACAGGAAATCTTCCGGTACCAAGAAGTAATTGATCAATCCGTACATACTAGCATGTTTTCAGGCCACCTCCCAAGGGTGGCTTTCTACTGATAAAAGGGTATGGGACTCGTGGGACTCTGGAAGGACCTGCGGTTAGCGGGAATTTAACCAAACATTAGTAAAGGCTTGTTGGTGAGGCCTCACCAGGATCGTAATTTTGGCTTTAAAACGATCTGAAATGAAAATACTGATGGTACTTACCTCCCACGGGAAACTGGGGGAAACGGATAAAAGGACTGGTTTCTGGCTTGAGGAATTTGCAGCACCCTATTACGCCTTTACAGATGCGGGGGCTGTTGTGACCCTTGCCTCCCCTAAAGGAGGGCAACCTCCGGTGGATCCTATGAGTACTGCAGAGGAAGCTGCTACCGAAGCCACAAGGCGATACGAAATGGATTCTGACCTGCAGCAAAAACTGCATAACACCAAAAAACTTCAGTTTGTCACCGCCGATGATTACGATGCTGTATTTTTCCCTGGAGGTCATGGACCTCTATGGGACCTGGCAAATGATCTTGATGCCATTGGTCTGATCGAAACTTTCTGGGAGCAGGGAAAACCAATTGCACTCGTTTGCCACGGTCTTGCTGCGCTGGCCAATGTAGAAGTGGATGAAAAGCCATTGGTCAGAGGTAGAAATGTGACCGGTTTTGCCAATACGGAAGAGGAGGCTGTGGGAATGACCGAGCTGGTTCCTTTTCTTATCCAGGACAAGATGAACCAGTTGGGTGCCAACTATAGTAAGGGTGATGACTGGTCCCCATATGTCAAGGTAGACGGAAATCTTATTACGGGACAAAATCCTGCTTCCTCTGGTCCCGCAGCTCAGGAACTCCTCAAAAAATTACCGGGTTAAATGCCTGCTTCGCGATCTGTCGAGGAGGTCATCGCAGCTCATGAAGCCTCGGGAAAATACTTTTCAGTCAATGGGATCAAAACCTTCGTTCTTCGGGCAGGCCGGGGAGAGGCGGTTTTCTGTATTCATGGAGTCCCGACTTCTTCCTTTCTTTACCGGAAGGTTATCACTTCCTTGTCCAGAAGAGGTTACCGGGGAATCTGTGTAGACCTCCCTGGTTTCGGGTTGAGTGAAAGACCCTCAGATTTCGATTACACCTTCCGCGGCTATGCCACATTTCTTCATGAGGCCACAAGGGCACTGAGGCTTCGTAAATTTCATCTGGTAGTTCATGACATTGGCGGTCCGATCGGCTTTGCTCTTGCAGCCATGCATCCTGATCGGATTCTGTCCCTGACTATCCTCAATACCTGGATTGACGTCGTCAATTTCAAAAAGCCAGCAGTGATGAAGCCCTTTGACCAAAAAATTTTAGGACAGGCGGAGCTCAAACTCATCACGCATCTTACCTGGCCGGTGATGTTCCGGACCATGGGGGTGTCGACTTCCAAAATACCTCTTGAGGAGATCAATGCTTATGTTGATCTTCTTAAACGGGAGGATAATGGAAAGGCCTTTCTCCGGGTAATGAGAAGTTACGACCGCTCCCCCGAATTCCGGGAGCTTTGCTACCGCGCCGTTCAAAAGGTTCCATACCCGGTTCAGGCCATTTGGGGAGAGAAGGATCCTGCGCTGACCTGGCAAACCTATGGTAAAGAAATCCGGCAAGCAGCAGGTCTTAAAGAGGTCAGCCTTCTGCCGGCCAAACATTTTCTCCAGGAGGAAGTATGGCTTGCCCTGAGCGATAAGATTGTAGAACTCGCCCAGGGAGCTCATCAGGTTTAACTTTTATTTTTTTGGAGGAGTAGTGGGCCGGATCTCGATTTTACTCGGTAGAGCCCGCTGATTCATTCTCAGAAGATCGATTACCAGTTCTCCGATATCCTCTTTCTGTATTTTCCAGGCGTCCTTCTGTGAAGGTTCGTGGTCGTTAAAATAAGTTGCCACGGAACCAGGCATTATGGTAGTGACCTTGATTCCATAATCCCTCAGATCCAGCATAGCTGCCTGGGTGAATCCAGTAACTCCGAATTTGCTCGCGTTATAGGCACTCCCACCTGCGAAGAAATTTGTTCCCGCCAGGCTGGAAATGGTGATGAGATAACCCTTTGAGCGCTTGAGAGCTGGAATAGCTGCCTTCACCGTATAGAAAACCCCCGAAAGATTGGTGTCGATGGTCTGCTGCCATTGCTCGATGGTCAGATCCTCGACGGAACCGAAATGTCCTATCCCAGCGTTGGCTATCACGATGTCGAGTTGGCCCCACTTTTCAAGAATGTCATTGGTTGCCTTTTCGATTTGATTAAAATCACGGACATCCACTTCCATGCCGATGACTTCTCCTGCATAATTTGAAGAGATTTCTGCAGCAGCCTTTTCCGCTTCTTCTCCATGGCGACTGCTGATGGCCACCTTCACTCCTGCCCTGGCCAGTTCAACTGCCACTCCGTATCCTATTCCCTTGCTGCCTCCCGTGATGAAGGCAACCTTATTTCCTAGTTGTTCCATTCTGGTTTTTTTCAGGTTTCTTTCCAAACGAAGTTAAGCATCGGCAGGCGGAAAAAAAGGTAACTCCTGTTTAAGACTTTGTTAATTCCCGGTCCTGCCGGATTCCGGTATTTTCGATACCATTTCCGGGAAAAAATCTGGTCTGCAGGTGCACAAAAAACTGAAAGATTAAATTACCTTTGCACATTTCCTGACCGAAACGGCCCTTGAGGCAGAATCCTGCAGGAGATATGTGATGTAAATTTTAAAAGTAACAGCATTGGAAAATCCTAAAGCCCAGAAACTACTTAACAAAATTCAGCGCGATCTGATGCGCAACGGAATTATAACCAATACCATTGTTGAAGACCTGAAGGAACTTCGTCCTTATGCTGTTGAGGAAAAGAATCCGGTTTTGGCCAAGGCGATCCGTCTGACTTACGAGCACATCGAGACCTATGGCACATTTGATATTCCGATTCCCGAAGATGAGCCTCTGGAAGAGGCAGAAGGTGGACAAAATCAGGACAATGCTGATCCAGTAGAAAGTCTTGACTATCTGCTGTCCCTGATGGCGGAAGCCAGGAACAGACTCAACAGGGAGGAGATCCGGGAATACAATGAGAGCCTGATCGCTTACGCAGAAGAAAATTGATCCATCCCTGGCGCGATGTTTGAAGGTGAGGCTGATTAACTATGGAGAAGAAAATGAGTAAAAAGGGAGCCGTTCTGAACAAGAAACCCCGTTGGAAGCTTTTACACCAGTACTACAGCTATACCGGATTCTATAAATTCGTTGGCGCAAGCCTGAAAAAGGCGATCCTTCCGATCGTCCTTTTTATCGTGGCCCTTCTGCTGGTGAACCAGTACGTGATCAATATCAATGGTCTGCTTGTCACTGTTACAGAAACCTATTCCAGAACAGGGATCCTGGGTGTTTTTCTTACTTCTGAGTCCCTGCTGGGACTGGTGCCTCCGGAGCTTTTCATCGCCTGGGCAGGAAAATCAGCTGCTCCTATCCTGAATCTGAGCCTGCTTGCGCTGATGTCTTATCTAGGGGGGATCATCTCCTACTGGATCGGCAAAGGAATCACGATGATTCCCACTGTCCACGACGCCCTAGAGAACAAAATGTCCAAGCACATCAAAAACACAGAGAAATGGGGTGGTTTTTTGATCGTGGTCGGTGCCTTGTTACCGATCCCGTTTTCGATGACCAGCATTGCGGCAGGAATCATCAATTACAGCTTTCGGCTTTACCTGCTTTTTGGTCTGCTTCGCTTTGTCCGCTTCTACGGGTATGCCCTGGTCATCTTCAAAATCGTCTGAAGTACTTCCCTAAAATCGGATTAAAAGCCTATTTTTGAAGTCCTAGCAGGACTCTTTATGGGGCATCATCACGATCATCATCATGCCGGAAAAAATCTGAAACTTGCCTTTTTCCTAAATGCGGGTTTCACTGTCCTTGAACTTATAGGGGGGGTCTATGTCAATAGCGTGGCGATCATTTCAGATGCGATCCACGATCTTGGAGATACGCTTTCCCTGGGCACTTCCTGGTACCTCCAGAAGAAGTCCCGGCAGAGTCGTGATGCACAGTTCTCCTTCGGCTATAAGCGGTTTTCCCTGTTAGGGGCACTGATCAACTGCGTGGTCCTTATTACAGGTTCCCTCTATGTCATCTACGAAGCGGTGAGGAGGCTATTGGAACCGGAGCATTCGGATGCCCAGGGAATGATGTTGTTTGCTTTAGTCGGAATCGCAGTGAACGGCTTCGCTGCCTATAAGCTGTCTTCCGGGAAGAGTATGAATGAAAAAGTGGTATCCTGGCACCTCTTCGAGGATGTGCTTGGCTGGGTAGCGGTCCTGATCGTCGGAATCGTACTGTACTTCAGGGATATTCACTGGCTTGATCCTGCTCTTTCCCTGTTGATCACGCTTTATATTTTATATAATGTCTTCAAAAGATTGCGGGATACACTCTTCATTTTCCTTCAGGGGGTACCCAAGGATATCGATTTGGAAACTTTACAGGAAAAGCTCCTGGAAGTGCATAACGTCGCCTCCCTGCACCATACCCATGTCTGGTCTCTTGAGGGAACAGATCATGTTTTTACTTCCCATGTAAAGCTCCGGAATATCAGCAGCTTTCAGCAACTCCTGGACGTAAAGCACGAGGTAAAGCAAATCCTGGCCGGATATAAGTTCGACCACTATACCATTGAGGTGGAACTTGATGAGGAGACCTGTGATCTGATGTAATCTACCGGATTCTGTTGAACCGGATGCCGAGTTCTCTTTCGAGTTGCCCCAGTTTCTTAAGTTCATATTTATTTACCAGGGCAAGAGAGATACCCCTGTTTCCTGCCCTGGCGGTGCGCCCGCTTCTATGGGTGTAGTAATCCGTCTGGTCCGGGAGTTCATAGTGGATGACAAATGCAAGCTGTGCCACGTCGATACCTCTGGCTGCCACATCGGTCGAAACCAGGAGCCTGATATTTTCTTTCTGAAAAGCGCGCATCACCTTATCCCGATCCTTCTGAAGGAGATCTCCCTCAAGAAGTCCGGCATTGAAATCCCTGCTTTCCAAAAGGGAAGTCAACTTACGGGCTGTGGCCTTTGTCCGTGTGAAAATGATCCCCCTCTTCTTACCCATTGATTTGAGGAAGTAGCTCAGGGTATCGAATTTTTCCCGGTCCTCCACCGGAATATACTGATGGACTATGTTGCTATTGACGGTTTCACCTTTGTCGATTTGAATCCGCCGGGCATCTGGTCCGAGGTACTTTTCAATGATCTGATTAAGATCTTTAGGGATAGTCGCTGAGAAAAGCCAGGTGTTTCTTTGCCGGTTTCGTAGCGCATCCAGGATGGCAGTGAGTTCTTTTTTGAAGCCCAGGCTCAGCATTTCGTCCGCCTCATCCAAAACCACTATCCTTACTTCGGACAAATCGACCGCTTTCTTCTGGACCAGGTCCAGCAATCGACCTGGGGTGGCCACGATTACATGCGTCGGCCGTTTCAGACGCTTTATCTGAAGATCGATTTTTTCCCCTCCATATACTGCTTCTGTAAAGATCTTCTCGGTGTATTTTGTGAACCGAAATAACTGTTTGGCCACCTGTTGACCCAGCTCCCTGGTAGGAGTCAGCACCAATGCCTGCACAGCTTTGTGATCAGGATCGATATGGGTCAGGATCGGAAGTCCAAAAGCTGCCGTTTTCCCCGTTCCCGTCTGTGCCTGGCCTATAAAATTGATGTTTCCTTCCATCAGGACCGGAATCGCTTCTTCCTGGATTCTGGTGGGCTGCGTAATTCCAAGTTCCCCTAAACCTCTGATCAGCTCCTGTGATACTCCTAATTCCTCAAAAGTCATCCTTTCTTTAATTTTAGGGCGAAGGTAAGTCTTTGTTCCCGGGATGTGGTTTTACGGCGGATTATTTTTACATCAAATGCCACTTGTTAAACTCAAGCTAAACTCAAGGCTTTAAGATTTTCTTCTAACGGATTATCAGTAAATTGGTATATCAACCAATAAATCAAAAAGATATGTTGACCATCATTTTGAATATTCTATTACCACCGTTAGCAGTATATCTAAACCACGGAATCGGGATGACCCTGCTGATTAGCATTCTTTTGACGATGCTCGGTTGGTTACCAGGAGTGATTCATGCCTTTATAGTGAACTGATGCAAACCATAACTGTCTAAAATATGATCTTCAATACCCCGGACGCTTCTACAGTCCAGTGGGGTTCAGAATTTGAATTGGCCTCTAAGTTAATATTTTAGACAGTTCTTTCCTTTTCTTCCAGATGTTGTTGCCATTTCCAGGCGGTTGCCATAGCATCCTCGATATCATACTCTGCCTTCCACTTGAGCACTTCGTTAGCTTTTGTGGTGTCAGCATATGCTGCGGTAATATCTCCTGCCCTTCTCCCGACAACCCGGTACGGGAGCTTCTTTCCAGAGACTTTTTCAAAAGCTTTGATCGCTTCGAGAACTGAGTTTCCTTTTCCGGTACCCAGGTTAAAGACCTCGTAGTTCTCCGATTGTTCTCCACTCAAGAGCCTTTCCAGGGCCACCACATGAGCTCTGGCCAGATCCATCACATGGATGTAGTCCCGAATACATGTGCCATCAGGGGTGGGATAGTCATTCCCGAAGACGGAGAGGACCTCCCTTTTTCCGGAAGCGGTCTGGGTGATGAAAGGAACGAGGTTCTGTGGGGTTCCTATGGGAAGCTCTCCGATGTGGGCGCTGGGATGGGCTCCAATCGGATTGAAATACCTCAGGGAGATCGCCCTGAACCTGGGATCGGCAGTGGTGAGATCTGAGATGATCTCCTCTCCGATCTGTTTCGTATTCCCATAGGGGGATTCCGCCTTTTTTATAGGGGCATCCTCCGAGATCGGCAGCTTATCAGCCTGTCCGTATACGGTGCAGGAGGAACTAAAAATAAATTTAGGTGCCTCCTGTTCTCCGAGTTGCTGCAGGAGATAGATAAGGGAATTCAGGTTGTTCTCGTAGTATAGCAGCGGGTTTTCCACACTTTCCCCTACCGCCTTTGAAGCTGCAAAATGAATCACCCCCTCGATATCGGGATGCTTTTCAAAAAAGCTTCTTACGGCTGCCTTGTCCCGCAGGTCAACGTTTTCAAACTCCGGGGAGATCCGGGTAATCCGGGTAATCCCGCCCAGGACGTCCAGGGATGAGTTGGAAAGGTTATCCAGGATGACGACGTCATAGCTGCGTTCCTGAAGGGCCACTACGGTGTGGGATCCGATAAAACCCAACCCTCCGGTGACCAGAATTTTTTTATTCATTGCTGCTGATTATTCGATTCTGACGCAAATTAAGGAATTGGAAACTTTATACCGTCCTTCGGAGAGAATAATCCGGACCTTCGGGTTACACACAAAAGAACCACCTCCACAGGTGTGGTAAAAAAGATGGTTCCCCGGAAGTGCTTCGCGAAGAAAGCGGTATATTTGCAGCGTGAAAAACCGTATTGCATTATGTCTTTAGATCATCGCGTTAAAGCCTTCAGGATCATCAGTTTCCTTGAAGCCATTTCCTTTCTCGTCCTATTGCTTATCGCCATGCCGCTCAAGTATATCTGGCATGAGCCCTTCATGGTGGAAACGGTCGGGATGGCCCATGGCGTTCTTTTTATAGCCTATATCCTCGGTGCCCTGATTTTGTTTCGCCCCCTGGGTTGGGATTTGAGAACCTTTGGGATCGTCTGCCTGAGTTCCGTGCTTCCCCTAGGGCCGTTTTACGTGGAGAAAAAGTATCTCTAGGGAATGCGGGAAGAAATCAGGGATATCAGTACTTACTTCGCGGATTATCTCCTTGCACAGGAGATGAATCCGGATATGGCGTATTTCTTCAATCTGATTCTCAACGTTTTGGTAGTGGGGGCGCTTTGGATCCTGCTTCACTTTCTCACCAAGAAGATCATTCTTAAGAGTTTCAAAGCTTTTACAAACCGGACTAAGACGACTTTCGATGATTTCCTGGTCAAGAGCAATTTTCCCAGGTATGTCAGTAACATACTTCCCCTCCTGCTGCTGATCTTTACTGTACCCATAGTATTTGAGGAATACCCACAGGTACTGGGAGTACTGGAGTCTCTGATAGACATCTTCATCATTTTTCTGTGCGTGCTGATTTGCAGGAGTCTTTTGCGCAGCACAACGAATTTCATGAAGATGCATGAGCGGTTTAATGACAAACCCATCGAGAGCTACACTCAGGTCCTGATGATCATCTTCTGGGGAATCGGATTTGTACTGGCTTTTTCCGAGATCACGGATCGGTCCATCGAAGGCTTTCTGATCTCCCTCGGGGCGGCCTCGGCGGTTATCCTGTTTATCTTCAAGGATACGATCCTCGGATTTGTAGCCTCCATACAGGTGTCGGTCAATGACATCGTACGCATCGGAGACTGGATTACCTTCAGCAAGTATGGGGCTGACGGATTCGTAACGGAAATCAACCTGGCCACTGTCCGGGTACAGAACTGGGACAAGACCTATACGACGATCCCCACCTACAGCCTGATCTCGGAATCCTTTCATAACTGGCGCGGAATGCTTGAATCACCCGGGAGAAGAATCAAGAGGTCGATCTTCATCAAACAGAGCTCAGTGAGGTTTATTACAAGTGAAGATCTGGAGCGGTTCTCGCGGTTCAGCCTGATCGCGCCCTACCTGGAACAGAGACAGAAAGAGATCGACCAGTACAATGCCACCCATAAGTTTGACCGCTCTACAGTCATCAATGGAAGAAACCAGACGAACCTGGGCATTTTCAGAAAATATGTCGATGCCTACCTCCATGCCCATCCCCTGATCAGCAAGGAACTCTTTGTGATGGCTCGCCTTCTGAGTCCCACTACTGAGGGAATTCCACTAGAGATCTACTGTTTCAGCAGTGACAAACGCTGGGCCTACCATGAGGAGATCAACGCAGATATATTTGAGCATCTCATCGCAGCCCTGCCCTATTTTGATCTTAAGATCTTTGAATCCCCTTCTGGCGACGACATTGCAAAGGCCATTGCAGGCCTTCAGCAGCAAGGTAAAGCAACTAATTAAAAGAACCGGATGTCTGTCCCAGAAATGAGTATCTTCATCCCCTTCAGCCTTTACAACTGATGAAACTAAAGCGATTTTTGCAGGCCTTCGGTCTCCTGGCCGTTCTTCTTTCCCTCTTTCCTCTGGTTGCCTCGGACTACTGGTGGATCAGGATGTTTGATTTTCCACACGTCCAGCTTACCACCCTTACCTTCCTGGCCCTTCTGATCTACTTTATCAGGTTTGAATTCAGGAACTGGAGAGACTATGTTTTTGTTCTGATCCTTTCGGCTTGTTTTGTTTTTCAGCTTGTGAAAATCTATCCCTATACACCTCTTGCCGCGGTCGAGGTCCTCGAGAACAGAAATCAGGACCCGAAAAATGTCCTCAGTCTGCTCGCAAGTAATGTCTTGCAGAAAAACAAGCAGTATCACCGGGTCATCGACGAGGTCCTTACCAGGGATCCCGATCTGCTGATCTTTACAGAAACGGATCAGAAATGGCGGGATGAGCTAAGTAAAGGTCTAAAAGGATTTGGATATGATTACCGGCTTGAGGAACCCCTGGATAACACCTATGGAATGTTGCTTTATTCCCGTCTGCCCCTCCTGGATCCGAAGGTGCGATATCTGATCGAGGACAGCATTCCTTCTATGAGTTCCAGGCTTAGGCTGCCCTCCGGAGCCCTCGTCCAGCTGCATATCCTTCATCCGACTCCCCCTATGCCCCCTCATGACGCCACTTCCACCAGTCGGGACGCGCAAATGATGATGATCGCCGAGGAAGCCCGAAAGACCGAACTACCTGTTATCGTCGCAGGGGACTTTAACGATGTCGCATGGTCGGAAACAACCCGGCTTTTCCGTAAAGCCTCCACCCTTCTGGATCCCCGGATCGGGAGAGGTTTTTTCAACACCTATAATGCCAACAGCTTGCCGTTTCGGTGGCCGCTGGACCACATCTTCGTTTCTGAGGATTTCAGGCTGGTGGAAATCGAATTGGGACATGATTTGGAATCGGATCATTTCCCGCTATACGTGAAGCTGAGTCTGGAACCTGAGCACGGGGAGCCGCAGGAGGCAAAAGAACCCTCCTTTGAAGAAAAAAAGGAAGCCCGGGAACAAATCGAGAACGGCAAGGAAAAAGCGGCCTCTAATCCTGAAGCCGGTCTCTAACGAATTCCACCCGGGTCTTACCGTGCGGTTTAGGTCTCCCTTGCTCATCAAGAGAAACCATTACGATCTTGTCGATGGTGATGATCACTTCCCGCGTCATCTTATTGCGGACTTCACATCGAAGGGTCAGGGAAGCAGTTCCGAATTTCACGACATCCATTCCGATCTCGATGATATCCCCCTCCCTGGCAGAACTTTTAAAGTCAATCTCGCTTATGAATTTGGTTACCGATCTCTGGTTCTCCAGTTGAATGATCGTATAGAGCGCAGCTTCCTCATCTATCCATTCCAGCAGCCTTCCGCCAAAGAGCGTTCGGTTGGGATTGAGGTCCTGAGGTTTGATCCATTTTCTGGTGTGGAATCTCATAGGGCAAAGTATTTAGGCCGTAAAGATACCAGTTTAGCATCTAATCGCCTTGCATTACCGTCTCCAGGATCCTGGAATGATCAAAGGCAAGATCCGGAATCTCCCCTACCTTCCACCAGCGTGCTTCTGAGGCATCATCCTTTCCCCGGGCCTCGGAATCAGGAGCAGCCTCCCCGCTAAACGCTATCGAAATCGTTCTGCCTCTCGGATCCCGCTGAGGATCATCGAAGACGCTCACCTGTTCCAGATTCTTGGCATCAATACCGGTTTCTTCCTTTAATTCCCTTGCGGCAGCCTCCTTAAGCCTTTCCCAGGTGTCGACGAAACCTCCGGGAAGGGCCCACCTTCCCTTATAGGGATCGTTTTTCCTTTTTACCAGAAGGACTTCGGGACCATCCGAAGTAGTCCTTCTGATAACATTATCGACAGTCACAGAAATATTTTGCTTGTTATCTCCCATGATCATTTGAAATATATAGTCTTGATATTGGTAAATTCCCGAATTCCGAAAGCAGAGAGCTCCCGGCCGTAACCGGATTTTTTGGTTCCTCCGAAAGGCAGTCTGGGATCGCTCTTGACCAGTTCGTTGACGAATACCGCTCCGTCAGCAATTTCAGGAATCAGGTTCTCAGCTTTTTTGAGGTTGCCGGTAAATAAGGATACGCCGAGTCCGAATCTGGTGCTATTGATCAGGTCCACAGCCTGATTATCATCATTAAAAGTGGTGATCCCTATTGCTGGTCCAAAGGTCTCTTCCCTGAATACGGGCATCTCCGGAGTCACCTGCCCAAGAACCGTTGGCTGGTAAAAAGCCCCGCTCCTTTGACCTCCCTCCAGCAGAATGGCTCCCATTTCAATAGACTGTTCCACCTGCTTTTCGAGCTCCTTTGCCAGGTCTTCCCTGGCCAGAACCCCGATATAGGTGTCCTGTTTTAACGGATCCCCTGCTTTGAGCTTTTTTACCAGAGCGAGAAAGCGATCGGTGAATTCGTCGGCGATATCCTCCTGAACCAGCAGTCGCTTTCCTGCGATACAGCTCTGCCCGGTATTCTGAAAGCGCGCCTGTATACACACCTTCAGGGTCGCATCCAGATCGGCATCAGAAAAGACAACAAGCGCATTGCTTCCGCCAAGCTCCAGCAGGGAAGGTTTTATCGTCTTTCCCGCAGTTGCAGCCACTGCACTTCCCGCAGCCTCGCTTCCCGTCAGGCTGATCCCTCTTATGCGTGGGTCCTGTATGATCCCGTCAACCTTTTTACTGCTGATCACCAGATTCTGGAAACATCCATCCGGAAAGCCAGCCTTTTTAAAGACCTCTTCCACATGGCCGGCGGAAAGCATCACGTTGCTCGCATGTTTCAGCAGGCCAACATTTCCAGCCATAAGGGCAGGGGCAGCAAAACGGAAGACTTGCCAAAAAGGATAATTCCAGGGCATTACAGCCAGCAAGGGGCCCAGAGGTTCAAACCTGATAAGACTTTCAGACGCATCGGTCTCAATGGACTCGGGAGCCAGTTGAACTGCTGCGTGTTCTGCATAGTAGTCACAGACCCAGGCACATTTTTCAACTTCGGCTTCCGCCTGTGAGATGGGTTTCCCCATTTCTTTGGTAATGGTTTCCCCATAGTACCGTTTATTCCCACGGAGCTCCTCCGCCGCTTTCCGCATCAGCGCTGATCTTTCTGGAAAGGAAGTCCGCTTCCAATTCTGGAATGCCGTCTGCGACCGGTCCAGGGCGCGTTCTATTTGCTCCTCAGAGAATTCCTGATGATCCTTCAGGATCTCGCCGGTATAGGGGTTTGTGGAAACCATCATCTTTTTTCTAAAGGTAAAAACATGCTTCGGGGACTCCAAGCTATTATAGGGATTTTAACGAAGCCGACAGCTGTTCATAAGCGGTTTACAACTGATTGAAGTGGATTGAAATACGGGTACGGATATTTCCTATATTTAAAAAAACTACTCATGGAAAACAGGGACCAAAGTCTGTTGCAGATGAGATCTGCCCCGACAAATGCCAATTCCTTTCAGACCAAAGCCGACGAAGAATTCCAGAACCGAACCCTTCGCCCAGTCCTCGCACTACAGAATGATCTTCTGGTGGCAGCCTTCAGGAATTATGTGGACAAGCACAAAAATGTCTTCTACGACATGTGTCCTGAGAAGAAAATGGCCTATATTGAGAATAGCATCCAGAAGGATATTAAATTCCGTAATAGCCTAAAAGGAATGGTCATCGGACTTTTCAGCCTTGCGGAATATGAGTACTACATCACCAATTCCTCTGCACTGAACAAGCGTATGATGCTTCTGGTCAGAGAAAGACTGCAGGATAATATTCAGCTCCTGAACCCTCCCCTTGCGGGATAAAGGGCATTATTAAACTTTTGCAAATTATTCTTCTTTGAAGGCTGTGTTCGCTATTTTTAGAAAAAAGGACGAATATGAGCGTGAATAAGGAAGAACTCTACAACAGGTGTCTCGATCTGGTCAATGAACGGATCAGGCAATACGAGGAAAAGCTGGATGATATCAGCGGTGAGGATTCCGAAAAAAAGTTTCATCCCGATTTCGACATCTACGGGAATATGGGAGAAATGCTGACCGAATATGAGCAGAATACGGTGTATCTCGATAGGGTGCGCAAAATGAAGGAGACCCTGGCGAATCTGGACATTGATCACAGAAGCACAACGGTCAGACCCGGCAGTGTTGTCGAAACCAAGCATAATTACTTCTTTGTTTCTGTTGCGCTGGGCGAAATCGATATGGAAAGCGGCAGCAAGATATACGCGATTTCCACCGATGCACCAATCTATAAGGAGATCGACGGGAGAAAGGAAGGAGACAAATTTACGTTCAAAGGAGAAGAGGTGGAGATCCTCAACATCTTCTGAAGCCTTGGTCCCCTTCTATGACTTTAATCAGACCTTATCCCGGTAAGATTTTTTTGGAGAAGCTGTTCGAAGTTTTCCTATAACAAGTCAAATTCATTAGTGATTTTGTTGTAGGCGTAATCCTTCTGCCAGTTTTCGATATTCTCCTGAATTGATCCCACGGCCTCACAGATGAACCGGGCTTCTCTGTCAGTCAGAGTAGGATGTAGAGACACTCTTACCCAGCCGGGTTTGGGAGTCAAATCCTGATTCTCGATGGAGGCCATAATAGCCGCGGATTCTTGCTGATCGATATTGAAAAGATAATGGCAGTATGTACTGGCGCAGGACCACCCGCCCCGGACCTGAACCCCGAACCTGTCATTTAGCAAACGGACGATAAGATTGTAATGCACCTTTTCAATTCCAAAAGAAAGGCAGCCGATTCTTTCGCTTTGTTGATCCCCCAGCAGGTAGAGCCCGGGGATGGCGCTTAACCTCTTAATGCACAGGTTGAGCAATTCCTTTTCTCTCCTCTTCATATGGAGTGGGTTCATCTTCTCCTTGAGTTTGATGGCAAGGGCTGCTCTTATGACCTGTAGAATTCCTGGTGTCCCACCGTCTTCGACGGTTTCAATATCCTTGAAATAAGCAAAGTCACCCCCAGGTCTGGTCCACCTGACATTTCCTCCTCCCGGATCATCCGGAGATTGAGCAGCATATAAACGCTTGTTGAATACCAGGATACCACAACTACCTGGCCCACCCAGGAATTTATGGGGAGAAAAGACTATGGCGTCCAGAAAAGCATCCTCATCTGGATGCATGTCTATCTCTACATACGGCGCCGAGGCTGCAAAATCTACGATACATACTCCTGAGTAACGGTGCATGACCTTGGAGAGCTCGTGATAGGGCGTCTGAATTCCCGTTACATTCGAGCAGGCAGAAAAGGCGCCGATTTTAATTCTTCTGTCCTGGTACGGCAACAGCGCTTTTTCAAGCTCCTGAGGGCTGACCTCCAGGTGCTCTCCCGGAGGCACGATCACGACCTCTGCTCCCAGCTGTAACCAGGAAACCTGATTGGAATGATGTTCCATATGGGTGATAAAAACCACCGGTCTCTCCTGAGCCTCCCGACCAGTCTCTCTTAAAGGCAGGGTCTTTAATCCCATGAGCCGCTGAAGCTTAGAGAGGGCACCTGTCATACCATGGCCGGTGGTTATTAATATATCATCCTGATTGGCATTGACGTGTTTTTTGATGCATTCCCTGGCTTCCCTGTAGTACCTGCTGCTGATCTTGCCTGATTCACTGGAATAGGAATGCGTATTGGCAAAAGTCGGTCCGATTTTATCTCGGATAAAATCCTCTATGGGGGCATAAAGTCTGCCACTGGCAATCCAGTCAGCATACAGGAGTCTCTGCTTTCCGAAGGGAGATCGAAAACAATAATCGTCACCTACGATGTTACTCCTGAACTTTTCAAAATAATCCTCCAGGGAAACTTCCTGATTTTCCATTTGCCGGGGCTGGTTTTGGTATGAAAGCCTCATGACTACGAACGATTTTCAAATTCTTCGATTCCAGTTAAAAGCCACTGCTGATATTGGTCCACGTCAGGGGTATAGCCAACAGGATCAATCAGTTTTTGTTGTTCATGATCAATTAGCACATAGAATGGCTGTGTATTCGTATTGTAATGAACTGCCTGAAATTCACTCCATTTCTGTCCCACAGTCTCTATGGTCTCTCCGGGATAAAGCTGCGATTCGGCTATCTCAGTACTTTTTAATGTTCTTTGGTCATCTACATAAAGCGAGATCAGGACAACTTCATTTTTTAATATTTTGAGAATCTTTTCCTTGGCCCACACATTTTGCTCCATCTTCCTGCAGTTGACGCAGGCGTATCCGGTAAAATCGAGCATTACAGGTTTATCAACCTCTTTTGCATAGGCCATTCCTTTCTCATAGTCCTTGAATACCAGAATGTCATGCGGGGGTAAGTATTCTCCACCCTCAGGTAATTCCGATACAGCCGCTGAATCCCTGTTATCTGACCTGCTTCCCCCTACCCCGTAAGGACTTTCACTATACTCCTGTGGCGGTGGAAAGGCGCTAATCAGATTTAAAGGAGCTCCCCAAAGTCCCGGGATCATATAAATGGTAAATGAAAGCGCCACCAGCCCCAGTCCCAGACGGCCTACAGAAATGTGGTCCACCGGGGAATCATGAGGAAGTTTGATCTTTCCAAACAGGTAAAAAGCCAGTACGCCAAAGATCGCAATCCAGATGGCGATAAAAACTTCCCGCTCAAGCAGGTGAAGCTGGAGTACCAGGTCAGCCTGAGAAAGAAATTTGAAGGCCAGTGCAAGTTCCAGGAAACCCAGTACCACCTTTACGCTGTTGAGCCAGCCGCCCGACCTGGGTAATGTATTGAGCCAGCCTGGGAAGGCTGCAAAAACCCCGAAAGGAAGGGCGATTGCTGTTGAGAATCCGAGCATGCCCACTATGGGACCGGACCCTCCCTTCATAGCAGCCTCGACCAGGAGCGTTCCTACTATAGGTCCCGTACAGGAGAAGGAAACTATGGCCAGGGCCAAAGCCATGAAGAAGATCCCGATAAAGCCTCCTCGATCTGCCTGCCGGTCCACCTTTGTGGCCCATTTGCTGGGCAGTACAATTTCAAAGGCGCCTAAGAAAGAACAGGCAAAGACCACGAGTAGGATGAAGAACAACAGGTTGAACCATACATTGGTCGCCAGGGCATTGAGAGAGTCCGCACCAAAAAAGGCGGTGACCACTGTCCCCAACAGTACATATATGACGATTATGGCTATCCCGTAGAAGATCGCATTCCTGATTCCGGTTGCCCGATCTTTGCTCTGCTTGGTAAAGAAACTGACGGTCATCGGGATCATCGGAAAAACGCAAGGGGTTAACAGCGCGGCAAAACCCGACAGAAAAGCGATGAAAAAGATGCCCCACAATCCTTTGCCTGATTTCTGATCCCCAGGTTCCACCTTCTCCAGCTTTACAACTTCCGTCTTTTGTTCGGAGTTTCCGCTCTGACCGGATAGATTAAAGGTCAGGGTCTCATAAGCCGGAGGCAGGCAACGGGTATCATCACAGACCATAAACCTGACCTGGGACTCGATCACAGTTGTTTCCGAGTCCTGAACCTTGATCCGCTGGCGAAATTGCGCCTGGTTCTCGAAGTACTTGATCTTCATTTCAAATACGGGATCGAATTCCGTCTTTCCATTGCTCTCTGTAATTTCGCCCAAAAGCTCAAAACTCGCATCCTCAGGGAAAACAAACGAGGTGGGGATCGGTCCGTCGGCCGGGATTTCCTGAGAATACAGGTGCCATCCCTGGTCGATTATTGCCCGCGCTACAAGCGTATATTCGGTATCGCTTTCTTTTACCACCTCCGTATTCCATCTGACGGGATCCAGAATCTGAGCTTGTCCTATTCCGATGGTCAGCAGGAGGGTCAGGGTAATCAAAAAATTTCTCATGGGTTCTTTATATTTCACTTGAAAGCTTCATTGGGGCGATTCGCACCGCAGGTGGTTTGAGCTGTAAGGGAACTATTTTGCTGATTTCAAATCGAAGACAAGTTTCTCCTCCTTTGGGGGCAGGCAACGGGTTTCGTCACAGACCATGAACTCAACAGCTGCTGAGATCGTCGACAATGCGGGATCGGTTACCCGTACTCGCTGCCTGAATGTCGCTTTGTCCGAAAAATATTTGATCTTCATGTTAAAGATGGGGTCATCCACGACAACACCTTCGTCCTCCAGGGTATACCGGAGCAATTTGTATGCGTCCGATTCCTGGAATTGAAAGGAGGTGGGAATGGGACCTCCCTCAGGAACACTCTGCGAGTATAGATGCCAGCCCTGATCAATGGTGGCCGTAGCAATCAGGTTATAAGTGTTCACATCCACTTTCTCAACCTTCGTACTCCATGTGACCGGTCTGAAGATTTGGGCATTTATGCTGTAGGACAAGCACATTAGGATAAGTGCAAATAAGTGTTTTTTCATTTTTTACTTTTTACTAGAGTTAATTTAAAAGGGTCATTGGTGCCAATAACCCTTTTGACCTTTCTAAGAAATTATTTGAAGGCTAATTCAAACAATTATCATGATGATTCATTTAGAAAGTTCTTATTATTCCAAGGGTTCTCCTTCTGGGTTCAGGGAGCCCGATTTGATGATTACAAGTTTATCCAGATCCACATATTTTTTAATGGCCTGATTCACCTCTTCTAGGGTTACGGCTTCAATATCCTTTTCGAATTGATACAAATATTCCGGGTCGAGGTCACGCTCGAGGAAACCCAATAAGGTTCCTGCCAATCCTGAAGTAGTCGCTGTTCCTACCTTAAAACTTCCGGTGATATTACTTTTTCGGAAGGCAAGTTCCTCCGCTGTTATGCCGTTTTCGAACCATTTTTCCAGTTCGACCATTGTTGCCTCAAGGCCCTTTCCGAAAAGAGCCGGGTTGAAACTGGCATTGACTACCCAATAGCCTCCTGTTCTATCGTGGCCGTAGTGTCCGGCATAAATTCCATATGTCAGACCGTCTCTGTCGCGTACCGTCTGCATCAGCCTTCCAGAGAATCCCCCTCCCAACACACTGGTTGCGACGTAAAAAGGAAGGTAATCCGCATCATTGCGCTCAATTCCGGTATAATTTCCGATGAATAACTCGGCGCTGGGCTTTTCGGGTATAGTCACCACTTTTGTCAATGCATCCGCCATTTTGGACTCCTTGACGCCAGCTACTGAAGTGGTACCTCCTTTCCAGCCGGAAAAATTCTTCTTCAGAGCAGCATACAGTTCCGCTGTATTCACATCTCCCACTGCGACCAAATGCATTCCGGCTGTACCAAAGTAGGTCTTATGGAATGCCTTGAGATCCTCTATCGAAACCGATTCGATTTTTTGGATTCTGGTTTCAATATCTGCTACGTAATTTGGATGTCCTTCCGGATAAATGGCCTGTGCAAGTGCAATAGAACCCTGGGTCCCTGGATCGGTAAGACCCCGTTTCAATCCGTCGATAGTCTGGTCCTTCAATAGCTTGAACTCCCCTTGATCGAATAAAGGCTGGCGTAATTCTTCTGCCAGTAATCCAATAACTGCGTCCAAATCGTCAGAAAGACATTTGAAACTGATATTCACATTATTGTTATCAGAACCGATTCTGATATCGGCACCTAACTTTTCTATTTTTTCTGAAAATTCGAATTTATCATGAACCTGGGTTCCTCTGCTGAGCATCCTTACTGTCAACCCTGGTACCAGTTCATTTTTGCCGCTGTTGACATATCCCGCTATGGGAAAACTTGCAGCTACGGTAACGAAGCCTTCGGCCCCTGTTTCTGCTACCACCACGTCGATACCCGCAACTTTCTTTCTGATGAATTCCTTTCCGGGATTTGCTGGTCGGAGACTTTCATAGGAGGAGAGGACAGCAGGAATGTTTTCTGTAAACTCTGATGTACCTGAGCCGATCCTGTTTTCCTCCACTTTTGGGTTTCTGAAAAAGTACCTTCCCTGGTCTCCTGGACTGAATTTTGAAGCAGCAGTTTCCTCTGGAGTATGGCTTCCGGCTACCTCTGGAATAAAATAGCCAGTGGTACTCTGATCTTCTAAAAGATACTTATTGGCCACCTGTTTTACATCGGCAGCAGTCACTTTCTTCAACCGCTCAGCACCCCTGATATAGTCGGTCCAGTCCCCTCCTGCTATAGCCTCTGTGAGTTGACCGGCAATGCTTGCCGATCCGTCTCGGGACAAAATGGTTTGTTTATTTATCTTGGAGACAACACGATCCACATCCTCTTGAGAAACGCCTTCCTCTTTGATTGTTTCTACCATATCAAGCATCTGCATGTGAAGTCCTTCAACATCCTTTTCCGGCGAAAATCCGAGGGTCAGGGTGAACAGTCCGACCTCCTGAAAATTAGAGGCGTTTGCATAGCCATAGGTGGCCTGACCGTTATCAACAAAGGTTTTGTTGATTACTGATGAAGTGCCGCTTCCCACGATCTGGCTCAGTACTTCAAGAGCTGGTAGATCCTCATGCATTCTTCCCGGAATCTTATAGGCTACGGTAACCATTGCCTGTTGTCCCGGTTTTTTAATTGTGATTTGTCTTGGTCCTAATTGTTCGGGCTCCGTTGTGTAAGGCTGAGGCAATTTATGTGGCGCTTTTGGAATCGGCCCGAAGTACTGGTTAACGAGGTTAAAGACTTCCTTCTTCTCAAAGTCTCCGATAATTGTCAGGGTGGCGTTATTCGGCCAGTAATACGTGTTGTAAAAATCCCGCAGAACCTGTATCGGCATGTTTTCGATGTCCGAACGCCACCCAATGGTGGAGTGGTGATAGGGATGAGCCATATAGGCTGTAGCCCAGATTTCCTTACTCAAAAGGCTACCGGGGTTATTCTCCCCGCGTTCGAATTCATTGCGAACCACAGTCATTTCCGTTTTCTTGTCTTCTTCCAATAGCAATGAATTGCGCATCCTGTCGGATTCAATATGCAAAGCGAGTTCTATCTTGTCACTTGGAATGGTCTGATAATAGTTCGTGCGATCATTCCAGGTGGTGGCATTCATTTGGGCTCCTATCCCCTGAAGGACAGTAAAAATGGTATTGCCGTTCTTTTTGTTAAAGGTCGGGGTGCCTTTAAAGTTCAAATGCTCCAGCAAGTGGGTCGATCCGGTATTGCCCGGCACTTCATGCTTAGAACCTACACTGTACACAATTTGAACGGTTACGACAGGTGCAGCGTTGTCCTGAACCAAAAGCAGTTTCAGGCCATTAGGCTGAAATAGGTATTCCTCTACACCTCCTAATTCCTGAATTTTCTGAAATTTACTCTCAGGACTTTGTGCAGATATCGCACAAAAGGGGACAGCAACGAAGAAAAGTAACAGACTTTTCAAAAATAACTGGTTTCTCATTTTGGTCTTTATGTTTATTTTTTTGTGTTTACTATTGAGTTGTTACTGCTTCTAACTAGAGCTGATACTACAGTGACGAAATCAGGTAGTGAGAACCCCTACTCTATTCAAAAGAATCTTGGAGGATCTGCTTTGCGGTATGGCAGTTGCGAAATAAACTGCTGCATTTATGAGGTTTAAAATCCGAAGAGCGCTTCCAGTTTATTATCTAGTTCCTCCGGTTCTAAATTTTTGGCAAGTATGGTCCCGTCCTTGTCGATCAAATAAGTCGTGGGTAGGAAGGGTACGGCATATAAAGTCCCTATATCTGATGGAAAGCCTGGCCGGTTAAAGGTATCCACCACATGGACCCATTTTGTCTGGTCTTCTTCAATAGCCTTTTTCCAGGCCTCATGATCACTATCCGTCGAGACTGCCACTACTTCAAACCCCTTGTCTTTATATTTTGAGTATACCTGTTTCAAATGCGGATAGGAAGCCCGGCAGGGTTTACACCAGGACGCCCAGAAATCTATCAAAATATATTTGTCCTCAATGTCTGAAAGAGAAAAGGCTGTGCCTGTCGGGGTTTTCAAGGTAAAATCCGGGGCTTTGGCCCCTGGACTGGTGCGTTTTATTGCTTGGTATTCGTTGTCAAAATAGCGATACATGCTGGTTCTTCTGGCGGCTCCGGAAAGAAGTTTCGTAATTTCCTCCATGTCTGCCAGGGACAGTTGCCGCTCCGAAAACATATATCCGAGGACATAAGGGCTCACGGCAGAATTGGGATGTTTTTCAAGAAATTCCAATTTTGATTTTAGTAATGCTGCCGATCTTTCGTCGGCAAGACCCTGGAGCTTTTCCAAAGCCTCATACAGTTCTTTACTTTTTTTGGAGTCTCTGTTTTGCTGTGCTTCATTATACTCCTTCTGAAGCCTGGACAGCTCCGAATACTTCGGGTTGTCGAGAATGGCCTGTTCCTTGACCTTCTGAGCCGTAAATAAAGCATTCATCGCAGATCCTTTTATAGTTGTATTGGGACCAGTGAATCTGTCAAATGGGACTGTGGGATCAATGGCAACTTCTATCTCGGTATTGTCCAAAAATAAAGGTATATAATGATCCCCGGTATGCAAAAGAACCTGGTCCGGCACCTCTATAACTCCTCTAAAGATGAATTTACCATTTTTGATGGTGGTACTATCAAGGATCCTGGTGGATCTGGTCAGCACATCGTGCTCTTTGAGATATATTTTGCCCTCATCAATTCCTTTGATCATCCCGTTGATCACATAACCTGGTGATATTTGGGCATATGTAAAAGCTTTCGCAATACTGTTGTTCCAGAACATCATGGCGATAGCGAAAATCGAGATAGATAATATTCGAGATGTCATTTTTTTGAATCTTTATTGTTATTGGACTTCGCCAGTACTTCTGCAAGTTTTTCATGTAAGGCTGCTCCCCGGAGATTTCTCGCGATAATGTTCCCCTCCGGGCTGATCAGTAATGACTGCGGAATTGCCTGGATTCCATAATAGGAGGAGATTTCATTTTCAAAACCTTTCAAATCTGAAACCTGAACCCAGGGGAGCTTGTCCTCTTTGATCGCCTTTTTCCATCGGTCCTCCTTATCATCAAGTGAAACCCCCAGAATAGTGAAGTTTTGGTCTTTATAGGTGTTATAGGCTTTCAGGAGGTTCGGATTCTCTGCCCTGCAGGGACCACACCAACTTGCCCAGAAATCTATCAGGACCAGTTTGCCATTGTAGTCGCTGAGTCTGACCGGATTGCCCTTGTCATCATTTTGAACAAAATCAGGGATGGAAGCACCAATAATACTCCTTTTAAGTACTTCTACCCGTTCTGCCAAATGCTGACCTGCTCCCGTTTGAAGCACCTTGGAACCCAGCAATTCATAAAACCCTTTAACTTCTTCGTAACCGTTCACCACCGCTTTATCACTCACCAGGAACAGGCTGAACATACTCTCAGGATGAGCAGCTACATATTTCTTGGCAGCCTGGTCCCGTAATGACCGTAGATGCTCAATTCTTTTTTCAACCGTCCCCTTCTCCTCGTCGGAGGCTGAATGTAGTGCTTGATAAGCCTTGTTCATTTCCTCTGTAATTTCACTGATGGATTCGCGGTAAGCTTCTGCCTCATCCTGTATGGAGGACCCGGTGACTTCAAAAGAATCATAATCCTCCGGATTTCCCTGAATAGTGATATTCCCAGCCTCGGCAAAGAAATCGAAATACCTGGTAGCAAACATCAGATACACCTTTTGAGGTTCTTTCATTTCCGCGGTCCAGGTAAATTTCCCGTCGACGGGAAGGATGGTGTCGGATACGGGTTCACCATCTTTCATATAAGAGATCATGAACTGCTCAACCTCCGTACCCACGAGAGTGCCGCTCACTTTCACTTGCTGGGCTAAAACGCCATGCACGGAACAAAAAATCATGATCAAACCAATACTCAGTTTTAATGTCTTCATCGTTTTAATATTTTGAAATGATATAATTAGTTGCCAAAAATTTCGGCTAGTTTTTTATCCAAGGCCTCATCGCTCTCCCCGCCTCCGCCATAGCGGCCGACAACAATCCCGTCGGGTCCTACAAGTATCTTAGTCGGAAGCGTAGAAATGTTATAACCTCCACTTACCCCATCATCTACCAGTTTGTAACCTCCACCCGACCTGTCGATTTTCATCCCCCTCAGCACATGGCGCCAGACTCCGATACTATCCTCCTTTACGGCCTTTCTCCACGCCTCCGGATTGCTGTCGTCATCCGACACTCCCAATATCTCCAGACCTTTTGGATGGTATTTCGCGTAGAGATCCCGCAAATGAGGATTTCCTTTTCTACAGGGTACGCACCACGAGGCCCAGAAATCGATCAAGAGGTACTGACCTCTGAAGTCTTCAAGTTTTATCGGTTCTCCGTTGATATCTACAGTATTAAAGTCCCCGGCCACTGCCCCGGGAATTCCCTTCGACATATCCTCGATGTCTTTTTCCATTCGGTCCGCCCTTTCACCGGTTCTGAATTCCTCTGGAAAGTTCTCGTAAATGGCCCTGGCCTCTTCCTGGGAAAACTCGTTTAAAACAAACGGGAAATTCAGAAAACTGATGTAAGATTGAGGGTTGTTCAGGATAAATGCTTTTTGTGCCTCTGTGACTTCATTATAATAGGGCTCAAGGTCATTCCTCAGCTCGTCGTC
Source organism: uncultured Salinimicrobium sp. (assembly GCA_946887075.1). The sequence goes on from CAMPKA010000005.1 coordinate 136,520, forward strand.
TTTCCATTTCAATTCCTTTTTCTCTTCTTCCGTAGTCGCTTTCCCGATTTTTTCCCAATTCTCCATAAAGGCTGCATGTTCTTTGGCATACTTCTCCTTGATCTGAGCAAGGGTCTTTTGCAATGAATAATAATCTTCCATGGTCTGGGATCCCGTAAGTTTAGCTTCCTTAATCCTGGCTACGTCCAGATCCAGATCCATTACTCCAGGTTCCAGATAGAGAGAAACAAACGCTTCCTCCCTGTAGTCGATCTCTGGCTGGGGAGACAGATAAATTTCCTTGACGGGCTCCTCAATCTTACCTTCCAGGGTGAAATTTCCGTCATTTACCTCCAAGGTATCTATCTTCACAGCCCCGTCGTTATAGCTGATGGCATAGAGCATTCCCGATTCCATTCCTTTAACTTCTCCAATGAGCCGGTATTCATTTTCCGCGAGAGACTTTTCATTTTCGCAGGAAATCGCAATGGGAGCCAGTAGGGCAAACAAAAAAATCTTAATTTTCTTCATGGTTATTGTTTATAGTTAAACTATTCAGGCTTGAGTTCTTTTTGATCAGAGATTCCACTGGGACCTTTCAACATGAGTCAGTTAGTTCCTCAGGAGGATGGGTGTCAAATCGGATTCTGTCATTTGATTTAAAGTCTTTCAATTCTCGAGGCCTTTGATATTGGTAATATTTGTTGTTACATCCCAACTTCCCTTGTTGAAAATTTCGAACTCAATGAACTGACCACCAAAGTAGACCTTGGCTTTGAATGGAAATATGACATCCTCGAGTTCAATGAAGTCGAAAGAATTCACTAAAGTGGTATAATTCCCATGGTGCATTACAACGTTTGCAGTTGGATTACGAACCGAATTCTGATCTTCCTTCAGGTATAAACGGATGGACTGATCCTCCCGGTCTCTTTGCACGATGGAATAGGAAGAAACATTCTGGGATTTATCGATCTCTTCAAATGGCTCTTCATATTGGCCCGAATATTCCCCTTTCTTCCAATATCCGATCTCAACAGTACCCTCATGGTGAGTAAACTTGCCTTTTCCGTCCATTTCTCCATTGTCCCATTCCCCTTCGTAAACATCTCCGTTTTTCCAGGTATAGATGCCATATCCTTCGGGAAGGCCTTTTTTAAAGTCCCCGCTGTACGTATCGCTACCCTCAGCGATCCCCTCTCCATGAGCTTTACCTCTTTTACAATCTCCTGAATATTTCTGGTCAATGCCTTTCTTCAACACTTTACATTCCTGAGCTTCAGAACTATAAAAACCACTGAATAAAATAATTACAGCTAGGATAAACTTCTTCATAAACCTGTTTTTGTAAATGGCCTCCGGCAATATACCAGAGGCCACTTGAGTTAAAGCATTTAATAGGAAGGATTTTGTATCACAATATTGTTTGAAACATCGATAGACTCCTGCGGAATGGGTAAGATGAATTTGTCAGGGTTGGTGGCCGTGGGTTTCACGTCAGATACCTGGAAGCCCTGACCAAACCCATCGATGTAGTCATAACGGATCAAATCAAACCAGCTCTCCCCCCCTTCGGCGTACAATTCAGCTAATTTTTCCAAACGTACGGCTGTCAGAAATTGATCCAAATCAATTGTCGACGGATAGGGCTCAGCTCCTGCTCTTGTTCGGACCGTATTTAGAGCCTCCAAAGCTTCCGGAGTCACAGCATTGTTCGCTCTTGCATGTGCCTCTGCGAAAATCAGGTATACCTCTGCCATCCGCATATGATAAATCATTTCATAGTCCCCGAGAGTAAAATAGGTGGTATATTTCGTGGAGTAGAACCCGCCGTAAGAAGGATTGGGGAAGAAAATAGATTCCCTTTGCTCTCCCATGATTTCGATGTCTTCACCGTCCACGTTTAAAGTACCTGTAACAGCATCAAAGTAATTCTGGGTGATGGTTGCTGAAAAGCCACTGTAGAAATTTCCTATTCCTATGCCTGCATCAGGTTCACCACTGGTACCGTACAGGATCTCCGAACTTTCGAAAATTGCAGGCGAATCATGTTGATCAAAGATCGCGGTATATACCGGTTCAAGCTGAAACTCCGGATTCGGATTCTCTATGATTTCCATTGCAAGGGTAGCTGCTTCCTGGTAGTCTCCCTTGTAAAGTAACACTTTGGCTTTTAGTGCTTTTGCAAATGTTTTGTTGGTGTATCTCTTGGATCGCAGGTCAGGAGCATTTGAAATGGCTTCGTCCAGATCCGCCAGAATAGCCTCGTAGGTTTCTGCAACTGTATTTCTCGGATATGCTGCAGCTGATTTCACTGGTTCTAACCTGACATTTATACCGTACTCTGAGCTTTCGTCGTAGAACTGACCGAACAACCTTAACAGGTACAAATGACCCAAAGCCCTTAAAATCTTAGCCTCAGCCAGTATTTCTGATTGTCTATCAGGGGTATTAAAAGCACTGGCGTCCAATTTTTCTACAGCAGCTATCAACCAGTTGGTCCTGTTGATCAGGTCGTACAATCCGGTGTAAACTCTTAAGGTAGTTTGGGCACCTGAAGCCAGCGGTTCATTTTTTATCCAACCGGATTCTTCCGGACGGCTTGCATAGAATGGTCCAGCGGTGCTATATCCACTCAGAATATCTGGAATCAGGAACATTTCTGGAAAGGCACCTCCTGAACTTTTCTGACGGAATGCTGCATAGGCACCCACCAAAGCAAGCTCTGCAGTTTTTTCACTGGTTATTGCCGTTTCGGCATCGAGAGCATATAAAGGTTCGTAATCCTCCAGTTCTTCCGTTAGCTGGCAGGATGTCACGCTGAGCAAAATTCCCAGCAACATGAGATAAATATTTATTTTGCTTTTCATCTTTGGATTTATTAAAGTTTTTAAAGGATTTTATATGCTCTCACATGGTAATGTTGAGAGAAAGTGTAAAGGATCTGGTGTTGGGATAAGACATTCCTTCGTCCATATTGAAATTTGTTGTTCTACCCGCAAATCCAAAGCTCCTTACATCCTCAGGATCCAGTCCGGGATAATCCGTAATCGTAATGAGATTATTACCACTTAGGGATAACCTCGTATTGGTAACCCCAAGGTTATCAAACCATGTCCTTGGTAGGTTGTATCCGATGGAGGCTGACCTCAGTCTGATATAGGAAGCATCCACCACAGAACGTGAGGTAGCTGTATAACCATTTGTCGGTGAACCATGTCTTGCATATGGCGCATCAGTGTTGTCCGGGGACCAGGCATCATATATGAGGGTCGTTTGATTGCTGAGTACGTCGATGTAGTACAGGTTGGATATCGGCTGATATTGTCGGTCGATTCCCTGAACAAAGTTCCAGTTCATAGTAAAACTCCAATTCCTGAAGGTCGCATGATTGTTCCACCCTCCAAAAAAATCGGGAGTCGGATCACCAATGGGGCCTCTGTCTTCCGTTGTGACTACGCCATCTCCGGAGATGTCACGAAAAATATAATCCCCCGGCTGGGTTAAAGAGGACTGGTAAACGCCTCCCGCAGCCTCATTCAGCGCGTCAATTTCTTCCTGTGTCTGTGCGATCTTTATGACATCGTACCCAGTGATGACCCCTATGGGTTCCCCTTCGATTACCCCCGACTGGTTACCGGCATTTGCCCCATAAAGATTATCAACCTTATTGGTGACCGTTGAGAGGTTTAGGGAAGAATTCCAGGTGAAATTATTACTTCGGACGATATCGGCTCCGAGGGTAAATTCCCATCCTTTGTTGGATACATCAGCTATATTGGTGTTCCAGGCTAAAGTTCCGGTTTCCGATGGGATTGGAAAAAACAGTATAATTCCGGAAGTGTTCTTTTCATAATAGATGACTTCCCCCTGAATTCTGTTCTCGAGTAATCCGAATTCCACCGCAAGATCAAGTTGGTCCGTTTCCTCCCACCTGATCCCGGTATTTGGAACGCCCGTTACAGCAATTCCATTGATCCCATCATAAAAGGAGTCATTGTTCTCCAGAGACTGATAATATGCCAGGTAAGTAAAGGACGGCAAGTTGTCGGATCCTACCCTACCGGCGGAAGCCCTGATTTTGAGATAATTGATGAATTCACTGTTGAAGAAAGCTTCATTATGAACATTCCAGGCCAAAGCCCCGGAAGGAAAAAATCCATACTGATTGTCAGGACCGAATTTTGTAGAACCGTCCCTTCGAGCTGTAAATGTTGCCAGGTAACGATCATCATAACTGTAATTTATTCTTCCAAACACCGAATTGAGGCCCTGCTGTAGACTTTCACTGCTTGCCTCATCAAAGAAACTGGCAGAATTGATGTCAACCAGCACATCATCATCAGGGAAACCTCTGTAGGTCTGAGCTTCCGCATCATAGCGATTTCGGTCCCAGGAAACTCCAACGACTGCGTCTATGGAATGATCGCCAATGATCTTATTATAGTTCAGCGTATTTGCGAAAGTAGTGGACCAACTCCTGTTGGTCTGCACTCCCAGGGTAGCTCCAGGTCTTGCATAGTACAACCCGTAGAACAAGGCATTCGAACTCATGGAGGTGTTAAAAATATCTGACCTGTCCTCATTGAGCCCGATGTTCAGCTGTGACTTGAATCTTAGATCTTCAAATAATTGTAATTCACCATAAATGGTACCATACAGGTTCTTAGAAATGGCTTTGTTCCTGGTTTGTTTTCCATCTCCAAGTGCTGTATACTGTTCTCCGTATGGACCTTGATAGGAGGCAAAAGTCCCATCCTCATTATAGGGGGGTAAATCCGGCCTGAATCCGCCGTACTGGGACAATCCCGAAAAGCCATTACTCTTATTGATGGAATAATTATAATTTAAGGAAGTACCTACCTTGAAGTTTTCCGTAACATTGGCGTCGAGGTTTCCACTGAAGGTATAACGTTTGAAATTGTTATCGATCATTACCCCATCCTGGTCCGAGACCCCGAAGGAGGTGAAATAATTCACATTCTGCGTTCCACCACTCACATTAAAGTTATATTCCGTCCAAAGGGCATTCTCATTGATGATCAGCTCTTGCCAGTCTGTATCTGCAGTTCCAAAGAAACTGCCCGGATCACTTACTATGGCATATTGATCGGGAAAATAAATAGGCCAAAAACTTTCTGGATACTCATCCAGGACTGCCTGGGCATTTATGGTCGCCCAGTCTATATATTCAGATGCGCTTAAATAGTCATAGGTATCGATAGGATTCTGAATGGTAGTACTTGCATTAAAGGAAAATCTCGGTGCCTGATTGCGTTTTCCTCTTTTCGTCGTTATGATCACCACGCCATTTGCAGCTCTGGATCCATAAATGGCGGCAGCCGACGCATCTTTCAGAACATCAATTCTTTCTATGTCGTTAGGGTTTATAGTCAGAAGCGGATTTTCGCTCTCACCATAGTTGATCAGTCCCAGAGCCTCTGTGTTCGGAGTGGTGACAATCGGGACTCCGTCCACAACGTAAAGGGGCTGATTATCTCCTCTGATTTGGCTTAAACCCCTGATATGAACAAAGGCTCCAGCTCCAGGCTGTCCACCTCTACTTTGGACATGGACTCCCGCTATTTTTCCCATCAGGGCCTGATCTATGGTCTGCCTCTGAATTTGTTGGATGTCTTCCGAATCTATAGAACCAACGGATCCGGTCAAATCCCTTTTCCTGGTGGTACCATATCCTACAACCAGGACTTCATCCAGTTTATCTACTGATTCCTTCAGCGAAAAATTAAAATCCTGGTCCTCGCTTTCAATCTTTCGGTATTCATAGTTATACCCCATGGCCAAAACACCTATATAATGACCTATCTGACCCTGAATTGTAAATTCTCCTTCTAAGTTTGCGGTTGCACCTCTTACGATGAAATCTTTTACCGCATTCCTTTGTGTTGGCTCATAATCCGTGACAAAGACAGTTGCTCCAGGGATTGGTTCTCCTTCTGAATTGGTCACTACTCCTGAAATGGGGAAAGTTTCCTGAACCAGGGGTCTGGAAATTGAGGAAGTCTTTTTTCTTAGAATAATGATATTATCACTGAACTCATAGGTTAGACCTGAGGACGCCAAGGCCTTGTTCAGAACATCTCTTGTTTTTACAAAACCGGGTTCGAGTTCCACTTTTGGCGCTCCCTGTATGGAACTGTAATTATAAAAGAACTGATAGTTCGTTTGGACTTCGATCAGATCAAAGATCTCCTCAATCGAAAAGGCTTTCTTTTTTTCCACGCGGACAACGGCATCCTGAGAATGTATCCGATTCGGGTTCAGAGCAAAAATGGTGCTGCAGAAAAGGAAAAAGAAAACCTTTGTCAGGAACTGTTTCGTCTTCTTTAGCCGGGAAAATAAGGCGGAGGGGTTGTAGTTTTTCATAAAGTGATAAATAAGATTGGTTGGTTAAAATCATTAGGGAAAACCATCTTTTCCTTTCGGGCAGGAGCTTCTGTATTCTTTATTTTATTTTCAATTGTTTTCCCTGTATCTCAAATTCAATATCTCCTGTTTTCTGAAGGTTAACCAGTAGACCGTTGATATTGCTGGTGCGTTTTAGTTCTCCTGAGAACAAGAGGTTCTTTTTCTCCGGACTTAGATAAACCACGTCGAGGTCATACCAGCGTCCCAGAATGGTCATCATCTTATCCAGAGGCATACGGTCAAATTTGAAGTAACCATTGACCCACGCGACAACCTGGTCAACATCAACCTTTCGAATGTGGATCTGGTCAGAGGAAAGATCCCTTGAAACAATGCTCTGAAGTCCTGGTGTTAATTCAACTAACTTCTGTTCCGTATTCACAGTGACCTTCCCACTGACAAGGGTGGTATAGATTTTTTCATCACGGTAAGCCTGAATGTTGAATTTTGTTCCCAGCACAGTGATCTTCTGGTCTCCTGTCATTACCTCAAAACTACTCCCACCATTTTCCGAACTGTGGGTAACATCAAAGTAGGCTTCCCCGAAAACAAGTTCGACCTGCCTTGGTTCGTCTGGGAGGAAGCGTGTCGGATATTTTATCTTGGTTTCTGAATTCAGCCATACTTGAGTCCTATCAGAAAGTGTGAGCGAGAATTCTCCGCCGCGCGGTACGCTTAGCGTATTGTATTGCCTTTCTGTTACAGCTGCATCTGTTTCTTTTGTATAGGTGATGGAATTGCCGTGGCTGACGACATAAGGTTCTATGATTTCAGTTTTTTCATTCAGGACAAGGGTTTCTCCATTTTCCAGTGTTAATATGGCTTTAGGGGAACCTGGTGCAATTTCCTGTTGGACAATTTCGTCATATGGATTTGGTTCAGATGCGCTGTTTGTCAGGGAGAAAGTGGTTGCGATGAGCAGTAAAATAGAGGCTGCCACCCCAACTTCCCAGTACACCCTTTTGAGTTTTTGGTGCTTTTTATTTACCAGTTTTACCTGAAGGTCTCGCCATCCTTTTTTAACATCTACTACATCCAGTTCACGGTTTAAACCGCTCTTTACCCTCTCGAAGTATTGGCGGTGCTGAGGAGATTCCCAGTACCACCTTTGGAATTCTTTTTCCTCTTTGTCGTTCAGGGAACCTTCTATTTTTTTTATAATTAATTTAAATCTCATGCTATCTTTTGTATCAGACTTTTTCTTATAGGACAACCGTATGTTTCGTTTGGGTGACAACTGAACAGGAAAAAAATCCCTGGGAAGGGAAATTTTTGTTTTTAAGGTATCGAACTGGATCAGGATTCCTTGCTGAAGACCGCTCACCATCAGAAATCTGGAAAACGGAAGAGAACCCCTACTCCTCTTGTAGGAGTGCGACAAAATTTCTGCTGATTCAGACCTGAATATTGCTGAATGCAAGGGAACCCGTGGCCCCGGAGTTAGGCTGAAGGGTCCTGATATCTTGGGATGTCCTGGCAAAAGGACTCAATGGGGGAAATCTACGGGAGTAAAACCGAAAGTAATTTGATGAGTAAAAACGAGGTTAGCAGAAGATTTTCCTGAAGCTTGAGTTTGGCTCTTTTGAGTTGTGTTTTTACTGTATTGACGGAAAGGCCGAGTTCTTCGGCTATTTCCTTGTACCTGTAGTTTTGTAAAAATCTCAGTTTAACAATCTGCTTCATTTTTTCTGGTAAGGCTTCCACTGCCTCCAGGATTTTCTTCCCCCGGAGAGGCACTTCCCCTTCCGAAGCTTCCTCTTCCTGGTGCATATCAATTCCAATCTCATAGATGTTACAGCGTTTACTGATATGGACCGATTTCAGAATGTTGAGACAACGATTCCTAACCAGGGTATATAAATAGGATTTAAATGATGATTCAATTTCGATTTTATCGGCTTTTTCCCAGATAAAAAGAAAAGCTTCCTGGACCACATCTTCACACGCCTTTTCATCAAAAAGATATTGATAGGAGAATCGTACCAGGTTTGCATATTCCTGATCAAAAAGGACCTTTAGTGCCTTTTCGTCACCGGATTTTATTCTTCTGAGTAGGGAATTCATCAGGTTTTACTCCTATGGATGTAAAAGTAGCAATTAGGAAACTAGAACAAAATTTTTCTACTTTTTTTGATATAAGGTGCTAGTTATTAATTGCTTATTCCCCAGGTTCGGAATCTGCATAGGCAAAGATAAAGGCTGTTAGCAGCCTGGAAATTTCAACTAGTCCTGATTCATACCAGCCATCTCCAGTTGAAATCATCAGGGGCTAAACCATACTGGATCTGCTCCAGTTTTCCCTTTAAATCCAACATGTACGAATCCGTCAGATCAGGTAGCTCGTAATACTGGTCTCTGAATCCAAAGCCCCTGATGGGTACCACAACAGCCGCGGTTCCGGTACCGAACATTTCCAGGAGGTTGTCGTTCTCCCATTCTGAAATAATCTCTTTCACTGCCACTTTTCTAACTTCTGTTTCTATGCCATTTTGCTCTGCGAGATGTAGAATGCTCTTTCGGGTGATCCCGTCTAAAATCCTGTCACTGGTAGGGGCGGTAACAAGGCTGTTTCCAATCCGGAAAAAAATGTTCATAGTCCCTGATTCCTCCAGGTATTGGTGCGTATTTGCGTCCGTCCATACCAGCTGCTGGAACCCTGAATCCTTGGCCAGTGCTGTAGGATAAAATTGAGCTGCATAATTTCCGGCAGTTTTCGCAAAACCAACACCTCCATCAGCAGCTCTGTTGTACTTCTCGGATATTAGAACCTTAACGTCCCCCGAATAGTAAGACGTGACCGGGGAACAGAGTATCATCATTTTGTATTCCGCCGCCTCCGTAGCTGCCAGACCGGATTCCGTCGCGATGATTAGAGGCCGGATATAGAGGGATTTCCCGGGTCCTACAGCTATCCATTCCTTTTCCAGGATCAACAGCTTTTGCAGCGCGACCAGAAAAATGTCCTCTGGAAACTCCGGAATGGCCATTCTCTTGGCTGAATTGTTCAGCCGCCTGATGTTCTCTAGGGGGCGGAATAGCCATACTTTGTCATCGCTGCCACGATAGGCCTTCATACCCTCGAAGACCGATTGTCCATAGTGGAATACCCTGGCGGACGGATCCAGCTCGACCGGACCATAGGGAATTATTTTTGGCTTCTCCCATTTTCCGTTGCTGTAGTCGCAAACCATCATATGATTTGTAAAAATGGTTCCGAATCCCGGGTTTTCGAGATAATCGGAAGGAACTCTACCAGAGGTGTTTTTCTGGACTTCGATACTGTGGTCAATTGATGTATTCATGTTCTCTTTTATTGAAGTTATGGATTAAGTTGTTTAAAAATAGGCTGTCTTCAGGGCTTCCTGGCGCTGTGTCTCCTACGATTCGCTTTCTGTTCCATGATTTGCAGATAAAAAAAAATCCTTCTGGTTATCAGAAGGATTTAAAATGTATTGCGTAGCAAATCCTTCCTAGCCAGAGGCTACGACGATCATTACCACAATAATATTAGAAATAATTCGATGCATTTTATTGATATAGAAGTCAAATGTAATTTAAAAAACGACAGATCCTATTTTTTTTAGCAAAAGAATTGTGAATAGTTCGATTTCGGATGATGAAGGATTTAGGCCCAAAATCCACAGCTGGCCATCAGTCCTTAAATAGAAAAGAGGTATGCGGTCATTACATTTTTCAGTCACTGAATATTACAATGGTAAACCAGAATTTTGCTGGGAAAGATAAAAGGAACTAACTTGGAATCAGGAAAATTGCATTCAAATTTATCTCAAGGTGTTCAATTACCCAACCTAACATTTATTTTTGCGGAAAGATTACAGCTATAAAATTAAGGATAAGAGTGGGGGTTTTTTCTCTGGGACTCGTCCTTACTGAGAGATTATTATGGGAAATGATATGGAAATTAGCAGAGCGGAAATACTGTTTCAGAAGTACTTTTCTGGAGAAATTGATCCCACTGAATTACAGGAGTTGAATTCCCTATTGGAAAATAGCGACCATGAAAGAGATTTTCGGGAATATATCAGATTGAACAAAAGTATAATAGAATCAAACCATGGGGATCGGGAAACCCTGCCGTTGCACCAGGAAACGGAATCGAGGAAAAAACACCGGTCGGTCCACTATCTTAAATACGCCGCAATTTTCATCGGTATCATCGGTACAGGACTACTGTTTACGCTGTTCAACGAATCAGGTTCAGGGGATGTGAGACCAGAACGTTTTGTTTCTTTAAAGCTTTCAGATAGTGTAACAAAAAATATCGAGAGCGGAGGCAGCCTGGCCCTTCAGCTCAAGGACGTGAATATCATACAGAATGGAGATTCCATCAGGTATATCAGCTTAAAAAATCCGTCCAAACTTGTTTATAATGAAATCGCTGTCCCAAATGGGAAAAAAATCGTCCTCCAGTTGAGCGATAACTCCTTTGTAACTTTAAATTCTGGTACAGTATTTAAATACCCTGCCAGTTTTGTTGCCGGTCAAAAGCGACAAGTATTTCTTAAAGGAGAAGCGTATTTTCAGGTTAAAAGCGACTCATCAAGAGCCTTTGTCGTAAACGCAGATGGTCTGGATATCAGTGTTCTTGGGACTGAGTTCAATGTCAATGCATATGGAGATGACGGTTTTGTCAAAACCGTTCTGGTAGAAGGCAAGGTTCGATTATCCCCTGAAGAGGCCAATACGGAGCATGTAATCCTCAGGCCAGATATGCTGGGCATTTATAACAAAAATCAAAAATCCTTTACTGTCAGGAAGGTTGATCCTTCGGGATATATTGCCTGGATGCAGGATCAGCTCGTATTCGATAAAGAGTCATTTTCTTCAATTGCCCGGACCTTGGAGCGAAAATATGATGTTAACCTCCAGATCGAAGCTGAGGGATTGTCAAAGGAAAAATTTACTGCAAGGGTCGATGGGGATATTGAAGAAATTCTAAACTATTTCAGAGAAATTTATCCTTTTACCTACACAAAAGAAGGGAATACTTTTGTTCTTGAAGGTTCAAAGTAAATGGATCTCTTTTGGAGTGATGGAATCCCTGTAGCTTCCCAATGTTGAAACGCTACCTAAGAAAGGAAATCAGGGTGAGGATTTCCTGAAGGTCCTGAATCAAGGCTGGAATCCGGTATTATCTGTGAGAACGCATCACAACCTCAAGAGGATGTATAAGCTTCCAAACTCCTTTAAGGACCTTTGCGCTGGTGAAAGTCCTTTAGTCATTGACTTGCTGTTTGATCAGTTTTAGGGCCTTGGACATATGGTTCTCCACTGTCTTGATAGAAATATTTAATCGTGATGCAATCTCAGCATATTTGAGCCCTCGAAATTTACTCAGTTCAAATACTTCTCTCGATTTCGGTGGCAGATTCGCTATTGCCCGGTTTAATTTCTGCTTTTGCACTTGCCGGGTTTCCTCATCTTTTTCCTCTTCTTCCAGCATTGTGGTGTAATATATCATATCACTCAACTGGAATCTCTTCTGTTCTCTTCTGTAAACATCGATAAACCTGTTATGGCAGGATCGATAAAGATAATTCTTAATAGATGTTGTGATGTTAAGGCTCTTATGATCCTCCCACAGTTTGAGAAAGGTATGTTGGACAATGTCCTCAGCCTCAAAACGGTTCCCGGTCAACCCCATGATATAATGCACCAGTCTTTCGAACAGCGAGGTGAAAAGAAAATCAAACGCTTCTTTCCCGCCCTTTCTCAAGTCCTCTATGAGTTCCTTTGTGTTATCGAGGGAATATTTCATTCCAGTCCAGCCAAATAGACAGATTTCTTGTCCTTCGAACAAATGTGCAAAAATAAATGGGATTTATGCAACGGACTGACTGACACTCTGGAAGAAATAAGAGGATTGTCGGCCAGTTGTTCCTCCCTGGCGCGTTTCCTGAAAAGTTTTTTAACCAGGAATAGGGGTCTTCCATTTTCTTAACGTCCCAATAACATAATCGACAGTCATTTTAACGTCTGTTTTAGGTTTCCTGTTGTACAAGGTCAATAGGACTTCAGGAAAAAGCAGGGAAATCTGTGAGAAAAATGAGATGCTGAACCTCTAATTAAACCAACTCAATACCTATAAATATGAAAAAACGATTTACTTTTCTGACTCCTTCATTGAAGCAAAGTATTCTAGTCATGACCAAAATTTCAATCATTCTATGGTGTACCGGTGTGTTCGCTCTTTCATCAGGATCTGGATATTCTCAGGATGCAAAAATTATGATCCCGGAAAACCAAACCATTTCAGTTGAGGAAGTTTTTGATCTTATTAAAGAACAAACAAAATACAATTTCATTTTCCGATCCAGCTGGCTTCAGACCCTTCCTAAAGTAAGGCTAAAGAAAGGGGTCATTCGTGCAGATGAACTTCTGAACAAAAGTCTCGGACGGAACTATACTTTTGAATTCAAACCAGAGTATGAAACCATCCTCGTCATTCCGCAGGAAAGGGTTCAGGAAGAGAACCAACAAAAGCTAATTACAGGTAAAGTTACTGACAAGGCTGGAAATCCATTAACCGGAGTGACGGTCTATATCAAGGGTTCGGGAAGAGGTGTGGTGACCAATGCAGAGGGTGAATTCAGGATTCCGGCTGAAGAGGGAGATGTGCTGGTTTTTGAGTATCTGGGATATGGAGATCTGGAAATTGTGGTCGGATCTCAAGATGAACTTCAGGTGGTTATGGAACCAAAAGAGGATCGGTTGGATGACGTAGTGCTGATCGGGTATGGAAAGACTTCCCAACGGAAAAATACAGGCTCCGTAACTACCGTCACCAGTGAGACTCTCGAATCCCAGCCGGTATCAAACCCGATCCTGGCCCTTCAGGGCACTGTTCCTGGTTTGTTCATTACCCAGGCTGTCGGGAAACCAGGAGGAAATGTTTCCGTGACCATCAGAGGGATCAATTCTCTGAACGGCTCTGAGCCCTTATACATTGTGGATGGAATCCCCTATTCCGGCGATCCCATGAACCAGTTCGAGTTTGTAGGTCATCCTGTTGTGGGAAGGGTAAGTCCCCTGAACAATATAAACCCTGCCAATATCGAGAGCATAACCGTTTTAAAAGATGCCGATGCTACAGCCATCTATGGATCAAGGGGGGCTAACGGGGTAATCTTGATCACCACGAAAAAGAGTAAAGAAAGTAAAGGTTTAGCACTCCAGGTAGATATCCAGTCCGGTGTGAAAGAAGTGAACAACTTTATAGATTACATGTCGACTGCCGAGTATCTGGACCTCCGAAGAGAGGCCCTGGCAAATGATGGTATTGAAGCAACCCCAGCAAATGCGCCCGATCTGCTGCTTTGGGATCAGGACCTGGATATGGATTGGCAAGATTATCTATTAGGAGGTACTGCTGAGTTCACCAGAGTACGAACAGGAATCTCGGGAGGGGATGTTCACAACTCCTTCTCTTTGAATGCTTCCTATCATAACGAAGGAACGATATACCCGGGAGATTTTTCTTATCAGACTTTCGGTCTTTATTCGCGTTATGACTTCCTGAGCAAAAACAACCGATTCAGGCTGGGTTTCATCGCGAGTTATGACATAAACGTCGATGATTCTTATGCCGCAGATATTGCGACGAATATTTCGATAGCCCCTAATTATAATCCTTATAACGAGGATGGAACACTGAATTGGGCACTAAGCAATCCTTTAGCCCCGCTTAACTCCACTTACGAAACCGACAATACCAGCTTACGGGCGAACCTGAACCTTGGCTATGACATAACTCCTCACCTTTCCGGAAAGATCATCATGGGGTACATCAAGAATTCCATGGATCAATTAAGGCAGGCTCCTTCAACCTCCCTCAATCCGAACTATTCCTCCTACACCTGGGGTAAACCCTATTCCTATACCGGGATAAGCACCAGAGAAACCTATAATATCGAGCCTCAACTCGATTTCCGGCACACCTTGGGAAAAGGCGTGGTTTCAGCGCTTTTAGGAGGGACCATCATGCAGCGCACCCAGGACAACAAAAGGATACAAGCCACCCAGTATTCCTCAGATGCTTTTCTGGATAACATAGCTGCAGCAGGTGATTATTCTCTGACCGCCTCGGCCCTTGATTATCGGTACCTGTCATTGTTTGGAAGGCTGACCTACGATTGGAATGACAAATATATCATCAATGGGTCATTGCGTAGAGATGGCTCCTCCAGGTTCGGTCCTGATAACCGGTTCGGTACTTTTGGGGCAGTGGGAGCAGCCTGGTTATTCACAGAAGAAGCATTTTTTCCAAGCGATTCCTTCCTGTCTTTCGGAAAACTTAGAAGTAGTTATGGAACTACAGGAAATGACAACATCGGAGACTACGGGTATTTCTCCCTGTGGTCCTCAACCTCAGCCATACGCTCACAGGTACCCACTATTCTTCGCCCTTCCGGGCTGCATAACCCGGATTTCAGTTGGGAGAAAGTGACCAAATTTGACGTTGCTTTGGAGCTGGGTTTTATGGAAGATCGTTTCTTATTTGACGTCAATTACTATCGAAACGAAACCAAGGATCAACTCGTCGGGCTCCCGCTTCCTTCACAGACTGGATTTACCAGCGTCTCTTATAATCTTCCAGGTGTCATTCGGAACACCGGCTGGGAATTCAGTCTCAGGTCGACCAACTTTAGAAATGACAATTTCAATTGGAACACTCAGGCGAACCTGACGCTTCAGGAAAACAAGCTCATCGAGTTCCAGGATCTGGAAGGTTCCACCTATGCGAACACCCTGGTTATTGGAGAACCTATAGATGTGGTAAAAGGCTATTCAGCCTATGTTGATCCCCAAACCGGCCAGTATGTGATAGAAGATCTTAACGGAGATGGTATGGTTACTTACGCTGATGACAGAATGGTCCTGGGTTCCCCCTTTCCGGAGTTCTTCGGAGGGATCCGGAATGATTTCACTTACAAGAACTGGAATCTGAACTTTCTATTCCAGTTTGTGAAGCAGGAAGCCTGGGATTATGATCAGTATGCCTTCGCGAGTGTGGGCAGTATGACCAATTTCGACCGATCGGTCCTGGATCGCTGGCAGCAACCGGGAGATGTTACTGACGTAGCCAGGGCATCCACAATTTTTAATTACAACTCATCGGCTTCAAACCTGAACTGGGTGGATGCATCCTACATAAAGCTGAGAAACGTCAATTTTTCGTACTCGTTCTCCGAGGCACTTCTGTCAAATTGGGGGATGGATAATCTAAGGCTCTATTTCGAAGGGCAGAATCTGCTAACCTTTACCGAGTACAGAGGCCTGGATCCTGAAACCCAGGGTTCCTGGACTCCTCCCCTGAGAATTCTTTCACTTGGATTGCACCTCAATTTTTAGATCAAAAAAACATACCATCATGAAAAAAATAAACAATATCAAGTATACGCTCTTAATGGCCCTTGCCGCTCTGGTGAGTTGTGAAGATTATTTGGAGCCCGAAGTTTCTCCTGATCAAATTTATTATGAGACCATTTTTGAATCGGAAGAGACTGCTGAGGCGGCTATTTACGGCCTTTATGCTGACTTTGTATTAGGTTCATCACCGGTTTATCTGATGAATGGCAGCCTGAGCGTAATGGGAGGGCTGGTCTCTGATGAACTCTATGATTTTTCACAGGCTTACCTTCATTACGATGTGAATGAAATCATTTCGACAGGTTTTGAACCAGCCTTTTACTACTGGTCTGAGACCTACCGGCACGTTTATACTGCAAATGCGATCATCGAGGGAGTGGAAAGTTCCAATCTGGATGAGGATCTAAAGAATCAAATTGCAGGGGAAGCCTATTTTATCAGAGGCCTGTTATATTTCCAACTCTTAAATATATATGGGAATATTCCGATCGTGACCAATACGCTCTATTCTGAAAATGCTGCTCAACCACAGGCACCAGCCGCGGAGGTGTACGAGCAAATCATTTCTGATCTTCAGCAAGCTGAATCACTACTGACTGAAGATTATGTAAGTGAAGGAAAGGTGCGTCCGAACAAATATGTTGTGCAGGCCCTTTTGGCGCGAGTTAACCTGTACAGAGAAAATTGGGCTAAGGCAGAAGAATACGCTACCCAGGTTATCAACGGACCCTATAGCTTGAGTGAGGATCTCAGTGGGGTTTTTGACATTGCAAGCGAAGGAGCGATATGGCAGCTGATTCCCTCTAATCCGAATTCTGGAAGCGCGAATGAGGTGCGTTGGTTCACACCTGGTCAGACACCGACTTATGTACTGACCGAGAATCTTTTGGACGCCTTCGAGGAGCAGGACAAGAGAAGAACTGCCTGGGTTGGCGAAGTGGAATATGCGGATGGACTTTATTTCTATCCGACCAAGTTCGTACCTGGTACCACCCTGGATCAGTATACCACTGTCTTTAGAATAGCAGAACAGTATCTTATCCGGGCGGAAGCCAGAGCAAGACTGGGTAACCTGGAAGGAGCAATAGAAGATCTGAATGAGGTTCGAAGGGTACACGGAGGACTCGAACCATATGCGGGACCAGTTACAGAAGAAGCGGTTATAGAAGCCATTCTCCAGGAGCGGCGCGTAGAATTTTTCGCCGAATGGGGTCATAGATGGTTCGATTTAATCAGAACCGGGAGAGCTGGCGAGGTATTGGGTGAACTCCACCCGGAAACCTGGGAGCCAACTGACATCCTCTGGCCGATCCCATCTTCAGAATTAGAGGCAAACCCTGAACTGGAGCAAAATCCAGGATATAATTAAACCGAGCAGATATGAGAAATAATTTCAGGATTACGGGAGCCATCAACATGGTATTGTGCCTCCTCCTGCTGACAACTTCCTGCGAGCAGGCTACCGAGAGAAAAACCGGCGGTTACACCATAGAGGGAGAGATAGAAGGCGTCGAATCAGGTATGGCCTATCTGTTTCCCGCGGAGGAAACTGTTCAAAAGAACATTGATTCCGTACCTATTGTTGATGGCAGCTTCGTTTTTGAAGGAACTGTTGAAGAGCCCTTGCTTTACAGCCTGGGTATAAATAGCCGCCAGAATGTGATCCAGGTCCTGTTGTCCAACGATCCCATAAAGATTAAAGCCCAGGCCGATTCCCTTTACATGGCTGATATTGCCGGAGCCACCCAACACGAGATTTATGAGAAGTATTATGATGAGGTTTTTGAGGAGATCAGAGCGGTAGCGGGTAGCATGTACAGGATTTCGGATTCCATTACCCAGCATGGAAAGGTCGAAATGTCTTCCGAAGAGGCAACCTATATGGACAGCATCAGGAGTCGATTAGATTCTATAGCTTTTCAAAAAACCTCAAAATTCGTCAAGGAATTTGATGAGTCCGCAGCTGCTGCACTGGTAATCAGAGATCGTTACATAGATTATCTGGACCCCGAAAAGGCCAGGCTTCTTTATCAGAGTTTATCTCCTGAAACACAGGCTTCTTTTTATGGGCAGAAACTGAAACAGACGCTGGATCGTTTGGCTGGACTTGAAGTAGGTAAAACCGCACCTCTGTTCGAATTGCCGAATACAAAGGGCCAGCCTGTAAAGCTTTCCGACTTCCGTGGCAAATACGTCCTGGTGGATTTCTGGGCCAGTTGGTGTATTCCGTGCAGAAAGGAAAACCCCACCTTAGTCAAGGCGTACAAAAAATATAATTCTGAAGGTTTTGAAATTATTGGAGTTTCTCTTGATTTCGAGAAAGACAAGGATAAATGGCTTTCAGCAATTGAAGAAGATGGGTTGTTGTGGACACAGGTATCGGACTTACAGGGATTTGAAAGTCCGGTCGCTAAAGACTATGTGGTAAGAAGTATACCACGAAATGTTCTGCTAAACCCCGAGGGGGAGATTATTGCAAAAGACCTTCGAGGAGAAAAGGTTTTGGAGAAGCTCGACCAAATTTTTCCTGCGGCTCCTTAATCCCCTGCTTCCTAAGGATAAAAATATTAATAGGGCTTACTTAATCAGAGTACCCGAACAAAAAACATACGATCTATGATAATTAAGAACGCTTTTCTACTGATGCTCTTTTTGGGTATGACTTTTATGGCTGAGGCTCAGACCCTCGGGAATACCGATGATCCCCAGGCTTCCTCCACTTCATTTATTCTGGAGGGAAAAATCAAGGGGATCGATGACGGTCAATGGGTAAAACTGATTCCGGCCTTTACCAATAGGGAAGCCCTGGACAGCGCGCAAATACAGAACGGAGAATTTTTACTTTCAGGAAGTTTGGAGGGACCACGTTTCGTATATCTCATTTTTGGCAAAAATCAGGGACGCGTCAATCTGATGTTGGAAAACAATCATTTGACCCTCACGGCGGAATTTGTTCCGTCTGAACAGCGTGATGCGCTAATATTGAAAAGCCATGACCTACAGGGGTCTGCCGCACACGACTACTATTTATCAGAAACTGTGTTCACACAACAGTTGAACGAGGATCATAAGAATTATATGACCCGGAACAAACACATCATTGAACTGGTTTCCAAGGCCCGGGGCGACAGTGATAAGAAAATGATGGATTCTCTGATCAAAACTGAAGCGTATAAGATTCTTGAAAAAGAAGAACATGCTTTCTTTCAAAAGGTTGGCAGGAAATCCGATTCATTGATACTCGGAAACGCGAACACCTGGTGGGGTCCTTTCTTCATGTTAAACCAATTTTCCTACTTCACTCCTGATCAACAGCCCTACTTTGAAAAATTTTCTAAGAATGCTCAGGAGAGTTATTATGGCAAGCTACTGGAGAAAGAACTCTTTCCACCTTCCCTGGTAGGTATCGAGGTGAAAGATTTTTCCCTAAGGGATAAGAATGGTGATATCCGTACTTTCAGTGACATCCTTAAGGGGAAGGAATACGTGCTGATCGATTTTTGGGCTTCCTGGTGTATGCCCTGTAGAAAGGAAATACCGAACCTGAAAAGTGCTTATAAAAGATACGCTTCTCAAGGTTTTGAAATCTTGAGTATCTCCATTGATGATGATTCAGAAGCTTGGCAGGGGGCTTTAAAAAAAGAGAACATGATGTGGCCCAATCTCTATGATAATAATGTGACCAGTGCTTTTTTCAACATAAAAACCATCCCGGCAACCTTCCTGGTAGATAAAAATGGAATGATAATAGAAACGGATTTACGTGGTGAAGAACTTGAAAAAAAGCTTTCAGAATTATTCAAATAGTTCCAGATTTTACGTGCCTTGACTGAACGGAATGCCTTGGATTCCTATCGTTCATCCGGCTTTTTAAATTCAGGAACTCCTGACATTAAAATCCCGAATTAGAGTTGACTTTCATTTGTCCAGGGCCCTGGCGATTCTGTTTCTGTACAAGGGTTTGGATCAGTAGGGCCTCCTGGATACACGCTGTCCGATATTTCCAGAAAGCATTTTGGAAAGCATCACAACCAAAGGACCCCAACCTCGGTTTCAGTCTCTGTGGGCGGGATCTGGACCTGTTCGCCAGGACTCCTGGTGATGTTTGGCCTGATCTTTAAACATGTCTACCATGACAGAAACCTGCCTGCCTTTCCAATATCCCCTGATGCTTTAATACCTTCGAAAATTACTGATCTTTCGGGAAAAACAATTTTTGGAGGGGGTGATGAATAAATGGAAAAAAGGGCTCCCAGGCCTTTTTTATGGACGATTATTCAAAAATTGTGTAGAATTCTGCGATAAATGTTGTATTTTTTCTGGAACACGATCTCAAATAAGGTCGGCCAGCCAACCTATGAGATCTGACGAAAATGTAACCTTTCGGCAGCCCTACTACCCGATCCAAATACCTTATATGAAGCATTTTTACCAGTTATTCCTGATCACATTTTTCGTTTTCAGCCCTCAGATTCTGGCTCAGAAACAATCCATCGGAACGGAACTACAGGGAAAATATCAACGTTTTTTTGAGCTGGACCGGGAGCGGGTGTACCTTCACCTGAACAAAACAACGGTCATCCCGGGCGAAGATCTTTGGATTTCGGCTTATGTATATAATTCCCGGCTTGGTCTCCCAAACCAGGATACCCGGGATCTCCAAATTGAAATCTTCAGGCGTGACGGCGAACACCTGGATACCAAAACCTTTTACATCTCCAATGGGAAAGGATCCGGCTTCATCAGTCTCGATCCGAAACAGTATCCTCCCGGAAAGTATTTCTTTCGCGCCTCCACGGAATACATGAAGAATTTTGAAGAAGACCTCAGCTATATCCAGCCCTTTCGGATCCAAGGAAAAGAGGAACTTCCCCGGAAGCAGGAGCCGGAGTTAGACCTGCAACTCCTCCCGGAAGGAGGACATCTGCTCGCACAAAGCCTGAACTCCGTTGGGGTGAAACTTCTCGAAAAAACGGGCACTGGAGCTTCTTTTGAAGGCGGAAAGGTGCTGGATTCCCAGGGACGGGAAATCACCAGCTTCAAATCCAATAGGTTCGGTCTGTCTAAGTTCTCCTTTATACCCGAAATGGATGAGACCTACCAGGTGGTCATCGAAACAGAAACCGGAGAGCAAGTGCATCGCATGCTTCCTTCCGCGAAACCTACCGGGATCAATATCATCAATACCGTAGGGAATAAGGAACATCTGCTTAGCATCCGAACCAACGAGCGAACAAGAAGAAGTCTGGATGAAGCCCCACTTCTTCTTGCCGTCCACAAGGAGGGTCAGCTCAAGGTGATTCCGATAGCCTTTCCCAAGGATAAACTGGTTTTGAATGTTAGGATGCATAAGGATTCTCTTTTTGCAGGAACCAATATCATTACCATCTTTAATCAGGACCTGGAGCCTCTGGTTGAAAGGATGGTTTTTGTCGAAAACAATATCAAGCGGTTCTCTTTGAATGCGACGTCCAGGAGACTAAAGGATTCCCTGGAGGTAAAACTCCGGACAGCGGGCGAAAATGGAATGGCATCCTTAAGTATTTCCGCCCTGCCTTCCGCGACCCAGGCGTATCAGCCTGTTCATAATATTATCTCGGCGATGCACCTGCGGCCGTATCTCGAAGGTTTCATTGATGATCCGGCTTATTACTTCTCCCCTGGAAAGGAGGCGCGAAAACAGTATGATCTCGACCTGCTTCTGCTCACCCAGGGTTGGAGTAGATATCAGTGGAAGGATATCTTCCATAACCCGCCGGTAGATCAGTACAGCCACCAGAGGGGTTTCACTATCAAAGGCAGGATAGAAAACCGCAGGGAGCGGAGACATCAGAACATCTTTGTGAGTTCGGAAGGCTCGGGCCTTTGGAAAGTAGCAGATATTGAAAAGGACGATTCTTTCTTAATTGAAGATGCCTTCCTGGTGGAGGGTAGTGAGATCAGCCTTGGCTTGATGAATGACAGGAATGGGAAGCTTTCCGAGCCTGAGGTCACAGTAGCTGTGCTCCCCAAAGAAGAGCTTCAGGATTTACAGGAGGTTCCGGTTATGCCAGAGAAAAAGAAGTACAATGATATCCTCTTTATTCCCGAAGCTTTTCCCGAAGTTTCCAATGTCATAGACACTGTGGAAATAAGCGATGAGAAACTCACCCACCATGTCTTTAACCCGGAACTACAAGTTCACGCCCGGGGCTACAAGATTGATGAAAAGCTTGCCCAGCAGTACCATTTTATCACCGATTTTATCGCCTCTAAGGGATTCCAGGTCAGGAATATCTATGGAACCGTCGAAATCCGCAGCTGGAGGACGATGCCTGGACTTGGTGGGGTAAGCCGGGGGAATTCTACGGGGTACCAGGCTAATAGCAATGTGCTGATCTACCTGAATGATGTTTCAATAGGCATCGATCCCAATGTACTCAACGGAATGCTTACCTCCCAGGTCGAATCCGTCATCGTCAATCCCATGGGCCATGGTTATGGAGGTAGCGGAGTGAACGGTGTAATTCGGATTACGACCAAAAAAGGCGGATTTGTCAGGGATACCCGGGAGACCATTCACGAACTTATTGCCAGTAACGGTTATACGGTCCATCGGGAGTTTTATGTTCCCAAATATGAGGTCATACATTCCGCCGCCTTTGAAAGATATGGGGTTGTGGATTGGAAACCGGCAGTTGTAGTCGATCAGGAGGGCCTTGCCCGCATCACGATCCCGGATAGGGGGCCTGTTTCCCTCTTTATCGAAGGAATCAATATCCATGGCGCTCTGATCTCTCAGCGAATCGATCTCAAAGCTGGTCAAGCCAGGTAAAACTTCGTGGGATCTGCCCGGAAAATGGCCTGATCCGCAGTCTCATGGGGTTATTCGGGATATTCGATCCTCAGGTGGTAGATGTTCTTCAGCTTGCGCTTCAGCACCTTTTTGACCAGCTGGATCTCCATGAAGGTAATATCTGAATTCAGGAACTGCCCTTCCTCCATCTGCTTATTGATGATCTTTTCCACGAAATTATCAATGAGAGGAGCGGTGGGTTCCTTAATGCTCCGACTGGCCGCTTCCACGCTGTCACACATCATCAGGATCGCGGTTTCCTTGCTGAAAGGCAGCGGTCCGGGATACCGGAAATCCTCAACCTTGACCTCCTCTGAATTCTCGACAGCTTTTTTCCAGAAATAGTACACTTTAGTAGTCCCGTGATGGGTCCGGATAAAGTCGATCACCCGGTCCGGCAGGTTCCTTTTTTTAGCGATCTCTATCCCATTGATCACATGCTCAATAATGATTTCCGCACTTTCCTTCGGAGACAGTTCGTCATGGGAACTTACCCCTGTAGTCTGGTTTTCGGTAAAATAGGTGGGATTCTTCATCTTTCCGATGTCATGATACAGCGCCCCTACCCTGACCAGCATGGAATTGGCCCCGATTTCATTGGCAGCGGCTTCCGCCAGATTGGCTACGTTGAGGGAATGGTGAAAAGTCCCGGGTGCCTTATCAGAGAGTTCCTTGAGGATTTTTGAATTCGTATCCGAAAGCTCCAACAGGGACATATCCGAGACCAGGCCAAAGACCTTTTCATAGGCATAGATCAGCGGCTGAACAAAAAGGGTAGCCAATCCTCCAAGGATAAACATCAGGAAGGTTTCCGGTTCCACCTCCTCGATAGAACCCTCCTGGATTATGGTAAACGCAAAATAGGAAAGGATATACACCAGGGTGATCTGCCCCACCGTAATAAAGAGATTCGCCCGCTTATAAAGCTCAGAAACGGTAAGAATCGTCACTATACCCGCTATGATCTGCAGAAACATGTATTCATAGCTGTCGGCCACTATGAACCCCAGCAGGAGCACGGTGATGACATGGGTGAAAAGTCCCAGCCGTGAATCAAAGAACCCCTTTATGGTCAGGGGAAGAATACAAAGCGGCACCACGTAAACATATTGCGCATCAAAATTGATGATCAGTACCGTCAGCAGTACCATCAGCACCATATTGAAAAAAATAAAGGTGACCTTGATATTGTTCTGAAAGATGTCATACCTGTACTTCCTGATGAACAGCATCAGCATGAGCAGGGCCAGAAATACCAACAGGGTATAACCCACCAGCACCCAGTTATAATGGGCCTCACTCCAGACCTGGGATTCATACTCCGCCTTCAGAGAATTGAGGATCTGAAATTTCTCCCCTTCTACGACCTCTCCCTTGGCTACAATTATGGTTCCCCGCTCGACATTTCCGCGGGTGTAGGAAATCTGGTTGAATCTGCTCTCCAGGTCATTTTTGGTGAGTACTTCGTTGAAACTTACATTGGGCCTGACGTGGTTAAAAAAAAGGGCAATGAGCTCGTCACGGAATTCCTGGTATCCCGCTTGGCCGATCTCCTGGTTCAGGAAATCCCGGAGTTCAGTCTGTTTCAGCAGGGAGTTGTAAGCCACCTCCGTCACCTCATTCCCCCTCCTGAGATAGATCAGTTTATCCGGTGGCTGCGGAACCACTTCCTGGAGCAGACCCCTTTCATAGATCGCTTCTGATGTGGAGGAGATAAAGCTCCTGAGCCTGTTTAGCCGATAGCGCCCGAGGCTGTCGGGAAAAACTTTCGGAAATTGTTCCAGGAGAGCTCCCTTGATCCTGGCAGGGATCTCAGCATTGTAGTCGTAATAAGGAATATGGCTTTTGGTAATCTCTTCCTTTTCAGCTGCGATCTCCTCTGGGGTTTTAAGAATGGCAAAATCAAATGGCGCATAAAGATTCTCGTACTGCCAGGGTTTCCCTTTGGGGATGTCATATTTGAATTTCCCGCCCTTCGGAAAAAGGTACACAATGAGAAAGGTTGTCAGGAGAAAAAGAAAGACCTTATAAAAAACGTCCTGATTCTTGTAAAGGGATTGCACAAATGATCTCATAGGGAACTTTCTCAAATCAAATGTACTAAAAAAAGCCGGCTGTGGGGCCCGGTGTTGCTTTCCTCCTTATTATGGGCTAAATTCGCAAGAGACAAACAAAACGCCAGTAAAATGTATAAAGAAGTAGTCATAGTAAGTGCCGCCAGGACCCCAATAGGAAGTTTCCTGGGAGGCCTCTCCTCTGTTCCGGCTACCCGGTTGGGTTCGATCGCCATCAAGGGAGCCCTGGAACGGATAGAACTAAAGCCGGATCAGGTCGATGAGGTTCTGATGGGGCATGTGGTCCAGGCGGGAACGGGTCAGGCACCTGCACGGCAGGCAGCTCTTGGTGCCGGGATACCAACCAACGTGCCATGTACGACTGTGAACAAGGTCTGTGCAAGTGGAATGAAAGCTGTCATGCAGGCAGCCCAGGCCATCAGTCTTGGGGACGCCAGTATTGTGGTGGCAGGAGGAATGGAGAACATGAGTCAGATCCCGCACTATCTGCATCTGAGGAACGGCCATAAATTCGGTCCCGCGGAGATGATCGATGGCCTGCAGAAAGACGGCCTGGTAGATGCCTATGACCATAATGCCATGGGGGTAGCCGCAGACCACTGTGCAAGAGAACATCATTTCTCCCGGGAGGAGCAGGATAAATTTGCAATCGAATCCTACACGCGTTCCAGGAAGGCGTGGGATGAAGGCAGGTTCAGCCATGAGGTTGTTCCAGTTGAGGTTCCCCAGCGAAAAGGGAATCCAGTCATCGTGGATCAGGATGAGGAATATCGAAATGTGAAGATGGATAAGATCTCTTCTTTAAGACCGGCCTTTTCTAAAGAAGGAACCGTAACCGCTGCAAATGCTTCCACCATTAATGATGGGGCAGCCGCCCTGGTATTGATGAGCGCAGAAAAGGCAAAGGAGCTCGGACTTAAGGTGCTTGCCAGGATCAGGGGTTTTGCAGACGCGGCGACCGAACCGATCTGGTTTACCACTGCTCCCTCTAAGGCCTTACCAAAAGCTGTGGCCAAAGCAGGGATCCAGATGGATCAGATTGATTTCTTTGAATTCAATGAGGCCTTTTCAGTGGTGGGACTTGTGAACACAAAGATCCTGGGACTGGATCCTGCCAGGGTGAATGTGAACGGAGGTGCTGTATCTCTCGGACATCCGCTGGGTTGTTCCGGAGCGCGTATCCTGGTGACCCTGATTAATGTTCTCGATCAGAAGAAGGCCAAAATCGGGGCCGCAGCCATTTGCAACGGCGGGGGTGGCGCTTCTGCCATTATCATTGAACGGCCGTAGCCCAAGCTTTAGCCCATGGGATTTGGTCTTTGTAACCTTGGTATTGTACCCCTGCGAGTCTCCGCCTCAGAACAGAGCGAGATGACAAGCCAGCTCCTGTATGGAGAGTCCTTCAGGATCCTGGAAAGCAAAGGGGAATGGGCCTATATCTCCACATTTCCGGATGCTCAGGAGGCCTGGGTCAGAGAGAATCAGATCACGAGGATTACAGAGGAACTTTTCCACTCACTCCAGTCACCAGAGACCGCATTTTCAGGAGATCTGGTGGACTTCGTTTCGGCCGGGAAGGAATTGATGGCCATCCCATTGGGGGCCGCCCTGGGTGCGCTTGACTATCTCGGGCATCGGTTCAACGGAACCAGAATAAGCGGTATTGGCAACAGGAGCCATCTGGTGCAGACGGCATTTTTGTATATGAACGCTCCTATGCTGCACGGGGGACGAACCCCCTTTGGCATCGACGCAGCAGGGTTTGTTCAAATGGTTTACCGGCTTAGCGGGATAATGATCAAACGAAAAGCGGCTCAACAGGCTACTCAGGGGGAATCCCTGAGTTTTATAGAGGAAAGCCAGCCGGGAGACCTGGTCTTCTTCGACAACGATTCAGGCGAAATAGATCATGTGGGAATGCTGCTGGAGGACCATCATATCATCCATGTTTTTGGAAAGGTGCGCCTGGATCGGCTGGATCATTCCGGAATATACAACACGGATCTTCGAAGACATACCCATCAGCTCAGGGTGATCAAAAAACTGCTGGACTAAAATCCCTGCTTCTTATTCTGAAAGCATAAATAAGATGCTGTCTCATTAATCTGAGGCAGCTTTTTGCAGATTAAAAGGTTTGACTGTTCGATGTTTTAAGGAATATCCTTGCCTTTTAAAGTACTGATAATCAGAGTTGGCAACAATTTAATAAAAAAAACGGGGAAGTAGGAAGTCCTACAAAAAACGAAACCCGATAGTTTGAATTTCTTCAGGGACAATCGGGAATAAGATAGTACAAATAT
>CAMPKA010000006.1 GCA_946887075.1 uncultured Salinimicrobium sp.
CTTTTAATACAGCCTCTAATGCATTATAAGATTCAAATGCTGTAGACTGCTCTTCTTTAGAAGGTCTTTTTATGTTTTGTAATTCTTCCATTGCTCTAGTGATTAAATTACAAATATAATCGAAACAAACGAAATAAACGAAACAGAATTATAAAAATTGTTAATAAAAAAACTATTGCCAATCCTATGAAAAGGAATAAACGGCTTCTCTTCTAAAATCACGGTTTAGTTCTCTTTTTTCAATAGCTTATATTTTTAAGCGCGTAGAATTTTTGATGAAGCTCTGCTTCAGTAGAAATTCAATGCTATAGTACACAACGGAAAAAAAGGAATGATGGCTATTGACCAGATTCGAACAGTTGACAAAACCCGAATAGCAAAGTTTTCAACAGATTAAGCAATCAGAGATTAAAAATTGCAAGGAAGTAATAAAAGAAACTTTTTTTGTGGACTAAAAAAGTAGTAATGTCAACAGGGAATCCGGGGGAGGGAAAATTCGTCCCGCAAACAACAGGTTTTTGCATTAGACCTGATCGGGCGGGAGGACCAGTGTTTCCCTGATCCAGACCTGGGCTTGTTCGAGATTTGTAAAAATGCGGAAGGAATTCTTATTGGTATAGAACTGCTGTTCAATAATGGCGCTTTTTCGGCCAAGGGGGTTCTGAGAAACCACCGCAATGGCCTTTAGTTGGGGATGTTCTGCGGATTCCCGGTATACCATGGGATTAACTGCATAGGAGTTGATCCTGTGGGAAATGTAACCGAAATCCGCGCCACCGAAGGCCTCTTTTCCCAGTGCGAGAATTTTTCTGTTGTTCTGAACATCCAGGAGAATACCCTCGTGAAGCTCACTGACCAGAACTTTGTCATAAATCCAGATTACACCAAAGTCCAGTTCTACTTTATCGGTCATATATTTCAGGCAATTGCCCGTGAAAATAGGGACAAAAAGGGGAACTTCAAAAAATATTATTTACCGATGGCGGTCTTGCGTTGCCAGTCTTATTTTAATCCCCCGACCATCTCCCGCGGATTGACCCACTGGTCGAAATCTTCTTCCGAGACATACCCAAGATTGACGGCTTCTTCCCTGAGGGTAGTGCCGTTCTGATGTGCCTGATTGGCAATTTCCGCAGCCTTGTAGTACCCGATCTTGGTATTCAGGACGGTGACCAGCATCAGGGAATTATTCAGCAGTTCCTCGATACGGGGTTTGTTGGGTTCAATTCCCGCTGCACAATGCTCCTCGAAGGAAGCGCAGGCATCCCCCAGAAGTTCCGCGGACTGCAACATATTGGCAGCCATTACGGGCTTAAATACATTGAGCTCGAACTGCCCCTGCATCCCTCCTACATTGATGGCGACATCATTCCCGATCACTTGGGCACACACCATGGTAAGGGCCTCCACCTGGGTAGGGTTCACTTTTCCAGGCATGATAGAGGATCCCGGTTCATTTGCGGGGATGATAATCTCGGCTATTCCGCTCCTCGGTCCTGAGGCCATCATCCGGATGTCATTGGCAATCTTGTTCAGGGAAACCGCAAGGGTTTTCAGCGCGCCGTGCGTTTCCACAAAAGCATCATGCGCAGCCAGGGCCTCAAATTTATTGGGAGCAGAAACAAAGGGCAGTTCGGTGAACTTTGCGATAAATTCTGCAACTCTTTTGGAGTAGCCTTTGGGCGTATTGAGCCCTGTCCCCACAGCAGTTCCCCCAAGGGCAAGTTCAGAAAGGTGGGGGAGGGTATTTTCCAAAGCGGCGATCCCGTGGTCAAGCTGGGAAACATAACCGCTGAATTCCTGGCCAAGGGTGAGGGGAGTGGCATCCATGAAATGGGTTCTCCCGATCTTGACAACATCCTTGAAGGCTTCTGATTTCTTTTTAAGCGTATTACGGAGTTTTTTCACCCCGGGCAGGGTAACCTGGACGACCTTCTTATATACGGCGATATGCATACCGGTAGGGAAGGTGTCGTTAGAGGATTGGGATTTATTTACATCATCATTTGGAGACAACACTTTTTCCCCTTCTCCGATCTTTCTCCCGGCAAGTTGCTGGGCGCGATTGGCAATGACCTCGTTTACATTCATATTGCTTTGCGTTCCGCTTCCGGTCTGCCAGATAACAAGTGGAAACTGGTCATCATGCTTTCCTTCGAGGATTTCATCACAGACTTTTGCGATAAGATCCCGTTTATCCACTGAAAGCGCACCGAGTTCACAATTGGTGAAAGCAGCCGCCTTTTTGAGATAGGCAAATCCATAGATGATCTCCAGGGGCATACTCGCCGGAGCACCTATCCTGAAGTTGTTTCGGGAACGTTCAGTCTGTGCCCCCCAAAGTTTTTCAGCGGGTACCTTTACTTCTCCCATCGTGTCTTTTTCTATTCTGTATTCCATGGTGCTTTCTAGTTTGGTACAAATTTAAGATTTCATCAAAATCTAAAGGTTAAATTGAGAACAAAAAGAGGTGGAAAAACCACGGGACCCACAGGAAATTTTCACAAGCTGCGGGAAATTGGTTTTACCAGGAATTTTTATTGCCCATATTTTGGAGACTTCCTATCTTTGACCCAAATCATCAGTATCATGTTGTTCGAGTTTGATCAGTACCTTGGATTTATAGCTTTTGTCATCATCCTTCTGATAGGATTTTGGATCATGTTTTTCCTTACCGCCATTATTCCCTACTGGATCGGAGGAGCTGTTAAGGATATGATGGATGAACGCAAGGAAAGGAAACAACTCGAAAAGGAGCGAGAAGCCCATTCCTGATTCTCCTCGGAGGGTCGGCTACCAGACCCGATAATCCCCTTTATTTTTATCATACTCGTTCTGTGTTACCAAGTCAGACATGTTTCCTCATTACTGGCTTAAAAACAGACCGGGTTGCCTTCCCGGATTTATAGGCGATTTTTTTGCCCTACCTGTACCAGAGGATCCCGGAGCATGAGTTGGGCAGGATTTGCCTTTTCCAGCTTCAGGTCTGCTTCTCTTACCCAATCTTCTCTATTACAGCTGTGGCCACTCCCGCTCGTGCTATGGCAGCCCCGCCAATAGGTAATAAGACACCAACAGGTAACGCCTGCCGGCCCGAGGTCGAAAAAAATAAATCGGGACCTTTTGATGATCCCGATTTACTACTCTCAAGTCGAATTGAAGCTATTTATTTCTTCTTAAAATCACCTCCTTCACCATCCATTTCCATCATTTCCTCGTTGTCATTTCCCTGCTGTTCCATCCGCTTTCGCTGCTCCCTTTTCTGTTGGTTGAACCTGTAGGTGAAGGACAGGCTGATGCTCCGGGTTCTCCATTGGTTTTCACTCCTCCTGGTGAAGAATTCCGTGGTGGTGAAGGCTTCTCTTTTTCTGGAATTCAGCAGATCCCTGGCGCTTATGGTGATGGTGGCATTTTCATTAAAGAGTTCCTTGCTCAGTGCCATGTTAAGGGATGCCATGGCATCGGTTGTGGTCTGGGCATCTTCTGAGGCACCCCGATAAAATGCAGTGGTCTGCCAATCGATCTTGGCAGGAAGGGTGACCTTGCTGCTGAATCGGGCGAACCAACTCGTGTTCTTGGCGCTGTAATCCACACCGTTGTAAAATCCTTCGGTATCGAACTGGAAGAAGTTGAAGCTTCCGTTAAGCCTGAGCCATTGCGCCGGGTTGTACAGTAAGCCAGCCTCTGCACCGATCCTTTGATTTGTGGCCAGGTTGATCGGGATCGTCCTGGTGATCGGTATCCCGTCTGTGGTGGTAAGTCCGGTGTTCTGTTCCACCCGTTCGAAGGCGTCAGTCTCGTGCTGGTAATAAACAGAGGAGGTGAAGGTAAGCTCATCCCATCTTTTCAGGTATCCGAGATCAAAGGCATTGGAAAATGCCGGTTCCAGGTTAGGGTTTCCCTGAAAGATGTCCGTCCTGCTGGATCTTGAGGGAAAGGGATTGATGAACCAGCCGCGCGGCCTGTTGATCCTTCTGTTATACCCGAGGGTGATGTTTTCATTCTCCTTGAGTTCATAGATCAGGTTCAGCGTAGGGAAGAGGCCCAGGTAATTTCTGTCGAAGTCCGTATCGATAGGAATCCCGAATTCTTCCTCCAATTCCTCATCTGTAAGATCTGAGCCGATCTTTCCCTTAAGCTGGGTGTTTTCCAACCGGAGTCCTGCCAGAAAGGAAAAATTTCCGAGCTTGGTTCCATACTGGGTATACAGCGAATTCACGTTTTCCTCGTAGGTAAAGACATTGGAGAGAACCGGGTCCAGGATCATTTCTCCCGTCTCGAGATTTTCGATCTTGAGGTTATAGTCGGTCACTTCTTCCTCAAAATTTCCCCGGTATCCGGCCTCGAACTGGGTTTCCTCCCCAATGGGAAGCACGTAGTCCGCCTGGAGCAGAAATTCATTCTGGGTCTCCTCGGTGAGTACTTCCTCCAGAGGGAACTCCACGCTTTCATCCTGCAGGTCGAACTCGTCGATGCCGCTGGTTCCGGTTTCCTCGTCTGTTTCGTACTGGAAGTCTGCGGTCAGTTGATGCCCGCTGTCATTGAACCGGTTGATATAGTTAAGCGAGAGCTGATAGCTGTTGTCCTCTTCTGTTTCGGTCTCAACCCTCTTGGTGTTCTGTACCAGCTCCCCGTCGATGTACCGGCTGCTCAGGTTGGTCGTCTGGTCCTCATCCTCTCCGGCTCTGAAGAAACTGCTCGCCGTCAGGGAAGATTGGTCATCGATAAAGTATTCAATTCCGACGCTGGCATTGTATCCGCGGTTCAGCCTGGTGGTCTCCCGATCCTCCACAACTCTGTCAAATCTCGGATCCACAAGTTCACCGGTCTCCTCATCCAGGTAGGAGAAATATCTTGTGTCGGCATAGGAATTTCTCGGGGCATCAAAATAGCGGGTGCCAAGGGTGGTGAATATATTGAAGTCTTCCGTCCTGTAGTTCAGGTTGGCGGAAAGGCCTGCCTCTGAAGGAATTCCTGCGCTCGCGGTAAGGGAACCGTTGAAGCCCAGGATCTCCTGTTGCTTCAGGATGATATTAAGGATTCCTGCTGTCCCCTCGGCAGTGTACCGGGCCGAGGGTGAAGTGATCACCTCCACGCGATCAATGGCATCTGCTGGAAGCTGGGCGAGCACTCCGGTGTCCCCGAAACCTGCCATGGCCGAAGGTTTTCCGTTGATCAGAATCCTGACGTTCTCGTTTCCACGGAGGCTGATACCTCCTTCTATGTCAACAGAAACCGAGGGCACATTGTTCAGCGCATCGGCAACGCTCCCGCCTGCTGTGGTGAGATCTTTTCCGATGGTATATATTTTTTTATCCAGCCGAACCTCCACCTGGGTGGTCTCAGCGGTGACCACGACCTCGTCAAGTTCCCCGGCGGCCATACCAAGAGTGATATTTCCCATGTCCAGATCACTGTTGATCTCCCGGTTGGGAAACTTCTTCGGGGAGAAGGATATGAATTCCACAGTGACATTATAAGTGCCTTCCGGCACCTCAATGGCGAAGGTTCCGTCTGGTCCGGTGATTCCGCCGGTCAGTTTATCCGGCTGGGTGGTACTTTGAAAAGCGATCGTGGCGTATTCCAGCGGAAGCCCCTGCTCATCTGTCACTTTGCCTGAAACAGTGTAGGTATCAGCGCCATCCTGAGCCAGCATATTTAAGGTAAAAAAGAAAATGAAGAGAAACGGGAAGTACCGGAATTGCCGCAGCTTTTTTGTGATCATATTGGTTTTTACCCTTTGACCGAATCTAACCGGAAAGGTTTAATACAGGAAGTAATTTTATGATGAGTTTTGGACTAATCGACCTCTTCGGGATCAGGATCCCCCACTTCGGTCTGCATGAGCTCAGCCTGTCGCGCCCTCACATCCCGGTCAAGCAATAGCAGATACCGGTCGAACTGCGGTCCGGTCAGGATGTCTCTCATATCCTTGTTCTGCAGGATCTGGAGACGAACCAGGATTCGGCTTTTCTCCTCAGCTGGAAGCTGACCTTGCAGGACATCTCTTTTTTTGATGGCGAACTCCACCAGCTTCCTGCGCATCAGGTCCATTTGTTTAGCGGAAAGCGCCAATTCCTCCTCCCACAGTTCCACGGCGTCGGCCGCCTGTCTGGCGATATCCCGGTCGGGTTCTCCCTGTAACATACTTTGCGCATTGAGGGTTCCGCTCCAGGTGGAGGCCACAACTAATATGATTAGAAATTTTACAGCTTTCATAAGAATGGGGTTTTGCTTAAAAGTAGCAAAGTCTGCGCCCATCCTGGGTTAAGGCCGGGTTAAATTCCTTAAGTGCGGGATGTGAAAAGATGTTAACGCAGTAGTTCGTGTACCCTTTCAGGGGGCCTGGCGAGAACGGCCTTATCATCGGAGACCACAATCGGTCGCTCGATCAACCTGGGTTGGGCGACCAGGAGTTCGAGCAACTCGTCGTCAGACAGGTCCCGGTCCTGATAGTTCTCCTTCCAGTCTTTCTCCTCGGTTCGGACCAGTTCGATAGGCGCCATGTGGAGCTTGGCCAGCAAATCCTCGAGTTCTTTCTTCGAAACGTGCTCGACCAGGTACTCCCGGATCTTGTGTTCCTGCCCCGAGTTCTTAATGATTTCGAGGACTTCCCTTGATTTACTGCAGCGCGGATTGTGGTAGATCGTGATCATCTTTATCTGTGGTTGGTTAATCTTCAACTTTCTGGCCCATCATCATCAGGTAGGCCTTCAGGAAACGGTCTATTTCCCCGTCCATCACCTCGTCCACGTTCCCGGTTTCTTCTCCTGTTCGGACGTCTTTGACCAGTTTATAAGGATGCATGACGTAATTGCGGATCTGGGAACCCCACTCGATTTTCATCTTGGAGTCCTCGATTTCCCTTCTTTGGGCCTGTTGTTTCTGAAGTTCTATTTCATAGAGCTGGCTCTTGAGCAGCTGCATTGCCTTGGTTTTGTTGTCGAGCTGAGAACGCGTTTCAGAATTTTCGATCACAATACCGGAAGGAGCATGCCTGAGGCGTACCGCAGTCTCCACCTTGTTGACATTTTGTCCTCCTGCACCAGAAGAACGCATGGTCTCCCAGGAAATATCGGCAGGGTTGATCTCGATCTCAATGGTTTCGTCAGCCAGGGGATAAACATAAACCGACGCAAAGGAGGTATGGCGTTTTGCGTTGCTGTCAAAAGGGGAGATCCGTACCAACCGGTGGACCCCATTTTCCCCCTTGAGCCATCCGAAGGCATAGTCCCCCTCAATCTCAAGAGTAACGGTTTTGATCCCGGCTACCTCTCCCGGTTGATAATTCAGCTCCCTGACTTTGAACCTGTTCTTGTCCGCCCACATCAGGTACATTCTCATCAGCATTTCGGCCCAGTCACAACTCTCTGTTCCGCCAGCCCCCGCTGTAATCTGAAGTACTGCACTGAGGCTGTCTCCTTCCTCGGAGAGCATATTCTTGAACTCGAGCTCCTCCAGGAGCCCTTCCGCCTCTGAGCGTTTCTCCTCCACCTCGTCCTGTGTGGCCTCTCCTTCCTTATAGAAGTCGAAGAGTACCCCCAGGTCCTCCACCAGGTCCGCGGCCTTCTCGTAATCCTCAACCCATTTCTTCTGGGTGTTGAGTTCCCGAACCAGGAGCTCCGCTTTTTTGGGATCGTTCCAAAAATCCGGAGCCAGGGTTTTCTCCTGAAGATTGCTTATTTCGATCTGTTTGGCATCAACGTCAAAGATACCTCCTTAACGCAACCAGGCGCTCTCTCAGATCCCTCAGGGTGTCTGTAGTTATCATGTTTCGATTTTGAAACAAATTTAAAATTAAAGGTCGTGGTGAAAAACTATTTTGTGATTATTTAATAGTTTTGAGCTCCGGAGCAAATTGCGTCCTAAGCCTAAGTTTAGTCAATCAAAGCATAACATGAAGGAAATAGATTTGCGCAGCGATACGGTGACCAAACCCACTGCCGAAATGATGGAAGCGATCAGAACCGCCCAGGTCGGAGATGATGTTTATAAAGAGGATCCCACTGTGAATGCGCTCGAGGAAAAGCTCGCGGAGCTTTTTGGGATGGACCAGGCGCTTTTCTTTCCAACGGGGAGTATGGCCAACCAGGCGGCTATAAAACTTCATACCCAGCCCGCAGAGCAGCTGATCTGTGACAAATGGGCACATGTTTATAATTTCGAAGGAGGCGGAGTCTCCTTCAATAGCGGGGTCTCCTGCCGTCTAGTTGACGGTCACAGGGGGATGATCACAGCCAGCCAGGTCGAGGAGAATATCAACCCACCGGATTTTTATCACAGTCCGCTAACCAGCCTGGTTTGCCTGGAAAATACCACCAACAAAGGTGGGGGAGCCTGTTATGACCTTGAGGAGATCAGAAGGATCAATCTCGTGTGCCGTGGACACGATCTCGGCCTGCATCTCGATGGCGCCCGCTTGTTCAACGCGCTTGTGGCCAGGAAGGAGGATCCCAAAACCTACGGAAACCTGTTTGATACCATTTCCATCTGTCTTTCAAAAGGGCTCGGGACGCCAATGGGAACAGTATTGCTGGGCAGCAGGGAGATCATGAAGGGAGCCATGCGGGTAAGAAAAGTTCTGGGAGGCGGAATGCGTCAAATCGGTTTTATGGCCGCTGCAGGAATATACGCCCTTGACCACCACGTGGACCGACTGGAAGAGGATCACCAGCGTGCCCGCCAGATCGGAGAAGCGCTCAGGAAAAAGGATTTTGTACGCGAGGTGGAACCTGTGGAGACCAATATCGTGATCTTTTATCTCTCGGATCCCGCCAAAGAGACTGCCTTCCTTGAAGCGCTGGAGCAACGCAGGATCAGGATAAGCAACATGGGACAGGGGAAACTCCGTATTGTGACGCACCTGGATTACACCTCCGAACTCCACGAAAGATTCCTGGAGGATGTGGACAGGATTTCCCTCTGAAGGAGTTTACTTGCCCAGCATATCGTTCATTCCGGGGATGTCAGGCATTCCCTCGCGGGCAACTGCCGCAAGTTCTGCTTCATTGACCTCGGTTGCCCTTGCGATTGCCTTGTTCAGGGTCAGGACCAGATAATCCTCGAGCTGCTCCTTATCTTCGAGCAGTTCGTCTGCAATCTCGAGGTTCTTGATCTCCCGGCTTGCGGAAATGGTCACCTTGAGGAGCCCATCCGTCGATTTTTCTTCCAGGTATACGGTCTTAAGTCTTTCTTTGGTTTCCTCTACTTTCTGCTGGGTCTCCTTGATCTTGTTCATCATGCCCATCATATCTCCAAACATCTGAATCCGGTTTTGGTTATGCGCAAAACTATACAAATCGGAAATACAAGAGAAGTTGCCACCAATAATTTAAGTTTTCTTTATTATTAGTCTTAATTTTGCAGCTGCCTAAATGACAATGCCATGCAAACAATTGAGGGAGAGATCGTAGCTCCTCGTGCCAGGAAGGTTCCAGTCAACCTGGAAAAGCACGGGGACATCCGGGTGGATGCGTATTTCTGGCTACGGGAACGGGAGAATGAGGAGGTACTTGAATACCTCCGCCAGGAAAATTCGTATTACGAAAGAATGACCGCTCACACCAGGGAGTTGCAGGAAAAATTATTTTCGGAGATTAAGTCGAGGATCAAGGAGGATGATTCCTCTGTGCCTTATAAGCTGCGTGGGTACTGGTACGTCACCAGGTATAAGAAAGGAAAGGATTATCCCGTCTTCTCGAGAAAACCCGGAAGTCTGGACGCCCCGGAGGAAATCCTGTTCGATGTCAATGAAATGGCTAAAGGTTATGATTATTACCGTCTCGGGGGCCTGAACGTAAGCTGTAACAACAGGTTGATCTCCTACGGAGTGGACACTGTCAGCCGGAGGCAGTATACGATCAGGATCAAGGACCTTGTTACCGGAGAGATCTATCCTGAGGAGATCAGGAACACTACCGGAGGGGCCACCTGGGCCAATGACAACAAGACACTGTTCTACGCCAGGAAGGACCCTGATACGCTCCGCAGCGACCGAATTTACAAGCACCGGCTAGGGACCTCCCCGGATGAGGATGAACTGGTTTACCATGAGCAGGATGAAACCTTCCACACCTATGTGTACAAATCCAAATCAGAACGATTTATCATCATCGGTTCGGGAAGTACACTGACCTCTGAGTATCGCGTTTTGGACGCGGACAACCCTGAGGCGGCCTTCCGGGTGATTCAGCCAAGGGTGCGCGGCCTAGAATATTCCATTTTCCACTATCGGGACCATTTTTATATTTTGACCAATGCGGATGCCTCGATCAATTTTAAACTGGTCAAGACCCCTGTGGACGCCACTGAAATGGAGCACTGGCAGGATGTCGTCCCGCATAGGGAAGACGTGCTGCTGGAGGATGTGGATCTTTTCCGGGAATACCTGGTGCTCAGTGAAAGGAGCAATGGGCTCAGCAGGTTCAAGATCACGCGCTGGGATGGCACGAACAGCTATTATCTTCCTTTTGACAATGAAACCTATACCGCTTTTACAGGTACCAACCCGGACTTTGATACGGAAATCCTGCGGTACAGCTATAACTCCCTGACCACCCCCACCCAGGTAGTGGATTTCAACATGAGAACCAGGGAAAAGACGATCATGAAGGAACTGCAGGTGCTTGGAGGCAAGTTCAGCAAGGACAACTATGTCTCCGAGCGCATCTGGGCACAGGCGCGGGATGGCCAGATGATCCCCATGAGCATCGTATACAGACGGGGCCTGGAGAAGAACGGGAAGAACCCGGTGCTCCAGTATGCATACGGATCCTATGGCTCCACTTTGGATCCCTATTTTTCCAACGCCCGGTTGAGTCTGCTGGACCGAGGTTTTATCTTTGCCATTGCCCACATCCGTGGAGGGGAATACCTGGGCAGGAACTGGTACGAGGAAGGAAAACTGCTCAAGAAGATGAATACCTTCACCGATTTTATCGATTGCTCCTTAAAACTGATCCAGGACGGCTACACGACCTCCCCGCATCTCTATGCAAGCGGGGGTTCTGCGGGCGGACTCCTGATGGGGGTGATCGCCAATATGGCTCCCCATCTCTATAACGGGATCATCGCCTCGGTGCCTTTTGTTGATGTGGTGACCACCATGCTCGATGAGAATATCCCCCTGACCACCGGAGAATATGATGAATGGGGGAATCCGAACGAACCGGAATATTACCACTATATGAAATCCTACTCCCCCTATGACAATGTGAAGGAGCAGGAATATCCGCACATGCTGGTCACTACGGGATTCCACGATTCCCAGGTGCAGTACTGGGAACCCGCCAAATGGGTGGCCAGGCTGCGGGAATTGAAAACCGGCGATAAAAAGCTCCTGTTCCATATCAACATGGAGGCCGGCCACGGAGGAGCCTCCGGCCGCTTTGAAGCTCTCCGGGAGGTGGCCCAGGAGTACGCTTTTCTGCTGGATTTAGAGGGAATAAAGGAATAATTCAAATTTTTCGTTTAAATTTGCTTCGTTTGTAATCAGGTTCTGGAGCATCTTCGGAACCTGTTTATTGTAAATAACTTCAATTGTATGAAAGAAGATTTACAGGTTTTCGACAACGTGTTACAACTCATCGGTAACACGCCGCTCATCCACCTCAACAGGATCACCCAGGAATTTAAAGGAAAATATCTTGCCAAGGTAGAGGCCTTTAATCCCGGGCATTCCACCAAGGACCGGATTGCGCTTCACATTATCGAGGAAGCAGAGAGAAGCGGGGTGTTGAAACCTGGGAGCACCATCATTGAAACCACCTCCGGAAATACCGGCTTTAGTATAGCGATGGTCAGCATTATCAAGGGTTATGAATGTATCCTTGCTGTGAGCTCAAAATCTTCGACCGATAAAATCGACATGCTGAGGTCGATGGGAGCCAAGGTTTATGTATGCCCGGCCAATGTTTCTGCAGACGATCCGAGATCCTATTACCAGGTAGCAAGACGACTGCATGATGAGATCAAAGGTTCCGTGTATATCAACCAGTATTTCAATGAACTCAACATCGAGGCGCATTATAAAACAACCGGTCCTGAAATCTGGAAACAGACAGAGGGGAGGATCACCCATCTTGTTGCCTGCAGCGGGACAGGAGGAACCATTTCCGGAACCGCACGATTCCTCAAGGAACAAAATCCTGCCATCAGGATCCTCGGTATTGATGCCTATGGCTCCGTACTGAAAAAATACCACGAGACCTCCGAATTTGATGCCTCGGAAATCTATCCTTACCGGATAGAAGGCCTGGGTAAGAACCTGATCCCGACCGCGACGGATTTTGACGTCATCGATCGTTTTGTCAAGGTCAGCGATGAGGACAGTGCCCATATGGCCCGTCACCTTGCCCGCACGGAAGGACTGTTTGTAGGCTACACCAGCGGCGCCGCCCTTCAGGGGGTCAAACAGCTCGCTCAAGAGGGAGAGTTCGGTGACGACAGTGAAGTGGTCGTCATTTTCCCTGATCACGGCTCCAGATATATGAGCAAGGTCTACAGTGATGACTGGATGAATGAACAAGGGTTTTTTGACAGTCAAAACGAGAAGGCGGTCAATCAAATCGAATTCATCAAATAAAAGCCTCAGACAGGCGTTCTTCCATTACAATTAGAAGCTAGATTCAAAGGGTTCAGAATGTTAAAGATGTTCCCTTGCTGAAAATTCCCTTGCCTTAGTAGCAGGAATTCTATGCAGTTTGCATTTATTTCTTACTTTTGCTTAAGTTAAAAAACCTTTAAAATGGCAGATTTATTTGACAAGATTTATAAGGACAAAGGTCCTTTGGGGAAATGGGCGGAACAGGCAGAAGGTTATTTTGTCTTTCCAAAACTGGAAGGGCCGATTTCAAACAGAATGAAGTTTCAGGGGAGAGAGGTGATCACATGGAGCATAAATGACTACCTGGGACTGGCCAATCACCCTGAAGTGAGAAAGGTTGATGCGGAGGCGGCGGCTGAATACGGTTCCGCTTACCCGATGGGAGCCAGGATGATGAGTGGTCATACGGACCTGCATGAGCAACTCCAGCGGGAACTGGCGGATTTTGTCGATAAAGAAGCAGCATACCTGCTCAATTTCGGGTACCAGGGAATGGTATCCACCATTGATGCCCTGGTATCGAAAAAGGATGTAATTGTATATGATGTAGATGCACATGCGTGCATCATAGACGGAGTCCGGCTCCACCTGGGACAGCGTTTCACGTACAAGCACAACGACCTGGAGAGTGTAGAAAAAAATCTTCAGCGTGCTGAAAAAATCGTAGAGCAGACCGGTGGAGGAATCCTGGTCATCTCCGAAGGCGTCTTTGGAATGCGCGGGGAGCAGGGAAAACTTAAGGAAATAGTAGCTCTGAAGGAGAAATATGATTTCAGGCTGTTCGTAGACGATGCACACGGATTCGGAACACTTGGAAAGACAGGGGCAGGAGCAGGCGAGGAGCAAGGGGTCCAGGACGGGATCGATGTGTATTTTGCCACTTTTGCAAAATCTCTGGCCAGTACTGGCGCCTTTATCGCGGCAGACCAGGAGATCATCGATTACCTGAAATATAACCTTCGCTCTCAGATGTTCGCGAAATCCCTTCAGATGCAGCTCGTGGTGGGTGCCCTGAAACGCCTTGAAATGCTCAGAACGATGCCCGAGCTGAAGGCAAAGCTATGGGAAAATGTCAATGCGCTGCAATCCGGGCTTAAAAAGCGAGGTTTCGATATCGGAACCACCCAGAGTTGTGTCACGCCGGTATATCTCAAGGGAAGCATTCCCGAAGCCATGGCTCTGGTGAAGGACCTCAGGGAAAATCATGGCATCTTCTGTTCTATCGTGGTTTACCCTGTAATCCCTAAAGGACTTATCCTGCTCAGGCTTATCCCTACAGCAACTCATACCATGGAGGATGTGGAGGAAACACTTTCTGCTTTTTCAGAGATCAGGGACAGGTTGGAAAACGGAACCTACAGATCTCTGGCAGCCGGAGTCCTGGCTGCGATGGAAAAGTAGCGCCTCTTGGTAAAAAGAATCAGGACCGTTCCAAAGGTCTGAAATGCCCTCAGTTAGCTCGATGCTTCCTGGGGGTAAATTTTTCATGTCGATTCTTTACAATTCCTTTATGAAGACTTCCGGATGTAAAGCCCTAATTTATGATTCAAATCAAGAAAATCAGATATCATGAAGGATCTTAAAGTTGCAGTCATTTACTACAGTTCGACGGGAACCAACTACCAGCTCGCCCGCTGGGCGGAGGAGGCAGCCAGCCAAACTGCCGAGGTGCGCTTCCGCAAGGTAAAGGAATTGGCACCGCCTGAAGCTATGGAAGGCAATAAAGACTGGAAAAACCACCTGGAGAAGACGCAGGATGTCAGGGAGGTTGCCCTGGAGGACCTGGAATGGGCGGATGTTTTTGTTTTTAGTGCCCCTACACGCTATGGCAATATGCCTGCCCAGCTAAAGCAGTTCCTCGATACTACCGGAGGCCTTTGGTTCAAAGGTAAGCTGGCCGACAAAGTCGTGACAGCCATGACCAGTGCCAGCAACCCACACGGAGGACAGGAAGGGACCCTGCTTGCGCTCTATAAGACGATGTTTCATTGGGGTGCCATCGTAGCCGCACCCGGGTATACAGACGAAAGTTTCTTTGAGGCCGGGGGGAATTCCTATGGTCTCAGCGTTACAGCCGGAAAGGATTCCCTGGATGATAAAGTGAAAACCGCGGTCACCAGACAGGTGGAGCGGGCGGTCAGAATAGCCTCAGCGATCAAGGGGGCCAGGGGAGCTGACCGTTAAATCGAGGTGGCCGTCAGGGGAACCTCATAGGGATAGGCAAAATTTTCCAATGATTTTCCGGCAAGCCATCCGGCACAATCCTGCCGGGCCAGGATCACGGGCATTCTTTTTTTGGTGTTATGGATGCTGCTCATCAGCTCGTTGGCTTCTGTGGTCAGGATCGTATAGGTATTGAGCAGGGCTCCAGTCAGGGGATCCTTCCAGGGTGCATACAGCCCGGCAAAAGCAAATACCTGCTGCCCCTGTGGCTCGATCAGGAATTTCTGTTTCTTTCTTCCGGCCGGGTCCAGCCATTGCCATTCATAAAAGCCGGAGGCCAGGACAAGACAGCGTTTTTTTACGGAATCGCGGAATGCCGGCTTTTCCTCTACCGTCTCGATTCGTGCATTCAGCGTATTCTTCCTGATCTGGTTCTCCTTGGCCCAGGAGGGGATCAGGCCCCAGTTGAAGAAAAGGATCTCCTCTTGTGAAAAATCGGCTATCACCGGATTGGGAGCGAAGTCGAAGGCATTGATCTCCTCCCTGGGAGAGAACAGTTCCGGTTCTGTGAAGCTGGCCTCAAAGGTTCTTTCGATCTCTGCTATTTTCGTGTTGAGTTTGGTGCGGTAACACATAACGGGTGTATTTACTGGTCCTGGTCCCTTCTTTGTCTGAGCTTCTGCCCGCAGTAGGAGAAAACCGAGAGCCTGAAGCTGGCAAACTTTTCCAGGAATTTCATCACCCGGTGATGCAACAAAAGATGTTCTTCGTGATAGAAGACTTCACAGCTGATATCCTCGCATTCCAGCATCCCGTCAATGTTATGGCCA
Source organism: uncultured Salinimicrobium sp. (assembly GCA_946887075.1). The sequence continues at coordinate 15,598 of CAMPKA010000006.1, forward strand.
TGATGCTGGGTTTCCCGTACGAGCTCCAGCTGCTCTTCCTTAAGAGATTCAAGCTCCTCAAAAAATTCCTGAAGATGTTCGTAAAGGTTCGGAATGTTGGTTTGGAATACATCAGCTTCGAGGAACTGATTCAGGAATTCCATTTCCGATGCCGTATCCGATATGTTGCGTTTCCACTGGGTGTTCTCCTGAAGGATATAATCTATCTCCTTTTCATTCGCAGAAAACCTCCTTCCTGCCGGTCGTCGCATAGCCTGAGTTTTACCTTGAAGATAAGAAAAATAAAGACCCCTTTGCACCACCGCCGCCGATTTTTATCAGGAGCGGCATTTGGCTAAAGATCAGTGATTTATTAGCGGGAGATGCCCCTGTAGAAAATATTTTTATCCCTTTGTTGTACGAATGTGAAAATATGATACATTTGGCGCCTCAAACAATTAATAATTCATTAAAAATGAAAAAATTCTTTTTGTCTTTTGCACTTGCTGCATTGGTATTGAACTTTACTTCCTGCAAGGAAACTACTGCTGAAACTTCAGAAGAAGAAGTGGTTGAAACTATCGAAGCTACCGAAGAACCGGTTGTGGAAGAAGTCGTGGCTGAAGAAGAGATCGATACTACGGTTACCGATTCTATCGCTGCAGAAGACAGCTTAAATACAATTTCAGAATAAGCGTCTTTGATTTTTAATCAGGTCCGTCGGAAGACGGACTTTTTTTTTGGCAAAGATTTAGGGTTTAGGAGGTGTATAATTGCTCAGGCGATATTATTTTAGGGTTAAAATGCTGCCTATCAGGGTTGTGGTGCTCCAGGTGAGTGTCGGGGCCTGGCTTGCAGCCTATACCAATGACTATGAAACCCAAAGTTTGTCAAAGCTGTGGCCTATCCTTTATGATGGAATTCGCCGGTACCAACCGGGACCACAGCGTGAATGAGGAGTATTGTGCCGGGTGTCTCAAGGAAGGAAGTTTCCGGGATCATCACCTGACGATTCAGGAGCTGGAACGCAGATATCTGGAAATGGCGCGGGAACATGACGAGATCACCCTGGAGGAAGCCAGGGAGGTTATCGACAGGCTTCCCGACCTGAAGAGATGGAGAATGACCCATATCCTCTGAAATCGGTCAAAATTTCTTCAGAACTCCCCATCTTTTCTTAAATTTACCGGGAACCCAAAAAAAGCAAGATGAAGTTTTTAAACAGATACCTGGCTATTTCCTGCCTTGCCCTCGCGGTGGCCTGTGGCGGTAAGGAAGAGAAGAAAGAGCAGATCACGGTTGGGGAACAGGGGACTCTGAACTCCGTCGAGGAACCTGAAGGATCCGAGTCGGGCGAAGCCTCGGCTGATCCGGTCCTGGCTGAGGATGGCGTAGTGGAAATACAGATCACTGCGAATGACCAGATGCAGTACAGCACCAAGGAGATCCGGGTCAAGGCGGGGCAAAAGATCCGGCTCACCCTGAAGCACGTCGGGCAGCTCCCGGAAAGTGCTATGGGGCACAATTGGGTGCTTCTGAAGCAGGGTACTGACATCACCGATTTTGCTCAGGAAGCGGCGACTGCGGCCCCGGACTACATCCCTTCCGGTGGAGCGCAAATTATCGCACACACCGAAATGATAGGAGGCGGGGAACAGACCACGATAGAATTCGAGGCTCCTCCAGCAGGGACCTACGACTTTATCTGCAGCTTTCCCGGACATTGGGTGATGATGCAGGGGAAATTCATCGTTGAGGAGTAGACACAAGGCCCGAAAAAGAATGCTCTCAGAGGTCAAACCGGCTAACCTCCTGGACCTCCCCAGGCCTTTGATCGCCTAAAATCTCATTTCCGATCCTGATTCGAACCAGCCTCAGCGTGGGAAATCCTACTGCTGCCGTCATTTTCCTGACCTGACGAAATTTCCCTTCCGTTAAAATAATGGAGATCCAGCTGGTGGGACCATGTCTTTCATCCCTCACCGGCCTTGCTGATTCAGGAAGTCCAGGCGGGAGATCCAGTATTCGCAGCTTGCAGGGGCGGGTGAGATAAGGTTTGCCCCCGATGCTGATGGTGACCCCCTGTCGGAGCTGCTCAGCCCCGTACTGATCAAATAGCCCGTCAACCTGCACCAGGTATTCCTTTTCCACCTTTCCCCTGGTGACGAGGGTACTCAGTTTCCCGTTTGTGGTCAGCAGGAGGAGTCCCTCGGATGCTTCGTCCAGTCTCCCGACGGCCATGGTTCCCTCTGGAAAATCATAGAGTTCCCCCAGCAGACGCTTGTTTTTCCGAAGTCGCTGGTTGCTGATGAACTGGCTAAGGAAGCCACCGGGCTTATAGATTCGGAAGTGTCGGTGCATGAGTCAGTTTGAGGACAAAGGTAGTAAGTTAGCGGGTCCTGACAACATTTCTCCCGGGGTTGGAGCACTGGAATTTCCCCAAAAGTGGGTATTGTCCTCTATAGGGGTAAATTTTACTTTTACCCTATGAAACCTCTCCTGTTCTGGGGGCCATTAACATGGCTTCTTCAGGCGGAGAGGTGGAGTAAAAATCGGGGGTGTAGGGGCCCCGATTTTTTTTTGCCCTGATCGGACTTCCCTTTAGAAGTGAAGTACATCCGTCTTCCGGCCCTTTCCCAAATATCAGAAGTTAGAGCAGATCAAAGGCGCGGGCAAATCTGGTGAACTCATAAGAAGTTGAAATCCCGAGTTTTTTCTTGATCCTTTTGCGGTGGGTATGGACGGTATCTACGGAAATCTCCATTAGTTCTGCGATCTCCTGAGAGCTTTTTCCCTGGGCGACCAGACGCAGTACTTCCCGGGCGCGTTTCCCGAGTTCGAGGAACTTGTCGATATTGTCCCTGAAGAATTCGTTTTCCGCGAGAAACCGTTCCGCCTTGGTAGAGATATGCTCCATCCGGTCAATGGGAAAACTGACCGTAACCACATGGCTGGGATGGCCGCCTTCTTCCTGATGGAAAATCCGGATCGACCCGATATACCAGACCCATTCCTCCCGCGCTTTATCCTTTAGCTGTTGAAAATAAGAGAATTCATCCCGTGGGTCCCGGGTGGCCAGGAGCCTTCTCAGCTTTCTGTTCAGCGCTTCTATATTGGCGTTATTGAAAAAACGCTCCCGGGTTCTCCTTTCGGTCTGTTGCTCCGAATCGTTCTGGATACCGAGTTCCTGCATCCCTCTCTGGTTGATCAGGATCGTGCTGAATTTCATAGTCTCGGGACACACCCGGTGCACTTCGACCACCCCGGGCACCCGTTCCGCACAGGGTTTAAATCTCTCGAGTTTTTGTTCCAGTGATTCTTTCAATGGTTCCCGGTTTCTGGTTCCGTTAAACTACAAAAAAATTAACAGACTTTTTAGAATTTTGAGGTCCCTTCTCCCGTTCAGATCAGATCAAAGGAGAAGGCATATTCCTTGAATTCATGGGTACTTGAAATCTCCAATTGCTGCTTGATCTTTTTCTTATGGGAGTTCACGGTTTCCGGGGAGATGTGAAGCTCTGAGGCGATCTCGGCAGAGCTTTTACCCAGGGCCACCAGCCGGAGTACTTCCCGACAGCGGTCGGTGAGAGTTTCAAAGCGACGACGGTTTTCCTTGTGAAAGCGGGCTTCCTCTGTAAACTTCTCTGCCTTCCTCGAAATATGTTCCAGGTCTCCTATGGGAACAGAAAGGCTTACGGTGTGAGACGGTACATCATCGGTGCAATGGAAGACGCTCACCGAGGAGGCATACCATTCAAAGGGCCGGTTCTGCCGGAATTGAACCTGATGGAACAGCGTAAAGGTGGCCCCTGGTTTGTTGTCCCTGATCAAAGGGACGAGTTCCTGGAGGAACTCCTCCTTGAAGCTTTTCTTAAAGAAGCGGTCGAAATAGTTTTCCCCCACGCAACGCATCTCTTCCATGGTCAGCCCAAAGCGTCTCAGGCCCTCCCTGCTCATATAGATCGGATGGTACGCCTCGATCTGATGGATCACAGAAATTCCAGGCAGGAGATCAGCGCTGGCCGCAAATTGCCGGATCTTTTCATCAAGTGTCATCTGGTGATTTTTTTGTCGTAGGGAACTTCAATATACAAAGTTTCAGTGATTTATGACGAACATCAGCCCTTGATTTCCAGGGAGCTGTATCCCTGCCCATTACGGTTCAGGCGGATCTGGGTCGCAATCCGTTCTTTCAGGGACTCCACATGGCTGATGATCCCGATGGTCTTGGAGGATTCTGCCTGTAATTTCTCCAGGGTGTCCAGCGTCTGATCGAGCGTTTCTGGATCAAGGGTACCAAAGCCTTCGTCGATGAAAAGACTGTTGATCTCGACATTGCGGGAAGCCAGGTCGGATAGCCCGAGTGCCATGGACAGGCTTAGCAGAAAGGTTTCGCCACCGGAGAGCGTTTTGACCGAACGCCGCTGTCCCCCCATGTGGGCATCCACGGCCACCAGGCTGTCATCTTCTTGTTCAGTCGGTTTGTCGAGCTGATACCGGTCGCTGAGGTCATGAAGCCTCCTGTTGGCGAGCCGGATGAGGTGCCCAAGGGTCAGCTCCTGTGCGAAATCATTGAATTTCTTTCCGTTGGAATGGCCGATCAGCTCATTGAGGATCTTCCACGGTCTGACACGTTTCTTCTTTTCCTCCAGGTCCTGCTCCAATACCATGATCCTTTCCCTTCGCTCCTTATCATTCTTTATCTTCCGCTCCATCTCCTGACATTTATCCTCTAGTTCTTTGAGCTCCTGTTTCCGGAGATGGCAATTCTCCTCGAGCTCCTCTGTAGCCGCTTTGGCGTCGTTTTTCCGCAGTTCCTCCAGTTGGGTTGTGAGCGTGCCCAGGGTGGCAAGTAGCTTTTCAGATTCCGTCGACAACCTTTCCTTGGTCCGCCTTAAATCGAGATAGCGGGATTCCGGCAAAAGGCGCTCCAGGGCCTCGCTCATATCACCGCAACCTGCGGCTCGGAGCTCGGGCAGGAGTTTTTCTTCCCAGGCGGTCATGTCAGCCTGGATGCGTTCCAGCTTTTTCCGGGTTTGCTTTATGGCTGTGGCCAGGCTCTGTTGCCGGTAGTCCAGGTCTCGCCAGGATTTCAGGAGGTCCCTGCAATCGGCGCTGATGTTGGTGCCGGTATAGAGCCGGTCAAGGGCCGTCTTGATCTCCTTCCCCTCAGCCTGGGTCGCGATCAGGGTTTCCAGCACCGGAATTCCGGCTTTTACAGCCGTCAGCTTTTGTTGTTCTGTTTCAAAACGATCCAGTTTTTCACAAAGATCGAGCTGCTGTGACAGGAGCTCATCCCAGTCGGGTTCTCCCGGTGACATCCAGTGTGCATACCGGGTTTCGAATTTCTCAGAAAGTGCCTCCAGCCTTTTTTCCTTGGTCCCGAGAATTTCCCGCACTTCCTTCAGGCGGTCCTCAAAGTGCCGCAGACTTGTCTTTAGCCCTGCCAGTTCCGCCTTTTTCCGGTCGAGTTCCTTTCGTACCCCGAGGATTTCTGGCTCGAGTCCTGGTTCCTTTTCGGGAAGATCATGGGCGTAGGGATGTTCCAGAGCTCCGCAGAGCGGACAGGGTTCTCCGCTTTGCAGTGCATGACGGTGAGTTGCCAGCTCCGCCTTGAGGATCTGGAGTTCCTTTTTAGCTTCCAGCTTTTCCAGGCGTTCCTCCAGTAGTGCTGCCTGGTTCGCGGCAGCCTGATTTTTAGGCGGCAATTCCTCCAGCTGAGTCAGCAACTGGTTTACCTCCTTTCCCAAGGCGGTGGTTTCTGACATCAGGACATTTCGTTCCCGGGCGTCCTGCCTTGCATCCCTGAGATGGTCACATTGGTATCTTAATCGCTGTTTCTCTCCCGGAATATCATCCAGGGTGACCTGGTTAAGATCGGTCCGGAGACCTTTTGTTCTTTCCTCCAGCTGTGCCGCTATTTTCCTGAGCCTCTCGAGATCCTCCTTCAGGTTCTGGCCCAGCTGAAATTCCAGCCCCCGGATCTCCAGGCCGAACTGGGTCTCGAGCTCTCTGTACTTTCTGAGCTTATCCTCGCGGCGGACCTGAAGCTGTCTCACGCTTTCCTCAAACTGATGGAGATGTGCCTCCACGTTTTGTTCCTCCGGCTCTTTTCGTGAGAATGCCGTAATCTTTTTCAAGCAGCTCCGGCGGCTCTCCCTGATCTCTTCTGTCTCTGTAAGTTGCTCGGAAAGCTCTTTTTCCCGCTCCACCGCGCTGGTATGAAGGTGTTTCCAGGTCCGCAGGTGCTCCGCAAGGGGTTGTAGCTGCTCATGATGCTTCATCGGCTTTCCGTGGGTCTGCTCAAAACTGCTCAGTTCCCCTGAAATTTTTTCCTTTTCAAGCTGGTGCTGTTTGATCTGTCTTTCCTGTCTGCTGATCTCTACCCGAAGTTCCAGATTCTTTTCCAGAGCCCTGATGATCTCCTTGAGCGGGAAACAGTCATTTTGCTTGCTCAGGAGCTCCTGCTTAAGCTTTGAGAGGATATCCTCCTGGAGGAGTTCTTCCTGCAGCAGTTGCAGCGTTCGGGAGATCTCATCGATCTCCGTATGCTCCTCCCGGAATTTCCGGTGCGCCATTATGCTGATCTCCCGATAGATCTCCGTTCCGGTGATCTGTTCCAGAAGGGCCCCGCGATCCTCTTTCCTGGCTTTTAGGAAATGGGCGAATTCCCCCTGGGCCAGAAGGACGGATTTGATGAACTGATCATAATTGAGTCCGATCAGCTCTTCGTTTTTGGCCGGTACCTGGGAACGGTTCAGGTCAAAGGCCTTTCTGGTGCTGAGATCGAACACCTGCATCTCATAATCCCTCAGGTTGCCCGTTCTGGCCGTGGAAATGCTCCACTGGGACAGGAAGGTCCCCTTTTTGCTTTCATAGGTTACCCGGGCAAAGGCTTCCCTCTGGTTCCGGGTGATGATCGCACCGCTCTTTTCAAGGATGCTGTTGCTGATGCTCTTTTTCCCGGTCATCAGCCGTGGTATCTGGTTATACAGGGCCAGGGCGATCACATCCAGGAGGGTGCTCTTACCGCTTCCGGTCGGTCCGGTTATGGCAAAGAGGGAGGCTGTCGAGAAAGGCGGTCTGGTGAAATCGATCTCGTGGGTCCCCTTCAGGGAATTGATGTTCTGGAACTCGATCTTCAGGATTTTCATAGGCTGGTTGATTTGGTGTGCTCCTGCAGGACCTCCTCCATCAGCAGGTCAAAAGCATGGATTACCTGATCCTTTGTCTGCACCTCCATTTCCTGGGTGGAAAGTAATTCCAGGAAAACCTCCTTCGGACTCAGATCCTCCAGGCTCTGTGAGGTCTCAGAGGTATCCTCAAGACCCTGGGGCCTGTTCTCAAAGCTCGCCCTGTGTTTGACGATCCTGTAGCCCGGCATCGAAAACCGGCTGACCAGCTCATCGAACTCGAAGAGCTGCTGGGCGTTGTAGCGGGGTTCGGTAAGGACCACCTCCAGGAGGCTTTCCAGCTGCCCGGGTTCGGAAAGCTTTCCCAGGCTTTGTTGGAGCTGTTCCAGACTGCCGCTGATCTTCCGCAGGCTCCTAAAAGCCGGTACCGGAATGCTTTCGGGCTCCCATCCTTTTTCCGTGTCGAGCAACAGGACTCGTTTCTGATCGCTTCGCTCACTGAAGGAGAGTGGGATGGGCGATCCGCTGTAGAAGGCCGGAACTGCCGCTGAAACCCGCTGGGGTCGGTGGATATGGCCAAGGGCGATATAGGAAAAGTCTTCCCCGAATCCCGAGGAATCGAAAGCTGCCTGATTCCCGAGCTGAATTTCCCTTTCACTCTCAGAGGTCTCTACTCCCGCGGTGAACAGATGGCCCATGGCAAGTACAGGTACTCCGGGATAATGGCGAGCCGAGGTTTGCCATACATCCTGAAAAACCCTTCTGATCCCTTGCCTGGTGGCAGCCAGTCTCTCCTCATAGGTATTGCCGTCAGAACTGGTGCGCAGGTCTGAATCCCGAAGATAGGGAACGGCAGCCACGATGAGCTCCGGCTCGTCAGACATGGCCACCGGGACCAGCAGCTCCGCCGGATCCTCCGGAAGTCCACCGATGATATGGATATCGAGCTCCCTGAGGATGTCTCCCGGGGCATTAAGCACTGCAGGGGAATCGTGGTTCCCGCCTGTAATGATGACCCGGCAGTTCTGCCTGCGAAGACGGCGCAAAGCCTGGTAGTAAGCCCTTCTTGCCTCGGAAGCCGGATTGGCGAGGTCAAAGATATCCCCGGAGATCAAAAGAAGATCAATCTTCCTGCTTTCGATCACCTGGCATAGCCAGTCCGTAAAGAGATAAAAGTCGGGAAGGAGATCGTATTTATGGAGTTTCTTGCCTATATGCCAGTCGGCAGTATGAAGGATTTTCATGTACTAAAGCGGTTTTACGGGTTCAATTTAACAGAATCTTTTACTTCTGCAAACCCTGGAAAAAAAGATCCGGTGATTCCCGGGGGGACTGCCCGAACCGGGAGGTGCCAAAGATGTCCCGGGAGCCTAGAGAAAAGTTAAATTCTGCGGTGGCAGCTTTTGGCTTAACAGTCCTTTAACAGCGGGAATTATTAAATATATATAATTTCACGCCAGTTTTTCATAGCCGTGCCCAGGGATTGGGAAGGCAGGGCTGATCTTCTCCCAACTCTTCCGGAAAAGATTAGAACCGGGATTTATAAATTTCCATATGAGGGAGAACATGCAGGATTCCACATCTTTTTCACAGGTCGATACCTCTGATGCAGATCAGCAGACCCGTATCATTGCAATAGGAGCGAGCGCAGGCGGCCTTGAAGCCCTTAAAGCCTTCTTCGCCAATACCACGGGAGCCAAGAACAGCGCATTTGTAGTCATTCAGCACCTGTCCCCGGATTACAAGAGCATGATGGGGGAGCTGCTCAAGAGGAGTACGGATCTGCAGATCCAGGAGGTTTCCGAGGGGATGGAGGTCAAACCGGGCAATATATACCTGGTCCCTCCCGTCAATAATCTTGTCCTGAGAGATGGTCTGCTGCACCTGACCGAAAAGCCCAAGAACCAGTCCCTGAACCTGCCCATCGATATGTTCTTCGAATCCCTGGCCCGGGAAATGAAGGACCAGGCCATCGGTGTTATCTTAAGCGGCACTGGAAGCGACGGTACCCGCGGAGCACGTGCCATCAAGGAAAACGACGGAATGGTGATGGTGCAGGAACCCAAGGAAGCGCAGTTCGACGGGATGCCGAGGAGTGCAATCTCAACCGGGCTGGTGGATTATGTCCTTCCCGTGAAGAAAATGGGGGATGAGCTTATCAATTTCATGACTGCCCCGACGATTTTTCATTTTGAGGAGGGAGATATCAAATACGATCAGACGGAACTGATCAAGATCCTCAATTTTGTCCATGAACAGACCGGACTGGATTTCCGGGAATATAAACGCTCCACCCTTGCCCGCAGGGTCGCCCGGCGGGTCAGCGTATGTAAGTGCAGATCGCTTTCTGAATATCATGGTTACCTGACAAGTACCGAAGGGGAGGTGGGCGTTTTGTATCGGGAGTTCCTGATCGGGGTGACCAAATTCTTCAGGGACATCAAGGTCTGGGAGATTCTCAGGGAGCGCGTAATTCCCGAACTGATCGCCGAGAAGGAAAATGGCGACACACTGAAGATCTGGGACGTGGCCTGCAGCACCGGCGAGGAGGCCTATTCCCTGGCCATGTGCATCTTTGAGGAGATGGAAAAACAGCATAAGGAGCTGACAGTGAAAATCTTCGCGACAGATATTTCGGAGAAGCATCTCGAGATAGGAGGGAGGGGAACCTATCCCGAAAGCATCGCGGCTGATGTGCCTGCCGAATTCCTCACCAGGTATTTTGTCAGCAAACCCCATTCCTACATGGTGGTCGAAAGGCTGAGGAACTCAGTGATCTTTTCCAGGCATAACGTGATCAAGAATCCCCCTTTCAGCGGAATGGACCTGGTGGCATGCCGGAACCTGCTTATTTATTTTCAGTCGGCTATTCAGAATAAAGCGCTCAACGTGCTGCATTACGCTTTGAGAAAAGGAGGGATTCTGGTTCTGGGAACCAGCGAGAGCATTGATGTTCATGCCTCCAGTTTTCAGGAGATCGACCGGAAGTGGAAGATCTTCAGGAACATCAATCCGAGTAAAAGGCTGGAAAGTCCCGTTTCACATTCCCCGTCCGTTCTGGTCCCCTCCGGAGCCCGAAAGTCCCGGCGAACCGGAAGACCTGCCATAGAGTCAAACAAGGCCCGGCTCGGTCACCAGTTCAATGAAACCATCCTGAGCCATTTCAATGCTGCCAGTGTTTTCGTCGATTCCGAGTTCAACATCATAGAGGCCCTGGGGGAATTCAGGAAATACGCCAACTTGCCATCCAACGGATTCTCCGTGAACCTCCTGGAGATGCTGGATCAGGACCTGAGATATCTTGTTCAGAACAGCCTGAAGAAGGCAGAGAAGCTTCAGAAGAAGATTTATCACAAGGACGCGGTATATCATCATTCTGGTCAGAAGAAGGCTGTGGATATCATCGTCAAGCACTTCAAGCAGCCAAACCTGAATGAGGAAACCTTCTTCACGGTGACCTTTATTGAAAAGGAGCTGAATCTTGAGAACACGGAGGTGGTCGACAATGTCACCCTGACCCACAGGACGAAGGAGTACGTACTGAACCTGGAGGAGGAGCTCAAACAGACCCGGGAGGAATTACAGCATTCCCTGGAGGAGATAGAATCGAGCAACGAAGAACTGCAGGCAGCCAATGAGGAATTACTGGCCTCCAATGAGGAGCTGCAGAGCACCAATGAGGAATTGCAGAGCGTCAATGAGGAGATCAATACGGTCAATGCGGAGAATCTTCAGAAGATGGAAGATCTCGCTGCGCTCAACGCTGACATCAACAACCTCCTGGAGAGTACGCAGATCGGCACCATCTTTCTGGATAGTTCCCTACGGATCCGGAAATTCACCCCGGCTATCAAGGAACATTTTAGCTTTCTGAATTCGGATGTGGGAAGGCCGATCAGCCATTTTACCGGAAATATCGGGAAGAGCAACCTGATCGAACGTCTTAAAAAGGTGTTGCAGACCGGGGAAAGCATGGAAAAGGCTGTAAAGGCCAAGGACGGCCTGCACTATTTGCGGCGATTATCTCCTTATATCAGCTCTAAAGGGAAAGTCGAAGGCGTGGTGATCACCTTTATCGACATCGAATCCGTTCAGCGTTCCAAGGAAAAGCTGCTGGCCAGCGAAAAGCGCCTGAAGAGCTTCTATGAAGAGGATCCTGTACTCCATATAAGCGTAGACCCCGTCTCTTATATGATCGTTCACTGTAACCGCATGGCGGTCCAGGAACTGGGCTATGCCACCAAGGACGAGATCATCGGGCGTTCCATTTTCGATCTGTATCCGGAAGATTCCCAGATCAATGCCCTGAAATCCAGCAAGGAATTCGAGAAGACCGGCAATCTCTTTAATCGGGAACAAGTCCTGCTTACCAAGGATAAGGAGCAGCTTCCGGTGATTCTGAATGCCGTAGCGGAACGGGATGAGCGGAACAACATCGTGACCATCAGGTATACTTTTGTCCAGATCGGGGCCCTGAAAAAAGCTGAAGAATCCCTCAAGGAGCAAAAGGCTGATCTCGAAAGGGTGAACCGGGACCTGGAGCAGTTCGTCTCCATCTGTTCCCACGATCTGCAGGAGCCGCTTTCCACTATCAAATTTGGCATCGACGTCCTGGAGAAGAAATACGGGGACCAGCTCGACACCAAGGGAAAGGAAAATATCCAATATATCAAGAAGGCATCGAGTCGCCTCTCCCAGCAGATCAGGGCTTTGCTCGACCATTCAAGAATAGGACGCAACGGGACCAAATGTTCGGTCGATATCAAAGCTATTGTGGAGGTAGTCAAGAATGACCTCGGGAAGCGAATCCAGGATACCGGGGCCAGGATACACGTGGGGGATCTGCCCGCGATCCAGGGCTATGAGGTTGAACTGAGACTGCTTTTCCAGAACTTGTTGAGCAACGCGATCAAGTATACCCCGCCTGACAGAGCGCCTGAAGTGCGGATCTCCGCTTTCAGGGAAGGCCAGTACTGGATCTTTTCAGTGGTGGATAATGGCGTCGGGATTTCCAAAACGGATCAGGAGAATATCTTCAAAATTTTCAACAGGGTGCAAAGCACCAATGGTTATGAAGGCACAGGCGTCGGCCTGGCCCACGTTCGGAAGATCGTCGAACTCCACAACGGGAGTATCTGGATCGATTCCCAGGAGGGGGTAGGCAGTGCCTTTTACTTCAAGGTACAGGCTTAGGGTCTGAAACTACTGGCAAAGTGCTGGGGAATGAATGAGAAATAGGAGAAAGGCATGATTAAAATACCTTTGCGTATTCTGCTGGTAGAGGATAATGAGGCAGATATTCTGATCACCAAAAGGGCGATCAAAAAAATTGTGGAAAATCCCGAGATTGAAGTTGCGGAGGACCTGGAAACCTGCAGGTACCAGATGGTCCATTTTATTCCGGATGTCGTGATCTCGGATTACAATCTGCCCGGCTGCAATGGCCTCGACATTCTTGAGCTGGTGAGAAAGAAAGATCCCCATGTTCCCTTTATCTTTCTGACAGGCACTATCCACGATGAAGAACTCGCCGCCGATACGATTCTCGCCGGCGCCTGGGGCTTCGTCCTGAAAAAGCACATGTCCGAACTGGAGGTGAAACTGAATCCCCTGCTTAAGAAAGTGATTTTCCATATGGGCTCAAGAGAAGAGGTCAGGGAGCGCCTTCGCAAAAACAAGATCGCGATCAACCAGATCTATGACTACCTCGACAATGTTGAGAGCGAAACCCTTGAACAGCAGCAGGATCTCAAGAAAATTCGTAAAACCTTCGAGCGGTTCAGATCAGATAACAAGGACCACATTTGATTATCCTGCTGACTGTATCCACCTCCGGGCCTCCTGCTGCTGCTGCAGTGAAAAAAACCGGATTTCTCCAGAGGCAAAGATCTGCATGAGCCGGGTCAATTCGTGTTCCCAGCGTTCCTCTCCGACCATGGCCACTTTTTCAAGCCTTTCCCGGTTGCTGAAATCAAACTTCATGTCCCGCCACAGCGCACTGAGGCTCCAGCCTTTGAAATCGCGCATTTCGAAGTACCAGCGGATGGTTCCATGGCTTCTGATCTTCTCCTGTAACAACGGAATGAGCTGGTCGTAGTCGTTGTCATCAAGCTGCCCGACTGCTTCGCTGTAAATGATGTTCCCTTCACTGTGAATGTGAATCATGGTATCCTGAATTTGTGCTTAAGAATCCCTTTTCATTCCGCTTTCTGCTGACCTGAAGGAGGCGTGACCATGATATGGGCACGATGGGTGCCTGGGTCCATCAGCCAGGGCATTCCAGGCGCGTGAGGACTTGCAGGCAGACCGGTAGACTCCGTGGTGGCGTAAGGAATATAGATCACATAGCGCAGCTTTCCATCGGCCAGGGCTCCGGTGGTCCTGTCATACTTTTCCTCGCTTCCCGTCATCACATAGGTCATCGCAGGTTTCTCCGGCATTTTCAACACTCCGGATTCGGCTTCCTGCTTTCGGATTTCCCGCTTTTCTGATTCCGTATGGCCGGCGGCGAGCAACTCTCTGCCCCGCTTCATGAAAGGTTCCAGCGAGACTGCGTAGCAGGCCACATGAATTCCTTCCTTTGTAGGATCATCTGCAATACAGATCATTCCCTTGTCTGAAGGCCGCAGAACCACCAGCTGTCCTTCCGGATCGTATCCGTAGACCATGGCAGTGGAGCGCTCCGCTTCAGGGAGGGGCAGGACTGCGGTTGCAATCTGGATTTCAGGAGGAAGAATCTCCTGCTGGGCACACAGGGAAACCGGGAATAACAACAAGATCAGGATTTTTTTCATCTTCTTAAGGCTTTGATATCTAAAGATATGCATTAAAGTCGACACGGTAAAATTCCGGGCCGGAACCGGTCCTAAAGAAATGTTATTGCGATGTCTTTTGCAGCCTGGAATTCATTTTTTTTAGTACTTTTTCTCAAAAAGAAATATGCTACCCCAAAAGAAACCTCTGGAGAACTATTTCACTGCCAAAGGTCTTGGAGAGACCCGGCTGGGCCTTTCCAAGGATGAACTCAAAAATTCCTTCCTGAAGACGCTCTTTTTCAGACTGGGGCGAATTCCAGCAGTGACCACCTCATACGATCTTTATGTTGCCCTTGCGCACACCGTCAGGGAACGGGTATTCCGGCAATACGTGAGATCGCTTTCTGAATTTGCCGAACATGATGCCCGTGGAGTCGCCTATCTTTCGGCGGAATATCTGCCCGGACCACACCTGGGAAAGAACCTGCTGAACCTTGACATAACTGCGCAGACCCGGGAAGCCTTAAAGGAACTCGAGCTGGATCTCGATGAAATCCTGAAGGAGGAGGGGGAACCCGGTCTGGGGAACGGCGGTCTGGGCAGGCTGGCTTCCTGTTACATGGAGTCCATGGCCACCCTGGGAATCCCCGCGATCGCCTATGGGATCCGTTATGAATTCGGGATCTTCAGACAGGAGATCAAGGACGGCTGGCAGGTGGAATCCACTGACAAATGGCTGAACAACGGAAACCCCTGGGAGATCGTCAGGCCTGAGATCGCATTCGAAGTAAAATTCGGCGGGCACACGGAGCATGCCCTGGACCGGAATGAGAAATATCAGGTAAAATGGATCCCGGATTCGGAGGTGAAGGGAACGGCCTACGATACCGCCATCCTCGGATACCGAAGCAACGGGATCATCATGAGGCTCTGGAAAGCCGAGGCCGTGGAATCCTTCGATTTTGCCGCTTATAACGTAGGAGATTATTACAGGGCTGTGGAGAAGAAAATGCGTTCGGAAAACATCACCAAAGTGCTTTACCCTAATGACGAAAATATGTCCGGTAAGGAACTCAGGCTCAAGCAGCAGTATTTCTTTGTGTCCTGTTCCCTTCAGGATCTGCTTCGGCTCCATACGCTGCAGGGAAGGGATCTTGAAAGTTTCCAGGAAAAGTTCACCATCCAGCTCAATGACACACACCCCTCGATTGCCGTAGCCGAACTGATGCGGCTGCTGGTTGATCTCCACGAGATGGATTGGGAGGATGCATGGCAGGTGACGCGGAATACTTTCGCATATACCAACCACACGCTTCTTCCCGAGGCGCTGGAAAAGTGGCCGGTAAGCCTGCTGGGCCGTGTTCTCCCCAGGCATATGGAGATCATCTACGAGATCAACAGCCGGTTTCTTGAAGACCTCCGGGATCGCAAATACAACGGAGAGCAGATTGCCCGAATGTCCCTGATCGAGAACGGAGAAGAACCCATGGTCCGCATGGCCCATTTGGCGGTTTTGGGAAGCTATAAGGTCAATGGGGTTTCCAGGTTGCACTCCGAGTTGCTCAAGGAACAGGTGCTGGCTGATTTCGCACAGCTGTGGCCGGATAAGTTCACCAATGTCACCAACGGAGTGGATCATCGAAGGTTCCTCGCCGTGAGCAATCCCGGGCTCTCCGGCCTGATCTCGGAAAGAATCGGCAGCGACTGGCTGACGGATCTGGGAGCCCTCGGTAAACTGCGGGATTTCGCTGATGACCATGACTTTCAACAGAAATGGAGGGAGGTGAAGCATGACAATAAAAAGCGTCTCAGCCTTCATGTTGAGGAACAGACAGGGGTGCAGATCGATCCGACCATGCTTTTTGACATCCAGGTTAAGCGGCTTCATGAATATAAGCGCCAGCATCTGAAGGTACTCCACATTCTGGCGCTATACCGCCGGCTCAAGGAAGGCCGGAAGAAAGACATTGTACCCACAGCCTTTATTTTTGCAGGAAAGGCGGCACCGGGTTATCACATGGCCAAACTCATGATCAAGCTGATCACCAGCACAGGGGACCTGATCAATGATGATCCTGAGGTAAACCAGTACCTCAAAGTGGCCTTTATTCCCAATTTTAATGTGAAGCAGGCACAGCTGATCTACCCGGCCGCGGATCTTTCGGAGCAAATTTCCCTTGCAGGAAAAGAGGCTTCCGGTACCGGGAACATGAAGTTCTCGATGAACGGAGCGCTCACGGTGGGTACCATGGATGGGGCCAACGTGGAGATCCGGGAAGAGGTTGGAGCGGATAATTTCTTCCTGTTCGGCCTCTCAACATCTGAAGTCCAGCAGATCAAGACCCAGGGCTATCGGCCATTTCAGATCTACCAGGAGAATCCGGAATTACGGGCGGTGCTTGACATGCTTGTTTCGGGAGAACTGACCGAAGGGGATACCGAATTGCTGCGCCCCTTGTATAACAACCTGCTGCAGCAGGATCCTTATCTGCTGCTGGAAGATTTCAGGTCTTATCTGAACTGCCAGGAGGAGGTCCACCGCACTTGGAAAAATAAGGAGCTCTGGACAAAGAAATCGATTCTGAACACCGCAGGAATGGGAAAATTCTCCTCCGACCGGTCCATCAGTGATTATATGAGGAACATCTGGAAAACGGAGCCGGTCAAGGTCGATGCCGCCTCTGTTTAATTTGAGAGGTCCTGCTTCATGACCTCAGAAAGGATATGGTAGGAATTTAACCGGTCTTCCTGGTTATAGATATGGGAAACGGCCATGATCTCGTCCACCCCTGTATTCTGCAGGAAGGAGCTGATTCCCGCTGCTACGGTTTCTCTGCTGCCGGTGAAGGTATATTCCAGCATACGCTGAATGGCGGGATGATCGGCCAGAGCCTGCAGTTCCTGATCCATAGGCACCGGCGGCTGCATATAATCCATGTTCCCGGTCAGCACTCCCAGGATCATCCTGATCAGGCTGGTGGAGAGCATCTCCGCCTTTTCATCTGTTTCTGCGGCAATGACATTTACACAGCCGATGACATAAGGCTCCTGAAGATAAGAGGAGGGTTCGAAACGGCTGCGGTAGAGATGAAGGGCCTCATGAAGCTGGGCAGGTGCGAAGTGACTTGCAAAGGCATAGGGCAATCCCCGGCTGGCGGCAAGTCTGGCGCTGTCAGTGCTGGAACCCAGGATGTATATCGGGATAGAAATCCCTTCAGCCAGAGGGACCCGAACCCTGGCCCCGGCGTTGTCTTCTGAAAAGAATTGCTGAATCTCAGCGATCTCCTCCGGGAATCTGTAAACGGATTGCATTCTGTCGCTCCGGATAGCCTGGGCTGTGACCTGATCCGTACCTGGGGCTCGTCCAAGGCCGAGGTCAATACGCCCGGGATGGAGCCTGGCCAGAGTGCCGAACTGTTCAGCCACGATCAAAGGAGCGTGATTGGGAAGCATTATCCCTCCTGAACCGACCCGGATCCTGCTGGTTCCCCCTGCGATATAACCAATCAGTACTGCGGTAGCGGAACTCGCGATACTGATCATGTTATGGTGTTCCGCCAACCAAAATCTATGGTAGCCCCATTGTTCTGCATGCCGTGCCAGCTGTAGGCTTTTTTCAAAGGTTTCTTCCACACTGCAGTCCTGGTTCACTGCAGCCAGTTCCAGTATGGAATAGGGATGGTGTCTATCCTGTCTCACAATTGATCAGATTTTTCCATTGCCCAAATTTACCTCTTAGTATCCGATCTGAAGAAAGCTTATGTTTTAGTTCTGTTAAATTTTCGGACGGTGCAAAGAGCAGGAGTATAGGTTCGACTATATTTGGGGTGCTGTTGAATCTATAAAAGGAGTATTTTAATCGATGAACTGAAATCTAAACCGGCTTTCGGAAAAACCCTGAAACCATTCTGTTTCGGTTTTTCTTTGGCATCCCTACAGCTAAAGCAAGAATAATGAGAGCCCACACTGAAGCTTTTCACAAACTGCCGTTCCCATGCCTGATCCTGAGGCCGGAGAAGGGAATGTTTCTCGTCGCTGAGGTCAACCCTTGTTTTCTGGAGATAACCGGTAAGAGCAGGGAGGAGATCATCGGCCGGGAATACCCGGGTGAGGGGCAGCTTTATTTGGCCCCGGACTGGAATGGAAGACTTCGGAAAAGTCTCCAGTCCTCCGCAGACGACGGGAGAGCTTTGACTCTGGAGGCAGTACCGGGATCCATACAGCAGGGCAGGTACTGGAAGATCTATAACATCCCATCCCTGGATGAGGCGGGTGAGGTACAATGGATTCTTAATATAGGGATAGAACAGACCACCGAAAGCCAGCTTAAATCAGAAAATAACCGATTGCAACGGGAGCTTGATCAGGCGCTGGAAAAAGAGCGTTTTTTTGTGGACCGAAACCCGGATGGCCTGTATTCCCTGGACCGGGAAGGAAATTTTACAAGTCTGAACGAAGGCCTGGCCACAATGGCTGAACTCCCGGAGGAGGAGATGATCGGAATGAATTTTCTTCCGTTTTGTCACCCCGGCGAACGGGATCTGATCACGGCGCAGTTTGAGCGGGCCCTGAACGGGGAGAATGTTACTTTTACCGGAAATTTCACCTCGGCCAGCGAAAAGGTGCTGACCCTGAGGATTTCCCTGATGCCCTCCCGGAAAGGAAAAGAGGTGATCGGGGTCTACGGCATTGCCAAGGACATTACCAGGCTCCGCAGCTTTGAGGAGGAGTTTCACAGGGAGCAGTACAGGTTTCAGGCGCTGGAGCAGGGTGGTGGGGACCTTACCGCCATCATCGATGAGAACGGCGTTTATCAGTATGTAGGGGATTCTTCCGAAAGGATCCTGGGAATTCCTCCTGGTGAACTGGTTGGAAAAAATGCCTTTGATTTTGTCCATGCTGATGACCTGGAGTGGGTACAGGAGCGGTTCTCACAAATAGAGACCCAGAATCAGGTTAGGATAGCTTCCTTTCGGTTCCGGGATTCGGACGGGAAATGGAGATGGCTCGAAACTACAGCTACCAACATGCTCCAGGATACCATTATCGGAGGTATCGTCGTAAATTCACGGGAAGTGACGGAATTGGTGGAGCGGTCCCGGGAGCTGGAACAGCTCTATGAACGATATGAACTGGCCGCCACTGCCAGCAAGGACCTGATCTATGAATGGGATCTGGCCAACAGGGAAATCCATCGCTTCATCAAAGGCCACGAGAATTATTTCGGTTATACCTCAGGAGAGATCCAGGAACAGTCCTTCTGGAAGGAAAGGATCCATCCCCAGGACCTGCCATCCCTGCTTCGGCAACTGCGATCTGCGTTGCGGGATACCGAAGCACATCAAATCAACACGGATTACCGGTTCCGAAGAAAGGATGGTACTTATGCTGATGTGATCGACCGGGCCCATATTGTCCGGAGCACTACCGGAATACCCCTTCGACTTATTGGAGCAACCAGCGACGTTTCGGACCTGGTTCAGAACCGCAATGCCCTGCGGGAGGTCAACAGGAGGTTTTCCTATGCGATGAAGGCTACCAAAGAGATGATATGGGACTGGGATCTGGTGAAGGATCAGATCACCAGAAGCAGGTCCTTTCAGGAAATATTTGGCTACAAAACCCCGAAAGCCGAAAGGGCACGGACTTTCTGGATGAACCGGATCCATAAAGATGACCTTGCAGGAGTGGAGGAGTCCCTGAGCCGGGCCCTTGAGGATCGGAATCAAAAGAACTGGAACTCGGAGTACCGCTTCAGGAAAGCAGATGGGGATTTGGCGTATGTTGTGGACCGTGCTTTTATCATCAGGAATCGTGAAGGCAGGGCGATCCGAATGGTAGGGGCTGCCCTGGATGTCACAGAATCCCGACGTTTATATCTCGAGGTGAAGAAACAGAATCAGATCCTCCGGGAGGTGGCCTGGGAACAGGCTCATGTGGTCCGGGCTCCCCTTGCCCGTCTGAAGGGCCTAGTGAGAGTCCTTGAGGAGGAGGATCATGAAGGATTGACAAGAGCAGAGATCTTTCAGCATCTTAATAATTCCGCAGACGAACTGGATGAAATCATCAGAAGTATCATAAAAAGGACAGGAGATAGCAATGGACAATGAAAACCCAGGAGCCGAGATCCTGATCATCGAGGACGATGTCATCATTTCGCGGCTTCACAAATTCGGAATTGAGAAGATGACCAGGGCCAGGATCCGAACCTTGAACAACGGTCGTCATGCCCTGGATTACCTGGAAAAAGAGGCTCCTCCCGATGTTTCCATTCTTGTTTTTCTCGATCTGAACATGCCGGAAATGGATGGCTGGGAATTCATGGAAAGCTGTGAAAAGCTACATGCTCACCGGGATATTAAAGTGATCGTCGTCACTTCATCGCCGCATAAGGCCGATATGGAAAGGGTCAGGGAGTATGAATCCGTGATCGGGTACTATTTGAAACCACTCAAAGCTCGAGATATCACCGGGATTTTCGAGCTTCCACAGGTGGCCAGTGGTTTTAGCAGGAAATAATATCCCCTGACAGAATTACGCGATGTTGGCATCATGGAAGGAGAGCCTGAAGGTGGTCCCCTTACCGGGTTCACTGGAGGCCTGAATGGTCGCATCGTGCTCCTCCAGGATGTTCTTTACAGAATTCAGTCCAACCCCAATCCCGGTATCCTTCTTCGTGTAGAAGGCTTCAAAAAGGCGTTCGATTTCCCCGGGCTCAAGCCCATGGCCATTATCCCGGATGACCAGAAGCACTTCGGAATCCTCCTGCAACATCTCGATCTGAATAACCCCTTTGCCGGGTTCAGTCGCCTCGCTGGCGTTCACGATGATATTTAAAAGCGCAATCCCAAGTTTTTCGGAGTCCGCCATGATATACAGCGGTTTGAGTTTCTTTTTCACCTCGATCCCGGAGAGATATATGCGGTCTGCTGCCTGGGTGAGGGCATCGCGCACGATCTGGTCCAGCCGTTTTTTCTCCAGGACAGCGGGGGTATATTTAGAGGCGTTCAGCAGGTTCGCTACCATGGTATTGAGCGTCTTCGTGCTTCTCTTCAGGATTTCGAAATAATTGGCAAACTCCTCCTGTTGTTCCTTCGGTAATTTTTTTGACAACACCTCGCTCACCATCCCAATACTGGCCATAGGATTACGGAGTTCATGTGCAAAAGTTCTGGCAACCTCTCCTTTGATCGAAAGGGTCTCTGCGTTGATCAGGGCCTTCTGCGTATTTTTAAGATCGGTGATGTTGCGAACCAGCAATACATATTCATCCACCCAGGAGGCATCCCGTCTGTGGAAGATCTTCCCCCTAACGCTGAACCATTCCCAGGAAGTTCCTTCCAGCTTCAGCCTTACCTCAATGTCCAGAATATCGTCCGGAGAGGCTTTAAGCAAAGTTCGATGAAGCTGCATGACCTTTTCTCTGTCCCTGGGATGGATAAAAGGAAGTATTTCTTGTAGCGGTTTTCCTTCGATGTTCTCACGGGTTAGTCCGGTTTCCGGGACGAGATCCTTGTTGATATACCGTACCCGGTATGTGTTCAGGTTAATGATCATGATAACCTCCGGGGTCGTTCTTACCAGTTCCCTTTTGAATTTAAGGGTTTCCTGTAATTCCTCTGCCTCCTTCTTCCGTTCCGTGACATCCTCAATGGTGGTGATCAAAAGATCATCCTGCGCCCGTGCCGTCACCCGGAACCAGTTCATATAGCCGTCCCGGTCAAAGAAGAATTCCCGGTCAAAGGCTTTTCCATTCGTAACTGCTTCCTTGAAGGCATCAAAAATACCCATCTCCTGGCCGTACTTGGAAGTCTCCAGATAAGTCAAACCCACTATATCTCGCTCGAGATACATCTCCTTAAGAACCCTGTTAACCCTGAGGAAGACAAAATCCTTCACCTTTCCGGACTCATCGTAGATGGCCCTCAGGACCGCGATTCCGAGATTTGTGGTATCAAAAGTGGTCTGCAGGAGCTTCTCGGATTCCTGTAAGTGCTTATGTTGTCGGGCTAGCGCTTTTTGGATCTGCTCTTCCGCCAATTTTCTGCTTGTGATATCGCGGAACAGGATGGCTACCTGCCTGGAATTCTCAGTTCCCACCTTGAAGGCATAGATATCAAGCCATCTTCCATCCAGGTTACGACTTGATTCCTGAAACCTGACAGGCTTTCCTGTCCTGGCAACAGTGGAGAATCTGTTTACCCAGTTTTCCTTAGGCTGTTTGACAAGTTCCCGAATCGTTCTGCCTACAGCATTTTTAAGCCCGACCTCCCTGGCAAAGGCTGGATTAGTTTGCAGAATAAAAAAATCGACCGGTTCCTCGTTTTCGTCCTCAATAACCTCTACGATACAGAATCCCTCATCCAGAGAATTCACCAGCTGCTCATATTCCTTTTTTAGTTCCTCGATCTGGGTTTTTTCGTCCTCGGGATCGGCAGACCAGCCGGAGGAAACCCCCTGACAAAGGATGAGTCTTTGATCTGTCTCGTTATGGGTTTTATACTGGCGGTTGATGAACCGGAAGTTTTCCCAGGCTCCGTTTTTTTTCCTGATTCGAACAGAAATATCTTCTGTTGGTCCCTGAGTATTCCCGCAGGATTCCAGTTGATCCACAAATTTCTGAATGTCATCAGGATGTATAAATTCTTCAAAGAAAGCAAAATCCGTTTTCTGACCAGATCGTTTTATCCCACAATATGATGCGGTGAAGTTGTTATAGTAACGGACCTTTTTGCTGTCGGGATCGACCATCAATAAAAAGTGCCGGTTACCATAATGTTTAATTTCGAGTAGAAACGCATCCTCTGGTAAAAAGCTTCCTCTTTCATTCATAAGTCAGTTCGTTTGGGCAGATTCAGGTTCCGTTCACTGAACCCATTTAAGAGAGGTATAAAGATATTAAGAAAATTTTGATTTTTTTATAATTTCTTTAAGGGCCTCCCGCGGGATCATGTTCTTCCACTCTGGCGCAGTACCTCCAGGGGAGGGCTCATAATCACTGATCTGCTGTTCAGAAGTCCTATCAGGAGCACCAGCAGGATGATTCCGGGGAGCAGGATCAGAAAGGGAACCGCAGAAGGGACAAAAGCGGTATCAAAGAGCAGCCAGGCCAGGGCCAGGCTTCCCACCAGGGATAACAGAATTCCGGAAAGGCTCCCGATCAGGCCCAGATACAGATATTCCATCGCACTGATCTGCAGTACCTGGCGATTGGTTGCGCCGATGGTCCGCAAAAGGGTACTTTCCCTGATCCGCTGATATTTAGAGGTCCTGACTGCCCCTATCAGAACGATGATCCCGGTGATTATGCTGAAGAAAGCCATAAAATTGATCAGCCAGGAGATCTTGTCCAGGATGTTGTCCAGGGTCGCCAGGATTTGCCTTAGGTCGAGAATGGTGATATTGGGGAAGTGACGCACCAGTTCCTGCTGAAGGTTTGCAGAAACCGCTGCACCCGGTACCCTGGTGGTGAGAATCCTGAACTGGGGAGCCTCCTCTAGAACCCCTTTTGGAAATACGATCGAAAAATTCGGGTGCAATCTCGCCCAGTCTACGGTTCTGATGGAGGAAACCACTACATCTTCCATAACCCCCTGGACATTGAACCTTAGGCTGTCCCCAACTCCGACCAGGGCATCCTGGGCAAAGTCTGCACTGACCGAAATAGGAACAGGAGACGAGCCGTCGGAATGACCGATCCAGTCTCCCTCCTGAAGCTTTTCGGAGGAGATCATGGAATCCCTGTAGGTCACCCGGAATTCGTGCCTAAGCACCCAGTCGTTTACACCCGAGGCAGTATCCTTCCTGATCTGGCTGGCATTGCGGTTCCCTATTGCGGCCACACGCATGGTCACAATGGGAATGTCATCTATGACAGGGAGCCCCTTTCCCTTTATCAGGGATCTGACCCCGTTGGTCTGCTGGGTCTGTACATCCAGCAGAATCATATTCGGGCTGCTTTGCCCTGATTCGATCTTGGCCTGGGTCATTAAAACATTTCTTGTGAAGTAGAGCGTACTGATCAGAAAGCTTCCTACTCCGATGGCCAGGATCAGAATCAGAGTCTGGTTATTCGGCCGGGAAAGATTGAGCAGACTCTGCCTGGCCGGGAAGCTCCATGAGGAGGGAAAATACTTTCGTATGCCCTTTAAGAAGAGCTGGGCGACAAGGGCAAGCAGCGAGAATACGACCACCAGGCCCGCCATAAATACCAGGGATTTCTCGGCGTCTTCCAACAACCAGAAAGCAAACAGGAAGATAAACAGGAAAATCAGGCTCAGGATCAGCGCCACGACTATTCTGGCCCTTTTTCTGATTCCTTCCTGTACGCGCAGGGCCTGGAGCGGGGACACCTGTAAGGTGCCGGAAAGCGGATAAAGGGCGAAGAGCAGGGACATGATCAGACCCAGGGCGAGCCCCATGGCCATGATCTGCGGAAAGATCTGGAGCTCCATCTCAACCGGCAGGAGGTCACCCAGAAACAAAGGAAACAATTCCTGCAGAAGCAAACCTGTGCCCGTACCAATGAGGCCCCCGAGAAGCCCTATCGCCGCAATCTGGAGCAGGTAGATCAGAAAGGTCTGTCTCCTTGTTGCTCCGAGGCACTTCAGCACGGCCACTGCCCGGAGTTTTTCCTTGATATAGATATGAACGGCGCTGGAGATCCCGACGCAGCCCAGCAGCAAGGCGATAAAAGCCACCAGGTTCAGAAATCTCCCGAAGTTTTCGTACCGTCTTCCCAGCCGGCGACTGGTAGAGACGTGAGTGTCCAGGTCGGCCTCCAAAGCCTCCAGATCCGGTTCCAGGGATTCCTCCAAGGCTTCCATATCAGTGCCGGGACGGGCAGAAAAGTAAAAGGAATAGTCGATCCGGCTGCCCGTCTGGATCAGGCCCGTCTGCCCTATGAGATTGTAGGGGATCAGAACCGGTGGCGCTACAGAACTGAAAAGGCTTGAAGAACCCGGAACGGCCTTTAGGGCCCCGGAAATCGGAAGACTGAGTTTCCCGATCTTTACCTGGTCCCCGATCTCGAGATCGTACTGGGCCATCACTGTGGCATCGACCAGGGCTCCTTGTTTGTCATGGAATTCTTTGGAGGCAGATTCAGGGATCGTTTCTATAGTCCCGTAGATCGGAAAAGCAGGTTCTATACCCCTGACCTGAACCAGACGGGTTCCCTTCTCAAATGCCGCCATGGAGGAAAAACTTGTTTCCCTTGCCCGGGCTCCCCCCAAGGAATCTATTAATTTTGTCAGGTTTTCAGTGGGTGGTTGGTCTGTGTCGATGATAAAATCTGCTCCCATTAAGCTCTTGGACTGGAGGGAGATGTTTTGCGTGAGGTTCTTGCTAAAGGACTCGATGGCGACTACTGCCGCGATGCCCAGAACGATAGAAGCCATAAAAAGCAAGAGGCGTTTCCTGCTTGCCCTACCATCCCTCCAGGCCATGCTGAGAAGCCACGGAAAGCCCGCTTTTCCGGGCAGCGTCTTGGTTCTCCCTGTCATTCTGCCAAACTGTTGTCGAGGATCCTGCCTGCCCTGAGCTGCAACACGCGCTGCGTCCGCCTGGCCAGTTCAGCATCATGGGTTACAATGATGAGGGTGGTGCCAGCTTCGGTATTGAGGTCGAAAAGAAGCTGCTCGACCTTCTCACCCGTAGCTGCATCAAGATTTCCCGTGGGTTCATCTGCAAAAAGCACAGCCGGATCGTTGGCAAATGCACGTGCGAGAGCCACGCGCTGCTGTTCCCCTCCCGAAAGCTGAGAAGGGTAGTGCTGAAATCTCTTTTCGAGACCTACTTTGGCCAAAAGGTCTTTTGCCTTTTCTTTGGCGAAACGCCGTCCCAGCAGTTCCAGGGGGACTGCCACGTTCTCCAGTGCAGTCAGCGTAGGGAGCAGTTGAAAGTCCTGGAAAACAAAACCGATTTTCTGGTTGCGGAGCCGGGCACGTTCGTCCTCATTGAGGGAGTCCAGGGCCTGACCACAGAGCTCGATCGATCCGGAATCCGGCCGATCCAGTCCGGCACAAAGGCCGAGCAGGGTGGTTTTTCCGCTTCCTGAAGGACCGACGATGGAAAAGGTTTCCCGCTCCTGGACACTGAAACTGATGTCCCGGAGAATATCGAGCCTGCCGGATCCGCTTGAATAAGTCTTATTAAGATCCAGTACGTTTAATATCTTTGTCATAGAGGTCCTGAGCTAAGGGTCCGTAAAATAAGAAAAATGAGGCTAAGATCACTCCCCTTCAGAAGCTTTCCACCGCATTTCCTTCTTCTGTTCCTGCTTTGCATTTCCTGCGGCGAAGGACAGCAGGAAAAACAGCCCCAGGAACAACCTACCAGGGACAGCAAAAGTACGGAGGAAGATCAGAAGGTAATTCTCTTCTTCGGCAACAGTCTGACCGCGGGTATGGGCCTCGATCCTGAGGAAAGCTATCCTGCCGTTATCCAAAGGAGGATCGATTCTCTCGGATTGGACTACCAGGTCATTAACGCAGGCCTTAGCGGGGAAACCACCGCAAGCGGAAGAAACCGTCTGGACTGGATCCTGAACCAGGAAGTAGATGTATTTGTCCTGGAACTCGGAGCCAATGACGGGCTTCGGGGGATACCCCTGGCAGAGACCAGGGAAAACCTTCAGGCGATCATTGACCGGGTCCGCGAGCATAATCCCGACACCGAGATAGTTTTGGCCGGAATGCAGATCCCCCCGAATCTGGGCAGGGAATACACGGAAGGCTTCAGGAAAATTTTTCCGGAACTGGCCCAGCGCAATAATATCCGGCTTATCCCTTTTCTGCTCGAAGACGTTGCCGGAAATCCGGAACTCAATCAGGGGGACGGGATACATCCTACCGCAGAAGGCTACAGAATTGTGGCGGATAATGTATGGAAAGTGCTCGCACCGGTGCTAATGGTGCGGGATTCGATCAAAAATTGAGCGCCTTTTTTTCTGCCTCCGGGCCCGGGTCACACTTCTGAATCTTTTCCTCCACCCATTCTTCCTCCTCCTCATCCACAGCCTCAGGCTTCTCCTGAAGGTCCTCTATTCTGGGCTCATAATTCAGCTTGATATAAATCGGGAAATGATCAGACCCGATATGGGGCAACCTGCGAAGCTCGATCAGGGAGAAGTCCCCGGTATGAAAAACATGGTCCAGGGGCCATCGGAATACCGGGTATCCGGTATGAAAGGTATTGTAAAAGCCCCGTCCGATCCTGGGATCCAGCAGACCGCTTAATTTTTGGAAGAGGGCTGTTGTCCGGGACCAGGCCACATCGTTCAGATCTCCGATAACAAGGGTGGCGGGTTGTCCTGAAATCTTTTTGCCGACCTGCAGCAGTTCTGCATCCCGATTGGTTGAGGTGAGGTCTTCCGTCGGGCTCGGAGGCTTTGGGTGAAGACAGTGAATGTTGACCTTTTCCCCGCAGCGGAGAAGCACCTTTCCGTGAATGGAGGGGATTTCCTCGGTAACCAGGAATTTTACCTGAATATCCTCGAGCTGGAGCCGGGAATACAGATGCATGCCGTAAAGGTTGTCCTGGGGAATTTTCACCGAATAGGGATAATCCTTCTCAAGGACGGATAGCTGCTCTTCCCAGACTTTATCCGTCTCCAGGGTAAGGAGCAGGTCAGGCTCCTTCCTTCGTACCAGGTTAAGAAGCTTCTCGTATTTTTTATTGGTGGTCAGGACATTGCTGACCAGTACGGAGACCAGCCTTCTGTCATCATCCCCCCGGAACCTCAGTACCTGTTTCTTTGCAAAAAAGGTATAGGGATATATCTTGATCGCCTGGTAGAAGAAACTCAACACCAGGAGCGTAACCAATACGTAGTGCCAGGCCATTGAAAAATCGAGGCTAAGACTGACCAGCAGGATGATAAACAAGGTGATAACGCTGATCTGCAGCCTGGGAAAATCAAAACCGCGTACCCACCACGAATCGAATCGCGTTATGGAAGCAATGGTCGGAATAAGGGCGAAAATTCCTAAGACTACTGCGACGAGCTGAGGGTTCTCCATTTAGTTGTAAGGCTAAGGTGGTTCCAAATATAACATAAGCAGATAAAAAAGGTACAGCAGCAGCCCTAAAAAAGAAAGGGAGATGTCATGATTGTTCATATAAAAAAAGAATTCCCTTTGAGGGAATGGATTCATTTTTAAATTAACTTTGATACTACCGCATTGATAACCAGAATTTCTAGACAACCTAAATAATGAGACGATGAAAACAACACAGGCTTTTCTCCGGGAGTTCAACGACGCCTTCGCCACCAATGATCAGGAATTTATCCTGGACAGTCTGACCCCTGATGTCGAATGGAATATGGTTGGTGGCGCTTTGATGAAGGGTAAGGAGGAGGTAAGAAAGGAACTCCAGCAGATGGATGGAACCAAAATGCTCGACATGGAAGTTTTGCATATCATTTGTGATGATCAATTTGCGGCTGTGGATGGCCGCATGAGGATGCGGGATCAGTCCACGGGGGAAAGGTCGTTTGCATTCTGTGATGTCTATGAATTCGAAGGTCCCAGGATCAGGAAAATGACCTCGTATGTTAAAGAGCTAAAAGCGTCGTGATGGCTTCCGAACAAAAAGCAAAAAGGCAAAAGATAGTTCCCTGCCTCTGGTTTGATGGGAAAGCCGAGGAGGCCTCTTCATTTTATCATGCCGTTTTTCCGGAGTCCCGGATAGGGGAAATAAGCCGGTATCCAGATGTCGGACAGGATATTCACCGGCAGCAGGCAGGGAGCGTGATGACCGTCAGGTTCTGGCTCTGGGGGTGTGAATTTCTCGCCCTTAATGGCGGTCCTGATTTCCGGTTCAACTCCTCAGTCTCCTTTTTCGTGTTATGTGACCGTGAAGAGGAAGTTACCCGGATCTGGAAGGAACTGATCTCGGGAGGGAATGCATTGATGCCACTGGACCGGTATGAATGGAGCCCGAAATACGGTTGGCTGGAGGATCGGTACGGGGTGAACTGGCAGATCATGCTTCAGGAAGACATCGGTGATGAGGCCAGGATTATTCCGCTGTTGTTCTTCACTGGAGGGGTGGCAGGGAAAGCCCGGGAAGCAATCGAACATTATCTCGGGATATTCGAGCGTGCCAGTATCACAGAAATCCTGACTTACAATGAAGGGGAAGCGGAGTACCGGGACCGGATCAAACATGCGAGGATAGTTCTCGAAGGTCAGGACCTGATGCTCATGGATGCCAATATGGATCTTCACGATGCCCCTTTTAATGAAGCCTTGTCTCTTATGGTGATGTGCCGGGATCAGGCTGAGATTGACCACTACTGGGACCGATTGTCCGAAGGAGGAGACGTAGGGGCACAGCAATGTGGATGGCTGAAGGATAAGTTCGGGGTATCATGGCAAATTGTTCCCGAGGGAATGGAAGAATTTCTGAATTCCGAGGATCCCGCCAGGGCCAGAAAAGGTTTTGAAGCCATGCTTGGAATGAAGAAGATCGATCTGCAAACATTTAAAAATATCGTATGAAACCCGAAAGGATAACAGTGACCACTACCGTAAAGGCATCTCCGGAAAAGACATGGGAGTACTGGACTACCCCAGAACATATTATCAGGTGGAATTCGGCTTCTTCCGACTGGCATACCCCGCGTGCGGAGAATGATCTCAGGGAAAACGGCAGATTTTCTTTCAGAATGGAAGCCCGTGATGGGAGTACCGGTTTCGATTTTGGGGGAACCTACACCAGGGTGAAACCCTACCAGAATATCTCCTATACCATGGACGACGGGAGGAAGGTCGAAGTCCGCTTTTCCCCACAGGAGGAAGGGACTCTTATTGAGGAGGAGTTTGAGGCTGAAGATACCTTTCCCCCTCAGTATCAGCGGGAGGGTTGGCAGGCCATTCTAAACAAGTTCAAAGAACATCTTGAATTAGCTTTATAAGACGGCTTGTAAAATCGGATTTTCGTCCGATTTTTTTGTATTTCGGAAAATAATCCGATATTTGGAAAAATAGGATTTTTTATGATCGGAGTCTTAACAGGAGACATCATCAATTCCCGAAAAGTGCCGCCCCAGAGATGGCTTCCCGTACTGAAGAAGACATTGTCCTTTCATGGGAAACATCCGTCAGCCTGGGAGATCTTCAGGGGAGACAGCTTTCAAATTCAGACTGATGCGGAACAAGCCCTGCTGGTTGCCCTGCACCTCAAGGCAGCCATCAAGGAGATCCGGGAACTGGATGTGCGAATCGGAATAGGTACCGGGGCTGTTGACTTCAGGGGAAAAAAAATCTCAGAAAGCAACGGACCGGCCTTTGTTCGGTCAGGAGAATGCTTCGAAGGGTTGAAAAAACAGAATCTGGCCGTCAAAACCGGTACGATCCTGGACCAGCCCCTGAACCTGATGCTTGCCCTGGCGCTGCTCACCATGGATGGCTGGACGGCTACCGTGGCGTCGGCGGTGCGGGTAAGCCTGGAGAACCCACATAGGAACCAGAAAGAAATTGCCGACCTTCTGGGCAAATCCCAAAGTAGTGTAAGTGAAGCGCTCACCCGCGGGGGATTTGAAGAGGTTAGCCTGATGCAGGACTATTACCAAAAAGAGATAGCGAAAATATGATCCTTCTGGCCCTAAAGCTGTTCCTGGCACATATTCTGGGAGATTTTGTCTTTCAACCAGACCGATGGGTTCTTCAGAAAAGGAAGAAAAAACACAGGTCCTCCAAGTTTTACTGGCATGGGCTGGTGCACGGGTTGCTGCTGTTACTTGTTCTGGAATTCCAGGCGCGTTTTCTGCCTGCGGTAATTTTTATTCTCCTGACCCACCTGCTGATCGACCTGTTGAAACTACGTTTGGACGGACGCAGGGATCCAAGATGGCTCTTCTTCTGGGATCAGCTTGCCCATCTGGCCATCCTGATTCTGGTCGTTTACTGGTACTACCCCTTCCGTTTGGACACCGGTTTCCTGCAATCCCCGGAAATGCTCCTTTTCCTGAGCATGCTCGCTTTTGTCACCTTTGCTTCAGCGGTGATCATCAGGCAGGTTATGAGCAGCTGGCAACTGGCGGAGGACCGGGAAGAAGAATCCCTTCCAAGGGCAGGAAAATACATCGGAATGCTGGAGCGCTTTCTGGTGTTCCTGTTTATCGTGCTGCACCAGTGGCCTGCCATAGGGTGGCTGATCGCAGCCAAGTCCATCCTTCGGTTCAGCGACTTATCCCGGGCCAAGGACAGAAAACTGACGGAATACGTGCTGATCGGAACGCTTCTGAGCTTCGCTCTGGCTGTGGCGGGCGGCCTTGCTTATCTCTTTCTCCAAAGTCATTTCGGCCTCTGATGGACATCGTGCAGGTTTACTTTTCTTTTCGATCTGCCTGATCGCCTTTTTTCAGCTCCTGGGCTTGTTTCCGGTCCTGTTTTTCCCGCTCTTTCTTTTTGGTTTGCCGGACCTGCTTTCTGAGCTTTATCACGGTGTAGGTGATGACAACAAGCAAGATCACGGAAACGATGATCGCCCAACCTACTGCTACTCCATAATCGTACTGATCCATTGCGTTAAGACTTAATGGGGCATTCCTTCTGGGTAGGTAGGGGCAGAAGCAGGAAACTGGTGTAGGGGGAGCTGACTTCCTGCTTGAACTCCGAAATTAAACAATCTATTTCATTATGGCACCTGTAAGGGAAATAAATCCGACAAGGCAATATAAAAGTCTGTTAATCCGAACCATGGCTGAACCCGTTTTATCTAACTTTAATGGAACCTGTAAAAGACAAAGCCATGATACCAACCAAAGTCCACGGTTATCTCGATTATATGATGGGGCTGATTTTGATCCTGCTTCCGTTTCTGATGAAATTCCCCGGAGGGGCTGCTACATGGTTACCAGTCATCCTCGGGGTGGGGGCCCTGGGGTACAGCATGCTCACGGATTACGAACTCGGGCTGATTAGGATTATTTCAATGAGAACCCATCTGGCCATAGATCTCTTTTCGGGAATCCTGCTGCTGGTCGGTCCCTGGATTTTCGGGTTTGCAGAAGAGGTTTTCTGGCCTTTCGTAATCCTGGGGCTCCTGGAAATAGGGGCCGCTCTCATGACCAGAAAGACCGTCCGTTATGTGATCTGAGTTTACTTTTTTATCTAATTTAGAAGCCAAAAACAAAGACATGGCTTTGATCCTGCCTGTAAAAGAACATTTCCCTGAGATAGGGGAAAACTGCTATCTGGCTGAGAATGCAACCATAGTGGGCGACGTCATCCTTGGCAGTCAATGTTCCGTGTGGTTTGGGGCGGTGATCCGGGGGGATGTGAATTCCATCAGAATTGGTCACAGCACAAATATTCAGGATGGCGCAGTTATCCATTGTACCTATCAGAAGGCAGCCACCACTATTGGAGACAATGTCTCCATAGGACATCGGGCTATCGTCCACGGTTGCACGATCAGGAACAACGTACTGGTCGGCATGGGCGCCATCGTCATGGATGGTGCGGTTGTAGGAGAAAACACTATTATTGCGGCCGGTGCAGTGGTTCTGGAAGGCAGTATCTGTGAACCGGGATACCTTTATGCAGGCGTTCCCGCACGACGGGTGAAACCGCTGACTGAGGAGCAGGTGAAAAACCTGGGCCGGACCTCCCTGAACTACATCAAATATGCTTCCTGGTTCCAGGATTGACCTCCAGGCGCCAAACCCAAAAACCAATCAACAGATGGTGTGTGATGAATTTTCTGATGATGCCCTGGAAAGCCTCCTGGCCACACTTCATGACATGTACGGCTTCGATTTCAGGGATTATTCCCGGGCCCATATACGAAGAAGGGTATTGCACCGGATGGGCGTCTCCGGGCTTTCTGACCCGGCTGCGCTTGAGAAACAGATAAGCACAGATCCGGCTTTTGCCTACCAGTTTCTCCAGGATCTCTCCATCACAGTCACAGAGATGTTTCGAGATCCGGGATTTTATCGCAGGCTTCGCGAAAAGGTCATTCCGGTGTTGAGGACCTATCCCTTTATCAAAATCTGGCATGCCGGCTGCTCTACCGGTCAGGAAGCGTATTCCATGGCCATCCTCTTGCAGGAAGAAGGGGTATACGAGCGCACCACCATTTATGCCACTGACTTTAACCAGGAGGCTCTTGACAAGGCCAAAGCGGGGATATTCCCGAATCGGCTGATGAAGGAATATACCTCCGGGTATCAACTTTCAGGAGGAAAGGAATCCTTTGGAAGTTATTACACCTCATCCTATGACATGGCCATTATGAATCAGAACCTGAAGAAGAACATCGTCTGGGGCCATCATAATCTGGTCACCGATTCCGTATTCGCGGAGGTACATCTTGTATTATGTCGTAACGTCCTGATCTATTTTAACAAGGAGCTGCAGGAAAAGGTGCACGGCCTGTTTTACGACAGCCTGATCAGCGGAGGAGTGTTATGTCTGGGATCCAAGGAGAGCCTGCAGTTCAGCAAATTTGCCGGCCAATACGCCGAAATCGACCATGACCACAGAATCTTCAAGAAGAAATATTAGGACAGGGAAAAAATACAGCGCCATTGTCATCGGTCTTTCCTCCGGAGGGATGGATGCGCTTAAGATGCTGATCCGGGCGGTTCCCCCGGATTTCGATCTTCCGATCATCATCTGCCAGCATCTCAGCCCTTTTTCCGACAGCCAATGGATTGATATTATCGGTAAAAATTGTGCGATAAATGTTAAAGAAGCGGATGAAAAGGAAAAAATTTTTAACAAAAATATCTATATTGCTCCCCCAAACTACCATTTATTGATTGAATCCGACCACACGTTCTCTCTGACTATAGATCCCAGGGAGAGCTATGCAAGACCCTCTATCGATGTGTTGTTTCAAAGCGCGGCATTTGCCTATGGACCACAGCTCGTAGGTGTTGTACTCACAGGCTCAAACCACGACGGAGCTGCAGGCCTGAAACAGATCAGGGACTGTGGAGGGTTGTGTCTTGTCGAGGATCCTAAAACCGCCTTTTCCTCCTATATGCCGGCCGCTGCAATGGCTGTAGCTGCCCCGCATTATGTGCTGGAATTGCGGGATCTCATCAACTTTCTGATCGAAATAGACTCCCAAAACTGATCATTATGAATAAATCCATAAAGGCAAGGCTTTTAGCTGGCTTTGCACTGCTTCTTTGTTTGTTCGTGGGAATGCTGTTCTTTATGCTTTACCAGTTCAGGGATATCAACAGCCGCTTTTCTAAGCTTTCAGAGAACGCCTCGGAGAAAATCGAATACTCGCATCAGGTCCTGCAGGAGGTTCTGGAAATCTCCCGTGCTGAAAAAGATCTACATCTCGTATCCCGGCCGCAACTGCGGGATCCCATCGAAAATGAAATCCTCCAGTCCCTGAAAACCATAGAGAGGCTCACAGCAGAATTAGAGAAATTGTCCGACCCAAGAGGGAAGCGGATCCTCGAAGCGTTTTCAGACAGCTGGATGACCTATACGGACTACCTCTTCCTGCTGATGGACCTGGAAACGCAACGCGATAGTGCCTTCCGGGATTTCAGTCATCCCGAGACCTACAGGGAATCGGCGGCGCTGCAACTCGAGGCGCTGATCGCAAAGAACAGAGGTGATATCGAGACAGAAAAGGCTTCCCGGGAGCAGGAATTTGAAAAAGTACTCAGTATAATGCTCCTCCTGATCCTCGCAGCTGTAGGGCTCGCAGTCCTGATTATTTACTGGATCGTCGGCAGCGTGAACAAAAGAATTCGAACCATTGCCGCCAAGGCGGAAAGGATTGCGAGTCGCGAACACCCGGACGAAGTGCTTGTCCAGACCATAGATGACGAGCTCAACCCAATCGTCAGCTCCCTGATCAATATCAATGAGAGCTTCCGGGAAATCACGGAAGATGCGGACAGAATAGCCTCTGGGGATTATGCTGTGACCATTGAACCCCGTTCTGGTGATGACCGTCTTGGGATTTCACTGCAAAAAATGGCCCGGGCCCTCCGGAATAAGACGCGCCTCAATGAGAAAAACGCCTGGCTCAGCACAGGGCTCAACCAGTTCAATGACCGAATAATCGGAAACCAGGACATAAGGCAGCTTGCGGATAACATCATCGGGTTCCTATCCACCTACCTGAAGGCGAACATCGGGGCGATTTACCTGATGAACGAGGAGGGGAATGCGCTGGAACTAAAGGGAAGCTATGCATTTTCTCCTAACGAGCAGGTAAGGGAGAGATTTTCACTTCAGGAAGGATTCGTGGGCCAGGCTGCACGGGAGAGGAAACGGATGATCGTTTCAGGGGTCAATCCGGATCACCTCAGAATAAACTCCGGGCTTGTAGAAGGCCGCTCCGTTGAATTGGTCGTAATCCCTTTTCTCTTCGAGGAAAAGGTTCTGGGTGTGATTGAAATGGGACGGCTATCCGCCTTTAAAGACCGGGACATGGAGTTTCTGGAAAGTGCCCTGGAGAATATCGCCTTGGCGGTGCATTCCGCAGAAGCCAGGAAAAAAGTGGAGGAACTACTGGCGGAAACACAGGTACAAAGTGAGGAGCTGCAAACCCAGCAGGAGGAATTACGCCAGATGAATGAAGAACTGGAGGAACAGACCCAAAACCTCAAGCAACAGCAGGAAGAATTACAGGTAACGAATCAGGAACTGGAGGAACAGACTCAGGCACTTAATAAGAAAAATCAGGAAATCGAGGCAGCCAAGTCAGATGTCGAAGAAAAAACGAGACAGCTTGAGGTCAGCAGCAAATACAAATCGGAATTCCTGGCCAATATGTCCCACGAATTGCGCACTCCGCTAAACAGCCTGCTCATTCTCTCCAGGGACCTTGCCGACAATAAGAACGGAAATCTGGACGAAGATCAGGTGGAGAGCGCAGAGATTATTTATAACAGTGGAGAGGACCTGCTGGCTCTGATCAATGAAGTATTAGATCTTTCCCGCGTGGAGGCAGGGAAAATGACGCTGCATCTAGAAAAGGTCAGGATTCGGGAGTTCCTTGGTAATCTTATCAGGACCTTTAAGCACCAGGCCACTCAGAAAGGTCTTGAACTTCGTGAGGAATTGGATTCAGACCTGCCTGAGTTTATCCAGACTGATCCACAACGCCTCAGCCAGATCCTTAAAAATCTGATTTCCAATGCGCTGAAATTTACGGACACTGGCCGTATCGAGGTGGCAGCATTGAGGAAAAACGAAGACCATCTGGCAATTTCGGTGCGGGATACCGGTATCGGGATCAAAAAGGAAAAACAGCTGGCTATTTTTGAGGCGTTTCAGCAGGCAGACGGGGGGACGGCAAGAAAATATGGCGGGACAGGGCTGGGCCTGTCTATTTCCAGGGAAATGGCCCGGTTGCTTTCGGGAGAGATCACCCTAACCAGCGAAGTGGGCAGGGGATCAGAGTTTACGCTGATGATACCGTTGCGTTCGCCCCTGCAAGAGGCCCATGTTGAGCAGAAACCCGCAGAACCCAATGACATACCAGCTCCTCCCAGGGAGGAATTCTTGAACTATCCCACTATTGATGACGACCGGCAACATATTCGGCCCGGAGACAGGATAGTCCTGATCATTGAGGATGACCTGAGTTTCGCCCGCATCCTGAAAAAGCAGGCAAATGAGAAATCATTTAAGGCCCTGACTGCATCTACAGGGGAGGATGGTCTTGTCCTGGTCGAACGCTTTAAACCCAATGCGGTTATCCTGGATATCGACCTGCCGGGGATCAGTGGTCGGGAAGTCCTCAGCAGGATCAAAGAAAATCCGGAAACCCGGCACATTCCCGTACATGTGGTCTCGGTAGATGAAAGAACCCTGGATCCGATCAGGGAAGGGGCGGTGGAATATCTCGTGAAACCTATAGCCAAAGCCGAACTGGATAAGGCCTTCAACAGGATTGAGAATTTTGTCAGCAGAAAAATGAAGAACCTGCTCATCGTTGAGGATGATGGTAATTCCAGGAAAGCCATCAGAAAACTGATCGGGAACGGGGATGTCCAGTGCCTGGAGGCGGGATCGGGGAAAGAAGCCCTCGCGGAATTGCAGAAGAACGAAGTGGATTGTATAGTCCTTGATATTGGTTTGCCAGACATGAGCGGCTTTGAACTGATAAGTGAACTGGAAAGGCGGGAGGAAGCGATCCCTCCGATTATTATCTACACGGGGAGGGAACTCAGCCGTGAGGAAAACGAGGAACTGGAGAGACATGCGGAAAGCATCATCATTAAAGGGGTGAAATCAGAAGAACGATTGCTGGATGAGACTGCTCTCTTCCTGCACCGGACCGTTCGGAATCTGCCGGAGGCCAAGCAACGCATCATCACGGATTTACATCCCGGGGATGCCGCTTTACAGGGTAAAAAGGTACTGGTTGTGGATGATGATATGCGAAACGTTTTTGCGCTTTCCAAGGTGCTTAAACAGCAGGGGATGGAGATTCTGAAGGCGGATAATGGAAAAATGGCCCTGGGTTTGCTAGACGACCACAAGGATGTCGATCTGGTCCTGATGGACATCATGATGCCGGAGATGGATGGATACGAGGCGATGCGGCGGATCAGGGAGCAGCCCAGGTTCAGGGAATTGCCCGTGATCGCTCTGACAGCAAAAGCGATGAAGGATGATAAGGAAAAATGCATTCGTGCAGGGGCGAACGATTATATCCCGAAGCCGGTCGATGTAGGAAGGTTGATCTCCCTGATTCAGGTATGGGTAACAAAATGATCGATAAAGTGCTGATTCTGACCTAATTTTTCTAAATTTAGTAAGAATAAAAATGCAAGGAAAAGAAAACGATAGATGAACATCAAACCCAAGATCCTTATTGTTGATGATCGACCGGAAAACCTGAAGGCCCTAAGGACGGTATTGCAGGATCTCGATATAGATCTGGTGGAGGCTACCAATGGGAATGATGCCCTCAAGGCAACCCTGTATCATGATTTTGCGCTGGCCTTGCTCGATGTTCAGATGCCGGAGATGGACGGTTATGAACTGGCGAGTATTCTCCGGGAGGAAGAAAAAACGGCTAACCTGCCCTTTGTGTTCATCTCCGCCGTATATACGGATAACCTCAATGTTTTTAAAGGATATGAAAAGGGCGCCTTCAGTTTTATCACCAAACCCTTCCAACCTGAAATCCTGATCAATAAAGTCAAATTCTTTATCGAGAAACATCAACAGGAGATTGCACTTTTCGAACTGAACAAAGATTTGAAACGCAAGAATGAGGACCTGGAGCAGATCAACCAGGAACTGGAATCATTTTCTTACTCCGTATCCCATGACCTTCGGTCCCCTTTAAGAAGTATCAACGGTTTTGCCACCATCCTTAAGGAGGATTATGCCGAAGAACTTCCCAAGGAGGCCCAACGGCTTCTGGACAAAGTGATCGGGAGTGCCCTGAAGATGAGTGACCTCATCGATAGTCTGCTGAAGCTTTCCCGATTGGGCAGAAGTGAGAATAGCCTGCGAATGATCAATCTTAATGATCTGGTAAGACATGTGCTTGAAGAAATTACTATCCCTGAGGGACCCAAACCAGAATTCATCATCCAGGAACTTCCCAATGTCAAAGGGGATATCGCGCTGATCAAACAGGTATATGTAAATCTGATCTCCAACGCGATCAAATATTCCTCGCGAAAAGAACAGCCTGTTATAGAGATAGGGACCCAGCAGGTGGAAGGGGATCTGGTGTTTTTCGTCAGGGACAACGGAGCCGGCTTTAATATGGCCTATAAGGAAAAGCTTTTTGGCGTGTTCCAGAGGCTGCACAGTGCCAAGGAATTCGATGGAATCGGGATAGGTCTGGCAGTGGTCAAAAGGATCATCAACAATCACGGAGGCCGCGTATGGGCAGAGGGTAAAGAAGACCAGGGAGCTACCTTTTACTTCACGCTCAATTAGATTTTTATGGATCAAAGACTGACAGATATATTACTGGTCGAGGATGACCCGGGAGATGCAGAAATGATCATTAGAGCGCTGAAGAAAAACGGCCTTAGCAGAAATATTGTTCATGTAGAGAACGGGGCGGAGGCAGTGGATTTTCTCTTTGGCACGGGGACTTGTGAGGGACAGGGGATTCAACAACCCCGGGTGGTGGTTCTCGATCTCAATATGCCCAAACTCAATGGGCTGGCGGTTTTGAAGATGATCAGGGAAGACAAAAGGACACAAAATATCCCTGTGGTCGTTTTAACTTCCTCCCAGGAGCCTTCCGATATCCGGAGTTGTTATGACGCAGGAGTGAACAGTTATATAGTGAAACCGGTTGAATTTTCCGAATTCAGCAAGACGGTTTCCATGATCAGCCAATACTGGTTGGAATTCAATTTATATGAGTAGAACCCCAAATACTACTAAATGCTATGGACGAAAAATTACGTATTCTTCTTGTGGAGGATTCCCATGAAGATGTTGTGCTTATTGAACATGCGCTGAAAAAAGAGGAGATCTCTTTTATCTCCGAAGTGGTCGACTCCAAAAAGGATTATCAGGAGAAGTTGCTGGCATTCTCCCCTGATGTGGTCATTTCAGATCATAGCCTTCCGCAGTTCAATTCTATGGAAGCTCTTGAACTTTTCCAGGATTACCGGAGGGATTACAATCCTGCGGCATCCTTTATTCTGGTCACGGGAACCGTTTCTGAGGAATTTGCGGTCGATATCATGAAGAAAGGCGCAGATGATTACATTCTAAAGGATCGACTGAGAAGGCTCCCTTCTGCCGTAAAGAATGCGAGTGAAAAAAACCGTTCTAGAGAGGAGAAAAGGCGCGCCCAGGAGGAGAAGTTTCAGCTGCTGGAAATTCTGCAGAAAAGCCTTCATGAGATTTACATCTTCGATCCGGAGAATTTACAGCTTGAATACATCAATGAGGAAGGGCTGCGGAACCTGGGTTATTCAGCGGATGAGATTAAGGATCTTCATCTTGGTGAAATTATAGCGGATTT
Source organism: uncultured Salinimicrobium sp. (assembly GCA_946887075.1). Next base: position 55,415 of record CAMPKA010000006.1, read on the forward strand.
TCATGAAAGGCGATTAAAGGACATTCTCCATGCTGTGGAGCGGAGCAGGAAAGGCCGCATCTATGAAAGGGATGCGATCCGGAAAGATGGTTCCACGTATCCGGTACAGATTCACCTCCAGAGCATCCGATATGGAAACCGGAAGCATTTTCTCGCAAATGTCCTGGATATCACGGAGACCCGGGAATATCAGCGCCAGAAGGAACTCGCTCTTTTTATTCAGAATGCCTTTGACCAGAATCGCAGCCTGAGTGAAAGCCTGGAGCCGGTGGCCGGCGAGTTCGGAATACAGGCGGGAGCTGCCGCTGTAGAGATATGGGCCAGGGATTTTGAAGCCACCGAGCTGAAACGATATGCAGTATGGACCGCCGACGAATTACCTGCTCCGGAATCGGGACAGCATTATGCGGAGCGGGCTGTGAATGACCAAATGACTGTTACGGCTGATCTTCAGGAACAACAAACAGGTAAAGCCGGAGACATCCAGGTTTACAGGGGAATTGTTTCGAGCCCGATTATATCCGGAAATGAGGTTACTGCAGTGGTCAATTTCTTTACCTCCGTGTTTCAGGAAGAGCCCCTTCCGGTGCTACCGCTTAAAGAAGGGGTCCAGGACAAACTCGCGGGAAGCATCAAAAGAAAGAAGACGGAAGAAGAGCTTCAGAAGATCTTCGATTTTTCCCCGGATGTCCTTGCAGTGATCGGAAAGGAAGGCTATATTAAGAAGCTCAGTCCGTCGTTTGAAAGAATCCTGGGTTATTCTGAGCAAGAGATGCTCGAAATCCCGTTTATCAGCCTGATGCATCCGGATGATCTCGTCCTTTTCGAGCAATGGCAAATGGAGGAACTTCAGGATGGGGAGGTGGCACATTATGAATCCCGGTGGCGGGATAAAGATGGCCAGTACCACTGGTTCTCCTGGTCGGTGACCAATTTTCTCCAGGGGGGACTCCAGTTCGCGGTAGGGAAGGACATCACCCAGTTCAAGAAGCAGGTGGAGGCCATTGAACGGCAAAACGAGAAACTCTCGCAAATCGCATGGGAGCAGTCCCATACCGTCAGGGCTCCGCTCAGCCGCCTGCTCGCCTGCGTGGATTACCTAGAGGAAAAGAAGGTGAAAAAAGACCCGCTCCTGGGAAGTATCAAGGAAACTGCCCACGAACTGGATGAGATCGTAAAATCTATCGTCAGTAAAGCAGAGGTACTCCGATGAAACAGGTAGAGGTACTTATTGTGGAGGATGACAAGATGATGTCATTTCTCCATCAGGAAATCGTAAAAAACAAGGGATTATCAGATGATCCACAGGCATTCCTCAACGGCAGGGATGCGCTTCAGTTTCTCCTGGCCAGGGACGCCGAGGAAAAGGCCTTTGTGATCCTTCTGGACCTCAATATGCCGGTCATGAACGGGTGGCAGTTTCTCGATGAGCTCGGGAAGAGGGACATTCGCTCAGAAACCAGTGTTTTTGTAGTGACCTCCTCTGTGGACAGGGCAGATCGAGAAAAGGCAGCGAATTATGACGTAGTGGAGGATTACCTGGTTAAGCCCCTCAAGGATCTTTCGGGGATCAGGGAAAAAATTCAGGAGCTGCGACTACAGAACTGAGCCGGGAAAGCAGCAATGGCCCTTCGGGATCAGTGAAGCGTCTGGATCTGGAGGATTTTATCCTCGAAGGAATCCCGGTAAAGCGATTGTCCCTTAAGCCTAGCCTTGTAGGAATAGATGGTGGCAACCGAAAGATCCATGAATTCCGCAATCTGCTGGCTATCCTGGATCCCCAGTCGGTATAGCGCAAAAATCCTGAGTTCCTTGCTGAGCAATTCCCCTTCCTTGACTTCTTTTCTTACCCGCTGCTCAAATAGGCTGTCGAAGTCCTCAATGAAGGTAGGAAAGAGCTTTAGGAAAACCTCGTCGAACTGTCGGAACAGATCCTTTCTCTCCTTTTTGATACTGTACTTCTTTAGAACATTAAGCACCTCCTCAGGTTGTTTGGTCTTGATCTTTTGTACCGTACTCGCCTGAAGATGGCCGATCTTGCTGAATAACTGGGAAGTGGCCTTCAGGAAATAGGTGATGTAGTCCTGCTTGATGGCATCAGCCTCTTCCAGGTTTCTGTTCATTTCCTGAAGCCGAAGGTTATAAAGACCCAGGGCTTTCCTTGCCGAATTTTTTTCCTTGAGCTGTTTGTAAATGATAAAGAGGAAGAGCAGGATGGCCGCCGAAAGCAGCGCAAGCAGGAGCACCGTCTTCTCCAGGCTGTCGTTCTTATTTTGAACCCTGAGCAATTGGGCTCCTTCTATGATAGGCAGGATGGAAGAGATTTCGATCTTTCTATGCCGGGCATTATAAAATGTTGCATCCTTAAGGGCCTTTTGTACATAGGAATGCGCCTTCTCCAGCCGACCATCGCGATAAAGGTAATGTGCCAGATTTCGCAAGGCCACATTCTCCATAGTGGCGCTCCGAATATCTGAGATCGCCGCAGTGGCCAGATAACCGACCGCTTTTTCGGAGGACCCGAGTTGGGAATAGACGTAGCTGAGACTGGAGGCCGCTACGGCATAGTCTTCTGGAGAAAGTTCGAATTCAGTGATGAGTTTTAAAAAGGCATCTCTGGCAGCTTTCCACTCCTGAAGTTTCATTCTTCTCAGCCCATCAGCCGCCCAGTATCGCTGATCGGAAGAATCTGTATAGGTCAGCGCACGTTCGATAGCATGGTTTCCTTTGTGGATGTAGCTGGTCTGAAAGCGCCGGTCATTGTTATAGTCGGCCAGGTCATAGTTCAGCCTGGCCCTGATAAAATGGTATTGATATCTATCTTCCCTGACCAGATCCTCAGGATCGATGGCGTTGAGGCTGTCTACCGCTTCCTTGAATAAGCCTGAGGACAGGAGGATAAAGCCTTCCTTCATTTCTGCCCTGGCGATGAGGGAGGAGTCCGCTAAGGAAGCCGCTGTTCTTTTGGCCTTGTCTATGTAGAAATAGGCGGAATCATACTTGAAGGATTTATATTCCTGAAACAGCTGGAGATAGGTATCGTACTGGGAGATCAGATCCCCTTTCAGGTCATTTCGATGCACCCGTCTACGTAGTTGATCGATTCGTTCCTGTTTTCTATGTACATAAACCTCCTGTCTTTGGAGCTCCTGATCAAGGCTGTCGAGCAGGTTTTTTGTTTCCTGCCCCTGTACAGGGAGAAGCCATAACAAGGTCAGCCAATAATAATATCTCATGCAGTCTTCCTGTTTTGATTTTAATTCTAATGAAATCCAGATCCCTCTGGAAGCCGCAAGATAGGGAAATTAACGAGAATTCAAGGTTTTACAACGGGCTTAAAACCTTGTTTTTCAAAAATTGCATATATTATTAAAATATTGATATACAATGTTTTGTAAGAATTTTTAGTTCTATATTACCTTGATTTTTTCTGTAGGCCTTTCCTTCGCTTAACATTTCCTTTAGTTTTGAGGTCAAGCTAAATTACAGGCTTCGGGTCGGGATGGGACGAAAACGTTTCCGCTGCTACACTTCCGGAGACTGAACTAAAAATCAAGATGTATATGAAAGTGTTTTCGAACATTGACCGGAAAAGAAAATGGATCGCCCGGTATCCTTTTTTCCTGCTCCTTGCCCTGCTGTTTCCCCTGACCATGAGTGCCGGGACATCCTCTGGTAAGACGGCAGATCTGCCGCCACTTGAATCCTTGCAGGAAACCATTACTGGAAAGGTAGTTGATCAGGATGGTATTCCTCTTCCAGGCGCTTCTGTAGTGGAAGAAGGAACATCGAACGGTGTGGTCACAGATTTTGACGGGAATTTTATCATAGAGGTTAGTGGCCCAGACGCTTATCTGGTCATCAGTTATCTGGGATATCAGGAGCAACGGGTTTCGGCCGATCAGGAGGAGCTCCGGGTCCAGATGGTGCCTGATGCAGCTTCTCTGGCCGAGGTAGTTGTGGTTGGGTATGGAACCACGGCCAAGGAAGATGTTACCGGAGCGGTTTCCTCCGTATCGGAAGATGAACTCAACCAGGGAGCCATTACCAATCCCTTGCAGCAGTTGGTAGGTAAGGCTGCCGGTGTAAGTATTACCCAGACCGGAAGTGAACCGGGTTCCGCTCCAAGTGTCAGGATCAGGGGGATCACTTCTCTTATCGGGGGGAATGATCCGCTTGTGGTGGTGGACGGGGTCCAGGGGAATATGGACCTTTTAAACCAAATACCCCCGAGCGAGATTGCCTCTGTAGATATTCTCAAGGATGCTTCCGCCACAGCGATCTATGGCTCGAGAGGTGCCCCCGGGGTGATAATCGTGACCACTAAGAAGAATAAGCTCGGTCAGTCCATCGTACAGCTGAGTTCGATCACTTCCTTCGACTTTATTCCGGAACAACTGGACATGCTCGATGCGGATCAGTGGTGGGAACAGGCGAAAAAATATGAAGTGCCACCCTCCACAAATCACGGGGCCGATACGGACTGGTTCGACATCCTCACCAGACCCGGATATACCCAGAACCATACCCTGGCCTTTGGAGGAGGCTCTGATAATTTCAATTACCGCGCTTCGGTCAGTGCGATTCTCCAGGAAGGGGTGGTAATCAATTCAGACAATGAGAAATTCATTGGACGGATTGTCGCAACCCAACACGCCCTCGATGATCGCCTCACCCTTACGATGAATCTCAACAGCGGGATCAACAATACCGAGAGCAGTGTTCAGAGCATAGGGAGGGCCGCTTTTACCTCCAACCTCATCTCCAACGCCTATGTGATGCGTCCGACGGATCCGGTGTTCGACGTCGACGGAGGATACTATATGGATCCCAATGTCTTCCAGTATATCAATCCTTATGCGGTAGCCCAGACTGTAGTAAACGAAGGAAAAAATAACAACTTCCTGGGAAGCCTGAATGCCGAGTTGGAAATCCTTCCGGAATTTAAACTCGCATGGTTTGGAAGCTGGAGGAAGACCGATAATATGTGGGGCTTCTTTCTCCCGGTAAAATCTACAGTGGCAGCTGCAATAGATCAGGAAGGTTTCGCCAATATCAATAATAATCGCCAGGATGAGAAGCTGACCAACGTCAGCCTTGAATTCGAAGATGACTTCGGGGATCATTACCTGGACGTTCTGGCTCTTTACGAGTGGCAGAAGCAGACGTATCAGGGAAACTTCCTTCAGGCACGCGGGTTCTTTAATGATATCGCCACCTATAATGCGCTGCAGTTGGGAGATCTCTCAAGCGTTCAGCCAGGAGATATCTCTTCGTACAAGAACGACAGAAAGCTGGTCTCTTTCCTGGGTCGGGTGAACTACACCTTCATGGACCGGTACCTGCTTACCCTGAGTTACAGGAGGGATGGCTCGTCGGTCTTCGGGAAAAACCACAAATGGGGAAATTTCCCTGCTGCGGCAGTGGGATGGCATATCGACAAGGAAGGTTTTATGGAGGACCAGGACCTGTTCGATCAGCTTAAACTCCGGGCAGGATATGGAATCACCGGAAACCAGCAGGGACTCTACCCGCAGAACTCCCTGTCTCTTGTCGGGGCTGCAGGGGTCACCTATTTCGGCGGAGAACAGATCACCAACTTCCAGATCACCCAGAACGCCAATGAGGACCTGAGGTGGGAAACCAAGAAGCAGGCAAACATCGGGCTGGATTTCGCCCTGTGGGATTTCAGGCTTACAGGATCCCTGGACGCCTTTACAGCGACTACGGACAATCTCCTCTTTAACTACACCGTGCCACAGCCTCCTTTCCCCTTCGGCTCAATAGTGGCCAATGTGGGAAGCATCCGGAACAAGGGAATCGAGGCGGCTTTGAGCTATGACCTGATCCGAGGTGAGGATTTTACCCTTACCCTGGCAGGAAACGGGGCCATCCTGGATAATGAGGTGCTGAATCTGAGCGGAAGTATAAACGGCGTACCGCTGAATACGGATTATGTCCCCTGGGGACCCAATTCATTTTTGATCGAAGGGGAGCCCATCGGAACTTTTTCCATCCTGCACCATACCGGAAAGGACGAGGCCAATGCGGAAACAGTCCTGGATCGCAATGGAGACGGGGTCATCGATCAGGGAATCAGAAGTCCGGATCGTGCGCTTGCCGGATCCGCCCTTCCTACGTATAACTTCGCCATCAATCCTTCCCTGCAATACAAGGACTTCGATTTCTCCATGGTATGGAGAGGCTCAGGCGGCAATAAAATCTATAACGGACTGCGACAAAACCTGAGCATGATGGAGAACCTCGGTAAGGCAAACGTTCTGGAGAGTGCCGTTTCCCTCGGGATGTTCACCACCCGATACGGATCGGACCTGTGGCTGGAGGATGGGGATTTCATCCGGCTAGAGAATGTGACTGCTGGTTATGTCTTCCATCCGGATTTCGCCCATATAGCCTCTGCCAGGCTCTCTGTCACAGGAAGGAACCTCCTTCTCTTTACCGATTATTCCGGACTGGATCCGGAGCTGAACCTCAGTGGCGGGAATGGCTTTGGTGGAGATAATGGGATTTATCCCCGGACACAAAGCATAGCCATAGGACTTAATGTAAAATTTAACTGATCTAAGATGAAATTGAGAAAGAAACTGATATGGATGCTTCTGGCGATTCCCATGCTGGGAGGATGTACCAAGCTGGAGGAAGAGGTCTATGATAAATATCCTGCAGAGGAGTTCTACGCCTCGCCAGAGGGAGCAGATGTCGCCCTGGCCGGCGTGTATGCCAAAATAGGAGGTAATTGGGGTGGTGTTGGTTATGCTGGTGCGGACAATGGCTGGTATGACCTCAACTCCATGTGCGCAGATGAGCAGGTAATTCCCCACCGTAATACCGGGGACTGGCAGCTCGATTTTGCCCGTCTCTATACGCACCAATGGCTTCCAACGGACTATATTATCAACAATACCTGGAATTGGTTGTACAGCGCTGTCTTCAGTGCGAACCTGGCTGTGGAACAGCTGGAAAGTTCAGGAGCAGCCGTAGAGAAAATCGCAGAGGCGCGCGTCTTACGGGCCTTCTTCTATTATCTGCTGATGGATGACTTTGGCAATGTGCCCTTCTATACCGAAAACAGTGTAACCGTGGAAAAGCTTCCACAGGTACCCCGGGAGGAGATCTACCAGTTCGTCGTCAGTGAACTCACTACTTACGTTCCTGATCTTCCAACTACTAAGGGAGGTGCCTTCTACGGAAGATTTAACAGGTGGGCAGGTTATGCCTTACTGGCTAAGGTGTACTTGAATGCAGCGGTATACACCGGCACCCCGCAGTGGGAGAAAACGATTTCTGCTATAGAAAAACTGGAGGCGGGAGGATTTTCACTCCATCCCGGCGGGCCGAGTGAAAGCAGCCCTCTTGGATATCAGTATTACGAGCTGTTCGGGGATCGATTACCTGATGATGAAACCATTTTGGCCATCTATACCACCGCAAACGTGGTGTCACGGAATATTTACACCGTCCGGAGCTTAAGCGGTCCTCATGCGCAGGCCCTCTTTGGCTACAGCGGCTGGAACGGAACCATTGTTCCCAGTGAATACTACGAGATGTACCAGGATCAGGATATTCGGAAAGCGCAGTACCAGGTCGGACCTCAACCCGGCGGGATAGAATACAGCCTCGAAGTTTCCAACCTGATGAATCCTGGTGCTGATCCTTTTGCCGGAGTCAGAAACATGAAATTTTATCCGGTAGAACCCATGGACGGAGGGGGTGCCTCAAATGACTTCCCGATATACCGGTACGCTGATTTCATGCTGATGAAGGCGGAATGCTATGTACGGCTCGGAGACGCAGCTGCTGCCAAACCCTTGGTCGATGCAGTACGTCAGCGGGCGGGTCTGGCTCCCCTGGAGGGCAACCCAAGCCTGGAAGATATTTACCACGAGCGCGGGCTGGAACTCAACTGGGAAGGTCACAGGAGACAGGATATGATCCGCTTCGGGACTTTTCTGGAGCCAAACAAGTTCAGGGACCAGTCAGAACCTTTCCGGAAACTGTTCCCCATCCCGACCTCTGCACTGGATGCCAATCCGAATCTAGAACAAAATCCCGGATACTAAATCAAAAGCATTATGAAAAATCTATTCAATAAGGTCCTGATTCTGTCGCTGGTTGTTTTCAGCCTCGCCTCATGTGAAAAAGAGGAGGAGTTGACGAGACTGCAGGAAGTGAATTTTCCCGAGGCCCCTGCACTTTCCTCGGACGCTCTTGTTCTGTTACAGGAGAATCAGGCTGAACCTGCTCTGACAGTCTCATGGCCGGAGGTGATCTTTCCGATAGAAGCCCCTGTGGAATATACGGTTCAATTCGATGTACCTTCAGATACAGTAGGGGATAACGGCTGGCAAAATGCCATCAGCTTTACAGCTGGAAAGAATGTGTTCAGCAAGTCCTTTGAGGTTCTTGACATCAACCAGATCGCCGAGGAACTGGGCCTCCAGCCGGAAGCTGAAGGAAAGCTGGTGGTAAGGGTTCAGGCGGATATGGACCGAACGGTATCTTCTCCTGCGGTGGGTCTTTCCGTGGTTCCCTATGATCCCGTTATCCTGCTGGAAGAGATCTTTCTCCCGGGTGCATACCAGGGATGGGACCCTTCCACAGCCCTCAGTATTCCTTCCACTGAGGTGAGCGGGGTATATGAGGGAGTAATGAATTTCCCGGAGAATGCGCTTCAGTTCAAGGTAACCCTGGACCAGACCTGGGAGAAGAACTATGGAGATGATGACAATGGCAATCTGATCTTTGACAGCCCGAACAACCTATCTGTTCCCGAGGCAGGAACTTATTTGATTACTGTTGATCTGAACACGATGAGATGGGCTGCGGAACCCTATTCCTTCGGCATCATAGGAACGGCAACTCCAGGCGGATGGAACACCGACACGGATATGGTCTATGATCCGGAGGCGCAGGCCTGGAAAATTACGCAATACCTGGTTCCAGGAGCCCTGAAGTTCAGGCTGAACGATTCCTGGACAGTGAACTACGGTTCGAGAAATAATGAAGAGGGAATAGCCTACCTCGATGACCAGGGCGCCCATACCATCAGCCAGGCCGGCATGTACGAGGTTACATTCAAAGTCGATCCTGAGGATCCCACTATTGCCCATTACAGCGTAGAACCGGTCAGCTGGGGAATCATAGGGGATGCTACTGCAGGAGGCTGGGATACAGACACGGACATGACCTATGATCCGGAACTGGGAGTTTGGACGATTACCACGGAACTTAAGCCTGGTGCCGTCAAGTTCCGGAGAAACGATTCCTGGACGATCAATTATGGCCCCAGGAACAATGAAGATGGAATCCTGTATCTGGATGATCCTGGAGCTCATGGAATTTCGGAGGCCGGTACCTATAAGATCACCCTGGATCTCAATCCGGATGATCCGGCTACTGCCACCTACACCATTACCAAAGTTGAATAATCGAGAAAAATAAGAAGATGAAGAAATACTTGTATATATTATGGCTGCTCGTTTCGAGTCAGGTACTGCTGTCCTGCGAAACCGCTGATGATCCCATTGGGACACCTGCCTTTGACTATGATCAGTACGGTTCTCCTTTTACCGCAGTTCCGGCCAGTCAGGACGCCACTATTTATCAGGTCAACATCCGGGCCTTCAGCGAGGCAGGAAACCTGCAGGGGGTCATAGATCGGCTTGACCATATTCAGTCCCTGGGAGCCAATGTTATTTACCTCATGCCGATCTATCCTGTCGGAGAGGAAAGATCCGCCGGGGGACTCGGTTCGCCATACGCCGTGCGGGACTATAAAGCAGTCAACCCGGAATTCGGGACTATGGAAGATCTGCGGAACCTGGTTGACCAGGCCCATGACAGGGGGATGGCTGTGATCCTCGATTTTGTCGCGAACCATACCGCATGGGACAACGCCTGGATCACGGAACACCCGGAGTGGTACGAGCAGGATGAGGAGGGAAATATTATTGCTCCTCCGGGAACCGGATGGAATGATGTAGCGCAGTTGGATTATGAAAACACGGCGCTCAGGGAAGCGATGATCGATGCGATGGCCTTCTGGGTGTATAATGCGAATATCGATGGCTTCCGGATGGATGCAGCAGATTTTGTTCCCGACAGCTTCTGGAGCACCGCTGTTCCGTTGCTGGAAGGAATCAAGGACCAGGAACTCCTGATGCTGGCAGAGGGAGGGCGAAAAGCACATCTGCGATCAGGGTTCGATTACATCTTTGGATTCGATTATTTTGAAACCCTGAAGGAAGTCTTTCTTGAAGGGGCACCTGTTACTGCCCTTCAGGAGGCACATGCCGAGGCCTATGCCAATATCTATGACGAGTCCAAACGGGTGGTCAAGTATACCACCAATCATGATGTGAATCTCACAGATGGAACTCCGCAGGAACTTTTCGGAGGAGACAAAGGCTCTGTTGCGGCCTTTGTGGTGGCCGCCTATCAACGATCCGTTCCGATGATCTACAATGGACAGGCCATAGGTTTTGACGAGCGTCTGGAATTCTTTACCAGGGATCCCATCGACTGGACCACTGCGGATGCCGACTTACTCCAGGAATACACCGATATCATCGCCTTCCGAAATGAAAGTGAAGCCATCAGACGGGGGAAACTCAACAATTACAGCAGTGATGATATGGCGGTCTTTACCATGACCCAGGGGGAGGAAGTCGTCCTTGTGCTGGCGAACCTCCGCGGCAGGGAGATCAGCTACATCCTGCCTGAACAATTTGCCGGTTCTCAGTGGACCAACGCCCTGGAAGGGGGAACCGTGAACCTCGAAGAAAAGGTGACCCTTGAACCCTATTCTTACCTGGTATTAAAATAGCAGTAGATCACATGACAGTACGAAACACAACCCGATTGATATATACGCTGTTTTTCTGTCTGGCCTGGGGAACCTCCTTCGGCCAGACCCTTAATTCCCCGGACGGACAGCTTGAACTCAAATTCTGGCTTGAGGCTGGCGGCGCGCCAAAATACCAGCTGGAGTATAAGGACAAGCAGGTGATCCAGCCCAGCGGCCTTGGCCTGGAGCTAAAGGATCAACCTTCATTGATGAAGGGATTTGAAATTGCCGCTCTGGAAGAATCAGCAAAGGACACTACCTGGACTCCGGTCTGGGGAGAACAAAAGAAGATCAGGAACAATTACAGAGAATTGCTGGTCACCCTACGCCAGCCTTCTCCTGAAAGAGAGATCAGGATCCGGTTCAGACTTTTCAATGACGGGCTTGGATTCAGGTACGAATTTCCGGAACAGGAAAACCTGAATTATTTCACCATTCGTGAGGAGAGAACGGAATTCGATCTCGCGGGAGATCATAAGATATTCTGGATTCCGGGAGATTATGACACGAACGAATATGCCTATACCACCTCCAGGATCTCTGAGATCCCGGAGCTGATGGAGGAGGCAACTATCTATATCAGTGCCCAGCATCCTATCGACACCCTGGCCGTTCAGACTCCGTCGATGATGAAGTCCAGCGATGGGCTCTACATCAATATTCATGAAGCAGCATTGGAGAATTATGCTGCCATGCATCTAAATGTTGATCCGGAAAATTTCAAGATGAGTACGCATCTCACTCCGGATGTCCTTGGGAACAAAGGCTATATCCAGACCTCGGCACATTCCCCGTGGAGGACGATCGTAGTCAGTGACAAGGCAACAGAAATTTTGGCTTCCAACCTCATTCTTAACCTGAACGAGCCCAGCAGCTATGAGGATGTTTCCTGGATCACCCCGATGAAGTATATCGGGATCTGGTGGGAATATTTTGTGGAGGGAAAGAGTACCTGGGCCTATAGCACGGACAAAAACGTGAAGCTCACCGACGACTTTTCCAAAAAGACCCCCAATAGACGTCACGGAGCCACCACAGAACATGCCAGGGACTATATCGATTTTGCCGCAGAAAACGGGATCGATGCGGTTCTGATAGAAGGCTGGAACATCGGGTGGGAGGACTGGATCGGAAAGGGCAAAGAGAATGTGTTCGATTTTGTGACCCCCTATCCGGATTTCGACCTGGAGGAGGTGACGGAATACGCGGCTTCCAGGGGAGTGGAGCTCATTATGCATCATGAAACCTCCGCGGCAGCGACCAATTACGAGCGGAGGCTCGACAGGGCTTTCGAATTTATGAAGGAGCATGGCTACGACGCTGTGAAGACAGGATACGTCGGGGAGATCATTCCGCGGGGGGAGCACCACGACGGGCAATGGATGGTGAACCACTATAATCACGTCATCCGTCGTGCAGCGGATTACGAGATCATGATCAATGCGCATGAAGCGGTAAGACCTACAGGCCTGCACCGTACCTATCCCAACCTACTGGCCCAGGAGTCTGCCCGGGGGACAGAGTTTGAGGCCATGGCCGGCCTGCCACCGGAGCATGCGACGATATTGCCTTTTACCCGGCTGATGGGTGGGCCAATGGACTATACCCCTGGTATTTTCCAGACAGACCTGTCCTACTATGGCAATGGGGACCAGCGGGTGAACACCACCCTGGTAAAACAACTGGCCTATTATGTGACCATGTATAGTCCGCTCCAGATGGCCGCGGATCTCAAGGAGAATTATGAAAGGTTCCCTGATGCTTTCCAGTTCATCAAGGATGTTGCCGTAGACTGGGATGATACCTTTGTCCTGGAGGCTGAGCCGGGGGATTACATCACCATCGCCAGGAAAGCCAAAGGTAAGGAGGAATGGTATGTCGGGGGGATTACCGATGAGAATGCCCGCAGGGCTGACATTTCGTTTTCTTTTCTGCCTGAGGGGGAAGCATACGTGGCGACGATTTATGCCGATGGGAAAAATGCCAGTTGGAATAAGAATCCGCAGGATTATACGATCCGGAAGGTGATTGTGGATGCAGGAAGTAAGCTGGAACAGAAATTAGCTCCTGGGGGTGGGGTGGCGATATCCATCAGGAAAGCGAGCCTCCCGCAGGATAAAAAATTGGAAAGGATATAGCAATTATTTTGGATTGTTGTTAGCCCAGGGAACAGGATGGTCCTGATACCCGGGCTTTTTTATGGAGTAGGGGAGAAAGGAGACAGGCGACCCTGGGAAAGTTGACCCAAACCCGTCCCCTTTCAAAAGATCACTCCTGGTCGGCCAGGGTCATCTTTAGCAGAACTCCGGAATTTCCTGAGGGGCCAAGCTCCATGGAGGCGGTAACATACATCTCCCCATTGAGGTCCTGTCCAAAGCCTTTAAGATAATACCCGATGTCGGCGGCACCGCCTGCCAAAGGTATTTCGTTAAAGGACCAGAGACCGGGACCGGCAGGGTTGGATACGAAGATCTCTCCGGTCGGCCCGAAATCATGAGAAAAGGATCCGAACACATATTTGCCTTGCAGACCGGGAATCTCATTTCCGCGATAGACGTATCCTCCTATGATGGTCACGGTTTCCCCTCCTAAGGGGTTATCGTGGTTTCTCATCTCGATCACAGGATCAATGATTTTGTTGCCGTAGCCGTCGATTTCGGGACATGAAGTGATCGCGCTGATATCACTGGGATGTTCTGTACTGAAGCAGTGCGCACCCTCCTTGACATTCCATCCGTAGTTGCCACCTTTGTCGACCACATTGATCTCCTCCCACAGGTTCTGGCCGGCATCACCCACAAAAAGGCGTTGAGAGCCACTCATGTCAAAAGAAAATCTGAAGGGGTTCCTGAATCCATAGGCGTAGATCTCGTCCAGTCCTACTTCGCCCACAAATGGATTATCCGGGGGAATGGCATAGGGCATGCCTCCATCAACATCAATTCTGAGGATATTTCCAAGCAGGTTCTGTTCGATATCCTGCCCGTTTCCTCCCTCATTGACCTCGTACCAGTCTTCCACATGGCCGGGACCGACATCATTTGCGCCACCGCCATCTCCGATCGAGATATAGAGATACCCATCAGGACCAAAGGCAATGGTACCTCCTTCGTGGTTGCTCTGAGGCTGGTTGACCTCAAGGATGATCTCCTCCGTACTCAAATCCACATGATTGGGATCGGAGGGAGAAACGCTGAACTCTGAAATTCTGCTGATGTTATTCCATTCCGCTCCAGGTTCAGGTCCACCGGGAGGGGGTGGTGCGGTATAGTAGGCGAATACCCGCCCATTCTCGGCGTAATCGGGATGAAACGCCAGTCCGAGAAGACCCCTCTCGTCATACCCGGGATTGAGCGTGACAATGAGACCGGTGACGTCGAGGAACGGAGCCTCGAGTTTCTCTCCTGACTGATTCACGATCCAAACCTTTCCTATCTGGTCGATCACGAAAAGTCTTCCTGTTTCATCAGGGGCTGCGGCCATTCCGATGGGGGATACCATGTTGTCGGCGATCACCTCCAGTTCAACGGTCTTAAGCCGCTTTTCAGAAGAGGCTTTAAGGTCAAGATCCATCGCATCCTGTTGGACATCTTTTTCACAGGACTGGAAAAGAGTACTTCCTGCCCATACTAGGGTAAGCAGGATAAAAAATCGGAGAATTGTCTTGAGTGCGTTGGTAATGGATCCTTCCCCTGCGGATCCATCCTCACTGTAATGTTGGTTTTTCATAATAAGGAATTTGAATGGTTAATAAAAAATTGGCAATCATACCGGCTAATTTGTCAGTATGTAATTGGTTCTTAATAAAATAGAGGGCATTAGTCAGGAAAAGGTTACAGGATATTTCATTTTTTTTGGAGGAGACCGGAGGACAGAAAAAATGAAGGAATGGAGAAATAGGGACTGGAAAAAATGAGGTTCGGGAGGAGGGAAAGCAGGTCAGCTTCAGGATCAGACAAAGGGTTTTCAGAATCGGAAACCAGGGACAGACTCAGCCTGCCCCTCGAAAGGGAAAGTACCGGAATGGGACCGGGTTAGATCTTTTCTTTGCTCAGGAGCAGCCCTAGCTCATGAAGCTCCCGGGTATGTATAAATAAAATGGTGACGATACCGAGCAGCGGAATAGCCAGGACCATTCCGATGACTCCCCACACGAGATTTCCTATGATCACCGCGAGGATGACAAAAAACGGATGTACATCTACCTGATCCCCCAGCAGATAAGGTTCCAGGAAGTAAGTCTGGAAAAACTGCCCCAGTCCGAAGGTGAGGGTCACCCCCAATAGGACAGCGGTATCTCCAGAAGTCAGGAAACCGAAGGCCATGGCGAGGACGTAGGCAATAATGTTCCCGATGTAAGGGATGAGTGCCAACAAAGCGGAAATCAGGCTGACAACGATAAAGTTGTTGACGCCGGATATCCCGAGTCCGACAGCATAGACCACAGCGATGATCCCCATCAGGATCAGCTTTCCGGCGAGGTATTTCGGGGCAACCCTGGCTGTTCTGGCAATGACGGACGTTACTTCCTCCTTTTTTTCCTCTGGAAAAATTCTTAGCAGGAAGACCCGGAACCTTCTGCGGTAAAACAACAGGAAGAAAATGTATACGAACACCAGGAGAAAGGTTCCGAGGAACCCGGTGATCCTGCAAAGCACCGAGAGGGCTTTATTCGCTGCCGAAGTTGCTTTTGAGGCTGTTATTCCACTATTCTTGCCATCCATGAAATGGAGATCGCTTTTTGTCAATGGCGTCTTTTTAGCAAGGAAATCCCGGGATTGCTCCAGCTTTGGCTGCATCCGTTCCTTGATCTTGTCCCAGTCATCGGTAAGGCTTTCAAACTGGTAGACCACCAGGAAGATACAGCCAAGTGCGAAAAGGAACAACAGGAAAGCGTTGAGCAGGGATGCCCACAGGCGGCTCATGCCTCTTTCCATTTTCCTGGCGAGAGGCAGGACCACCAGGCTCAAAATAATGGCTGTGACCAGGGGAGCTAAAAACCCTTGGGCTTTGACCAGTCCGTAGAAAACCAGGATGGTGACCAATAAAACAGCTGCGGTAAGATAAATTCTTTGGGATGTGGGATTATATGGTTTTCCTCTGGTGTTTTCTCCGTTCATTCCGATAAAATATATTTTTCTAAAATTAAGCCTTTAGGCCCCTTTATTTTGTCAAGATCTTCTTAAAAGCCTGTGATCTGTGAAAAAGAATGGGCCTATTTGGAGTAAAAAAGAGAAAATAATACTCCGCTGTCGCAGACAGGAGGGAAATCAGTTTGAAGGAACAGATCTATGGCAAGAACCGGAATCTTAGTCAGGCTTCCTGCGGAGCATTTCCGGGGTAGCAACGGTTCTGAACCCCAAATGTTCATGGGAAGAATCCAAGGTGGTATGCATCCGAGCTGAGATCCGATAGCTCGCACAGTAGGAACCATGACAGAGAAAGGACCCTCCCTTGATCACTTTTTCAGAGAGATTAGGGTTTTGTGGGTTGTAGGGCTGTTCTGCACCCTTCGGGTTTTTTAGCAGTCCTGCCTGGCTTGCCTGCTGGTAATAGTTCGCATTGTACCAGTCTGAGGTGAATTCCCATACGTTTCCCGCCATGTCATAGAGGCCATAGCCGTTGGGAGGAAAGGATTTTACGGGTGATGATTTCTCGAACCCGTCCAAGAGTGTATTCTCAGTGGGAAAGGTACCGGTCCAGGTGTTGGCCATGTCGGAAAGATCTGAATACGAATTGCCCCAGAAGTAAATGCTGCCTTCTTTTCCCCCTCGGGCGGCGTATTCCCATTCCGCCTCGGTAGGAAGCCTTCGTCCTGCCCACTCCGCATATGCCGCAGCATCTTCATAGGCAATATGCACCACCGGATGGTCCTCCAGCCCGTCAAGAGAACTCCCCGGACCCTGGGGATGCCGCCAGTCTGCGCCTTTTTCCCACTTCCACCATTGGGAAAAGTCAACCAGGTTTCCCACTGGCTCTACGGGTTTTCTGAAAACCAGGGAACCTGGAGCAAGAAGGGAATCATGAGGTTTGGGAGTCCCTGGAGGGACCTGTTTTTTTAACGCTTCCCAGTCGATGGGACGCTCAGCCACGGTGACATAGCCTGTGGCGTCCACAAATTCCTTAAATTCCGAGTTGGTCACTTCCGTCTGATCGATAAAGAAACCATCGACCTGAACCGGATGTGCAGGTTTTTCGTTCATCATGGCCATTTGATCCCCTGGAACGGCACCCTGCATGAATTTACCACCCGGTATCCATACCATACCATCGGGAGCCGGGATTTCCTGGACGGTCTCGGAATCTGTCATCGCCTGGGAAGTTTTCTCCTCCCGCTGTTTGCATCCTGCCAGAATCAAAAGCAGGCAGGACAATACTATGTTGGGTATAGGTCGCATCTGGAACTTTAAGAATCCCGAATAACCGGAAAAATTTTCAGGAAATCAACTCTGAACAGCATTTTTAGCAGGATGGCCTTATCTCGAGTTCGGGTAGGGCTGAATCCAGGCAACCTCTACATCCCCTTCCTGGTACGGGTTTTCCTTGGGTTTGGTGGAAGTAATCTTTGCCCGAACGAACAAGTCATCCCCATTCATGGCATAAGCTCCAGTTGTACCCCGGACGGATTTTACCACCCTGGTCTCCAGCTGATTTTTATCGGCGGCAATGAATTCGATCAGGTATTCCACCCCCGGTTCCTCCTTCACCTCCAGAGAGAGCGTGTTATCCGAGAAGCTGACCTTTTCCATTTCAACTCCAGTGGTGGAGTAAAAATTTCCTGCCTCGAGGTTCCTGATAATGGCGGAAGGCGAGAGCGTATCGGCTTTAACCTCGACCCATCCCCGTCCCGCGTTGCTGAATTTTGCGCCGAACTTGTGATAATGATGGCTGTCGTCTGTAGCCAATCCATATAAAAGGGGTTTTCCTGCACTGATGTAAGCCATGTTGACTTCATCCCACATCTCCTCGGTGCTAATATGGGTACTGTCTCCGTAATTATTGACATAGGGATGGCCGTTGAACACTTCAAAGAACCGCTCCCCGTCCACCTGTATGATGTCCTTGGCGGAAATCGCATAAGTGAAATTCGGATGATTCAGGTGCTGGAGAATGGGTTTTCCGGTTCTTTTGGCCTGCTCCCGAATCGCATCGAGATTGTTCTGAATAAGCTCGACAATTGTCTCTCCATCCCGGGGTTCGATCTTCTCCTGCAGGTTTACCGCACCCATATGTACGGCTTTATCGCCCAGGTAGGAAGTCACTTCCTCGGCTTTGAATATGAGGAATTCTCCGGGCTTTTCAAATAATGGTCGGAATTCCTTCAGGGTCTTGAGCCGGGCATAAATCGCTGAATCCTCCTTGCGATATTCCACCCAGTCCGCTCCATATTTGCTGAGATAGGTCTTAAAAGCCTCCTGGTAGATCTCTCCTTCGGGAATCTTTTTCCATTTTTCTCCTTCTGCTATGATGTTGTGATCAGAGAGCGCCAGGAAATGGTAGCCATGATCCTTATACCATTCCATGATCATCTCCGGAAATTCGTCACCATCACTCCAGTAGGAATGGGTGTGAAGATTCCCCTTATACCATCTCTCCTGCGCGCCTCCGCAAGAACTGAGGAGGAGCAGAGATAATAACAGCGCAGATGTGAAGCAGTTATGTCTGAGAGGCATTTTTCATTATTTTTTTGTGACCCTGAAAGGAGCAGTCGTTCTCGGCTCCACAGTGTCATTGTCATGATCGTTATACTTGAGGAATTTCTGGTGCAGGCGTTCGATGAGCTCCTGGTATCCTTCCTCATCTATCAGATTGTGTTCCTGTCCCAGGTCCTGCCCGAGGTCATAAAGTTCTGTTGCCTCATTGTTCCGGTCAACGACGAGGACCATATCACCTTCCCGTATCGCTCCGTCGTAAGCAAATCCTGCCTGATAAAGCAGGAAGTCGTGTAACGGGACCTCTTCTGGTTGTGTTCCGGTAAGGACGGGTAGGAGAGAGGCGCTGTCCTTGGCCTGGTCCTCAGGCATGTTTTGACGCGTGATCTCGTACATGGTGGCCACCCAGTCCAGGCCGGTGATCACTTCATCTGAAACTGTGCCTGGAGGAACTATGGAGCCTTTCTCGGTCCCGTCCCCCCACCTGACGATGAAAGGAACGCGGTGCCCTCCTTCGTAGATCGAAGCTTTATAGTCCCTGAGAGGACCATTGTTATCATGCGCCGGATTTCCGTAATGGGTGATATTAGGCCACAGGGCTCCGTTGTCGCTGGTAAAGATAATAAGCGTGTTGTCTGCTATTCCCTCCTCCTCGAGTTTGTCCATGATCTTCCCTACCTGCAGATCGAGTTCATAGAGGACATCCGAGGTGACGGCACCGGTGACTCCCGATACGGGTACATCAATCGGCTCGGGATCGCCATCAAAATCAAATGGAGGGGTATGGGGTACGTGTATGGCCTGGGAGGCGAAATAAAGCATAAATGGCTGGTCTTTTCCCTCCTTCCGGTTCTGCTCGAGGTGCCGGTCTATGAAATCGACCGCTCTGGAAGAAAAAATGATCCCGGCCTGACTGGAATCATAGTCCTCATCGCCACGGGCAGGAACTTCCGCTGCCTCCACGATCTCGGAAAGACCATTTTCACTGTTCTTGTAAAATCCATTCGTATAGAGCCTTGTACTGGAGTTATCCGCCGGATTCCGCGGATCCACGGGAACGTAAAGGCCATTCTCAAAATAAGCATAAGGCTCGTGCTGAATCCCACTGAGCATTCCGAACCAGTAGTCGAAACCATGTCTGTTCAGCGCGTCAGAGACCCCCCGGCTGAAATCCATTTCGTTGATCCGGTTTTTCTCCCGGATCACCCTTCCTTCCTTATCAAAGACATCACCCCCGAGGTGCATCTTTCCTATAAAACCTGTTCTGTAACCGGCGTTCTGAAGTACTTCCCCAACCGTGATATGCCTTCCCGCTTCCGTTCGATCTCCGTTAAAGCTGAACCCCGAGCTGTTGTTGATGTCCCAGGATCCGCCAGGTCGGCCATTCCTGTACGGATAACTTCCGGTAAGGAGGCTGAACCGGGAGGGGGCGCAAAGCGCAGCCGGGGCATGTGCATCGGTAAATCGCATGCCCTGCATGGCGAGTTTGTCGATATTGGGAGTAGGGACTTTTCCGCCGTAGATGCCAAGATCGGCAAATCCGACATCATCGGCAAGGATAAAGACGACGTTGGGAGTTTGGGGAATCTGTTCCTGTCCCTTCACGGGAGCGCTCATGATCACCAACATGGCCATCAGGCAGTGCCAGTTTTTGATTTTCATCGGTCTAATCATTACTTCGTTTTTAATTTACTCCACCTTAATCGGGGTGGTTCTTGGAGAAACCCCGTTCTCATTGAAAGCCTCGATTGCAAAATAGTAGACCTGGTCGACCCCCAGGCTCTTCATATCTAAAGAATCCTCGTCGTAGACCAGCCAGCTGCTATAGAGCTTATCGGGTGCAATGCCCCAGAAGATGTTATAGCCCTGGGCGTCATCCTGATCTTCCCAGGTGATCATGACATCCCTTCTGTCGTCCCGGCGCTCAACCTCGAAATCCCTCACCTTTGAAGGCGCCTTACCCTGGCCTTTCCCAAAGATCCGCAAGCCTGATACCGCGAGATGAGGGGTCGGTACATGATGGTTCGTGTATCGGATATACCTGGCTTTGACAGGATGCTGCAATTCAACATAATCGTTAGGGACATCTTCCATATTCTGGCTTTTGTCCACGATCATTTCCCAGGTTTCCCCATCGAGGGATCCCTCTATGGTGTACTGGTGGTAAAGATCCGGGATTCTGCCGTACATGTCCGATTCGTAGTCATGGAAATTGACCTGTAGCGCGTATATATCCGAAATCTCCTCGAGATCCACCTGCAGCCATTGCCCTTTTTCAGCGTTTTCTGCAAGCCAGAAACTCTTGATGTCCTCATCCACCGCCTGCTCGGCAGCATGATCCTCAGCGACCGAAGATGCCTTTACAGGCTTGTCATAGGAGAGCAACATCCATCCGGTAAAGGTGCCGCTCTTCTCTCCGGAAGTCGGCACGAAATGGGGATAATCCCCGAAGTAGGTATTGGTATGCATCAGGCCGTCCTGGTCGAAGTAGGTTCTGAACATCCCGATCCTGCGCTCCCAACGTACGTTAGCGGAGATTGACATGGTCCCGAAATGCCACCATTGCCCGTCCGGTCCCTGAACCGTACTGCCGTGGCCGGCTCCGTTGATAAAGCCTCCCGGTTTGTAGGAAAAGGGATTGTTGGGCATGTATTCAAAGGGTCCAAGGGGATCCTCTCCCACGTAAGCACCATCCCCGTAGACATTGAATTCCGTACCAGGAGCGCCGTACTGGAGATAATATTTCCCGTTGTGTTTGGTCATCCAGGCTCCCTCGACGTAGCCTCTTACACCCGCGCCATGGTTCTCTCCAAAGCGTTCCCAGCCGTGCTGGTCCGCCTGCAGGTTAAACAGCTCTACCGTTTCCCCCGGTTTAAAAGCTTCGCTGCGGTCCAGTTTCTTGCCCCGGATCGGATAGACATTGGAGGATCCCCAGTAGATATAGGCATCGCCGTTGTCCTCCATAAAGAGGGCAGGATCCTGGAGATCATTCAGGATGGATGGGACCGCCTTCCAGTCGCCTTTTTTCGGATTATCGGTGTAGAGGATACTCATTGAGCCGGAGGGATCCCCGGTAACATACAACAGGGAATCCTTGTAGTTGAAGGCTGCCGGTGCATTGGATCCCTGGAAATACCACTTCTCGGGGGTGATAAACTCCCAGTTGGAGAGGTCTGTGGAATGCCAGTAGCCCATGGAGCGGGTGACGAACATGTAATATTCATCCCTGAATTCCACCACGGCGGGGTCAGCTCCGGATCGGTAAGACAGTCCCTGGTGTGCATTGTAGACCATATAGGTGTAATCCAGATCCAGCGGGTTACAGTAGGTCTTATATTCCTCCTGGGCATTGGCCAGGGGCACGATGAACATCAGTGTTAATAAGGAAAAAATACTTCTCATAATCATACATCTTTTAATTTTCCGCTTCGAGGAGCTCAAAGGAGCCCTGCATGTCGTGGGCGGAACTTCCGGCTATGAAGAAACCGAATTCCCCGGGTTCATAGACATACTCCAGATCGCTGTTATAAAATTTCAGGTCGTCAGCACTGATCGTAAAGGTGACTTCCCGGGATTCCCCTTTAGGAATGAAGATCTTTCTGAACCCTGCGAGTTCCTTCAGGGGCGGACTGATGCTTCGCACCTTATCGGAAATATACAACTGAACGACTTCTTCCCCGTCGTAGGCACCTGTATTGGTAACCGTGGCGCTCAGGGTGATCTCCTCCCCGGGATGAAAGTTCTCCTTATCTGCTTTTACATCGGAATATTCAAAATCTGTATAGGAGAGCCCATATCCGAAAGGAAATAGCGGGGTGTTGGGAGCATCGAGATAGTTCGACTTGAACTTCTCGAATCTGTTTTCTGGTGCTGGTCTTCCCGTATTCCGGGCGCTGTAGTAGATCGGGATCTGCCCGACGTTTCTTGGCCATGTGGCGGTGAGTTTTCCCGAGGGGTTGTAATCTCCGAATACCACATCGGCGATAGCGTTCCCGGCTTCCACCCCTGGGTGCCAGACCTGGAGGATGCTAACGGGCAGCGCTGCTTCCTCGGCGATGGTCAGCGGCCTTCCGCTCATCAGCACAAGGACGACCGGTTTTCCGGTTTCAACCATGGCCCGGATCAGTTTCTTCTGGCTTTCCGGGATGCTGATATCTGTACGGCTGGAGGCTTCTCCACTCATTTCACTGGCCTCCCCGACCACGGCTACCACCACATCTGAAGCCCTGGCCGCTTCGATGGCCTCCTCGAGCAGGGCTTCGGGAGATTCTTCCGAGATCTCGATTTTGGGACCAAAGACATTCACCTTTTTGGCAAAAGCGGTGTCGTTGCTGATATTCGCTCCTTTGGCATAGGTGATCTCCGCCTGGGGGGCAACATGCTGAAACCCTTCGAGAACGGGTACAGATAGGCGGAAATCTCCTGTAGGTGCCCAGGTGCCGAGCATGTTGTTCTGATCATTGGCGAGGGGCCCGACCAGGGCGATCTTCAGATCCTTTTTGAGGGGGAGAAGGTCATTGTGGTTCTTCAGAAGGACGAAGGACCGGGCTGCAGCCTTTCTGGCCAGGGCCCGGTTTTCCTCTGTGAGGATATCACGCTCTGGCCTGCTTTCATCAGAGTAGAGGTAAGGATCCTCGAGAAGACCCAGTTTGTGCTTGGCCTCCAGGATTCTCCTGGCGGCCTGGGTGACCTGGTCCTCAGTTACAAGTCCTTCGGCTACGGATTTCCCCAGGGTGGTAAGAAAACCTTCCCCTACCATGTCCATGTCGAGACCTGCCTTTAAGGCCATGGCAGAGACCGCCTGCAGATCTCCCATTCCATGTGCGATCATCTCATTGACCGAGGTATAGTCAGAGACGACCATCCCGTCGAATCCCCAGCGGTCCCGGAGCAGTTCTGTAAGCAGCCATCTGTTGCCCGTAGCGGGGATCCCGTCGACTGTGTTGAAAGAGGTCATCACCGCTCCCACTCCTGCATCAACTGCGGCTTTGTATGGCGGGAGGTATTCGTTGAACATCTTCAGACGGCTCATATCCACCCGGTTGTAGTCTCTTCCGGCTTCAGGCGCGCCATAGAGCGCGAAGTGTTTCACTGTGGCAAGCATGGTATTAGGCTCGCTCAGATCCTCTCCCTGATATCCTTCGACCATAACCCTGGCTATGGCAGATCCGAGAAAGGCATCTTCCCCGGCCCCTTCTGCAATCCGGCCCCACCGGGGGTCCCTGGATATGTCCACCATTGGGGAAAAGTTCCAGTTGATCCCGTCGGCAGTGGCTTCCTTGGCGGCAACCTGTGCCGTTTCTTTGATCAGGTCAAGGTCCCAGCTGGAGGAAAGACCCAGTGGAATGGGAAAAGTGGTCTTGTAGCCATGGATCACATCGGAGCCGATCAGCAAGGGAATGCCAAGTCGGGAATGTTTTACGGCCAGCTCCTGTGCCTGCCGGACCTTTTCAGGGCTCGCCACCCCGAAGATGCCGCCCACTTTTCCAGCCCTGATCTTGGCCTCCACGTCTTCACTGACCACGGATCCTGTGGCTACCCCGCCGCCCGGGGTGAGCAGGTTAAGCTGTCCGATTTTTTCTTCCAGGGTCATCTTCTCCAAAATTGCCTCTACCTTAGGAATCCGCTGGTCTTCCTGTGCATACTGAACTCCCGTGATGAAAAAGCATAGCAGGAGTAGCTGGTATTTTTTAATCAGTCTTGTGTTCATCCTTATCTTTTTTTGTTATTGAAAATAGCCAGGGTAACAGGCAGGGTTCTGAAAAGGCAGAATCCCAGCTGTTATGATTATCCTCAGGATAGAGGGAGAGCTTGGCGTTACCCCCTTCCGAGTTGATCAGGCGCGCCATCCTTTTGGAATGCTCCGGCGGGACTATATCATCCTTTTCTCCGTGAAAGATCCAGATCGGAAAACCTGGAGGCAGTTTGGAGGCCACCACGGGATCTCCCCCGCCACAAATGGCAAAGGCAGCAGCAAAGACCTCTGGTTTTCTTCCCAGGAGCTCAAAAGTGCCCATACCTCCCATGGAAAGCCCTCCCACATAGATCCTTGAGGGATCGACAAACTTTTCCTGCCTCAGGGAATCCACCAGCCCCATGACCAGTTCCATAGACGGGGTGGGGCCTTCTTCAAAGAGAAATTCAAAATCGTAAGGTCGCGATGTCCGATCCGCCTGAATATTTGCCCAGTAATCCTCCTGTCCAGCCTGGGGAAAAACCACGATTGCAGGAAATTCCCGGCGGATGCTGTCCCTGAGGAACAGTTCAGCTCCGTGGGTCAGCTGGGAACGGTTGTTGTCTCCTCTTTCACCTGCCCCGTGCAGGAACAGTACCATAGGGTAGGATCCATCAGCATTAAAGTCCTGAGGATATAGGATGCGGTAAGGCAGGGTATCCTGCTCCTGGATAAAAGTACCGGCTTTAAATTCCTCCAGATCCTGGGCATAAGCCATCAGCGGCAGCAGGAATAACATCCAAAGTAATCCCCAGGCGCTTAAAGTTGTCTTTTTCTTCATCCTTTCAGTTTATTGTGAAACCCAATTTCTCCAGTCCAACCTTCACTTCGGGTGCACTCATAAAGAGGTCCCAGATCAGGCCACTCCGGTAATTTTCGATCATGACGATCATCGGCCCCTGGTCGATAGCCAGATAAGCCGGCGCCACCCAGTCTTCTCCCTCCAGGCTGAACGCGTCATAGAAGCCAGCAGGTCCCCAGAGCAGGTCGTGAAGATCGGTATAGAAGTACCTCATGGCCCTGAGGGATTTTTCGGGGGTGTAGGGAATCGAACTGATTGCCGCTGTGGGGGCGACCACACCGCGATCATCATCAGGGGAGTGCGCGGCGTAACCGATTCCGCCGTCCTCCTTACGGGTATAACTCGCTGTCAGACCCCAGGATGCTGGTCCATAGGTTTCGTAATCCTCCGGGTTCTCCTGGCAGTATTTGTAATTGATCAGGGTATGGTTGACATTGAGGTCCCAGTAATCCGCATAACGGTCCTGGATCCTTTTCGGGTTTAGGCCCAGGTAGGAGTAGTGCGCCCAGAACAGCGGACCTCCCTTATCGCCGACCGTATTGTGATTGAGAATAAGCGGGATTCCGTAGGCCTCGACATCTGTTGTGATGTCCCCGCCACGGGCCCAGCCTTCATGGTACACCTCGGGTTCAATCGCATGCTCCGGGGAGGAGGCCGCCATGATGTAGGTGATCAGGCATTCGTTATATCCCTCGATCATGAAATCCATCTCCCACTGGTAATCCGGGGACCAGTGCCAGTATAGCCCGTCTTTCCCGTTGGTATACCAGTTCCACTCAATGCCCTTCCAGAGCTCATCATATTTTGCTGCTACCTGTTGCTCCCGGGGAGTACCGTTTTTGAGGTATTCCCTCACCACAAGGAATCCCTGGGCGAGGAAGGAGGTCTCGACGATGTCTCCGCCGTTGTCCTTTCTTCCGAAGGCTTGGGTTTCCCCGGTCTCCCCGTTGATCCAGTGGGGCCATGCCCCGTGGTACCTGGTGGTGCTGGCGAGGAAATCGGCGATCTGCTCCAGTCTGGCAACCGCAGAATCCCTCGGGATAAACTCCCTTTCCATGCCCACGACAATGCCCATCAGTCCAAAACCGCTTCCCCCGGTGGTAACCACATGAGCATCATTCTTGGGATAATTTCCATCGGGATGAAAACGTTCCCGGGCCATTCCGGAGTTGGGTTCCGCATAATCCCAGAAATATTTGAGCGTCTGCTTCTGGACAATGTCCATCAGGGCTTCATCAGAGAGCTCCTCTTTCACAGGCTCCGCCGGCGCGGGAGATTCCTCTGAGGTCTTGCATCCGGTGAAGAGCATCAGGATCGGGAGCATAAAAATCGTAATTTGCTTCATATCAGGTATTTCTACTTCAATAGTTAAATTCTAGTTTGTCCAGGCCTTCTTTGACCTCCTCATTTGACATGAACAGATCCCATAACAATCCGGTCCTGTAGTTTTCGATCATGGCGACTATTGGTCCCTGGTCGATGGCGAGATATCCGTCCGAGAACCAGTCGTGCTCGATGGAGAAGGCATCATAGAACCCATAGGGACCCCAGAGCTCCTCTCCCAGGTCATAATAGAAATGGCGCAAGGCCCGCATCGATTTTTCAGGGGTGTAGGGAAAGGCAGACAGGGCTGCTGTCGGGGAAATCACTCCCAGGTCATTGGTGGGGCTATGGGCCGCGTAACCTTCATAGCTGTCCGACGCGGTAAGGCCCCAGGATTCTTCGCTGTACCCTTCATAGCCTTTGGGGTTGTCCTGCACATATTCATAGTTGATCAGCGTATGGTGCTCATTCTGGGTCCAGTAATCGGCATATCGGTCCTCCAGGTTTCGCGGATCCAGCCCGATAAAGGAATAATGGCTGAAAAACAGCGGTCCCCCGAAAGCCGGTCCCAGAGGAAGGTTCAGGCCATAATGCATTCTGTTATTGACCATATCCCCTCCGGATGCCCAGCCCTGGTGGTAGACCTCGGCAGAAACCGGGTGCGTTGGAGAGGAGGCAGCCAGTACATAGGCGATGAGTGCTTCATTCCAGCCCTTGATCTGCATGTTCATCCGAAATCCATGGTTGGGGGACCAGTGCCAGTACAGCGTATTCTCTCCCTGGGTATACCAGTCCCATTCCACATTTTCCCAGATGCTTGTAATCCTGGAATCGATCGCAGGATCTTCAAAATAAGCCCTGCAGATCAGTAGCCCCTGGATCAAAAAGGCGGTTTCGACCAGATCCCCTCCGTTGTCGAACTCACTGAAGGCCTGGGTACTTCCCGTACCCGTATGGTACCAATGAGAGAAGGCGCCATGATAGGTCGGTACCTTTTCCAGGAAATCCAGAATTCGGTCCAGTCTCTGAAGCGCCTGCTCCCGGGTGATCCAGCCCCGTTCCACTGCTGCGGGAAAAGAAGCAAGTCCAAAACCCGTTCCCCCGGTGGTCACGATATAGGGAGACTGTCCACCGTAGGCATCATCCTGGGATCTTTCCCTGGCCATACCGCTTGTAGATTCTGCAAAGTCCCAGAAATACCCAAAGGTCTGTTGTTGAACCAGGTCAAGAAGGGCCTCATCGGAAAGTTCCTCCTTGGGTTCTTTCGGGTCAGGTACGTAGGGTTCCTGGTATCCAGGCCCGTCGTCCTGGGAACAGGAGCTAAGGGTAAGCAGTATCAGGCAACAGAGCAATCTGTTCATGGCAGGCATTTGGTTCCTTTTGATGTTTTGCCCCGAGATCTTCCCCTGGGGGGAAGGTGCACCTCTCCTGGGAAGCCCGGAAGGGTTTTCCGGATTCCCCTGGGTCGGGAAATAAGATGCCATTAAAGAAAACTTCGGAAAGGATCTTCTCCTTTCCGAAGTAATGCAGTCCAGGTTACTGATTCATCTCAGCCTGGATCTCTTCCTGTGTCAGCACCTTGTTATAGAGGCGCAGGTTGTCCATCAGACTGAGGTCGGCCAGGTGGTTCCATTCCGTGAATCTTGGAGCTCCTGACATGATGGACAAGAGGTCTGTTCCGGTCCAGTCGATGGGTGCGGAAAGGGTAGCCGTATTGACCAGTTCCCCGTTGAGATAGATTTTGCTCTCGTTTGCCGAAATGGTGAAAGCCACATGCACCCAGTCCCCGGCAGTGACGTCGATCACGCCACCGTCGTTCCAGCTTTCTCCGCTGCCGATTCCGACATTGAGTTTGATACGCTGTTCCTCGGCATTGCCCTCTCTAAAGAGTCTGAAGCCACTGGTTCGCAGATTCTGAACATCGGGATATCCCGCGTTCTCAGTGTCCTCCGGGCTCGCTGTCAGAATCCCTGCCCGATTGGGTTCGGCATTTACATTATACCAGAAGGTCCCGCTGATCTCTTCTCCGAAGAGTCCGTTGGTAGAGGTGAGCAGATAGGAATCAGCAGCTCCTTCGTAGGCCGCTGAGCCTTCGATACTCGCTGTACTGAATCCCGGATCCCCGACCACGGTGACCTCGCGGTTCGTGATGACGTCCTTATAATCCCCGTTAAAAGGCATGTGAAGCGTAACCGCGGAAGCATTGATCAGCTCCTGGATCTGGCTTTGGGTAAGGGCGGCATCGAAGAGTCGCAATTCGTCAATCGGGCTCGTGTCGGAAAGGTGATCCCAGTAGCTAAAGGTTTCTCCCCCGGCTCCAACCGTCAGTTCGTCAACTCCGGTCCAGTCGATGGGAGCAGAAAGCGTACTGGTATTTACAGGAACTCCGTTGAAGTAGAGTACGGTCTCCTCGGGGGTGACCGTAAAGGCGACATGCACCCATTCCCCGGCGGTGGCGTCAAGGACTCCACCATCATTCCAGCTTTCGCCGGCTCCTGTTCCTACGTTGAGTTTGATACGCTGCTCCTCAGCACTTCCTTCCCTGAACAGCCGGAATCCCTGAAAGCGGTCTGTAGCATCATCGCCGGCCACCAGGATTCCTGCCCTGGAAGGGTCCCCGCTGACCTTGTACCAGAAAGCGGCAGTGAAGGATTCTCCGGGGTTCTCCGTAAGGGGATAGGTCAGGTAGGAATCCGTGGCACCCAAATAGGCGGCCGTACCGAGAAAGGACTCGCTGGTGAATCCGGGATCTCCAGTGATTTCGGGAGTCGTAATGGTCACGAGTTCATTGAAATCCCCGTCATAGGGGGCGTAAAAGAATTCGTTGGCGAACCTCGGGGTATAAGGAGGTTCCTTGCTGAAGGTCACGGTTTCGGTGGTGGTGTTCCCCGCCATGTCTGTAGCAGTGATCGTAAGGGTATGTTCCCCGTTTGTCACCTCGTCATAGCTCAGTTCCTCCCGCACGATCCTGTAGTCCAGGAATTCATCGAAGGTGGCAATCTCGTTTCCGTCGATGGCTACCGTAATGGTCTTGACCTCTATGTCATCCACTACCTCGAATTCAATATTTACCGAGGTAACGGGTTCTGCAACTTTGATCGTGCTGCCCTGGGTCGGGGAGCTTATCGTGATTTGGGGATCTCCTTCATCTGGTCCGGGATCCACGGCTGTGATCGGATCTATTCCGTCGTACTCACATGAAACCAGGGAGAACACGACGAGGAGGAATCCTAATGTTTTATTCAGTTTTTTCATTTTTTCGTCCTTTTAAGTTGGTTTACTGGTTGGCTCCTTCCAAAATAGGAAACTGGTCAACCTGGTTCTGTGGATAAGGAAGGAAAGCCTTGTCCATGGTAAAGGTTCTTCCGCCATAGCTCAGTTCCCCGGTTTTTTCGTACCGGATCATATCATAATAGCGTTTGCCCCATTCCATGGCGAGTTCAGCGAATTTTTCATCCAGAACATCCTCAAGGGTAACATCACTCAATGGAGAAAGCTCCGCCCGCACCCTGACCAGGTTAACGGCCTCGGTGGAAGTCATCACAGATCCGGTGGCTCCCTGTTCCAGGGCTTCCGCATACATCAACAGGATCTCCGCATACCGGATGATCGGGTAATTCTTGTTACTTCCGTATTCCGTCCTGCCCGGAATCAACTGGTTAGAGGGCAGGTAATGTTTCCCGCTGGCAAACATTGCCCGTGGATAGTCATTGATGATATCCCCGTCCCGGGTCACGTTGGAAACGAAGGGAGGCAGGTCCGTATATCCGTCAGCCATGATCTCAGCAATACCGCGATCGGTGAAAAGCACACTGGTTTCCAGCCTGACCGTCTCATTCCTGTCAAGCATGAACTCGATGAATTTCAGGCTGGGTTCAAAGAATCCCCATCCGCTTCCAGCACCTTCCACAGCAGGTGTCCAGTTCTGAGGACCGTAAGGGGCAAACAGGTGCGCCTCGCGATCCCCTTCTCCCTGCCCGAAATCCGAATACTGAAGGGTCAGTAGAATTCCGTCATTAAGTTTTCCTGGAATTTTGAACAATTCATAGTAGTCCGGATAAAGGCTGAAGAGCCCGGATTCTATGATCTGCCCTGTGGCATCGGCCACAGCCTGGTAATTTTCAAGTTCGAGATTTGCAAGGGCCTTGATGGCCAGGGCGGTGTATTTGGTCACCCCTCCTGGCAGGTCCTGCCGCTGGTTGGGACGCATGTCTGGGAGAAGCGGAATGGCTTCATCCATCTGGTCTGAAATATGCTGCATCACCTCCTGTTGGGTCGGAACGCTCTCCGGATCCAACTGGTCCGTGTCAGAGGATGTCGGGATGAATACCCCTCCCCAGACTCTGGAGAGCGCAAAGAGCATCCAGGCCCTGAGCACCTTGGCTTCGGCAATATACTGGTTCCCGAGGGCAACTCCTTCCTCATCTGCAAATTCCTGGTACCGCTGGATCTGCTCCATGGCAGTATGGGTAGAGATGATATCATCGTACATGGTCTGCCAAAGAGAATTGTACATCCAGTAATCCTTGTTGTAATTGTAGTGGTCGGTCTCCCAGAAATCCTGCTGGTCACCCAGACCCCCTGCATTGACATCGTCGCCCCGGACGGCAATCAGTAGCGGCTGCTCCCATCCTCTGGACTGGAAGGCGGCATAAGCTCCAATAACGGAAAGGATCATGTCTTCGGTCTTGGTGAAGTCTGTACCTCCGGCGAAGTCATTGTTCAATTCCAGTTCATCCAGCTTTTCGGTGCAGCCCACAGTGATCAGGAGGGCCAGAAACAGCAGGGATATCGTTTTCATCTTGTTGAACATTTTCATATTCTTTTTTTTATAGTGTTATGTTTACGCCCAGAGTATATACAGCGGGAATGGGGTAGGTCTGATTGTCTACGCCATCGGGCACCTCTGGACTGAATCCGTTGTACTCAAAGACCGTTAGCGGCTTCTCAGCTGTAACGTAGAACCTGGTCTCCGGAATGTTCAGATTGCCCTTCCTGTTGATCGTATAGCCAAGGGTGACATTTTGAATCCTGAAGAAATCCCCGTCCTCAATAAAGAAATCGCTGAGCTTCTGGTTCCACCCTTTGCGGATTCCGGCTGCAGAGGGATAAACGTTCGAGGTACCTTCACCATGCCAGCGGTTAAGGGCAAAATCCCGGTCGATATTGGTATCTGAGGTAAAGATCACCTCGCCGCGTTTTCGGTTCAGGATCTCGTTTCCTCCCTGTCCGAAGAAAGAGGCGGATAGGTCGAAGCCCTTATAATAAGTGCTGATATTGAACCCGAACTGGTAGGAGGGAAGAAAGGATCCCAGGACCACCCGGTCATCATCATTGATCATGCCGTCATCATTGATGTCGGCATAGATCAGATCCCCAGGTTCCAGATCATTTTCAACCGCTACGGGATCTGCTGCAATCTGGGCCTCATTCTGGTACACCCCGATCACCCTACGTCCATAGAAGGCGAACAGCGGCTCTCCGATGATGGAGCGCTGCCGGAATTCGGCTGTTCCTGCATCTAGATATTCCCTGCCATGAAGATCGATTACCTCGTTCTTTAGGGTGGAGAAATTTCCGCCGATACTGTAGTAGAAATCGTCATTGACCCTCTTGTCCCAGTTCAGGGCAAGTTCAAAACCTGAATTCCTGATCTGGCCGACATTCTGCCTGGTCGAACCCGGAATGAGCTTTCTTGGCACCGGGATAACGGCATCTTTGGTATCCCGGATATAGTAATCGGCCTCGATGGAAAGGTTCTCGAACATGGTCGCTGTGATACCCGCGTTAATCTCCTCTGTTAGCTCCCATTTGAGGGCGGTGAAGTCGCTGCTGGTGTTCACTCCGGAGAATCTTCTGTCTCCCAAAGCGGTGGTCACCACCGTGGAGGTTATCGATCCCTCGCTGGAGGCGATATGGTCGTTCCCAAGCTGACCCCAGCTTGCCCGAAGTTTGAGGAAGTTAAACAGGTTCTGATCTTCCATGAATCCTTCTTCAGAGATCACCCAGCCAACTCCAATTGTGGGAAAATAGCCCCACTTCTCCTGATACTTGTTGGTACCATCCGCCCGGAAGGTTCCGTAAAGCAGGTATCGGTCGTCATAATCATAGGCAAGGCGTCCGAAGTAGGACAACCCGTATTCCCTGGCACCATCGTCTCTTGCTGCATCCTCCACGATAGTCTGGGCGAGGTCGATGAAGTAGGCCTCTTCTCCCGAAAGTGGGAAGTTAAGTCCTTGCGCCTGGAGAAGGTGAAAGGCCTCGTCCCTGAAGGAGGTACCTGCTAACAGGGTCACCTCGTGATCCCCGAAATTATCTTCGTAGGTCAGCGTATTGTCCCAGATCTGGTTGGAAATCGTGATATCCCTTTTCAGAATGGAGGCATCCTCTCTCTGGAAGTTGTTTCCGAGGAAGTAAGGCAGCCTGAGTTCTCTCCTGTTGATCGACTCGAAGTTATGGTGATAGGCGGTTTTAAAAGTCAGCCTGTCCTCCAGAATTTCAAGTTCCGCGTAAATATTGGTCAGCGCATTCCTGATCTTGTTTCTGTTCTCGCTGAATTCCATCAGGGGGAAAGGGTTCTGTCCGCTTCGGTACCCGAGAACCTGCGCATTGGAAAATGGAATGGGAGTCGCGTCCGTAAGCAGGGGATCGTAAACCGGCAGCACGGGAACAGCGTAGTAGGCCACCCGCCAGGCGGATTGCTCAGGATCATAGCGTGTGGCGTTGCTGAACACTCCGTTTACTCCAATGGTAATCTCATCCGTTACCTCAAATTCCAGTTTACTCCTGATATTGAAGCGTTCGTACTCGTTCTTCATGTCGAGGATTCCTTCCTCAAAGAAGTAGTTGGCCCCGATGGCATATACCGCCTTATCGCTTCCCCCGGTTACTCCGATACTGTGGTTCTGGATCAAGCCGGTCCTGAGGATCTCCTTATACCAGTCCGTATTAACCGCCGGAACGTTGGGATTGATCCTGCTCCGTCCGAAGCGCTGCATGGCGTTCATCAGGAATTCGATATCCGGTGCCGAACCGGTTTCCCTTACTATGGTGGCAAATTGTTCAGAGTTGGCCATCTTGACCACGTTCTGGGCCCTCTGAAAGCCGGTATAGCCTTCGTAGGTGATCTGTGGTTTCTGGTTGAACTCTCCTGATTTGGTCTCAATGATCACAACCCCGTTGGCTGCCCTAACTCCGTAGATCGCGGCCGCAGAAGCATCTTTCAGGATGGAGATCGATTCGATATCCGCAGTATTGAGAAAACTGATATCATCGAAGAACATTCCGTCCACTACATATAAAGGATTCGAGGCATCACTGGAATAGGAACCGACCCCTCGCACTCTGATGGTAGGGGCGGAACCCGGGCTTCCGCTGCTGACTACCTGAAGACCGGCTACTTTTCCCTGGAGGGACTGCATCACCTGGCCCGCCGGAGTCTTGCTGATCTCTTCAGACTTGATCGTGGAAATAGCACCGGTAAGGTCTGCTTTCTTTTGGCTACCATACCCGACTACGACCACCTCTGTGAGTTCGGCAGCACTGGGTTCCAGCGTGATGATATATTCATTCTGGTTGTCCACGGTGAACTCCTGAGTGGCGAAACCCAGGAAGGTGACCCGGAAGACATCTCCTGTCTCAACCCCCGTAAGGGTGAAATTTCCGTCAAAGTCAGTGATGGAAAAAATGTCCTTATCCACCACCTTTACTTCTGCTCCTGGCAGGGGAGTCCCCTGCGGATCCAGCACCCGGCCCGTGATCGTTTTTTCGACCTGTGCAAAGAGCGGATTAAAGATCAGAATAGTGAAAATTAATAGTAAACTGTTTTTCATGCGACCGTATTTTTTGGATTGTTAGGGGAAAATTAAGCTTTGTCAGCCTATTTTCGCAAACGTTATAGTACACAACGACTACTACAAATCGAAATTTATGTCTAAATAGTTAAGAAACAGTGAATTAAAAATTAAATGTAGTACCGGAAACTGTTAAAATTTTTAGGCTGACGTAGTTTTGTAGTAGGGGTGAAGCGCCCATTTTACCAGCTGCTCAAAAATGTTTGATGAGGAATCCGGAGAGATTTTCCTGGCTGTCCAGCCCCATCTTCTTCCTGAGCCTGTACCGGTGCACCTCTACACCACGAAGGGATTTGCCCATGAGGGGCGCGATTTCTTTTGAGGTGAGGTTCATCTTTAGATAGGAGCAAAGCTTCAGGTCTTTTCCGGTAAGATTGGGATACTGCTCCAGCAGATCCTTCGAGAAGTCCTCATGGACTTCTTTGAAGTTGGTTTCGAATACCTGCCATTCGTCCTTGTTCCTGACGGCCTGGTTGATCCTGTTCATGATGTGCTTGAGACGGTACTGGTTAGAAAATTTGTCCCTGTCCTTGCTGAGTTCGCCGTGAATGGCCATGAGGACCTCGTTTTTTTTGGCAGCCATCAGGGTGGTATTGGCAAGTTCCTTCCGCTTCATCATGATCTCATCCTCCAGCCTGGCCTTCTCCAGCTTTTCCATCCTCCGCTGGTGTTCCTTTTCCATTTTCTGTTCTAGCAAAAGCCTGTGCTTGGCCAGCTTCCGCTTGTTCATCGCATAGACCAGGAGGGTGATCAGTAGCAGGAGAACCAGATAGAGCACCTTCATTGGAAGGCTGAGATACCAGGGTGCGAGAACCGTGAAGACCACGCTCGAGACTTCTGATCTCAGGCCCTGTGGACTCAGGGCAAACAAATTCAACCGGTAATCCCCGTGCGGCAGGTTCTGAAAGGTAAGCTTTCCATTCTCGACCGTTCCTCTTATCTTCTCCTCCCCGACAAGTTCATACCGAAGGCTGATATTTCCGGAACCCGGCAGTCCGGCCAGGAAAGAAACTCTTTTCGCATTTACATAGGGAATGCGGACGGGCGCGGTAAGATCGTACCGGTCCCGCTCATCCAGGATTCCCTTGACAATGGGCTGGTTCAGGGATTCCTTCTGCCGGTAGCGGATGATTTCATCCAGATCGATTTTTGCGAAGCCGTCATTGAGTGTGAGGTAGTAAATTGAATCCTCAGCTCTTACCATGCGTTCATTTCCCTTGACCAGGCGCCGGTCCAGTTCGCCGTAGCTGATACTGACCTCCGTACCATCGAAGTTGGTGTAGGTGATCGCGTTGTTCCTCCTGTTGGTGAACCAGTACCCGTTTTCGTCCTCCAGCAGCAGCTCATGATTCTGGAAATCCTTTAGTTCTTTAAACAGCTCCAGGGTATCTTCGAAAGCGTTATAACGGTACCAGTTCTCATTGCGAAGCAGGGCCACCTGCCCCTTGATCTTGAAGATTCTCGGACGGTGATTCTTGATCTCTTCCTGTTTGTTGAGCTTATCAAAGAAGGTGGTATCATTATAGGAGTCGTTCAACCCGAACCTGTAGATCCCTTCATGGGCATGCTCCACCCACGCCGTCGATGGATCCTCAAAAATGATCTTTTTTGCTGGAAATATAGGCGTATCCAGGTTTAGCAGGCTGTCCGATTTTCTGTCATAGATGCTGACCCCGGTATAGGTCCCTATAAGGTAACGGCCGTTGACCGGAGACTCCAGGATCTGAAACGAGCCGGTGCGGCTATCGATGGGGACGAAACGATCCTCCTGAATCCAGAAGGTTCCGGAGTTGTGGTTGCTGTAGAGCCTGTCATCGATGACCTCCAGGTTCCAGGAATGACCCTGGGCGCCTTCGACCATCTTGAGGTCCCGGCCGATACGGTAAACCCCGGTGTTGCTTGCGGCGTAAAGCTGGTTCTCAAAGGGTGCCAGATCATATACGGCCCCGAGTTCTCCGCTGTGGTCCGTATAGAACCTGATCGGGGAGTCCAGTTCGATTTTGTCCACGCCATTGTCCAGTCCGAGCCAGAGGTTTCCGTCCCTGGCGGCCATGCTGAGGATGGTGTTGTTCTGCAGACCGCTGTTTCGGTTATAAACTGCCGTTTCGCCGGTTTCCATGTTGTGGTGAAGCACGCCGTTCCTCACGGTTGCCAAAAGCAGGGAGGATTTCCCGATCCGCATGAGGTGATTGAATTCGTACCGCTCCAGTTTTGCATTGAGGGAGGGGTCGGGGTAGACCGAAAATCTTTTTCCGTCGAAGGTATAGAGCCGATCCCGGGTGCCCACTATCAGGTCATCCCCGTCGACCTCGATATCCAGGACCCGTTTTCCCGAAAGCAGGTCCTGACCTGGGAGGGGAGCAAGAGTTCCGTCAGGATTTAGAAAAAAGAGCCCTCTTTTACCGACGGCAATCAGCAAATTATCCTGGTATACCACCATTTTATTGGTGATCACTTTTTTGACCAGCTCTATTCGGTCCTCCTGGTACTTATAGATCGATCCGAAGCTCCTGAAGTAGATCGCGTCGTCGAACGGAAGGATTTCCCAGTATTCCTCACTTTCTACCGGACCCTCGAGCAGTGGCATCAGCGAGCTGTACTGCATCTCTCCCAGTTCATTGCGTTTCCAGTATCCGAACTGGCGGTAAGATCCTGTGTAGATCCGGTCCCGAAACGGCAGTACAGATCGAATCACGCCCCCGTTCTTGAGGGCAAAGAGCTCCCATCGTTGCCCGTCATAGCTGAGCAAACCTTCATTGTTTGCCGCATACAATACCCCCCGATCATCTATGGCTACCTCCCAGTTCTGGCTGGCCGCATCATACCGGACTGCCGAATGATTCTGGATCGGAGGCACCAGCTGCTGGCTGCACAGCACAAGGGGACACAAAAGCGTTAAAAGGATCGCGTAAGGGTTTTTCATCGAATGGTTTTCTTTCCTTTTTTGTAGGGCTGGCTGTCCGGGCACTAAAGTATCAATTTTTTCAGAATTCCCCGTTAAGTAAACCTGGCGTTGGAACAGACGGTAGCTTGGCCTTCAGAGACTTATCCGGAAAATAAATGGAACTTTTTCTGAGGTGGCGATATCACAGGTCCGATATTTTGATATATTAGAGACCCCTTACCTCGAACTTTTTCTGATCATTTAATAATCATCTTAATACCTGTTCGTATTGAAAACAACTACGTTTACGCTACAATTCCTACTGATTCTCCTGTTCTCTTCTGTCTTAGGGACAGCCCAGACCTATTCCACAGTAGGTATCATAGGTCCGGCCACTCCGGATGGCACCTGGAACGTTTCGGTTCCGATGGAGCTCCAATATGCGGGAGATCCACATCAGTGGATGCTCACGGTGAGGCTTTCGGCGGGAAAACTCAAATTCCGTGCCGACAACAGCTGGGAAGTGAACTGGGGAAATTCCGCTTTTCCAACAGGAACCGGCTATCAAAACGGTCCCGATATCCCGATTCCGACGGCTGGGTACTACACGATCTACTTTAATGATAGTTCGGGAGACTATCATTTTCAGGCCCTCGATCCCGTGGAATATGAGACGGTCGGGATCATTGGGGATGCCACTGCAAACGGATGGGAGGCTTCCACCGCGATGACACGGGATCCCTCAGACCCTCATTCCTGGCACCTGGAAAGCATCACGCTGACTACAGGGGAGGTCAAATTTCGAGCGAACAACGCGTGGAATGTGAGCTGGGGAGGAGGAGGTTTTCCTGAGGGAACCGCTACGGTCAACGGTTTGAACATCCCGGTTATTCCCGGAACCTATGCCGTGACTTTCCATGACATCACAGGCAGTTATTCCTTTGAACTTCTCAATGCCACAACTTACCAGAGCGTCGGGATTATCGGGGATGCTACGGCAAACGGATGGGAGGCCTCCACTCCGATGGAGCGGCTGTCCCAGGAACTGCCCAATGACTGGCTCCTGACCACTTATCTCAACCAGGGCTTTCTCAAATTCCGCGCGAATAACAGCTGGGAGGTGAACTGGGGAGGGACCGATTTTCCCAGCGGCACAGCTTCAATAGGAGGCAGTGACCTTTCTATTCCTGAAAGCGGCTACTACGCGATCAGGTTCAACGATTATTTCGGGACCTACAGCTTTACGAAAATCGATACCTATGAAACTATAGGCATAATCGGGAGTGCCACCCTGGCAAGATGGGATACTTCTTCTCCCATGGTCCAGGGGACTGATGGGCAAACCTGGACCCTCGAGGACTTCGAACTCAGTTCCGGGGAAGTGAAGTTCCGGGCGAATAACTCCTGGGATGTTAACTGGGGAGGTACTGATTTTCCTGAGGGTGTGGCCATTTCAAACGGACCAAATATTCCCGTGGAACCCGGTGTATATGATATTAGCTTTAATGATTTCACCAGAGAATACAGCTTTGTCCGGACCGGTTCGCCCTCGGGTCAGATTGTCACGCTGGACCCATATTTTCCTTCTGCTGATATTCCGGTAACCATTATTTATGATGCGACCAAAGGCACGGGTGGCCTTGCAGAAGCAGCAGAGGTGTATATGCATGCCGGAGTTGTCCTGTCAGGACCCGAAGGCACGACCTGGTCCCACGTGGTCGGAAACTGGGGTCAGGATGACGGAATTGGACAAATGCAACCGGTGGTCGGGGAACCCGGCAAATGGTCCCTTACCATCCCGAGCATCAGGGAATATTTCAATCTTGAAGCCGGGGTGCCGGTATTTCGTTTGGCGATGGTCTTCAGAAACGCGGATGGTTCTGTAACCGGAAAGGCACAGGACGGGGATATCTTCATAGATACCGATCCGGGAGATTTCGTTCGGTTTACGGCACCGCTTGAGCAGGATGTTTTCGTCAGGGCAGGGGAATCCTTCAGTATCACAGCTGAGGCTTCCGGGGTGGCAGAGGAAATTCGCCTGGAGATCGATAACGGCAGCGGGTTCGAACCAGCAGCCAGTATAAGCAATGCAGGATCCTTACAACACAGTTACAGGCCTTCAGCCTCAGGGCAGCTGCGGTTGCGCCTCTTGGCAAAGATTGGGGAAAACACCGTTTCGGCAGAACGAACGCTTTCAGTGCATGTCCGGGAAGCCAATATCATCGCGGAACTTCCAGAAGGCTTGTCCAGTGGCATACACTATGATGCTTCCGACCCGACAAAGGCCACGCTTGTCCTCTTGGCACCGGGAAAGGAATTCGTCTACCTGGTTGGGGATTTTAACAACTGGGAAATCAGTAGTGACTATCAGATGAGGCAAACCCCCGACGGAAATTACTTCTGGCTGGAAATAAGCGACCTGGAGCCCCAGCGGGAGTATGTGTTCCAATACTGGGTGGAAGGGGTGATCAAGATCGGAGATCCCTATGCCGATAAAGTAGCAGATCCTTATAGCGACGGCAACATTCCCGCTGATGTGTATCCGGACCCGGTGGTATACACCCGGACTCAGGATGGTATAGCCACCGTGCTGCAAACAGGACAGACCGCTTATCAGTGGCAGTTTCCGGAAGTGGTCGGGGGAAGACCCCTGGAGGAGGACCTGGTGATCTATGAGCTGCTGATCAGGGATTTTGTAGCCTCTCACAGTTACCAGGGGGTTATCGATAAACTTCCATACCTGAAGGAGCTGGGCATCAATGCCATTGAACTCCTTCCGATCATGGAGTTCGAGAACAATGAAAGCTGGGGGTATAACCCGACATATCTCTTTGCTCCGGATAAATATTATGGGACCAAAAATGATTTGAAGGCTCTGATCGACAAGGCCCATGAAATGGGAATGGTGGTTCTTCTGGACATGGTTCATAACCACCAGTTCGGTCAAAGCCCGATGGTCCGCCTGTATTTTGATGAAGCGACGGGGAAACCCACGGCCAAGAGCCCCTGGTTCAATCAGGATGCGACCCATCCCTACAATGTCGGGTATGACTTCAACCATGAAAGCCCCTATACGCAGCGATATATCGACGATGTCAACAGGTATTGGCTGGAAGAATATAATTTCGATGGTTTCCGCTTCGATCTGTCGAAAGGTTTCACCCAGAGGTACAATCCGGATGACGTAGGGGCATGGAGTGCCTATGATCAGTCGCGAATCGATATTCTGAAGCGGATGACCAGCCAGATATGGGCCGCCGATCCGGAAGCCTATGTGATCATGGAACATCTTGCAGACAACGACGAAGAGAAGGTCCTGGCGGAATTCGGGATCATGTTATGGGGCAATATGAATCACGGCTATGCGGAACTGGTCCTTGGAAATACCGGCGGGGATGTCTCCTGGGGATTGTCAGAGCTGAGAGGATGGACTGAAAAAAACCTGGTTACCTATATGGAAAGTCATGATGAAGAGCGCCTGATGGCCAAGGCATTGCAATATGGCTTTTCCTCGGGTGATTACAACATCAAAAACCGGGATACCGCCCTGGAGCGGGTCAAACTCGCCTCCGCATTTTTCCTTCCCTTGCCGGGACCCAAGATGATCTGGCAATTCGGGGAGCTGGGCTATGACTATTCCATCGACTATAATGGCAGAACCGGCAACAAACCTATCCCCTGGTCGGGACCTGGTGGCCTCGGCTATGATGCAGATCCGGCAAGAATGAGGCTTTATGAGGCTACCGCTGCCATGAACAAACTGGTCAATGAGAATCCCTTTGTCTTCGAGGAGGGAGCATTCTCCTGGACCCCGGCTGGACAATTCCGCAATATCCGAATTTCCCATCCGGCGATGGACGTGCTGATCCTGGGAAATTTCGGAATCACTTCCGGAGCGACCCAGATGAACCTGATGCAGCCGGGAACCTGGTATGATTTCTTTTCCGGAGAGGCATTCGAAGTGGTGAATACCGCAAATATGATCGATCTTTCGCCGGGAGAATTTCATATCCTGGTGAATCAGCCATTGGATTTTCCAGAGACCGATCCTACTGCGAACACCTTTGTCTTTATTTCGGATCCGACTGAACTAGCTGTTGAAAAGAATGACTCATATGTACTGGAAATCAGTTGGAAGGATAATTCAGCAGGAGAAAGTGGTTACCTGCTCCAGAGAAGGGGTGAAGGGGAGCAGGAGTTCCGGGATATCACCACGCTTCCGGAAAATTCGGAAGCATATTCCGATGCCTCGGTCATAGACGGGGTCACCTATGAGTATCGGGTCAAGGCGATTAATACCAGCGGTTCTGACTCCGGATGGAGTGCGACGGATACGGCCGATCTGCCACTGAAAACCCCCACCGGCCTGAATGCAGTCCTCGCGGATGCACGTGAAGTGGTCCTGCACTGGCTGGATCATTCCGGGCACGAAACATCATACACCATTGAAAGATCTATGCACTACGGTAATATCACCACCCCTTTCAGCGAGCTGTCGACGGTGACAAACGATG
Organism: uncultured Salinimicrobium sp.; assembly: GCA_946887075.1. The sequence goes on from CAMPKA010000006.1 coordinate 97,044, forward strand.
TCAGCACTTTCAGGGACCAGGATGTCAGACCAGGGATCCAGTATTCTTACCGGGTATTTGCCAGCGATTCAGATGAGCGCTCCGACCTGAGCAATGTAGCGAGCATCAGGCCTGCAGATGGCCTGGGAGATCATTTTTCCAGTTCGATCACCATGTATCCCAATCCAGCCTCCGACATGGTTACTATAAGTTCGTCCCAGGATCTTTCAGAGAAGGTTCAGTTGCAGCTGGTCACCCTTGAGGGTACAGTGGTTCGAAGCTTTGTTCTTCCCTCAGACCTGGAGAAAGTAAATGTAGATGTCAGGGGACTTCCCACTGGTTTCTATATCATGCATGAGACCGATTCCCAGGTAAGCTTCGGAAAACTCCTGATGATCCAACGTTAGGGGGTGAATGCCATCATAAATCCAGGAAAGGGAACGGGGTTAAAATGCCGTTCCCTTTCCTTTTTTAAATCACTTGCCCATCCGGGGAACATCTGTTATCTTGCCCCAAAAGCATAGCTATGTCCAGCACAAAAATCACAGTGAACAGCGACGGATCGCTGATCGTTACAGGAGATTTCGAAATCGCAGATAAGAACGGGAACCAATATGGCCTGGGAGGCAGGGACCGGGTAACGCTCTGCCGATGTGGGCGCTCCAGTAATAAACCCTTCTGTGACGGGTCCCACAGGAACCATTTCGAACATGAGGCGGTCGCCTTCGACCTGCCTCCGAAGAAGTGATCCAACTGGAAATCTGAACATCTGCGCTGGTAATTACCGGTTTTGCTCAAGAGGCCTCTTCTCCTGGATTACTGCTTCTCAATAATCCTGCCTGGCATGAACCCAAAATGTCTCTTATAAAGGAAGAAGAAGATGTCTTTGTTCTTGAATCCGGCCTTTCTGGCTACCTCGGAAAGATCTGAGTCTCCTTTGTGGATCAGTCCACGAGCATATTCCAGTTTGGTTTCGATGATGAACTCATCCAGGGCCATCCCTTTGCAGTCCTCGATTACCGATTCCAAAGCCATTTTTCGCACTCCCATTGCCTTGCTGAGCTCCTCAATGGAAAAGGAGGATTCATCAGCATTCTGGAGGATCAGTTTCTGCAATTTCTGTACGATGTCCTCATCGGAATCCTTCCTCAGAATTTTGCTGTTGCGTTCCGGCAGCTTCGATGTAGCGTGGCCCTGTGCTGATGCTTCCTGTCTTTGAGCCAGAAGCGCGACCAGGTTCTCCGGATTGTTGGGTTTACGGACCAGGGTAAGCGTTTCTGTATTCGTGATTCCGGAGGTCTCGGGAAACTCGGGTTCTTCATAGATCAGATAGACCGGAATGGCCCTGAGGGCATCGTTTTTCTGGAGTGCCTTCCAGAGTACGGAACCATTGGTTCCTGCAGCTGAGCCTGCGACAATGATATCGGGTTTGGCCTCAAGGGCCCGCTCATAGGCTTCGAAGATATTCTGTACCTGCTCCACTTTTCCAAGCTGTTGCAGGGCGAGAACTTCCTCCTCCAGTTCCTGGGGGCCCGATACCACCAAAATCCGGGATTTGCTTTTTTTCTCGATAGCGGCCGTTGGCATGTCCATTTCTTCCCTGGGTAAGGGTGCCTCAAATGTTTCAACTGGTGGTCGGGGAGCCTCGACATTTGCTGGTTCGGAAGCGGTGGCAACTTCTGGGGCGGACACTACCTCAGGTCTTTCCGGTCCTGCTGTAACCGCTTTTGGATAATTCTTCAGAATAAGGGTAAAGGTAGTCCCTTCGTTTCTGCTGCTTTCGAAGAATATAGCTCCTCCGGCTTTGTCAAGAAAATCCTTGACCGCCAGAAGCGTATTGAGGTGATAAGGCTCTTTAGGCGCAGCACTACCTTTTGAACTCCGGAAATATTCCTTGACAATTTTTCTTTCCTTTTCAGGCATCCCCAGGCCGTTGTCCGTGATCTGCACCTTCATGTCCCCCTTGTTGGTCCCGATGAGATTGATGATGATCTTGGCATCCTGGGTGCAGTACTTGATTGAATTGGAGAGTACGTTGAAGAAAATCTTGTTCAGGAATACGACATCATAGATCAGGTGCTCCCGGTTCCATTGGTTATTTAGGATCACTTCAAGATTTTTTTCCCTAAGCAGAGGACGGATATCTGCCAAAAGATCCTCGAAATACTCCCGGACCGTGATTTTGGTAAGCTGCAGGCTGCCCTTTTTTTTCAGGTTCGTCGCCTGAAAATTGAGAATGGGCTCCATCAGCTCGCGCAGCCTGTTTATGACGATATGAAGCCGGTTTTTGTTGGTCAGATCCTCTGCCTCGGCGATATTATCCAGAGTGGAGAGAATAATATTGAGGGAGGTCCCGAATTCCTGGTTCATGCTTGCGAAGATGGCGGACTGGGTTTCTCTTCGGCGCTTCTGCTTGAGTATTCGGGAGAAGATCAGGAGAAGAAAACCTGTTAACAGGATCACACCAGCCAGGATAAGGAAGGCGGTGGAGCTGAGGTACCAGGGGGGCTGTACCCGGAAAGGAAGCTTTTGAATCTCACTCCAGCTCCCGTCAGAACCGAGACCTCTTACTTCAAAGGTATACATCCCGGGAGTAAGATTGCTGAAGCTGGCCGTGTTCTGAGGCTGAGGCTGAGACCAGGCTTCTTCAAGTCCCAAGAGCCTCCAGGAATAAAGCAAAGGGGAATCGCTTCCCGGTTGGGATCCTCCGAAGGTAAATCCTATAGCGTCTTCTCCCTCCTGGAGTTTCATGGCCTCAGGAGTATCTCCGGATAGCGTTGTGGTCTTCGTTCCGATGGTGACCTGGGCCAGGGAAACCAGGGGCAGGTTTACAGGAATCCTCTTGACATCCGCGGGATTGAAGATCTCTACTCCGCCTACGGTTCCGAAGGCCAGCCGATTATCGAACTGGGCTACGCTCCCTGTGAAGTTTGTACTGGCAAGGCCGTCGTCCTCTCCGAAATTCCGGACTTCCGGGATCTTGCTGATCCTGAACTGGGAAAGCCCCGTTGCCGAAACCGCCCAGACGTCATTTCTACCGAATATCTCAATGGCGCGGATGTTTTGGGAGGGAAGTCCCTCTTTTTCGCCGATGACCTGGTATGTGTTTTGCTCAGGGTCATAGATCACCACTCCGGCCCCGTCCGTGGCCAGAAGGATTTCTCCCTGGGACGATTCCCGGATCATGTTGATGTTGAGATACGACAGATCCCCTGCATTAGGGGAGAGGATGTCGATTTTCTCCGGCTGTGAACTATGGGAAGCAATTCGGAAGATCCCTCTTTTTCCCGCTGCATACAAATCGCCTGATCTTGACCAGAGCAGGACGCTGGCTCCCTGGAGGCCGATCTCCTCAATTTTTCCGTTTCTTTTGATCAGGGTGAGATCACCATCCTCTCCGGCAATCCAAAGGTTCTTTTGCCGATCAAGTTCGAGAGCACTTGCCTTGTCAAAACCAATTTTGTTGTTGGACTTTGAATAGTGCGCCCTTAACAAGGTATTGATATTGACTTTGTACACCCCGTCATTGTGCGTGGCAACCCACATATGTTCATCATCCGCCTGAAGATCCTTAATAATATCTGGATTAGGGAAGCTACGGGAAAAGGAAAGGTTCTTAATGTGCTGCCATGAATCATATTTTCTGTTCCAGATGCTAAGGCCCTCCTTGGATCCAAACCAGATGTTCCCGTTCTGATCTTCCTCAATCGCTGTTGTGAAGTCATGGGCCAGGCTACCATACTGGCCCGGCTGGTGTCCGACTAGTTCAAAGATATTCTGCCTGAGGTTCATCTGGTAAAATCCCCCGGTTTCACTGGAGATCCAGAGCCTGTTATAGGCGTCGAGGTAGACCTGTCCGAGCCGATTGTCTAAAAAGGTGGAACCATTGTCTTCTTTGCGGTAATGGGCGATCAGTTCCAGGTCCTTGTCCAGGCTCACAAGACCCTCTCCCAGGGTTGCGACGTAGATATTCCCTCCCTGATCCACCGAGATCCCAGTTATGGGCAATTGTCTGGCAGAATAGGGCAGGGCACGAACGGTTTCCACAGAAGAAAGATCGGGGGCCATAAGCAACAGGCCCCGGTCCCGGGTCCCCAGGAGAATGCCTTTTTCTGTAGAAGCGATCTGTGTAATTTCCACAGCTCCAGTTCCACCGGAGGCGACCTGCTTCAGGTTTCCGGACATGGAAGAAAGACTGAAAACGCCTTCGGAGGTTGCCAGCAATAGCTTGCCCGCGATAGGAAGCATATCGTTAAGGACCACATCACCAGGAAAATCGGCCAGAAAATCAATTCCCTTGCCATCGGCTATCAGGACGCCCTGATCGTTGGCCAGCCAGAGAGATCCTTCCGATTTGGTTCTGATCTCTTCCACAGCTAATTTCTCTTCTGAGGCTCTTAAAAACTCCTCTTTTGCAGGATCGAGTTTTAAAAGCCCCGTCTGGGTACCGATCCAGATCTGGTCCTGGTCATCGACAAATACGGTGTGTAACTCGCCTGCGTCGGAAGGAAGTCCGTCAAACCTATCATAGCTTTGAGAACCTGCAGGACTGTACCGGTACACCTGTGAGGAGGTGAGTAACCAGAGATTACCCCGGTCGTCTTCCTGCATTTCCCTTACTTTGCCCGAGATTCCATCGAGTGCTGAAAACCGTTCTACTTCTAATTTCGTCTGTGAATATCCAACTTCAGGTTGAAGTACGAGTACGAAGGATGCCAGAAGAACAACCTTCAATTTAAAATGCCCCAAATCTTAAATTTTAAGTTAATTTCTGGAACAATTTAATGATATAATGTACTGCTTCGGAGCGCTCTTCAATCGACTTATTAAGAGTTTATTAACTACCTGTCCAGGTTTAGCGGAATCCAAAAAGGAACGGGAAGAGGAAAGTGACGATCCCTGCCCAGATAAAATAGATGGGTAGGTAGCGCGTGATGGCCTTTCCGACCTCGTAATGGCTGCTCCTATTCCAGGTCATCCTGTACAGCTCATAGCTCACCATCAGCAGGTTGATCAGGATCAGAATATTGCCTCCGAGGACCGCGGCCCGGTTAGGGGTGATTCCCCATTCGCTGATCCTGAAGAGGATCGCCGAAAGCGCGATCCCGTTGACGATGATCGTCACGAGTGAGAGCAGGAAAAGGATCCAGTGCTCCAGGTTGCTCCGGGTGGATTTGGTGGTTTCCGCGACTGAAAAGCAGATGATGGCCATTACCCCGATCAACAGGGCATTGAAGATCAGCAGGAACTCACGGTCGTTATACGGATCCTGTCCGGAATAGGCCATGGCGATAAGGTAGATCACAAGCATAACCAGTACCAGGGGACTGAAAATTCTTGCAATAACAGGGGAAACCTTTCCGACGAGTCCCGGGCTGGTCTGGGTGAGGTAGGCTCCGAGAATCGGGATGGCTGCAAGGCCAAATACAGCGATGTTTTCAAAATAGAAGTTTTCGATTTCCAGCCCGATCAGGGAGAACAATCCCAGGGTAATTACGCTGAGGATTCCTCCGGCAATGCCGAGCAGGGCTGATATGACTATCAGGTCTCCGTTGAACCGCAGAAATCCCAGTCTTTTCTCATTGTCGTTCCGTCTGGTGCCTACAAATGCGAAGCCGAGAATCGACCACAGAAAAAGGAGTAGGTGTACACAGGACAGGATGAGCGTATCACTTTCTTCAGCACCGGGAAGCATATTGATGAAAATCGCGCTGATGATCATGACGCCTACCAGGAAAATGTGCTTACGTCCCGGCAATTTATTCCTCCAGGCAAAGTAGGCGGTCAGGAAAGGAAATACGATAAATCCGATATTCCTTGGATAGAAGTAGTCTTCATCGATCCCGAAAATTGCCGGAATTTTAGCGATCATCCCTGCGATAAGTGAGGCTGCGATGATCAGGACCAGGTCCTGAAGGTTTCCCCAGGAAGTTTCCTCCTTTTTGAAGGTCAGCCTTGCCTCCCAGAAGGTGACAAGTTTCTGATCCTCAATTTGAGGAGCAAGATCAAAAAAGGAATTTCTGAATTCTTCGCGATTGTTGCGATACAGGCTTTCCAGATTTTCGGGGGAATTAAGATTGGAGAGAATTTGATCTTTCATATTTATTATTATAAAGTACTTTGTTATTCAAAGTTAAATAATATTTTGAGAAGTAATACAAAAGCCTTCGGGTATTTTTTGTTCAGTTTCAAGTACCCTAGGGTTTATGTAGGAGCGAAATCATAACCGAATCTGAAGCTCCCTAAGCAGAGAAATGGTATTGCGCCACGGCAGGTTGAACTCCTTACATACCTCTGGTATGGGAATGTCTTTTCTTATAAGAGGGTCCTCCTTTTCTTCTGTTACTATGATAAATCCTTCTTTTCTAATCGCATATGCAACCAACCAGGGATCTGCATAGTCCGTAGCCATAAATTTTGAAAGAGCGTTGGTGGTAAATTTTCTTTTTGAGGTTTGTGCCCAGTTCACCACCTTACCATATTCTAATATGGCTTCTTGGCTATTCAGGAAAAAGCTTTTGGGCAGTTCTTTTTTACAAAATCTGGCCAATTCATCCCCGTCACGGCCGTTATCCACCAATTCCACCCTGACTTTATCTACGCTAAATATCTTTGCCTGGTCCGCGGCCGATTTAATAGCGTTCCAGAAACCAGGCATTACATCAAAAGGATAATACTTCCTATGAGCTTGAATGAAAATATTTGAGTCTATCAAATAAGGCATTAAATGTATTCGTTTACCAGACGATTATAACTGTCGCCTTTCATTCTGAGCATTTGATAAGCATCTCTGTACAACAGTTGATCACTTTTCACAGCACTTTCTACATAACGAATAAATTGGGCTCCTACCCGTCTCACTGTTGTATAGTAGTAATTACCCCCCGTTTTTTCTTTGTTATCACTGGATTTCAATTCCTGCCATTTTCTGATGACTTCAGTATAGTGATCCAAATAAACCTCATTTGAAATCAGATCGAGGTCTTTGGCTTTTTTGGCAAGTAAGAGTGTACTGATTTTAAATTTCCGACTCAGGCGTTCAAAATTTTTCGTTTTGGTCCATTCTTGAAGAAATTCATCAGAAGGAACAAGAAATTCTGCCGCAACAGCATCACAGAATTGTTCTAAAGGATCTTGTGTCGGTAAAAGTTGAAATAAATCAGTTCCGGCGCTCGCGCCCACCAGGACATGGACTACTTCATGTATAAGTGTAAATATTTGGGCAGATTGGGCGTCATTTGCATTAACAAAAACAAAGGGAGCGTATTCATTAACTAAGGCAAATCCTCGGAATTCTTCACGATCAATAGGCCAGTGTGTGTTTCCATTAACGACGCCACTGAAGGATGTAAAGATCCCAGCCTTTTCAATTTTTTCAATTAGGTAAGCAAGACTTTCTTCTCTTGTCCGCAGTTCCCAGTACCACGCCCTGGGAATTTGGAGAATTTTATAAAGCCTTTGTGCTGTCTTCCGAATATCGTCATCCAGAGACGCAGTGCCAATGTAAGAAAGAACGTCATGTCCTTGATCTTTCTTATAATCTGTCAGCCATTCCTGTCGTTCGCGAATGTTCTGTACAGTTTCATAAAGTCCTAGGGAAAACTTCTTTTTAGGATTATTGGGAGATCGAAAAAAGGTGAGAGGTAAAGTTTCTTTAGGTGGCTCGTTTAGAAACAGGTATCCAAGGGGTATATGAACTGTCTTGGCAAAATATTCTAGCTGTTTAAGCGTCGGAGCGCCCTCCTTTGTCAACCATTGCTCAATTTTTCCTAAGGGCTGCTTTACCTTCAGGCTTTCCAAATCTGTATCGGCCCGTGTAATGGCCCATTCTACGATTCGAGGATTATATGTTAATACTTTTACGGACATATTTCAAAAATAATATATATAATTATAATTGTACTCGACGTCCATTTAGAATAAAATACAAGTTATTCTAGTCGAGTTAGAAGAAGCTTCAGGTTTGGGAGAATTTCAGTTCTAGGTTTCTAAAAGCCAAAGGAGAACCCGGTGAACAGACCGATATGGAAGGGTTTAACCCCGGTTTCTGTTTCAAAGGTGCTCAGGTGATACTTGAAGCTTGGACCGAGATTAAAATGCAGTTTTTCAGCAACGGTATAGTCAAGGCCCAGTCCTAAATTAAGGCTGAAACTCGTCCTCCTGAGATTGTTGGCAGCTCCCAGGAAGGTGGTATAGCCCCTGGATTCAAGATGTACTTGATTCTCCTGAAGAAAATAAGCGCTTGCCCCGCTCTCCATGTTGACGGAAAGTCTCCCGTGGAGGAGCGCGTATTCAATTTCGAGTGGGACTTCGAGATATTCAAGGGACTGTTTTAATTCTCCCTTACCTTCAGGAGAAGAGAGCGTATAGGCTGGATCGGCATCAATTGCCGTGGCATTAAACGCAGCAGCATTTCCTACTTGTCGGGTTACAGCCTCCAGCCTGACATTATGGAGCCCCGTTTTCAACCTCATGTTTTTGAAGAGGCTATAGCCCACCGAAACACCATAGGAGGTAGTTAAGGTTCCGGTACTGGAGTTTTGGGCAAAGCGTGTATCCAGGGCATGACCTTTTCCCAGATTGTCATAATACAGTACGGCTACTACAGGTGAGATGAGGATTTTGTTCCTTTCTTCCGAAACCGCCATCGGCTCATGCTCTATATTCGTTTCTGAGCTGGAAGGGGAGTCCAACGCCAAAGGCCCACCCTTGATTTCTTCTGTAGTAATCCTACTTCCATACGGCACTACGGAAGACTCTGCGGGCTTATCCAGAACCCCAACTTCCGGTCGAAGGATATCCTGTTGCTCATGCTGAGGCACCGTAGTTTCATAGGCAATGTTTGTGGGTACGGGTTCAGATAATTTCCCGGACTGTGCGCTATTTGTATTGGCGGTCCCGGAGTAACTATTGTCCTCCCTGGAAATACCCTTCTCACCTGGTCGTATCTGAGCTGGCCGATCGGTCACGACAGGCACTTCCAGTTCCTTGAAATCCTTTTCCGTTTCGAGGGTGATCATCACCAGTAGGATTGCAGCGGCACCTCCCAGTGCGAACCACAGGGGAAATAACCTTTTACGCCGCGGCTTTCCATGAAGCCGTTGGTCTATCTGCTCCCAGATTTCCTCTGGAGGATAAGTGTCCTTCGGTTGAAGCTTTTCTCTGAAAAAGGCATCCAAATTTTTCTTATCGCTCATATGCCTCCCTTTTTTGATTTTTTGCTCCCTCGATTTGTGCTTTCAGGACAGTCCGGGCCCTTGAAAGATTGGATTTTGAAGTGCCCACTGAAATTCCGAGGATTTCTGAAATCTCCTGATGCGAATATTCTTCAAATACATAAAGATTAAACACAAGCCGGTACCGCTCCGGGAGTTCCGCTATGATCCTGTTGAGAAATTCAAGAGGGAAGTCCTCATCCTCAACCGTGACTTCCGGGGATTCCACGATTTCTTCCCTGACCTCGAGGAACTGATTTTTCTCCTTATACCTTCTCAGGCAGGTATTGATCATGATGCGCGTCATCCATCCTTCAAAGGAGCCCCTTCCCGAGAACTGGGAGATATTTTCAAAGATCTTGATGAATCCTTCCTGGAGATTGTCTTTAGCCTCTTCGTAATTGCCGGAATATTTGAGACAACAGGAGAAAAATCTTCCTGAATATAGCTTGTACAGCCTTTCTCTGGCATTCCTGTCCTTTTGCTTACACTTTAGGATGAGTTCAGAAAGGCTCAAAAATTTACTCTTGTTTGGAAGATCGTCACTTTCACCTGTTTAAAACGAGACTTTTCTATAAAACAAACTTAGACCGTCACACTGCTCCCAGGTACTTTTTAGAATATAATTGGTAGTTAAATTGAGATGTTCGGTCAGGGAGTCGTCACAATTTGCAATGATTGGGCTCTCCTCCTGGTACTCCAGGTGAATCGAAAACAAGAAATCCCCCTGATCTGCACCTTCTGTCTCTAAAATAGTGTAAGTTCCGGTTGCGCTTATCGTCTCTTCGTCAACTTCACGAGTTTTGGTAAAGGCACCATCAGACCTGAAATTATAGGATTCCTGGAAAGGCATTTCAGCTCCGGTTTTTTCACTACCTTCTGTCTGTCCAATGGTCTTCACCAGGATCCAGTTCCCGCCGGGGTCAATAGATGGATCCACATCTGAGTCCAATGAACAGGCACTAAAACAAATCACCGTTAGAAGAAGGAATAATTTTTTCATGGTTCTGGAATTTAAATTGCTATGGTTTTTCTTTGATGAGCAGAATTTTCCAAAAGGTTGCGTCAGTCAGGAGAAAATTTTTCTACATCGGGATCATGTAAGGGAAAGTTTTCCTTTCAAGAGGAAATATTCGGCAGGTGGTGTAACACATCTGGTTTGGTCACCAAGGCAGCCATAGCAGGGGAAGCATTACATCTGCGGCACCTTTTATTCGGTACTACTTTTTCCGTAAGAGCTCCTCCAGGTATTTCACCTTTTCCTTTTCGGCCTCAACCAGGCGCTCGTACAGTTTCTTGTTTTCCTCGTACGCCTCAATCAACTTATCCAAGGGATTAAACGTGCAATTGTAATTTAAAGAGGACGCATGATCATGGTAACTGTTTCCGATTATATTGAAAACTGCTTCCTCCGAGAATTTTTCTATTGCTTCGGGAGAGATCCCAAATACTTCTGCAATTCTTTGAAGTTTATCTTCATCAATAACCTCGCTTTGCTCTATATGGGATACGCTTTGTTGACTGATGCCGAGTTCTGCAGCAAGGGCTTCCTGTTTCATGCCTCTGAGTTCCCTGATCCGGCTGATCTTTCTCCCGATGTGGTTGTTTTTTGTTGCAGTTTCCATGAGTGTTGATTTTACTTCGGTTTATGATGCCTCTTTTACTTACAATGGGTTTTTCCGGAGTTAAATGAACCGAAATATCCGTGCCAATTTAATCAAATTATCGGAGTGAAACCGGCTTGTGACCTCTGGCGGGAATTTATTTCGTTTATTATCCGGTGAAAATGATTTAGGGAAAGCGCAATTTCCTAATTTTGAATAATCCTTTTCAGTTAAAAGACATGATTGCGTTTACCAGACATCAGGAAATTTCAGACCAGTGGATTACCTATAAGGAGGCGATCAATCGTTATATTCTGAAGATTGTAAAAGACCAGGAAACTGCGGATCATCTGGCTCATGAAGTACTGATGAAGGTCTATGCCTCCTGTTGTTCTGGAAAGACCATAAAAAACGTCAGATCCTGGCTGTTCCAGATTGCTTACAATACCTGTATGGATCATTTTAAACAGGAGCGGAAGACCATAGCCTTAGAGGCGGACGTGGTGGTAAGGGATGAGGACCAGATCTATCAGGAGGCGAGTGTCTTTGTAAAACCACTGATCGGTCTTCTTCCGGAAAAATATGCAGTGCCGCTGTATCTATCTGAAATTGACAATTTCAAACAGAAGGAAGTGGCTGAAAAACTCGGACTGAGCCTTTCTGCCACCAAGAGCAGGATCCTCAGAGGCAAGGAAATGCTCAGGGACAAAATTGTGGAATGCGTGCATCTTGAGGTGGACGTCGATGGTCGTCTTGAGGATTTTCAGATCAAAAAGGATTGCAGTAACCTCGCTAAGGGGGAGTCCTGCTGCGCCTGAGGTCACCAACTCCCGCTGATTGAGTAATCTTATATTCCTAAACCAACCAGTCTTTGAATTCTTTCACGCGTTCTCTGCTTATGATGATCTTTTGATCCTTTAATCCTTCTAGTTTTAATTCCAGGCGGTGGTTTGAGTGGGAGCGGATTTCTGAGATTCTTTTAAGCTGCACGATAAATTTTCGGCTTACCCTGAAGAACAGCCTGGGATCGAGCTCCTTTTCCAACCTGTCCAGGCTCTGGTCTATAAGGTAACTCCGGGATTCGCAGGTTTGGAGAAAGGTTCCTTTATTTTCGGAATAGAAGCAGCAGATATCCTCTACAGGAATCAATTTCAGATGTTGTCCTATCGAAATGGTGAACCGCCTACGGTATTCCATGGGCAGGTTTAGCAGGGACCTCAATTGGTCAAGATCCGGTAGGGTGTTGGGTGCAAACCTGGTACCCCGATATTTATTTACAGCAATCTCGAGTTCTTCATCATCGATGGGCTTGAGCAGATAGTCTACACTGTTCAGCTTGAAAGCCTGGAGGGCGTATTCGTCATAAGCCGTGGTAAAGATGACTGGACTGGTGACCTTGACAGCCTCAAAGATGTCGAAGGACAGCCCGTCACTGAGCTGGATATCCAGGAAGATCAGTTCCGGGGAAGGATTGTGGGAGAACCAGGAAATAGCCTCTTCAACAGTGTGGAGAGTAGTCATTACCTGGACCTCGAGTTTCTCCAGCATCCGCTGCAGCCTCCGTGCAGTGGGCTTTTCATCTTCTACGATGACGGCCTTGATCATTGGTGAAGAGGTTTCATTATTCTGGTCATTCCCATTTGTTCTGTTTCTCCTTTTCCATCAGTTCCCGGATCTTTCGTTCCTCCCAATCCCTTCCCGGGAAAATATTAGGTCCGAAAACGCCCATCCAGTGAAACAGGAGCCCAATCCCCCAGAAAAAGGCAGTGGAGAGATTTGAAAAGTCATCCAATCCATCGAGAAGCCCGGAATCGCGGGTGCTCATCACGTAAATCGCCACATTGATGAAGAGGTAAACCGTAAGGTGAACATAGAAGCCTTTGATCTTTCTGACCCGTTTCCTCGCGGCCTGATACCTGAAATTTTCTTGAGCAGTTGTTTCCATCAGTTCCAGTTTTTAGTTTGTTGTTGTTGTTCCTTCTCCATAATTTCCTGAATTTTTTTCTCTTCCCAGACGGCACCATAGCCGAAGGTTGAAAAGCCCTGGATCGTGAGGCCGAGGCCCCAGCCCAGCAGGGGAAACCAGAACCACTGGAATTCCCAATAGGTCCTGTAGTTGATAAAGATCAGAAACGGGATTACTACACAAAAGGAGAGGAGGTTTCCATAGAATTCCTTCATCTCCCTTACCCGTTGCTTGGCTTTAAAATAAGAATTTTCTTCCTGTGTTTGCATAATTGACAGTTGTTTGGTTAGTATTGGTAACTTCACAATGAATTTGTTTTCAAGCTCCTCAAGCAGTACCTCCCTCCGGGTCACCTGAGCATAGCGGTCTACGATGTTCTGAATACCGACGCCTTTCCTTGTCTGCAGGACTTCCTTCTTCTGGAGGTTGTTCTCGATGACCAGGTATTTGTCCTCGGGATAGATCCTGATCTTAAGCGGACGTTGCTGACTGACGACATTGTGCTTCACTGTATTCTCCAGCAGGAGCTGCAGGGACAGCGGAACTACCCTGGCTTCTGGATCCATTGGTTCCTCAGAAATTTCAAGGAAAATACTGTCCTCAAACCGCATTTTCAGAAGCCTGACAAAGGTCTCTGCAAAACGCAGCTCTTCTTCCAGTTTTACCAGTTCCTTGTCCTTTTGCTCCAGGACATAACGATAAATCTTCGATAAAGAGGTTGTGAATTTCTGGGCCTTTTCCGGGTTCTCTTCGATCAGGCTGCTTAGCACATTCAGGCAGTTGAACAAAAAATGCGGGTCCAGTTGATTCTTTAGGCTCTCGAATTTTGCCGAGGCATTGCCGGCAATAATCTTTTGTTCGGTCACCTTCTGCTCCTGAAGGGCTTTATAGAAAAATATGATGTGAAAAAACAGGGAGATCACCACGGTGAAGAGCAGGGGCAGAATATAGTAAGTAACGCTTTCATTTTCCAGGAATTCCTGGAAAGGAACGTCCTCGAAGACGGTCCGGGTAACCAGTCGGCAGAAAAAGTACCCGACCAATGTGATCACGACGGAACCCAGGGAAGCAAGGATCACGCGCTGTATTCCAGCCTGCTCCCATCCGATCTTCTCCCTGAAATAGTGGAAGTAGACCGCGTTGAGGGCAGTAAGGACGATGCAGTAAAAGAAGTAGGTGCCCCAAAGCTCTACACTCATCAGCTCTTCAAGGTCGTGCGCACCAAACAGGCTGTTGACCAGTACGATAAACAGGCAGATGATAATGGCGATCTTGAGGATTCTCAGCAGCAGTTTCATGATAAACAATTATAGTCGAGTTCGGTTGTAATGATTACAGGTGTCATGTTTTGATCCGAGGTGATCGGAGTTTCCATGGGGCATAGGAGACTCAAAATATATAGAATTAAAGTTAACATGATCTGAACATTTTTCTTGAATCAAAATTGCAGCAAGTCTTTGAGAATGAAAATTTTTCCTGACCGAGTTGTCACATAAAGCGGATGAATCGTCAAAATGGTCAAAAAAAAGGGCTGTAGGGGGTCAGCATGCTCCAGAAACAGGTAAAGCAGCCGATTTTTAAAAAAGAGCGGTATCTTTCCGTACTCAAAGAAAACAATTGACAAAATGAGAGTCATACCGGTTTTATTGTTGTTTCTTCTATCAGGAATTTACCTTCAGGCACAGGAGGATATTAATCTGGTTTACCGTCTCAGTTTTCCGGAACCGGAAAAACATCTTGTAGAGGTGGAGCTGACTTATGATTCCCTTGAAGCCGGACCAGAGACCCTGGTACTCCCGGTGTGGACTCCTGGTTATTATAAGATCCTTGACAATCCGGCGCATATCATAGACTTCGCCGTGCAGGGAGAAAGTGGGGACAGCATTATTTGGAATAAAACCTCCAAAAACGAGTGGACCTTTGAAAATCCGGTTCCCCAGGAGGTCCGGATTACCTACAATGTGTATGCTAACCGGAAATCCGTAGCGGAATCCAACGTGTCAGGGGAAAAGGCCTTCCTCGCAGGAACAGATATTTTTATGTTTCCCAAAGTTTCCGTCGAGGAAGCGGTAATGGTGGATGTAGAACTCCCGGTAACCTGGGAGAGGATATCCACCGGACTGGAACGGAGGGACGGCCGCCGTTTTTATGCCAAAGATTTTAATGTGCTCTACGACAGCCCCTTTTATCTTGGCAATCAAAAGGTATTTAGTTTTAGGGAGGAGGACAAGGATTTCACTTTGTCCGTGGCCACTCCCGAGGGCCTGAAGGCAGAGGCTTTCATCGCTGACCTCAAAAAGATCATCCGCAGTACCACTGATCTGATGAAGGATATTCCGTTCGAGCATTACAGTTTTCTAATGATGGAAGAAGGCAGGGGAGGTCTTGAGCATTGGAATTCGCAGGCGGTCTTTACGGGGGGAGATTTCACGTTCGAATCAGACAAGGCCTATAAGGATTTTATGAACTTTATCACCCATGAATATTTCCATCTCTATAATGCCAAGGCTATCCGTCCGATTGAACTGGGACCTTTTGACTACAGCAAGGAGAACTATACTACCATGTTATGGGTAGCCGAGGGATTCACGGTGTATTTCGAATACAGGATCATGAGGGATGCTGGCCTGCTCTCAGAACAGGACTTCCTGGATTACATGAGCAGCCATATCAGAACCGTTGAGACCGGTGAGGGTAAACACCATATGTCCCTTGAACGGTCGAGCTATGACGTCTGGATCTACTTCCTCAACAGAAACGAAATGACCGCGGAAACCACCATCTCGTACTATCAGAAAGGTCCGATCATAGCGATGCTTATGGATCTGGCAATAAGGCATCATACCGGAAATCGGAAATCCCTTGATGATGTCATGCGCCACCTCTACATCAAATTTTACCAGGAGCTGCAAAGAGGATATACAGAGGAGGAATTTTGGGAAGTCAGTGAACAGATCGCAGGGGTTTCTTTGGAGGTAATCCGTACTTACGTGGAGACTACCACAGCCATCGATTATCAGAAGTATCTTCGATACGGTGCTCTTGGATTCAGAAAGCAGCAGGGGAATGAGGATCAGGACTATCAGTTGGTAAAACTTGCCCCTGAAAATCAGCTACAGGAAGAAATCCAGAAGGCGCTCCTCAATTAAAGGCAGCCGACTTTGCCAATAGATAAGCGTGATCTACCTGCTTTCGAGGGAACTAAGGGTAATGACTTCGGCCTGGGTGCAGTCCGCCGTCAAGGGAACGGGTTCCGAATCCACTTTATACTCGATATAGACTTCAAGACCCGTCCCGTGGAATTCCTCATCGATCTCATGTTGAAAGACATAGGTCTTGGGACTTCGCTCCATGATGACATACCCGTTGATGGTCGCGCAGTCCGGGGTATAGTAGAGTTTGGCGTATCCGCTTTCCGGATAGGAATTTGCCTCCATTTCACAACCAGTGGCCAGGCCTGAGACAGCCAGAAAAATCAGAATTCTTGTAAACATGTTGGCATCTATTTTTAGTTGTGGAAGAACCTTTCTTTCCAATGATGAAGTCTCAAGTTAAAGATTATCTGCTGATAGTCTTACAAGGCAATGCGGAAAATTTCCTGTAACCTGATTCTGGTCATAATATTCCCCGGAGATAATCCACAACTTTGAGCCCAATTAAATCATTTGAGGAATTACAAAAATTCCCATTGTCCAATCCAGTAACGATTCAAACATGAAGATAGCATCATTAACAGAGGAAACGCAATACCACGACAAAAGACCTGCAGTCCAGGTCTTATTTCAGACGGAAACCAGTAAAGAAATCAAGATCGCTTTCAAAGCTGGACAAATAATGAAAGAACATAAAACCCCTTTTCCTATTGTAGTGGAAATCTTTCAAGGGGCCATAGATTTTGGGGTAAAAGGAGAAGTACTTTCCCTTAAACAGGGAGACCTGATTGCCCTGGAGGGCGGTGTCCCTCATGATTTGCAGGCGAAGGAACAAAGCATTGTGCGTCTAAGCTTGACTCTTGCAGACAAAATAGAACGCGTTCAGGATGTGGCAAATAAATCCCTATGAACTATAGAAAGTTTAATACCGAGCAGGGTCACTGGATCCTGGCCAGGATGGGAAAAAAAGTCCTCAGACCTGGAGGAAGAAAACTTACCGACCAACTTTTGGAGGAGCTAAGGATCTCCAGGGAGGATAAGGTGGTCGAGTTTGCGCCTGGAATGGGTTTTACAGCCTTCCAGACCCTGAAAAGGAACCCCAGATCTTATACAGGCATTGAACTGAACGAAGAAGCTGCTCAGAAGTTGAAGAAGACACTGTCCGGAAAGAACCGATCTGTCAGGAACTCCAGTGCTGCTGATACCGGATTAGATTCCGCAACTTACGACAAGGTTTATGGAGAGGCTATGCTGACCATGCAGGCGGACCACAGAAAATCCGAGATCATCAGGGAAGCCTTCCGGATTTTAAAGAGGGGTGGCCTGTATGGCATTCATGAATTAGGTTTACAACCAGATCAGCTCGATTCCGCGACCAAGGGAAAAATACAACGGGAACTTGCACAGGTGATCAGAGTGAATGCCAGACCGTTGACCCGGAATGAATGGTGCCTGTTATTAGAAAATGAAGGCTTCACAATCAGAAAGGTTTACCAGTCCCCAATGCACTTGTTGAAACCCAGAAGAATCCTGAGCGATGAAGGACTATTGCGGACAATCCGGATTGCATTCAATATCCTGACCCATCCGGGAGCCAGAAAACGTATCAGAAAAATGCGTGAAATTTTTCTGAAACACGAAAAAGCCATGGCTGCCTTCGCAATTATTGCAGAGAAATGAGCTGATTAGAAGACAGGTTGTATTTAAAATGTTTACGAGAAAAGGACCTCTTATTTAAATAGTAAGCATGATTTTTCTATATTTAATTACTACTTATAGTATTATTCACCTTTTAAACTTCTTTTGTGGTTACGATTATTAGCTTTCTGAGTTGCATTAGATCAAATTGTGAGCTGTCAAAGAAATGGGGCTTTAGAAATATTTCCTTGTCTATCTTCATGCTGACGCTCCTGCTAGGATGTTCAAAAGATGGTATGCAGAATGCCATTCCTTACGAGGTAATACATGAAACTCATTTGAGTTATGCTGACAGCGAAATCCTTCCGAATCAGTATGACCTGGTAACCAGCAAATCCGAATGGAATGATTTTCTGGATCAGATCGCTCGGGTCAGTCCTTCCCGTGCTGCAGTTCTGGAGGACTTAGAGACTGATTTTCAAAACCACGACCTGATTGTGATCATCGGGAAATATTTCAACTACTGCTGTAGTGAATTGATTGTGGAGGGCGTCTTTCAGGCAGCGGATCATGTAATGGTGCAATACAAGGAAAGCGATCCTGGAATGGCCGCGGCCGTAAGTCAGGCGCTAACCCTACTGAAGATTCCAAAAGCCTAAGCGCTTATTGCTTCAACCTTGAGCGAAACATGGAAATTCAAGGCATGGAGATCACTTACTAAAAAGAGAACAGGTTACAACAAAGACCCTAAGTAGTGAAGTTTTCGCCCTAGCATTGCATAATTAATTCTCTGAAGGAAAACGGCAGTGTGGGGCTTGCGCATTATCTGAAAATGTTGAAAAATATTCTTCAAGGATTTTTGTCCTTTGTCGCGGGCATGATCTTTACCCACCCATAATCCTAATCCCGAATTTTGTGAAACCGGAATAGAGGTTATATTTGCTGTAGTGCCCTTCGGCCCAAATTGTTATCGCTTGCGTCTGAAACTTCTTTTTTTTCTATTTATCTCTTTAAGTGGACTCTCCCAGGAATTGCCGCCAGTGATCAACTTTGATCCTGTGGAATACGACGGGGGCAATCAGAATTGGATGATCACTCAGGGCCCTCAGAGGTACATCTATATTGCGAACAGCAGTGGTCTTCTGGAGTACAATGGGGCAGACTGGCATCTTTATCCGGTTCCTAACAAGACCATTGTCCGTTCTGTGGAAGCAGTCGGCAGCAGGATATTTACCGGAGCCTACATGGAAGTGGGATTCTGGCAAAGAAACCAAGCAGGGGTCCTGGAGTATACCAGCCTCCTTCCAAGATTTCCCAGGGCTGTTCATGATGGGGAACAATTCTGGCATATAGAACATGTCGACAATACAGTTGTCTTCCAGAGCTTCGAGGGGCTTTATCTTTATGATATCCCCACGAATCGCCTCCGGGTTCTGGAAGTTCCTTCCGGTTCAATTTCAAATCTTTTCAGGTCGCAGCAAGAGATTTATTTTCAGGTCTCTCAGCAAGGACTCTTCAAAGTAGAGAAGGGAGCGGCTAAAAATCTAATTCCCTTTTCCGCTCTCGGAAACCGAGAGGTCGTTCAAGTGATCGGCGAGGGGGAAAACACCAGAATCATCACACGTTCCGCCGAATTCTTCAGTTGGAATGGGAGGGTGCTGAAGCCCTATAACGAGCATCTTTCGAGGGAATTGGAAGACATCAGCCTTTTTTCAGCGCTGGAGCTTACCGATGGATCCCTGCTTCTGGGAAGTGTGGAAAATGGGTTATATCATATCAATGCCAACGGAAAGATGCTACACCATCTGAACCAGGAAAACGGTCTACAGAACAACACGATCCTGACCCTTTACCTCGATGATAAGCAGAATGCCTGGGCCGGTCTTGACAACGGTATCAGTGTGCTGAACCTGAATTCCCCCTTCAGGTTATTCCAGGACAACGTAGGGCGGATCGGTACGGTGTACGCTTCCCTGGCCCAAGGAAATTACCTGTACCTGGGAACCAACCAGGGATTGTATTTCCGGCGAAAGGGGGAGAACAGATATCATTTTGTCGATGGCACCAACGGCCAGGTCTGGAGCCTGCAGCATCACAACGGCACCATTTTCATAGGCCATAACAATGGTACGTTTGTCGTTGAAGGGGAAACCGCAAGAAAGATCTCCGCCCGACTGGGAACCTGGACGGTTAAACCCTTACCTGGTATGGAAAATTGGTTCCTGCAGGGCCATTACAACGGAATCAGCCTGCTTCAAAAGCAAGGTCAGGAATTCAAGGATTTTCCCATGATCCCGGATTTCCCGCACTCCTCCAAACATATCGTGGTAAAGGGGGATGGAACCATCTGGATATCCAATGAGCACAAAGGGATTTTTCGTTTTAATCTGGACGAGGATCTCCAGGGGATAAGGAATGTTCAAAACTATGCATTCGACGATATCATCGGGATCACCTCGAGCATTTTCAATTTCGACGACTGCCTTTATTTTTCGACTAAAAACCGGATCTTCCGGTATGACCCGATCCAGAATCGGTTCGAGGAAGCAGGAGAGCTTTCTGAAATTTTTGAGGGGGTAGAGCGCATCTCAGGAAGGATCATCAGTTTCGGATCGGATCTGTGGGGATTTTCGCAGACCGGGCTCTTCAATGTTTACTCCGCTGATCTGCAGAATGACCTGCAGGTAAACCATGTTCTCATCCCCAAGGAGCTCAGAACGATTCCCCAGGGTTATGAGAACATTACAGAACTTGAAGACGGATCCCATCTTCTTGGTCTTGTAGATGGTTACCTGGTATTTGATGATTACGTCGGGGACGCCCTGGAAGATTATGAGGTGCTGATGGATCGGATCACGATCTCCGGCAGGGAAGAAAGCCCTATCTCCGTTCCTCTTGACAAAGCAACCTCCCTGGAGTATGACCATAATAATATTTCCTTCCACTTCAGCATACCCGAGTATAAGAAGTTCCTGTCTCCCATGTACAGCTACAAACTGGAAGGACTGAACCTGAAGTGGAGTCAATGGCACCAGGAACCGCAGGCGGATTTCAAGAACCTCTCTGCCGGGGACTACACCTTTGTAGTAAGGGGCAGGCTGGGAGAGAAGGTCATCGGACAAAAAAGCTATTCCTTCGAAGTACTGAGGCCATGGTACTTTAGCAATCTGGCTCTGGCAGCCTATTTCATCCTCTTTTGCCTACTGATTCTGCTGGTCCACTGGCGATATCGGAAGGAGCACGAAAAGCGGATAAGGGAGCACGAGAAAACGCTCAAGCTCAAAAACCTGGAAGCGGAGCAGCGGATCATCAGGCTACAGAATGAACGGCTCGAACAGGAAATGGAAAACAAGAATAAGGAACTGGCGATTTCTACGATGAGCCTTATCAAAAAGAACGAATTCCTGACCAGTATCAAGGACAGGCTCAAGGATTCCGAGGATTCTTCCAATAAAATCCGGTCTGTGATCCGTACCATTGATAAGGACATTAGCGAAGAGGATAACTGGAAGTTCTTTAAAAAGGCCTTCAGCAATGCGGATAAGGACTTTTTTCGGAAGATCAAGGAGAAGCACCCGGATTTAACTCCCAATGATCTTAAACTATGTGCATATCTAAGATTGAATTTGTCCTCGAAGGAGATCGCCCCCCTGCTGAATATTTCCGTAAAAAGCGTAGAGATCAAGCGATATCGATTGCGAAAAAAAATGGGATTGGGACGTGAAACGAATCTTACAGATTATATAATGGACCTCTAGCCTTTACATCAGGGGGAATTAACTTTACATTACCTCTACAAATCAATACAAATTTTTCAATTCCCTGTCGCATAAATCACCCTTTTCGTGTGAATTAGGCTTTGTATGCACCTTATTTGCAGGCTTTTCATATTTCTATACATGAAATCCCAGGATGTAGGTTTTTTGTCAAGGCATCTTTTGCAGCAGCTTCTTCTCAAGCTGATATATTAGTAACATAAATTTAACATCATGGGGCCGTTCCTTTTGAAGAAAAATTCTCAAAAGCGGCTTCAGAGGCAAACCAAAAAAGGCCATATGCATACCAATTCAACTAAATCCAACTATAAATGAAGATTAAAAATTACTTTCTGATGTTCATGTTGCTCCTGATGAGTGCCACAGGAATTGCCCAGGTGAAGGAAATCACCGGGACAGTGGTGGATAATGATGGAAACCCCCTGCCGGGTGCCAACGTTATCATCCAGGGAACTTCCACGGGGACCCAGACGGACTTCGATGGCCGGTTCGCCATCGAGGCAGCACCCGGGGATGTTCTGGTATTTTCCTATCTGGGATATCAGACCCTGGAAACTATTGTGGGGGACAAACAGGACCTGGTGATAACCCTGACTCCTGACGAGGCTGCCCTTGATGAAGTCATTGTTGTAGGGTACGGAACCCAGAAGAAAAGCGTAACCACAGGTGCAATTTCCTCTGTCAAGGCAGAAGAACTTGAGGCTGTTCCTAACGGAAGGGTGGAACAAACGCTCCAGGGAAGGGTTTCCGGAGTGACCATAGCAGCCAATTCCGGACAACCGGGTTCCTCTGCGACCGTAAGGGTACGGGGTCTGACTACTTTTGATACCTATGGTGGTAACACCCCACTCTGGGTCGTGGACGGGGTGATCGTGGACGCCGGAGGAATCGGATATCTCAACCAGCAGGATATCGCATCCATAGAGGTACTAAAAGATGCTGCGTCCCTCGCGATCTACGGGGCCAGGGCTGCCGCGGGTGTGATCCTGGTCACCACTAAAAAAGGACAGCGGGGGCTGTTGCAGGTGAACTATACCGGGCATTATGGTATTTCTGCCCCTGAAAACAAGGTGGAGCTGCTGAATGCCACCCAATATGCCGCACTGATGAACGAGAAATCTGTGGCCGCCGGCGGAGAGATCATCTATCCCGATCTGTCTGTATTCGGAACCGGTACAGACTGGCAGGATGCCATCTTTAATGACAGTGCTAATCGGGAATCCCATGAATTCAGCTTAAGCGGAGGAAATGAAGTTTCGACCTTCTATGCCTCCTTTGGTTACCTGGACACCGAGGGTATTGTAACGACCGAAATATCACAGTATCAGAAGAAAAGTCTTCGTCTGAACTCCACGCATGAACTCTCAGACATGTTCACTGTAGGACAGACCTTCGGGTATGCCCATCAGAAATCTACCGGTCTTGGAAATACCAACAGCGAGTACGGAGGACCGTTGAGTTCTGCCCTTAACCTGGATCCGATCACCCCTCTGGTTGTGACTGATCCTGCGGTGGCCAACACCCCCCTATACACCACCAATCCTGTCTTCAGGGATGCCAATGGTAATCCCTATGGAATTTCAGGTGTGGTAGGCCAGGAAATGACGAACCCCGTAGCCTACATCCAGACCAGGCTTGGTAACTATAACTGGTCCGATGACTTCGTCGGGAATGCCTATGTGGAATTCAGCCCTATAGAAGAGGTTACCTTCAAATCTTCTGTTGGAGGAAAAATTGCTTACTGGGGCGGGGATTTCTTCACTCCTGAATACTTCCTGAGTACCACAGTGGGGGCTTCCATCAACAGCCTGAGCCGAAACCTGAACAAAGGCTTTGGCTGGAATATTGAGAACACGCTCTCCTATGAAGATCTCGTGGGACAGCACAATTTTGAATTGCTTCTAGGGCAGGGAACCTATGTGGACGGGATTACCAGCGGCACATATACCTCCTATCAGGGGTTACCCGTGACGAGTTACAAAGACGCCTCCTTTAACTATGATATCCCCGATGAGAGGATCGTAGGAAGCGCCTATACCGGTATTCCACACCGGGTGATTTCCCTGTTCTCACGTCTGAACTACAATTATGCGGAGAAGTATCTCTTTACGGGAATCATCCGTCGCGACGGGTCCTCCAACTTCGGACCCAATAACAAGTTCGGGATTTTCCCTTCCTTCTCTGCGGGATGGGTGGCCTCTAATGAGGATTTCTGGGCGCAGGACGGTTTTGTAAATACGCTGAAACTGAGAGCTGGTTACGGGGTCACAGGAAATGACGCCATTAAACCCAATGGGTACCTGGCCCTTATCGGTGGCGGGCGCAACTACACCTTTGGTCGCGATGGTAATGCGATCTGGATCGGGTACAGCCCAGATGCTCCTGCAAACCCGGATCTCAGGTGGGAGGAGACCTCTCAGCTGAACATCGGCGCCGATGCACGCTTCTTCGAGCATTTTACGATGACCCTTGAATACTATGAAAAAGTGACCACAGGTATCCTTCAGGAATTTGAAATCCCGGGTTACGTGGGATCTACAGGTCTTCCCGTGGGGAACGTGGCTGATATGGAGAACAAAGGGGTTGAGTTTGAATTCGGGTATAACCGTAATTTCGGAGACGTCTATTTCTCTGCAAACGGAAACCTGACCTACCTGAAAAATGAGGTCACTTACCTGGGCCAGGATAAAGAGTTTATCACGACGGGTACTGCCGGATTCCAGTCGATGGGACCGATTACCAGGACCCAGATCGGACATCCCTACAATGCCTTTTACGGATTTCAGACCGCTGGTATCTTCCAGAGCCTGGAGGATGTGAACTCCTATACAGGACCTGATGGAAATCCGATCCAGCCCAATGCAGTTCCAGGAGATTTCCGCTGGGTCGACACCAACGGTGACGGAATGATCACGGATGATGATAAAACCTTCCTCGGAAGTCCATTGCCGAAATACACCTTTGGACTCACGCTCAACATGAACTATAAAGGATTCGACTTGATGGTCTTCACCCAGGGCGCTGCCGGAAATAAGATCTTCCAGGGATTAAGACGTCTGGATATCCAGAATGCGAACTATCCTGTGGAGGCCCTCAGCCGTTGGACCGGACCTGGAACGTCCAACGACTATCCCAGGTTGACCAATAACGATCTGAACGGGAATTTCAGCAGACCTTCTGATTTCTACCTGGAGGACGGGGACTATGTCAGGATCAAACTCGCCCAGATAGGCTATACCATTCCCGAGTCCTTTTCGACAGAATACGGGATACAGCACCTGAGATTCTTTGTGACCGGAGAAAATCTCCTGACGCTGACTGATTACACCGGATACGATCCTGAGATCGGTGGGAATGTTCTCGGGATCGACAGAGGCTATTATCCCCAGGCAAGGTCAGTCCTGTTTGGCGCTAACTTACAATTTTAATAAAATGGATATGAAAATTAAGACAATGAAGTTCGCAGTAGCTGCTCTGGCAGCGGTTTTTGCGATGACCTCTTGTAGTGAAGAATTTCTGGAAGTTCCTGTAAAGGGAACCAACCTGGAATCAAACTACTATAGGAATGAGACCGAAGCCTTTGCCGGTTTGGTCGCCGTATATGATGTGATGCGGAAATATTCCGGAGGTTTCGAGAATATGGTTACCTTTTTCAATGCCGGTTCTGATGACTTCAGGGCAGGAGGAGGTAACGCCTCTGACGGTATCGGGATCCAGAGCTTTGATGATTTTACGATCACTCCGACTACCATGCCGCAGAGCTACTGGAGTGATTACTACCAGGGGATTGCCCGTGCTAATTTCCTGCTGACCAAATTGCCGGATGTACCCATGGATGAGGATCTCAAGGCAAGATTTACTGCAGAGACAAAGGCTTTACGCGCATTGTATTACTTCAATTTGGTGAGAATGTTCCGGAATATTCCGCTGATCACCGAACCTCTGTCCAACAGTGAGTTCAACAATGTACCACAGGCCGATCCTTCTGAAGTCTTTGCCCAGATAGAGGAAGACCTTCTGGCTGCAATTCCCGATTTGCCTCCTAATATTCCAGCTGAACAGGCCGGGCGATTGACTAAGGGGGGAGCTCAGGCTATTCTCGGTAAAGTCTACCTTTTCCAGGGAAAGAACAGTGAGGCAGCAGCTCAGCTCAGGGAGGTTAATGGAACACCTGGCGAGCCTAACCAGTACGGAAATTACCTGCTGGAAAGCTTTGATGCGCTCTGGGAAACCGACAATAAGTTCAATCCTGAATCCCTGGTTGAAGTGGCTCACACCAATGCTTCCCTGTCTCACTGGGGCATCTGGGGAAGTGGCACCGATGAGGGCAATACGATCAATACCATGGTGGGACCCAGGTCCTATGCCCAGCTTACGGAAGCTGCTCCCGATCTGCCGTCCGGGTGGAGTTTCAATCCTGTTGAACCTGAGTTATATGACCTGTTAAAGGACGACCCAAGATTTGAGGCCACTATCCTGGATATGAATGCATTGGTGGAAGCCGGTGCGGCTACCTATCTACCCGGCTATGAGGATACCGGGTATTTTCTGAATAAGTATATCCCCACTCAGGCTGATGTGACCACAGGAGCAGGAGAACCCATCCTCAACTACCGGCAGAATCACTACGTGATCCGGTTGGCAGATACCTATCTGATGGAGGCTGAAGCACTGGGAGGTACTGGTGAAAGAGCCCAGGCTTTACTTGATGCTGTCCGGGCAAGAGTAGGGCTGGCGAGTGTACCTGTATCTCTGGAGGCAATCTACAGGGAACGCCGATTAGAACTGGCTGGAGAAGGTCACCGGTTTTTTGATCTCGTCAGAACTGGAAGAGCTGCAGAGGCTCTCGGTGATGAGGGCTATGATCCGGACACTCATGAGATCCTGCCCATCCCTTACAGGGAAACGGAGAACACCATTATCGAACAAAATCCGGGTTATCCCCAATAATAACAGATACTATGAGAAAAATTAGTTTTTTACCGGGTATATTCCTTCTTCTCGTACTGGCCGGATGTAGCCAGGAGGAGGGTATTGACCAGGATACTTCTTTTCTGGATTCGGTGAATACGGAGAACATCGATGCGATCTTCGAGATCACCAATGATAATTCAGGAAATGTCACCATTACACCCACGGGGGAGGGCGTAACACGTTATACGATCAATTACGGGGATACCTCGGGCCCTGAGGGTTCCGTAATGCTTAAACCCGGGGAAAGTACCACCCATTCCTATGAGGAGGGTTCCTATACGGTTACTGTCATTGCTCATAATCTTGCAGGAGAGGAGATAGCTGCGGAATTTCCTCTTGAAGTCACCTACAGGGCTCCGGAGAACCTCGTGATCACCACTTCAGGAAACATGCAGGTATCGGCTACAGCCGATTACGCAGAATCTTTTCTGGTCTATTACGGGGATCAGGAAGATGAAGTGCCTACCGTGTTGTCGATGGGGGAAGTTTTGCCCCCACATACGTACCCGGCCACGGGAGGACCCTTCACCCTTCGTGTTGTGGCGCTCAGCGGTGGTGCTGCGACCACAGAGGCAACCAAAGACCTTTTCGGGTTGCCCATAACCTTCGAGGTACCGGACGTAGCTTTTTTCGGAACCTTTGACGATTGGGGGCAGCAGGCGTTCTCCGTGGTCGAAAATCCTGATCCTTCCGGGATCAATACTTCTGAAAACGTTGGGAAATACACCAATGGACATGCTCCCTGGAGCGGAACTTACAGCCCTCTGAATATCCCGGTGTACTTTGAACACGGGCAGGTGATCAAGGTGATGGTCTATAATCCGGATCCTGCCAATATCGGAAAGTTGCTGAACCTTGAACTGGAATGGCCAGTCGGCGCCAGTACAGCCCAGCCTTTCGGAGCCATCCTGAAGGAACCCATAACAACCTCCGGAGAGTGGGAGGTACTGACCTTTGACTTCAGCGGAATGGAGTCCATTCCTGATGATGCCATGTTTACCCAGATCGTTTTCAGGTTCAACGATACTGCGGAAGGGCAGGGGGAAGTCATCTACATCGACAATATCACCTTAACAAATAACGAAGAATGAAAGCGAAATCGACATATTACCAAATAAGTCTGTTCCTGGCCAGCCTCCTGATCCTGTCTGGCTGTTCCGAGCCGGAATATGATCTGGGACCATTATCTGCGCCTACCAACATCACGGTGGAGACTGAACTTGTAGGCCAGACCGAGGATGCTCCTTACGGTGATGGTTCTGGAGAAGTGATCATTACTGTAACTGCAGATAATGCAATTGCGTATAAAATTGACTACGGCACCACTTCTGGATTGAACCTGGTCCCTTTCAACGGGCAAACCACCAGAAAATACACCAAGACCGGAATTAATACCTATACGCTGACTATTGTGGCTTATGGTCCGGGTGGGACTGCGACCAACATCACCCAGGATGTTACGGTAGAAAGCGTGTTCACCCCAGATCTGGAAATCGTCTCTGCCCTTACGGGCGATGGTTCGAAGACCTGGGTGGTGGATAAAGCTTCTGCAGGTCATTTCGGGGTAGGACCCTGGTCAGACAGTTCTGGCTGGCCGGAATGGTGGTCGGCCGCAGTAAATGAAAAGGTCGGAGTGGCGGATTGTTTCTACTCCGCGACTTTTACCTTTGTCCAGGTGAGTGATACGGAATTTACGCTTGAGGTGGAAACTCCTGACGGGGCGTTCACTAAAACCGGAGACCTCACTACGCTTCCCGGAATACCAGATTCAGGGGCAGAGGGATGCTATGCATATTCGGGAGGTTCCTCGGAATTTTCCTTTGCTCCATCCAGCACCGGAATCCCTGCTTCTAACCCTTCAACCAAGACCAGTATTATTCTGGCTGGCAATGATACCTTTATCGGTTATGGGGCAGTTCAGAAAGAGTATGAAATCCTGGAGGTATCCGAGGACGTACTGTACCTCAGGGTTCAGGGAACAGAAACAGGGAATGCCTGGTATATCAGATTGGTTCCAGCAGCCCAATAACCATTAAAATCCCCCCTGGAAATGCTCCGGATGTTCCTATGGACTTCCGGGGTGATTTCAGAGGGAGCGTTCAAATCCTTAAAATACAGAATCATGTACTTTCCAAAGCTATTCATTGAGCTCAGGGTAATTCTTTGCCTTGTTCTGGCGTTCCTTCCCCTGAGTTGCAGCAGTTCAGAACCTGACGATGATCTTCCTGTCAAACCTTCCAACCTGGTAGTGGATGTGGAAATCGTCGGAAGCTCAGCAGCGGAACCCAACGGAGATGGCAGCGGTAAGGTCATAGTCTCCTTCTCTGCAAAGAATGCAGATTCCTACAGGATAAATTTTGGTAATGGGGATGTCCTTGAAACCACCTCTAATGAGATTTCTTATACCTATGTGGGGCAGGGCACCAATACTTATCAGCTGTTCGTTTCAGCCTATAAAGGCAGTGCTTTTATCTCTGAAGGGGTTTCTGTGACCATTGACGTGGATCCTTCCCTGATCTTTGCCGAGGAGTTCAATTACTCCGGAGCTCCGGACGATTCAAAATGGACATATGATACCGGTGCAGGAGGTTGGGGAAACAATGAATCCCAGCATTATACTACCCGTCCGGAAAATGTCATCGTGGAAAACGGGATGCTGAAGATTACTGCTCGGAAAGAAGCATACGAGGGAGCTTCCTATACTTCGGCACGGCTCAAGACCCAGGGGAAATTTGCCTTTACCTACGGAAAAGTCGAAGTCAGGGCGAAGCTGCCGGAGGGAGGAGGGACCTGGCCTGCAATATGGATGCTGGGATCCAACATCAGCTCCGTCGGATGGCCTGCCTCGGGAGAGATCGATATTATGGAACATGTGGGAAATAATCCCGGAAAGATCATCAGCGCTATCCATACCCCCTCAAGTCATGGGAATACCCAAAACAAGGCTGTAACGACAGTGGAAGATCCTGCTTCAGAATTTCATGTCTATGCTATGGAATGGACCCCTGAAAAACTGGAATTTTCAATTGATGGAGATATCCACTACACCTATAATCCCGCAACAAAGAATTCCAGTACCTGGCCTTTTGATGCGGACCAGTTCATCATCCTGAACATTGCCGTGGGTGGGACCCTGGGCGGAAAAATAGATCCGGATTTTAACAGCGGTACCATGGTGGTTGATTATGTAAGGGTTTATCAGTGAAGATAGCCATTTCCCCTAAGATCATGATCAAACTTCTGGCTCCGGTATATTTGTTATGGCTGCTCGCGGCCTGCAGCAGTGATGGAGAGAATCCCGAACCCGGACCTCCGGATCCCGGTCCGGTGGAGAACGAGGTTGATTATTATCTGACAACACCTGATCAGACTCAGAAATTTCAGAAGCAATCCGGCGTGATGGCTTTCGGGACAAGCCATAACACCTATCCTACGATCGGTGTCGACCCTTCTGCCACCTTCCAGGAGGTTGCAGGATTCGGCTTTACCCTGACCAGTGGAAGCGCCGAAGTGATCAATAAGCTGACGCCCGGTAAAGAGGAGGAGCTGCTTCAAAGGCTTTTTGGGAATGGGGAGAACAGCATCGGGATCAGTTATCTGAGGATCAGTGTGGGAGCCTCCGATCTCAGTTCCCATACCTATTCTTATGACGATATGCCGGAGGGTGAAACCGATGAGGACCTGTCGGAATTCAGTCTAGAACCCGATATGGACGACCTGATCCCGCTCTTACAGGAAATTCTTGAGATCAATCCTGAGATTGCCATTATGGCAACGCCCTGGTCAGCTCCGGCCTGGATGAAAGACAATCAAAGTACAGTGGGGGGAAGCCTGCTTCAGAGGTATCACGATGTATATGCGGAGTATCTGGTAAGATATATTCAGGAAATGGAGCAGCTGGGAATTTCGATTTCCGCCCTGACTCCGCAGAACGAGCCTCTGCACGACGGCAACAATCCCAGCATGTATATGACGGCATCCCAGCAGACGGATTTTATAAAGAATTCCCTCGGTCCCGCTTTTGAAGAGGCCGGAATGGAGACCAGGATCATCATTTATGATCATAATGCGGACAATCCGCAGTACCCCATCAGCATCCTCGATGATCCTGAAGCCAGGGCGTATATTTCCGGAAGTGCCTTTCATCTGTATGCGGGGGACATCTCTGCACTTTCAACCGTCCACAATGCATACCCAAGCAAGGACATCTATTTCACGGAGCAATACACCTCCTCTCAGGGAGATTTCGGAGGAGATCTCGAGTGGCATCTGAAAAACGTGATCATCGGGTCCATGCGGAACTGGAGTAAAACAGCCCTGGAATGGAACCTGGCTAATGACGCCTCATTCGGTCCCCATACACCAGGAGGATGCACAACCTGTAAAGGTGCTGTCACTGTCCAGGGAAGTTCCACTTATACGCTGAATGTGGGATACTATATTATAGCTCACGCTTCGAGATTCGTTCCCCCGGGTTCGGTCAGGATTGGAAGTAACCTGGTCTCTCAGCTTCCAAACGTCGCATTTGAAACCCCGTCTGGAAAAAAGGTGCTCATCGTGCTCAACGAAGGGGAAGGTTTTGAATCCTTTAATGTCGCCTACAACGGTAAGTGGTTCACCACTGCACTGGGTGGAGGTGCCGTTGGAACTTATGTATGGGAGTAACATGAATCTGATACGGATGAAAAATGCAATGCTAGTCGCCCTACTGTTCTTCACCCTCGGCAGCTTTTGTCAGGTTCAGGAGGAATCCTCATTTCTTCACACTGAAGGACAGCGGATCCTCGACCGGAACAATCAGAACGTACTGTTGCGGGGTATCGGGCTCGGCGGGCATATGCTCCAGGAGGGCTATATGTTACGGGTACCTTTCTCTGGACAGCAATATGTGATCCGGGAGCATATAGAGGAGCTTATCGGGGAGGAGAAGACCCAGGAGTTTTACGACGCGTGGTTGGCCAACCATACACGAAAGGTCGACATCGATTCTCTGAAAAGCTGGGGCTTCAATTCAGTTCGTCTTCCCATGCACTACAACCTGTACACCCTTCCTGTAGATCAGGAGCCTGTACCGGGGGAAAATACCTGGCTCGAGAAGGGATTTACAATGACAGATTCCTTGCTGAACTGGTGCAGAGCCAATCAGATGTACCTGATCCTGGATATGCATGCCGCCCCTGGCGGACAAGGCCATGATGTCAATATTTCAGACCGCGACCCTTCCAAGCCTTCTCTTTGGGAAAGTGAGGAGAACCAGCAGAAACTGGTGGCCCTATGGAAGAAACTGGCGGAAAGGTACCGTGACGAACCCTGGATAGGAGGCTATGACATCATAAATGAGCCCAACTGGAGCTTTGAAGTCGGGAAACATAAGCACGGAATCGAAGATACGCTCAATGCTCCCCTGAGAGCCCTAATGGTTGACATCACCAGGGCCATCAGGGAAGTCGATCAGAATCACATCATCATTCTTTCCGGGAATGGCTGGGGCAATAACTATAATGGGATTCTTCCGCCATGGGATGATAATATGGTCATCAGTTTCCACAAGTATTGGAACTATAATGATCTGGGTTCTGTTGCGGGCTTCCTGGACATCAGGGAGAAGTACAATACGCCGGTATGGCTTGGGGAGACCGGGGAGAATTCCAACGTCTGGTTTACCGATGCGATCAGGCTCATGGAGGAGCATAACATCGGATGGTGCTGGTGGCCTCTGAAAAAACTGAGTTTTAATAATCCTCTTGAGGTCCCGGTCAATCCCGGTTACCAGGAGATCCTGAATTACTGGAGCGGAGAGGGGAGTAGACCCTCCGAAGAGGAGGCTTATGGG
The DNA here is from genome assembly GCA_946887075.1 of uncultured Salinimicrobium sp. The sequence goes on from CAMPKA010000006.1 coordinate 129,181, forward strand.
GCTTTGATGGAACTTGCGGAAAATATCCGGATCGAAAACAACTATTTCCATAAAGGCGTGGTTGATGCCATGATCCGACAGCCCCATCAGCGGACTGCAATTCCTTTTTCGAAAATCGTGATAAATGACAGCGCAGTGATCCGTGCTGCAGATTATGACATGGGAGAAATGGGAATCGCTTACCATGACAATGTTGCTGTGAATTACCACGTCTCAAAAGGAGGTCAGCGAGAAACCTGGAATAACGGCAGGACCTACAGAAATGATGGAGTGGATATCTATCCCATGGAACCCAGAGCGCAGTACCAGGATGTATATGTAGGGGATATGGCGCCCGGAGAGTGGATGCAGTATACCTTCTGGGTAACCGAACCGGGTTTTTTTGATGTCTCCATTACGGCCGCTGCTGATACGGCAGGAGCAACTGCCGGAATGGACCTTAATGGGAGCAGATCAGCTGTGCTTGCAATAGCGCATTCTCAGGAAAACTGGAAGGAAGTCAATGGGGAGAAAATGTTTCTCAAGGAGGGGAAAAATGTACTTCGGATCGAAGTTACAGATGGAAACATGAGCCTGAAAGAAATCGAACTGAAAAGAAGAAAACAACCCTAGATGAAATCACGACACTTTTTTTACTTGTTATCCCTTCTGGCTTTTGGTGGATGTTCAGATAAGATCGAAACCTCAGGGGAGGCAGAGTTGTGGCTAACGACTCTGGATAAAAAAGCGCTTCTCGAAAAATCCGAACTTTCTATCTCGGCAGCCTCAGACGCTCCGGATAGCAATGTAATACATGTTGATTCCTCGAGGACCTTCCAGGAAATAGACGGCTTTGGGTATACCCTGACTGGTGGTAGCGCCCTGCATCTTTATAAAATGAGCGATTCCGCGAGGTCAGGGCTGCTTAATGAGCTTTTCGGTACAGGGGAGGATGAGATCGGTGTCAGTTATCTCAGACTTAGCATAGGAGCGTCAGATCTTAATGAGGCCCCCTTTTCCTATAATGACCTTCCTGAGGGGGAGACAGACCCTGAACTAACAAATTTCAGTCTTGCCCAGGATACACTTCACCTGATTCCGGTTCTCCAGGAGATCCTTAAGATAGCACCTGACATCAGGATCATGGGGTCTCCCTGGTCCCCTCCGGCTTGGATGAAGGATAACAGGGATACCCGGGGAGGGAGCCTTTTACAGGAATATTATCCGGTATATGCTGATTACTTTGTAAAGTACATCGAGGCCATGGCTGACCATGGAATCACTATAGATGCCATTACCGTACAGAATGAACCCTTGCACCCAGGCAACAATCCGAGCTTGCTGATGCTTCCTGAGGACCAGGCGGAATTCATCAAAAATCACCTGGGACCTGCCTTTCGGAAAAACGGAATCAGGACCAAAATTGTGATTTATGACCACAACGCAGATAGGCCGGATTATCCGATCAGCATTCTCAACGATCCTGAAGCTGCACAATATATCGATGGTTCGGCCTTTCATCTTTACGGGGGAGAAATCGATGCCCTGTCTGAAGTACGCCAGGCACATCCGGACAAGAACATCTATTTCACAGAGCAGTGGGTGGGTGCACCCGGTGATTTCGCCCGGGAAATGGCCTGGCACACCGAAAATCTAATCATTGGTGCAACCCGCAACTGGAGCCGTACCGTACTGGAATGGAATCTGGCAGCAGATGAGAACCAGGATCCTCATACCGACCGGGGTGGCTGCGACCGATGCCTTGGTGCAGTTACCATTACTGGGGATCAGGTGACAAGGGAACCAGCATATTATATCATTGCCCAGGCTTCGAAATTTGTGCGACCCGGTTCCGTAAGGATCGCCTCCAACGAACCAGCTAATCTGCCTAATGTGGCCTTCAAAACCCCCCGGGGTAATGTGGTAGTGATCGTTCAGAATACCGCCAAATCCGAGCGGCCAGTAAGCGTTAAACTAGATGAACAACAAACTTCCTTTCAGCTTCCCGGAGGAGCAGTGGGGACTTTAATTCTAAGAAGATGAAGATCGTAAATATCGTAATGGGAGTAGTCCTTTTAGTGATCACCAGCTGTGGAGTCCGGGCTCAGGACAAAAGAACAACCCCCGATGAGGAGGCGATTTCGGCCAGGGCAGAGGAAATCCTTTCCAGGATGACATTGGAGGAAAAGGTAGGACAGATGACGCAGGTAACTCTTGATGTCATCGGGAAAGGAGAGGACCGCTATTCCAGCTATGAGCCCCTGTCGCTTGATCGGGACCTCGTTGAAAAGGCGATCAGGGATTACCATGTGGGGTCCTTTCTGAATACAGCTAATAACAGGGCGCGTACCCGGGAGAAGTGGTATGCGATCATCAAAGAAATTCAGGATATCAACAAAGCCCAATCGAGGTTGGACATTCCGATCATCTACGGAGTGGATGAGATTCATGGGGCCACCTATACAGCGGGAGCGACTATGTTCCCACAGCAAATCGGACAGGCAGCAGCCCGGAATCCGGAACTGGTAAAAAGAGGTGCGGAGATCACAGCCTATGAAACCCGGGCCAGTGGCATTCCATGGAACTTTTCTCCGGTCCTGGACCTGGGAATGGACCCTCGGTATTCCCGGATGTGGGAATCCTTTGGAGAGGATCCTTATTTAGTCTCCGTTCTTGGAGTGGCTATGATCGACGGGTACGAAGGTAAGGACAATAATATCGGTCATCCTGAGCATGTGGCTGCCACCATGAAACATTTTCTTGGCTATCACGCCGTGATCTCCGGAAAAGACAGAACACCCTCTTATATTCCGGAATCTGCCCTCCGGGAATATCACTTGCCGCCCTTTAAAGCTGCGATCGAAGCCGGGGCCCGTACCATAATGGTGAATTCAGGGATCATCAACGGAATTCCGGTACATGCCAATTATGAACTTCTGACTACCCTTCTTAAGGAAGAACTCGGATTCGAAGGTCTCGTGGTATCTGACTGGGCGGACATTGAAAACCTGCATCGGAGAGACAAGGTGGCCGAGTCGGACAGGGAGGCCATAAAAATGGCCATAAATGCCGGCATCGATATGTCCATGGTCCCCTATCAGTACGAGATATTCCATGAAAATCTGGTTGACCTGGTAAAGAAGGGGGAGGTTCCACTGGCCCGGATTGATGATGCCGTAAAGCGGATCCTGAAGGTGAAGCTGGCCCTGAATCTTTTCGAGACTCCGGTCACTCACTACGAGGATTATCCGAAGTTCGGAAGTCCCGAATTTGAACAGGCGGCCTATGATATGGCTGCGGAGTCAATTACACTTCTTAAGAACAAGAACAGCATCCTGCCCCTGGATAAGGATGTGAAAGTTCTGATTACCGGCCCCAATGCGAATTCAATGAGAACCCTCAATGGCGCCTGGACCTACTCCTGGCAGGGCGAAAAGACTCCTGAATTTGCCGAACGTTACAACACAGTCTTAGAGGCCGTACAAAACGAGATTGGTGCAGAAAATGTCACATATGTTCCTGGAGTTTCTTACGTAGAAGGGGGAAAGTATTTCGAGGAGGAGAAGAAGAATTTTGATGAGGCAGTTGCAGCAGCTCAAGCAGTGGATTATGTCATCCTGGTTTTGGGTGAAAATTCCTATACTGAGAAGCCTGGGGACCTCAATGATCTATATATGTCTGACTACCAGTCGGAACTGGCTATAGAAATCGCTAAGTCCGGGACTCCTGTGATTTTGGTTCTGAACGAAGGGCGCCCCCGGATTATCAGTAAGTTCGAACGTGACATGGATGGAATCCTGCAGGCTTACCTGCCCGGGAATTTCGGGGGAGACGCCATCGCGGACGTGATATTTGGCGATGTCAATCCATCGGGGAAGCTTCCTTACAATTATCCGCGATATCCCAATGCACTGATACCTTACATCCATAAACCCTCAGAAGAGCAGACCAAAGCGGAGGGGGTATATAATTATGAAGCAGATTACAACCCGCAGTTTTTCTTTGGTGATGGCTTAAGTTATACCACCTTCGAATATTCAGATCTGAAATTGGATAAAACTGAAATGGGAATTCGAGATACTTTTTCTGTTAAAGTCAGGGTTACCAATACAGGTAAAAGAGAAGGCAAAGAAGTAGTTGAGCTCTACACTTCAGATCTTTATGCCACTCAGATAACCCCAGATGTAAAAAGACTGAAAAGATTCAAAAAGATATCCTTGGAACCTGGAGAATCACAAATTGTGACATTCACTCTTCCAGCGGAAGACCTGGCATATGTAACCCCGCATGGAAAATCTGTTGTTGAGCCAGGGGAGTTTGAAATTATAATTGAAGATCTCATTACTGTTTTGGAGACCACTGAATAAAGAAATATCTAGTAGTGAATGGCAATAATTAGATAAAAGGAACTGATAAAACGAAAACAACTTGCAACAACATAAATAAAAAAT
>CAMPKA010000007.1 GCA_946887075.1 uncultured Salinimicrobium sp.
TGGGGGTTTGCAAACCCCCATATTTTTTAACTTACACAGTTTTTAAGATAGGCCCCGGTAGTAACTTTTTTTACTTCATAATCTCTAATTTCGAGAACTTTTCCTCTGGTCTCAATTTTTTTCTCAAAAGCTAATTGCTTCAATCTCCAATTTAGGTAATTATCATCTACCGCAAAATCAATGTCAACCAAAGTTTTTCCAATGATCATTGCACTTTTTCGGTAACTCTCGTTGCAATTTAATAATAAAAAGGAATCAAAATAATCAACATCTTCTCCTGAAATTTTTCCATCCTGGTCAAGAACTCTTAATTGACTATTCTCTTTTTCGATTTTGTGCCATAGATTTTTCCAGTTTGAAAATTCGGTTTTCATAACTGGTTTAACATGTTCTAAAATATCTTTAACTTGAAATGTTGCTGTCTCCACTAAACCTTTGGGTTTGATAAAATCTCCATGTAGTGATTTTACTGGTATATTAGGATAATTTGTAATAAATATACCTCTATCCAGGTTTGATAAATAAGTTATTAGTCTAGCTGTGCTAATTATTTCAGAAGCAAAATAACCAGTCCATAGAAATATTTTGCTAGTGGTATCGAAATCTTTTACAATCGACATTATAGAATTTAAATCATTTTCAACAAAGTCTAAAATTTGATTGGAATATGTTATATCACCGAAAGCATTTTGAAGCCAATCTTTTCGTTTATTTATTTTATCATTTTCCTGAATATCACAGAGAGGACCAATGTTTAAACTGTCATGAATGCAAATAATTTGATTTTTACTCAAATCAATTGCATTGCTGTCAATTAACGTCTTTTCTACTCTACCAAAAACTATATGTATGTTGTGTGGTTTCAATTGGGCATTTTATTATTACCGCCAACTCGTTATTTGACCACTAATATAGCTACTTATCCCTTATAGGGATGGGATAACAACAAGTACACAGGAATAAACAATATAAGTATTTAATCATCCCCCCATTCGTCCCCTATAATAAAAAAAGCCCCATAAACATAGTTTTATAGGGCTTTACAAGCATTAAAAGTGGTCCCACCTGGGCTCGAACCAGGGACCACCTGATTATGAGTCAGGTGCTCTAACCAACTGAGCTATAGGACCAGCTCAACAAGGGTTGAGAGGGCGCAAATTTAATTATTTGGCACCGACCTCACAACAGATTCTTTTTTATTTTTACCAGCCCTCTCTATTTATTCTAATCCCGCCTTTTCATCCTGGCATAATTCAATCAATACTCCTTTCGTTGAGCGAGGATGCAGAAAGGCAATAATTCTGTTATCTGCCCCCTTCTTGGGTTTTTCACTGATCAGAATAAAACCTTCCTCCTGTAATCGATCAATCTCCTGCTCAATATTTTCAACACTGAAAGCAATGTGGTGAACGCCTTCTCCATTTTTCTCGATGAACTTTTTTATCGTACTATCCTGGTTGGTAGCGGCTAAGATTTCAATTTTACTCTCCCCGACACGAAAAAAGGCTGTTTTTACACCCTCACTCTCGACGCTTTCGGTCTTATAACATGTGGTTTTAAGGAGCTTTTCGTATAATTCAATAGACTCTTCTATATCTCTGACAGCAATCCCGATGTGTTCAATCTTATTCAAACTTCTTTATTTGAGCTCCGTAGCGGAGCGGTTTCAGAATACTAATGTAGCGATAATCAGCTGCAAAAGTGCTATTTTTGCCTTATGGAAACGAACAGGCAGAAGAAAATAGGAGGAGTGATCCAACGAGACCTGGCGGAAATACTCCAATCACACCTGAGAGATGCAGGAAAAACAGGAATTCTGATATCTGTCTCAAAGGTTAAGGTGACCACAGATCTTTCTCAGGCAAAAGCCTATCTCAGTATTTTTCCCGCCAAGGAAGCCAAAGAAATTTTATCTGAACTCAACCAACACAGAACCAGAATCAAGCACGAAGTAGCCGTAAGGACCAAAAATCAGCTCCGTCGAATGCCAGATCTTCAGCTTTTTATTGATGATTCCCTGGAGTATATTGAGAACATCGAGAAATCTTTAAAAGGAGAGGAAAATCCTATAGACCAACCCGACCTTTTATCCCGAAGGAAAAAGTCCTGATAATTGAGATTCTCCTATTACATCGCAAAGCGATACCTATTTTCCAAGAGCAGTAGAAATGCGATCAATATCATTACCGTCATTGCTGCCATCGGCGTTTTTGCAGGCGCTTTTTCACTTTTTATTGTCCTGTCTGGATTCGCAGGGTTAAAAGATTTCAGTCTTTCGTTTTCGAACCAATACGATCCAGATCTAAAGGTAACCCCTGATACTGGAAAAACCTTTGTCCTTTCTCCCCGGGAAGCAGAGACCATGCAGAATTTAGCCGGGGTAAAGGTCTTTTCTCAGGTTATAGAAGAGCGAGTTTTTCTAAACTTTAAGTCCAAAAACAAGACTGCCTTTATAAAAGGAGTTGATGAAAATTATCTTAAAGTAAATCGATTGGATAGCGCCGTGGTCTACGGTACCTGGTTTGCCAAGAATGAGCCACAAGTGGTGGTGGGGAATACCATTTCAAGAGAGCTTTCTCTTGGTCCCTTTGATTATTCCGGTATGCTGGACATAATGGTTCCCAAACCAGGTACGGGACAAATCATGGATCCTACGGATGCTTTTAATTCCCAAAAGGCCATAGCGTCTGGGATTTACAGCATTAATGAAGAATTGGATGACAAATATCTCTACTCCTCGATCCGGTTTGCCAGAGATCTATTAGGTCTGGAACCGGGAGAAATCACTGCCTTAGAATTGAAGTTAGCTCCAGGGGCCGATCCGGAGCAAGTGAAGGAACAGGTCCAGAAGACATTGGATGAGCCGGTAGAGATAAAAAACAGAGCCCAGCTAAATGATGCGCTGTACAAGATGCTGAACACCGAAAATATCGCGGTTTATCTGATCTTCACCCTGGTGCTCATTATCGCGCTGTTTAATGTCATAGGGTCCATAATCATGGTAATTCTTGATAAGAGGGAAAACATTCTTACCCTGTATAATTTGGGCGCTACCCCCTCTCAAATCAGAAGTATCTTTTTTAGCCAGGGTTTCCTGATGACCTTGTTCGGTGGTTTAGGCGGCCTGTGCTGTGCAATCCTGGTAGTTCTCCTTCAGCACGAATATAACCTGGTGATGATCACTCCAAGCCTGCCTTATCCCGTCTCGATCACCTGGAAGAATATTCTCCTTGTGTCTACCACTATTTCCGCCCTGGGGGCAATAGCCTCTTATATAGCCGCCAGTCGAAGCAAGAAAGCCCTGTCGGTTTAGGCAAATTCATATCCGGAAAACTCCCGTTCCACCTCATCTAGAGCCGCGAAAACATCAGAAGCGGCATCGCTTGTTACCATCTTCTGTCTATACTCTTTGAAATGAGGAATGCCTTTGAAGTAATTGGTATAATGTCGACGTGTTTCAAAAACGCCGAGCTTTTCGCCTTTCCAGTCAATGGCCATTTGCAGATGACGTCGGGCTGCGGCCACCCGCTCTTCAAGGGTGGGGGGTGGTAAATGATTTCCCGTTTCGAAGAAATGCTTCACTTCCCGGAAAAACCAGGGATACCCGATACTGGCGCGGCCGATCATGGCTCCGTCTAGACCAAATTTATTGCGCATTTCCAGTGCCTTTTCGGGAGAATCCACATCACCGTTTCCAAAAACAGGAATATGCATTCGGGGGTTGTTTTTAACCGCGGCGATGGGATTCCAGTCGGCCTCTCCCTTGTACATCTGAACCCGTGTTCTTCCATGAATGGAAATTGCCTTGGCTCCTACATCCTGCAGGCGTTCCGCAACTTCGACAATTCTGATGGAATCATTGTCCCATCCCAATCTGGTCTTTACGGTGATCGGGAGATTGGTATGTTGGACCATGGCCTCTGTAAGGGCAACCATTTTAGGTATATCCTTCAAAATTCCGGCACCGGCACCTTTACAGACCACCTTCTTCACCGGACATCCAAAATTAATGTCAATAATATCAGGACCTGTTTTCTCAACAATCTCTACGGACTGAAGCATTGATTCCAGATTGGCTCCGAAAATCTGGATCCCTACCGGTCGTTCCTTCTCGTATATATCCAGTTTCATGACGCTCTTTGCAGCATCTCGAATGAGCCCTTCCGAGGAAATGAATTCGGTGTAAACGACATCTGCTCCCTGTTCTTTACAAAGGGCTCTAAAAGGTGGGTCACTCACATCCTCCATCGGTGCAAGCAACAACGGAAATTCTCCTACATTAATATCTCCTATTTTGACCAAATCATCTGAATTTGAGGCTGCAAAAATACGAAAAATTAAAATTAACCCAGATCGGAGGGGAGGATGGATCTAGATCCTTTCTCTTTCTGCGGCCTCAATGTCTCGACGGTTATCTTCGAGCCTAAAATTCCCGAAGTTATATTTGAGACCGATCATGATGTACCTGTTCTCAGGTTGGGCAAAGAAACCGTTGTCCTGATTGAGGTAATCAGACCGCATCCAGGTGCTGGTGCTGTTCAGCATGTCCTCCAGGCGAAGGGAAACCTCTGCCCGATTGTTCCAGAAGGTCTTCCGAAGTCCTGCAGACAAAGTGGTCATGGGATCAAGATTATAGGATCCACTGATATAATCAGAAACGTAGACGAGGGTAAGATCTCCTGTAAAAGTACCGTCTTTAGATAGGATGAACGTGTTTGCCAACTGTCCTAGAAACCCGTCCACCTCATTTGAGGCCTTCTGGTTCCCGCTTTCCAGCGCCACAAACTGTTGCTCCTCATGAAACAGCGACATATAGGTATATACCGACCACCAGTTTGTGAAGTTCCTGTAATGGACGAAATCAAGTCCGTAGGAAATACTTTCCAGGAGATTGACGCTTACATTCCTCAGGGTGAAATTTTCATTATCCTGGAAACCAAGAGTCTGAATGGCAGGTCCGTTATCCCGGTAATAGAGATCAAAGAAGTATTCGTTATTAAAGGTGTAATTCAGATTGAAATTATCGCTGATTGCAGAACGAAGATTCGGGTTACCGGTGTTGTAATTATACCTGTTCAGGAAATATCTGAATGGATTGAGGTTTTCGTATTTTGGTCTTTCGATCTTTCTGCTGTAATCAAAGCTCATGCTGTGCCTTGGGGAGAATACGTGCTGGAGATAAAGACTCGGAAAAATCTCAAATTCCTCCGCCTGATCCTCTTCCTGGATCGATACCGTAAAATCCCGTCTTTCGCTATGTTCTCCTCTTAATCCAATTTTGGCGCTCCAGCTTCCCCAGTCCCTGGAAAGTCCGAGGTAAGCGGCGAATATATCCTCATCATAGGAAAACTGGTCTGAAAGTTCCGGGTTATAGGTGCGACTGCCCTGGATGACATCGAAAAACGAGATCCCGCTGAGCGACCGGACTGTTGACACTTTGGCGCCAGTCTCAAGAATGAAATTGTCGAGGTTCCGGGCAAGATCTGCCTGGGCGGTAAAAATATTGATTTCCTGGTCTGCATCGGTCTGGAATTCAGATGTTGCTGCTCCTGAACCGTGGGACCTGGTAATAACTTCCTGAACTCTTCCCCTGGTATACCGGGTAAAATGGGTCCGAAGTGAAAAATGCTCCCCAGGCTCTTCGAACAGGTGCTTGTATTGTAGATCTGCGGCCAGATTGTTTACATCTTCCTCCAGTTCGCTGTCAGTTGTGAAATCGCTCACTCCAGGAGTCGCTCCCACATCGGTGAAGACATCATTTTCGTAGGTCTCATCCGGGGAAATCATACCAATTACCGATAGGCTGAGAACATCATTATTATCAAAGTCATAATCCAGCATCAGGTTAGCATTGTGTGCAGCGGAGCGCGTTGTCCGGTCGAAATCCGTCTCCCATCGGGAGAAATTTTTTCCATCCCTGATAAAATTGATATAGCTCAAATCCTCCTTGAACTCCTTCCTAGGCGAAAAAGTGTAGTTGGCAAAAAATTCAAGGTTTTCCCCCGTAAAAAAGTGACTGGTTCCCAGTACATACTTCGGATAGATCGCCTGGGTGTAACTGCCGTTGATATTGCCTTTGTATCCAGGAGAAATGCTTTTCGAGGTGATAATGTTCAATATCGCTCCCCCTTCTGCGTCATATTTGGCAGGGGGATTGGTGATCACCTCAATGGATTCGATATTTTCACCGGGGTAGTTTTTGAGCAGTGTTTGGAGATCTGAGGAAGACAGCCGGACCTTCCGGTCATTGATGTAAACCTGAACACCCTGATTACGTACCATTAAAGTATTATCCGCAACAATTACCCCCGGGGTTTTTTCAAGGATCTCCCAGGAACTTCCAGAAGAAAGGGAAGAATTCTCCACCTTGAATACGAGCCGGTCCACCTCTCTCTCAATAGTCGGACGAATATAATTGATCGCCACCTCAGCCAATTCCCCTCCTTCCCTCAGGACGATTGCCGGCAACTCCGTATCTCCCTCTATTTCTACCGCCATCAGGTGATCTTTAAACCCGACATAGCTCACCTTTAGCAAATAGGTCTTCTCGGTGATGTTCTCAAAGACGAAATTTCCATTTTCCTGAGTAACCACACCCTGATATACCGAAGTGGAGTCCCCGGCATCCAGAAGTATGACATTGGCAAAGGCAACAGCTTTCTGCTCAGAGTCGAGCACCTTGCCTTGGAGAGACACCTGTCCGTGAACAAAAAAAGGAAAAAAGAAAAAAAGTAGGGAATAGCAGGTTACGCGATTCTTGAGCATGCAATGGCTGGTTAATGTTTAGATAATCTTAACAAGATCAAACAAATATAGCCTTTCTGCAAATATTTCAAAATCCAAGACAAGAAACCTCCTGCTAAATGACGGTTTCAACCCTTCTTACCGCTCTTTTTCAGAGATGGAATCATAAAGAACCTGATGGATTTTTGTACGCGTGTCAAGTTCGTAAAGTCTATGGTTTTCCCGTGAAGGATGAACCCTGTTAGAGAGAAAAATGTAGAGCAAATCGTACCTGGGATCCATCCAGACCATGATTCCGGTAAAACCGGTATGGCCGTAACTTGCTTGAGAAGCCTCGGGCGCCGTGTTGTTTACCACCCCAGCACTGTTTGGTCGGCGTTTGTCAAATCCAAGGGCTCGCCTGTTTTCGGATTCCGGAAAATATGTTTTGGTGAATTTCTCAAGTGTTTCCTCTTCAATATATCTTTTGCCGCCATATTCCCCCCCGTTGAGATACATCTGTAGGAGCTTTGCAAGGTCATTGGCGTTCCCGAATAATCCCGCGTGGCCCGATATCCCTCCCAACATGATCGCACCCTCGTCATGAACTGTATTATCGATAGGTTCATGTCGAAAATTGAAATCATTTTCTGTCGGTACAATGTCGTCCGCGGGAAATTTTTCTAAGGGATTAAATGTAAGGGATGTGGCGCCGAGTGGTTCATAAAAAGTGGCATCCAGAAACTGCGAAAACTCCCGGCCTGTGATGTTGCTTATTACCTCAGGGGCAAGGATAAAGAAAAAGTCGGAATAGACATACTTCTTCTCTTCAAGAAGAGGGCTCTTTCGAATTGCCTTCCGGATTTTTTCAGGATAATTGCGATGGAGGAACATATTCCCGCTGATCCGGATTGGATAGCGAGCAGAAGAGTCCTTTTTTACCGTCCACCATTTATAGCTGCCATTCCTTCTAAGCATGTTTTTCCAGAAAGGGATCCAAGGCTGAAATCGGGCCTGGTGGGTAAGGATATCCGAATACGGAATATCTGCCTTGTTCGATCCTCTGAATTTCGGCAGATGGTCGGCCAAGGTTTGATTCAAATGGAATTTATCCTCATCGTATAATTTCATCAATGCAGGCATAGTGGCAGAAATCTTTGTCACCGAAGCCAAATCGTAAAGATCGGTCTTCTCTACCTGGATAGTATCATGATATACATGCTCCCCGTAAGCCTTCCAAAAAATCACCTTTTGATCCTTAGCAACGAGGATTACTCCTCCCGGTGTAGCCTTGACGGCTAATGCCTCGCGCATCAAGGAATCTATGCCCCGGTTCAAAATATCTGAATTCATGCCAACGGCTTCGGGCACTCCATAGCTTAGCCTGAAATCTCCCTCAATGTCGATACCATCTCCTTCCTGGAATTTTTCCCCAACGCTCACCGGGAGTTTTCCCGTCGCACCAATCCCCCCGAAGATGAGCTGCGCCGCCACCTGTTCGGTGAGTTCAGAATCCTGATAGGTCAAAAGCAGTGCCGGCGCCTCCTCAATATCCTCGATCTTATTCATGGAATATGGATTCTTGAAAAAACTCACTATGGTATTATCTTTCTCAGAAAGGTCAGAAATCAGTTCCGTCACAGCTTCAGAGAAAATAAGCTGATTGCGGGGAAACTTACTGTGGTCGTGAATCCCGAGGATCACCAGGTCAAATCCTTCAAGGCTGTCCTTCACTTCGGCTAGTTTTTGTTCACCGGCATCCGAGGGAACCTGAAAGTGGTTGACCCTGGTATACAAATCAAGGGCCTCCTGAAATGCAGTAACATCTTCTGAACCTATGGAAACTGAGGCTATTTTTCGATCCTTCAGATCCAGCAATGGCAGTAAATTTCCCTCATTTCTTAGAACGGTGAGGGAAGCTTCTACCAGCTGCTGCTGGAGCAGCTTTGCGGCAGGAGAATTCAACTTTTTGATCAAATTCCTGGTCTTGGTTTTTTTGTAATGATCAAGCCCCACCCATTGTTTCACTGCCAGAACTTTTCGTACCCTCCGATCTAATTCCTCTTCGGAAATCAATCCATCTCGGATAGCGTTTTTAATTTCAGCAATCGCCTTGGGAACATCCTCAGTGAATTCCAGCAGGTCATTTCCGGCGAGAATAGCATCTTTGTCGACCACTCCTGGAGGATTGCCCTCTGTAACTCCTTTCATATTCATAGCGTCTGTCACCACAAGTCCTTCAAAGCCCATCTTTTCTTTTAGAAGCTCCGTAACAATTGGATAAGACAAAGTAGAAGGAATTCCGGTGGAGTCCAGTGCCGGAATATTAAGATGGGCTACCATAACCCCGCCCACACCGGCCTTAATAATTTCTCTGAAGGGATATAACTCAAGAGAATCCAGGCGCTCAATTGAATGGTTTATTTGTGGCAGCGCGTAGTGCGAATCCGTCGAAGTGTCTCCGTGTCCTGGAAAGTGTTTGGCCGTGGTAAGGATATTCTGGTCCTGCATTCCCTCCATGTAGGCAATAGACTTTCTGGCAACATTGAATTTATTTTCCCCGAAGGACCTGTAATTGATCACGGGATTTTCCGGATTATTATTGACATCGACTACCGGAGCAAAATTCGCATGTAGCCCTACCATCCGGATCTGCCGGGCAATCTCTTTCCCCATCTGGTAGAGCAATTCCTCATCCTGAACCGCTCCTAATGCCATTTGGAAAGGAAAACTGATCGTCGTATCGAGCCTCATTCCCAAACCCCATTCCGCATCTATGGCTCCTAACAGTGGCACCTCAGAGGCTTCCTGGTAGGCATTCATCAGTTTTACCTGTTTTATGGGATCTCCCTGAAAAAAGATGAGTCCGCCAATCTTTTGTTCCCGGATCAATTTCAGAAGTTCCTGTTTGTGTTCTTTGTCACGGTTAGAGTAAGCAGCCACCATGATGAGCTGCCCGATTTTTTCTTCAAGACTGAGCTTATTCAGAACAGAATCGGTCCATTTACTTCCTATGTATTGCAGGAATGGTGGCCCCTGATCTTGTTGGGCTTGTCCAGAAATGAAAAAGAAAAGAAAAGGTATTAACGGAATGAAAAATTTCCTGTTCATTAAGATGCTATATTTTGATGTAAATTTTATTTCGGTCAAGCCAGTACCCCAGAAGCCACATTAAGAGCATATAGGAGAACGCAAAAGCAAGCGAGGCATTGTAATCCGTCAGCCAGCTAAGGTAGCCATTTTGATAGATCCAGGTTTTGGAACTGGTTCCATCGACTCTCAGGAGATTCATGGTCATTACTCCGATTCCGGACATCACAAAAATGAACAACGGGTTTTTCCCAAACACCTGAAAAAAATAGGTCCATTTTTTAATGTTCAGGACTTCGATCACCAAGATCAATACGGAGATTATCAACATATCCCAACCGACGGTAAGAAGAACATAAGAACTGGTCCACAGGGGTTTATTAATGGGAAAAACAATATCCCACACCTGTCCCGCTACGACAAGAAAGGAACCGCTTGCGGCCAGGAGAAGAATCTTTTCAATTCGATCTCCCTCCTTCTGAAGAAACAATCCGACAAAATATCCTGCAATCACATTTACGGTAGCTGGGATAGTGCTGAGCAACCCTTCTGGATCAAAAGGAATCCCAAAGCCGTTCCAAAGATTTTCTGGAGGAATGAACAAAAGGTCGAATTTCAAGGCTGCGTTTCCTTCCAAGGAATATGGTGCAGCAGGGTCTCCATACCAGTAAAGAATACCCCAGTAAGCCAAAAGGGCCGCAACAGACAACAGAAGGATTTTAAAGCGATTGAGATATCTCACCACAAGTGATGCAATGAGATAGCAAAGGGCAATCCGCTGAAGGACTCCCATTATTCTCATTTGTGAAAGATCCTTGAATACCAGGTCATTCTCCATCCACCGCACGAAGGGGAAGGCACTTAAAAACAGCCCTATGGCAAAAATGAAAAAACTCCTTCTCAGGACCTTTTGAAGGAACTCCCCTTCACTTCTGTCAGCAAATTTTCGCATTGAAAAACTCATGGCATTACCCACCACGAAAAGAAAAGTGGGAAAAACAAGATCAGTGATTGTGAATCCATGCCAGGCAGCATGTCTAAAAGGAGCATAAATAGTGCCCCAGCTTCCGGGGGTATTCACCAGCACCATCAGGGCGATAGTTAGACCCCGAAGAACGTCGAGAGACAAATACCGCTTTGGGGTTAATGGGGCAGTGGAAATCGTGTTAGACATTTTTCCTTATTTGGTGGCATGCTAAAGATATAATTTTTTGTTTAATCAAACATCTTTTATAAAAATTTCGAATAAGTCATCTTTTTGTTCTTTTTTTTTTACATTTAGCTCTCTGTTTAATCCTTAAAAACTTATGCTCCGTCCCTTTCTTAAAATCTCCCCCACGACGGGAATAGAACCGCTCACTGCTGTGGAGAGAAAGCAATACCTTCAGAAAGTAGACATTCTGGAATGTCTGTACTTTCAGGGGGAAAAATCGAACAGCGAGATCTGTTCTACCTTAAGTATCAGTTCCCCTACCTCACTCAGGCTGTTGAATCAGCTGATCGATGACGGCCTCATAAAAAAGGAGGGTTATGGGATATCAATAGGAGGCCGAAAACCGGATCTCTACCGGCTGGAGGAGGACATTTTTTATGTACTCAGCATTCAGGTGGACCAGACAAAAGTTCAAATGGTCCTTTATGACAACCATAACAGAAAGGTTCGTGCCGCTGAAGAGATCCACTATCGCATTGAAAAGGAACTCAATAACATCGATCATCTCTTCCAAGTGGCACATACCATGATCGTGGAATCTGAAATCGATTCGGAAAAGCTCATCGGCATCGGGGTAAGCATGCCAGGACTGGTCTCTTCACGAGAGGGCAAAAACTTCACTTATTTCCTGACCGGACAGGAATCCGATTCCCTTCAGGAGATCTTGAAAAACAAGTTTCAAAAGCCGGTGTATATCTTGAATGACGCCAAGAGTGCCTGCATCGCGGAAAAGCATTTCGGACTCGCTGACGATCGCAAGAATGTTCTAGTTATATCCATGGACTGGGGAATTGGTCTAGGAATCATCCTGGATGGTAAAATGATCGAAGGAGCCTCTGGTTTCGCCGGAGAATTCGGACATATTCCACTTGTTGAAGGTGGGAAATTGTGTCACTGCGGAAAAAGAGGATGCCTGGAAACAGTGGCTTCCGGAATGGCCCTAACCGAAATGGCACGCAAAGGGCTGAAACAGGGAGAACATTCGGTTCTAAGTCAAAACTTCAGGAAGAATCCGGAACTTCTTAATCCTAAGAACATAATAGAAGCGGCCAACAAAGGAGATCAATTTGCAATCAAGATCCTTTCCGAAGTAGGTATCAATCTCGGAAAGGGAATCGCCATTCTCATCCAGATCTTTAATCCTGAACTAATTATTATTGAAGGAAAGTTCGCGGCGGCTGATCAGTTCATTACCACGCCGATCCAGCAGTCTGTAAATACCTATTGTATGGCACAGCTGCGGGAAAAAACGGAGATCGCATTATCTAATCTGGGAGAGGATTCTGTTTTGCTCGGATCTGTTGCAGCCGTGATGGAAAAGGTTTTCGAAAAACATTTCCGATCCTCCGAAAGTTTGCCCCAAATACAACGAAATTAATTTTTGCTCAAAATGCCAAGACTCAATCTACTTGAAGAAACAAGATTTGAAAAAGTACCGGTAACCGTTTATAAGAACGAGCATATCGCTTCCAGAAAAGTGGCCTTACGAATCGCAGATCTGATCCGAAGGAAACAGGAAGACGGCGACAACGCAGTTCTGGGCCTGGCCACCGGCGCCACACCTGTAGAAGTCTATGCCGAACTGGTGAGAATGCACAGGGAAGAAGGACTGAGTTTCAAAAATGTCATCACGTTCAATCTCGATGAGTATTACCCGATGCAGCCTTCCTCGCGGCAAAGCTATGTCACCTTTATGTATGAAAATCTTTTTGATCATATCGACATTCCAAAAGAAAACATCCATATCCCTGACGGGACTCTCCCTAAGGAAGATATCGCAGATTATTGCATCGATTATGAGAACAAGATCGGAGCATTCGGCGGCCTGGACCTCCAGATACTGGGGATCGGCCGTACCGGGCATATCGGCTTTAATGAGCCCGGATCTGCTCCGAATTCCGGAACCCGTCTCGTAACGCTTGATGACCTAACCAGGCGTGATGCCTCGAGAGATTTCGGCGGCAAAGAAAACGTACCAACAAAGGCCATTACAATGGGGATCGGTACTATTTTCAAGGCCCGAGAAATCATATTGATGGCCTGGCACACCAAAAAGGCGGAAATCATCAAAAAAGCTGTTGAAGGAGAAATTTCAGGAGAGGTTCCTGCAACCTACCTTCAACTTTCGGACAACACTGAGTTTGTTCTGGATGAAGATGCAGCATCAGCGCTTACCAGGTTTAATACCCCCTGGCTCGTAAAAGACTGCTTATGGACCCCGGAATTAATCAAAAAAGCCGTAATCTGGCTTTCTGGGGCGGTAAACAAGCCTATTCTTAAGCTTACCGAGGAGGATTACAATAACAATGGTATGGCGCAGCTTGCCACTGAGATGGGACCTGCTTATGATATCAACATTCACGTCTTCAATAAATTACAGCACAGTATTACCGGATGGCCGGGAGGGAAACCCAATGCAGATGATTCACAACGCCCAGAAAGAGCAGAACCCGCAAGAAAACGATCTCTCATCTTTTCCCCGCATCCTGATGACGATGTCATCTCCATGGGCGGCACTTTCATCAGGCTAGTAGACCAGGGCCACGATGTGCACGTGGCATATCAGACCTCCGGGAATACTGCCGTCTGGGATACCGATGTCCTCCGTTATATGGAATTCGCCATCGATTTTGAGCGGAGCCTGGAAAGGGATGTTTCCCAGCTCGAGAAGAACTACGACGAGATGCGTCATTTTATCTCCAGCAAAGAACCAAATGATGTAGATATCCCCACCATCCGAGATGTCAAGGCTTTTATACGAAAATCCGAAGCCATCGCGGGTGCCCGGTACGCTGGTCTTACCGATGAAAAAATTCATTTCATGGCCCTTCCTTTCTATGAGACCGGAAAAACGGTTAAAAGACCAGTAACCGACAAAGATGTGGAGATGACCAAGGAATTGCTTCAGACAATAAAGCCACACCAGGTTTTCGCCGCTGGAGATTTTGCTGATCCGCATGGGACCCATCTGGTTTGCTTTAATATCATCATAGAAGCCCTGAAGCAATTGCGGGAGACGGAACCCTGGACCAAAGATTGTTGGTTGTGGATGTACCGGGGCGCCTGGCACGAATTTGAAATTCATGAGATCGAAATGGCTGTCCCGCTCTCTCCACAGGAAGTCGAGCGGAAGAAATTTGCCATTTTTCAGCACCAGTCGCAGAAAGACCGTCCGGTTTTTCCCGGTGATGACGAGCGAGAGTTTTGGGTGCGTGCCCGGGAAAGGAATCGGGAGACTGCGGTAAAGTACCACAATCTTGGTCTCGCCGACTACGAAGCCATGGAGGCGTTTGTCAAATGGAAATTCTAAAGCTTTAAGAAATTGAAACGTTTTCGAAGGGTTACATTGTCTTTAATAATCGGGGTCATCGCCTATTCCTGTGGCAGTAACCCCTACTCCAGGACAAATCGGGTGCATAAGCAACGGGTCAAAGAGCTCACTGCCGAGCTAAGGGAATTTCCGCCCGAGCGAGCAGAACTTCCGGATAGCCTGAATTTCGCGGATAGCTGGGTAGGTACCACCAACTTCAGCCTTAGAAGGCCAAATTTTGTGATCATTCACCATACCGCACAGGATTCCGTTGAGCAGACTTTAAGAACCTTTACGCTTCCAAGGACGTCTGTAAGTTCCCACTACGTAATCAGTGAAGACGGTGAGATCTACCAGATGCTCGACGACCATTTCCGGGCCTGGCATGCCGGAACCGGAGAATGGGGGAATACCAATGACCTCAATTCTTCCTCAATTGGAATTGAGCTGGATAACGATGGTTTTGAGCCGTTTTCTGTCGCACAAATCGAAAGCCTTCTGAAATTGCTAGGCATGCTCAAGGAAAAATACAACATCCCAACTGCTAATTTCATTGGGCATTCTGACATCGCCCCTACTCGCAAAGTAGATCCAAATCCTTATTTTCCTTGGAAGACGCTTGCTGAGGAAGGTTTCGGGCTGTGGTACGATCAGCATATTCTGGAGGAGAATCCCATAGAAAAAAATCTGCCGCAGGTTCCTGGAGAACTGGATAGACAAAGCGCTACCGACTCTATTCCAGCACAAAGGGCAAATCCTAAACCATATTTGCAAATGGATCCCGAGATGGCACTTCGGATAATCGGGTACGACACAGAAAACCTCGACGCTGCTATCAAAGCCTTTAAGCTGCACTTTATTCAACAAGAGGTTAATGCCGAACTGACAGAACGAGACCTGAAAATCCTTCACAATCTCTATCAAAAGTACATGTAAAAGCACCGCAATGAGCAGAATCGTTTTCGTCCTATCCTTTGCCGCCATTTTCCTAATGGCAATGCCGGGTATGGCCCAAGTTGAGATAGCGGGTCTGGACCTGATGACGCGGGAAGAATGGGAGGCTAAGCCTCCAAAAACAGGAGTGACCAGGCATATCCCAAGGTATATAACCATCCACCACACGGGCACGTTTCAAAATCCTGGAAAATCTGCCGCGGAAAAACTCCGGGCCCTCCAGAAGTTTTCTTACACAGAAGGGATGCTGGGAGATGGGGTGACACCAAAGAAGCCATGGCCGGATGTTCCCTATCACTTTTACATCGCCTCTGATGGGACAGTGGCCGAAGGAAGAGCACTTCAGTATGAGGGAGATTCCAATACCGATTATGATCTAAACGGCCATGCCCTGGTTGTGGTCGAAGGTAATTTCCAACAGGAAAAAATTTCTGATCTCCAGTATGAAAATCTGGAAAAGGTAGTTCTTGCTCTGGCTGAGAAATACCGCATTTCCGCCGAGAATCTTTCCGGGCATAGAGACCAGGCGCAGACGTCATGTCCGGGAGCTGATCTTTATCAACTAATTCCGAAATTGAGAAGAAAAATAGACGACCTGAACAAGACAAGGGTTAAAGTGGGGGCGGAACAACTTCTTTCGAAAGCCTTTGAGCACCTGATCAAAGAAAAGCGGGTTGGGCTGGTAACCAACCACACCGGATTGCTTCCTGATGGACAGCATCTGATCGATCTCATCGACAAACATCCCCAAAGCGAACTGTCCCTGTTGTTCGGACCAGAACATGGTCTTCGTGGAAAAGCGGACAGCCATGTCACTGATGCCACAGATTCTGAGACAGGAGTGCCTATCATTTCGCTTTACGGGTCGCTACGCAAACCCACCCCTGAGATGCTCAGGAAAGTGGATGTGATTATCTTCGACATCCAGGACGTCGGCGCCAGATACTATACATACATCAAGACCATGCTCCTCGTACAGGAAGCCGCCGCCGAAGCAGAAATTCCTTTTGTGGTGCTGGATCGGCCTAACCCGATTACCGGAAATCGGATAAGTGGCCCGGTTGGAAAAGCCCTGGAACCGAAGAAAGGCATAGGGGTTATCCCCATTACCCATGGCATGACCGTTGGTGAACTCGCTCTAATGTATAACGGAGAGCGGGAGGAAAAAGGACTTAAAAAAGCTGATCTCACCGTTATTCCCCTCCAAAATTATTCCAGGAGACAATGGTATGATGAGACAGGATTGCCTTGGATCAAACCCTCGCCCAATATGCTTACCATACATACTGCAATCGTTTATCCGGCGACGGCCATGCTCGAAGGAACCAACTATTCTGAAGGGAGGGGAACGCTTCTCCCTTTCGAACAATTCGGGGCACCCTGGGTCGATGGTCAGCAGCTGGCAGATCATCTCAATGCTTACCAGCTCCAGGGAGTAGAATTCAGCCCAATTAGTTTCAAGCCAGATAGTATAGTTGACGGAATCGAGATATATCCTCCGAAATTCCTGGGAGATGTAGTGCATGGGGTGAAAATACATATCACGGATCGGGAGGAATTCAAATCCGCGGAAGCCGGAATCTATATTTTACATGCTCTAATGACCCTTTATCCATCAAAACTCGAGTGGCGAAAAAGCAGAATAGATGGACTTCTGGGCACTTCTCTTGTTCGTGAACAGTTGCAAGCAGGAAAACACCCCAAAGAAATCATTCAGGAGTGGAAGGACGACCTGGCTAGCTTTCGTGAAAAGAGAGAAAAGTTTCTGCTCTATTAATTTCAACTGAAAACCAGACAACATGAAAAGAATCATTTTTCTGTTCCTACTGCTAAGTCATGGGGCTCAATCCCAGGAATTCAAATTCGCCTTTGTCACTGATGTTCACATCGGTGCTTCGACGTCAGAAGAAGACTTGCAGAGAACCATTGCAGATATTAATAATTTTGAGGATCTGGACTTCGCCCTCTTTACAGGAGATATCACCGAAATGGGCACAGATCGGGAGATTGCGCTGGCGGAAGACCTTATCAGTAAGCTCGATATACCTTATTACGTTCTTCCCGGGAACCATGACACTGGCTGGTCTGAATCCGGCGGGGTCAGCTTTATTGATGAGTTCGGTTCGGATAAATTCGTCTTCGAACATGAGGGTTTTAAGTTTATCGGAACTGCTTCCGGTCCTTATGTAAGGATGTCCGACGGCCATATTCCGCGAGATGCGATTGTATGGCTCGACAGCGTTCTGAAGTCCACTCCGAGAGACCAGCCAATCATTTTCATCAATCATTATCCCCTCAACAATAGCCTGGATAACTGGTTTGAAGCTACAGATCGCCTCCGCGGCTATAACACCCAGTTCGCGCTTTGTGGCCATGGCCATCGAAACCGCGCCTTAAATTTTGAGGGAATCCCGGGCACTATGGGCCGCTCCAATCTCCGCGCAGATGGGGAAATCGGTGGGTACAATATCGTGCAGGTGGAAAACGGAGTGGCGACTTTTTCTGAAAGAAACCCTGGAAAAGAAACCAAAAAGGCCTGGCGGGAAATTGCATTGGGAGACCGGGTGTATGACCAGAATGAAATTTTCGAGAGACCTTCTTATGCGATAAATGATTCTTTCCCAGAGGTCAAAAAGCAGTGGGAATTTCATTCTGACGCCAATGTGATTTCGACTCCTGCTCATGCAGATGGAAAGATCATCTTCGGAAACAGCAACGGGAAAATACAGGCCTTATCTGAAGCAACAGGAAAACCAGTGTGGACTGTTCAGACCGAAGGAGGAATCTTCTCCTCGCCAGCAGTATTCAAGGAATCTGTTATTCTGGGTTCCGGAAACGGTAATATTTACAGCCTTGGGATTAATGATGGACAATTGAAATGGAAATTTACTACCGAGGCCGCGGTTCTTGGGTCTCCTATTGTCAAGGACAAAAAGGTGTTCATAGGTGGTAGCGACGGAAAATTCCGCGCTCTCAATGCGGCAACAGGGCAGGAAATATGGAGCTTTGCCGGACTGGAGGGGCCAGTTGTGAGCACACCGCTCCTCTATGATGGGAAAGTCATCTTCGGAGCCTGGGACCGGCATCTATATGCACTTGATCAGAAAACCGGAGCGCTGGTATGGAAGTGGGACAATGGATCCCAGAACCGCATGTTCTCACCAGCAATGAATATCCCCGTTGCAGCTGAGGGTGTGGTCTATATCGTAGCCCCGGACCGCTTTCTTTCTGCTATCGATGCAGAGACCGGAAAAACCTTATGGCGAACTGACCAGGCGACGGTCCGAGAGTCAATCGGAATTACGACTGACAAAGATGCTATATTAGGGAAAACCATGAACGACACCATCGTCGCCTTTGAGACCAACGGGGAAATGGCAAAGGTGAGATGGAAGATGGATGTCGGCTTTGGATACGATCACGTTCCTTCCATGTTGTTCGAAAAAAATGGAAATGTGTTCTTTGGAACCAGGAATGGAATCGTCTACAGCATTGATCCAGAGAAAAAGAAGATCAACTGGGCACACAAAATAGATAACTCCATGGTGAATACCATCCGGCTGCTAGGCAACAAACGCCTTGTCGCTGCAACGATGGATGGGAAAATAGCTATTTTGTCCTGGAGGTAAGTCAATCGGATAGGAAAATAACAGGGTACGCGAAACAACACGCTATGAAATTTAAATTTTCTGAACCGGCCTTCCTGCTCCTGGCATTCCTCTTTCTCGAATTTTCTTCATATGCCCAGGAAATCCCAGGTGAAAGTGGACCCACCCTAAGAATCCTGACGTACAACATATTACATGGTGCCACCACGACAGGCGCGTATGACCTGAATCAGGTTGCACAGGTAATCAGGAAGATTGATCCTGACATTACTGCCATCCAGGAAGTCGACTTCAGAACCAGGCGTTCAAAAAACCTTGATGTCGCAACAGAGCTGGCTATTAAAACCCAAATGGTTCCGGTCTTTGCTAAGGCAACCGACTACGACGGGGGCGCATACGGCCAGGCCATTCTCTCCCGCTGGCCCCTCGTAAAAGCCAGTACGATCAGGCTTCCGGGCCACCCGGAGAAGGAGCCGCGTATAGCCGTTGAGGCTGTGATCGCGCTTCCTTCAGGTGATACAATACAGTTCATAGGAACCCATTTAGATCACGTTAAGAGGGATACGGACAGAAAAGTCCAGGCCGAGGCAATTAACAAGCTGCTTGCCAAAACCGATCACCCGGTGATTTTAGCCGGGGACCTTAACGACCATCCAGGAAGCAGGACAATTGGCCTTTTGGAGTCTAAATGGACGTCATCCTATGAGGCCCGAGATCCCCAACCGACCTTTCCTTCTCATTCCCCGCAAAAAAAGATCGATTATATTATGGTCGCTCCAAAAGGCCGTTGGAAGGTGAGAAAGACAAAAGTATTTTGTAATGAGACTGCTTCAGACCACTGTGCCTACCTGGTAGAACTGGAGCTACTTCCGGCAATCAACAGATAGCTCGTTCGGAGATCAAATCAATTAATGAGGATTGAATCCTTCTTTTGGGTAAACAGATCACTCTCTGCCAAGCGAATAATCTGCTCTCCTCCCTCTTTGCCAATCAAGCGTTTTGTCTTCAGGTAACGGTTGTAATTATAGGCATCGAAATCAGTTGCGGTGGTGTCAAAATTGCTGATATGGACGTCGCCCATTGCATGGATAAATTTGTTGTCTCCAATCCACATTCCCACATGTACAACTCGTTCTTTAGTGCTGTCTGTTGCAGGCCTGCCAAAGAAAAGAAGATCCCCTGGTCTGAGGTTTTTAAATGATTTTGTCGTATCGACCAGATCGCCTGTGTGTACCTGTTGGGAAGCATCCCGAGGAAGCACGATTCCGTTTAGGAAATATATGGTTTTTGTAAACCCGCTACAGTCCATTCCTTTGGTAGAAGTTCCTCCCCATAAATAAGGGGCCCCCATCATGGTTTTAGATATTGCTACAAAATCTTCTTCCTTTTGGTCCAACTTCTCCACCCAGTCCTGATAAGTCTTGGCCTCACTCTGTACCACATAGCCCAATCTCCCGTCAGGATACCTGACCTCAAAAAATCCGTTCTTTTCCCCTAACAATTCCAGAATATTCCCCGCCACAAGATCCGATACAACTTGTGAATTTCCATTTGGTTGAGCATATGCAAATCCAAAGGGCTCCGTATATATGATTTTTTCTGCAGCATGCCAGGAGTGAAACTCCTCTTTTGAAAGTGGTATTACCCCGCCATAATCTGTCCACGCCAGATAACCGTCTGGTGTTTGAATGAGAAACCAATTGTCTTTCTCTTTCAAAATATTGACCGGCGTTCCCAGGGTGGCTTGAGTGACAAGTTGAGAAGCATGTTCCGGTGCTTCCCGTAAATTGGCCACCGAGATTTCAATTAAACCGCGTGTTTTCCCATCTAAGGCTTCTTTAGAAGGCAAAATCTGAATGCTATCGATGAATTTAATATTCTCCTCCCGGAGTTTGTCTTTTAATTCCTCTACGGCATTCTTCAGGTTGGATTCACCTTTGAGAATATAACCATCATCCTGGGAAATGGCTTGGACATCAAAAAGTGCCACCCGGCTGTCAGGAGCAAACTGGGACGCTATATTCGCGATATGTTCCTGGGCTATATTCGGCTTTTCATCTGCGCTTTTTTCCCTTGACTCACAAGCCCCGAGGATTAAAATCATACCTGTGCATAAAACATAACAAAGTTTCATAATCTGATTTTTCGTAAAAGTAAGCTTTATTTGAACAAAAGGGCTCCGGTACCATTTCTGTTAGGAAAATGTGTCTTTCCTTCAAATACCTTTACCCCATCGGCTATATCGTTCTTGATCAGGAGACCCCCGTCCATATCCACATAGTCCAGTAAAGGTAGAAGCTGCGCGATTGCGGAAATCCCCACTGTGGATTCAGTCATACATCCCACCATCTTTTTCAGACCGGCCTGCTCGGCCTTCAGAAGCATTCTCAAGGCGGGGGTTAACCCTCCGCATTTGGTGAGTTTGATATTGACGCCATGGAAATTGCCCACGCATTTTTCGATATCCCCTTCCCCCAGGCAACTCTCATCGGCAATTACAGGCAGCTCTGACTTCTCATATACCATCCGCATATCTCCTATTTTTTCTGGCGGAAGGGGCTGTTCTATAAATTCCACATTCAGCTCTTTTAAAACGCCAGAATACGCAATGGTTTCTGCAGCAGTCCAGGCTCCGTTGGCATCAACCCGAAAAACCGAGTCCGTATGCTTCCTAAGTTCTTTCACCAGATTGAGGTCATCCTCTGTTCCCAGCTTAATTTTATACAGGGGCCAGGGAAAATCCTTGATCTTTCTGACCATGGCTTCTTTAGAGTCTATTCCGATGGTATAATTGGTCAGGGGAAGATCCTCTAAGGCTAAGCCCCAAAGCTTGTATAAAGGAAGGCCGATCCGCTTTCCGTGCAGGTCGTGCAATGCGATGTCAAGGGCACACTGCGCAAACGGGGCTTTGCACAGTTGAGTATTCGTGATTTCCCAAAGTTCCTCAGGGGTTAAATTTATATTTTCCCGAACAAGATCCTCTACTTTCCGTATGGCAGCTATCATCTCCTCCACCCTCACCCCATAGTAGGACGTTGCAGCAGCTTCTCCATATCCCGTAAATCCGCCGCTGGAAATTTCAACTACCAGGGTTGGCTGAACATCCCGGGAAGCATGGCTTATCCTAAAGGTATTCTTCAGCTCAAGATCAAATTTGTGAAATTTTAGATCCATTCCTTTTGTAGTAGTATTACTGTTTTCGGGGCTTCCCCATTTTGCCTAAAGAATCTTTCAGCTGTTTCTTATTTACAGTCCTTAAAGATAAAATGTTCCGGGACAACCGAAGTCCGTCTTCACAACTTTTTTGCCATAAGAACTGAAACTTTTCAAAAAAAATTCCTTAACTTCCCTGATGGGAAAGCTACATTTCTGCCCTGAAACGCCTATCTTACACCTGATAAAGAACCAAAATGGAATTGAAAATTTATAAACACCTCTTCGTGATATGTCTGGCCCTGGTCACGGCTTCCTGCCTAGATCATGATGTTAAACAAAAGGAAATGGCACTTCAAAATTCAGCACCTGCGGAGGATACATTGATCCTTGGAGCGAACAGGACTGAAGCCTATTTGCCTCTGATCAGGAACAAAAGGGTCGGGATCATTGGAAACAATACCACGGTAATAAAAAAATCCCTTGGCGAATCGTCCGTGGGATCGGATCAAAAGGCCTATACTCATCTTGTAGATTCGCTTCTTGCTCTGGATGTGAACGTGGTGAAGGTCTTTGCTCCCGAACATGGTTTTAGAGGGATACAACCTGCCGGAACGAAAATAAAGGACGGGGTGGATTCTAAGACCGGCCTTCCTTTGATGTCTTTGTATGGCAGTAATACAAAACCATCAGATGATCAACTCAGAGACGTAGAGGTTCTGATATTTGATATCCAGGACGTCGGAACCAGGTTCTACACCTATATTTCTACCCTGCACCTGGTAATGGAAGCAGCGGCCGAAAACGACATACCAATCATCGTTCTGGACAGGCCGAATCCCAATGGCAGCTATATTGATGGACCCATCCTGGAACCGGAACATAAAAGTTTCGTCGGAATGGATCCCGTCCCAGTAGTGCATGGTCTCACAATCGGAGAGTATGCCAGAATGCTCAATGGAGAGCGTTTATTGGCTGATGGAGTTCAGGCGGATCTGACCGTGATTGAAATGAAGAACTACAATCATGACCTCCACTATGCCCCTCCTTTCAGACCCTCACCCAATTTACCTAATGCTCAGGCAATAAATTTGTATCCAAGTCTGTGCTTTTTTGAGGGGACCAATGTCAATGCCGGAAGGGGAACTTCACACCAGTTCCAGGTGTTCGGATCCCCTTTTCTCGATCCGCAAATATATCCATATACCTATACTCCCAGGCCCAACATGGGAGCCAAAGACCCTAAACACAATGGAAGAACCGTCCATGGTAAAAATCTCACAGAGCATCCCAGGATCAACGAAATCAACCTAAACTGGTTGATCAATGCCTATCGCCATACAGCGGACAAAGAGGATTTTTTCCGGGAAGGTTTTTTTACGAAGTTAGCGGGAACAGAAAAACTACAGGAGCAAATAGAATCAGGAATGACTTCGGAGGAAATCAAGTCTACATGGCAAAAGGGTCTTGAGGAATACGCGCAAATCCGGAAGAAGTACCTGATTTACGAGTAGGTTCCACAGACTCTGGTCGTTTTCCCTCAGTAGAACAGGTAAAGGATATATGGCGTCACAAATGCGGTCAACAGGCCGTTGAGGCACATGGCCATACCACTGTAGATTCCGGGAATCGCACCTTCTTCTATAGCTCGTGCCGTTCCTATGCCGTGTGCTGCTGTGCCGAGGGCTGCACCAATGGCTTTCATGCTCTTAATCCCAGAATATTTCAGAAACAGGGGACCGCACGCATTTCCGAAGATCCCAACGGCTATAACGACACCTGCAGTGATATCCGGTATTCCTGCGACAATCTTTGTTATTTCGATCGCTATTGGAGTTGTTACGGACTTTGACGCCAGAGACCTGACCAGAAATTCCGGCATATCCAATAGGATCAGAAAAAGGATTATGCTCAGTACCCCACACACTCCTCCGGCGGTCACCGCAAGCACCAGGATTTTAAAATCCTTCCGAAGTTGCTCATACTTTTCGTAAAAAAAGGCCCCCAAAGCGACGACTGCAGGACCGAGGAAGAAGGTCAGTACCTGACCGCCCTGATTATAAGTCTCGAACCGGATGTCCAGAGAACTGAGTAAGGTGATGATTCCGGCAACGGCAATAAAAACGGGGTTCAGAAAAAAGACATTCCACTTGCTCTTTAATTTTCTTGCCAGAAAATAGAAGCCAATCGTTATGATTATTCCGAAGAACGGATGGAGAACATCTTTCATTTACCGGATTTTTCTATGATCAGTGCCGTAACATACAAGGTTAGCAGCGTACTGAGAAGAACTGCAGCCGTCAGGGGTAACCAGAATTTTTCTACCAGATCAACATAAACCATCAGACCCACCCCGTATGGGATAAAGAAAAGGACCAGGAATTCCAACAACTTTTCTGAGGCAGGTTTTATGTCTGCCATTTTCAGCCATTTCTGTTTCAGTGCTATGAAAAGGAGCAGCATTCCTATGATGTTGCCTGCTACCGGAAGATTTAGAAAAGAACGGATGAGTTCCCCCAGGCCCAGAAAGGCCAGGATGTACAGCAGGGCCTTCAGTCTTTTTACTTCCAGCAAGTCCTGTATGTAAAAGAGAATCCGTTTCATTTGAGGTCCTATTTGCATTTTCATTTGCCGTTACAGATCGATGGGCTCAATTAATTGAGGACTGAGGGTATGCTTTTGGTCGAGGGCTACTCCTCCTGCACAGATTCCCCGAAATAAGCCATCATTAATACAGCGCCTGCGGTACCGTCCATTGTCGGCTCATTTGTGGAGTAATCCCCAAAATCATCGTGGTAAACGACATAATCGTTCTGAAATTCTGCGAATTCGTCAGGCTGGGCCAGGCGAAGCCCTTTTAGGCTTTCATATACCTTCTTGTAAACTGGGCCGTCCACGAGTCCACCGGGAACCTCCTCTCTCGTTAAGTACCAGATGCTCGTATGAACATTTTCCGGATATTCCCCTGATTCGGGAATGTTCATGAACATCGAGGTCCCCCACGGATTTCGCCCCATAAGCCAATCCCTCTGAGCGATCAGGAAATCATGATACTGGAGATCTCCGGTCATGTCCTCATAAAGAATTATCTGGGTCGAGAGGGCTACCGCCAGGTTGTTGGAGCACCAGATGAAAGGAACGCCAACGTGATATGCATTCCGTTCTGACCGTTGCAGGCTCTGCTCGATACCGGTCCTGTAATACTCTGCCAATCGCTTCTTGTGCTCCTCATTTACATGTTCATAAAGTGCAAAATGGCCCACATTCAAGAAGGGGTAATATCGGTAATGTTCTGCGTCCTCCTTATCCATCCAGGAAATCGTGTTGGCCATGGCGGAATATCTTATGGCGTCCTCCAGATATTTTTTCTCCCCGGTGTTCTTATACAGTTCGGCAGCTCCCCATTCCATATCATCTGCCCAGGTATCTTCATTGTAGCGATAGGGGGCTCCGTAGGAATTGCCCTGTTGGAATCCTTCATTCCTTCTGCCTAAATCGTAAAGCTGCCTGGCTGCAACAGCACATTTCTCAGCAAAAACCGGATCCTTCAAAGCTTTCCATATCCGCGCGGCAATTGCCATGGCTGCTGCCGAACGACCAGCAATATTAGCGATACCCGTGGCTTTACTCTTGTATTCCCTCAGACCCTGTGGCTGCCCATTGGCGAAGTACGCCACCCGATAACTGTCGGGACCCCAGCCGTAATCCGAAGAGTCCTGGTCCGGCCACTTCATCCCAATATGGTCCCGGTCATCCCCCACCTGGTGAAAGAGCTGATCAGGTGCGGTGTGCATTTTGTGTATCCAGTCAAGGCCCCACTTCGCCTCATCAAGTACGTCCGGAATCCCGTTCCTTCCCGGCTGTCCCTGTGCATTTCTTTTGTCACCGAATTTTTCTGGATGCATCTCATAGGCCTTGAGCATCCTTGCAGTCGCATTGCTTCCGGTGATAAGGTATTTCAACTGGTCCCCAGCATCGTGCCATCCCCCTGAGACATCTATAAAGGTAGAATCAGGCATGGGCCCGTACATCGATCTTCCGTCTCTCTGATGGCACACCATGTCCAGATAAGGGTTGTATCCGCACCTTTGCTGCCGCATAAAGCCCAGAAGACTTTCCTGGTATCTCTTATATGAGAACTCCCGCCCAATTCCGAATGCTCCGGACCGGGACCCTTTAAACCGTATATAGTACCTTCCCGGTCTCGTTAGTTCCGTAAAATCCAGATAGTAGTAATAGGGAAAAGAACCCCAGCCCGGTGCCTTGGCCTTTTTTAAACTTCCCCGGAAAACCCTGGCACCTGATTCCGCATTGACCAATTCGAAATGACCCTTCTGAACACGATTTGAGAAAAGAATGGCCTCTTTTTTGTCCTTGATGAGATAACCCACCTGATTCACCCGGAGAAACACCTCCTCATCAGCCATTGCTGAACCAGAAAGGAATGCCGACAGAAGTAAAAAAAGGGTGAGGGAGCAGAGTGGTTGCATAGGCTATTGTTTGGATCTGAGGAGGTATAGGCCAAGCATAGTCAGGAAAGCATTGACCAAAAGTATTTCGAATCCGAACTGGTATCCAAAGAACCATTCCGCAGATTTATAATCCAGAATGACCGAGATAAGCGGAGCTGCTATACAGGCAAGCGGCACAAAACGATCCTTGACCTGGCTTTTAACAAGCAGGCCATAGGCAAACAGGCCCAGCAGGGGTCCATACGTGAAACCCGCCACTTTAAATACCGCGTTGACTACACTGGTATCATTGATCTGATTAAAGACCACGATGACCAGAAACATGAGAAACGAAAAACCGATATGCACCAAAAACCGTGTTCTTTTTTGGGATTTTACTTCCTGTTTAGGTACATCCAGAATGTCCACACAAAAGGAGGTCGTCAGGGCCGTCAAAGCTGAATCTGCACTTGAAAAGGCAGCGGCGATGATACCCAGAAGAAAGACAATACCTGCTACGATCCCAAAATGTTCAATGGCAAGCATGGGATATAATTTATCGGTGGTCTCTGGGAGTGTGATTCCCTGATCGAGGGCAAATTTATAAAGCAGAACCCCAAGCGCCAGGAACAACATGGTTGACAGGAAAAAGGTTATGGAGAACCAAAAGATATTTTTCTGAGCATCGCGCTGATTTTTGCAGGTCAGGTTCTTTTGCATAATGTTCTGATCCAATCCATTCATGGCTATGGTGATAAAGATCCCGGCCAGGAAGGTTTTGAAGAAATTTCTGTCTGACCTCCAGTCCCAGTCGAACACGGTTGAGAGTTCGCTGGATGAGATAGCTCCCAGAGCTTCAGCAGCATCCAGTTTCAGGTGGTCGGTCACGATAAAAAGGCTGATTATTACGGCGAGCAACAAAAAAGCTGTTTGGATCGTATCGGTGTAAACAATGGTCCTGATCCCTCCCCTGAAGGTATAGATCCAGATCAATACAATGGTGGTAAGAACCGTGACATAAAACGGAATTCCGAAGGCATTGAAGAAGGCAAGCTGGAGGACCAGGGCAGCCAGAAAGAGCCTGAAGGAGGCCCCGATGGTTTGGGAAATCAGAAAAAACGAGGCGCCTGCCAAATAGGAATTTTTTCCGAATCGCGTCCTCAGGTATTCATAGATGGAAATCAGATTGAGCCGGTAAAACAGGGGAATGAGCACCAATGCAATGACAGCATAGCCAACCATATTTCCCATTACGAACTGAAGATAAGTCCACCCGGTATTTCCCACCTCCCCTGGCACCGAGATAAAAGTAACCCCTGAAAGGGTTGCACCAACCATCCCGAAGGCGACCAGGAACCACGGCGACTGACGGTTTCCTGTAAAGAAGGTCGAATTGTCGGCATTTCCTGAGGTGAAATGGCTAATTACAAGAAGCAGGGCAAAATATCCTGCTATAACACCAAAAACTAGAAAAGGATCCATGGGGGGAGGTAATTATTCTTTTGATTAAATGCGTTTCTTCTCCTGCGCCTTCCTTTATAATTTCACTTCTTTGAAGAGGCTTTCATTTCCGGATCTGTCTACTGCAGTCACCCCGACCTTGATCAGGGAGCTTTTTTTCCCATCTGGTCCTGTCACCACCTTTTGAAGCAATAGGGAATTGGCATTCCTGTCGACTATTTTGTAGTTCCATGAACTGCCGTAGTTGTAGTACACCACCTGCTTGAACGGCTCCTCATCATCCCCCGGAACCCAGGTGATGTTCACAGTCCCATTTTCTATTTCCAGGACTACCACAGGTGCAGCGGGAGCTTCATGATCCAGCCAGGGACTCGCAGGTACAAGGGCTTCCCGCTTATAGGGACCTTCCAGAATCGCTTTTGCAAGGGAAGGGTGTTTCACCAGGGGCGCAATGCTCCAGTGAACCGCTCCAGGGCTTTCAGGAAGCATTCCCCGGGTGATCATGATTTGATTGATCACCTCATCTACATTCTTTTCATCTCCTCCCAGACCGATGTTTAATCCAGGCCAAAGATGACGTTCTTTATCATTCTGTTCCTCCCACCACCCGAGAAGGACAGGAAAACTCTGTGGCTGTTGATTGATCGACCAATACAGTTGAGGAGTAAAATAGTCTATCCACGCCTCGTTAAGCCAAAGACGGGCATCCGCATACAACTTGTCGTACTGATCATACCCGCGAATCGATTCAGGAAAACCTGGACGCCAAATCCCAAAAGG
This sequence comes from uncultured Salinimicrobium sp., assembly GCA_946887075.1. Next base: position 28,744 of record CAMPKA010000007.1, read on the forward strand.
ACTGATCCCAAACTTTACATGAGGCTTCTCTGCCTTTATTTTCTCGTATAGGTTCTTAATGAAGATATTGACGCTCTGCCTTCTCCAATCGCCTCTTGACAACTCACCCCCATCCAGCTGATATGCGCTCCAGCTCTTGTCATCGGGAAAATCTTCGCCATTGTTGTAGGAATCATATGGATAGAAATAATCATCGAAATGAATTCCATCCACGTCATAACGTTTAAGGATATCCATCACCACCGCCGTAGCGTGTTCTTGGGTTCCTTTCCTGGAAGGATCCATCCAGTACATCCCGTTCTTCAGTTTAACCACCAGTTCCGGCTTCGTTCTGATCACGGATTTATCGCTGATCTCTCCGCCAGAAGTATGCTGTGCCCGGTATGGGTTAAGCCAGGCATGCAACTCGAGCCCGCGATCATGAGCGGCTTCTGTCCAGAAATGTAACGGGTCATAAAACGGTTCCGGGGCTTTCCCTTGTTTGCCGGTGAGGAAATAGGACCAGGGCTCTAGCTGGCTTTCGTAAAGCGCGTCCGCCTGCGGTCTTACCTGCAGGATGACGGCGTTGAAATTATGCTCCTTCAGGAGATCGAGCAGGGCGATCGCCTCTTTCTGCTGTTGTTCAGAGGAGAGCCCGGGTTTGCTTGGCCAGTTGATGTTGGCCACCGTTGCTACCCAGGCGGCCCGGAACTCGCGCATCGCTTCAGGGGTATGAGGATCATGGGCAATCCTTCTCTTCTTCTTTCCTTTATCCGGTATGACCTCTGAAACCGGCTCGGTAATTTCCTGCGGTTCCGGGATTGTATCAACCTGTGATACCACTACTTCCTCAGAAGTGGGTACCCCTCCATCGGAAGGAGATTCCGGACCTCCAGCAACCGGTGCGGCCGTTTTACATGAGTTGATGCACATCAGAACAATCAATGACAGCATCAACCGGTATTTTCTTCTTTTCATGGAGCCCAAATTAGACTATTTTCATTTGGTTATAGTAAAAACCCTCCCGATCTGCATCAAGAGGGTCTCTTATTTCTTCTATGGAGATATTACCACCCCGGATTCTGTTCAAGATCCACTCCCTGATCTGCGTATAATTTGATCTGGTCCAGGGGAATTGGATACAAATAAACGCGTGGATCAGAAAATACGCGCTGTACCTCTTCTGAAACCGCAGGAACGATATATCCTTCGGTAGCATCGGCGGGAAGGTAATTTCCGCTGGCATCTGCCAATTGTACCGCACTGAGATCGGCTTCAGGATAGTCGGTTTTATCTATCCAGGCTCCCATGTTGATCTCAGTGGCATCCTGAAATCCGTCGGTAGTCGTCACGTCCTCGAGCTGTTTCCATCTTCTGAGGTCATTGTATCGGAAACCTTCCATCATGAGCTCGATTCTTCGCTCTCTTCTGATCTCCCAGATCAGGGAAGGAACATCAGGATCCCTTTCAGGGTCGTCATAAACGGTACCGTTCACCGCTGGTTCTCCCCCGATCACTTGCAAATCTGGCAAGTCAATTCCCGGTCGGCTTCGCAACACGTTAATCGACTTATCCAGATCTTCCTGGGTAACGGCAGGACCTCCCAAAGTGGCTAATTCTGCTGTTGCCTCGATATAATTCAGAAGAACTTCTCCATATCTTATGATCGGTGCATCAGTTGGGTTTAGGTTGGAACTACCTATTGGATCATCTGCAATAGACTCATTGAGAAATTTGTGAACCGCGTAGCCAGTGGTAGAGTAATTCGGGTGGACCCCGTCCAATCTCAGCTCATAGGGAACAACAGTTTCGTATAGTCGCGGATCGCGGTTTTCCATCACGGCTTCGATCCCGTGATCCTCATAATCTCCCAATTCAACAGGCAGGCCTTCCGCAGTAAGATAAGCCTCCACTGCTTCTTTAGACATTCCTGTCTGAGGTTCTTTATTCACATAACTGTTAAGGGAATGCGTGAGCACCCCAGACTCGTACTCCCTGTATAGGAGTACTTCAGGATTTCCGGCGAGACTGAGAGAACTGAAAACATCGCGGTAATTTCCAAGAGAAAATTCTCCTGATTGTATGACCTCGTTGGCTGCCCACTGTGCAGCCTCTAGATATTCCTTCGCTTTCTCCGGGTTGTTTTCGTGATACTTCTGCCAGGTTCCCTCGAATAAGAATACCCGCGACATAAATGCCAGCACCACATTTCGATCAACCATCTGCTGCTCATGCTCAACCTGTTCTCTCACATGCTCTGCTGCATATTGGAAATCCTCAAGAACCTTATCCATTACAAAGGCGCGGTCATCCCGCTTCTTGTAGAGCATTTCCTCGTCAGTCTCTGAAAGTTCGGCGCCATACCATGGCACGTCTCCGAATCGTTTTACCAGATCAAAATATTCCAATCCTCTGAAGAATCTTCCGATCCCGGTCCAATGCTGAATCGCTTCTTCGGGCATGGGAACATCCTGAACCCGATCGATAAAGATATTGGCTTTCCTGACCCAGCCGAAAGACCAGCCACCACCCGAGGCAGGAACGTTCTTTAAAAATTGGCCGGGGGCTGTCGGAGCAAAATCATCATTGAAGCTTTCCCCTGAGAAATAGTCTCCCCAGGAATATCCGGATCCGTACCCGACAAAATAGGCAGGATAGAATCCGTAAGCGAAAGTCGCGACATTCTCCTCTGTGGTCCAGAAGGTTTCATCTGTGAATTCATCCAGGGGCGGCGTTTCAAGAAAATCTTTCTCACATGCTACCAGAGCCGCCAGGGAGAATATTAGTAAATAGAACTTTTTAGTTTTCATATGCTGTATTTTGTTATAAAGAAACTTGTAATCCGATTGAATATGTTCTTTGGAAAGGATAGACTCTTCCGAAGGTGTTAGGATCATTGCGTCCTGCCGGTGTCAAATCGATTTCTGGATCGATAGGCACATGTAGGTCGGTGAATTCAAACAGGTTCTCCCCGCTCAGATATACCCTTAGTTTATTCAGGTAAAGGGATTCTGCAAGATCCTCAGGTAAGGAATATCCCAGGGTTATGTTTTTCATCCGCAGGTAAGACATGTCAAGCAGGTATTTTGTTTGTGGCATGAAGTTCCTGATCTGGTTGGATTGAGACTGGTCAGTTGGACGGGGATAGAACGCATCCGGATTATCCGGGGTCCAGTAATCCAATTGATGGGCATACCAGCCTTCTGCATATCGGTAGCCCGGAATGACCACTGGTCCATTGGCCCAGTAATCTCTTTTTCCAACTCCCTGTGCAAAGATCCTGAGATCGAACCCTTTCCAGTCAGCTCCCAGTCTTATTCCATATTGATATCGCGGAGTGGTATTCCCGATGACCCTGAGATCCCCATGATCATCCACAGTGTTTGCTCCATAAGTGATTTCTCCATCGCCATCAAGGTCCCGATATTTGATATCCCCGGGTCCGTATACGAACCAGGAGTTTTCATAAAGGGCCTGAGAAGGTATCCCTTCTTTCAGGGAACCATCGGCATTGAAATCAGCTTCAGTAAAGAACCTGTCGGTTTCATACCCCCAGATTTCCCCGAGTATTTTCCCCTGGTAATAAGAGTTGATACCCATAGTCGTGTTGGCAAACTTGGTGATCTCCTCAGTAAAGTCAGACAGGGTTGCACCCGCGCTGATGTTTAAGCCATTATCGAAAGAATGCCTGAAATCTACTGCGACTTCCCAACCGGTGGTCGTCAGCTCCCCATAGTTCCTGGTAGGGGATCCGGTTCCGAAGGAACTTGGAAGCGTCACCCCTGCCGTATGCATGTCACTTACCACTCTTTCATACCAGTCGAAGGTGAGTCCGAGCCTGTCGTCAAATAGCCTGGCATCCAGACCGATATCCAAAGTGGTGACAGATTCCCATGTAAGATCTGCCGGTAAAGCACCGGGCGTACCAACAGAGACAACTTCTTGACCATTGACTAACCAGTTTGAGCCGTACGGGCTCATCACCCGGTAAATGTTGCTCAGATAGGTATTCTGATTACCTACCGAGCCATATGAAGCTCTTAGCTTCAGGAAGGAAAGCACGGGATCCGCAAAATCCATGTACATATCTTCGGTCAGGATATATCCCACAGATGCTGAAGGGAAAAAAGCCCATTTCTTGGAGGAGGAAAGTCTGGAAGAGCCATCGTAACGCCCGTTGACTTCCAGAAGAAATTTATCTTTAAAAGAATAGTTAATCCTTCCAAAGGTTCCCAAGGTAGCCCAGTGGTCTCTGGCACCATTGACGTACATGTCTCCTGTAGCCAATTCCAGCTCCCCAAAATTCTCGTCCATAAGCTCCCTCCTCTCGGAGCTATGAAACCAAAATTCATAATCGATGGCGTCCCCTCCGACCATCAACTTGATATCATGATCCCCTAAATCCTTCACGTAAGTTGCGAATGCTTTATAGGTATTTCTGTGGCTCCAGGAAGAATTATATTGGACCTGATCATAGGAGGCGCTGCTATAGGGGCCATACTCGAGATCTGCCCCGGTCGACCAGAAATTATAAGCATAATAAGTTCCCCCTACTTCGTGCAGGTGATCATTGATCCGGTCATGGGTATAGTCAAAATCGATCGAGAGTCCCTCCAGAGGAGAAAGCGTTCCCCCAAGACTTAGCCTAGAGAGGGTACTGGTCTCTTCAGTAGGGGTTCCCTGGGCTACCTCAGAAACATCATTCCTGAAGGGGTGTCCCTCATATGTTCCGTAGGGATACACCCGTGGCCATCTGGTAGTATAGTACCATGCATCATAAGTGGAGTTGGCATCGAACGGATGCGTAAGAAAAGTATTGGTGTACATCGTGCTTCCTCTTGCATCGAACCAGTCCGTGACAGTGGTGTTGACGGAAATATTCACATTGTACCGGTCATACTGATCAGGATTGGCTTTCAACACACCTTCCTGGCCTAGGTATCCAAGACCTACATAATAGTTGGTGTTTTCGCTCCCTCCTGATACGGAAAGATCATGCTTTACCTGTGGTGTCCATTCCCTTACGAACATCTCCTGGGCGTCCCAAGGGCGATAGAAGAAGAGCCTGCCATCCCGTATTTCGAAATCTCGTCCCAGAACCATCTCCGGTCCCAGATCCTGTCCGCCATATTGTTCCTCCCATTCTCTCATCTTCTGGACGGCCTCATCATCGAAATACATCCCGACTACTCCAAAAGAGGGCAGACCAGGAATTCTCCGCCGCACAGCTGCAAGGGCCATTTCAGCGCCTTCGGCTGCAGGAGCGAGTTCAGGCGTTTCCGTCGGAGTAGAATAGGCAAAGTTATTTGAATAAGATACTCTTGGAGCTGAATTTCTCACCCCTTTTTTTGTGGTGATCAGAATAACACCCCAGGCTGCTTTGGCTCCATAAATAGAGGTTGAGGCAGCATCCTTCAGTACCGAAATCGATTCGATATCCTGCGGATTGACATAATTGAGATCCGGCACCTCGACGTTGTCTACCAGGATCAACGGTTCGGCTCCTCCTCCGGTTCCCAGGGTCCCGACGTTACCTCTTAATTTGATCGAAGGACTGCTCCCGATCTGTCCGCTCGGACTGGTAATGGTCAAGCCCGGTGTTGTACCCTTCAAACCCCTGGCGACGTCTGTGATCGGCCGAGCTTCAAGGACTTCGGTATCAACTGTGGACACAGCACCGGTCAGATTGGCCCTTTTCTGGGCTCCGTAACCTACGACCACTACTTCTTCAAGCCCCTGAACATCGGTGGACATAATGACCTCAAGGAAGGTTTCTTCCTCAACCATAATTTCCTGAGGTTCAAATCCTACAGAGGAAAAAACCAGGATAGAATTGGTTTGCGGAACTACAATGGAAAATTCTCCATCGAAATCCGTAACCGTTCCGTTCGTAGTCTCCTTGACGTAAACAGAAACACCCGGAATCGGCATACCTGCCTCGTCGACAACCCGACCCGTAACTTCGAAATCCTGCGCAATCGATTTCGCCGAAACGCTCAGGAAAATAAACATTAAAAGAAATTGTAATTGTTTTCTCATAATAAATAAGGCTTAGAAATTTTTTAAGAAGGAAGACCTTCAATTGTAGAGCAAGATATAATAAATATTAAAAGATTAAAATGTTCTGTTAATATATTTTTTTATTCATAGTAAAACATTTTAAAAAATTTTAGGAAAGTCTACTTTGAAACACCTTTCTTACGCTCCCATATTTCCTCAGGAGCCGTTCTGCTTCCTCCGCGCCCACTCCCAGTTCTTCCATGATCATTCTTGTGCCGCGCGCCACTAGTTTCTGATTGGAAAGCTGCATATCCACCATTTTGTTTCCCCTGACACGTCCCATTTTTATCATCACACTTGTGGAAATCATATTGAGAACCAGTTTCTGAGCTGTACCGGCTTTCATTCTGGTGCTGCCTGTTACGAATTCGGGACCCACGACAACCTCGATCGGAAATTTCACCTCTTTTGCCAGTGGGCTGTTTTTGTTGCAGGTGATACAGCCCGTGATGAGCCCTTCTGCTGATGCTCTTTTCACCCCGCCAATGACATAGGGAGTGGTTCCTGAAGCTGCAATTCCGATCAATACGTCCAGTTTGCCGATAGAAAACCTTTGAAGATCCTTCCACGCTTGATCAGGATCATCTTCCGCATTTTCCACAGCATTGCGCAGAGCATGATCCCCTCCGGCGATCAATCCGATAACCCAATCCTCGGAAACTCCGAATGTAGGAGGACATTCTGAAGCATCCAAAACCCCCAGGCGACCACTTGTACCGGCACCTATGTAAAATAGCCGACCCCCCTCCTTCATTTTTTCCACGATCTTGTCCACGAGATCCCCAATAGGGGCAATCTCTCTTTCTACCGCGAGAGGAACCGATTTGTCCTCCTTATTGATATTATTCAGCAACTCAAGCGTACTCATCTTTTCAAGGTGATCGTAATTCGAGGACTGCTCTGTCGTGGGTTTACTCTCTTGCATGGCTTATTTCATCGTTTAGTTTCTGGTAAAAATCCGGCAAAAACGCCAGTGGGGTTAGCTTCCACTTCAGTTGCCGACCATTGGATCTCAGGGGTAAGGAAGAAATGTATTCCCATTTCTCCGAGACGTCCACCTTGTACTCCCGTACGCAATAAAAAATCCTGAAAATTTCTCATGTCTGGTGGAGTCCACCCTATTTCAGCCACCGCCAGGGTCCTGGGCCAGAATCTGTTGTCCAGCATATGCTGATCAAGCACAAATTCCGTCCAAACCGGGGCCTCCACTCCTATAACATTGGGAGCGTAATCATCAAAGCTGTAGGCGTTTTTCAGGGAAACCCCATCCTTCTTGCACCAGTTGTTGGTATTTTCCTGGCCCGGAATGTTCCCGTGATCAAAATAGAACTGGGAGCAAAGGGAGTGGATAACTTTAACATCCACAACACCTTCTACTGTTCCTCTCCATCGCTGACTGATCAGACTTTCGTCCACTTCCGCCTGTGTTACCTCCTCCCAGCCGATTGATGTTTTCCCTAGACTCCTCACAATCGAATCGGCGCGAACTACAAATTCGCGGTAACGGGGATCTTTGATCTCATCCCCTCCGATATGGATCCAGGGACCTTTGGTTATCGAAGCTACTTCCTTCAGCACTTCAGAAACAAAATCATATACCTCAGGCTTATCCAGACAGAACTTGCTCCAGCCGACGTTGTACTCCCTGAAGAGTTCAGGAGGTGTGGCCCGCGCCGGAGTAAGATTGGTGAAACCTTCACAGTTCAGCTCAGGATAAGCTACAAGTGCAGCGTAAATATGGCCAGGCATATCGATTTCCGGAATAATTGTAATATTTCTGGCCAAAGCATAGTCCTGAAGTTCCTTGTACTCCGCCTGTGTCAGAAAACCAGAATTTCCGCCTTTGACAGCGCCTTTGGAACCCACCTCTGTCAATCGCGGTTTGCCTTTGATTTCCAATCTCCATCCCTGGTCATCAGAAAGGTGAAGGTGAAGCCGATTGAGTTTGTATAATGCCATCCGGTCCACGTGACGCTTGAGGTAATCAAGACCGAAGAAGCTACGTGCGACATCAACCATGGTGCCTCTCCAGGAAAAATGCGGTTGGTCCCGGAGGTCCACAAATGGCAGGAGAATTTCCTTCTCTACCACCGAACTTTCTATTGCAGGTGGAAAGAGCTGACGCAGACTCTGAATTCCATAGAATAGCCCGGCCTCCGTTCCACTTCTGATACTGATCCCGGCCTGGTCTATCTCCAATAGATAACCCTCCTCCCCTAGTTCGCTCCTGAGCGCCTCTGTCCTGACCAGGTTAATGTTTCCACAAGAGTTTCCCTGCGCAAGGCTTACATTGGTAGAAGTTTGCTTAAGTAATTCCTGCATCCAAAGAGCAGCTTCTTCAGCCTCTTCGTTGTAGCATATTCTATTGTCAGTCGGCAGCTTATATACCCCTTTTCCCCAGTCTACTGAAGCTGGTAAGGGAATAATACTTTTGGAGAGGGGCAGTTCTTCTTCCGTAGGTCGGAAGACCGAACAACCGGCGGCCATTGATAGGACCAGGACGATAAGGAGTTGTCTTAATGGAATACTCATGAAAAATAGCTTATGGGAACCTGTGGTTCCTGGATTATTATTAGTGGTAGCGATCTTTGATATCTACCTCGGCTACCTCGGTAATGAGACTGGCAATCTTTCCGGAAACTGCATCGAAAAACTTTTTTCCTTTTTCGGCGGTACCTTTTTTCGGGTTCCCGATGCCAGTGTCCTCGCTGACCATAGACCATTTCCGTTCACTCCAGGCCCAACCTTCCCGAATTCCAGTGATCCGGGATTTCTTCTCCTGTCCTTCCCCCGCCTTTTCGAGAGGCAAGACCAAATCTTGATGAAGGTGCAACATCAAACTGGTCTCCATTTCATCAGCATGGTCTCCTTTCTCTTCAAAAAAGACATTTTTGTCAACCGTCTGAAAAAAATTCGTGAACACCAGCAGCATACCTGCATGCTTCAATCCCAGTTCTCTCAAGAGCGGCTTGAAGTTGTTGCCTCCATGACCGTTCAAAATGATGAGCTTTTGAACCCCCTGACGTTCCAGGACTTCAATGAGATCATTGAGGATCCTGTATTGGGTGCTGGGGTAAATATTGAGGTTAAAAGCAATGTCGGCCTGTCCAGTATTAACGCCGAAAGGCACATTGGGAAGCACCAGAACTTTTGTACCTACTTCGAAGGCTCTCTTTGCTGCTTCGGCAGCAATGGCTTCTATCTGAAAATTATCTGTCCCGTAAGGCAGGTGGTAGTTGTGGGCTTCGGTAGCCCCCCAAGGCAGGACCGCCACCTCGACCTCTGCTTCCTTGATGCTTTTCCAGTTAGATTCAGCCAAAATATAGGATCTCATGCTTTTCTTATTTTATGTCCAGAGATGGCGTAGTATAGAATGAACAGATATAGGGGTACAGCAACCCAATAAGCCGTCTGTTTGTCGGCTATCTCTGCCAAACCGCCATATGCTAAGGGGATAATAGCACCACCCGCGATTCCCATGACGAGCAGAGATGAAACAGCCTTGGTGAGTTTTCCGACATCAGCCAAAGCCAAAGGCCAGATAGCGGGCCACATCAGGGAATTGGCCAGCCCTAAAAGGGCGATAAAGGCCACAGATAAAAACCCGGTTGTAAAGATTGCCCCCAGGCTAAAAACCACTCCCAGAATCGCACAGAGTTTCAATGCGTTTTCCTGTCTGATATATTTAGGAATGGCTACAATCCCCAGTAAATATCCCACGATCATGGCTACCATAGTACCCGTTGCGAAGGTCTTTGCTGTCGCAAACTCGAATCCCTGAAATATCCCGTAGTCAATAATGGTGTCCACGGAAATTACCTCCACGCCGACGTAGATGAAAAGTGTCACAACCCCCAGGATGGCATGGGGATAGTCTGAGATTCTTTTCGTCACTTTTGATACCCGGTCCTTGTCCTCCTCATCCTCCGGCTCCACCTCAGGCAGGCTGGAGGTATAAACCCAGAGCGCCAGGAGGAGCAGGACCACCACAATCCCGATATATGGTGGAATCACCCTTAGGGCCATTTCATCCAGGGCGGATTCGTCTATAGTAGCTGTGAGTTCTTCAGCCTTATCCAATTGTAGAAAAAGGCCAATAATGATAGGAGCTAAAGCACCCGCGAGCTTGTTGCAAATCCCCATGATGCTTATCCTTTTTGCCGCGCTTTCTGCCGGTCCTACAATGGTTACATAAGGATTTACCGCTGTTTGCAGAATGGCCAATCCTCCACCCAGCACAAACAATCCTGTGAGAAAGATCAAATAGGTTCGTCCCATCGCGGCGGGAATAAAAAGCAGGGCTCCCACAGCCATTATCCCAAGGGCAAGGGACATCCCCTTTTTAAATCCGAACCTGTTCAGGGTGCGGGTAGATATCGGGGCCATCACCACATATGCGATATAAAAAGCGAAGGTGACAAAGTAGGACTGGAAGGTCGTCAATTCACATGCTATCTTGAGATATGGGATCAAAAGAGCGTTCAACCAGGTGACAAATCCGAAGATGAAAAACAGAGCACCAATGATAATAATTGAACGATTGGTGTTTCCGGTATTTTTCCTGTCTGTCATTTCTGAGTGTGTAGTTGCGTTTGCCATAGTGGTAGCGGGTTTAGATCTCTTTTCCGCAGCTCGTAATGAAGTTTAGGAGTAGTTCTGACTCCTGAAGGTCCGGGGCAGCAAAAGACAAAGTAGCTTTCTTTTTTTGTATTACACAAATACTTTTATGATTTTTTTACAGAAGTCGAGAATCTGCGGCAGGAAAACCACGGGTAAGCCTGTGAAATCATTTTCAACCGACCCCAGGTTCTGGCACCATGTTTCGGTGAAGGCGGAACTGACCATTATCCGATTTAAAAGATTTTTGCACCTTTGGTTGAAGACCTTGTTAGAGGGCTTCAGCGGTCTACGTGCTGCAGAGGTATCGGAAGCTCAAACTCCTTTCTTCACGAAGTACTTATAAGCCTTTCTGTGACTTGTAAAAAAGCTATATTTGTAGCCATTTAGACTGTAAGTTTTCCAGCTGAAGAGATAAATCGAGACCCTGAGTATGAAGCACATTCGGAACTTTTGCATTATTGCCCATATTGACCACGGAAAAAGCACCCTGGCTGACCGGCTATTGGATTCTACTGGCTCCGTTACTGACAGGGATAAGCAGGAACAATTGCTCGACAGCATGGATCTGGAGCGAGAGCGCGGGATCACCATAAAAAGTCATGCAATCCAAATGGATTACACCTACAAAGGGGAACAGTATGTGCTCAATCTTATCGATACTCCCGGGCATGTGGATTTTTCCTATGAAGTCTCCCGGTCCATCGCAGCTTGTGAGGGGGCCTTACTCGTGGTGGATGCCGCACAGAGCATTCAGGCTCAGACGATATCCAACCTTTACCTTGCCCTGGAAAATGACCTGGAGATCATTCCGGTTCTCAACAAAGTTGACCTGCCTAGTGCAAATCCCGAAGAGGTGACCGACGATATTGTGGATCTTCTAGGATGTGATCCCTCAGATGTCATTCCAGCAAGTGCAAAAACAGGTCTCGGTATAGAAGAGATCCTTGCGGCCATAATCGAACGCATACCTCCCCCTTCGGGAAAAATAGACGCCCCGTTGCGGGCCCTGATTTTTGATTCCGTCTACAATCCCTTCAGAGGGGTTGAGACTTATTTCCGGGTGATCAATGGGTCCATTAAGAAAGGCCAACATATCAAGTTCGTCGCAACCGGAAAGAACTACTATGCAGACGAGGTGGGAACCCTGAAGCTGAAACAGCTGCCCCGAGCGGAAATTAAAACCGGAGATGTGGGATACCTGATCACCGGTATTAAAGAAGCTAAGGAAGTCAAGGTGGGAGACACCATCACGGATGCCAAAAATCCCACAACCGAAGCCGTGCCAGGTTTTGAGGATGTCAAACCGATGGTATTTGCAGGCATATATCCCGTTGACACAGAAGATTACGAGGATCTACGGGCTTCAATGGAAAAACTTCAGCTGAACGATGCTTCCCTGGTTTTTACACCTGAGAGCTCAGCTGCCCTTGGATTTGGTTTCAGGTGCGGCTTTTTGGGAATGCTCCATCTGGAGATCATTCAGGAACGGTTGGAACGAGAGTTCGACATGACGGTGATCACTACGGTGCCTAACGTTTCCTATCATGCTTTTACCCACAAGAACAAGGATCAGGTGATCCTGGTAAACAATCCCTCTGATCTCCCGGAGCCCTCCAGTCTCGATCGGGTAGAGGAACCTTTTATCAAGGCAACCATTATTACCAAGGCAGACTTCGTCGGTCCGGTGATGTCGCTATGTATTGAAAAAAGGGGGCAGATAACCAACCAGACCTACCTCACTCCGGAACGTGTGGAATTGAGTTTCGATATGCCCCTTGCAGAAATCGTTTTTGACTTCTACGACCGTCTCAAAACGGTATCTAAAGGCTATGCCTCCTTTGACTACTCCCCTATCGGAATGCGGCCTTCCAAACTGGTCAAGGTAGATGTCCTGCTGAATGGAAATCCCGTCGATGCACTTTCAGCCCTTCTCCATGTTGATAACGCTTATGACATCGGAAAAAAAATGTGTGAGAAGCTCAAGGAACTGATCCCGCGTCAGCAGTTTGATATTCCGATCCAGGCGGCTATAGGGGCCAAGATTATTGCCCGGGAAACGGTGAAGGCCTTGCGGAAAGACGTTACGGCAAAATGTTATGGTGGAGATATCTCCAGGAAAAGAAAGCTTCTGGAGAAGCAGAAAAAAGGAAAGAAGCGAATGCGTCAGGTAGGCAATGTGGAAATTCCGCAGGAGGCTTTTATGGCTGTACTAAAGCTTAATGATTAGGGAGGCTGTTATCCCGCTGTTTCCTTTTTTTGCCTGTTTCAGGTTTTGATATCACGTCGTATTCTGCTGTAGAATCCTGTTCGATCTCTTTGCCGATGTAAACTAGCATTAACCCTTCCTCAACCTCAATTTCTTCGCTGTTGGAAGGAATGATCTGGAGATCATCATCCTTGTTTTTGACAAAAATCGGAATCGTCTCCGGTTGTGTTTTAGCGATTTCCACAAGACCCAGGTAGTGTTCCTTGCTTTTAAGTGGAATTTCATGAATAACAGGATATTTTCTTGCGACCGTAGATAAAGAAGCGTATTCGTCAGTCGGTGAAAACAGTCCTTCCGGAGGGTTGTTCTCCGGATCCATTTTTTCCTCGGGGCTGATCAGGCGAAAACTTCCCTTTTCCCCGAATTGCCTCCCGAATTGCCTGATTGCAGTTCTGTTGATGTCCGGGTTGCCGGTCATGGCCATCAAATAACCGACATCTGTCAGTTCGATGTTATTGAGAAGATCGTCTGAATAAATGCTTTCCTCAACGGCTTCCAGACCCAGTTCCCTGGCCTTACGAACGTTTTCCGGGTTATTATCCAGCAGGACAACGTGCCGCTTGTTGTCCTTGAGGTACTTTCCGATCAGCCTTGAAATCGAGGAGGCCCCGATGACTAGGATGCCCTGGGTATTTTTAAGGAAGACTCCGAGGATTTTGGCAACCATCCTTGCTGTAGTGGCGTTTAAGAGCACCGTACCCAACACGACCATAAAAACCAGTGGGGTGATATATTCGGCTCCCTCAATTCCTTCTGTGGTGAGCCGGAGACCGAATACGGATGCGATACCTGCCGCCACGATACCTCTGGGTCCTACCCAGCTGATAAAGATCTTTTCCTTCAGGCTGAGCCCAGAGTTGATGGAACTGGCGAAAACGCCTATAGGGCGCAGTACAAAAACCACCAGGATGAACAGGGTCAGGGCTTTTTTATTGAAAACCAGGTACATGTCTTCCATATCTATGTTAGCCGCCAGGAGAATAAAGAGGATAGAAACCAGAAGAATGCTCATGCTCTCTTTGAAATAAAGCAGTTCCTTCAAATTTGGCAACCGGGTATTTCCCATGACTATTCCCATGATGACAACAGCCAAAAGCCCGCTCTCATGTGCAAAGGTATCAGAAAGTACAAATACCCCGATTACGGTCGCCAGAGTGACCACGTTAAGCAAGTAATGCGGGATCACATTCTTCTTGATCGTATAGACCAGTGCATAGGCAAACGCAAAGCCGAAGGTGAATCCAAACAATACGATCTTCCCGAATTCCAGAAAGGCCTTTGAGGTATAATTATAGCCTTCCTCGATCAGGATGAATTCATAAACAAGGACCGCCACCAGGGCACCGATAGGATCAATCAGAATTCCTTCCCATCTTAAAATTGAGGAGATATCCTTTTTCAGGGGGATATGCCTCAGAATGGGAGCGATTACTGTGGGTCCCGTAACAATGACCAGCGAGGCAAAGAGAAAGGAGATTTCCCAGGACAGGTCAAATGTAAAATGGGCGGCTAGGGCTGCGCCGATAAAGGTGATCACCACCCCGACTGAAATCAGTTTTACGATGACAGGCCCGATGTTTGACAGGTCCTTCTTTCGCAGGGTCAGACCGCCCTCAAACAACACGACCGCGACAGCAAGAGACACAAAGTAGAAAAGACTTTCACCAGGGAAAATTCCTTTTTCTCCGGTGTAAATGGGTTGAAGCCATTTGGTGCCGTCTTCAGAGAACAGGGTCGAAACTGGACCGACCAGGAGCCCTATAAGGATCAAAGGGAGGATCGCAGGGATCTTGAGTTTCCATGCAACCCACTGGGCAAGAATTCCCAATATGATCAGGCTCGCTAGTTCTAACATGCGGGACGAGGTTTTATTTTGCGAGGAAGTTAACACTTTTTTGCAAAAACAGCTTATCAAGAGTGGCAACAGGTCTTTCAGGGGTAAACTACGATCCGGCTTTTATCGGTAAAGTATTTTTCGAGTTTTACGGGAAGGGTGGGGAGTGTGTTGTTGTAGGAGACCGACCCGCTACGAGCTGAAACCAGAACAATAATATCCTCCGCTTGTATATCGCGTCCCAGGATCAGAAAGTCATCCCAGCTGCTAAAGTGATTGAAGTTCAGAGGAGTATCTGTCTTCATCTTTTTCTCTTCCGCTTTGATGCTTTCAGCGGTTTCATCATTACAGTAGCAGAAAACCGGTAAGCTCAGCTCCTTGGAGAGCAGCAAGATCTTTTTCAGCCATTTCGCAAATCCTGGTTCCTTCTCAGCCAAGGGAGGTACCGCGACAAAGATCCGCTTATGCAACGCCACGGGACGGCCGAAGTGCGTCACAAATGCCGTCTTCTGAGCGGTGTGGATAATCCGCTGCATCTTTTTCCCTATTATTTTATTGATCAGCCCCTTCTCTGTTGGCCATCCCAATATAATGAGATCTGCTATCACTTCCTTGGAAATACGGGCGATCCCCTGGGCCACATTTTGATCGATGGTCGCCAAAATATTTACTTTGGTCTCGGAGGCAGATGCCTGATTAACAAAATCCTCGAGTTTGTTCTTTGCCCTCGCGATGTTTGCTTCGGCTTCCTCGTTATTGGGTACTACCGACAGAATGGAAATTGGATTCACAGAAGACTTGTCCTTGACCAGGATGGCGAATTCCAGGAGCTTGTCGAAATTGACAATATTGGCAATAGGCAGCAGGATGCTCTCGCTCTTGAACACAGGGGAATTCTTGATCTCTTCGGATTCTTCCGCCTTTGCCGCGACTGCCAGTTGTTTTGCGGCCCGTTCCGTGGCAAGGGTGGCGACAATGGACGTTACCAGGATCAGAATGATCGTGCCGTTGAGGATGTTTTCATCAATGATGCCCGCATTATAGCCGACGATGATCACGGCAAGGGTTGCGGCAGCGTGTCCGCTGCTCAGGCCGAAAATCACTTTTCGCTGCGCACTGCTATACCGAAAAACGAGTTGGGTGAATAGGGCTGCCAGCCATTTACCGGTCAAGGCCACAATGGTCAAGGCTCCGGCAACAACCAAAGCCATGGGCCCGCTAAAGATTACGCTGATATCGACAAGCATTCCCACGCTGATCAGAAAAAACGGAATGAAGAGGGAATTTCCGATAAATTCCACCCGGTTCATCAAAGCTGATGAATGCGGGATCAACCGGTTCAGCGCCAGACCGGCAAGAAAGGCCCCTATGATGGGTTCAACACCTGCCAGCTCGGCGAGGAAAGCCGCAAAAAATACCACCGTTAGCACGAAGATGTAGTGAGAATGTTTCTCATTCTCCATACGACTGAAGAACCACTTGGCAATCCGGGGCACGATAAGGAAGATTATCGCGGTAAAAATAGCCAGGGAAATTCCCAGCCGCTGCCAAAATGCAACATTTAGCGTCCCCTGGTGATTCCCCATAATGATCGCCAGAATGATCAGCACTGCAGTATCTGTGAGGATGGTCCCTCCCACCGTAATGGCAACTGCCTCATTCTTTGACACCTTCATTTTGCTTACCACTGGGTAAGAAAGCAGGGTATGTGTCGCAAACATACTGGCGGTTAGGAAACTCGCATTGAAGTCATAGCTCAGGAGATGAAAACAGACAGGAAAGCCGATCATGAGCGGAAGGGCAAAGGTGAAGAGACCGAATAAGAAACTCTTGTTCCGGTTGACCTTGAACTGGTTCATATCCAGTTCAAGACCTGCGATAAACATGATATAGAGCAGGCCGATTGTGGAGAAGAGATCTACTGCCGAATTCTGTTCAAGAAGCCCCACGCCATGAGGTCCGATTATGATTCCTGAAATGATCAGTACGATTATACCTGGAATATTGATCCGTCTCAGCAGGACAGGAGCAATAAGAATGATAAATAGAATAAGGGAAAAAACCAGGACTGGGTTGGTCAGAGGCAGGTGAAACTCATGTGCTACGATATCCAGAAATTCCTCCACTAATAATCGATTTTGGTTTGCTTTATTCCGGTTGTCGGTCCAGATATAAAAAGTTCGGCTATAATATCATATTTTCCATTCCTATTCAACTTTTGTCTCCTAATTATTGTTAAACATTTCCTGATCCAGGGTTCCTTTACTGTAAATTTGGAAATCTTGCTCAAATTTTTCTTAATATGGTGGTCTCTCCTGAACAAATGCTACGGATTCAGTAAAGGTTTTAGTATTTTGCGGATCCGCAAATTAGAAATTGCCGATTATGAAGATTTATCCTATCGAATCAGGAAATTTCAAGCTCGATGGTGGCGCCATGTTCGGAGTGGTTCCAAAAAGCATCTGGAACCGTACCAACCCAGCTGATGCCAACAACATGATTGATATGGCAGCGAGATGTCTTCTGATCGAGGATGGGGAAAAATTGATCCTTATCGATACGGGGATGGGGAATAAACAAAGTGAAAAATTTTTCGGTTACTATTACAGGTGGGGCGATTTCAGCCTTGAAAATTCCCTTGCCGCGCTGGGTTTTAGGCCTGATGATATTACAGATGTTTTTATGACTCATCTTCACTTCGATCACTGTGGAGGAAGCATTAAGTGGAACAAGGCAAGGACCGGTTTTGAACCGGCCTTTCCGAATGCTACCTTCTGGAGTAATCAGTCCCACTGGGAGTGGGCAACAGATCCGAACGCAAGGGAAAAGGCTTCATTTTTGAAGGAGAACATTCTCCCGATGGAGGAAAGCGGACAGCTCAGATTTGTCGAAAGAACCGATTCCTCCTTCCAACCTGAATCTGAACTTGGGTTTGGCATTCTTTTCGTGGATGGCCATACTGAGAAACAGATGATCCCTCATTTGAAATACCGGGGCAAAACCCTGGTTTTCATGGCAGATCTTTTACCCACAGCCGGCCATATTCCCCTTCCCTATGTCATGGGATATGATACCCGGCCATTGCTCACCCTTCCTGAGAAGAAGCAGTTCTTGGAGAGGGCATGCCAGGAGGAATACTATCTTTTCCTGGAGCACGATGCGCATCAGGAGGTTATAACCCTTAAGGAAACAGAAAAAGGAATACGATTAGACAACAGTTTTACATTCAACGAACTCTTTAATTAAATCATTTATGAAAATACCGATTTTAAAACCCCTTGTAGCAGTTGGATTAACTGCGATTATCCAAAGTTGTGGGAGCTCTGCACCCCCGATAATCTCCACACCGATAGAAAATATCGACTCCATTCCAATTAAGGTAACAGATCTGAGTGAAGCAGAACTTAAAAGTTGGGCAGCTGCTGATCTTATGACGGATACCATTCCGGGGATGAGTGTAGAAAAGGCCTACGAGGAGATCATCAAAGGGCATAAAGGTGAGAAGGTTATAGTCGCGGTCATCGACAGCGGGGTTGACATCGGTCATGAGGATCTGGACGATGTGATTTGGACCAATGAGGATGAGGTGCCCGGGAACGGCCGCGATGACGACGATAATGGATATATAGATGATGTCCACGGCTGGAACTTTCTCGGGGATGTGGTAGGGGAAAACATGGAATATGTGCGAATCCTGCGTGATCTGAAACCTAAATTCGATGGAATTCCTTCCGGTTCGGTTGCTCCCGAGGATCGCGCAGAATTTGAACTTTACCAAAGGGCCAAAGCGGAATACGATAAGGAATATAAGGAAGCTCTTGGGCTGAAAAACCAGTATGAGGGAATTCAGCAACAACTTCAGATGGCTCATGAGGCGGTCTCGAGGAAAATCGGAAAGGAGGATTATACCCTTGAGGAGGTCCAGAATATGGAGGCCACTACTTCTGAAATGCAGCAGTATAAAGCTTTCATAACCCAAGTTATGACCAATGTTGATGGAGATATGGATGATGCTTTCGCCCAGTTGCAGGAGGCGATAGACTACTTTTCCAACAGATTAGACACACATTTCAATCTCGATCTCAATGCACGGACTGTTCTTGGGGATGATCCGGATGACCTCAGTGACAGGGACTATGGCAATAACGATGTCACCGGTCCCTCAGCGGATATGGAGGATATCACCCATGGTACCCACGTCGCTGGAATCATCGCTGCGGAACGCAATAACAATCTTGGAATAAAAGGAGTAGCCAACAATGTTTTGATAATGCCGATACGCGCTGTTCCTGATGGAGATGAGTATGACAAAGATATTGCTTTGGCTATACGATATGCCGTAGACAACGGAGCGGACATCATCAACACGAGTTTTGGAAAGTATTTTTCAACTCACCCTCAGTGGGTCATCGAGGCCATTCAGTATGCCGATAAAAATGATGTTTTGATTGTTAATGCAGCGGGAAATGAAGGGCTCGATCTGGATGGAACCAACGTTTATCCAAATGACCAGTTTGTCGACCAGCCTCAGGAGTTTTCCGACAACATGATCACCGTGGGAGCCTTGAACTATGATTATGGATCTGGCCTGGTCGCCGGATTCTCCAACTACGGGAAGACCAATGTCGATATCTTTGCTCCCGGTACCAAAATCTGGTCCACCACTCCTAACGATAAGTACGAGTACCTGCAAGGTACTTCAATGGCAGCCCCTGCAGTGACAGGTATAGCTGCAATGGTCAGATCATTGTACCCGGAACTGTCAGACGAACAGGTAAAGGAGGTAATCCTGAAGAGTGGAGTTAGCAGTGATGCTTCTGTAATTGTTGGAGGGGAACCCTCTAATACCCAGGAGTTCGCAAGCCTTTCAAAATCCGGTAAAATGGCAAATCTCTATAATGCCCTAATTCTAGCAAACAAAATAGCAAATTGATAGACATGAAAAGAGTACTAGCAATTATCACCATTTTTGGAACTATAGGTCTGAATGCCCAGGACAACGATTATTACTGGCAACAGCATGTGGATTATGAGATGGAGGTGGATATGAATGTCGAGAACTTCAAGTATACTGGCGAGCAGGAACTTGTTTATACCAACAATTCCCCGGATACGCTCAGACGCGTCTTCTACCATCTTTATTTCAATGCTTTTCAGCCTGGAAGTGAAATGGACGTCAGATCGCGAACGATCCAGGATCCGGATCAGAGAGTAGGAGATCGTATTTCCAAACTGACGCCAGCCCAGCAGGGTTATCTCCATGTTACCTCTCTGGAACAAAATGGAGATGCACTGGAATATGAAGAAGTCGGAACTGTTCTCGAGGTAGCCCTGGACGAACCTATCTTACCAGGGGAAAAAGCCACTTTTGAGCTGGAGTTTGAAGGCCAGGTTCCGCAGCAGATCCGTAGGTCCGGCAGGGATAATGAAGAAGGCGTTTCGCTTTCAATGACCCAGTGGTACCCGAAAATGGCTGAATATGACTTTGAAGGATGGCACGCCGATCCCTATATCGGAAGGGAATTTCATGGCGTATGGGGTGATTTCGATGTCGAGATCAGCATCGACAGGGACTATATTCTCGGGGCAACAGGTACCTTGCAAAACGCAGAAGAGATCGGGTATGGTTACCAGGAGGGAGATGACGATGTTGATAGGTCTGATGATGAAAAGCTGACCTGGCACTTTAAAGCGGAAAAGGTACACGACTTTACATGGGCGGCAGATCCGGAATATATTCATGAGAAAAGAGTGGCAGCGGATGGAACTGTACTTCACTTTTTGTACCTGGACAATCCAGAGATCAAGGAAAACTGGAAAAAACTTCAGCCCATTACCGAAGAATTGCTGCTATTTTTTAACGATCATATCGGTCCCTATCCATGGCCACAGTATTCCGTGATCCAGGGAGGAGATGGTGGAATGGAGTATGCTATGTTGACCCTTATTACCGGCGAACGTCCCTTTGAAAGCCTGGTTGGAGTGACTGCCCACGAAATGGCTCATGCGTGGTTTCAACACCTTCTGGCTACCAATGAAAGCAAGCACGAATGGATGGACGAAGGGTTTACGAGCTACATTTCTGATATCGCAATGGCGGAGGTGATGGATTCAGACAAGGAGAAAGTGCATCAGGGTTCCTATAATACCTATTACCAACTCGCTGGATCAGGTTTTGAGCAACCGATGACAACGCATGCGGACAGGTATAGGTTCAATGCCGCATATGGTGCATCTGCTTACTCTAAAGGGGCTGTCTTTCTAGCGCAACTGGAATATGTCATCGGACCGGAAAATCTACAGGAAACCCTCCACAGGTATTATGATCAGTGGAAGTTCAAACATCCAACCCCTAACGATTTCATTCGCATCGCTGAAAAAGTCTCCGGGGCAGAACTCGATTGGTACCTGACTGACTGGACCAGAACGACCAATGTCATCGACTACGGAATAAAAGAAGTCAGCGATTCAGGAGGAAAAACCCGGGTAGTACTTGAAAGGAACGGTTTGATGCCAATGCCCATAGAACTCACGGTGACATTCCAGGATGGCTCCGAAAAGCTGTATTACATTCCTCTTCAAATGATGCGGTGGGAAAAACCAGCTCTTCAGGGCAGGGAGCGCACTGTTCTTGAGGATTGGGCATGGGCCTACCCGACCTACAGTTTTGAACTGGACAGACCTTTAGGTGAGGTCAAAGGCATCGAAATAGATGCTTCCGATCGGATGGCAGATGTCAATGCGGAAAACGATCTTTTCCCGCGTCTTAAAACGGAATAATTCATCAATAAAAATTTGGACCAAACCCCTTCTTTCTCTGGAGGGGTTTTTTTGATGCTCACCGGTAATCGGAGAGAAAATGAATACATTCGTTCTATGAAAGAAAACTTTCCCCAAAGTGAAAAATTGAAGGATAGAAAGTTGATCGAACAACTGTTCAAGGAAGGTTCCAGCCTTAAAAAATACCCCCTTCGCCTGTTGTTTCTTCCGGTTCCAAATCACGCAGGATCTGACCACCAGGTCGCTGTATCGGTTCCGCGCAGGCTTTACAAAAGGGCAGTAGACAGAAATTATTTAAAACGAATTCTGCGTGAGGGTTACCGGAAAAATAAGTACCTTGTTATCAAGGGTCTGTCTCAACCTTATGTCTTGATGTTTATCTTTACCGGAAGGGAAAAAACCAGTTTCGACTCTGTCAATCAGGCAGTAAAAATCCTTCTTGAACGGATGGTAGGGCAGGAAAAAAATCGTTTGTGATGAAAAATATCATTTTAAAATACGGTCTTATCGGGGTCCTCCTGGTCCTCCTGACAAGCAGCAGGATAGCAAAATCCGATTTTTTTGAGATTGCCAAACAACTGGAGATATTTACCACGCTCTTTAAGGAACTCAATATGAATTACGTGGATCAGACCAATCCGGCCAGGCTGATGGACACAGCGATTTCAGCGATGTTGATGGATCTCGACCCTTACACAGTCTTTTGGAACGAGCAGGAAGTTCAGGAAGCCAGGATAAACAGTTCGGGAGAATATACCGGAATAGGAGCCACCGTATTCATCAGGAAGGATAAAATAATTATTGCAGAACCTTACAAAGGATATCCGGCCGACTTAGCAGGATTAAGGGCAGGTGACGAAATTCTGGAGATTGGTGGGATATCCGTCTCCGGGTTCGCTGAGGATGCTGGCGAACTGCTCAATGGAGCCCCTGGATCTTCCGTGACCATTGCATTTCTACGTCAGGGAGAAAAAAAAACCACCACCCTGACAAGAGGATCTATTGAGGTAAAGGCAGTACCATTTTATCAGCTTTTGGCCGATGGTAGTGGATATATTGTTCTTTCACAGTTCAACCGTAATGCCAGTTCAGAAACTGCAGCCGCTTTGCAAGATCTTAAGAAACAAGGTGCGGACCGGATCATTCTGGATCTTAGGGGAAATCCAGGAGGCCTGCTTTCGGAAGCGATCAATGTTAGTAATATTTTCCTACCTAAAGGGGAACTCGTTACAAGTACTAGGTCTGCCGTGGAAAAGTATAATCAGGAATTTTTTACAACAAAACAACCTATTGATCCGACCATTCCGTTGGTGGTGGTGATAAACAGCCGAAGTGCCTCGGCGAGTGAAATTGTCGCCGGAGCACTACAGGATCTGGATCGTGCGGTAATAGTAGGAGCTAGAAGTTTCGGAAAGGGATTGGTACAGCGCCCTAAGGAGCTTTCTTATGGAACCCAACTCAAGGTGACCATATCAAGGTACTATACCCCAAGTGGAAGGTGTATCCAGGCGCTGGACTACAGAAATAGAAACGAATCGGGGGATGCGGTGCGGATCTCCTCATCGGATTACAAGGAGTTTTCCACTAGAAATGGGCGGAAGGTATACGACGGAGGTGGTATTACCCCAGATGTGGAGATCCATGGTTCAGACTTTTCAGGTATTGCTGGTGAATTGCTACGCCAAAATCATATTTTCGATTATGCGACCCTGTATTATTATTCCAATAGCATAGAATCCCCGGAGGCATTTGTTTTTACCGATGAAGATTTCCAGGATTTCACCTCGTTTCTTGACAAAAAGAACTTTGATTATAAGACCGCTACGGAAGAACAACTTGAAATTCTGAGGGAGACAGCCAAAGAGGAAGGTATAGCAGCGTCCCTCGCGGAAGATATTGTCCAGCTAGAGGAAAAGATCGCTTCTTCTCACTCGGCTGCTCTAAGAGAGGAAAAACAGGAAATTGTAAGTTTGCTTACAGATGAAATCCTCAAGAGGTATTTTTACAAGGAAGGTCTGTACCAGTATTACGTCGATCACAATCAGGAAATTAAGGTTTCAAGAGATATCTTGAACAACGCTGAACGATATAAAGATATATTACGCTAAAGGTCCTTCCCTGAGCATTGCAATATGTGGGATTCCATCTTCCAGATAGCCCTTTCCGGTAGCAGTGAATCCATGACTCTTGTAAAAATCAACCAAATATTGCTGCGCTGATAGTCGAATGCTACTGGATCCATATGTCTGTTCTATATACTCTATGGAGGCCTGAAGTATATCATGTCCGTATTGCTTACCGCGAAAAGACTGTTTCACTACGACTCTACCAATAGAAGCTTCAGGAAAATAGGCTCCCGGTGAAAATACCCGGGTATAGGCAATGATTTCACCTTCCTTATAGCCCAGGATATGAATAGCCTCCCCGTCCTTCCCATCAAGATCCTGGTAAACACATTCTTGTTCAACTACAAAAACCTCTGAACGCAGCTGCAGAAGTTCATATAGTTGATGGACATCCAGCATTTCGAACCCCTTGATCGTTATTTGCATGGCTTCACTTACAACCGATCTTTTCGACTCTCCGGCTATGCCTTCCTCCTTCGAAACCCGTGCCAATAAAAACCTTTACCATATCCAGAGCTTGTTCCTTAGCGGTAAAGCGGGCAGGTATACTCAATACATTTGCATCATTATGTTCCCTGGCAAGTGCGGCTATTTCTTTACTCCAACAAAGGGCCGAGCGTACGCTTTGATGCTTGTTGGCAGTCATATTAGCCCCGTTTCCGCTTCCGCAGATGGTAATACCGAAATCGGCCTCTCCTGTTTCGATGTCCCTGGCTACTGGATGTACAAAATCGGGATAATCCACGCTGTCATCTGTATTGGTTCCGTGATTAATAACCTCATGCCCCTGAGAACGCAGGTATTCACTTATAAAAAATTTATATTCTGTCCCTGCGTGGTCATTTCCGATTGAAATTTTCATCTTTTAGTATGAGTGTGTGCCAACAAAGGTAGAAATTCGCTTTATTAACTTCAATTTATTGGATTGTTAATTAAATGTTACAGATACCTCATACTGAATACATTGAAAAAACCATTGGACTGTTTATAAATGGAGACTAAAATCTGAAATTCTAATTTGGACTTCTGGTTCGGAATTCCCATAGGCACTAATTTCAGAGACAACCAAAAAATAACTCCACATTTTTCCCTCAATTTATCGAGTGCTATTTTCAGTTTCTGAACAGGGGGAAAAAGCATTTTGTTTTCTTTTTTACCTTCACAGGAAATTATGAACCATTGTTAAGAAATTGCTAAGAACCACTATGAATCAGTGGGCTATGAAAAGAATGATCTGTTTATAAGTTGTTCCTAAACCTATTTCTTAAAATTTTCCAAATTTTTTTCAGAAAACTTATGCCAGATATCAACATTCCATATACCATATACAACTTTAATTTAATCAAAAAGAAAAATGATAATGATCATATAGGCTGTTCATAACTAATCGGAACTCCTGAATGAGGAAAACGATTCAGGTTTCTGAAGGATAATCGACTTATATATCTTCAGTAGACATGATATTTCCCTGTAATACAGTAAGATATATACTAAAAGAGAGAATCTCATTGATCCCTGGGGGATCGCAGTACCTCGTTGTTTGGGGAAGATGCCTGGTTGAGCGAATGATTGATAGAGGCTACGAATGCCAGAATTCCGACCACAAAAATGAGAACAAATAAAAGGATAATTCTTCGTGGTTTAGACTCCATTTCCTTGGTCTTTATAAGAGTAGGTAAAATTATGAAAATTTTAAGAATTAAAAAGTTTTTATGTTAATATAAGGATAAGAAATGGGTACTAAATCGACCGCTTTCCGGAAAAGGGCTTCCCTTTTTGCTACATTCCACTAAATAGACCTAATTTTACTGGCTCAATTAAGATAATGAGTAAGAACAGGAACAAAAAGAACAAAGCAGCTATAAGTGAGAGTTTTACCCGGCAGATCCTAGGGATCATGAAATCCGGGGGGGAAAGGACTTTCAATTATAAAGAGTTGGCTGCAAAAATGGGAATCAGCGATACATCCGGTCGAAACAAGATCATCAGAACCCTTTCCCAGTTGGCAGCAAAAAAGAAGATTATCGAAGAGGGCAAGGGGGCGTTTAAACTCGACCAGACCGTAGACCTTTATCAGGGATACCTGGATATGACCACCCGTGGAAATGGCTATGTTGTAGTAGAAGGACAGGGAGAGGATATCTTTATTCCCTCTGATGGACTGTCCGGGGCCCTTAATGGGGATGAGGTGGAAGTTTATGTGTACGCCAGACGCAGGGGCCAGAAAAGCGAAGGAAAAATTACCCGAATTCTAAACCGGAAGCAAACCAAATTCGTCGGGGTATTACAGCTTCAGGATCGATATGGTTTTGTTGTGGTTCAGGATCCCAAGATGTATACAGACATTTTCGTTAGAAAGAACAATATCGGAGAGGCTAAGGATGGAGACAAGGTTCTCGTGGAAATCGTTGAATGGCCAGAGAAGGCAGATTCTCCAGTAGGAGCCGTTATCCAGGTTCTGGGTACTCCCGGGGAGCATCAGACTGAAATACATGCTATCTTGGCCCAGTACGGCCTGCCCCATGCGTTTTCAGAAGAAGTGGAGCATTTTGCAAATCAGATAGATACCGGCATCCAAGAAGAGGAGGTAAAGAAGAGACGGGATATGCGGAGGACGCTCACTTTTACCATAGATCCCAGGGATGCTAAGGACTTTGATGATGCCTTGAGCTTTAGGAAGCTCGAAAATGGGAATTACGAGGTGGGGGTGCATATTGCTGATGTTTCCCATTATGTGAAGCCCGGAACTATTCTGGATGAAGAAGCCTACAGCAGGGCTACTTCGGTATACTTAGTAGACAGGGTGGTCCCCATGTTACCAGAGGTATTGTCAAATGATGCTTGTTCCCTTCGTCCCGGGGAGGATAAATACACATTTTCTGCCGTTTTTGAGATCAATCCTAAGGCTGAAGTAGTGAAGGAGTGGTTTGGGAGGACTGTGATATTTTCCGATGCCAGGTTTGCCTATGAAGAAGCCCAGTATATCATTGAAACTACTGCTGGTATTATCCCTTCGGAAATCTCTTTAACAGGATCCAGCTACAAGGTTCCAGATCCAATTGTCACGGCGGTTCTGGAGATGGATGAATTAGCCAAGATCATGCGTAAAAAGCGTATGAAGCACGGGGCGATTTCCTTCGACAAGGTAGAGGTAAAATTTGAGTTGGACGAGACCAATGAACCGGTAGGGGTATTCTTCAAGAGTTCCAAGGAAGCTAATAAGCTGATAGAGGAGTTCATGCTTTTGGCTAACAAGAAAGTGGCGGAGTTTATCGGTAAACAAAAACCAAAAAAGACTTTCGTCTACCGCTGCCATGATGAACCGGATGAAGAAAAACTCGCCGCGCTGAAAGCCTTAGTCGGTAAATTCGGTCACAGCCTTAATCTGCGGGATCACAAATCCATAAGTAAATCTCTGAATAAACTACTCGAGGATGTCCATGGGAGAAAAGAACAAAATCTGGTGGATACCCTGACGATCAGAACGATGAGCAAGGCTTATTACAGTACTGAAAATATTGGTCACTATGGCCTTTCTTTCCCATTCTATTCTCATTTTACCTCTCCTATTCGACGGTATCCGGATGTCATGGCGCATCGCTTACTCCAGTATTACCTCGACGGAAATAAAAGTGCTGAAGAGGAGGAGTATGAGGAAAAGTGTAAGCACAGCAGTAACATGGAATCTCTTGCCACAAATGCAGAACGGGATTCGATAAAATACATGCAGGTAAAATATATGCAGCACCACAATGATGAGGAATTCCTCGGCGTTATTTCAGGTGTTACGGAGTGGGGTATTTACGTGGAGATCATCTCCAATAAATGCGAAGGAATGGTTCGGCTCCGGGATATAGGAGAGGACCATTTTGATTTTGACCAGGAACAATACGCCATTGTGGGGAGAAAATCCGGCAAGGTGTATCAACTTGGGGATGAGGTCTATATCACTGTAAAAAATGCAGATCTCCTAAAGCGACATTTGGATTTTAACTTAATTGGTAGCAGAAATGAAGTGGAAAAATGATTTTTTAAAACGTGTAGGCGCATGTTTGATTATGCTGAGTATCGGCATACCCGCAGTAGCTCAGGAGGTCTCGGAACCTCTGGCTGATTTCAGGGAACTCAAGACCTTTAGCGGGGTCAAAGTGATTCTGGTTCCCTCCCAGGAAAACAAAATCGAAATCACCGGTCACAGCAAGAATGAAGTGTCCTATGACATTACTGGAGGAAGACTGGAAATCCGGCTTCCAATCGATCACATTTGGTCAGAGGACAATACCCTGATACGGATAATGGGAAACGGGGTTGAAATCATAGATGCTAATGAAGGGTCCATCATAGAAACCGAAGGTGTTGTTGAGGCTTCTGGACTTGTCATCAGAGCCCAGGAAGGAGCCACGGTCAAAGCTGATGTTAAGGCAGGAGATGTGAGCGGGAAGGCAGTAACAGGCGGTATCATTGAATTGAGCGGAAGCGCCAAAGAGCAGGAGGTCGAGGTCAATACAGGAGGGAAATATCTTGCCTCTGATCTTCTGACACAGCGCACAGAAATTGAAGTTGGTACAGCTGGTAGGGGTGAGGTTTATGTCACTGATACCTGTAGAGCAACTGCTAAACTCGGTGGCGTGATTCAGGTACTTGGAAATCCTGAAGAACTCAATACCAAGACCAGCCTGGGAGGTAAGATTTTATAAACTCCTAAAAATACTACCTTTGTAGAAATCCAAACTCCTGATGATCGAAGATGTCCTGGCGGCAGTTCCTCTCGGATTTTTCCTTGCGTTCCTTCTCGGGCCTGTTTTTTTCGTTCTGCTGGAAACCGCAGCAATTAAAGGTTTCCGTGCTGCTATCTCCTTTGATCTGGGCGTTATTTTCGCCGACGTTGTTTTTTTGCTGATTGCTTATCTGAGTACCACCAAGCTCCTGAACAGGATTAAAGACGACCCGGCGCTCTTTATCTTTGGGGGAGGCTTGCTGCTCACCTATGGAATCATTCAATTCATCCAGACCAGGAAGGTACTTCAACACGAAGAAGTACCGGAGATACAAAGACTCAATAAAAGGGATTATTTCGGGCTGGCTGCCAAAGGTTTTCTACTCAACTTTATCAACATTGGGGTTCTGGGATTCTGGCTTGGTCTAATCATCGTATTTGGTCCGAAGATGGAAATGGACACCGATCGGCTTAGTATATTCTTCGGAATTGTACTGGGGACCTATCTTGTGGTTGATATATTCAAAATCCTGGCGGCAAAGAAACTCAACAGGAAACTGACCCCGGGCCGGATATATTTAGTCAAAAAGGGCATCAGTATCCTTTTGATGGTTTTCGGGTTATTCCTGGTGGGGCAGGGGCTGATTCCCCAGGACATCACCGAGTTCCGGGATAAGATTGAAGATTTCCAAAAGGAGGACATGGGACCTGAGCCTATCTCTAATCACGCTTTCGGTTGAAACAAAAAAAGCTTTCCTGGAAGGGAAAGCTTTTGAGGCATCGAGCGGATTCGAACCGCTGTACAAGCTTTTGCAGAGCTCTGCCTAGCCACTCGGCCACGATGCCATTTTGTGGACGGAAGGCAAATGTAACAAATTTTATTTTTTTCAGTTCCTGTTTACCCTCGGGAAAAGTAATTAAAAATCTGCTATGGTAGTCAGCGTGACTTTTTCCTTTTTACGGAGACCATTTTCACATTTCCACCGATAGGCGGATTGATTTTGGAGACTTCCACCCAAACCTTTTGCACAAGAAGCAGCTCCCTTAGTACCCGGTTTAGGATCCTTTCCGCTACTGTTTCCAGGAGTTTGGACCTGATGGCCATTTCTTCCTTTACTATCCGGTTGAGATGAACATAATCTATAGTATCTGAAAGATTATCTGTTTTTGCCGAATTGGCCAGGTCTCCCGAGACTTTCAGGTCGATCCGATAGTCACTGCCGATGCGGCCCTCCTCATCGAGGCAACCGTGATATGCGAAGATTCTTATGTTCTTCAGTTTGATGCTTCCCATGGCTAAAATTTCGGACAAAGATAAAGCTTTCAAGAAGGACCGTTCCATGCTCGAGCTATCTTAGGCTTTAAAGCGTAAATTGTCTAATTTTGTCCACTTGTAAAAAAGAAAGTATGGCAGAGGAAAAGCGCTCGTTGAATTTTATTGAGCAGATCATTGAAGAGGATTTAAGGCAGGACTATAGTAAAGAGGATCTTCAGTTCCGGTTTCCTCCTGAACCCAACGGATATCTGCATATAGGGCATGCCTCGTCTATCTGCCTGAACTTCGGGCTTGGCGAGAAATATGGAGCCCCGGTCAATCTTCGCTTTGATGACACCAATCCGATCAAAGAAGAGCAGGAATATGTAGATGCGATCAAAAAGGACGTCGAATGGCTCGGATATTCATGGTCCAGGGAATGTTATGCCTCTGATTATTTTGCGCAGCTGTACCAATGGGCGGTAGAAATGATCCAGAGAGGGGAAGCCTATGTTGATAGCCAGAGCTCGGCAGATATCGCAGCTCAGAAAGGCACCCCTACCGAACCGGGACGGAACAGTCCTTTCCGGGACCGATCTGTAGCTGAGAACCTCGATCTGTTCGAGAAGATGAAAAACGGCGACACCAGGGAAGGAGAGCATGTATTGCGGGCAAAAATCGATATGGCCGCCAAAAACATGCTGATGCGGGATCCGGTGATGTACCGGACCCTTCATAAAAAGCACCACAGGACCGGTGACCAATGGATGATATACCCGCTATATGACTGGGCCCATGGGCAGAGTGATTTTATAGAGAAAGTCTCACATTCTTTCTGTACCCTTGAATTCCTGCCGCATCGTGAACTCTATAACTGGTTTTTGGAAAGGGTTGGCTCCGCAGATGCGTTTAGACCCAAACAGAGAGAATTCGCCCGCAGAAACCTTAGCCATACGATAGTAAGCAAGAGAAAGTTATTACAGCTGGTTGAAAAGGGAATTGTCAAGTCATGGGATGATCCCCGGATGCCGACCATTTCGGGGCTGCGTCGAAGAGGATATTCTCCTGCATCTATTCGCAAATTTGCCCAAACCATAGGCATTGCCAAAAGAGAGAATATCATCGATGTGTCCCTCCTGGAATTCTGTATTCGGGAGGATTTGAATAAAACCGCTCCACGGGTGATGGCTGTACTCGATCCGGTAAAAGTGGTTATCACAAACTATCCAAAAGGAAAGGAGGAATGGCTGGAGGCTGAAAATAATCCGGAGGATGAAACTGCGGGCAGCAGATTGATCCCGTTTTCCGGGGAAATTTACATCGAAAAGGATGATTTCAAGGAGTCAGCAAACAGGAAGTTCTTCCGCCTTTCGATAGGGAAGGAGGTCCGCCTGAAAAACGGCTATATCATCAAAGGGGAAAAGGTGGTAAAGAACAGCGAGGGAGAGATTATTGAAATACACTGCACCTATGATCCCGAAAGCAAAAGCGGCAGCGGAACCGAAGCATCAAAGAGAAAAGTCAAGGGCACCCTCCACTGGGTATCGATCCGGCACGCTTTCCAGGCCGAGGTTCGCCTTTATGATAGGCTCTTCACAGTAGAATCTCCCGATGGGGATAAGGAAAGGGATTTCCTGGAATTTCTAAATCCTGAGTCATTGAAGGTGGTAAAAGCCTTTCTGGAACCGGGATTAAAAGAGGCAAAAATTCTGGATCAATTCCAGTTTCAGCGGGTGGGATATTTTAACGTCGATCCGGACAGTAAAGGAGATCGTTTAATTTTCAACAGAACCGTCACCCTTAGGGATTCCTGGGGAAATAAGGATACCCCTGGGATCTCTTAAGAATACTTTAGCATTGGAATTTTTGGATATTAACCGGTTGTTAACAAGAGACGAATTCGCATTATTCTATATTTGGTTTAACTATTAATCGTAAATAACCAGAAAATCATGGCAAAATCAGGAAGTACATTTTTAGCATTATTGACCGGGGCAGCTATCGGTGCAGGTCTCGGGATGTTATATGCACCTGACAGTGGAGAGGAAACCCGAAGGAAACTAGGAGAAAACGCGCGCAGAACTCAGGATGATCTCAACCGCAAGTACCGTGAAACCTCTTCAAATCTTAGCCAGAAAGCGAAAAAGGCCAAATTGGATTTCGAACAAAGGCTGGAAGAAACACTCTCAACAGCCAGCTATAAGGCCGACGAGATCCTGAACAGCCTGGAGCACAAACTGGAAGAGTTGAGAAAGCAGAATGCCAAGTTTCAGAAAGACAACAAGAAGGGAGAAAACACCTCCAAGAATGCTTCAGGCAAGGCTTCTTCAGACAATGCAGTAGCATGATTACCCAATGGCGTTTGATACAATATCGGAAAACTTACACAGATTAAACGAAAACCTGCGCTCATTCGCCCAGAGCAGCGCGGAGTACTATAAACTCGATCTTTTCTATAAATCAATGAAAGGGGCTACTGCGGCTGTTAAAGGGCTGATAGTAGCTTTTTTCATGATTTTTTCTTTGCTGTTTATCTCGATTGCCCTTTCTATCCTGATCAGTGACTGGATTGGAGCTCCGAGTAGTGGTTTCTTTGTCATCGGAGGGATTTACCTGTTGATGGGAATGTTGACTCTGGTGTATGGTGGCAAAGTGATCAACAGGATGATGCTACAAAAGGCCTCCAGAAAAATCTTTAGTGCTCCCGAAGCAGAGGATTCAGCTGCAGCAGATCTCCATCCAGAACATGGAGAGGACGAAATTACCATTGAAAATGAGAGAATATAGAAACTTCCATGAAATCGAGCGTGATCTCAAGCTTCTAGAACTTCAAAAGGAAATTGACCGGGAGCGGATCCTCTTGAGCTATAATGTGACCAAAGAAAGTCTCTCTCCTAAGAGAATGTTGAAGAATGCCCTCGGAAGCGTATTCCGGAATCAAAAGATACTGGATGGAACTACTAAAGTCCTTGACTTCATCGGCAGAAAGCTAGCCTAAACTTCCTGGCTGTGGGATCCATCCAGGTCATCAGCATCAGATTCTTTTGGCCTGGTGCGAGCAGTTTTTCTGGACCTTGCTTCCCCTGATTTTTCTTGCCGCAGTAAATGATCGCGTTTCATTGCCTCCCCGATCTGGTTTGATGCGGTAAACGAGGCTATCATATTGTTGAGCATGTCGCTCCCGGTCTGCGGCGAATTGGGAAGCAGGATCAAATTGCTCCTGGCTTCTTCCCCCAGGGATTGCAGGGTATCGTAATGCTGCGTGACTACAATCAGAGCTGAGGCTTCCTGAGAGTTGATCCCTACATTATTCAATACATCCACGCTTTCCTCCAGGCCGCGGGCGATTTCCCTTCGCTGGTCTGCGATTCCCTGGCCCTGCAGCCGTTTGCTTTCCGCCTCCGCCCTGGCTTTCGCCACGATCTTAATGCGTTCGGCCTCCGCCTCGTACTCGGCTGCCACTTTTTCCCGTTCAGAGGCGTTGATTCGGTTCATCGCAGCCTTAACCTGAACATCAGGATCGATGTCGGTTACCAGGGTCTTGATTATGTCATAGCCGTATTCCTCCATGGCCTCATTTAGTTCCCGCTTAACCGCAATGGCGATATCATCCTTTCTTTCAAAAACATCATCGAGCTTCATTTTCGGCACTTCTGCCCGAACCACGTCGAAGACGTAGGAGGTGATCTGGTTGTTGGGATCTTCCAATTTGTAGAAGGCATCATAAATTCGACTGATGATGACCTGGAATTGAACTGATATCTTCAGTTTGACAAACACATCATCCTTGGTTTTGGTTTCAACCAGCACATCGAGTTGCTGTACCTTAAGACTGATTCTGCCAGAAATCCTGTCGATGACAGGTATCTTAAAGTGCAGACCACTGTTACTGACGCGCCGGAATTTCCCGAATCGTTCTATAGCCGCAGCGGATTGCTGTCTTACGGTGAAGATTCCGGAAAAGAGAATGAGGAGTCCAAAAAATCCGATCAGGACAAGTGCGATGGTTGTCATCATGCGAGGTGTTGGTTTTTAATTAACGTAATATAGAAAATAAACCGTTATTTTTGAGGATTCAAATCAAACTAAACCTACTTCTATGGATGCAAAGAAATTCTTGTTTTTTGCGGCACTATTGATGATGTCTGTCAGCATGCAGGGGCAGAGAAGGATGTGGAACGGGGATTACAACAGGCTCGGAATTAAGGCAGGAGGAAATTATTTCAATATTCTTACAGATGACCTACCGATAGAACCCAAGGTGAGCTGGACCGCAGGTTTCACGGCCCGGGCTTCCTTCTATAACAATTTCCAGTTTATCTATGGGATCAATTTCTACGATTTCAAAATCCAGATGTCAGGAAGGGAAAAATTAGCAACTGACTCTGAAAAATACATGATCGACTACAATATGATCGGGGTCCAGGCCAGTTTTCTGGGGAGCTATAAGCTTTATGACCATTATCTGAGTGTGGAGGCGGGGCCGGTAGTGCAGATCAATGGAAAATTGGATGCCCGTCAGGATAAGGATTATTACTATATAGAAGGCTATGACCTGCAGGCGATAGATATCGAAAAAATCACTCCTTTCAGTGTAAACTTAGCCGCGGGAATCAGCGGTGGGATGGAGGCAGTTAAGTTCTGGGCCCAATATCAACACGGGGTGAATAATATTCTTTCGGGTCTTAATGACAATGGACTTGAGGACATCGATTCAGATGTTCCGGAATTCAGCGGAAATATGAGTATGATAGCGGCAGGAGTTGTTTTTTTCCTTTAGTGCTCAAACCCTCAAAAGATCTGCTTAGCCCTTTGTAATCGACGAAGACTTTCCTCTTTTCCAAGGAGGCTTGCAATTTCAAAGACATCGGGTCCTTGCATGGCTCCCACAAGAGCGATCCTGAATGGCTGCATCACTTTTCCAAAACCGATGTTTTTACCCTCTATCCAGGCTTTTACGGCTTCCCGAATTGCAGAAGGAGTAAAAGCTGCCTGACCTTCCAAAACCGCGATCAGATCCTGTAGAAGCATAGCGGTATCTTCCTTACTGGCTTTTTTTACAGCCTTTTCATCGTATTTCTCCGGAGCACGGAAGAAATACCCTCCGATATCCAGAAAGTCTCTTAAAAAGCTCGTTCTTTCCTTTAGGAGACCCACGACCTGCTGCACATATGGGGTAGAGAATTTCAGACCCTGTTCCTCAAGGATTTTTTTCAAACCGACGGCAATCTCCTCATTCGGGGTTAACTGCATGTGGTGGTGCTGGAACCATTTCGTCTTTTCAGGATCAAACTTTGATCCTCCCCGGGAGACATGTTCAAGACTAAAGGCATCGATAAGCTCGGGCAGTTGATAAATCTCCTTTTCTGTCCCTCCGCCCTGGTTCCAACCTAACATCGCCAGCATATTCACCACTGCCTGAGGCAGGTATCCTTCTTCCCTGTATCCCGTAGAGACGCGTTTCGTCTCCGGATCGGTCCATTCCAAGGGGAAAACCGGAAATCCAAACTTATCTCCGTCCCTTTTACTGAGTTTTCCCTGGCCATAAGGTTTTAGGATCAGAGGAAGATGAGCGAATTTGGGAGTCTCCCAGCCAAAAGAACGGTAGAGCAGTACATGCAAGGCCAGAGATGGCAACCATTCCTCTCCGCGGATAACATGAGAAATCTTCATCAGATGATCGTCTACGATGTTAGCCAGGTGGTAAGTCGGCATACCATCCGTTTTAAAAAGCACCTTGTCATCCAGAACACCGGTTTCAACTGTGATTTCTCCCCGGATTTCGTCCCTGAAATGCAGGGTTTCATCCTCCGGCACCAGAAAACGGATCACATAGGGTTCCCCAGACTTTATTTTCTGCTGAACTTCTTCCTTGGAAAGGGAAAGGGAATTTTTCAACTTCAACCTGTTATGCCAGTTATAGATGAACACTTTTCCCCTTTCTTCATGGTCCTTACGGTGAACCTCCAGTTCCTCCGGGGTGTCGAAAGCATAGTATGCGTTTCCAGAGGCTATGAGTTTTTCCGCATAGGACCGATATAGGGCGTTGCGCTTGCTTTGACGATAAGGACCCGCATCACCTTCTTTTCCCGGACCCTCATCGAAAGGGATTCCACACCAGTTAAGTGCTTCAATGATATATTCCTCAGCACCTTCAACATATCTGGCCTGGTCCGTGTCCTCGATGCGAAGTATAAAATCACCGTGATTCTTCTTGGCGAAGAGGTAATTATATAAAGCTGTGCGAACTCCGCCTATGTGAAGTGGCCCTGTAGGGCTGGGAGCAAATCTTACCCTTACTCGGTCTAGCATCTCTATCAGATTTTAAACACAAAGATACACGATTCCTCAGGTTCAGAAAATCAATGTTAGGGAGATCTCCTTGAGAGGGGCGTTCGAAAAAAATCGTATTTTTAGGGAATTTCAAATGTACATCTATGGAAAGCCTGATCGAAGTCAGAAGGAAGTTGCGGGCCTTCATCAGGAAATATTATTGGAGCCAGCTGTTAAGGGGACTCATTCTCTTTTGTGCCTTAGGATCTGTTTATATAATGGCTCTATTACTGCTGGAGCACCTGCTCTGGTTTGGTAAAGGTGGAAGATCATTTTTGTTCTGGAGCTTTGTGTGCATTTCGACGCTTCTTTTCACGAGACTGATCGTTTACCCGCTACTGACTCTTTTCAGGATTCGGAAGGGCTTAAAAGATTCCGAGGCCGCATCTTTAATCGGAAGGCATTTTCCTGAAGTTGGTGACAAACTGGTGAACCTGCTCCAGCTGAGCAGGAGCCGGGAGAAAACGGAATTGCTCCTTGCTTCCATAGAACAAAAGGCGGTGGAAATTCGGCCGGTTCCCTTTTCCAGGGCCGTAGACTTGAAAAAGAGCCTTCTCTTTCTGAGGTACCTGTTGATTCCCCTGGGCATCTTTCTGTTGTTTTTCCTTATTGGACGTATCGATGTCTTTAGCGAAAGTTACGGGCGGGTCTTACATTACCGTAGCGAATTCGATCCTCCTGCTCCTTTCAGGTTCCGCCTGGATCGGGATGACCTGGTCGTTTTGGAGAATCAGGAATTACACTTGAGGATCATCACGGAGGGGAATGTCATTCCGGAAACAGCAAGTATCCTTATCGGGGAGCAGGAATATTTCCTGGTGAAGGAGAGTCCAGGAATCTTTAGTTACAGAACAGGAAATGTCACAGAACCTTTCCGGTTCAGGCTTAGGAGTAATGGAATTACCTCCGAGGCTTACGAAGTGAAAGTTATTCCGGTTCCGGTCATCCAGAATTTTCGAATGGTCGTTGTCCCTCCTGGCTATACGGGCATTCTCCCGGACACCATAGAGGGAACAGGAAATGCAAAAATTCCGATGGGTAGCCTGGTCCACTGGGATCTGGAAACCGAAAAAACTTCCAGCATGGACCTCCGCACCCAGGATACCATCTTTAACCTGACCAGGAACGGATCGCGTTTTGGCATCACGCGGAAACTATTTTCAGACTTCAGTTATGAAATTTCCTCGTCCAATGAGGCGATCAGGGATTACGAGAAGCTTCAATATGAGATCAGG
The DNA here is from genome assembly GCA_946887075.1 of uncultured Salinimicrobium sp. Next base: position 65,949 of record CAMPKA010000007.1, read on the forward strand.
GTTATGGAAGATCGGTATCCACAGCTCAATGTTGAGTTTAAGAAAGATTCCTTGAGAGAAGCAGTATATTTCAGGGGCTTGGCCTCTGATGACTACGGAATAACGGCAGTAGATTTGGTGTATTATCCTGAAGGTCAATCCAATGAGGTCCATAGGGAGCGTCTTCAGGGGAGCGGTGGTGTCCTTTCTGAAGTCCTGGGTGTTTTTCCTGATAGTATCGCGGTAAAAGAAGGAGTTCCTTACGTCATCTTTTTAGAAGCCTGGGATAATGACAGGGTTTCCGGACCCAAGAAAAAACGCAGTGATTCCTTTACATTTCGGAAGGACACGGCTGAGGAGGAGATAAAGAAAAATCTTGAAGCACAACGGACAGCTGCTGAGGCTTTGGGTAAGGCTATTGACCAACTGGAACAAACCGAGGATGATATTCGGGATTTGGAACGGCAGGGGCTGCAAAAGAAGGGTCTGGATTATCGCGACAGAAAAGCGATTCAGAATCTTTTGGAAAGACAACGACAACAGGATCGTATTCTGGAGCAATTCAACCAGCAGATGGAGCGGACATTGCAGGAAGATTCCCAGGAACCAGACCTCCTGAGGAACGCTGTAAAGGAGCGCCTAAGGGAACGCGAGAAAGACCTGGAGGAGAACGAAAAACTGCTAGAGGAACTCGAGGAGTTCACTGAAAAATTGAAGGAGGAGGGGCTAACTGAAAAACTGGAGGAAATGGCCCGGAAAACCGCTGCGCAGGAAAGGAATCTGAAACTTTTGCTGGAATTGACCAAGAAGTTTTACGTTCAACAGAAGTTATCACGGCTTACAGATAAACTTGATGAACTGGGATCCCGGCAGGAAGAATTATCTGAAATGGAGGATACTGTTAAGGAGCAGGACTCTCTGAACAGAGAAACGCAACAGGCATTTGATGAACTGAGGGAACTAGGAATAGAAAACGGCAAGTTGGAGGAACCGCTCGACATGGAGGAGAGGAATGAGGAAATGGAAAGCATCCGGGATCATCAGGAAAGGGCTCAAAGGGAGTTGGAGAAGGAGGAACAGGATTCCGGTCAGGAGGAGCAAGAGAAGGCAGGAAAGAAACTCCGTGAGATGGCTGCAGATATGGAACGGAGCCTCAAAATGTCCGCTGCCATGCGGATGCAAGAGGATGTGGAAATGCTTCGAAGGATTCTGGATAATCTCGTGGTATTCTCCTTTAGCCAAGAAGACCTGATGTCGAAATTTGAGGGTGGGGCGGAAGGAACTTCATTTGTGAAGAATCTGAAGGAGCAGGACGTTCTGAAGGAGAATTTCCAGCATATAGATGACAGCCTTTACGCTCTGGCTGTGAGGAATCCGATGATAAGTGAAGAGGTTATAGACAAGGTTTCGGGAGTGGAATACAATCTTGAACAGGCCCTCAAGCGATTTTCCAGTAATGAGGTCCGGTCTGGTATAGGCAGTCAACAATATGTAATTAAAGGATCCAACGATCTGGCATTACTCCTTTTGGGGATTCTGGGAAATATGGAACAGATGTTGAATTCTGGAACTGCTGGTCAGGGTGATCAGAGCGGCGAAAAACAGTTACAGGATATCATTATGGAGCAGCGGGATCTCGGGGATCAAATGGAAAAGGGAGTGGAACAAAGGGAAAAATCAGGAAGTGGTGAGAAGGAGGGTTCAGATGGCGATTTGTATCGGATTTTTCAGGAGCAACAAATGCTGCGAAAGGCCTTGGAGGATGCCCTTGAAGACACTCCTGGCCAAGGAAAGGAATTGACAAAGGAAATGGAGGAGATCGAGCAGGAGCTTCTCGAAAATGGGTTTGATCCCCAGACCTTGAAGAGAATGCGTGATTTGGAGCATAAACTGCTCGAATTTGAAGAGGCTGAAATTCTGCAGGAAAGCGGAGAAAGAAGAAAGGCTACTACGGGTAAGGATCAGTTCAGTAATCCGACCGAATACCTGGACCGAGAACCAACGGAATATTTTGAGAAGACAGAGCTTTTAAACAGACAAAGTTTACCTTTGCGGTCAATATTTCGGGAAAAGGTTCGGGAGTATTTTGAAAATGATGAGAATTGAGTTTTATTCGGAGAACGATTTTAACCTTCAGGACGAGGACAGGTTCAGGGATTGGCTGGAGCGGGTGGCTCGGTCTGAAGAGAGGTCTATTGGGGAGATCAGCTTTGTCTTCTGTGATGACGACTATCTCCTAGAGATCAATCAAAAATTTCTTCAGCATGATACCTATACAGATATTATCACCTTTGACAATTCTGTAGGAAAAATCCTCAACGCTGATATTTACATAAGCACCGACCGGGTGATTGAGAACGCGGATCTGTATGAGGTGAAGTTTGTTGAAGAGCTTCGAAGAGTGATGGTTCATGGAGTTCTTCACCTGTGCGGGTACAAGGACCGGACCTCCGAAGAAAAGAGGGAAATGAGGACCATGGAGGATGAAAAGATCAAAATGTTCCACGTGGAACAAAATCAGTAGATATGTTTAAGGAAGTATACGATGTCATCGTTATAGGAGGTGGGCATGCTGGAAGTGAGGCCGCTGCCGCGGCGGCCAACATGGGGTGTCATACCCTTCTGGTAACGATGAACCTGCAGAACATCGCTCAGATGAGTTGCAATCCTGCGATGGGTGGGATTGCCAAAGGTCAGATCGTTCGGGAGATTGATGCTCTTGGGGGTTATAGTGGCCTGGTGAGTGATACCAGTGCCATTCAGTTCAAAATGCTGAATAAGAGCAAAGGTCCGGCGATGTGGAGTCCAAGAGTCCAAAGTGATCGGATGCTTTTTGCTGAACATTGGAGGCAGCGTCTTGAACGAACCCGCAACCTCGATTTTTACCAGGAAATGGTCAATGGCCTGATAACCTCTAAAGGAAAGATTACAGGGGTTAAGACTTCCCTGGGGCTCGAGATCAAAGGGAAAACCGTCATACTCACCAATGGCACCTTCCTCAATGGATTGATCCATATTGGGGATAAACAGTTCGGCGGCGGCAGAGCGGGGGAGCGGGCAGCTACCGGAATCACTGAGGCCCTGGTTCAATTCGGTTTTGAAGCTGGTAGAATGAAAACCGGAACGCCCCCAAGGGTGGATGGTAGGTCTCTTGATTATACCAAAATGGTTGAGCAACCTGGAGACGAGGAACCCGGAAAATTTTCCTTTTCAGGAGAGGCCAAACCGCTTGCACAACAACGTTCCTGTTTCATGGCCTATACATCTCCAGAGGTTCATGATATCCTTAGGGAAGGTTTTGATCGTTCGCCCATGTTTAACGGGAGGATTAAGAGCATTGGTCCGAGGTATTGCCCCTCGATCGAAGATAAAATCAACAGGTTTGCTGATAAGGACCGGCATCAGCTTTTCGTGGAGCCAGAAGGATGGAACACCGTCGAAATGTATATCAATGGTTTTTCAACCTCCCTGCCCGAGGAGATACAGTTTAAAGCTTTAAAAAGCGTTCCTGGTTTTGAAAAGGTAAAATTCTTCAGACCGGGCTACGCTATCGAGTATGATTATTTTCCTCCCACTCAATTGAAACACACCTTGGAAACAAAACTGGTGTCTGGACTTTATTTTGCGGGCCAGATAAACGGGACCACAGGGTATGAAGAGGCGGCTTCGCAGGGTATTATGGCAGGTATCAATGCTGCTCTGCAGGTCCAGGAAAAGGAGGAGTTTATTCTGGGAAGGGAAGAAGCTTATATAGGAGTTCTGATCGATGATCTGATCACAAAGGGGACAGAAGAGCCCTATCGAATGTTTACTTCGAGGGCGGAATACAGAACCCTGCTACGACAGGATAATGCGGATCTGAGACTTACGGGTCGATCTTTTGAAATAGGACTAGCCACCGAGGAGAGAATGAAGAGAATGGAAAACAAGGAAAAAAAATCCAAATCTTTTGTCGCGTTTCTCAGAGAGACGAGTGTCGCACCTGCGGAGGCCAATCCGGTCCTGGAAGCCCGGAATTCGGCACCGATGAAACAGAGTGATAAAATATTCAAAATATTTTCACGCCCGGATCTTACCATGAATGATATCAGGAAGTTTCCGGGAGTGGAGGCATATATTGAATCGGAAGCTTTGGGAGAAGAGGAGCTTGAGCAGGCTGAAATTCAGGTCAAATATGCTGGGTATATTCAGAAGGAAAAAAACAATGCCGACAAACTCCATCGGCTGGAGGGCATTAAAATTCCTAAGGATTTTGATTACAACCGCATGAAATCGATGTCTTTTGAAGCTCGGGAAAAACTCAAAAAAATTCGTCCGACTTCTGTTTCTCAAGCATCTCGCATCAGCGGGGTCAGTCCCAATGATATTTCTGTTCTCCTGGTTTACATGGGAAGATAATAGTTCCACGTGGAACAAATGCGATTGATCTGAAAGAGTGGAAGAAAAAAAATTAAATCTTAGGGTGGAAGGTTCACTGGTTATGCGTTGCAAGGACCACAGCGTCAGTGGAGAAATATTCGAACTGAGGAAAGCCGAACCTTATGATCTCATGTACACCTTTCCTGTGCCTGATGCGGACTCCCTAGCGAAATATTACAAAAGCAGCAAATATATTTCCCATACCAATTCAAAAAATTCCTTCCGGGAGAAACTTTATCATCTGGTCAGGAACCTGATGCTTCGACAAAAATTGCGTTGGATAAACAAAATGGCACCGGGTAAAACTTCCCTTTTGGACATCGGAGCAGGCACAGGACATTTTGTTTCAGAAGCTTCGAAAGTTGGATGGGATGCCGAGGGCGTTGAGCCTAATCCCGACGCCAGGAGAGTGGCAGCAGAATCGGGAGTGATGCTGCGGGATAATCTGGAATCCTTGCGACCCGGAAAATTCGATGTGATCACAATGTGGCATGTGCTGGAACATGTGTCGGACCTGGAAGGACAGTTGACTCTGTTAGATGACCTGCTTGCCGAACATGGTCTCCTGATAATCGCCGTACCCAATTACAAAAGTTGGGATGCTCAGAAATATGGACCGAACTGGGCGGCTTTTGATGTGCCCAGACATCTATATCATTTTTCCCGAAAGTCCATTCGGGAAATATTTGGAGAAGTTGGATTTGTTGTTGTACAAGAGAAGGGTCTTTTTTTTGATCCTTGGTATGTCAGCCTCCTCTCCGAAAGTTATCTGGGTAACCCTTTTCCATTGTTCAAAGCAATGCTCCAGGGATTACGCTCCACTATGCAGGCCTGGCGAACCGGGGAGCATTCGTCTGTTGTCTATTTTATCCGCCGGAGAGACTCAAAATGATTTTAAAGGCTTCTGACGCGCTTTCTCTTACGCGGATTGCCAGGACCCCTTCTTTTTTTTAAAAACGGATTTGAGCGTTTTAAATAAAGGCTTTTACTATAGAGTAAGATGATCTATATATAAATAATAATCAATTTAATTTATTTATCCGGAAATCAGGGATGCCCCGTTGCCTTCTCAGAATGTTTTCTATTTTTGGGGAAATTTACAAATCATGAAAAGATCACTTATAATTTTTGCGCTTGCTGTGTTGATGTCAGCCTGCGATAAGGAAAAAACTGCTTATGTGGACACCACACGTCTAATCCAGGAGTTCTCTGAAATGAAGGAAGTAGAAGCTGCTTTTACACAAAAAGGGGATGCATTAAAGCAAGAAATGGATTCCATTGCTCGAAACTTTCAGCAGGAGGTTCTGGAGTATCAGGAAAATCGGATGACGATGTCCCAGGCGGAAAGACAGGCGGCGGAACAAGAACTTATGGCGAAGCAACAGGCCCTCCAGCAGGAGCAGCAAATGAAAAGCAGTCTCCTGAGAAAAGAAAGCGATGCGGCAATCGATTCCCTGGTGACCACGGTTAAGGATTTTGTGGCGGACTATGGGGAGGAGAATGGCTATACCTATATCTTCGGTTCCAATGAGTCAGCCAATATCATGTACGCAAAAGAAGGGCTAGACATAACCGATGAGGTATTGGCCCAACTCAATGCCGGTTCAAGCACCGAGTCCGAAGGGACGGAGTGATTGGGCTGGCTAGGAGACCCTGCTCACCATATAGATCCCCAGAATCACTACCAGAAAATAACCGCATATAGTGAATGCGCCGGCGTAGTCCTTGGCAATGCGTTGTCCGAACAGCAGCATCAAGAGGGTGACTCCGGCGAGGACGAGAGCCCATAACGCGGTTTCTGCCTGAGCATACAACCAGAGCATAAAGATCCCATACAACGCAAGAATTCCGGAAAGGACCTCAAGGATCAGAATTATAACCAGGAGCATAGGAACCATTCTTCCCAGGAAGCTTCCTTTAAAATGTCCGGTCAACCAATTGAGATTGCCGCTCCAGTCGAATATTTTATCCAGGCCGGATTGCAAGAAAGTAATGGCTGTGAACAGGAGGATAAGATATATAGGTATTTTAGGTGCGTATTCTTCCATTATAAATCTATTTTTTATGGATGAGACGGGTAAGTTTTATTGAGAGGTCGGTCAAAATTATCTTTGCATTTCCGTTTCGTTCTATGTGGTAGGCAGCTTCCTCCAGTTCCTTTGTGATGCTAAGGATATTCCCACCATGAACAAATGGGGCAAAATTCTCCATCTTAAAACCTTCGGTTTGAGGCTCCATGTAGACAAGACTCGGAGAACTGTAGTTTTGATGGAGGGCCTGACGAAAAAACTCACTGCAGTAAGACAAGAATTTCTTCTGGACTTCCCTTCCTTCTCCAGAAAGGCTTTCGCTCCAGGTGAGAAGTTCGCCGAGAGCGGAGGGATTGGTCTTAGCTTTGAACGCGCTCCGGACCCAATAGATAAACCACTGTTCAAATTGCTCATCTCCCTGGTCTTGCCTTAGGATTTGTAATGCGGCATTGTAATCTCCATTAGCCCTGCGGGCTACCATATGAGCTTTTGACCCCTCGCAGTATTGCCGCTGCACGAGTTCGCCTGCGATTACATTTTCGTTGAGCCGCGGAAAATGGAGCACCTGACACCGGGAATGTATTGTTTGCAGGATGTTATCCTCCTCTTCTGCGATCAATAAAAAAAGGGTCTTTTCAGGTGGCTCCTCGATCAACTTCAACAGTTTATTGGCGCAGGATTCGTTCATCTTATCGGCCATCCAGATGATCATGATCTTGTATCCTCCCTCATATGACTTCAGGGAGAGAGATTTAACAATGTCCTGAGCTTCATCTACTCCTATCTTACCCTGTTTGTTTTCCACACCCAGTGCTCTGTACCAATCAAATAGACTACCATAAGGGGAGTGTTCAAGAAAACTTCTCCAATCTGACGCAAAATGTGACGATACCGGGCTTTTTTTAACCCTGGCATTGGCAGCTACGGGGAAGGCAAAGTGAAGATCCGGATGACTTAGCTTGTTCATCTTGATATTGCAGGACTCGCTCCCCGTGGTATTTTCACCCCTCAGATTGCCGCAAAGAATATATTGGGCGTATGCAATGGCCATAGGTAAAGGGCCGCTACCACTGGGTCCTACAAACAGTTGGGCATGTGGAATCCTTCCTCTGTCCACTGTTGTAGTAAGGTGATTTTTGATGTGGGGAAGGCCCAAAACCTGAGAAAACAGCATAAGCAAAGATAAAATTTCTTCACACTTTCCTATCTTAGGGAAAATTTTTATTCGAGCTAAAAATTGCGCTATGAAGACCGTAAACGATATTGATTTCAAAAACAAAAAGGCTTTGATCCGTGTGGATTTCAATGTTCCCCTGAACCAGGAGAACAAAGTGACCGACGATAGTCGTATCCAGGCGGCCAAACCAACAGTGGAGAAGATACTTAAGGACGGAGGCAGCGCGATCCTGATGTCTCACCTGGGTCGTCCTGAGGGACAGGATCAGAAATATTCTCTGGAACATATTGTTTCCAAAGTTTCAGAGGTATTGGGCCATGAGGTGAAATTTGTCTCAGAAAGCCGCGGAGAGAAAGTCAGAAAGGCGGCTGAGAACCTGAAGCCGGGAGAAGTGCTTCTACTGGAGAACCTTCGTTTTCATCAGGAGGAAAAAAAGGGGGATGAAAAATTTGCAAAGGAACTTGCCGCTCTCGGAGATGTCTATGTGAATGATGCCTTCGGCACCGCGCATCGCGCCCATGCTTCCACCACTATTGCAGCCCGGTTTGCCAAGGAAAAATGTTTTGGTCTTTTACTGGCACGTGAAATGGAGAGTCTCGATAAGGTCCTGGAGAATCCCAAGAGACCGCTGACTGCAGTGTTAGGAGGAGCTAAGGTCTCAACGAAGATCACGGTGATCGAGAATATCCTGGATAAGGTCGACCACCTCATCATTGCTGGTGGAATGGCTTACACCTTCACCAAAGCCCGGGGCGGAAGCATCGGAAGTTCTCTGGTAGAAGACGAAAAACAGGACCTGGCCTTGAAAATTTTAAAGGCAGCTGATGCAAAAGGAGTGGCGGTACACCTTCCGGTGGATGCTGTTATAGCGGACAGTTTTTCTGAACTTGCCAATACAGAGGTGGTGCCTGTCGGGGAAATCCCGGACGGTTGGATGGGGCTTGACATCGGACCTGATACCATTAATACTTTTGAGAAAGTAATTGAATCGTCCAATACGATACTCTGGAATGGTCCGATGGGGGTTTTTGAAATGGAACCCTTTGCAAAGGGCACAATTGCCGTCGGACGTGCCATTGCAAAGGCAACAAATGGAGGTGCCTTTTCCCTCGTAGGGGGCGGAGATTCAGTTGCAGCTGTCAAAAAATACGACCTGGAAGAAGAGGTGAGTTATGTTTCTACGGGAGGTGGCGCCATGCTCGAAATGCTGGAAGGCAAAAGTCTACCTGGAATTGAGGCTCTGAAAGTCTAAAGAGGTACAATAATTGAAGGATATTGACAGGTCCCTTCAAAACTGATCAAGAAATGCAAAGAACACTGGCTTTTTTGATGCTTTTCATGTCCTTCCCCATTTTTTCTCAGGTGGACAAGAAAGCGGATTCCACCAAAGTGTCAACGACCACTAAGGATACTACCAAACTTCCAGAAGAGGAGTTTTTCCAGCTTTTGGATAATGATGATGTAGAACTCGCCAATAAGCTCAACGGACATATGTTCGTACGCGATTCCGCGGTCTATGGACTCTTCGATGACCCCGAGGCTGCCCGAATGGATGCAGCCTGGCAAAGGGAGCTATACAAGTCCAGCCTCTACAATGATTACAGGGATTCCTTGCTTAATCAGGAGTATAATGAGGTGGTTTTTGAAGATCTCCCTACGGATACCCTCAAAGCAAGACTGAAAAAGCTGGACAAGAAAACGCCCCTACGAATCCAGTACAACCCCTTGCTCGAAAACGTGATAAAATCCTATCTCAAGAGAAACAAAAAGGCCATGGAGGAACTCATGGCTTTAAGCGCCTACTATTTTCCGCTGTTCGAGCAAAAGCTAAACAAATTCAATATTCCCCTGGAAATTAAATATCTCGCTATAGTAGAGTCCTCCTTAAATCCCAGGGCACGATCGAGGGTCGGAGCAACTGGGCTCTGGCAGTTCATGTACGCTACTGGCAGGATGCACGGTCTAGATGTGAGTTCCTATGTGGACGAGCGAATGGACCCTGTACTTGCAACCGAGGCAGCCGCGGAATATTTATCCACCCTATACCGGGTTTTCCAGGATTGGGATCTTGTTCTGGCTTCCTACAATTCAGGACCAGGGAATGTCTCAAAGGCCATAAGAAGGAGTGGAGGCTCCCATGATTACTGGAAGCTACGGCCTTATCTACCACGGGAGACAGCCGGTTATGTACCCGCTTTTTTAGCGACCATGTATCTTTTTGAGTATGCCGAAGAACACGGTTTTCAGCCACCAAACCCGGAGACCGTTTTTTTCGAGACGGATACCCTGCACCCTAAGGAAATGCTCACTTTTGACCAGATCTCCCAGATGACAGGGGTTGAGAAGGAATTGCTGCAGTTTTTAAACCCGAGCTACAAACTGGATGTCATTCCTGACGTTGAGGAGGAAGCCTACAGCCTTCGTCTTCCACGGGAAAAAGTGGGGTTATTTGTGAACAACGAGGAGAACATATACGCTTATATCAACGCAAAAGAAGAAGAGGAAGAAGAAAAGGTTGAGACCAGTGAAGAACGGATCAGGTATAAAGTGGTTCAAGGCGATTATCTTGGGCGCATTGCGGAAAGGTTTGGCGTTGGTGTGAGTGACATCAAGCGTTGGAACGGGCTTTCAAGCAACAGGTTGCGAATAGGCCAGAGGTTGACGATTTTTTCCGGGAATGGTGCAGGTGAGGCTTCACAAGAAAGCATACCCAGTTACTATACAGTGAAAAGAGGAGATTCACTTTGGAGTATCTCGAAGAAGTTCCCCGGTATTACAGTACAGAAGATCAAGAGCCTGAACAAAATGAGCAGTAACCGCCTCAGACCAGGAATGAAATTAAAATTATCAGAAGGTTAAAAACCACGATCGATGAAACATATAATGACCTTAGTATTAAGTCTTATTCTACTTACTTCCTGTGATGACGGAAAAGAAGATCAGGTAATCCTAACGGATTCTTCTGGAAATATTAACCAGCTCTCTGTGATCATGCCCAACGATCAGTGGCAAGGGGAAATCGGAGAGGCCGTAAGGAAGGTTCTCGCCGCCCCGGTCGATGGTTTGCCCCAGCAGGAGCCCTTGTTTACCATCAGTCAAATGCCCCCTCAGTCGTTCTCCGGGTTTGCCCGGAAAAACAGAATTTTCCTCAAAATTGAGAAAAATGGACAGAAAGGGATAAGGTTTTTAAATGATCCCTTTGCCAGGCCACAAAAGGGTATAGTGATAGCGGGAAAAACTAACGAGGAGATCATTGAGATTCTGGAGGAAAATTCTAAAAAGATCATCTCTTTGCTGAAGAAGACGGAGATCAAGGAGCAACAAAGGAGAATATCAAAATCTTTAATGGACGATTCCAAACTGGAAAAGAACCTTGGGGTTTCCCTTGATTTTCCCACTGCTTACCGATATGCCAAGGAAAAGGAGGATTTCTTCTGGATCAGAAAAGATATTCCACATGGCAGTATGGAAATTCTGGTATATGAGGTGCCGATGAGCACGATTTTGAAAGACACCAATGTGGTGGCAAATATTATTGCCATGAGAGACTCTATCGGTAAAGCCCACATTCCCGGACCTGTTGAGAATAGCCACATGATTACTGAAAAAGCCTACGCCCCTTATCTTTTTGAGACGGAAATCGACGGGAAATTCGCGTATGAAACCAAAGGGACCTGGACCGTGGAGAACTTTTTCATGGCTGGGCCGTTCCTGAATTACGCTGTGGTAGATGAAGAGAACGACCGGATTTTGGTATTAGAAGGTTTTACTTTTGCACCATCAGCTGCTAAAAGGGACAATATGTTGGAATTGGAGGCCATTTTGAGATCAGCAGAAATTCTGGAAGAGAAATAAAAAAACCCGTCGGCTATGACGGGTTCGAACAGTGATTATGCTAAGGGTCTAAAGGCCCTTTTTTTCTTCCTCGGTCTTACCCGAAGCAGTTTCGTCTTTGGATGCGTCTTTGAATTCCTTGATTCCGCTGCCAAGGCCTCTCATCAGTTCAGGAATCTTTCTCCCGCCGAACAGCAGCAAAACGATCAGGACGATAAGGACAATCTGCCATGGTCCAACTTGTAGAGGTAAAAACAATGCGTTCATAACTATATCTTTAATGTTGCAAAGGTAATAATAAAACTTCGAAAGTAGGGTTTCTTACCTATAAAACCTATTTGAACTATCTTTGCTTTAACTCTGTTAAAATGGCTCAAAATAAAGTACATAAAAGGAATTTTGCTCAGAAACTGCTGCATAAATACCGGCTTGTCATCCTCAACGAAGACACCTTTGAAGAAAAATTATCCTTTCGGCTTACCCGGCTCAATGTTTTTGTTATTCTCACCTCAGCCGGGATTTTGCTGATTGCCCTGACTACAGTTTTGATCGCCTTTACGGGACTTCGGGAGTACATTCCCGGCTATTCCTCTACTGCTCTTAAGGAGAGGGCCCTGAATCTTGCTTATAAGACCGATTCCCTGGAGACTGTGGTGGAGCTCAATAACCAATACCTAAACTCGATTCGGAAGGTCCTTTCCGGTGATGTAGAACCCATGACTACACCAAGAGATCCTGAGATTGAGGAAAAGCCAGATCCGGAAAACATCGATCTTGCTCCCAATAAGGCTGATTCCCTGCTTAGAGAGCAGGTGGCACGGGAGGATAAATATAATTTTTTCGAAACTGCAACTTCAAGAGCTAACTATGCGCTTTTCCCGCCAATTAAAGGGCCGTTTTCTGAAAAGTACAACATCAAGGAGAAACATTACGGCGTTGATATTGTTGCCAGTCATAATGCTCCTGTAAAGTCAGTTGCTGACGGGACCGTTGTTTTCTCTGGTTGGACGGCAGAGACAGGCAATGTGATCATTATTGAGCATAGTCATGGATTGCTGTCGATTTACAAGCATAATGCCTCATTAACCAAGGAGCAGGGCGAACGGGTTCAGAAGGGGGAAGTCATCGCTACTGCAGGTTCAACAGGTGAGTTTTCAACCGGCCCTCATGTCCACTTCGAATTGTGGAGCCAGGGACGCCCCGTCAATCCGGTAGATTTTATAGATTTCCAGTAGTTATGTCATTAAAATCATTCTCAGCCAAAATATTTGCGAACCTGGTAAGAAGAAGGATCGATTCATGGGCTTCCCGACCCCTAAAGACTCAGGAGAAAGTTTTTCAAAACCTGATTGGAAAAGCCAAGCAAACGACTTTTGGAAAGGACCACGGATTCGAAAGTATCCGTACGTATGATGATTTTGCCAGGGCTGTACCCATAAGGGATTATGAGCAGCTACGACCTTACGTGGAACGCGTGGTTGGGGGCGAAAAGGATGTCTTATGGCCTGGAAAACCGCTGTACTTCGCGAAGACATCAGGAACTACCAGCGGGGTCAAGTACATTCCCATCTCAAAGGAATCCATGCCCACCCATATACACGCTGCCCGGAATGCCATACTTTGTTACATACAGGACACCGGGAGATCGTCCTTCGTAGATGGCAAAATGATATTTCTCCAGGGGAGCCCGGAAATGGAGGAAAAGAATGGAGTAAAATTGGGTCGCCTTTCCGGAATAGCCGCTCATTACGTACCGGGTTACCTGCAACGGAATCGGATGCCGAGCTGGAAAACCAACTGCATTGAGGACTGGGAAACCAAGGTGGATGCTATTGTTGAAGAAACCGTCCGGGAGGATATGACGGTAATAAGTGGGATCCCTTCCTGGGTCCAGATGTATTTTAGTCGGCTTGAAGCACGGACCGGAAAGAAAGTTGGCCAGATTTTCCCCAACTTTAGTCTTTTCATCTATGGGGGTGTAAATTTCGAACCCTACCGTTCCAAATTCGAGAGTATGATCGGAAGAAAGGTAGACAGCATTGAACTTTTTCCCGCTTCGGAAGGTTTCTTTGCCTTTCAGGACCGGCAAAAGGAGAAAGGCATGCTATTACAGCTGAATTCCGGGATTTTTTATGAATTTATAAAAGCCGAAGAATTCTATAAGGAATCTCCAAGGCGCTACACCCTTGGGGAGGTGGAACAAGGAATTAATTACGTTATGATAATTTCCACCACAGCAGGGTTATGGGCATATGATTTAGGGGATATCATTCAGTTCACTTCTTTACGCCCATATCGGGTCATAGTATCGGGAAGGAACAAACATTTCATTTCGGCCTTTGGAGAGCACGTAATAGCCAAAGAGGTGGAAGAGGCTATGAGGCTCGCCATCCAAGAAACGGCTGTGGAAATCTCCGAATTTACCGTGGCTCCACAGACGGATCCTCCCCCTGGAGAATTACCTTTTCACGAATGGTTTGTCGAATTTCAGAAGGAACCTGAGAATATTAATACTTTTGCTGAAGTATTGGACAAGGCCATGCAGGATCAGAACTCCTATTACCGGGATCTTATCGAGGGAAAGATTTTGCAGCGGCTCAAAATTACCTTGATACGCAGCAACGGATTTCAGCACTACATGAGATCAATAGGTAAACTGGGTGGGCAGAATAAGGTTCCCCGACTCTCCAATGATAGGAAAATTGCGGACCGTATGGAGCAACAAAAAAAATAAGAGGAAATGAGTAATCTCAGAATACAGGGGCGTACACGAGCACAGGAAAGTTCAAGTGCTATCGAAAGGATGTACATCACGATGCGTCACCTATTTAACCGGGGTTTCTATAAACCGATGGGGGTGTCGGGCGAAACCCTAAGGGAATCGCTCCTTATCCTTCGCCCAGAAATTTATGGATCTGTGGCTGAAGAGAAAGTGGAGCTAAACGGCTTGCTTTACGTCATCGACAGGCTTCCTATCGGAATTGAGGAATGCAGGTTCATCAACTTGACCAGTGATGAGGGATATGGAAATTCTCATTTCAAACCTATTGTTCCCCCAAAGCGAAGAAGGAACTGCTATCGTATCGATGAAGAGCAGATGAACATTGAAATTACCCGTGGACGATCTGAGATATATGACATTCTTACCCATTTAACCTTTTTGTTTATCGAATCCCACAAGATCATGAGAAGGGTGATGATAGATGAGGAGGGGGAGGTTTCAAGGGATTGGGAAAAGTTGGAAAGGGCGGTTCTTTCAGAAACCGAACTCACACAGGCCGAACGCGAAGTGGCGTTGACCCATACTGCCAATATCCTTGGCAGGACATTCAGAGAAGTGACGGCTATTTATCCGATGTTCAGTGTTCCGGGAAATCATGAACGTTTTCTGCACATTGTGTATTACCTGGGGAAATTGGCCATTGATGAGATGATCAATAATAACAAGCGGATAGTGACATTCAGTCCTGTATTACGAGAGCGCCTGGGACATCATATCCATGGAGAAATCTGGGCCAATAGGGTAAAGGAAGTCCTGTTGGAGAAAAATCTTCTGAGCCGGCCCATTCATATTATCAGTGCCAATATGCACAGCGTCATGAATACCCTTTATGCTCCTGAGGCGCTCAAAACAGAATTAAAAAAGAAGGATTTTCACGGCCTGTATGAGGATCTAAGCAATAATGCCAACGGGAATCTTCGGATGAAGGTGATGAAGACTGCCCTTTCAGATGGAATGCATTTCATTGAAGACCGGAGCGGCACCAATATCGATGTCCAGATATTCGATACTGCGGAAATGCACGAGGTCAATACGAAATTCCGGATGGACCGGAATGCCGACCTTTCCCAGAAGCCGGTAATCATGGTAATGGATTATGCATTTGGGGAACAGGCTTACGAGACCATGGATGAGCTGCTCAAGCCATATCAGAGTGAACAGGGGAATATTCATCTTAACGTAGTTTCGATATCTATAATGGGTAAGGCAGGAATTCTGGTGGGGGGTAAAGGGGATATCATGATACCTTCTGCGCATCTTTTCGAAGGCACTGCAGATAATTACCCCTTTGCCAATG
Organism: uncultured Salinimicrobium sp.; assembly: GCA_946887075.1. The sequence goes on from CAMPKA010000007.1 coordinate 81,467, forward strand.
AACTTACCAAAGAAGACCTTTCCGGTCATGGAATTCATGTGTGCGATGGTTCTATGATTACAGTGCTGGGGACTTCTCTTCAAAACAAGGACATTCTGAAATTCTTTCATGAATCCACATGGAATGTCATTGGGCTGGAGATGGAAGGGGCCCATTACCAGAAAGCGATACAGGCCGCTTCACGCCTGCGGGGGAATATCAGCGAAGAGGTAAAGGTCAGGTATGCCTACTACGCTTCGGACAACCCTCTGGAAACCGGAAGCACCCTGGCATCCGGGGGACTGGGAACAACCGGGGTGAAGCCTACTTACCTGATCACTGAAAAAATTCTGGAACAAATCTTCAATGTATCAGAAAATCTGAAAGAAGAACGAAAAGAACAAAAAGTCACTGATGAACGATAATAAAAATTACATTCTGATCACAGGAGGGGCCGGATTCATAGGCTCAAATTACATCAACCTGAACCTCGACCAGGGGGATTCCCACATTGTCAATCTCGATAAGTTGACTTACGCGGGCAATCCTGATAATGTCTCGGCCAAAGACGCCTTAAATTATACCCTTGTCCAGGGAGACATCGTAGATCAGGATTTGGTAAAAAGATTATTTGAGAAATATCGGTTCACGAAAGTGATTAATTTTGCCGCGGAATCACACGTTGATAATTCAATTTCGAACCCTGGAGCTTTCGTCGAAACAAACATCACCGGAACCTTCAATCTTTTACAGACCGCGTACCATTTGTGGATGGAGGAACCATTCGCTTTGAAACCGGGCTTTGAAGATGCCCGATTTTTACATGTTTCTACCGATGAGGTGTATGGCTCTCTTGGACCAGAGGGATTATTCACCGAGGAAACTCCCTATGCACCCAACAGTCCGTATTCAGCCTCGAAGGCCGCTTCCGACTTTCTTGTTCGGAGCTATTTTCACACCTATGGGCTTCCGGTGGTCACGACAAATTGTTCTAACAATTACGGCCCGAACCAACATGATGAAAAACTGATTCCCACTATTATACGTACTGCGTTAAGAGAGGAGCCAATCCCGATCTACGGGAACGGAAAAAATGTGAGGGACTGGTTATATGTTACGGATCACTGCAAAGGAATAAAGTTGGCTTTAGACAACGGTAAAGTAGGAGAAACCTATAATATTGGAGGTCGTAATGAACGGGAAAATATTTATATCGCTACCCGGATCTCGGAACTTCTTGATCAATATGTACCCCGAAAATCGGGTGGAAGCTATAAGGATCTTATTACTTTCGTGAAAGATCGCCCTGGCCATGACCAACGATACGCCATTGATGCAAGGAAGATAGAGGCGGAACTGGGATGGAAGGCAGAGGAGAATTTCGAGTCCGGAATAGAAAAAACAGTGAAATGGTATTTAAACAAATATAGGGTTTGAAGGGAATCATACTTGCAGGTGGATCAGGCACAAGACTGCACCCGCTCACCCTTGCAGTGAGCAAACAGCTAATGCCGGTTTATGATAAACCTATGATATACTATCCGCTATCCACGCTGATGTGGGCCGGGATCAGGGAAATTATGATTATTTCTACGCCGAGAGACCTTAATCTGTTCAAGGAACTACTTGGAGATGGTAGCCGGTATGGGTGTCATTTTGCTTATGCTGAACAGGACCATCCGAAGGGGCTTGCCGAAGCGTTTATCATCGGGGCGGATTTTGTTGGACAAGACAAGGTCGCCCTGGTCCTGGGGGATAATATTTTCTATGGTTCAGGACTGGACGTTCTCCTGCAAAAAAGCACGGACCCAGTGGGCGGGCTTATCTTTGCGTATCACGTCCAGGACCCTACGCGTTATGGCGTAGTGGACTTTGATGCTACAGGGAAAGCCCGTTCCATTGAGGAAAAACCGAATAATCCCAAATCCAATTATGCTGTACCGGGGATCTACTTTTATGACAATAGGGTTCTTGAAATTGCCCGATCCATTGTTCCATCGGCCCGAGGGGAGTTGGAGATCACCGATATAAACATGATTTATCTGAAAGAAGGTCAACTTCATGTCAACATTCTGGATAAAGGAACAGCCTGGCTGGATACAGGAACTTTCGATTCACTGATGAAGGCTTCCCAGTTCGTCCAGGTGATAGAGGAACGGCAGGGTCTGAAAATCGGGTCTATTGAGGAAGCCGCCTACAGAATGAATTTCATTACCGAGGAGGAACTACATGCATTGGCAAAACCACTTCTGAAGAGCGGCTATGGAGAATATTTATTAGAACTGGAATAAGCCATGGAACTATTTACAACCCCGCTGGCCGATTGTTTTATTCTGAAGCCCTCCGTGTTCGAGGATCACAGGGGGACATTCCTGGAAAGTTACAGCCAACGCGAATTCCGGGTGATGACGGGCCTGGAAATCGATTTTGTTCAGGATAATCAGTCTTCATCCTCAAAGGGAGTTCTCCGGGGGCTTCATTTTCAGAAGGGAATTTATGCCCAGTCCAAACTGGTCAGGACGGTGGTGGGAAAGGTGCTGGATGTAGTTGTAGATCTAAGGCCGGATTCTTCCACCTTTAAAAAATCCTTCAAAACCATCCTCAGCAGTGAAAATCATCATCAGATGTTTGTGCCTGCCGGATTCGCACATGGTTTTCTCACCCTTTCTGAATTTTCCGTGTTTGCTTACAAGTGCGACAAGTATTACCGGAAAGAGGCGGATGCCGGTGTATTTTGGAATGATCCGACCTTCGGGATCGACTGGGAATACCCTCATGAGCACCTGATCTTATCTGAAAAGGATGCAACATTACCAACATGTGAGCAACTGGAATTATGAAAAAGGCTTTGGTTTTAGGGGCATCAGGACAGCTGGGGGGATGCTTTAGGAGACAAGCACCAAAATTTCCAGGGTTGGAAATGTGCTTTGTCAGCTCGGAGGAAATGGATCTTTCCCTCTTTGGTGCCGTGGATGCCTTCTTCGCCAGGAATTCCTTTGATTACTGTATAAATTGTGCAGCTTACACTAATGTTGAACGTGCGGAGCAGGAAAAGGAGATGGCATATCTGATCAACGCGGAGGCGGTGAAAAATCTTGCACGGATATGCAGAGCGGCCGGTTGTATTCTCGTGCATTTCTCCACTGACTATGTTTTTGATGGCTTGAAAGGGTCTCCGTATCTGGAAGATGATGAACCCAACCCTCTCAACGTATATGGCCAATCGAAACTGGCCGGGGAGGACCTTGTGCGCCAGATCATGTCGGACTATTATATCCTGAGAACTTCCTGGTTGTATTCCGACCTGGGAAGGAATTTTTTTAATATGGTCCGAAGCCGGGCAGGGTCCGGGGAGAAATTAGGGATTACCACAGCCCAGGTTGGTACTCCGACCAGTGCCGATGATCTTGCTCTCTTCGTCCTGAAGATCCTGTCGGAGGACATTGGACATTTCGGCGTCTACCATTATAGTAACCTGGGAACCGCCACGTGGTACGAATTTGCTTCTGAAATATTGGGTAATATGCGGCAAAAGGCCCTTCTGTACGAAAACAATGACTTTAAAACGCAGGCGGAACGTCCAGAATACAGTGTTCTGAGCAAGGAGAAGACGTTAAGCACCTTCGGCATCCCCATTGCTCATTGGCAGGAAAGTATGCAGCAGTATTTCTGAGGGTTCAAACGCCTTCCAGGAAATTTTTGAAACCTTCCAGATCCTCCCTTACCGCCCGCTCGAAAAGCGGGTTGAGCAGCCTTCCTGCACTTTCTCCAATAAGCCCTCCCGGAGCATGATAGGAAAGCACCATCTGAATTTCAGTTCCAGCCCCTGCATCCCAGAATTCCACCTTGCCTGCACTCTCAATCGAAGAGCCGGGAAGGGAGTGCCAGCCGATGAATTCCCCCGGCCGCTCCTTCACAATTTCACTTTTCCAATGCAGTTTCACAACAGAACCTGGCAGGTGAGCCTGCCAAACAGAAATATCGTCATTGAGATTATGAACCTCTTCGAGATGAGCCATAAAACGTGGCAGGTTCTCAAAATCTCTCCAGAAGGAATAGACCTCTGGTCTCGGGCGGTTGACGATTTGACGCACTCGGATGTTGATATTTCTGCTGTGGTTGTCCGGTTTTGTCTTTCCCATGGCGCTGTAGAGAAGGCAATTTCCTGAAATTCCCCTGTAGAAAAGGTATCCAGCGAAGACGGCGGGCAACCATCGTGTCCTGCCTGCTTTAAAGGCTTCAAAAGCAAGGACCGCTGAGCCCAATAAGGACAAACCTCTTTCCGTGGAACTGACGTTTTCTTGAAGGTGTTCGGGAAGGTAATCCATCATCATTCATTTTTGTGAACTCAAGATAAGAAATAGAATACCTCGTGAAGTTGGTAATTTGCTTATTTCTGGTTAAAATAGTCTTAAATCAAGCCTCATATTGTTTCCTGCAAGGGCAGGAGGTAAAATAACCTCAAAAATTCTGTATTTTTCGGCCACCAGAACAAGAATTAATGAAAAAGAGGATTTTAGTTACGGGAGCTGCCGGCTTTCTCGGATCTCACCTATGCGACAGGTTTTTAAAAGAGGGGTTTCATGTCATCGGGATGGACAACCTTATTACCGGAGACAGGAGGAATATAGAACATTTATTCCAATTAGAGGAGTTTGAATTCTATCACCATGATGTTTCCACCTTCGTTCACGTTCCCGGAAGCCTGGATTACATCCTGCATTTCGCCTCCCCGGCCAGTCCCATTGACTATTTGAAGATCCCAATTCAGACGCTGAAAGTGGGATCCCTCGGAACTCATAATCTCCTTGGTCTGGCAAAGGAAAAAAAAGCCAGGATTTTGATCGCCTCTACCTCCGAGGTGTATGGGGACCCGCTGGTGCATCCTCAAACGGAGGAATACTACGGGAACGTCAATACCATCGGTCCCAGGGGGGTTTATGATGAAGCTAAAAGATTTCAGGAATCCATAACGATGGCCTACCACAGGTACCACGGCCTGGAAACCCGGATCGTAAGAATTTTCAACACCTACGGCCCTAGAATGAGACTCAACGACGGACGCGTGATTCCAGCCTTCATCGGTCAGGCTTTGAGAGGAGAGGATCTTACCGTATTCGGCGATGGAACCCAGACCAGATCATTCTGTTATGTGGACGATCAGATAGAAGGGATCTACAGACTCCTATTGAGTGATTATGCATATCCCATCAACATTGGCAATCCCCACGAGATTTCGATCCGGGATTTCGCTGAGGAAGTGATCAAGTTGACCGGAACCGATCAAAAAATCGTATATAAACCGCTTCCCCAGGATGATCCCCTCCAGAGGCAACCCGACATTTCCAGGGCAAGGGAGATCCTGGGATGGGAGCCAAAGATTTCGAGAGAAGAAGGCATGCAGAAGACATTTGAATATTTCCAGGGCCTGACTGAGGAAGAGCTTCATAGGAGTGAACACAAAGATTTCTCAGATCATATTAGGAAATAGGATTTTGCCGTCGTCTCTGAGTTTGCTTAATTTGGGCTGATATCTAAAAAACATGGAGAATCCCCTCATCTCTGTTGTTATGCCTGTATATAATGCAGAAAAATTTCTAATGGAAAGCGTAGGTTCGATTCAGGAGCAAACTTACGAGAATTGGGAACTTCTGCTTATAGATGATGCATCAGCAGACAACAGTGCCCATTTAATCGATGGATTGGCGGCGAAAGATAGCCGAATAAAGCCCCATCACCTGCCCACCAATCAGGGGGCTGGATTTGCCAGAAACATCGGGATCAAAGCTTCCAGAGGAGATTTCATCTGTTTCCTGGATTCAGACGACCTATGGAAGCCTGAGAAACTAAACCGCCAATTGTCATTTATGCAGGTTCATGGTCTGGGGGTTTCCTACTCGAGCTATGAGTTGATAAAAGAAAATGGCATAAAAGCACGAAAAAAAGTCAGGGCGCTAAAGAAACTTTCTTATCAGAAGCTTCAGAAGGCAAACTATATAGGGAACCTGACCGGCATGTATTCGGTGGAAAAATTGGGGAAGATCTACTGCCCGTTAATTCGGAAAAGGCAGGACTGGGGGTTATGGTTGCTTGCCTTGCAGAAGGCCGGATATGCCAAAGGAATCGAAGAAACCCTGGCCTACTACCGGCTGAGGAAAGCTTCAATCTCTGGCAATAAATTTGAGATGCTGCAGTATAATTTCCAGGTTTACCATAAGGTACTGGGGTATCCGGTATTTCATAGCTGGCTCAAAATGATAAATTTTCTATGGGAACAGTTTCTGGTGAAGAATAAGCGGGTGATAGACTTAAACCATTGATTCAAATTGTTTCAGCTTACCTCGTGAATTCCGTCTGAGGGTCTTTCTGAATTCAAAAGTTACATCTAATCCTGGTTCCAGGTAACGGGCCATCGCCAGTTCGATTTTTTCCTTCTGGTCCGGGTTGAATTCGTTGTCCGCGGCATATATGATCCTGAATTCCCCCTGACCTGTTTGCTTTACAATGAATTCCCGGACTGTCCCGGTGTCGGAAATCACACTTTTGGTTACATAGTAGAACGTCAGGCCGGGAACGACCTTTCCACTTGGGAGTACCGCTACGTCGTTGGTGCGTCCGATCAGGCTGTTCAATATTCTTTTTTTGCTGGTTCCCTCCCTTGAAAGCCGCCCGAGGTCTCCGATATCATACCGGATGAAGGGATGGGCCTTATTGTAGAGGGAAGTAACCACAATTCTTCCCTCATTTCCGTCAGGTACAGGGAAACCTTCCTCATCCACCACCTCGACATACATGGTCTCGCTATTCAAAATCCATTCTCCTTCCTCGTTCTCAAAGGCAATCAACCCCAGCTCGCTTGCTCCATATTCATTGATCACTGGAAGATCAAACTGTTCTTCGATCAATTCCCTGTCCTCCTGGAACAGCATTTCACTGGTAACGATGCAAAGCTTAAGATTGGGACAAAGCTCCTTTAGGACGAGCCCTTTGTTTTTAAGAAATCGCGCAAAGAGGACAATAGAACTGGTGTATCCGTTGATATAATCAAAGTTCTTTTTCTCAAAGTCCTGTAAAAACTCTTCCATTTTTCTTTCGCTCAGGTCAAAGACCGGAAAACGATAACGAAATCCGAATCTGTCTTTGAGCCTTTCCCTGAAATATCCGAACCCGTCCAGAGGAATGCCGTAGAACCTGGCCTGAACGGAGCGATCGAGATCCAGCCCGTACCAGCCATACCGGTCATTGAACTCTGCCCAGGACAGTGCATGACAGAACCGGTCTTTGGCGAAAATGAAGGGGGTCCCACTCGACCCTGATGTCTTCCCGATATAGACATTTTTAGAGCTGAATTTCTGACTCAACCGTTCCTCTAGAGGTCGCTGCAGGTCTTTTTTGGTCATGACGGGCACTTTCCCCCACGGATCGAAGCTTCCATCTCTGAAAAAATCCCGGTAAAATGGTGTATTCTCGAAATGATACTTCACGATAGCCTCCCTGGTATGCCGCACATAGGCTTCGTAATCTTCCTCAGGAATCCTCTTGATCCTTTCAAGGGCCAGTTTCGCCTTTCTGATGGGAAAGCGATTAAGTTGTAAAGAAAGGCTGAACCAGTTCAAGGATGAAGCGTTGTTGATTTAAATTCAAAAATGCACGAGCTCAATTTACAAAAAGAAAGCAGAAAAGTTGCCACTAACTCCGCTGGCCTGGAGGTGAGCAAATCGCATAAAAATTCACTTGATCGACCAGTGAATCCCGCTCAAAACGCTACATTTGGATCAATATAAATCAAAAATCCCCTCACATGAACATTTTGATCCTTGGATCCGGTGGTCGGGAGCATGCATTTGCTCACAAAATCAGCGAGAGTCCACTTTGTGAAAGATTATTCATAGCTCCGGGAAACGCTGGAACAGCCCAATGTGGAATTAATGTGGATCTCAAAATGGACGATTTTGCCGCGATCGGTGAATTCGCGGTCCTGGAGGGAATAGATCTCATACTTGTTGGTCCAGAAGATCCGTTGGTTTTGGGAATAAGGGATTTTTTCGCAGAAAAGAAGGAGCTTCAAGGAATTGCAGTGATTGGTCCATCCAAAAGAGGAGCGCTACTGGAAGGGAGTAAACAACGGGCCAAGGAATTCATGGCCGATTATAATATTCCCACTGCGGCGTACGAAAGTTTTACAGCGGAAAGCATAGAGGCCGGTAAAGCCTTTTTGGAACGTCTCACGCCTCCTTATGTGTTGAAAGCCGACGGCCTCGCCGGAGGAAAGGGTGTGATCATATCGAGCGACCTAGAAAAGGCTAAAGCGGATCTGGAATCGATGCTTCTCGACCATAAGTTCGGTTCTGCGGGATCCAAGGTGGTCATAGAGGAATTTCTCAAAGGCAAGGAACTGAGTGTTTTTGTGCTGACAGATGGCCAAAGTTACATCACGCTTCCAAACGCCAAGGATTATAAGCGAATAGGGGAAGGGGATACTGGCTTAAATACTGGCGGTATGGGAGCTGTTTCTCCGGTTCCTTTTGCAGATAGCGCATTTCTTGAAAAGGTGGAGGAAAGAATTATAAAACCTACCATTTTTGGTCTTCGAAAGGAAAAGATAGATTATGTGGGATTTATTTTCATCGGGCTGATCAAGGTCGGAGAAGACCCTTATGTGATCGAATACAATGTCAGAATGGGTGATCCCGAGACAGAGGTAATCCTTCCTAGAATCGACTCTGATTTGGTCGAAGTCCTGTTAAAGACTGCCGGGGGAGAGCTCGATGAAGTGGACCTTCTAATCAACCCGAGATCGGCATGTACCGTGATGGCTGTATCAGGCGGATATCCAGAGAGTTACAAAAAGGGTAAAGCAATTACAGGACTGGATAAAATCGACAGTCTGGTTTTTCATGCAGGAACTTCGGTAAAGGATGGTAAAATAGTCACTGCCGGAGGAAGAGTACTTGCCGTGACCTCCCTGGACAAGAATTTCCGTCTTGCCCTGGGCCAATCATATGAGAACCTGGAAAGGATCCATTTCGACGGGATGTACTATAGAAGGGATATCGGATTCGATCTGGATTAACGAGAACGTGGAACCGAAAGTCTTTCCTCTTCTTTTCGGTCATGGAAGATTTTCAGTTTTTTCATCCAGTAAGTAAAAGCTGCTATTCCAATGATAAGGAAAATCCAGTTGAAAAGATTTGCCAACCACCATGACTCCAGCTCGAGCTCACGAAGATAATTGAGTGGAACAAAGGCGAAATCTTCAAAAAAAGACTGAATCCCGGTAAAAAAATCCTTCATGGTGATGTTTTTAAGAACACAAAAATATAAAAAAGAGAGATGCTAACAAGCTTTTTTGGCAAATCAAGACCCGTGAACCTGGTTCTTGCCGGAGCTTACCTCCTTCTTTTCTATCTGCTCTACAATTTCTCCCGCCTCACTGGATCTTCCCTGTCAGGATTCTTTCTCGAAACAACGGTTTTCCTCATCTTGCTGTTAAGTCTTTTCGTTCTGAATTTCATATCCGCTAAGAATGAATTGACAGGAAGAAATGCATATAAAATTGTCCTGGTCCTGTGCTTTGCCTGTATGCTTCCCGAAACCCTGAGGAACAATCAGATCGTTTTTTCAAATTTCTTCGTCCTGCTCTCCTTGCGGCGAATTGTGAGCCTGAGGTCACAACGTGACTCAATTTCAAAGATATTTGATGCAGCTTTGTGGATCGGAATCGCTTCTCTCTTTTATTTCTGGTCGCTCCTGTTCCTGTTGCTGCTCTATGCAGGGATTGTATTCCACGTGGGACATCGTTTCAAAAATTTTCTTATTCCCCTGGTCTCGATTCTGGTTCTTTTCATTTTGGCCACTCTTGTAGATCTTCTTATAACGGATACATTTTTCATTTTCTCAGATTGGTACATGAAGAGCCATTTCGACTTTGAGGTTTACCAAAATTATGAGATCCTCCTTCCGGCTGCCCTTCTTCTTACCCTCTTTCTCTGGACCGGCTTCTTTTATGTGCTGATGATTCAAAAGGTGACCAGCAATCTTCGTACTTCCTACGTTCTCATCCTGCTATACGCCTTCCTTGCCCTGGTCGTTTCGGTACTTGCCCCGATTAAAACCAGCGCCGAATTGTTGTTTTTCCTGCCTCCTCTGGCTCTGATTGGGACCAATTATTTTCAAGTTCCCAGGGACAGGTGGTTCAGGGAAATCCTTCTGATGCTCCTGATAATCCTACCCTGGGTAATCTTCTTTGCCTTCTAGGTTTTTCTCTTAAAAATAAAAAAGGGGCTACCTTTGCCCAACAGAAGAGTCCGTACTTAAATTATCAAAAAACATGTTTTCAGACAAGGCAAATAACATTTTTCAGGAAGTAGTGGAAACTTATCATGTCATTAATACTGTGGGGCAGGATTTCCGAAATCCCTATGATGCGGAGAAGGAGCTACTGGAGCATCTGCTATACAGGAAGTGCTGGATCGATACAGTGCAATGGCATTATGAGGACCTTATACGGGACCCGGAGATCAACCCTGTTTCCGCACTGAAGCTAAAGCGCCAGATCGACGCTTCCAATCAGGAACGGACGGATATGGTGGAATTCATCGACAGTTACTTTCTCGAAAAGTACAAAGGGGTAGAACCGAAACCCGACGCCAGGATCAATTCCGAAAGCCCGGCCTGGGCCATTGATCGGCTCTCTATATTGGCTCTGAAGATCTATCACATGCGGGAGGAGGCAGAAAGGGAAGACGCCACAGAGGAACATCGGGCGAAGTGCAGCGAGAAACTCAGCATCCTCCTTGAGCAACGGAAGGATCTTTCCACGGCTATTGATCAATTGCTTGGTGACATTGAAAACGGGGACAAGTATATGAAGGTTTACAAGCAAATGAAAATGTATAACGATCAGGAGTTAAATCCTGTTCTAAGAGGATCACGGCAATAGCCTGAGCTTATGACAATTCGAAGCAAGCATCTTCTGGTGATCCGCTTTTCTGCCATGGGTGATGTAGCGATGCTTGTTCCGGTTCTATCCGCAGTGGTCAGGCAAAATCCCAGCCTCAGAATTACAGTGGTTACCCGCGATTTTTTTGCTCCGATCTTCGAAGACCTCCAGGGAGTGGAGGTGTTTCCTGTTAAGCTTAAAGAGGAGCATAAAGGGTTCCTCGGAATTGCCAGACTTGCAAGGGAGCTGATGGCCCTTCGACCGGATGGGGTAGCCGATCTTCATAATGTGATTCGTTCTAAAATCCTTTGTGTTTTCCTTGCGTTTCGTGGGATAAACTCCAGGACCATCGACAAGGGGAGAGGAGAAAAGGCTGCGCTGACCTCCCTGAATCTGCGCAAAAAGATCTTCAAACCATTAAGCAGTACTTTTGATCGCTATAGGGCGGTGTTCTCCGCCCTTGGCTTCCGGAGCGACCTCAGGCAGGTTACCCCGCTTCCCAGAAAGCGGCTTGGCGCGAACATCGTGGCAGCAACGGGATATAAAAAAGGGCAGTGGTTGGGAATAGCACCATTTGCGCAACACCAGTCTAAGACGTACCCAAAAGACCTGATGGAAGAAGTACTTGCGAGGCTGGATCGAATGCCTGATATAAAAATATTTCTTTTTGGAGGGGGAGCAACAGAAGTGAAGGATCTGGCCAGGTGGGAAGGGGAATTCCCGGTGGTCACCTCAGTGGCGGAAAGGTTGTCCTTTTCTGAACAACTGGATTTGATTTCGAATCTGGATGCCATGCTTTCCATGGACAGTGGGAACGGGCATTTAGCAGCCAATTACGGAATACCCGTAATCGTGGTTTGGGGAAACACCCATCCCTACGCCGGGTTCGCACCCTTTAATCAATCACCGGATCAATTTCTGCTCCCGGACCGGAAGGTTTACCCGCTGTTGCCCACTTCGATTTATGGGAAACCCGTTCCAAAGGGTTACGAGGAAGTGATGAGAACCATCTCACCTGATCGCGTAATAAAAAAGGTTGAAGAAATTCTCGGTACGCCCCGTGATCAGACATCGTCATAATCGACCTTTAGTGTTGGGGATGTAGGATGAGCCTGGCATGTCAGGATGAGACCCTCCGCAATTTCAGTGTCCACCAAGATCGAATTCTTTGCCATTTCTGCGGTCCCTTCTGTAATACGTGCCACGCAGCTGCTGCATATGCCACCCTGACAGGAGTACGGGACATCGAGACCTTGTTCGAGGGCAGCATCGAGTACAGTTTCTGTCCGCGCCATAGCAAAAGTGGTTTCCTCATCGTCAACCACAATGGTCAGTTCTGTCGCCCCTTCCAAATCGGATTGGACCTCCCCTTCGACCTCCGTACTGAAAAGTTCAAACAGAATATCCCCTTTCGGGATTCCCGATTCAAGAAGTACTTCAGTGACCTGAGTGATCATCGCCTCAGGACCACACAGATAGAATTTTTTAAAATCTGCTTTCTTGTACTTGTTCCTAATCACAAAGTTAACGGTGCTCTTGTCAATCCTTCCGTAATGAGAATCATCTTCCCTTGTCTGGCTGTACACAAATTCGATATAAAGCCTATCGGGGTGTTCCATCTGCAGCTCCAGGAGCTCCCGGAAGAAAATGGTTTCATCGGGCGATTTGTTCCCATAAACGAGGACGAAACGGCTGTGATCCTCGAGTTCCAGAACGCTTTTTAATATGGAAAGAATGGGAGTAATCCCGCTCCCTGCGGCAAAAGCGACATAAGTATGGGGCTTGTTGTCCTTCTCGGGTTCGAAGATAAATTTCCCTTCAGGAGGATGAACCTCAAGAACATCTCCTTCTTTCAGTTTGTTATTGGCGATAGGGGAAAAAAGGCCTTCCGGAACTTCTTTTACTGTGACACGGAATTCCTCTGTATTAGGAGGCGTACACAACGAATAAGCCCGCCTTACCTCTCGACCATCAATGATGGTTTTCAGGGTAACATACTGGCCTGCTTTAAAGGTGAATTTATCCTGGTGTTCCTTTGGGATTTCGAATTCCAGACTGACGGCCTGAGGTGTCTCTCTAATTATTTTTCGAATCCTTAGAGGATAAAACTGGCTCATTTCTCAAATTTATGGCAAAAGTACGAAGTCTAAGAATTAAAATTTGTAACAAAATCGTAATTTTCAAGACCTGTAATTAAAAGGATTTGCATGTTCAAACATTTCATTTCTCTGGAATGGAAGGCCTTTACTAGGTCCTCGAGTTTCGGGAAGAGCCTCGGTCTTAAAATTTTTCTGGCCTTTATGGCCCTCTATTTCACGCTGCTCTTCCTGCTACTCGGTATTGGGCTGTATCCCTTGATGTTGGAGATGTTTCCCGAAAGCGAGCCATTGCTTATGGTCAACAATTTCCTATTGACCTGGCTCGGATTTGAATTGGGGGTACGGTTCATGCTTCAGACCCTGCCCGTACTTGCCATCCGCCCTCTGCTGGTTCTTCCCGTAAGGAAACGGACAGCGGTCAATTTCGTTTTGATCAAATCCCTTTTTTCCTTTTTCAACCTACTTCCCCTGCTGGTCATTGTTCCCTTTGGGACCATTGTTGTTCTAAAATCCGATTTTCAGTGGTTTCAGGTATTGGCCTGGATGTTCGCAACCTATGCCCTGAGTCTGTGCATCAACTACGTCAATTTTGTCCTGAAGAAAAAATTCGCGGATGAACTCAAGGCTTTATTGCCGTATATCGGGCTGGTGCTTCTGTTTGTCCTGTTGGACTATTTCGGCGTTCTCAGCATTTCGGAGGCCTTTGGGGAGTTGATGAATTTTCTGATTCTACACCCTTATCTAGCCCTGGTGCCTGTGGTAATGGTTTTCCTCCTTTACAAATGGAACCAGAGGATTTTGGAGTCCCGGTTTTATCTGGATGATTCCCTGAGGGGTAAAGTCAAAAAAACCAGCACCCGTGATTTCAGCTGGGTGCGCAGATTTGGCGATATTGCTCCTTACCTGCAACTCGATCTTAAATTGATCTTCAGAAACAAGAGGCCAAAAACGACGGTATTTCTATCGATCATTATCCTCTGCTATGGGCTGATCTTCTATCCCAATGAGGCCTATGCGGATATGCCAGCCATATTTGTATTTGTAGGAATTTTTATGACCGGAATCTTTATGATCAATTTCGGCCAGTTCATTCCGGCATGGGATTCCTCGTATTATTCCCTTATGATGGCTCAGAACATCCCGCTAAGACATTACCTCGTGGCCAAAGCCAGCCTGATCTCATGCAGTATCGTGATTCTCGCCATTCTGACCACTCCCTATGTCTATTTCGGATGGGATATTCTCCTGATCAATATGGCCTGCGCGATCTATAACCTTGGTGTCAATGTTCCTGTTTTACTCTATGCGGGTTCGTTCAACAGGAAAAGAATAGATCTAGAAAAAAGTCCTTTTATGAATTATCAGGGAACTGGAGCGGCGCAATGGCTTATAGGAATTCCGCTGATGGTACTACCGATCCTTTGCTTTTGGCTGATCGATAAATTCGTCTCGTTCGAAGTGGCGACAGGAATCCTCTTTGGAATGGGATTCATCGGGCTCGTATTGCGAAATGCGCTGCTCGCGAGAATAGAAATCAGCTACAGAAGAAATAAATATGTAATGATCAATGGTTTTAAACAGGCCGGAGAATAACAAGTTAATGATGATAACAGTTACCAACTTATCCAAAGTTTATAGCGGAACCACAGTGTTGAATATTCCCCACCTGGAGATCCCCAGAGGTCAGAGTTTTGGACTCGTCGGAAACAATGGGGCAGGAAAAACTACCTTTTTCAGCCTGTTGCTGGATTTGATTCAACCCAGTACCGGTAATATTTTTAACAACGGGGTGACTGTCAGTCAGAATGAAAAGTGGAAACCCTTTACCTCATCCTTCATAGATGAGAACTTTTTAATCGGATACCTCACCCCGGAGGAGTATTTCGATTTTGTCGGGGAACTCCGTCACCAGAACAAGGCTGACGTAGCGGCTTTTTTAAAGCAATTTGAAGATTTCTTCAACGGGGAGATCCTTGGAAGAAAAAAATACCTTCGAGATCTTTCTAAAGGGAATCAGAAGAAAGTCGGAATTGTGGCTGCCCTCATAGGAAACCCGGAGATCGTGATCCTGGATGAACCCTTCGCCAATCTGGATCCCACGACCCAGATCAGGCTCAAAAGAATCATCAGGGAACTCTCTGAAGCTTCGGAGGTTACGGTTCTGATCTCCAGCCATGACCTGATCCATGTCACAGAAGTCTGTGAAAGAATTGTGGTTCTTGACAAGGGGGTCGTGGTCAACGACTTGGAAACCTCTGAGGCAACCCTGAGGGAGCTCGAGCAGTATTTCGAAAAAGGGCACGCGAAAGAAACCAATTAGCAAGAGCGATTCGGATTCCCGGTAGCCCCCGACCCTCACTTTCCCTTCTCTGTTTCGGAATGGGCCGCTTAAAAATGTGTACTTTTATGGGCGCAATAATTTGCGTCTTTAGCAGTTAACAGTTATAGGATTCCACTGGCTTTGAAAATAACTCCCGGATTTATAATAACGCTCTTCGTCGCTATGGCGGTACTGGGATGTTCGCGAAAGAACGATTCGTTCATCAACCGGAACTGGCATGCCATGACTGCAAGGTACAATACGCTTTACAATGGCAATCGGGCTCTTGAACTCGGGATCGAGGAGATGAACCAGAACTATCAGGACTACTACTGGGAAATTCTTCCCGTAGAACGAATGCATATCAGTGAAACCGTACTTCCCCCTGGAACGGTAATAAATCCCAATTTTCAGGTGGCGGAGCAAAAGGCGGTCAAGGCGATTCAGCGCCATTCTATGCTGATTGAGGGAAGGGAAAGAAATCCGAATATAGATGAGGCCTATTTGCTCCTTGGGAAAGCGAGATATTACGACCAGAGATTTGTTCCCGCCCTTGAAGCCTTCAACTACATCCTGCACAAATATCCGCTCAGCGACAATATCAACGAAGCCAGAATCTGGAGGGAAAAAGTGAACATCCGGCTGGAATTCAACGAACTTGCCATAGAAAATCTACAAGAGGTTTTAAAGGAGGAGGATCTGAACGAAGATGCAAAGGCTCATGCTTCGGCGATGCTCGGCCAGGCTTTCCTCAATATTGGGCATCCGGATTCCGCCGTGGGTCCGATCAAGCGCGCAGCGGAACTCATCGATGACAAAGAGACGAGTGGTCGCTACTGGTTTATCGCGGGTCAGATCTACGAAAGGATCGGAAAACCCGACAGTGCCTCATGGGCGTTTGACAAGGTCATTGACCTTCACAGAAAGACAGAGAGAATTTATTATGTCAATGCGCAGATCAAGAAAATCGAAGGGACTGATGTGTCGCCGGAAGAAAAAGCGGTTGTGCTACGCGAGCTGGAGGCACTCGCAGCTGACCGGGAGAACAGAGCCTTTCTGGACAAAATTTACTTTCAACTGGCCGAATTCCATTATCAACAGGATTCAGTGGATCTTGCGATTCAGTATTACAATCAGAGTCTCAGATCTCCTGGGGAGAACGCTTATCTTCAATCCCTTGATTATGAAACCCTGGGGAACATTTACTTTGATGCAGCTCAATATGAAATGGCCGGAAGCTACTATGATAGTACGCTCACAAGGCTCCCAGAAGACTCAAGAGCATTCAGGCTAATCAGGAGAAAGCGAGACAATCTTGATGAGGTTATTCATTATGAAGAGCTGGCTCGCCAAACGGACAGCATCCTTTATTTGGCATCTCTCCCCAGGGAGGAACAGATTGAGTTTTTCAGGGATTACACAGAAAATCTGAAACAGGGAATGAAGGATCAGCCAGAACTGGAAAACCAACTTCCGGCTTCTGCGGCATTTTTCGAAAACAAGAGAACTCCGATGCCCGGAATTCCCGATCCAACCTCTTCCTTCTATTTCTATAATCCAACCGCAGTGGCGTACGGAAAACAGGAATTCTTCAGAATTTGGGGGGATAGGAAGCTGGTAGATCAGTGGCGTACAAACGCTGTGATGGATGCTGAGGGAGATCTGGATTCTGTAGGGGCAACTGAGGTGCTTGAAAATGATCCGAGGTTCAATCCTGAAGTGTACGTAGCTCGAATTCCAGACGATCCGTCAGTGATAGACAGTCTCTGGGCGCAACGTAATTTTGCCAATTACCAACTGGGCTTGATGTACAGCGAGAAGTTCGGCGAATTCAGGACCGCTGCAGAGAAACTACAATTTGTTTTGGACCACGAGCCCGAAGAACAGTTGCTGATCCCAGCCAAATATCATCTATACAAGATTTTCGAGCAACTTGGAGAGCGGGCAAGGGCCCAGGCAATCAGAAACGACATTATCCACAATCACGGAAATTCCCGGTATGCTGAAATCCTGTTGAATCCTGGGAGCGGAATCGCTGGTGAAAACAGTGCTTCCGATCAGTATGATCGGCTCTATTCCGACTATCGTGAGCAAAAATTCAAGGAGGTGGTTTCAGGAGCGGAACAAATGATTTCAGAATTTGCCGGAGATCCTATTATTCCGCAGGTGGAATTACTGAAAGCCCTGGCAGCAGGAAGGCTCTTTGGCTATCAGAGATATCGGCAGGAACTTGACTTTGTTGCTATGAACTATCCGCAGACTGAGGAGGGGAAAAAAGCCCAGGATCTATTAAAATCCCTGGAGCAGACCCTGGGGGATAAGAACTTTCGTCCGGTGGCTGCAGGAGCGTCCTTCAAAGTGATTCTTCCTTTCTCCTATCAGGATACCATTTCGGCTTCCCGAATGAAAGAGGAACTCTTGAAATTCATGGAGAAAAATCATTTCAGCGATCGGTCGATTTCCCTGGATGTGTATGATGAGAACACCCGATTTCTGGTAGTTCACGGGTTCAGAACCTTTGAAAGTGCACGCGAATTTGCTCAAACTTTTGCACGGGAGGAGCAGGTACAACAAAAATATTTCTATATTTCAGCAGAGAATTACCGGATCGCCCAGATCCATAAGAACATAGAAACCTACCTTGATCAGTTAACCCAAATCTCACCGTAATGTTCTCACAGGAAAAGAAAACCAAACCGAATGCCAATCAGAAGCAGGAGCAGAATAATATCGCCGCCGGAACCTGTATCAAAGGCGCGATCGAAGCACAAGGAGCTATCCGCATAGATGGAACAGTGGTCGGTAATGTCATCACCCCCGGCAAGGTCGTCATTGGGAAGACCGGAGTTCTAGAGGGGGATCTTGATTGTCAATGTGCCGATATTGAAGGAAAATTTGATGGAAACCTGAAAATTGCTGAAACCCTCAGCCTCAGAACTTCCGCGGTAATCGACGGAGAGGCGGTTTTAGGCAAACTCGCGGTTGAACCTGGGGCGGTATTTAATGCCAATTGCGTAATGCGCAGCACCGTGAAAATTGTGAGCAATGGACAAGGAAAAAAAGAACAACAAGAAAAGTCAGCTTAAAAACTGGGCTATCTTCTCAGGTATCGCTTTTCAGATGGGCGGGACAATATTTCTTTGTGCCTGGGCAGGTAAAGAACTGGATGAACGCTATTCTTCGGGTAAAAATTGGTTTACCATAGGTCTTGTGCTTTTTGGCCTGGTGGCTTCCATTTACGTGGTGCTTAAACAACTGAAGCACTTTAACGATTGAAATCCTCTCATGTTCAAGCGCCTGTTCTCCTTCTTAGCCATTCTCCTTGTTGCTGGCGGAATCAGCTTTCTGGTTCACGATTACCTGGTACAGGTCTTTTTTCAGGATGTTTCCCGGGGTCAGATCGTATTCGGATACACGTTCAATGTCGGGATTACGCTCCTTTTTACATCCACGATTATTATTGCCGCCAACCATCTCAAGGACAAACTGGGTTTTATCTTTATGGTCGGAAGCTTTATAAAACTGGGAATTTTTCTGGTGCTGCTGAAAACTTCCGGACTTGAAACCGACAGGAATATTTTTTTACATTTCTTTTATCCTTACCTCCTCTGCCTTGGGATTGAAATCACCTTCGTAGTCGGTATATTGAACCGGCGTAATTTCTCGAAAGACAAATGATTACGGCCTCTTTGGCGTGAAAAAACAATTAAGAATCGGGGGCTATTTATTTGGAGATAAATGTGTATATTTGCAGCCAAATTCAAGGACTGAAATATACCTGAAAAAATGCATAAGGAAAACCTTGCGAAATATTTTTTAGCCTGCCTTTTATCGTTCATTTCATTCAATGTTCAGGCGTCCGGAGATCCGGATCAGAGTCATGGACCTGTGGAAGGAGACCCTCAGGTCAATACCAGGGACGAAGTCAATTCCTATATCGATCACCACCTACAGGATTCCCATTACTTCAATTTCTTTTCAGATGCGGAAAGCGGAGCCCATTATGGCTTTCCTTTACCCGTAATTCTGTGGGATAATGGGCTCAAGGTCTTTTCTTCGGGTAAATTTCATCATGGAGAGGAACTGGTCGAAATCGACGGACAGCATTACCGGCTTTACCACTCCAAAATATACAAAACCAATGCGGAGGGTGATATCGTCTATGGGGAGGACGGTTTTCCCGCCAATGAGCGACCTTTGGATTTCTCTATAACCAAGAATGTCTTGACGATGATCCTGGTGGGAATACTAATGCTGATCTTGTTTTCGGCTTTGGCCAGGACCTATAGGAATAGAAGCATTCCCCGCAAGTTCGGAAGAGTTCTTGAACCCCTTGTTCTTTATGTAAGAGACGAAATTGCCAAACCCAATATCGGTCCGAAGTACAGAAAGTATACGAGCTTTTTGTTGACCGTTTTCTTCTTTATATGGATCCTGAACCTTCTGGGAATGACGCCTTTGGGTGTCAATGTGACGGGGAATATTGCGGTTACTTTTGGGCTTGCCCTGGTGACTTTCATCATCGTCCAGTTCAGCGGGAATAAGGATTATTGGAAACACATTTTTTGGATGCCAGGGGTTCCGGTTCCGATGAAGATCATTCTGGCGCCGATCGAAGTCCTGGGGATGTTCACCAAGCCATTTGCGCTGATGATACGGCTTTTTGCAAACATGACCGCCGGACATGTGGTGGTGATGACGCTTCTGGGATTGATCGTGGTTTTTCAGAATTGGATTGCAGGACCCGCTTTTTTTGGATTCACGCTTTTTATATCCCTTATAGAATTGCTGGTCGCATTTCTGCAGGCTTATATCTTTACCCTGCTGAGTGCCTTGTATATCGGGATGGCAGTTGAAGAGCACGACGAACATCATCCTGCTGATAACGAGGATATTCCAGTTTTATAATACCGGAACAAAAGAGTAAGTAAGTTTAATTTTTAATAAATAAGTATGGAAGGTTTAAATGTAGATTTAATTGGAGCTGGTCTGATTATCATCGGTGCCGGAATAGGTCTTGGAAAGATCGGTGGGGCAGCCATGGAAGGTATTGCTCGTCAGCCTGAAGCGACTGGAAAGATCCAGACTGCAATGATCATTATTGCCGCACTTCTTGAAGGGGTTGCTTTTGCAGCTCTCTTCGCAGTGTAAATCAGAAAAAGAAACCGGGCTTTGATGCGGTTGGCATCCAGGCCTGGTTTTATTAAAAAATTAAACGAATCAAAATTATACAATGGAAAAGCTAGTTAACGACTTTTCTTTCGGACTGTTTTTTTGGCAGATCATTATTCTGGTTGTCCTGATCGTTCTTCTGAAGAAGTTTGCGTGGAAACCTATCCTCGACGCCCTCAATGACCGGGAGCGGGGAATACAAGACGCGTTGGAATCTGCAGAAAACGCCAGAAAAGAGATGCAAAATCTGAAGTCTGACAACGAAAAATTGCTGCAGGAGGCCAGGCTGGAACGAGACGGAATGATCAAGGAGGCCAGAGAGATCAAAGAAAAAATGATCGAAGAAGCCAGAGGGGAAGCCAGGACCGAGGGAGAGAAAATGATCGCCCAGGCCAAAGCCACTATAGAAACTGAAAAGAATGCTGCTCTTGCTGAATTGAAAAACAAGGTGGCAACGCTTTCCATGCAGATTGCAGAAAAGGTCGTTCGCCAGGAGCTTTCGACAACAGAAAAACAAGAGAAGCTGGTCGAGGACATGTTGGATGATGTAACGCTAAACTAAGGGAATGCAGAGGAGCAGAGCAGCAGTAAGGTATGCCAGGGCCGTGATGAGCATGGCCAGGGATCGACATCTCGTACAGGAGGTAAATTCCGATATGGGGCTTATCTCCAAAACGCTTGATGAAAATGAAGATCTTCGGATTTTCCTGAAGAGCCCGGTCATCAGAAATGACATGAAGAGAAATGTTCTTCAGGAGATCTTCGGTTCGGTGAACGAATTGACAAAGAACCTTTTTGATGTTCTTTTGGAAAATAACAGGGTGGACATTCTTGCCCAGGTTGCCGCTAAATACCGGTCGTTATACAATGAGCTGCATAAAGTGCAGATTGCCACAGTAATAACAGCGATCCCTTTGACTCCTGAACTTGAGCAGAAAATGCTCGAAAAGGTAAAAGAACTGACAGGCAAGGAGGCAGAATTGAGAAATGTTGTGAACGAGGAGATCATTGGAGGCTTTATCCTAAGGGTAGGTGACCTGGAGTACAATGCGAGTGTTAAGGCGCAATTGACCAGTTTGAGCAGGGTTTTACACAACAATACATATATAGCAAAAATTTAATTGAAACCGGCTGTACCCAGGGGGGCAGCAATATTATTCTTAAAGATTATGGCAGAAATTAATCCGGCTGAGGTATCAGCAATATTGAAGAAGCAACTTTCGAGTTTTGAAGCGAAAGCGACTTTGGATGAAGTCGGTACTGTACTAAATGTCGGTGATGGTATCGCCAATGTGTACGGTTTGGCTAATGCTCAGTATGGGGAACTTGTGGAATTCGACGGGGGACTTGAGGGTATCGTCCTCAACCTGGAGGAAGATAATGTCGGAGTCGTACTCCTCGGCCCTTATAAAAAGGTCAAGGAGGGTGCTACAGTAAAGAGAACCCAAAGAATCGCCTCGATTAATGTAGGTGAAGGGATCGTGGGACGAGTGGTGGATACCCTTGGCGCACCCATAGATGGCAAGGGGCCTATAGAAGGGGAGACCTTCCAGATGCCACTGGAGCGAAAGGCACCAGGGGTAATTTTTCGTCAACCGGTGTCGGAGCCACTTCAGACAGGGATCAAGGCTATCGACGCTATGGTGCCGATTGGCCGGGGACAGAGGGAACTTGTGATCGGAGATCGCCAAACGGGTAAAACCGCTGTGGTCATAGACACCATTCTGAATCAAAAGGAATTCTACGACGCAGGGGAACCTGTGTACTGCATCTATGTGGCCATTGGGCAAAAAGCTTCAACTGTTGCGGGTATTGCTAAAATGTTGGAGGATCGCGGTGCCTTAGCCTATACCACGATTGTTGCCGCGAATGCATCAGACCCGGCTCCCATGCAGGTTTATGCTCCCTTTGCAGGTGCTGCGATAGGAGAATACTTCCGGGACACGGGACGTCCTGCACTCATCGTTTACGATGACCTTTCAAAACAGGCGGTAGCCTACCGGGAAGTATCACTTTTATTGCGCCGTCCACCAGGAAGGGAAGCATATCCGGGTGATGTTTTCTTTCTTCACTCGAGACTTCTTGAACGTGCTGCAAAAGTAATCGGAGACGACGAGATTGCCAGGAATATGAACGACCTTCCTGAGGTTTTAAAGGATAAAGTGAAAGGGGGAGGTTCCCTCACCGCATTACCGTTGATCGAGACCCAGGCCGGGGACGTTTCTGCATATATCCCGACCAACGTGATCTCTATTACTGACGGGCAGATATTCCTGACTTCAGACCTATTCAACTCCGGGGTTCGGCCGGCTATCAACGTAGGAATCTCTGTTTCCAGGGTGGGTGGAGCCGCCCAGATTAAATCGATGAAAAAGGTAGCTGGAACTCTAAAACTGGATCAGGCTCAGTATAGGGAATTGGAAGCTTTTGCAAAGTTTGGATCGGACCTGGACCCTGCAACAATGGGTGTCATTGAAAAGGGTAAGAGAAACGTGGAAATTCTGAAACAGGCACAGAACAATCCATATCCTGTGGAAGATCAAATCGCAATCATATTTGCAGGTTCCAAAAACCTCCTGAGAAATGTTCCTGTGGAAAGCGTTAGGGAATTCGAGAAGGACTATTTGAACTATCTCGATGCCAAACACAGGGATGTGCTGGATACGCTGAAAGCAGGAAAGCTGACGGATGAGGTCACCGATACCCTTACCAAGGTAGCAAAGGAGCTTTCGGCGAAATATAAATCTTAAATGACAGACGGGCTGGAGGATGCCATCCTCCGGCTCTTTATCTTAAGGATCCAACAGAATGGCCAATTTAAAAGAACTTAGAAGCAGGATAATTTCAGTATCCTCGACCATGCAAATCACCAGTGCCATGAAAATGGTTTCTGCTGCCAAGTTGAGTCGGGCACAAGATGCGATTACAGCCATGCGGCCTTATTCGCAGAAATTGTCAGAGTTGCTTCAGAGTCTCAGCGCGACTTTGGGAGACGACCAGGAAAGCAAATATTCACAGCAGCGGGAGGTCAGGAAGGTGCTTATTGTAGCTATTTCTTCGAACCGGGGTTTGGCTGGTGCTTTCAATAGCAATATCGTCAAGGCGGTAAAGGATCTCGCGGTAACTGAATATGCGGGGAAGGACATAGAGGTCATGACGATCGGGAAAAAAGCCAATGATATTCTCAAGAAATCGTTTAAGATCCAGAAGAACAATACTGAAGTCTATGACAACCTGCATTTCGACTATGTTGCTGCGATCGGGGAAGAACTGATGGAGCACTTCGTCTCTGGGCGTTACGATAAGATAGTTCTGGTATACAACCAGTTCAAGAATGCGGCAACGCAGGTCGTAATGAGGGAACAATTCTTACCCGTAGTACCGGTCGAGAAGAAGGACACGCTCATCCTGGATTACATATTCGAGCCCTCCAAGGAGGAAATTGTGAAGGAGTTGGTGCCAAAATCCCTGAAGATGCAGCTTTTCAAGGCGTTGCGGGATTCTTTCGCTTCGGAGCATGGGGCAAGGATGACTGCCATGCACAAAGCGACGGATAATGCGACCGAACTTCGGGATTCTCTCAAGTTGTCTTACAACAAGGCCCGGCAGGCTTCTATTACTAACGAAATCCTTGAAATCGTAGGGGGAGCAGAAGCCCTGAACAAGTAATCGGATTGCAGCCCTCATAACTTATAGCTTCGCTTTTTTTGGCGGAGCTTTTTTTTTGGTACCACTTTTGAACCTGTATTTTCATATAAAATTGTATTCCTATGAAGAGCTTCTGGTACAGCCTCCTGACGATAAACAGCGTATTGCTCCTGGTTTCCTGTGCAAATGGGAAAAAAACCGGAGAAGAATCCCAACTCGGTGCCGAGGGCGCCTATTACGCTACTTGGACTTCGGATACCAGGGACGCCCCATCTGGTTTGAATCTTTTCATTCCTTTGAAGGGAATTGCAGGCAACGAACCTGATTCTGTATATTTCAGAGGTCAAAAAGCCCCACTTGAAAAAGTTTCCGGTCAGGAAAATCTCTATGTAGCGGAATTCAGAAAAGCCTCCGTTTCGGCCGTCAATCCCGAACTCATTATGCACAAAGACCCTCGGAAGGAATATGGAAATAAGGTGGTGCCCATTCAGGCTCAAATTCCCTTTGATCTGGAGGAGGATGAGGCTGTGATCATTTATTCCGGAGCGGGAGTTCCTCAGTTTTTCAAGATCACAGGGATCAGGCAAAAAGATATGGACGCCTCCCCGATAAAAAACCCGTAAAAATTGGAACTTCTGAAGGGCAAATAGTAGATTTGTGATGAAAAATTCAACTATTGGCTCTTTTTCAGAAGCTTTTCCGGCAAACCTTTGTATACGGCCTTGCGACGGTGGTTCCCCGGATGCTATCATTCCTCCTCCTTCCTTTGTATACCTTTTACCTCCCCAGAGCAGAATTTGGTGAAGTGACCATAGTGTTTGCCTGGCTTGCTGTCTTCAATGTGGTCCTGGCCTACGGGATGGAGACGGCTTTTTTTCGTTTTTTTCATCAGGAGAAATATCGTGCAACGGTAACTTCCACCTCGGCGGTTTCCCTGATCATCTCGACAGGTCTCTTCGTTGGCGCTGGATTGCTACTGCAGAAGGAGATCTCCACAGCCACCGCCATTCAACCACATTATCTATCATATGTTCTTTGGATTCTGGCCTTTGACGCCCTGACAACCATCCCCTTTGCATGGATGAGAGCCCGAGAGAAACCAGCCTTGTTTGCAGCCATAAAGATCGGTAACGTTGCAGTCAATCTTGGTTTAAACATCTTCTTTATAGCGTATTTGCCTGATCTGGCAAGCGACAATAACCTGTTCGAAGGGATTTATATTCCGGATCATGAAATCGCCTATATCTTCCTGTCCAATCTCATTGCATCTGGTCTCACCCTGGCTGTTCTACTGCCATTTTACCTAAGGCTGTCATTCCGTTTTGAAATGCAGTTGTGGAAAAAGATGCTGCAATACAGTTTTCCCATTCTTATTGCGGGAGTAGGATTCGTGATCAATGAAGTATTCGATAAGATACTCCTTGCCTGGATGTTGCCGGAGAATATAGCGAAAGCTGAAGTCGGGGCCTACCAGGCTTGTTACCGGCTCGCCCTCTTCATGACCCTTTTTGCTACAGCTTTCAGATTGGGAATAGAACCCTTCTTTTTCAGTCATGCCCGGGAAAAGGATTCCCGTCGGAATTATGCCACCATTACCAAATATTTCGTTGTTTTTGGTGCTGGAATACTTCTGGTGATTACTGTTTTTGCAGATCTTCTCAAGTTAATTCTGATTCAGGATTCGGCCTATTGGGAGGCCATGGTAGTGGTCCCCCTCATCTTGATCGCCAATTTTTTTCTTGGGATTTATCATAACCTCTCTGTCTGGTATAAAATCAGTGACCGGACTTCCTTCGCGGCCTATATCTCCTTGTTCGGGGCAGGCATTACGCTATGGCTGAACTTATGGCTGATCCCTTACTTCGGATATGTCGGTTCGGCCATTGCGACTGTTGCCGCCTATGGAAGTATGATGTTACTCTCCTTCCTGCTGGGAAGGAAATACTTTCCCATTCCGTATGACCTCAAGAGAATAGGCAGTTATCTGGTGATCTCGATAGGATTTTCCCTGGTGTATTTCTACCTTTTTCGGCAAAATTACTATCTGGGAAGTATTTTAATTCTTATCTTTTTTGCTCTTATTTATTATTCCGAAAAAGCGGATCTCAGAAAGATGTTGAGGTCCTGAAAAAGCTTTATTTCTAAATGCAACGTGAATGAATGTCAAGATCATAAACAAGTCCTCCCATCCGTTACCTTCCTATGAAACAGGTTCGTCTGCGGGAATGGATTTAAGGGCTTCTATTTCGGAACCTATTACCCTTGGTTCCTTGGAAAGAACAGTAATCAAAACAGGTCTTTTTATCGAGCTTCCTGTGGGATACGAGGCCCAGGTAAGGCCGAGGAGTGGCCTTGCTGCCAAAAAAGGAATTTCGATACTCAATTCCCCGGGCACAATAGATGCCGATTACAGGGGAGAAATAGGTGTCATCCTGGTCAATCTTTCCCGCGAACCCTATACCATTGAAAACGGAGACCGAATCGCCCAGCTGGTGATTTCTCGTCATGAACACATTTTCTGGAAAGAGGTGGAAATTCTTGAAGAAACCACGCGCGGAGAAGGCGGATTTGGCAGCACTGGAAGCAAATAGGGGAGAAAGTGCCCTGGTTTAACCATTAAAATTAAAAAATGAAAATAATAGTGCCCATGGCAGGAAGAGGCTCAAGGCTTCGTCCGCATACCCTTACTATACCCAAACCCTTGATTCCCATCGCAGGAAAGCCGATTGTACATCGGCTCGTGGAAGATATTTCCAGGGTCCTGGATGAGGAAATAGATGAGATTGCCTTTATCATAGGAGCGGATTTCGGAGAGCAGGTGGAGAAAGAACTTAAGCAAATAGCCAAAAGCCTGGGTGCCAAAGGAACCATTTATTATCAGGACAAACCAATGGGCACCGGTCATGCTATAATGTGCGCCGGAGATTCTTTAGAGGGTCCAGCCGTGATTGCCTATGCGGATACACTTTTCCGGGCGGACTTCACGTTAGATAAGGAAGCCGATGGCGTAATATGGGTGAAACAGGTGGCGGATCCTTCGTCCTACGGGGTGATTAGGTTGAATGATAAACAGGAAATAACGGATCTGGTAGAGAAACCCTCCACTTTCGTGTCCGACCTTGCCGTTATCGGGATTTATTATTTCAAGGATGTTGGGGTTCTCAAACAGGAACTTCAGGGAGTCCTTGACGAGAACATCCTCAGGGGTGGAGAGTATCAGATTAATGATGGCATTGAGAGGATGAAAACCAAGGGCATGAAATTTGTTCCTGGAAAGGTAGAGGAATGGATGGACTGCGGAAACAAGAGGGTTACGGTTGAGACCAATACCAGAATGCTGGGCTTTCTTCAGGACGAAGGGAAGGACCTGGTAGCAGCGGATCTGAAACAGGAGAACTCTGAGATCATTGCCCCTTGTTTTATAGGGGAAAATGTAGTTCTTAAAAATGCTGTTATCGGTCCTAATGTTTCCCTGGGCAACGGCTGTAAGATCGTGAATTCGAAAATCAGCGACAGTCTGATCCAGAACTTTGCTGAGGTGAAAAATGCGCAGTTATCGAATGCCATGATCGGAAATTTCGCCAGGTTTAACGGCGAGTTCACCGAGATCAGCATAGGGGATTACTCGGTTTTGGAATAAAAGATATAAGGAAAATATCCATGTCAGGTCATATCAGAGTTTTTGTGATTGTACTGGGGTTGCTGACGGTCCAACTTTCCGCTCAGGAACCGGAAGGCATTGTGATAGAAGTACCCAAGGATGATCTGGGAGAGGTCAATGATGCATTTCAGGAGCATTTTTTTGAGGCCCTGAAACAAAAAGCGATTGAAAACTACGGAAAAGCAGTTGATGCCTTGATTCAATGTCTCGCCTTGAGACCTGAAGAGGCTGTGGTATATCTTGAACTCGGAAAAAACTTCAATGCCCTCGGGGCATTTCCTGAAGCCGCGGCATATCTCGAGAGGGGAAGGCGTGTGGCACCAGGAAATCAGGCTATTCTTTCTGAACTCTATAACACCTACTATCTCAGTAAGGATTTCGGGAATGCCCTTTCAGTGGTAAAGGAGCTTGCAAAACAGGATGATTCTTATAAGGAGGACCTGGTTAATCTGTATATCATGAATGAGCAATTCGACGCGGCACTGGACCTCCTTGATTCTCTCGAGTCCCAGTATGGGTCTAACAGTTACAGAGAGGGTCTTAGAAGACAGATCTACGCCCGGACCGGGAATCTTGATGCGCAGATTAATGACCTGGAGCAAGGCATTGCCAAGAATCCTGAAAATGAACAGGAATACCTGAATCTTATTTTCGTGTACAGCGAAAACGGCCAGCATGAAAAAGCCTTTGAGACGGCTCAGGAACTGCTTCGGATTCATCCATCCTCGGAGCTGGTCCACCTCGCGCTATATAAGTTCCACATTTCAAGGAGCGAATCAGAGCAAGCGGTTAATTCGATGAAAATATTGCTGAAGAGTGATCAAATTGACGAGTTGACGAAATACCAGGCCCTAAATGATTTTCTGCTATACGTCTCAGAGGATCCTGCCCTGGAAAAGGAGCTTGTTGAACTGGTAGAAATTTTCTCATCCAAAGAGGGAAACACAAAAGTCTATCAGCAACTCGGCACCTTTTTTCTGGAGAAAGGAAGAAAGCAACAGGCCCTGGAATATTTTACATTGGCCCTGGAAAATTCGGATCTGGAATTCGACCTGCTTCGCGAGGTAATCCATCTTCAATGGGAAATGGGTCATTATGATAGAGTGGCAGAGCTCGGGGCGGAAGGGCTCGAGATCTTTCCAACTCAGGTGTGGCTGTACCTGATCTCGGCAAAGGCGCAGAATGAATTAGGAAATTCGGCATCTGCAGAAGACCTCTTGCTCAGTGCAGAGGATTTTCTTCTGGAAGAGGGAGATTTAGCCATTGCAATCTATGAAGAGCTTGCCAAAACCTATAGCCTTATCGGGGAGCCGGAAAAAGCTTCTTTATATCTCGAAAAGGCAAAAAAAATAAAAAATCAACAATCGAATGAATAGAAGTATGAGATTCCTACTGGGGATGCTGTTACTGGCAATAACATCCTGTGGCGCACGTAAAGCGCGCATGGGAGGGACTCCTGTTGAGGATGCAGCTGTGACGGCCATCGTGGAAAAGCATTATGCCAACGAGGTTGATTTTGAAACCTTGCAAGGGAGACTGAACGTTAATTATCAGAATGAGGATCGGGAGCAGAATGTCACGGTTTCCTTCAGAATGAAGAAGGATGATACGATCTGGATGAGCGGTCAGTTGCTGGGAATCCCTCTGGCAAAGGTACTGATCACCCCTTCCTCGGTCCAGTTCTATGAAAAGATCACCCAGACCTATTTTGATGGCGATTTTCGACTTCTGAGCGATATTCTCGGCACACCCCTGGATTTTCAAAAAGTCCAGAACCTGCTTTTGGGACAGGCGATATATGATTTGCGGAAAGAACCTTACTCATTGGTTGAATCTGAACGAGGCTATCAGTTGAAACCAGTAACGGATTCCAACCTGAAGAAGTTGTTCCTGCTCGACACAAGAAATTTCCGGATCCTTGCCCAGCAACTCGGACAGGTTGAAGCGGGCAGGGGCGTCACCATTTCATATCCGGAATACCAGAAATTCGGAGATCAGGAATTTCCGGGCGAGATTCTCATAGTCGCCTCTGACGGCCCGGAGAATACCAAACTGGATCTGGCCTTCAAATCTCTCGAATTCGACGTGCCAGTGAGATTTCCATTTTCCATACCTTCGGGCTATGAAGAAATCATTGTGGAATGAGCATAGGTAAAACAGTCAACCGGCTCTTATTTTTAATTCTGATTTGTTCCACCTTCCAGGCTTACGGGCAGGATGATAAACGAGAGGAACTGGAGCAAAGAAGGCTGGAGCTGCAGCAAGAGATTAGGAGGATCAATAACCTACGGACCTCGAATCTTGCGAAGGAGAAATCTATTCTTACGGAGGTTCAGGATCTCGACCAACAGATCAGGGCCACGGAAAAACTGATAAGGGTCACCAATGAGCAGGCCAATCTTCTGGTAAGGGAGATCAACAGAAACCAGGAAAGGATTGGAACCTTAAGGGCAGATCTCGAACGTCTTAAAAAGGATTATGCCAGGATGATCAGGCGGTCCTACAAAAGTAAATCTCAGCAAAGCAGAATCATGTTTCTGCTCTCCTCCGAAAACTTCCTTCAAGCATATAAAAGACTTCAGTACATGAAGCAGTATGCCAACTACCGACATGAGCAGGGAGAGGAAATCAAGAAGAAGACATTGGAGCTGCAGGCGTTGAACGAACATTTGGCCAATCAGAAGAAAGAAAAGGATCAATTGATAGCCGAGAATCGTGAAACCCGAGCGCAACTGGCGAGGAATAAGGAATCGCAGCAGGCCCTGGTCGCTGCCATACGCAAGAAAGAAGGGCAGTTCGCTGCACAGCTGAGGAAAAAGCAGCAGGAGATCAATGAGATCGACAGGGAAATAGAACGCATTATAGCTGCTGCCATCGCCAAGAACAACGAAGCCGAGGGATCAACAGATCGTGAGGTATTTAAACTCACACCAGAGGCAAAAGCCCTGGCAGCGGACTTCGAGAAGAATAAGGGAAAACTCCCCTGGCCGGTGAGATCAGGAACCGTTTCGATGAGATTTGGTACCCAGCCACACCCCGTGCTTAGGTCGGTCACTATAAACAGTAATGGGGTCCGGATCGATACGGAGAAAGGGGGTAAGGCTAAGGCTGTGTTCGGTGGTAAAGTAAGTGAGGTACAGGCAGTGAAGGGGGCTCATCGTGCGGTAATGATCCGGCATGGGGATTATATCACCATCTATAATAACCTGGATGAGGTATATGTCAGGAAAGGAGAGGATGTGGTCATCGGTCAGGAGATTGGGACCATTGCAACCAGTCCTACGACAGGAAAAACGACTTTACATTTCCTCCTGTATCAGAATACCGAGAAACTGAACCCAGAGTTGTGGATATATCAGATGTAATTCTAGCTTACAAGAACAAAGCTTTAAGCTCGGTAGCGTCTTCGGGTTTCATCTTACCAGCCAAAACAAGCGCCAGCTGCTTGCGTCTCAAGGCAGCTTCGAAACGGGATTTTTCGAGATCAGTTTCTGGCTCAAGGGAAGGGATTTGAACCGGACTCCCGGTCTCGTCTACAGCTACAAAAGTGTAGATGGCTTCATTTGCCTTACTCCGGCTACCGCTCTCTCTGTCTTCTACCCAGACATCGATAAATATTTCCATGGAGGTTGTAAAGGCTCTCGAAACAGCAGCTTCCACAGTAACGACACTTCCAAGAGGCACCGCTTTGTTGAAGGCGACATGATTTACGGATGCGGTTACTACTATTCTTCGGCTGTGACGTCTTGCGGCTATACTGGCCGCTCGATCCATCCGCGCCAGTAGCTCACCTCCAAAAAGGTTGTTCAGCGGATTGGTTTCACTCGGAAGGACCAGGTCTGTCATTATCGTTCGGGAAGCTGAAGGGGTCTTTGCCTGCATGATATTTTTCCGGCAAAGGTAAACATATTATCCACAGCTCAGAAAGGCTGAATTTATTACCTGTGGACGGGAGAAATTCCGAATTCTATTTTTGTTCCTTCACCAGGAGCCATGCCTTGGGATTGCGATTTCTCTTGATTTCCCAGAGGGCGTTTAGCGCTTCTCTGCGATCTTCATGGCTGCTGTACACCACCTGGTGGAGTCCATACTTATTCACCTTAATCTGCCGTGAAGGAAAACCCTCCTTCCGAAGTTCCCTGACCTTCTTTTCGGCATTTTCAGATTCCCGGAAAGCGCCGGCTACAATGTGATAAGCTCCGGATTGTTTCGAGACCTTAAGGGTCACTGCAGGAAGCGGATTGCTGATTAGGAAAGTGGCCTGCTGGATCTGGTTTTCAAGCAGGGAGGCAGCTTCCTTCTGTTGGGCCAGGTTGTACTCTCTGACCTGGTTCGAATAATAATTGAATCCAGCGGCACCGGATAATCCTACAGCAAGCAACCCAACGGCTGCATACCTGACCCAGGTATTTGCCGGCCTTTGTGATTCAGGTTGGGAGCTGTTGCGCTTCGAAACCGGGAGACGTCCGATTTCCCGATCGACCTCGGTTGCCGTAAGACCCTCCAGTCCAAAAGCTTCTTTGAGATAGTTGACCTGGATAGCAGGTTCAAATTCGATTCGTCCGCCATCTCCATGAATAAGGGTTCCTATATTATCCAGCCGGACGTTCCCGTTCTCGTTCAACAGGACTTGCAGGTCATGAATAAAATGCTCCAGCCTCTCAAGGGCGGCCTTATAGGAGCGCTTTTCTACTTCCGCGATATAACTCGCCAGAAGGCCGTCATTCTTGACAAGCTGCCGGTTAAAACTTACCCGTTTTGACGGCGGGAAGAACTGATGAGTAGCTTCCGAGAAACGTACGGATTGCTGTTGGGCGATAAAGGCCCCGAAGCCCGGAAGTATCACACATTCATATCTGTAAAGAAGATCCTGGATGTACTTTTCTATCGCCATAGAAACAAATTTAAAGTTTTTTTGTGTGGAAAAAAATAGCCTGTGTGCAACTTATTAACAATTTTTTAAATAGAATAGAATTCTGAAATCCAGGCCCTTATCCAGAAAAATCCAGAATATTTCGTTCTGAAACGAAATTGGCAAAAAGGCTAATAACCCAGCTTTTCTCTCACTCGGGCCAGCACCTGATCGGCTACCGCAGCGGCTTTTCGTGCTCCGGTTGAAAGCGCAGCCTCTATCTCTTCAGGATGCTCCATATAGTAGTGATATTTCTCCCTTTCTTCGGCAAAATTCCGAAGAATTACTTCATACAAAGCTTGTTTAGCATGTCCATAGCCATACCCACCCGCGATATAGTTGTTCCTCATTTCTTCAGTTTCTGCTCTAGAAGCGATGAGGCGATAAAGCTGGAAAACATTGTCGGTGTCAGGATCTTTGGGATCCTCCAGAGGAGTACTGTCAGTCTGGATCCCCATGATTTGCTTCCGGAGTTGTTTGTCGGGCAGGAAGATATTGATGATATTTCCTTTGGATTTGCTCATTTTCTCCCCATCTGTGCCAGGCACGTACATGGTCTCTTCTGAGACTCTGGCTTCCGGGATTACAAACGTTTCTCCCATTTTGGAATGAAATCGGGAGGCGACATCCCTGGTGATCTCAATATGTTGGAGCTGATCTTTTCCTACCGGGACAACCTCGGCATCATAGATCAGAATGTCGGCGGCCATAAGTATAGGATAATCAAAAAGACCTGCATTTACATCCTCAAGGCGATCTGCCTTGTCTTTGAAAGAATGTGCCAGGGTAAGTCTTTGATAGGGGAAAAAGCAGTTCAGAAACCAGGTCAGCTCGGTTACCTGGGGCACATCACTCTGACGGTAGAAAACGGATTTGTCAATATCGAGACCAAAAGCAAGCCAGGTTGCGGCGGTCGACAAGGTGTTTTCCCTCATTGATTTCGCATCCTTGATTTGGGTAAGGGTGTGGAAATTGGCGATAAAAAGAAAGGAGTCATTATCCGGATCATTCGCCATTTTAATCGCGGGAATGATAGCTCCGAGAAGGTTCCCAAGGTGGGGTGTCCCCGTGCTCTGTATCCCCGTAAGAATTCTTGACATCTTTATACTTTTATTGGGCAAAGGTAATCCAATTTGACCCAGACTTCAATCCAATTCCCTATTTTTGGAGACATGCGAGTACTGGGATCTGTTTTGATCATCATCTGGAGAGTCTGGTTCTATGTACTCATGGCTGTGCCCATACTACTGTTTTTACCTTTCTTACTTCTTTTTACTTCAAGCCGGATATTTTATCCTCAATTCTTTTTCGTCGCACGTCTGTGGGCCGTTACCATTTTATACGGAATGGGGTTTTTCCCGCAGATCGTATGGGAAGAACGACTTAAAAAGAATCAAAGTTATGTTCTGGTAGCCAACCATACCTCCATGACGGATATCATGTTGATGCTCTGGATCGTAAAGCGACCTTTTGTCTTTGTCGGCAAGCAGGAACTTGCGAGAATTCCCCTTTTCGGATATTTCTATAAGAGAACCTGCATTCTTGTCGACAGGCGGAACCAAAAAAGCCGTAAAATGGTCTTTGATCAGGCGGAACGGATCCTGAACAAGGGCATCAGTGTATGTATCTTTCCTGAAGGGGGAGTACCAGAGGATCAGGATCTGGTTTTGGATGAATTTAAGGATGGCGCTTTCAGAATGGCTATAGATTACCAGATTCCGATCGTCCCCCTGGTTTTTTATGATAACAAGAAAAGGTTCCCCTACGTCTTTTTAAAGGGGAGCCCAGGCAGGATGAGGGCAAGGGTAAAGCCTTTCATTACGACTGAAGGTTTGTCCTATCAGGATAAAAAAGCCTTAAGAGAACAAACGCGGGAGGTGATTCTGGGGGAGCTCGAAAAGCGGGATCACGATTAGAACTTGTAGGTGAATCCAGAATAAATTCCCAGGTAATAGGGACGGTTTTCAGGAGAAGGCGTACTGAAGGTATTGATTTGATATTTCATCATAGGTTCCAGGTTTAGCCGGAATTTTTCCGAGATTTCGTAATCGATTCCCAACCCGATATTGGTGCTAAAGCTGATATCATTCAAATTTGTCGCTTGTCCTTCGGCTGAGAGACTTCCTGCGCTGAGATAGACCTGATTTTCGTCGAGAATAAGGGTACTGGCCCCGCCGATGATGTTGAGCCCGATTTTATTGTCGATCAGGCTAAATTCCAACTCTACCGGAATTTCTATAAATCCCATTCTCTGATTGAGTAACCCCCGGCTAATCTCTCCGAGTCCTGCCCGATCCGTTCCTGTAATAGCGTTGTCGGAGGGATCACCCATTCTGATATTTTTCTGGTCCAGGGCAATTACACTGGCAGGGGATCCCATTACAGCAGAATAGATTACCCCATTGGTATTATAGCTCATACTGACCTTGTTTACCCCGGACCTGATGCGGATCTTATCAGAAACCACGTAGGCGATCTTAAGGCCATAGGAATAGGTGATTTCTCCTTGTCCACTCTTGTTGTTGAGGTAAGGGTCAAGAAAATTTCCGCTTCCGAAATTACCATAGAAGATCGGAGCCGCGTAGGTGGAGATTTCAAAGGTTCCCTTAGCAGGGGTATCCGCAGTGGTTTTCTGAGGCTCTGGAGATTGCTCCATCAAGGCTACCTGCTCTGGTTCCTCGCTGATGTCGGGTGTATTGAGATTCGGAGAGGCTGTGGCAATGACAGGAGTATCCCCAGGT
The DNA here is from genome assembly GCA_946887075.1 of uncultured Salinimicrobium sp. Next base: position 116,941 of record CAMPKA010000007.1, read on the forward strand.
ATGATTGCTGACTTTGCCAGGTTTAGGAGCTGATGGAGCCGAGAGGTAGCTTCGGGTATCGCCTCAGTCCCGATTCCGCTCTCCGGATCCGGATCTGTTTCAGATGCCAAAGCCTCTCTTCCCGGGGATAATGTGACCCGATCTTCCTGAATAGAATTCCCTTCCACAACCGGCGCAGAAATCTGTCCTGCATTGAACCAGTCACCGGCGACAAGGGAGACGGCCAACGCAGCGGCGACACTTGCGATTCTTCTCCAGTTGAAAAACAGAAATGGCCGCTTTTGTTCCCTTTCCTGTAGACGTGATGAAATCGACTTCCAGATTTCCTCGCGAGGAGAAGCCTCAAAATCCTTGAACTTCTCCTGATATAACCGGTCTATATGTTTTCTCTCTTCCATCCTAAATACTTCGGACCCGGTTGGGCAGACCGGCCTCGATTTTTTCTTTTAGAATGACCCGGGCCCTTGCCAGATTGGATTTGGAGGTGCCTGTAGTGATGTTCATAATAGCAGCAATCTCTCTATGGGAAAAGCCATCGAGGACGTACAGGTTAAAGACCTGTCGGTACCGGTCCGGGAGTTGCTGGATGAGCTTTAAAAGGTAATCTACCGAAAGCTGATCTTCATCCACATCTACCTCCGGAGCCTTATGCTGGTCCTCCCTGATGATCTCAAAGACCGTTTGCTTCCGATACTTTTGCAGGGCAACATTGATCACGATTCTTTTCATCCAACCCTCGAACGAGCCGGAATTCTTGTACTGGGACATCTTATTAAAAATCATCAAAAAAGCATCCTGCAAGTTATCCTCCGCTTCCTGATAGCTGGCAGAATACTTGAGGCAGACAGGAAAGAGCCTGTGGGAATATAACCTATAGAGTTGTTCCTGGGCTTTGATATCCTGTTTTTTGCATTTCTTGATGAGTTGTTTGATGCTCAATATCTAAAAATTAATTTGCCGGGGCGTTCTCAACAGGCACTTCCACAGTCAGATAGATGTCCTGCCCGTTCTCCACCCCTTGCCAAAACTTAAAGGTATACATTTCCTTCGGTTCTACCAGTAGGTCGAATTTGGCTATCCCTGTTTGTTCGGTTTCCTGGCAATCGGACCCCTGGGTAACCGAGGCGAGGATTCCAAAAAGGTGGACATCAGCAGTATTCTGGTTCTGAATCGTAAAGAACCTGTGGCAGGAGGTCGGGAGCACATAGGTCATTTCAACTTCATAGGTTTCCCCGGCAGTGAAAGTCTCTGGAAGGTTGGTGGCAACAATTGGGACCAGCCTATAAATCGGCTGTTGGGAATCGCCATCATGGTCTAGGCTGCACCCCATGAATGAAAGCAATAGGGGCAGCAGGAATATGATCTTCTTCATAAAGTTAAATTGGTCTCTATGTATCAGATGCGAGGGAAGTGAATTGGTTGCGCGTTAAAAATGAAAAATCCCGATACAATCAGGATTTTTCTCTATGTTAGCCTTTTGCCACCGCCATGGCTTCTTTTATTTTGGTTTCCAATTCCTCCATCAGGTCAGGGTTGTCCTTGAGGAGAATTTTCACGGCGTCTCTTCCCTGTCCCAATTTGGTGTCTTCATAACTAAACCAGGATCCACTTTTCTTGATGATCTCATAATCGACTCCGATGTCTATAATCTCCCCGATCTTGGAAACCCCCTCTCCATACATGATGTCGAACTCCGCTGTCTTAAAGGGAGGGGCGACCTTGTTTTTGACTACCTTAACGCGGGTTTTGTTACCCTGGACTTCACTATTGCTGTCCTTGATTTGAGTAGATCTCCGGATATCGAGCCGGATTGAGGCATAGAACTTCAGCGCATTCCCTCCAGTAGTGGTTTCAGGATTTCCAAACATTACTCCGATCTTCTCTCGTAATTGATTGATGAAAATCACGGTGCAATGCGTTTTGCTGATGGATGCGGTAAGTTTTCGAAGGGCCTGGGACATCAGACGGGCGTGTAATCCCATTTTAGAATCTCCCATTTCCCCTTCGATTTCACTCTTGGGAGTCAAAGCAGCTACTGAATCCACAACTATAATGTCAATCGCTCCGGATCGGATAAGATTATCTGCTATCTCCAATGCCTGTTCTCCATTGTCAGGTTGAGAGATTATCAGGTTTTCAAGGTCGATTCCAAGTTTTTCGGCGTAAAACCGGTCAAAAGCATGTTCAGCGTCTATGAAAGCTGCAATTCCGCCCGCTTTTTGAGCCTCGGCTATTGCATGAAGCGTGAGCGTTGTCTTTCCGGATGATTCTGGTCCGTATATTTCGATAACCCTTCCTCTGGGATAGCCTCCCACCCCAAGAGCGAGATCGAGACCCAGGGAGCCACTGGGAATCACATCCACGTCGAGAACACTCTGATCACTCATTTTCATTACGGTTCCCTTTCCGTAAGTTTTATCCATCTTATCCAGGGTGAGCTTGAGTGCTTTCAGCTTCGCCTCTTTTTCTTTTTCGTTACTCATTGATTCGGATTGTTATAGTGTGATAGTGCTGCTAAATTACTACAAGTTTTCAAAGAAGCATAAAATTAATACGCAACCTTTCAGGTTTTAATGCATCTAAATAATAAAGCAATACTAGGATGAAATTCCTGAGAAGAAATATTATCTTAACTATTTCCGGTAGCTCCGTGGTAGTCAATTTAAGCTGCAGCTGCCGAGTGGACGGCGGCTAACGTTATTGTTATTTTTAGTTGGAAAATTAAAAAATAGTAATAACGAATTAGCCGTTCGAAAAAAAATGTCCTGTTGGAAAATTGGGGCATTTTTTTATTCGCCTATCTTTGCAGCAATTCTTTAACCTTAAATGTTGGTATAGCATGCAACTGTACAATAAATTAAGCGCTAAAGAAAGAGCAGCTCTTTTAGAGGAAGCCGGGAAGGATCGGCTAACACTCTCTTTCTATCAATACGCCAAAATCGGAAACCCACACCTTTTCCGGAATCATCTATTCATCGCCTGGCAGGAACTTGACGTACTGGGCCGCATTTACGTAGCCCATGAAGGAATCAATGCACAATTATCCGTCCCTGCCGAAAACTTCAAGGCGTTTAAACGCTTTCTGGATGGTATCTGGTTTCTTAAAGGAGTGCGGCTCAATATAGCCATAGAACATGACTTGAAGTCCTTCCTCAAGCTAAAGGTGAAGGTTCGAGATAAAATTCTGGCCGACGGGCTTGATGATGCCAGCTTCGATGTCACGAATAAAGGGGTCCACGTCGACGCCCAGATGTTCAACGAACTGCTTGAAGATCCCAATACGATTCTTGTGGATATGAGGAACCATTATGAAAGCGAGATCGGCCACTTCAAGGGAGCCGTGACTCCAGATGTTGACACCTTCAGGGACAGCCTGTCGATTATTGAGAAGGACATCGAAGCATACAAAGAGGATAAGAATCTTGTGATGTACTGCACCGGGGGGATCCGGTGTGAGAAAGGGAGTGCTTATTACAAACACAAAGGATTCAAAAAAGTCTATCAGCTTGAGGGCGGCATCATAGAATACGCACGGCAGGTAAAGGAGCAAAATCTCGAGAATAAATTTATAGGGAAAAACTTTGTTTTTGACCACAGGAGGGGGGAACGAATCAGTGATGATGTCATTTCTAACTGTCATCAGTGTGGAAAACCCTGCGACACACATGTCAATTGTGCCAATGAAGCATGTCATCTTCTTTTTATTCAGTGCGAGGAATGTGCTGCAGAAATGGATAGCTGTTGCTCTGAAGCCTGTAAGGAAATCGCATCCTTGCCTTACGAGGAGCAAAGGAAATTGAGAAAGGGCAAAGGGAATAGCAACAAGATCTTTAAAAAGGGAAGGTCCGAGGTGCTTTTGTACAAAAAGTGAAATAAGCCTGGTCTCCTGCCGTTCCATTTATTGTGGTATATTTACATCAGTAGTTTTTCAATAGAATCCAATCCGTGGTTTTGATTATTACCTCAGGATTTCAATATATTATCATATGGGATGTAGTAGTTGCGCTTCCGGTAAAGACGGGCAACCCAAAGGATGTAAGAATAATGGCACCTGTGGAACCGACGGCTGTAACAAATTAACCGTCTTTGACTGGTTGTCAAATATGGAACTCCCCGTGGGGATGGAACCTTTTGGTTTTGTAGAAGTCAGATTCAAGAACGGACGCAAACACTTTTACAGGAACTCTGAAAATCTCTCCCTTGCAATCGGAGATGTCGTAGCTACGGAGGCTTCTCCCGGTCATGATGTAGGCATTGTTTCTCTGACAGGGGAACTGGTCAGGGTGCAGATGAAAAAGAAAAAAGTGAAGTCGGACAGTCCGGAGGTCCAACGGGTGTACAGAAAAGCCTCACAACGGGATATCGACGTGTGGCAGGAAGCAAGAGACCGGGAGGAAAAAATGAAGGTTCGTGCAAGAGAAATCGCAATTCGGCTTAACCTTCAGATGAAAATAAGCGATATCGAGTTCCAGGGAGACGGATCCAAAGCGACTTTCTACTATACGGCGGAGGTTCGTGTTGATTTTAGGCAGCTTATAAAAGAGTTCGCTCGGGAATTCAACACGCGTATTGAAATGAGGCAGATCGGATTTCGCCAGGAAGCCTCCCGATTGGGAGGAATAGGTTCCTGCGGTCGGGAATTGTGCTGTTCCACCTGGTTGACAGACTTCAGATCGGTCAACACTTCAGCAGCGAGGTATCAGCAACTGTCCCTGAATCCCCAGAAACTGGCTGGCCAGTGTGGTAAACTGAAATGCTGCCTCAACTATGAACTTGACACCTATCTCGATGCACTTAAAGGATTTCCGAAGACCGAGATAAAGCTGCAGACTGGAAAAGGTACCGCGGTGTGTCAGAAAATAGACATTTTCAAAGGTCTTTTGTGGTATGCCTATGAAGGGGACTGGGGTAACTGGCACACCCTTTCTGTTGATCAGGCCAACAAGATCATCAAAGCGAATTCCACCAACGAACCGGTGGGAAGCCTCGAGGAGTTCGCGCAACAGGTAGAAAGAGAGGAAAAACCGGATTTCAACAATGTAGTTGGACAGGACAGCCTGACCCGTTTTGACCATAAAGGCTCCAGCCAGAAGAAACGGAAAAACAAGCGCAGGAAAAGAAAGCCGCAGAAAAATGGGTAAGAAGTGGTTATTAAGCTTTGCCATTACTGTTGTTTTGGGGTCCTGTGACAAAGGCAGAGTATATGACGAATATGAAAGCCTTTCCACCTATTGGCATCGCGATTCGCTGGTTGAATTTCGGTTCAATGCGCCAGATACCCTGCACAAGTACGATCTCTTTATAAATCTTCGGAATGATTCCAGATACCCGTTCAGTAACATCTTCCTCATCACTGAAATGAAGTTTCCTCATGGGAAAGTGATCAGTGATACGCTGCAGTACGAAATGGCCATGCCGGACGGTACCTGGCTTGGCACGGGCTTTGGTGA